>JAHEXI010000040.1 GCA_023252195.1 Pseudonocardiales bacterium
CGACTGCGTAGCCGCCGAACTCAACAACCGACCACGCCGTATCCTGGACTACCGAACCCCAGCAGAAGTCTTCGCCGACCTCCTGGCCAGCTCAATTGCTTCCACCGGCTGACACCGCCCTGTGCTGGCGACCGGCACCGGTAATAAACCATGGGCCAGACTATGCAGGATCCACATGGTTCCGGGTTACTCGTATGGCGCGGTAGCCGTCGGTGTCCGCGACGAGACCCTCGCCGGATACTGTGAGCCTCCGGACCTCGCCGACGTAGTCGAGGTATTCGATCAGTGCGGGGATGCCGCCGCCGTAGTCGATATGGATCATGTCGCGCCACGGCGTAACCTGTGCTCCGGTCGCGTCATCATGCAGCTTGACGCGGGCAAACGCCACGCTGTTGTACATCGGCCACGAAAGGAAACTTCCTGCCTTCTGGAAGAATGCCTGCCGGACCGACCACGCCACGGCGAGGACTAGCCACACATATCCGATGTACTGCACCTCTCACTCCCCCTTTACCCACATCGAGGAAACGGTTTTATGTCGGCGGGCGACGCCCAACGACACCACCCACCCGAGCGCGACGATGGCGAGGACCACCAGGCACGCGCCGACGGAGGCCCCAAAACCGAACAGCGCCGTGAAAAAGCCGTACATTGCGAGGTTGGCGAATAACGTCACCTGGTTAGCCCAGCCCCATAGACCCTGCACGTCGACGCCGTCCTCCTCGGCACGGGTCGCAATCAGGTGGCGGATGGCACCCGACGCGAAGGTCGACCCGGCGCCGGCGAGCAGAAAGCCGACGGCGGGCAAGACGCTGAGCGGGATGACCCACAACACCAGGCCAAGAAGATACGCGCTGGCCGACAGCACGAGCGGGGGCAATCTAGTAGGTCCGAGCAGCGTGAACACGAAGCTGACCAGGCCGCCGAGGCCATACATCGACAGCGCGATCCCGAAGCCCGTGGAGTCATACATCAGCCAGTCGTCGAAGGTGGGCAGCTCAACGGAGTTCAAAGCCGCGCCCAGCAACACAAACGCGAACCACGTTCCGAGCGGCCGGATGAGCCCCGGGCCGGCACCCCGCGGCCAAACCAGGTGGCGGATCAGCCCGGGCCGCGACGCCAACTGCGATCCGTCTGCCGCGGATTGGGGAGGCATCCAGACAAGACCAATCAGCACCGAGGCGATCACGAACGTCGCAGCGTCGACGACGAATAGCCAGCCGATCCCGGCGACGTCCGCCAGCACACCGCCGATCGCCGGCGAGATCACCAGCGACAGCGAGCCCGCGCCGCTCACGGCGGTCAGCACCGCCTTGCGGCGGTCCGGATGGGTGCCGTTGATGGCGACTGTGTAGAAGAGTGGATTGGAGACTGCTCGGAGCAGAGCGCTGACAGCCACATAGACGTAGATGGCGATTAGATGATCGTTGAGCGCAGACATCGAGATGGTCATGGCAGCCAGCACGATCTGCAGCGCAATCCAGGCCTGCTTCGTCACGGTCCGCGGCACCCGGTCCGACAACGACCGTGCCGCGATCAACGCGGGCACGGTCTGGGCGAAGAAGACCGCGGCGCTCGACGCCGATCCGTGCTGCGCTTGGACATGCACGATGATGGCGAGGAACGTGAACCAGTTGCCGAGCTGATTAATCAGCGCAGTGACGACGATCAGCCGTTCGCCTCTCGGAGTCGCGGGCTGAACCATGCTCATGCCGCACCTCCTTACGGCACTACCGACTGTCATGCGTCGCCACTTGGGGTCACGAAGCCGGTGATCGTCGAGCGCGGCCGGTCGCCCGCTGTCCAGTCAACACGCTCGATGGCGTGGAAAGTATCGGACCGGAATAGCACGAGCCGATTCGGTGTCGGCACGATGTCGATCGCGTTGCGTCCCTGGTCGACCAGCATGCGGCCTACATCGGCGGCCGCAGCCGTGCCACGTCGCGCCTGCGCATCGACGATGTCCGAGGCCGCCACGTCCACGATCTTCAGCGAGCCGCCCCAGCTGGCGCTCCACGACTCATGCGTGAACAGCACGAAGGCACCGGCGCGACTGTTGCCGCTGTCGTTGTGCCAGCCGAGCCGACCGCCCGCCAGGTATTTCCACGCGGTGAACGAGACAGTGTCCCAGGCCTCACCTTGCGGGCCGAAGATCTCGGTTGCGTCGGCGATGTGCCGGAACACCGCCCGGTAGGCCGCCGACGACCACTCGTCCGGACAGCCCAATGCGCAGGTGATCGTCGTACCTGCGGCGCGGTAGGCCCGCCCGTCCAACGGCTCGTCGATGGAACTGGCTACGCTCTCAAAGCGGGCACGACGCATCAGCTTCACGCAGGCGGAGAACACCGCGTCGGGCAGGCAGTCGTCGATGACCCGGAAGCGGTCGCCGTCCATCGTCGTCATGGCGTTGCCCCCTCCAACGTTGCCGGCGCGAAGTGACAATCCTCGAAGACAGCGTCCTCGACAAATACGGACTTGAGGTTCGCGCCCTCAAACGAGCAGCGGCGTAGCACCGCGCCCTTCATGTCGGCAGCGCCCAGGTCGCTGCGTCGGAAGTCGACCATATCGCCGCGGACGTTGCGGAAGTTCACCGCAAACGCGCGTGCCCGTTCGAACGTAGCGTTGCAGAGTTCGGCTCCGCTGAGATCCGATCGGGACACGTCGGCCCCGCAGAGGTCGACACGGGTCAGGTTCGCCCGGCGCAGGCGGGCTCCGCGTAGGTCGGCGCGGGCAAGGTCGGCACCGGACATGTCGAGTGGCAACCCGCACTCGCGGATCACCTGCCAGCCATCGACGACCGCCGACCGCTCGTAACCGGCGTCGCGCCAGACATACACCACCAGCATCCGGAGGCCCAGCCCGTCACGCGAGGCCGCACCGAGATCTGCGTGCAGAACCTGCGCCGCGGCAAGCTCGTCGAGGACATGCCGGCGGCCCGTGAGGTGGGAGGTGCCATTTCGGTCGACCCCCGCGCCGCTGACGGCGATGAATCGCACCGCGTCGCAGTCGGGTGGGGACGATGGCCAGATGAGGCGACATAGCGCGGCTCTGAACGCAGTATGCGGCTTGCTCATGCCACTTCGTCCATGAAGAAGCTGTGGGTCATCCGCCCCGTCGTGAGGCATTTTCCGAACAGGTCGTTGATCCCGTGGAAGAGCGAGCCGCTCTCCAGCAGCAGTAGGCGGTTGTAGGCGTAGTCGATGTCGAGCAGCGTCTCCCACGCGGACTCATCGAGGGTGTACGGCCGCACGTACTTGGCGTCGAACTCTTTCTTGTTGTGGCAGCTGTACAACGGCTCCAGGTCGTCGGCGTCGATCCGGTCGATGCCGAGCACGCCATGCCGGAAGATCGACAGGCCCGCCTTCGACGGAGCGTCCGGCGTCAGGTAAACGATTGCGCTCCAGTCGACGTGATCGAGGTGGACCGACGTCCTGACTGCACGTGTCGTCAAGCCGATCCGGAACTTGCCGCATATCGCATCCTTCGCAGGTTCCAGCCGCAGGTCGGCGAGTTGGGAGAATGCGTCGATGAGGCTGCTGGACGTGATCGCCTCCTGACTCTCCAGTCCTGGATACCGCGATCCCTTCGGGGAGGGATACGTCAGCTGCAGAGCACGATCACGGATGGCGTCGGGTGCCTCATAGAAGTCGTCGATGACGACCACGCTGCTGCGCAATGCCTCAGGCGCGCGTTCAACAAGATCGGTTCGGATCCTCATAGCTGCCAGGTGGTATATGTAGTCGGATCGACGCGACGCTCGTCGAAGAAGAACATGTGCGTAAGCCGCGCATTGACCGGGCTGTCGCCACCCCCGCCCAGCGGCGCGTGATAACGGAGACCCCCCTGGAACGCCACGAAGCGGTTGAAGGTCGGTTCGACGACGTCAACTAGGTCCCATTGCGTCAGATCGCTCGCGACCGGATCGGTCACCTCACGCGCGAAGGCATCCGGACTCGAGTACCCGAGCGCGAGGGCCTGTTGCATCGTCGGCGGCCCACACAATCCCGTCTCGCGATGCCGAAAGAACCCTGTGCCATGGCTGCGCGGCTCCCATGGCGTCAGGTAAACCATCGCGGCCCACTCGGACACCGAGTCGGCGTGGACCTTTGTGTGTCGGCCGGACTTAGCCGAGATAAGCCGGAAGCCGCCAAACGTGTACTTCTCCTCATCGATCGTGATGCGGCGACCGACCGCCTCCTCAATCTTCCTGCGGATCAGGTCGCCGGTGAACGCCTTGGTGGCCTGCCACCCGGGGAAGCTGTAGGTGCCCACGTTGCGGTACTGCTGGGCCAACGCCCACTCCCTGATCGAATCAGGATCCTTATAGAAGTCATCCACGACGACCGGGGTGGGATACGCCCGCGCGAGGATGTCCGGCACCGCGCGTTGCAACGTCCCGATCATCAGGCACTCCCCGATACCACAACGTCGGCCATCACGTCGGTCAGCCTGTCCAACCAGTCGTCCTTGACGGACCGCAACGGATTGCTCGCTACTGCAGCCACGTGCCACAACGCGTACCGCCAGAGCCAGTCGGCGTGTTCGGCGGTCAACCAGTGGTAGCGAGCGACAAGCCAGTCCGGAAACCACGCCATCGCGGTATCGCCCGCCGCGGAGTAGCTGCAGAAATAGCTCGGGACGAATGCTGCGGTCTCCGGATCGGCGGACCGCAACAGCGAGTCGAGCCATTCCGGCGCGTGCGGCGAGGCAAGCACACGACGCAGGTACGCCCGCGATGGCTCGTCGGGGTTCGCGTCGATGCCGACGCGTGACTGCAGGTCGTCGGCGAAACAAATCAGGCGCTGATCGTAGAGCGCGGCCAACTGCGCGAAATCGGCGGGACGATCTCCCGGCCGTTTGAAAGCCGGTAGGTGGTCCACCGTGAAGGGAGTCGATGCGCGGTACTTCGATATGAGCGCGGTCGCGGCGAAAGGATCGTGGCGATACGGCCATTCGATCGAGTTGGCCAAGTCAATTCGGCTCAGACCCGGGCCGGCCAGAAGCGTCTGGTTCCGCAGATGGCTCAGTATCCGCACGTCGCCGAATCGCATGGCGAGGCCCCGACCGACTGCGACATGCGGGGTCGGACCGTCGAATGGCTTCAGGTGGCTGGGCAGTCCCCACGTGTTGACCATGACCACGCCATCGCCGGCCAGCACGCGCGCCACTTGATCCCAGAACTTGTCGTCGTAATAGAGCTCGGCGTAGCCATTCTCGGTGAATAGGTCCACGCACAGCGCGTCGAACGACTTGCTCGGTGCTGCCGCCAGGTGCTCGAACGCGTCCGCACACACCGCCTCGAACGCATGAGCTGGGAAGTACGAACGCTGGATCGCCTTACCGGCCACTGAAAGTTGCGGATCGTTGTCGACCGCCACGACCCGCGCGTCCGGATTAGCGATCATGATGGCCGGTATCGCCCCTCCGAATCCTGCGCCCAGCAGGCACACGGCATCACATCCAAGCAGCCCGACCAGGGCAAAATCACCGAGCTGACTCCCACAGAACGCTCGGTCGCTACTCAGCACCGACTCAAACGACTGAAGTGTGATGCAGCGCACCATTGGCCTCCTTGCGAGCGCACTGGGTGGGACCTCACGTCAGTTGGTACGCGGCGCGAGACCCCACCTAGCCAAAATGTGGGTCAGACCGCAACGGCGAGCAGCTTCTCAAGCTCGCCGCGCTCCTCGGGAGACATCTCCTCAAACTCTGTAATCTTCATCATGTTGTCTGGGGAGAACGACGTGTACTCGTCATCTCGTTCCTCGGAGAATGTTTCTGCCATATCTGTCACCCCCTCCCTCAGCTCGACCCAACTAGACAGAGAGCGAGCAACACCCGATAAATACGTCATACTCATTCCGCGATCGGGCGAACTCGTGCCGCGAGGAGGCCCTTAGAAGTCATGGACTCGTCCGGCCATGTTTCAGCTATCTCACGATTATTGATTTCACCTCCATTCGGCGTCGAGCAGATTCCAAGGCTCCCAGCGGTTGTGGTCGACCAGAAGTGCCGCCGTCTAACTGGCGACGTGACCTCGGTGCCAGCTCCGGGGTGCGCCCACCCCGTCTTCGACCTCTATCAAGCGAGACTGTCCAGTTGGTTCGATATCAGTTAGTATCGTGGTCGGCCCTCACGGTACGGGAAGGAGCACAGTGATGCAACCCATATATAAGATCTTTCTTTCTGTAAATGTACCTGAGTGGAGAACTTGCGACTCCACGAGGCGCCCATGAGCGAAGCAGCGAGGGCAAGTCTCGCCGATAAGATCAACCACTTGTTCGCCACGGTGCGTCCACGAGGCAGCGGCCAGCGGGAGTTCAGCAACGAGCAGGTGGCAGCGGAGATCGGTAGTGCCAGCGGTGTGTCGATCTCGCAGAGCTACATCTGGCAGCTGCGCAAGGGGAAGAAGGACAACCCGACGCTCAAGCACCTGCAGGCTCTGGCCGACTTCTTCGGGGTCCCGGCCGCGTACTTCTTCGACGATGATGTGACGGCGCGGGTCAACCAGCAGCTCAGGACGCTGCAGGAGGAACAGGCTCGCCGGGAGCTCAACGCCGACCACGAACAGGTTGCCCTGATGGCGATGCGGGCGGGTGAGCTTTCTTCGGAGCGCCGCAGGCAGGTTATGGACCTGCTGGATGTCGTGTACCGGCTGGAGCAGGCCGAACAGCGCTCGTCGAACGACGCGGAGGGATAGGTCTTCTTGAGACGGACCACCACGCCTAGCTCGGCCGCAACCGTTGCCACAGTTGAGTACAGAGGTGTACGTACGTGGCTGCCGGGGCTAACGTCCACCCTCGGGGAGGCAGGTAAGTCACGCCGGAGCTGTCGACGGCGGCCCTCAGCTCCGCCCTTGCAGCGGGTTCGACCCGGCTCGGGCTTGTTCGCTCCAGGACGGAGGGTCGACGTTGAGTGAACGGGCGTTGCGTAAGAGGTGCAGGCGCGAGCTACGGATGATGAACCTTGAACCACCTCTGCGCGTCGATGTTCTTTGTGAGCGGCTCGGCGAGCGGCGAGGTCGGCCCATTCGCCTCGTCCCCTACCCACTGCCGGTCCCGGGTCCCTTCGGATTGTGGCTGGCCGCGCAGCGGACCGACTACATCGTGTTCCAAGCGGAGACCTCACGCCCGCACCAAGATCACATCATCCTCCACGAGGTCGGTCACGTCCTGGCGAACGACGAAAGCGACGACACCGACGACGAGTACTGGCGGTGCGCCTTGCCCGACCTCTCACCGGAAATGATTCAGAAGGCGCTGCGGCGCACCACTTACGACGTCGACCGGGAGCGCGCGGCGGAAACTGTGGCTACGATCATTATGGAATGGGCCGCCCGTCTGGCGCGCTACGGCGAGGCCGCACTGGACTACCGGACACCGCGTCGCACTGATCAGGACTCGGTGTGGCGCCTGGAGCGAGCCCTCGCTGACCACCAGGGCTGGCTATGACCAGACACCAGTGCTTCCTGGTAGAGCCTTGGGGCCACGGGGTTTAAAGTTCTTGGAGCAGCTATGACCTGGCCACAGACCGCATATCTTCTCGGGGTAATTGTACCCGCCGTCGTGGCCATCGGCGCGCTCTCGTGGATGGTCGTCCAGCTCACTCGCTCGCCACTAAATCGCGGGCTATGGGTGCTAACGGGTTGCGTTACGGCTGGCGCCGCCGAGTATCTTCTTGCCTGGTCGCAGCAGACGTCGCCCAATGGCCTGGCCAAGCTCGGCCAGAACCTGACTATGGTCGTGTTCCAGTTCCTACTGGTATGCTTTTTTCTTTATTCCACCAACGATGCCCACCGCATCAGGCGTCAGGGTTTGATCTGCTTGGTGGCTGTGGCGTTACTCCTCGTGTTCTGGGTGATGACTCCGTCAGCATATCGCGGTTCTCCCCACGATGCGACATTCTCTCCCGAGTTTCCCTTCGTCAGCATGCGCCTATTCCAGCTAACAGGCACTATCTATGCGTGTTAGTAACTGTAAGTTAATAACTAATTCGTTCGGGTGAATGATTTGCTGGATGTGGAGTGTCGCCCTGGTCGAATTACATCGAAGGCTAGTATGAGGTTGTGCGCGATGATGACGCTTTCC
>JAHEXI010000031.1 GCA_023252195.1 Pseudonocardiales bacterium
TCGACTGCGTAGCCGCCGAACTCAACAACCGACCACGCCGTATCCTGGACTACCGAACCCCAGCAGAAGTCTTCGCCGACCTCCTGGCCAGCTCAATTGCTTCCACCGGCTGACACCGCCGTCTACACAGCCCGGAAAGTACCCGTACCACAGCCTCCTCCAGCCGTACATGACGGGCGTCCTGACGGTTTCCTAGCCTTGATTCACGATTGTCTAGTGTCCCTCGCGGCGGGCCAGCCGGCTATCTCCGGTTCACGAAGGTTCCCAGTGCGTCGAAATACTGCTGAGGTGAAGGCGCCGCATACACCACTGGGTCTTGCCGGTAGACCGATGCCGATAAGGGACAGGTGTCGCGGGCCTCGACGTGGGCTTGGCCGACCTTGGCGCCGGTGCGCGCCTCGTAGACCGTAATGGTGTAGTCCGCGACCCGCAGCGACGCCGATTGCCCGGAGGGGTATGGGCATAAGAGGCCCGAGTCCGCGCCGCCACCGTCGCTCTCGGTGCACGCCACCAGTTGGACCGCTGCGGGGTCCTGAGGGTTCCAGGCTGGCCCAAGCTTGGCCAATCTTGGGTTCTCCATCATGTCCTGGACTGCACCATGTGGCCTGACGACGAGGATCGGATGCGGGGGTGCGCCGGCGTAAGCAGCCGCGGTGGGGGAATGACGGCCGCTGCACACCGCCACCAGATCGGACACCTTGGTCACTGGTTTGTCGATCTCTTTGCCGCCGCAGCCGACCAGCCCGGCGAGCAGCAGTGCCGTGGAGACGATGACATGCCCGGATCGAACCTGCATCGTTGACCTCTCCCCGACCGGCTGCTGGAAGTCCGGGACCTCACCGTGTCCAGCGATTCAACCCAATGGTCATATTTCACTCAATACGGAATAAGGTCAACATTCGGCAGTGCGCCGTGGCGGGTAGGCTTTGATGCTTGTGGCGGGGTCCGCTTCTGCGGCGCGCGATCATCGCGAGTCCCGCGCTGGCCGACGTCGCGCACCGAACGGTTCCGGCAGGTCCGCGAGTGGGCCCTGGCGGTTCCGGAGATCGTGCACCTGTCGGTGATGACGCCCTACCCGGGAACCGAGATCTGGCACACCGAGGCCCGGGCCCTGACGTCGCTGGACTACCGGTTGTTCGACATCCAGCACGCCGTGCTGCCGACGAAGCTGCCGCTGGCGGAGTTCTACCGTGAGCTGGTAAAGACCCAGGAGGTGATCAACCGCAAGCACCTGGGGGTGGCGGCGCTGGCCAAGACCGCGCGCATCGTGGGCCGGCACCTGGCACACGGCCAGACGAACTTCGCCCGCATGTTATGGAAGTTCCACCAGATCTATAATGCGCAACGCCAGTACGCCGATCATTCCCGACCGGTTCACTACGAGCTGCCCCAGCCAAGGCATCACGACGTGGCACCGCGCGATCGTCGACAACTCTATGTCCATGGGGCGGCACCGCGGGGGCCCGTTTCGGGTCCGGCCACCGCTGGTAGCTGACCCCTAACCACGAGGGAGTCCACTAATGCGGGTGCTGGTACTAGGCGGGGATGGGTACCTGGGGTGGCCCACCGCGGTGCACCTGTCTGATCGCGGGCACACCGTCGCAGTGGCCGACAACTTCGCCCGCCGCGGCTACGACCATGAGCTTGGCGTCGACAGCCTGGTGCCGATCGAGCCGCTGGTAGTCCGGGTGCGCGCCTGGGCGGAGCTCTCCGGTCAGCGCATCGAGTCCTTCTCCGGTGACATCACCGACGCCGCGTTCACCCGCGAGTTGCTGCAGGGGTTCCGTCCCGAGGCGGTGGTGCACTTCGCCGAGCAGCGCTCCGCGCCATACTCCATGATCGATCAGGCGCATGCCGTCTACACCCAGCGCAACAACGTGGTCGGCACGCTGAACCTGTTGTACGCGATCGCCGAAACCGACCGCGACATCCACCTCGTCAAGCTCGGGACGATGGGCGAGTACGGCACCCCGAACATCGACATCGAAGAGGGCTGGCTCACCGTCGAGCACAACGGGCGTAGCGACCGGATGCTCTACCCCAAGCGGCCCGGGTCGTTCTATCACCTGTCGAAGGTGCACGACAGCCATAACATCGAGTTCGCCTGCCGGATCTGGGGGCTACGCGCGACCGATCTCAACCAGGGCATCGTCTACGGCCAGCAGATCCCGGCGACCGAGGCCGACCCCCGGCTGGCCACCCGGTTGGACTACGACGCGATCTTCGGCACGGTGCTCAACCGGTTCGTGGTGCAAGCCGTGCTCGGCCACCCGCTCACCGTCTACGGCTCCGGCGGCCAGACCCGCGGCCTGATCGACATCCGGGACACGGTGGAATGTATCCGCCTGGCGTGTGAGAACCCCGCGGCGGCGGGCGAGTTCCGGGTCTTCAACCAGATGACCGAGGCGATGTCGGTGGAGGAGATCGCCAAGACGATCGCCGAGTGCTACCCCGGACCGGCTGAGATCGAGTACCTGGACAACCCCCGGGTGGAGCTGGACACCCACTATTACAACGTCGTACACACCGGCCTGGTAGGTCTCGGCCTGGCGCCACACCGGTTGTGCGACACCCTGATCACGTCACTGTTCGCCACGGTGGAGCAGCACCGCCACCGGGTTGACCTTGCCGCCATGCGGCCCACGGTCAGCTGGCGGGCCACAAACAGCTCGTGAGTGGCAAACAGTGTTATAACACTGTTTGCCACTCACGAGCCGGATCTTCCAGAGCTCTTGAATAACCCAGTCGATCATGACGGCTACCAGGCACGCCGTCGCCCCCAGCAGCAACCCAATGCGAGCTTCTTTACCCATAACATCTCCCACGACGAGTCAGCGGACAAAACTCCGAACGCACGACTGGGCCCACACACCTGCACCGGACCGCCCGCCTAAGCCGCGTACTTCCCGCGCGGCATTGGAGAAGATGCACAGGTAGGCGTCGGTGGCCGGGTGCAGCCACAGCTCGTGCGCCGAGAACGTCGTGACGAACGTGACTGCCGGGCAGCCGAGCCGGCGCGGGGCGCGTAACCGGGCCACCGCCAGCGCGGCCAGGTGGTAGGTCGAGACCACGACGTCAGGCCGCCCACCGGGTGATGTGGCGGCGCAGCACGGGCAGGGCCAGCCGTACTGGAATGCCTACCCGCTCCCCCGCCTGCTGGCGGGCCAGGAAAAAGTGCCGGTAGACCAGGTCATAGAGCCAAGGCGCCCGGTTGACCAGCCATGGGTACACACCGCGCAACCAGCGTCCGGTAGGGGCGGGCATGAACTCGGTCAGGTCCGCGACGTCGACGTGGTAGCCGCATGCCGGTGATGGACGCGGTGCTGCCGATGGTGTCGATCGGCCTGGGCATCGGGTTGTTCGGTGAGCACGTGCGTACCACACCATTCGGCCTGGCCGGCGCCGCCGCGGGCATCGTGCTGCTGGTGATCGGCATCGTCATGCTGGACACCTCCCCGGTGATCCGCCGCCACCAGCGCGAAGAACGCAAACAGCGCGGCGACGCCGCGCCATCGAGCGCCCGGGCCACCGCGCTGGCCACTGGCGCGTCGTGAGCCGCACCGCGGTGGCTAACCGCCGTGAACTCGACCGTACCGACCTTTGAAGTCACCGGGAACGTCGGTGACGTCGAGTTCACGGGCGTATCCATCGACAGATGGGAGCAGCTGTGAAGTGGATCAGCGGGCTGCGGGGCCCGTTTGCCGGGTCGTTGTGCCAGACGCTGCAGCCTGCGTTCAGCCAGCTCGGCTCGCCGGCCCTGCCCGATCTCAACAATCCGGACGCGACGCGGCAGAGCTTCGTCAACTATCTGGGCAATGCGCGAAACGCCACCCAACACGGCACGCTGGCGACGGACCCGCAGCTGCGCGCCGTTATCGACCAGACGCCGGCATGTCAGCACCTGGCCGCTGCGAACCCAACCAATCAACCGTCCCAGCCGCCGGGCTGACCGCGCAGTGGAACCCGACATGAGTGTCGTCGACGATCTGAGCCGGCTGGCTGAGCTGCGGGACCGGGGAGACGTCTCAGCTGCCGAATACGATCAGGCCAAACAGCAGGTGCTCGGGGCGCCGCGGCCCGCAACGGGCGCACCCGACGGTGGCTACCTGCTCTATCGCCTCGCCGCGTCGTGGATGCGGCGGTTGGCTGTGGCGATGGCGCTGGTCGCCTGCTCTTCGGCTCGGTCGCGGGCTGGTCCGGGGTGCGCTACCTCGATGTGCACGCGAAGGCGGCGGCGACCAAGGACACGACGATCGTCCGGGGGTTCGGGATCAAGGTCCCTGATCCCCGCCCGTCGATCGACCGCGCCGTCCTGGAAGCCAAGGCCACCGCCTACGGCGGTTTTGCGGCCGTGACGGGCCTGATCGCCGTCGGTACCTTGGTCGGCGCGCTCGTGGTCCGTCCGCCGCGCCAGCCCCGGCAGGATCGTCGATCAGGCGGGCTCGCCGAGTGACTGGTGGTCCGAGGCTGCCCGGGCGATCCGGTGTGCGGACAGCGTCAGCACCGGCCGCCGCACTGTCACCCGACCCATGTCGACGGATAGCCCTTCCCCGGCATGTCGAAACCCGGGCTGAGCCGAATTGTCAGGGTGGCGTTCCATACTGCTCGACGACTGGTGGACTTGGAGGCGGGAGGACGCGGTGGCACAGCGGAATCGGGAGCAACGGGCTGCCGCGGCGGCACGCCGCCGGGCGCATCGTCGCGCCCATGCTGGATACGGGAGCCCCGGGCCCGACAGCTTCGGGTCCGACAGTTCCGGGTTCGCCAGCTTCGGGTTCGGGAGGTTCGCAGCGGGGGCCGCGAATACCGGCACGTCGCGGGCGAAGCCGTCGGCGGAAACGATCTCAACGGCGTTGCTCAGCGCGGCGCGAGAGCACGGCGCCGGCGATTCGGAGGCTGGGGCGCGCATCGCGACCTTGGTGGCCGAGCGGTTCGCCGAGCAGCCGGTTCTGGTCGCGGCAGCAGTTCAGTGCGCCGTAGCGCCGCTAGTCACGGCGGCGTGGGAACGCGGCTGGGCACCGGATGACCTACACCAGGCAGCCCGGCGGCGGCTCGACGCCGTGGCGGTCGGTTATCTCGTCGATGCGATCGCCGAGGAGTCCCAGCGCTACGCCAAGGCCACCGTGACCCAGCGGTGGAGCGACGACCTGCGACAGATCGGGGCGGTGGTGTGGTGGGAGCCCACCCAGACCGGGGGGCACCTACTGCAGTGGGTCCGGCGGCACGCCCGCAGCCTGGCGGATGCGCTCAGCACCGTGATCCAGGTGCTGGCGATGCTGCTGGCGCTGCCGGTGCTGCCCAGGATCATCGCGCCGCCCGGTTCTGCCGCGGCCAGCGCGGCACCGCGCCGCGGCGTTGATCAGAAGATGCTCGCGCGGGTTCGAGCGCTGCTGGCCAAAGCCGAGTCGACCACCTTCCCCGACGAGGCCGAGGCCCTGTCGGCCAAGGCGCAGGAACTGATGAGCCGGTACTCCCTGGAACGTATCGTGGTTGACAGCGCCGGCAGCCCGGGGTCGGATCCGTATCCGGCGGCGGCCCGCAGACTGTGGCTGGACAACCCCTACGTGGCAGCCAAGGCGCTACTGGTGGGCGCGGTGGCCGAGGCGAACCGGTGCCGGACGGTGCTGTCGGAAGGGCTGGGCTTCACCACCGTACTCGGCGACGAGGTCGACCTGGAGATCGTCGAATTGCTCAGCACGTCGCTGCTGGTTCAGGCAACCCGAGCGATGGTGTCGGCGGGCAGCCAGACCTCACGCACCGGGCGGTCCCGGACCCGGTCGTACCGCCAGTCGTTCCTGCTCGCCTACGCGACCCGCATCGGCGAGCGGCTGAGCACGGCGCGGGACGTCAGCACTGCCGCGGTGGCTGATTCAGCTCGACTGCTACCGGTACTGGCCGCTCGGGAACGGGTAGTGGAGGAGCTGTTCGAGTCGATGTTCCCGCGGTCGGTGTCGCGCTCCTACAGCGTCGGCAACGCCGCCGGGTGGCACGCCGGCCGCGCCGCCGCCGACCTCGCCGTACTCGACACCCGACGCGCGGTGCGCTCAGCAGGCAGCTGACACGTACGGCCAGTGGGTCATGTCGCGGCACCAATCCGTCGCACCGCAACTCTGAGGACCAGGGCGTAGACGCCGAGAGCGACGACACCTCCGGCGGCGAGCAGCGTGAGATCTGCGAGTCGGCCGCCGGCGTCGAGCTGTCGGATCCACCACATCGCGGCGGCTACCGGGACCAACGCGAGCGTGGCGACCAGCGCGGCGACCACGGCGCGGGGCTCGAGAAATCGCTCTGGGCGGATCGTCTGGCGCAGCCGGGTCAACACCGTGCCGGCTGCGGCGAGCTCACCAGCCAGGATGACCACCACCAGCCAGATCAGGCGAGAACCGTCGGCGGGCAGGAGCAGGGCCGCGGCCGCGCCCACGAGGATCACGCCGAAGGCCACCTCGCTGGCCCGGCGTGGGATGCGGTCGTCCAGCCGGGCGAACAGTGCCTGCCGGCCGATGTCGTACACCCCGTTGACCAGCTGGGCGATCGCCACTACCGCCAGGCAGGTGGTGAGGGGACCGATCAGGGCGGCGTGCCGTAGCTCGCCGTTGGCCAGGATGTTCGCGGCCGGTGCGCAGAGCAGGGCGAGTAGCACCAGCAGTGGCAGGCTGGCGGTGACGGTGTAGGACAAGCCTTGGCGCCACGTCGAGCCGAACGTGGCGGCGTCCTCGCGATGGGCGGCGTGGGACAGCCCCGGCAGCGCAGCCATGGCCACCGCGCGAGCGCTGACGTAGGACAGCGAAAACAACATGGTGTGCGACAGCTGCACCACGAAGACACCACCCGGCACCGTGCTGGCGAGCGCGAGCAGCACGTACATCCCCGCGGCCGGCCACGCTGCCACGCCGACCGAACGCACCAGCCTGCGGATGATCGCACGGGCCTCGGGGTCTCGCCGCCAGCGCATCGACGGACGGGTCAGCAAGCCCACCCGCGCGGTACCGTACAGCTGCAGCGCCGCGTGCAGCGCGACGGCTGCGGTGCTGCCCGCTCCGAGCACGATCACCAGATCAACAGGCACGCGCTGGACGTCGAGGCCTGTCCCGTAGTACCAGCCGGCCAGGATCACCACCAGGATGAGGAGGACGTTCTCAACCGTGGGCGCGCCCGCCGCCAGCGCGAAGCGCCCGCAAGCCTGCTGGGCGGCGATGGCGACATGCATCAGTGCGTACAGCAGGATCTGTGGTGCGATGAGCAGGACCAATAGCGTGGCGAGCCACAGGCCCCGAGCTCGGGCTGCGGGATCCGGGATCCCGAGGGTCAACGACCAGGCCACCACCGGGGAGAAGATCATCAACAGCACGACCACCGCGCCCGAGACGGCGAGCAGCCATCCGGTCACCCGGCCGAGCAGCGTCCGGCCCCCGTCAACGCCGCCTGCGCCGATGGCGCGGACCATGCCGGGCACCAGGACCATCGACAGCACCGGCCCGGCGATCAACACGCACACCAGGTGCGGGACGACATAGCCCGTTTGGAACGCGTTGGCAAAATAGGTCGGGCCCAGCACCGCCCCGGTCACCACCACCCGCAGCAATCCGGTGGCTCTGCTCACCAGCCCCCAACCGGCGACGGTGACCGAGTTCCGGACGACGGTGGTGGACGGTGGGTTGTCGAGCGCAGTCACCGCTGAGGCGGTCACCGCCGGGCGCTCCCAGCCCCGTCCGGCACCAGGCACTTACTGCCACAGCGCTCCGGATAGCGGCCCCGCGAATTGAGAATCTGGCCCACTTCGCCGTCTTCCCTCCGTCCAGTCCCGTCCCGAGAATGTCCGCGACGCGAGGCCCCGGTCGCGCAATGTCAAATTACAAACAAGAGGTGCCGGATTAAGCCCGTCGTGGCGGTACTGCGTTGATCGGCGCGACGGTGACGGTGAACGGCGCAGACTGATCGGTACCGCCGATCGGCTTTGCCGAAGTGCTTACGCGGAACTTACATCGAAGGAGTGACGCGTGACTTCGGAATACCATCAATGGCGCGATCGACCGGATTCGACGACGGCGTGGGTGTGCCCATCCGTCACTCTTTCGAGGATTGCTTTCCGGTGGGACTCCAGGTTCCCCGAGGGAATGCGCGCCCATCGTCTGCTGGTTGCCCCGACTGCACAAACAGTCATCGCCCCTCGCCCGCGTCGAGAGCGGTCAGCAGCGCGCGTAGCGCAGGCAGCGCTTGGGCAAGCGCGTGACGATCGGCCACCGGGAGCCCTACCATGGCGCCCGCGACGAGGTCGATGCGAGCGTGGCGCCATGCTGCTAATCGCTGTGTCGCCGCCTCGGTCAACCACAATCGCGCCGCGCGGCGATCCTCGGGAGCGGTATCCCGCACCAGCATCCCTAGGTCGCTGAGTTGGTTGACCAACGTGCTCACCGAGTTGGCCGCCAGGTGCAGAGCACGCCCTGCCGGTGCGATCCCGATACCCGGCTGCTTCTCAATGACCTGCAGCAGCTCCACCTGCGCGCCCCGTAACGGCGGCCCGGGCACCGCCGACCGAAGCCTCCGGCGCACCAGACGTCGCAGTGCGGCGGTGGTCGTCATCAACTCATCGCCCAGCGCAGCCGCATCAGGGGTGGTCACATCGGCAGAGTAGCTCTCAATGAGATGCTTTGCTGTGGTCGCTTTCATTTCCCGTTGCACCGCGTCTCATCCGACTCCCACGCCGCGCCGGCAGGCCTATCCGGACCTGCGCCGCTGACTGCGGGGCGAACAGGAACGTTTACAAGGAGTAGAGCTATCGTCGTCACGTGACGAGTCTTGATCAGACTGTGCTGGCCGAGGAGCTGATGACGACCATGGCCGCACTGCGACGCCTGGTGCGCCGGAGGCTGCCATCGGCGGTGCCGGGACCGCCGTTACGGGGCGCGCACATCGAGCTACTGCAGGTCATCAAGAAGCAGCCGGGCATCGGGATCGCACCGGCCGGGCGTGCTCTGCACCTGGCGGCCAACTCGGTGAGCACGTTGGTCAACCAACTCATCGACATCGGCATGCTGGTGCGCCAGACCGCACCCGACGATCGGCGCGCCGCGCAGTTGTGGTTGACCGACACGGCGACACAGCGCTTGGCGGCGTGGCGTCAGGGCCGCATCGACCTCATCGCGACAGGCGTGGCCGGTCTTCCGTGCGCCGATCGCGAGGCTCTCAGCCAGGCGCTGCCTGCGCTACGCGCGCTGCTGGTCGCTCTCGACACGGAGGAGGGGCGATGACTGCTCCGCTCCCGATCCATTAGACGACCGCGTGTGTGTCGCGGGACCCGGAACCGCCGACGAGTTCGAATGTTTTCCACATCGACGCGTACGTGGCGTCGGCAGCGAGCAGTTGCTCGTGGGACCCGACTTCGGCGATCTGGCCCCGATCCAGCACGACGATCCGATCGGCGGATCTTGCGGTCTGCAAGCGATGCGCGATGACGATGGTCGTGCGGTGGCGCGCGACCCGCTGCATCGCTTGCGCCACCCGCGCCTCGGTGACGAGGTCCAGATTGGAGGTCGCCTCGTCGAGCAGCAATACGGTGGGATCGACGAGTTCGGCTCGGGCCAGCGCGACCAACTGCCGCTGCCCGGCTGACAGCGAACGGCCGCGCTCGACAATTTCGTGCAGGTAACCGCCGGGCAGGGCGGCGATGAACTCGTGTGCGCCGACCGCGCGGGCAGAGCGCTCCACCTCGGCGTCGCTGGACTCGGGGCGGCCGTAGGCGATGTTGTCCCGGATGGTCCCGGTGAACAGGAAACCCTCCTGTGGCACGTAGCCGAGTTGGTGGCGAAATGAGTGCAGGTCCAGCGAGCGCAGGTCGTACCCGTCCACCCGCACACTGCCCTCATCGGGGTCGTAGAAGCGGGCGAGCAGTTTCATCACGGTCGACTTGCCCGCGCCGGTCTGCCCCACGATCGCCACGGTCTCTCCCGCCGCGATCCGCAGGGTGATGCCGCGCAGAGCCTCGGGTGGCTTAGCCGGTGGGCAGGGCGGCGCGGGATAGGAGAAGCGCACGCTGTCGAGGGTGAGCTCACCACGGAATCGGCCGGCAGGCTCGGGTCGCTCGGCGGGCGGTGTCAGCGTATTCAGCCGCATCAGTTGGGAGATCCGGCCGACCGAGACACGGGTCTGCTGCCAGGAGTCGAACACCTGGGACAGCTGCTGGATCGGCGAGAAGAACATGTCGATGTAGAGCAGGAAGGCGATCAGCGCGCCGGTGGTGAGCTGCCCGGAGGCAATCAACCCTGCTCCGATACCGAGGACGATCGCGTCCGCCCCGGCGGAGAGGAACTGTACGAACGGGAAATACGTGGCAACCAGGCGCTGCGCGGCGACGCGGGCCGCGAGATAGTCGTGACCGAGCCGGTGGAATCGTGCGCTCGTCTCGTTCTCGTGGGTGAAAGCCTGGGATTCGCGCACCCCGGACAGGCTCTCCTGGAAGTCCGCGTTGACGATGGCGATCCGTTCCCGCGCGAGATCGTAGAGGCGGGCCGCCTTGCGCCGGAAGATCATCGTGCCGATAGCGAGCGGGACCACGACGGTGAGCGTGCACAGGCCGAGCTCGGTGTTGATCAGTACCAGGGCGACGCCGACTCCCACGAAAGTGACCAGCGAGACCAGCGCGGCGAGCAGCCCGTTTTCGATGAGTGATTCGAACTGGTCCACATCGGTCGTCATCCGGGTCATGATCCGGCCGGCCATCTCACGTTCGTAGTAATCCAGAGAGAGGCGTTGCAGCTGGGCCCAGATCCGGATCCGCAGCGAGAGCATGATCCGCTCGGCGGCCCGGCCGGTGACGAAGGTCTCGCCGACCTGGTCGATCAGATCGGCCAGGGTGACGATGAGGAAGATCGCGGACGCCACGAACAGCACGGCCTGCGAACCGGCCGACACGCCGTTGTCGACGCCCTCCTTGATCAGCACCGGCCCCGCCAGCCCGGCCAGCGCGTCGAGGATCACCAGCACCAGGCCGATCAGCAGCGGCCGGCGAAATTCGCGCAGCAGCCCTGCCAGCCGGAAATCCCGGTCGTGCCGCGCTTCCCGGTCGACGTCCATGGTCGGGAAATCCCGCACCGGGGGGAGCGCGGCGACCCGGGCCAGCAACTCGGGAGTCGGAGCGAGGTTGAGGCGCCAGCCGCTTCCGCCGCCCAGGCCCGGACCGATACTGGGCGCGCCGATCGTGCGCATTGTGGTGCGCGCGGTGTCCGTGGCCGGTTGGCCGCCGGTCCAGGCTGAATCGGTGCGACCGTCGGCGCCGCCGGACGCGGACAGCATCGCGAGTGCCTCGATCCGGTCGCCGACCTGTTCCGCGTGGTGCTCCTCAAGCCCGGACAGCAGGGTGCGGTAGATGGCGCTGCGAGTGACGAGTTCCTCGTGCGTGCCCTGCTCCACGACCCGTCCCTGGTCGAGCACGACGATGCGGTCGGCCAGGTGAAGCGTGGAGCGGCGGTGCGCGACCAGCAACGTCGTTCGGTTGGCCAGTACACCCAGCAGGGCGTCGTGCACGGCCTCCTCGACCGTGGCGTCGATGGCGCTGGTGGCGTCGTCGAGGATCAGGATCCCCGGATCGGCCAGGACAGCCCTGGCCAACGCGATGCGTTGACGTTGCCCGCCGGACAGGGTCAGGCCGCGCTCGCCGATCATCGTGTCGTAGCCGTGTGGCAGTTCCTCGATGAAACCCTGCGCCTGGGCGACCCGGGCGGCGTGCCTGATTTCCTTGTCGGTCGCATCCGGGCGGCCGTAGCCGATATTCGCCCGCACAGTGTCGGAGAACAGGAAAGTTTCCTCGAAGGCCACGCCGACCTGGCGGCGCAGCGATTTCAGGGTCACGGTGCGCAGGTCATGCCCGTCGACGAGAACCGCACCGGAATCCGGATCATGGAAGCGGGACAGCAGCATCGCCACCGTCGACTTCCCGCTGCCGCTGGGCCCGACGATCGCGACCCGTTCACCCGCGGCGATATGCAAGTCGACACCGTTCAGCACCGGGGTGCGCTCGCCGTAACCGAAGTGCACGTCGGTGAAGGTGATCTCACCACGCAGCTCAGGCAGGGTCACCGCGTCCGGAGCGTCGGCGATGGCCGGCGGGAGGTCAAGGAGCTGGAAGATGCGTTCCACACCGGCCCTGGCCTGCTGGGCGATGGTCAGGATGCCGGCGAGCTGCCTGGCCGGCGCGACGAACTGGGCGACATAGGTGGAGAACGCGAGGAACGTGCCAAGCGTGATCTCGTGGTGCAACGCCAGCCACCCGCCGAGAGCCAGGATGGCGACCTGGCCGATCGAGGGAACCGCCTCCAGCAGCGGCTGGTAGCGGGCCTGGAGCCGGACCGCGCGCATTCGTGCGCCGTAGAGCGACGTGGAAGCGTCGACGACGCGGCCGAGTTCCCGGTCCTCCTGGCCGAAGGCCTTCACCACGCGCACGCCGTTGACGTCCTCGGCCACGATCTGTGCGACGTCACCCTCGCGTTGCTGGCCGTCCCAGGTCGCCGGGAAGACCCGCCCGCGCATCCGGTAGGAGATCGCGAAGAGCACCGGCGCGACGATCAGGCTGACGATGGCCAGCAACGGGGACAGGGCGAACATGACCCCGAGCGAGAGCACCAGGAGCAGCACGTTGCCGCTCATGATCGGTAAGTAGTTGAGCAGGCCTTGCACGAGCATCGAATCGGAGCTCGCCCTGGCCACGAGTTGGCCGGTCGGCATCCGGTCGAGGTTGGCCAGGTCCATCGTCTGCAGGTGATCGTGCATGGCGTTGCGCAGGTCGTACTGCACTTCCAAGCCGACCCGGCCACCCCGGTAGCGGCGCAGGTAGGTGAATCCGAACCGGGCGACCCCGACCACGACCAGCAGCGTCAACCAGGGCCACAGCGGCGAGTCGCGGCGAACGATGACCCCGTCGACGATTTGCCGGGCGATCAGCGGCACCAGCGTCTGGCAGGCGCTGCCGAGCACCGCACCGGTCAGCGCGAGCACCACGTTGCGCCGATGGTTGAGCAGGTAGCCGGCCAGCCGCCGGATCCATCCCGGCTTTCCGGTGATCAGCGGGCCAGCCGTCCGAGTAGGGCGGAGGCGATTATGATCATGACCGCGGAGGCCAGGATCAGGACGCCGAAGTCCAGTCCCAGTTCAGCGGGGACGCCGATGAGCAGGCCTCTGAGTGCGTCGACCTCGTAGCCGAGCGGGTTGATGTGGTTGAACGCCTGGAGCCAGCCGGGCATGAGGTTTACCGGGTACAGCGCACTGGAGCCGAAGAACAGTGGCATGGTGATCGCTTGCCCGATGCCCATCAGCCGGTCGTGGGTGAGTACCAGTCCCGCGATCGTGATTGACAGGCAGCAGAAGAAGCTCGAGCCGAGGATCACTGCGGCCGCCATGGCCAGCAGCTTGAACGGGTTATCGGTCAGTCCCACGCCGAGCAGCGCGGCGAGCACCAGCACCACGAGTGCTTGGACCAGGGCGCGTACCGACGCGGCGAAGGCTTTGCCGGTGACCAGAGCGATCCGTGGGGTCGGGGTGACCATCAGCTTGGTCAGTACTCCGGCGTCGCGTTCCCAGATGATCTGGATGCCGTAGAAGATCGCGATGAACAGTGCGGACTGGGCGAGGATTCCGGGTGCGAGGTAGTCGAGGTAAGGCACGTTGCCGGTCGGGATGGCCCGCAACCGGGTGAAGGTCTCACCGAAGACCAGCAGCCACAGCGCCGGCTGGATCGCGCGGGTGATCAACTCGGTGCGGTCGTGGCGCAGCTTCTGCAGCTCGACCAGGCACATGGTGCCGATCCGGAAGAGCACCAGGCGAGGTAGACCGATCGGGACTGATTCACCCCAGCCGGTGAGCGGTACGGCGAGTTGCTCGGACATTGCGCATCCTCTCTCCGGCGTCACTGGCCAGCCTGTCGCCGGTGGCGGCGCGGAACACGTCGTCGAGGGTGGTGTCCGGGCCGACGCCGGCCTTGAGCTCGGCCGGTGTGCCCAGCGCGCAGATCCGGCCGCGGTGCATTAGGGCGATCCGGTCGCAGTGCTGGTCGGCTTCGTCCATGTAGTGCGTGGTGACCAGCACGGTCATCCCGGTACTTGCGCGGACTTCGCCGATGTGGTCCCACACGCTGGCTCGGCCGATCGGGTCCAGGCCGATCGTCGGCTCGTCGAGTACCAGCAGCCGTGGCGCGTTGACCAGCGCCTGCGCTAGCTCCAACCGGCGGATCATGCCGCCGGAGTAGGTGCCCGCGGTGCGATCGGCGACGTCGGTCAAGCCGACCGACTCCAGCGAGAGGTCCACGACGTGGCGCCGCCGCGCGCGGGGTACGTCGAACAGGCGGGCGAACAGCGCCACGTTCTGCCGTCCGGTCAGTGCACCGTCGGCGGACAGCTGCTGGGGCACATACCCGAGTAATCGCCGCACCGCAAGCTTGTGGCGGGCCACGTCCACCCCGAAAACCTCGATCGACCCGATCGGCGCCGGGAGCAGCGTCGTGATCATGCGCAGCGTGGTGGTCTTGCCGGCACCGTTGGGCCCGAGCAGCCCGAACACCATCCCGGCAGGGACATTCAGGTCAACCCCGTCGACCGCGACGGTGTCCCCGAAACGGTGCCGGATCGCGGTACCGCGCACGGCGAGCGGGGCGGTCATCTCAGGTGCCCAGGTCGTATCACATCCCGAATGTACGTCTTAAACAGAGCTAATCGCAATAGGAGGTTAAGTGAGCCGGCCGTTACCGACGGCGACTCAAGGCCCGGTAGTCCTCCGCGACCCGCTCGAACACGTGTACAGCCTGGTCACCGAACACGGCGACGTCTTCCAGCTCCGCGGACCGGCGGTCGTAGGCGCCGACCTCCACCGGGTCGGTGATGAATGCGGTGCCCGATTCAGTCCCCACGATCACTGTGTGAGTGTCGTAGACGTGGAAGGCGTGCCGAGCGTGCATGGTCAGCGGCCGGTCCCACGCAATGACCCCGAGTCGTAGATTCGGGCGACGGGTGAGTTCGACGAGGTAGTCGAGTTGGGCGGCCATGATGGTCGGACTGCCGATGTGCCAGCGCAGCGCGCCCTCCGCGTGCAGCAGGGTGAACTGCGGTTGTCGTAGTCCTGGCCGGCCGGGCAATCACCTGCCTGGCTGGCGGCCGAGAGCGGACTTGTCATCGCGCGGCCAGGTGGACGACGGCGGCGTTGGATGCGTCATCGCCCAGCTCGGCGCTCCACTGCAGGGCTGCATGCACACACTGCGGGCAATACCGGGGGTCGTCATCGCACTCGGCAGGACACCGTGCTGGCAGCAGGTCCGACGAGCTGACCAGCTCTCCGCAGACCGTCACATAGATGACCAGCTTCTGCGATGCTCTCGCGTCCGGCGAACACACATGAGTCAGATCAGAGCGCGGGCGGGGATCGGTCCACATCATTTTTGCGCCGACGGCCTGGCAGCACTCGGCCGACCACCGCGTATACCGCGACGCTGCCGAGCGCGGTAGCCAGTACGACGATGACTACCAGGGAGTCCATGTGTGCATTCCCCTAGGTTTTGAAAAGCCGGGCTGTTCTCCAGGGCGAACTCCCCCTAGCTGGGTTCTTGCGATCTGGGTGTCGTGGGCTGGTGCCAGAGGGAGTTGGGTTCGGTGACGAGCTGGGCGACCGTTGCGCTGGTGAGCTCAGTGACCAGCAGGCTGCTATGAAGAGGAAGGAGGCGATGGGCTTTGCACTGCTGGGTGGGCAGTACCGCGACCTCCTCTCCCAGGATCTGCGTGTACCCGGCGTCGAAAGTGACCCGGATGATCACGTCCAGGACATTCGATGAGGTGATCGACGAGCCCAGCAGCCACGCGCTGGGTGACTGTCGCACCGTGGGCGGGTCAACGGCGATGTGGAGTAGCCCGGCCTGACTGACCTGGGTGGCGCTGAGGTGGAACCAGGTGAGGGCACCGTGGCCGTCGATACGTCCGAAGGTGCCGGTGCCCTGATCGGAGGTGCCTAGCAGGGTGACCCAGGCCCCGCCGGCCCGGCCACTAGGGCGACCGGGGTGGCGCCGTGCTCAGCCGGGATCGGCAGCTGCGTGGAGGTTCTCGTGTTGGGATCAATGCGCAAGATGAGGCTCGCCTGATCCTGACTGGCGTAGAACTCGCCGGTCTGCGGGTGGCGCGCCACGAAGATCGGGTGTGGCTTAGCGTCATAGAGCCAGTACTGCCGGGGATCGGTGTGGTTGATCGTCAGGACTTGGTCACTGCCCTTGAGGCTGACCCACAACAGATCCCCGTACTCGCCCACGTAGTGCGGGCCGCGGCCGTCACCAGGAACGTTGATCTCACGCACGATCCTCGGCGGTGTGTCCAGTCGCGCTGCTCCCGGATCCACCAGCAGCAGCCTGTTGCCCGCCTCGTGGGTGGCCCAGATCAGTCCCGGGTGGCGGGTGGACAGTGCCAGCCCATGGAGCATCGCGTCTGCCGGACCCAGTGGGAAGGCCTGCACCCCGATGACCTGCTCGGTCGTCGGGTCCAACCAGAGCTTGACCAGCTGGCTCTCGGACTGCTGGGAGACCAACACCACCGGTGCATCAGGCAGCTTGACCAGCTCATGAGTCTGCGCCGCGGGCGGGAGCGCGTACTCGGTGAGCGAGCGACGATGCACCACTGAAGCAGCCTGGTCGTGACTTGTGGGGGCCGCCTGGGTGCATCCGACGACGGCAGGAGCCAGGGTCGTCAGCACCAAGCCGCGATGGAAACTCCGTCGATTCACCGGAATCATCCGCTCTCAGGTGGAGCTGACCAGTCGCGCTGGCGAGCTTCGTCGAGGAGTGTCTGGACGATCTCGTGTTCGGGGACGGTCTTGACGATTTCGCCGCGGACGAAGATTTGGCCTTTGCCGTTGCCGGACGAGACACCGAGGTCGGCCTCACGTGCTTCGCCGGGGCCGTTGACCACGCAACCCATCACGGCGATGCGTAGTGGAACGGGAAAGCCCTCGAACGCGGCGGTGACCTGTTCAGCGAGGGTGTAGACGTCGACCTGGGCGCGCCCGCACGAGGGGCAGGACACGATTTCCAGCCGGCGGGGTCGCAGGCCGAGGGATTCCAGGATCTGGTTGCCGACCTTGACTTCCTCGACGGGTGGAGCGGACAGCGAGACGCGGATGGTGTCGCCGATCCCCTCGGCGAGCAGCACCCCGAAGGCGATGGCGGACTTGATCGTGCCCTGAAAACGCGGCCCGGCCTCCGTGACGCCCAGGTGTAAGGGATAGTCGCAGCGAGCGGCCAGCTGGCGGTAGGCGGCGATCATGACGAGCGGGTCGTGGTGTTTGACCGAGATCTTGATGTCGCGAAATCCGTGTTCCTCGAACAGGGAGCATTCCCAGAGGGCCGACTCGACGAGTGCGTCGGGGGTGGCGTGACCGTGCTTGGCCATCAGCCGGGGATCCAGGGAACCGGCGTTGACGCCGATGCGGATCGGCACGCCGGCGCCCGCGGCGGCTGCAGCGATCTGCGCGACCTTGTCGTCGAACTTCTTGATGTTGCCGGGATTGACCCGGACCGCGGCGCAGCCGGCGTCGATCGCGGCGAAGACGTACCGGGGCTGGAAGTGGATGTCGGCGATCACCGGGATCTGTGATTTGGCGGCGATGGCGGGCAGCGCGCCAGCGTCGTCCTGGCTGGGGACCGCGACCCGCACGATCTGGCAACCCGCCGCAGTCAGCTCGGCGATCTGCTGCAGCGTGGCGTCGATGTCGGAGGTGCGGGTGGTGGTCATGGACTGCACCGAGACCGGCGCGCCGCCGCCTACGGGCACGCTGCCGACCATGACCTGGCGGGATACCCGCCGCCGCGGGGCCGCCGCAGCGTGCAAAGCGGGCATGCCCAGTTCTACCGATGCCATCTCAGCTCCTTCGGCGCCGGTCGACGCATCACGGGTGGTGGCAGAAGGACGAGGCATCATCGAACCGGGCGGCCAGGTCGGGTGGCTCGGCCCTGCCCGCAAGCTTGGTGAGGTCCCAACCTCCCCGGAAGGGCTCTGCTGTGCCATATCGCCATCTCCCGTCCATTACGGCTGGCTCGCCTTGAGGTTTCTTCAGCAGACGCCACTCGACCTCACCTGCATTTTCGGGCGGTTTTCGGGACCCTTCCTCGCACCACCACCCACGGAATACGCCATCAGATGAAACGGTGCCGACGACCGAGCCCTTATCAATACGGTAAATGCCACGTATCTCGTCGCCCACCTTACGAAACACGGCTACGCCGAACGAGGAGTCCGAGTTCCACACACCGGCAACGTCTTGGGCAGAGAGCCTCTCGAATGTCCCAGGGGACAGCGGGCGGGGGGCTGACTCGTCTACCCAGTAGAGCGCCAGTGCACCCTTCTTGTAGGGAGCGGTATCGACCGAGATATCACCGGAGAAGGGATAGTCCAGCACCATGGTCAGTAGGTAGGCGAAAGACACGAAGGCGGCCGCACCGCCAACGATGATCATCCGTGTGCCCAGCCTCCTGACACTGGCGGGATACGCCAAGATAATGAACACCACCCCGCCGACCACCAGGAGGATACGTAACAACGGCGAGAGGCTGTCCTGGCTCTGTTGCACGCGCTGGCGCCGGTTCAACGTGATGGTGTGCAGGTCGTCCAGCGTCGACGTGTAAAAAGCCTTCTCGACCTCGGTCTGCGGCTCGAAGCTCCGCACTGCGGCGTAGAGGCTCTCGAGTGCCGCAGAAACCCGGTGGCTCGACTCGCCCTGTCTCAGCAAGGGCCACTCGTCTTCGACTACCGCGTGGACATACTCTCCGGCCGCGTTCTTTATCGGCTTCCGTGCGTTATAGGGAAACGCATCGGCGGCGCGGGTCAGTCCAGCGAGGGCGCTCGCCTCGGATGAGACGAGCGACGAGGCTGCCGAAAAGTTGCCCGAAATGTCAGTGATCACGAGGGCCAAGATTATCGTGTAGAGCAAGGCGAATACGTCCGCCCGCAGAATCCCGGTCAGCTGCTCGAAACCGGAATCAGCCAGGTTGGGAAACATCTTGTGGATGACAGCAGACGCGATGACGGCAACAGCGGTCGTACCACCGACGATGATCAGGACCAAACCGATGGTGGAGAAGTGGTTGACGAGGTAGAGCGTCATCAGGCCTCCTCGGGGACGACTTTGCCTCGGTGCGTGCTGGCGAGTCGTTTGAGGACGGCGGTGGCGATGCCGGATGCGTCCAGGCCGTGGGCCTGCAGGAGCTGAGCGCGGGAGGCGTGCGGCAGGAACCGGGGTGGCAGGGCGAAGGTGGCCGCGCAGGTGTCCGCCCCGGCAGCGGCCAGGGCCTGGGCGATCCGGGCGCCCAGCGCTCCGGTAGTGGTGGTGTCTTCGACGGTGAGCACCAGGCGGTGCGCGCCCGCCAGCTTGACCAGTGCTGGGTCCAGGGGCGCGATCCAGCGCGGGTCGATCACGGTGACCGGCACGCCGTGGACGGTGAGCTCCTCGGCGGCGGCCAGGCATGGCTGCGCCATCGGTCCGACGGCGATCAACAAGCCCACGGCAGCGGGGTCGTCCCGGAGAATGTCGTATTGTCCGATTCTGCCGGTGGCGGGGATGTCCGGACCCGCTGTCGCCTTCGGGTAGCGGATCACCGTGGGCCCATCGGCGACGTCGACGGCCTCACGAAGTAGTTCACGCAGCTGTGCGCAGTCCCGGGGAGCGGCCAGGCGCAGGCCGGGAATGACTGGCAGGATGGCGGCATCCCACATGCCGTGGTGGCTGGGCCCGTCCGGGCCGGTGATCCCGGCCCGGTCCAGCACCACGGTGACCGGCAGCTGGTGCAGGGCGACGTCCATGAGGAGCTGGTCGAATGCCCGGCCGGCGAAGGTGGCATAGAGCGCGACTACGGGGTGAAAGCCCCCAATCGCCAGCCCCGCCGCGGAGGTGACGGCGTGCTGCTCGGCGATCCCCACATCGAATACCCGGTGCGGGAACCTGGTGGCGAATCCACCCAGCCCGGTGGGGTGCAGCATCGCCGCGGTCACGCAGACCACGTCGGCCCGGTCGGCGCCGATCGCGACGATCTCCTGCGCGAACACCGACGTCCAGGTCGGCTTGCCGACCGAGCGGGGGCGGCCGGTACTGGGATCGATGACGCCGACGGTGTGCAGGCAGTCGGTCTCGTCCTGCTCGGCGGGTGGATACCCGTTGCCTTTCTGAGTAATGCAGTGCACCACGACCGGTCGACGCAGCGCGGCTGCCCGTCGCAGGGCGCTCTCGACGCCGGTGATGTCATGCCCGTCGACCGGGCCGAGATACGCCAGCCCGAGATCCTCGAACAGGGTGTGACGATCCACATCGCACTGGCGCAACTCCGCCAGATGGCGGGCGAACCCGCCGACGGTCGGCGAGTAGGAGCGGCCATTGTCATTGAGCACGATGATCACTGGCCGGTCCGGGGCCGCGCCGATGTTGTTCAGCGCTTCCCAGCACATGCCGCCGGTCAGCGCTCCGTCCCCGACGATCGCGACGACCCGGCGGTCGGCGCCACCCCGCAGCGCGAAGGCCTTGGCCAGGCCGTCGGCGTAGGACAGCGCGGTCGAGGCGTGCGAGTTCTCGATGACATCGTGGACGGACTCGACCCGCGACGGGTAACCGGACAGGCCACCGGCTTGGCGCAGGAAGTCGAAATCGGTGCACCGCCCGGTGAGAATCTTGTGCACGTAGGCCTGATGCCCGGTATCGAACAGCAGCACATCACGGGGTGAGTCGAACACCCGGTGCACGGCGATCGTCAGCTCGACCACACCAAGGTTCGGCCCCAGGTGCCCACCGACACCGGATACTTTGTCAATCAGGAACGCCCGGATCTCCCGCGCCAGAGCGCTCAGCGCCGCAACTGGCAGTCCCTTGAGGTCAGCCGGACCGGTGATACGGCTCAGTAGGGTCATGATCGTCGTACCGCAAGGGGCACGGTAAACCGGATATCCTCACGGGTGGTTTCGCGTTCGACCACGGTGATCCGGTTACCGCCGGCCGAGCCGGCAATCTGGCTCAGCTCGGCCAGGGCCGCGATGACGGCGTCGACCAGCCGGGGTGGAGCCGAGGCGCCGGCGGTCAACCCGACCACGTGGACACCGTCCAGCCACTCCGGCCGGATGTCACCGGCGTCATCGATGAGATAGCCAGGAGTGCCGTGACGGTGCGCGAGCTCCACCAGTCGCACGGAGTTCGACGAGTTCGTCGAGCCGACCACGAGCACCAGATCCGACTCGTCGGCGATTGCCCGCAGTGCGTCCTGGCGGTTGGTCGTCGCATAACAGATGTCATCGGAAGCTGGGCCGCGCAGCGCGGGAAACCGGGCCGACAGCGCCTGGATGATCTCGGTGGTCTCGTCCACGGCCAGGGTGGTCTGGGTCAGGTACGACACCCGCCCCGGATCGGCGACCGTCAGGTTCGAGACCTCGTCGACCGTCTGCACCAGGACCATCTGGTTCGGGGCCTCTCCCAGGGTGCCGTCGACCTCCTCGTGCCCCGCGTGGCCGATCAGGATCACGGTGTCGCCGCGGGCGGCGAACCGGCGGGCTTCGGCGTGCACCTTGGTCACCAGTGGACAGGTCGCGTCAATCACCTCCAGCCCCCGGTCGGCGGCCTGCGCCCGCACTGCTGGGGACACCCCGTGGGCGGAGAACACCATCGTGGCGCCATCCGGGACGGCGTCGAGCTCGTCGACGAACACCGCCCCGCGCCCCTGGAGATCAGCGACCACATGGGTGTTGTGCACGATCTGCCTGCGCACGTAGATCGGACCGCCCCGCTGGTCGAGTAGCCGCTCCACGACCTCGATGGCACGCTCGACGCCAGCGCAGAATGACCGCGGCGCGGCGAGCAGGACGGTGAGAGACACCTGAGGTGCCTCCGGGCGGGGCTCAGTGGTCACGGTGGGTGGCCAGCCGGGCAAGCGCAGCCAGCTCTGCGGTGGCTTGCGGAGTCGGACGGGCCGACTGCAACTTCTGCATCGCCTGCGCCAGCAGATCGTCGGCCTGGGTCTGGCTCCAGGTGCGCCCGCCCGCGAGGTCGATCAGCTCCGCGGCGTGGGCCGCGTCGGTTTCGGACAGCGGCTGGTCTCGGTGATAGAGCGCGGCCAGTTCGCGCCCAGCCGGGGTCTCAGAGGCCAAGGCGGCTACCACCGGGAGAGACTTTTTCTGGCTGCGCAGGTCCGAATGGACCGGCTTACCGGTCAGGTCTGAGTCTCCCCAAATACCCAGGAGATCATCCACGTGCTGAAACGCCAAGCCCAGGTGCATCCCGAAGCCACGCAGCTGCGCGACCTGCTCCGGGCGGCCGCCTCCGAATGCGGCGCCCACCGCGCACGCGCATCCCAGCAGGGCGGCGGTCTTTCGCTCGGCCATCCGCACGCACTCGGCCGGCTCGACCTCCACGCGTTGCTCGAACGACAAGTCCGCGCTCTGGCCATCTAACAGATCCTGCACCGCGGCGCTGAGCATCCGGGTCCCGTCCATCGCAGCCGGGTGCCCGCTGCCGGCCAGCACATCCAAGGCCAGGACCAGCAGCGCGTCCCCGGCCAGAATCGCCGCGTTGACCCCGAACACGCTCCACGCCGTGGGGCGGTGGCGGCGGGTCAAGTCGCCGTCCATCACATCGTCGTGCAGCAGCGAGTGGTTGTGCACCAACTCGACGGCGGCCGCAGCAGGCAGTGCCGCATCCGCTGTACCGCCGACGGCTTGGGCGCTGAGCAATACGAGCGTGGGCCGGATCGCCTTTCCCCCGTTCACCTGTACCGGGTGGCCGTGTTCGTCCCACCAGCCGAAGTGGTAACCGGCGATGTGCCGCATCGAGGAAGGCAGTCTGCCGACCGCCGTTCGCACGGCAGGCTCGACGAGGTCGCGGCTCCAGACGAGCACCTCGCGTGCCGACCGGCCTGCGGTCATCACGTCCACGGTGGTCACGGTTATCTCACCTTCCTCCTAGCGGCCGATCTCGACGTTGTCCAGAACTCCCAGCGCATCGGGAACCAGGACCGCCACCGAGTAGTACGTGCTCACCAGGTAGGAAATGATCGCTCTTTCGTCGATACCCATGAATCGGACGTTAAGTCCCGGCTCGACTTCATCGGGAATCCCGGTCTGGTGTAGCCCGATCACGCCTTCATCTTCCAGGCCGATGCGCATCGCCAGGATTGAGCTGGTCCGGTGCTCGGTGATGGGGATCTTGTTACAGGGGAGGATCGGTACCCCGCGCCATGCCTGCACTTGGCGACCATCGACATCGACGCTCGGCGGGTAGATGCCCCGGCGGTTACATTCCCGGCCGATCGCGGCGATCGTCTGCGGATGCGCCAGGAAGAACCGCGTCTTTCGCCGTCGGGCGAGTAACGCATCCATGTCGCTCGGGGTCGGTGGCCCGGTGCGGGCATGTATTCGATGCTGGAAATCCACGTTGTGGAGCAACCCGAACTCCGGGTTGTTGATCAGCTCATCTTCTTGCGTTTCCCGCAGCGCCTCGATGGTCAATCTCAGCTGCTGTTCGGTCTGGTTCATCGGCTGGCTGTACAGGTCCGCTACCCGGGTGTGCACTCGCAGGACAGTCTGGGCCACGCTGAGTTCGTACTCGCGGGGGTTGGTCTCGTAGTCGACGAACGTACCCGCCAGTTCCGGTTCTCCCGTGTGTCCCGCGCTCAGTGCGATGACTGCCTCGCCGCGCTTATTGCGTGGTCGCCTGCTGTGGGTCCGGAACCGCTCAACATGAGCCTGCAATGCCGCAGATCTGCCGACCATCTCCTCGAACGCTTGCTGAGGTAAGGCCAGTACGGTGCAGGCAGTCGCTGCCGTGATGGTGAATGTCCAGCTGTCTTGGGACTCGACCAATTCCCGATCGCCGAAGTAGTCACCGTCGGCGAGGGTGCCCAGGACCGTCTGTTCGCCGTACTTACCCGGACCGATCTTGTTAACCTTGCCGTGAGCAATGAAGAATACCTGATCGGCCGGTTGGCCCATCTCTACCAGCGCACTACCGGGCTCGAACTCCCGTTGCTCGCATTGATCGGCCAACCCACGGAGCACCTCAGGGTCATCGAAACCCCGCAGCACCGGCAACTCACGCAGTTCTCCAGGAATAATCCGAACTCCGGCGCTCGACGTGTCGAACGTTATTTGGCCATCGCCCACCGTGTAAGTCAACCGGTGGTTCACCCGGAAAGTACCGCCCGCGGCCTCCACCCACGGCAACATCCGCAGCAGCCAGCGAGACGTGATCTCCTGCATCTGCGGGACAGACTTCGTCGTCGTCGCCAGGTTGGCCGCCGCGGCGGTGCTGAGACTTAATAGTGGCTGACTCGATTGTGGCTGCTCGGCAACATCAACGCTCGGATCCGTCACGGTCACCACACACCTCACCAATCTCGATACATTCGGTCAGACCCGATCGGCGGCGATGAGCAGGTAATGGAAGCTGCCCTCGCGGTACGCCGTCAGGAACGGGTCCTCGATCCCGGTGGCGACCGAGGACTTCGCCCGCAGTTCCCAGTAGGGGATGGTGTGGGAGGTGAGATCGATGACGTCGATCGGGACGAGATTGTTGGCTGCTAGCGCTTTGAAGTAGTCGCTCCTGGGATGAATATTGCAGATGTAGTGCTCGTCGATCCGGCTGACCGCTTTGGATCGACCACCCGTCACGTCGTTGTAGCAACCGGTGATGCAGACGTAGCGGCCGCCGTACTCCAGCAGGCGGGAGAACTCGGCGAATAGCTGGAACAGGTCCACGTACATAGTGCTTTCGTTGTTCCAGATTCCCCGGTGCGATCCTGTCTCGAAACCGGTGTCCAGCATGTTGCGGAAGTGGAACCTCACCTTGTCGGCCACGCCACGCTGCCTGGCCTGGTCGTTGGCGAACTCGACCTGTTGCTCCGAGATCGACACTCCGTCCATCTGACAGCCGAAGCGTTGGTGGGCCATGAAGCTGGTGCCACCGCGGCCACACCCGGCATCCAGCAGGCGGTCTGCCGGCGATATGTCGCCGAAATGATCGAGTAGGATCTTGGCCTGCGCAGTCTCCAACCGGTGCATCTCGGTGATGATTCGGTCGTCGCGGGTGTCCTCGGGGCCTTCCAACACCGACCGGTCATAGTCGCCGATCCCGTAGTGATGGTGGTACAGGCCGTCGACATCACCGAGCAGCAGGTTGACCGGGTCCTTCTCGTTGTTCCAGTACGACGCAACAGACTTCTGGTAGTCGCTGCGCAGGACGTTGGCGACGGTAGTCGTGGTCATGTTGGGACCTCCTTCTGCTTGTCGGGTTGATCAGCCGGGCTGGTGCCGAGGCCGGTTTCCGGGGGCGCTCACGCGTTGCTCGCGCTGTGGTATCGCCCGGTGGTGCTGTGCCATTCGCGGTTACCGCCGAGCCAGGCCCAGATGTCGGCTAGGAAACGCCGCAGCGCAAGCGAGCCGACCTGGCTGAGGACGGCCGCTTCCTCGACGAAGGTGTGCATCAGCTCGTTATGGATCTGTACCGTGCGCTCGATTGCTTCCTGCCGAGAGCACTTCTCCTCGTTGGCGATCAGCTTGGGTAGGTCGAAGTCCTCGTCGGATTCCTTACCCATCGAATAAAGATCGTTCAGAATTACGCTCGCACTGCCCGCCAAGCAAAACACCCGGCGCACCCGGCGATCGGCGAACTCGAAGGCGGGAAGCTCGTATCCGGCAATCGGATCGACCAACACCATCGGTGGCAAGAAGCTGTTTTCATGCCGGTGCGTCAGGTATTCCCAGACCGGCGGGATTCGCCCGGTGGCGCGCCAGTTCGCCTCATGGTTGTAGGCCATGAACATGACCGCCAGCTCGTGGCGGAGCCGGGCGACCTGCGTCGCGGTGGCGTACCGGGCAAGGTGCTCGAATGCCGAGCGATACGCGACCGCGACAGGCTCCTCCGATAAGGCCTGGTCGAGTTGGGGCGCATACCTGACGGGGAGATCAACCGGATCCACCGCAGCGAAGGTGATCCCTAGCCGCGAGGCGATCACCTTCGCGTCGGCACCCATGGATTCCTCGTCGAGGAAGTGGTCGTCGGTGGCCCATTCCGCGAGTACGCACTTCGATGCCGCCAGCAGCCGGTCCGGGTCATCCGTAGCCGGATGGGTGAGCATCATCAGACGTCCAAAGTTGGCCGTCCGCACGCGGTCGAGCTGTCCGGGGTAGATCCCGACCTGCTCGGCCCAGTCGACCAACCGGTCGTTGACCTCCTCGCCGAGGGCTACGTCGTCACGAACCGCTGGCGGGCAGTACAGCTCTGGATCTGACCCACTCTCAGGAGACGCCCCGGCGGAAACTTGGCCAGTGTCCGGCCTTGTCTCGCCTAGGGCGGTGCCTTGCCACAGGATCCGGGCCGCCGACGTACCCAGCCCCGTGGGGCCGCTGAGGAGTCGACCCACCACCGGCGCGGTGGGCTGGTTGGCATCCCCCGGCAGGTGATCCGCGGTAGGACGTTGATCCCCGGTAGATTCGGGAAGGTCCCTCGGGGCAGTGCGTTCCGGGTTGGCGAACAGGGCGACCACCACGCCCGCCAGGTCATGGGCGGCCGCGGGCGCGGACACACGAGACAGCACAGACACCGGTCCTCCTTCGTTAGTGGTCCGCCTGAGCTGGACTCATTCATGCGCGCAGTAACTCGCCGATGAAGGTCGCGGAACTGCCCAGTCCGCTCGGTCCGCCGAGCCGCTGTGGTGGCATCTGATAGCGGCGCCTCAATGCTGATTCGCCATACCGGCCGGTCAACATGTGCCAGTCGAGAATCCCGGCCATCCAGTCCTGCAGTCCCACGACGTAGCCGTCCATCGCCTCCCGGGCATCCGCAGCCAGGTTGAACTCGTCGACCAGGACGGGCAATTCGGTGGCGATGATGCGCTCGAACTGCAACATGCGCGAAGTCATCAGGTCGTTGACGACCGAGACCGCTCGCTCACGATCTATCTCAAGAAACTTCTGCACGACCAGTACACAGTTGTGAACCTCACCTTCGAACTCGATTTCCTTCTGGTAGGAGAAGATATCGTTGGTAAAACACGCGTAGTCCATGGCCGAGTTTTCCAGCCCACGCATCGGCCGGGTGTGGAAGATATCGGCCGGAATCTCCCCGGCCCGGGTGATACGCGCCAGGCTCATCGTCATATCGGACCCGAACGTCTGACGCCGCATCTCGACGTAGTCGACCGGATCGGGAATCCGATGCTGGATGTGGTTTGCGAGCTCCCACAGCCAGCTTGTGGTCATATTCTCGACGCCTTGCCGGAACTGACGCCGCTGACCGATGGCCATCGGCGCCGCCGTGCGGACCCACAGGTCGGCCAGGCCTGCTTCAAACGGATTGGCCGGCGGTGGTGTCGCGGCGCAGTCCAGTGGCATGAACATCGATAGCCTTGCGTTGAACACCTTCGCGCCGGCCATGTCCCGGGTCGTTCCGAAGACCGCCGGGAAGTAGTCGTCGCCGTAGGTCCCCCAGGTCAGCCATACCGAGGACAGATCGAGTTCAGGACCCGATGCGTCCGGATGAATCCGCGCCGCACAGACAGCGAAATCGAACGACGCGAGATTTTCCTCATCCCAGATCCCGATACCACCGGGGAGAGACTCCAGCATCCCCATCTGCCGCGCCCAATCAATGCAATGCTGACGCGATCGCTCGAGGTGGGGGTTAATCCGGGCGGTGTACGGCATGTAGAATTCGGGTAGGGTAGTGGGTCCCACTGTCTCATATGGCACATGTGCGTAGCTTTTGAGTCGCTGTAGGCCCAAGGCGCCAGGTGACAGCTTGATTTGTGCTGCCGAGGTGCCCAAGCCGGTGGGCCCGCCGAGCAGCCGCTCCCACACCGATGGTTCGCGATTCGCGGTTTCGTTCATATAGCGGCTCGAGCACATGTGCCACTCATGGCCACCCGATTGCCAGTCCTGCAGGCCCTTCACATACAGCAGGGCACTTTCCCGTTCCGGCAGGCTCAGACCGAACTCCTCGAACAGCGCGGGTAGCTCGGTCAGCGCTGTGTTCTCGAACTGCTGGAGGCGGGAGGTCAGGATATCGTTGGTCAGGGACGCAGCGCGCTGCGGGCTGACGTCGAAAAATCGCTCGAGTACCAGGACACAGTTGTTGATCTCGCCTTCTTGCTGGGTTTCCCGTTGGTAGGAGAAGAGATCGTTGCGCAGGTGCACGCCGTCGGCGAAGCTGTCCTTCAGGACACGCATCGGCCGGCTGTCCGCGATCCGGACCGGGACCTCGACGAACGCAGCGTGCTCCACGAGGTCGGCAGACCATGGAGCGCCACCGACCTTGCGGCGCATCTCGATGTACTCAATCGGGTTCGGGAGCCGACTCCCGCTGATATTGGAGAGCTCCCACGTCGACTCGTACAGGAGGTTCTTCGTACTCGTGAAGAACCTCCGTCGCCATTCCATCGACCTCATGGGGACGGTACGCGCCCACAGATCGATCAGTCCCCGCTCAACCGGGTTGGTCGGCTCCGGTGGGCAGTTGGTGAGATCGATCGGCATGAACGCGGGCAGCCCGTCGAGGTATTCCTTCGCGCCGGTCTGATCATGACTGCGTTTATAGACTTCCAGGAAATGATCGTCGAAGTAAAATACCCACACGTACCAGTCGGTCACCAGGTCGAGCTCTTCGCTCGGCGCGTCGGGATGGGTATACGCACAGAGTAAGGCGAAATCCATTGAGTCGAATTTGGCCTCGTCCCAGATATCTGCTCCGGGCTCCCCTGCGACGTTTTTTCCTGCATTGTTTCTTGGGGCGTCCAGCATTCCCATCTCCCGCGCCCACGCCTTGGTGTGCACGCGGGCCATGTCCAGGTGAGGGTTCAACCGCGCCGGGTACGGCAGGTAGAAGTCCGGCAGCTCATAGGGTTGCATGGCTAGCCCTCAGTTGATGTACGAAATGAGTGCGCTATTTGGACTTTTTCGCCGATCCCGACGGCGGCGACGGTTCAGTAACAGGTTCCATCGTGGACTCAGCCGGCTGCGGAGGTGCCGACCCGTCGTCGAAACGTGATATCTCGACGTTTTCGAGGATGCCGATCGCATCGGGAACCATGATGGCCGCCGAATAGTAGGCGCTGACCAGGTAGGAGATGATGGCCTTGTCGTCGATGCCCATGAAGCGGACGTTCAGCCCAGGCTGAACCTCGTCGGGAAGACCAGTCTGGTGCAGGCCGATTACGCCCTGCTTCTCCAAACCTGTCCGCATCAGCACAATGGAGCTGGTCTGGTAGCCGGTGACCGGGATCTTACCGCAGGGAAGAAGTGGTATACCACGCCAGGCCGGCATCATGTGACCGTTGATGTCTACGCTGTGCGGGTAGATACCCCGGCGATTACATTCCCGGCCGAACGCGGCGATGGTTCGGGGATGAGCCAAGAAAACGTCTGGATCCTTCCACACCGTGGCCAGCAGCTCGTCGAGGTCGTCGGGTGTGGGCGGTCCGGTACGGGTGCTGATACGCTGCGAAAACTCGGTCTGGTGTAACAGCCCGAAGTCTGTGTTGTTCATCAACTGGTCTTCTTGTGTTTCCCGCAGCGCCTCGATGGTCAGCCGCAACTGCTCCTCGACCTGGTTCATCGGGTTGTTGAACAGATCCGCCACCCGGGTGTGCACCCGAAGTGGGGCCTGGGCCACGCTGAGCTGGTACTCTCTGGGGTGGAGATCGTAATCGACAAACGTTCCATCCATCGGGTGTTCCTGCCGATGGCCAGCGTCCAGCTTGATGAGAGCCTCACCATGTTCGTTCTGGTGCTGGTCGAGAGTGGCCCGGTACCGGTTGATGCTTTCCCGCAAAGGATCGTTCTGATCACATACTCGCTGGAATGCCTGCTCGGACAGCGCTAGCACCTTGCACGACGTTACCGCTTTTACTGTGTAGCTCCAGGTGTCGTTGCCCTCGATGACCAGCTCGCTATCGCCGAAATAGCCACCGTCGGAGAGGGTCTCCAACACGGTCGGTTCACCGTACTTGCCAGGGCCGATCTTGTTGAGCTTGCCGTGCGCTATGAGGAACAGCTGGTTAGCGTTGTCACCCTCCTGCACGACTACGCTGCCAGCCGGGACGTCTCGCAGCTCGAACTGGTTTGCTATCGCCTCCAGCACATCCGGGTAGTCCGTGAAATCCCGCAGCATCGGCAACTCGCGCAGTTCTTTGGGTATGACCCGTATCGTGGCGTCCCCGTTCATTCGGAACGATATCCGACCATCGCCGACCGTGTAGTTCGCCCGGCGGTTCACTCGGAAGGTTCCGCCCGCGGCCTCCACCCAGGGCAGCACCCGCAGCAACCAGCGCGACGTGATCTCTTGCATCTGCGGCTGGGACTTGGTCGTCGTCGCCAGATTGCGGGCGGCATCCGTAGCCAAACTCAACTGCGGACGTTGACCATTCTGCGATTGCTGACCGTTCACACCCGACTCCACCTGCGTCGACTCAGTCACGCCACACACCACCGATCTTTATCCGTATCGATACCCACAGCGGGGTCATCATTGACAGTCATTAGTGTCATGGTCACGACCTACTGTAGGGATCACCACACGAGGCGACATCCGTAGAAGCTACGGACCTGAATACGGAACCTGGTCCCGGAAACCTGTTCGGCCGAATAGCCGGGTCCGTAGAAACTACGGACCCGACGTGAACCCGAACTCCGCGGCGCGGCGCACCAGCTGTTGCTTGCAGGTGACTCCAAGCTTGCGGTAGCCGCGGGCGAGGTGGGTTTCGACGGTGCGCACACCGATGTACAGCCGGGCCGCGATCTGCGAGGCCGTGTAGCCACCGGCGGCCAGCTCGGCGACCTGCCGCTCGCGTCTGGTGAGCGACCCTGGGCCGGGTGCGGCGTGCGCGGTGCACCGTCGGTCTGACCCGAGTTGCCGGAGCTGGAAGCAAGCCTGCTGATGCCGCACGATGGCGCCGCATGCGTCGAATGCGTCGGCTGCCTCGCGCAACGCTTCCTCGGCCGCGCCGCGATCAGATCGTTGGATCGCTTCTGCGTAGGTGACGCGGGCACGCGCCGCCAGGAGCACGTATCCGCGACCGCTGAATCCATCGACCGCACGCAATGCGGCTCGCGCCGCCGCCGCCTGGTGACCCTGCCCGATCAGTGCCCACGCTGTGGCCAGCAGATTCAGCGTCTGGTGGATGGGCGCACCGGTGCAGCGGGCGTTGTCCTCGGCCCATTGCGCGACGCTGGCCGCAGCGTCGCCATCGCCGACGATCACCGTGACCTCGGCCAGATCCGCGAGAACAAAGACTCTCAGAGCGTAGGCGCCCATCGCCGAGTAGCGGTCGGCCGCACGCCGCAGCGCGACGGTCGCAGCGGTGAACTGACCCTCGGCCCTGGCCACCACTCCCTTGGCCCACCAGTACAACGGTTCAATAATTCCGAGGGCCCCGCCGTCGAGGCACGTCATGCAGTTGAGATGCCGGCGAGCCTCGGTGAGATCGCCCCGCTCCGCTGCCGCCATCGCCGCCCGGGCCGCTTGCCGGACCGGCACCCGGGATCGATCCTCCGGCTCGTGGCGCTCTGCTCGCCGTGCATGTACTTGTGCCATGGTCAGATCCCCGGCAAGCAGCTCGATGAACTCGCTGCAGCGTCCGATCATCGGGTCATCGGGTGGGCTGGACGCGGCGGCCTGGGCGCACCGGCTGCGTGCGGAGACCAGGTGGCCCCGGCAGGCATCCAGGGAAGCGAGCAGCGCCAGGCTCTGCGACATCCACGACAAGTGCACCGTTGCGGTGGCCATCTCGACGCTACGCAAGAGCACGCTCTCGGCCGCGTCGAAACGGCCTTGCCAGCCGAGCGTGTGCCCCAACGCCCCGAGCGCCTCCGCGATCCCTCGTTGATCACCGTCGTGTTCTGCCTCGCTCAACAGCTGTCGCGCCGCCACCTCTTCGCCGCGCAGGTCGCCGGCCCATCCGCGAATCTTGGCCAGCTCGATACCAGCTGATCGAGCCGCGACGTGGCGGCCGGCCTGCTGGCATAGGGCGACGGCCTGCTGGCACTCCCGCGCCCCCGCATCGACGTCACCCGCTCCGTAGGCGAACAAACCCGCGAGCCACAACCGGACGTCGGCTTGCCGTTGCAGGTCGCCCACCCCGCAGAGCAGTTGCCGCATCCGCTGCACTGCGGCGATATCGGCCACATAGTGCTCGGTCCGATCGACGATGCCCCAGTTCGCCCGCGGGCCCAACGCATTGAACACCTCGCACCAGCGCTCATCGCCAGCCGGCAGGAGATCCTGCAGCGTCGAGACGGTCTGCCACTCCAGGGAACTCAGCCCGCGCTGGTGGGCTCGACGGACCATCTCGATCAGCCCGACGATCGCCTCGCCGTCCCCTGCTTGCGCTGCGCGAATGTAGTGCGATGCCGCAGCCTCGGTCCGTCCGGACGCAAGCAGCGTCGCCGCCACCCGCCGGTGCATCACTCGCCGCCTGGCTGCACCGATGCCGCTGTACAGCACCTCCCGGGTGAGCAGGTGGGCGAGCGTGTAGCCAAGGGACCCCGCACGCTGCTGTTCAACCACCGTGCCGGCACGTGCGAGCTGCTCCAGGGCCGCCGCGACGTTCTCGATCGGCGACCTGGAGATCCGGGCGAGGTCGTCTGGATCCACCGGGTGGGCGGCAACAGCGAGCAGCTCAAGAAGGGTCAGGGCCGACGGGTCGAGTTGCGCCAGCTCGGCGCGTATCCATCGGGCCAGTTTCTCCGGAATCCGGCCCAAGGCCGGCGCCCGGAAGTCTGCATCGCACCCGATCAATGCATCCAGCAGGCCGACGGCGAACCGGGGGTTGCCCTGCGCGCGAGCCGTCAACCAATCCGCCAGCGCTGGCGGCACCTGGTCTTGCCGAAGGGTGTCTGCCGTCAGCTCCCGGACGTCCTGCCGGGAAAGCGGCGCGAGCGCTACCCGGTTGATCCGTCCTTCCTGCTCCAGGGCATGCAGCACGGCAAGAGCCGTCCGGTTCCCGGCCAGCTCTGCCGGCCGGGCCGTGGCGAGTACGAACAGGCGGCTGCTTGTGCAGTCCCGCGAGAGCCGCAGCAGCATCTCCCACACCGCATCGTCGCTGCGGTGAGCGTCGTCGAGAATCACGATGATGGGCCGGTCTTTACTAGCGGTGGCGAGCAGGCCGGGGATCCACTCGACGAAGTGGTAGCGAAGTGCTTCTGCACACGAAGCCGCGTCGTGAGCGATATCGGCACGGCGCACGAGCGCTGGAAGGCCACCAAGCCCGCTCCCGCATACGCGGCAGACTCGATCAGGGTCCACGCCACCCGCATGCAGATTAAGAGCGTCGGCCCAGGGTCCCAGCGGCGGTATACCCTTGAAGAGACATTGGTGCGCGATCAGCCCGACGGCGAACTCATTGCCGTGAGGTACCAGTTCGGCCGCGAGCCGCGATTTGCCCAACCCGGCGTCCCCGAGCACCAAGGCCACTCGCAGCTCACCGAGCGTGCTTCGTTGCTGTTCGGCTCGCAACACAGCGAGTTCCCGGGCGCGTCCCGACACGAGACGCCGCTTGCTGCCCACGTGGCAGAATAAGCTAACAGCGCTGGTCATCGTTACGTCTCAACAGTCGCGTGGGAATTAACGTATCGACCGACTGTACAGTCGTCACCTCGAATAAACTGCCGGCGCCTCAGGTGGATATCCGAGCTGGGAATAATGTCCACCGATCGGAAATTGAGGTCGACATCCTTAGATTTGCCCAGAACAGTTGGACGCCGTGAGGCGTGCCCGCGCGTGCCCCCTAAGAAACAGCTGTTCGTGAAGTTTCTAATTAACGTTGAGGTTAGCAGTACATACCAAAACCTGTAAGTCGCCCAAAGGTGGGCGACTTACGCGCGGGTTCTCATCACTCTTGGTGAGACACGGTGATTGCTCATCAGCCACATGGGCTACTGCGTCCCGCAGTCCGCCCGCGCCATCAACTGGGACCGAGGGCCAGCACACGGATCGCGATGGGCACGGCCGAGAGGCCGTGTCAGGTCACACACACGACGGCCCCGGCTCCCACTTAACTGCCACTTCACACACCAGGGCGGCCGCCCACGTCGGCGGTCTGAAGCGGTTTCTGATAGCGGCGGGTGCGGTGGGCATGCCACTGATTAGATCCGGCGATGCAGTCCCGGATACCGGCCACGCAGCGGTATACCGCTGCTTGGATGGCGGTGTTGAGTCGCAGGGTGTCGATCAGCTCGGGCAGGCGCTCCTCGGCCGCGAGGAGGTCGTTCACCCGGTCGCTGATGAGCGCACCTGCGGCGATGAATGCCTGTTCTCGGTTTAGGTGTCGTTCGTGTTGCAGTACCAGGATCAGGTTGGAAACGATGCCACAGGCGATTTCCTTGTCCAATGAGTACAGGTCGTTGATCCAGGAGAAAAGGTCCGCACCGGCAAGGACGATCTCCTGGAAAATCGGCGAGTGGTAGACCTGGTCTGGGAGTTCGGTATGCCCGCAGATTTCGATGACGTCGAAGCAGGTCAGTACGGCGCTTGCGTCCCTGCGAAGCGGGATGTACTCGGCGAGTGGCAGCGGGGTGCCACGTTCACGGAGCTGGATATCGTGCAGGCCGCCCGTCATGATGCCCATCAGATGCCGATTGAACCGCTCCTTCCAGGCGGGCGAAGCCCGCGCGTCGAAACGGTGGGAGAGGTCGGCGAGTGCCCGTATCAGTGGCGTGTCGGCGAGCGGGCCGGTCGGCAAACCCTGTTCGAGCACCCCGCAGACGGCTTCGGTTACGCCGGTCCACTTCTGGGCGGATCCGTCGGCCCCTTCTTCGTGGTGGTCGTCGATGAAGAACAGCCAGGCGAACCAGCCGGCCGCCAATTCCGCCTCCGGCAGCGGCGCATCGGGATAGCCGTAGGCAGCAGCCTCGCCGAAGCGGCTCTGGACCAGTCCTTGTTTGCCGGCGTCACCGCAGGCTAAGCGGAAGCGTATAACCCAGTCGCGGGTGGATGTCTCGATCCTGGCCGACTCAGGATGCTGGCGTGCCGGAAAGGGCAGTTTGATGAACGGCGTCGTAGTGGATGTCACGGCGCGAGTCCTTTCCGTTCGGTCCGCCTAAGGATTTGGTTCCAGGGATTGGTGAGGGTTAATTGGTGTGGTCGCGGTGGCTGCCTAAAAATATGGGCAAACGCACCACCACCTCCTTCCCCGCCATCTTGCCATTTGCATTCGAAATCGTATGCCGCGTCGGCGTCCAAGCCACTTGATAAAATATCGTGGTGCCGGTTTATTTGGAGTGTCGGCCGGTGAGGTTCACTCGAACGCTATGGCGCGGTCACCGTGGGTATAAGCTCACCCGCTGTGCTGGTGCTGCTACCCCCGTCGGAGACCAAGGCGTCCGGGGGCAAGGGGCCGCCGCTTGCGCTGGACCGACTGTCCTATCCCGAGCTCACCCCGGCCCGCCGGAAACTGATCGAGGAACTGGTGGCGCTGGCCGGGGACGCACCCGCCGGTCTGGCCGCTCTGGGGCTGTCCGAGCGCCAGTCCGGCGAGTTGGAACGCAACGCCGGCCTGTGCAGCGCACCGACGCTGCCCGCGTTGCTTCGCTACACAGGTGTGCTCTATGCAGCGTTGGATGCGGGCTCGCTGCGGCCGGCGCAACGAGCCCGGCTGGCGGTGGCCTCGGCACTGTTCGGGCTGCTCGCCGCGGACGATCCGATACCGACGTACCGGCTGTCGGCCACGGCGACCCTTCCTGGACTGGGCTCGGTGCGATCGATCTGGCGTCCGGCGTTGGCCCCGTCGCTGGCCGAGCTCGCGGGCCTGGTGATCGACCTGCGTTCGGGCAGCTACACCGCGCTGGGGGCGGTGCCGGGCGCAGTCACCGTGGATGTCGTCAGCGATGACGGCCGCGGCCGGCGGCGGACGGTGAGCCACCACAACAAGTCGCACAAGGGTCGGCTGGCTCGGCTGCTCGCCACCGCTCCGCGTGCGGTGTCCGATGCCGCCGGCGTAGCCCGGATCGCTCAGCGTGGCGGCCTGCGCGCGCAACGCACCGGCGAGCACACCGTGGAGTTAGTCGCCCGGACCTGTGAGTCTCGTCAAGTGATCTGGCCCCACCGGTCGTCACGAATGTTGGCCCCAGTTGTTGTCAGTGGCCAAGTTGTGGCTTCCGGCTGGCGGCCAGTTGAGAGTCCGCGCTCCTGTGGTTT
>JAHEXI010000041.1 GCA_023252195.1 Pseudonocardiales bacterium
AGTCCCGACTGAGGCCGATGCGTGGCCTCAAAGGGCTCCGCTCGGCCCGCGTGATCAGCACCGGACACGCCTTCGTCCAGAACCTCCGCCGCGGCCACTACGAACTCTGCGTGGAACTCGACCCACAGCATCGGCTCCGGCGGCCTTCGCCGAACTCGCCCTCGCCATCTGATCAAGGCACCACACCGGTCAGCCCTACCTGCTTTCCGTCAACGCAACAATGCCAGGCCAAGTGGTCGACGGGTTCGTTGCGTTGCGGATCAGAAGCTCGGGGAGGGTGGGCTGATGGGTCGTCGTGGCTGCCGAGCACAGCCCGCTTGGTCGGCGTTCGCTGGGTACCGGGTCCCGCCGATCATGGTGCCTTGGTTGGTCGGCGTGCAGCACGGTTCGGAGGCGTCCTGAGTGAAAGCCTGCCGAGTATCAAAAACGGTCTGAGTCGTATCGAATTCATATAGATTGGTTGCGGCTGGCCTTCTGATCCGTAGTCGCATGCAGCCCCCCACCAGGACCTGCAATTTGTCCATGGAAGGGGCTAATTCCTGGGTTCGCGTCCGAGGATGTCCATGGTCGTCCGTAGCCATTGATGTACTAACTGATGTAGATCAGGAGGCTCTTCGGTCGCGGGCTCTGGCCGGCGGTCTACCTGCTGCCAAACATCTGATTCTTGGTCAGGAGTTTCCCTGCCATGCTCCTCCGTGGTGATGAGTGACCGACGGCGACAGATCTTGCACGCTGGGGCTCGTGTGGCATCCCGTCGATCTGGCGTAGCCCGACCGCGCGGCGCCCCGGGGGCAGCCCTCGATGCGGCCCGGCGATCGCCTCGGGTGGCTCTGCCCCCGGGGCGCCGTGTGGTAGCCCTGCGGGGAGGTCGACGGGATGCCACACCCTGTCCACACCCGGCCCAATCCTGCCTGCGCTTGTGACCGGCCATCCCGGAGATCTGCCTGCCCGGCGAGGGCATGGTGTGGTCGGGCCGTACTACGTTTGCTGATGTAGCGCCGCTGAGAAGGCCGACCGGAGCTTTGATGGCTGGGACAACATGTGGCCTGCGAACACGGGTGGACAGCTGTCATCAGGCGGTTGCTGTGACCAGGCAGGCCGGCTCACCGCGGATGGTTACAGAGTGAGTGGTCTTTCACTCGTTGAGGTAGATCAGATGGCCCCTCGTGGCGGTCTGATCGGGCTTCCCACCCCGATACGTTGATCGTTGATGGCGCCCTGGCGCCCGACCGCTGTTACCACCATCCTCAGGAGGCTCTGATGGCAAGCGACAGGGAACCATCCGCGCAGTGGGAACTTCCAAACGGGAAGGCGTGGGTATTCGCGAGCGGCGACGGCCTGGTCACCCCACTTGTTCTGGCCGCCGACGTCCAGGACGGCCCGACGGACATGGCCGCGCTCGTGGCTGGTCTTGACCACGAGTCGTACTCGTTTTTGTCCGCGCTGCGTTCAGTTAAGCGGGATCTGGTCGTCGTGGGCTATAGCGACGGCAAGGCCGAACTGAGTGAGAACGCGAAGGTAGTCACCGAGGGCATATGGAGGACGAATGGGGAGAAGGTAAGCGCCAACCCGCTGACGGTTGGCGGCTTGGGTCGCGGGGCCCTCACGACCCGCTTCAGCCTCGCCAGGTTGGAAATGCAGAGGGCTGACCACCAAACCGCGATCTACTTCTCCTACAACGGCGCGGCCCCGTCCACGGACGAGGCTGAGCCGGTGAAGCGCATGGGCGGGTGGCCGCGAATGCCGGTGAAGTTGAAGGCGGTCAGTGGTGAGTTCAAAGACGAGTTGAACGACGACGACTTCGACGACAACAAGGTGGGCGCCCCGAACTCGGGCGGCGCGCTGATCACCCAGGAGTTGGGCTCCTGGATCATCGACCAGCTCAGGTAGCACGGCACGCCCGGCCTCGCGATCGACAAGGATCGAAGTGCACATATAGCCGGTTGGTGCCCCGGCCGACGACCTCGCCTCGCCGATCCAGCCGGGAGGGCACTGTCAGGCTGACGCAGGTGAGGTGTCGGTTGTCTGGTGCGAGGAGGTGAAGACCCCAACGGTCCGCCGACACTGACCGCGTCCAGCGGAGTACTGCGCGTGGGACCGCTCATCAACCGCGTGTCGGCTGCGGTGGCGCCTGCGGTGGCGCCTGCGGGGAACGCGAGTCGTGCGACCGGGCCGCGACCGAGCACGGCCCGCCAGGGCCGCGCGCAGTGTCGTGGTTCCGGTCGCACGTGCGCCGCCGCTGGCGGCGGCGCGCTTGATCCATTAGAGGCCTATTCGGCAACACAGGCTGTCGCAGCTGTGTGTTGCCTGTGCCCACCTGGTTGATCGGCCATGCGCTCTGCTGACATCGCGAGATCCAGCCGCCCGGCGCGGGCTTTGCCGAGTAGAGTTGCCCGGCCCCGACTCGGCATTTGGCGGCGCTGAACGTGACCTTTCGACGACGGGGTGGGGTGTGTAGGCCATGCTTACATTAGCTGAGATCATCAGCGACAAGCAGATCGATTGGCTTGAGACCCTGCCTAGCGCGGCCCCATTCCGCCGCATCGTGGCCGACGACAAGCTGACTCTCGAAGCCAAGGCAGGCTATGCCATGCGGAGATTCGAGCTTGCCTACGGTGCCGACGGCACGGCGACGCGGGGTCGTCACTCCAGTGACGATGACGGACTGAGCTTCGGCCAAGCGCTCGTGGATCTACTCTACGATCTGCTGTGCCCAGACAAGAAGCACGAAACTGAACGCGAAGACATCCGGCAGAGCTTCCAGACAGGTCAGGCTGCGTTCGTTGCCTATATCTCTACTCTCGTCGCCCCACTTCTGGGAACTCCGGTTCCACCCACCTCTGCCGCTGTCGCGGTTGTGCTCTCGGTCGTCAGCAAGCTCGGATCTGGCGCATGGTGTGCATCGCAGTCGTCGCAGCGCTCGGAGTAGCCGCCGACACGCTTGCAGCGGCCTATCACAACCCGGCGAGTTCGGGGACCGGCCGCCCGGAGGCCCCAGGCGCACGTAAGAGGGCTGCCTCGGGGTGGGGCTGACAGCGGTGCCGATCTTGGACTTTCGCACATGGGGTACGGCATAGTACTATTAGTGCGAGTCAGCCCACGAGACGCGGAGGCGACATGTTTGCACTAGTAGCGAGGTTCTATCTCCGGGATGAGGTTGCGGCGAAGGGCTTTGACAGCCTAGTAGGGGAGACTGCTGCGAAGATCCGGGAAAGCGAGCCAGGCACGCTCTTCTATGCGACGCATAAGGTGAAGGACGCTCCGTTGTCACGGATCTTCTATGAGCTGTATGAGAACCGCGAGGCATTTGATGCACATGAGCGAGCGGAACACACGAAACGCTTCCTTGATGAACGTGATCAGTACCTCACCGGTACGCGCGTTGAGTTCTTGGAGCCCCCGACCGGTAAGGGTGTTTGAGAGGTGTTGCCCAATGATGCGAAAGCTCTTGGGCGACGGGTCGCTCTTCATCGGAGCAAGCGGGGCCTCTCGCAGAAGGAGCTCGGCGCGCAGATCAATCGATCCGAGAGCTGGGTTAGTCAGGTGGAGCGCGGCGCTCGCCGCATCGATCGCATGTCTGTTTTGGAAACCCTGGCCGATGCGCTGGCGGTACCTGTTGCTGATCTGGCAGTAGAGTCGAACGTCGCCACTGCCGCGACCGAGAGGCCACGCGCGGCCACCTCGTTGAGCCTGGCTCTGTCGTCCAGCGATGCGCTTCAGGCGGTGTTGTCGGACGTCGCATCGGTTGATGTTGATCGACTCGGTAGTCAGGCAGCGCAAGCCTGGGAGTTCGCCCATGGCTCGCGGTATGAGGACTTGAGTCACCTGCTCACCACTCTGCTTCCCGAGCTGGAATACGCAGTACGCAAGACGACCGGTGTTGACCGGCGGCGGGTATGCGTGGCGAAAGCCAAGGCCTATCACGCTGCCGCCGGCGTGCTGTCGAAGATGGGTGAGACGGCGGCGGCATGGGTGGCCGTTGATCGCGCCATTACAGCGGCGGAAGATGCCGACGATCCGCTGCTCATGGCCGAGGGAGCGTTTCGCCTGGCGATCGTGTTCCAAAACGCGCGTCGCTTCGACCTGGCCAAGCAGACAGCCGAGTCCGCCGCGAACGCGTTAGGCAGGCTGATTGATGCCGGCGAACCCGAGGCGGTAGCTCTGCGCGGGGCCCTGTATCTCCAATTGGCCGTTGCTTCGGCCCGCACGAACGACGGGGAACAGGCCTACGCCTACCTTGGTCGTGCCCGGGAAGCCGCAGCTCAGCTCGGAGCTGATCGAAACGACTACAACACCGAGTTCGGACCGACGAACGTCATGCTCTATGAGGTCAACGTCGCGATTGAACTCGGCGACGCTGGCCACGCCCTTCGGGTCGCAGCTAAGGCCGACACGACTCAGCTGTCTCCCGAGCGGCAGGCGCGGCTGTTGATCGACGTAGCTCGGGCACACGCTCAGCGCCGCCAACCGCAACTGATGGTGTCCATCCTGCGCCAGGCAGAGCAGATCGCTCCGGAGCAGATCCACACGCACCCCATCGTTCGCGAGCTGATCGAAGACGCGCTCCGATCAGACCAGGGGGATGTCCCTGACCTGCAACAACTCGCGAATGACGTTGGACTGATCAACTAACTAGCACTTTTTCTACGGACACGTACTTTATATGTTGACCCGCACCCTAAGTGCGGGTACCCTGACGCTCCGTAGCCCGGACGGCACTGCGGGAGGGCCGCTCCGATCCGAGTGAGCGACAGGGAAAGGTTGATCATGGGAGCGCCAAGGTATGCGCGGTTCTCGGTGGATTTCGACGAGTGGTTTCCGCAGGGCTTGTACCTGGTTGGGGAGATCACGACGCTGACTGAGTATCAGTCGCAGGAGGACAGAGCACGTAACCGTCCGGTCCGGCCACGGGTAGATGAGGCCACGGGACGTCCGCTGTTCCGCGGGACGTTCGCCGACCCCTCAGCGGTGAAGGACCGCGAGAAGTCGGTCACGGTGGAGTTCGCGTGTACGCATCAGCCGGTCCCGCCGGAGGCTGTGGCGGGGTTGCCGTTTCGGCCGGTGGTGCTGGAGAACATGACTGTGGCGCCGCGCGCGGAGACTTCCAACCAGGCGAAGTGGCTCACATGGACCATCCGGGCCACTGGCTTGAAAGCGCCGGTTGACGCGTCGGCCGATGTGCCCACAGCGAGCAAACCAGCGGCGGGTAGGTCCTCGGTAGACGCCACGGGGAGGGCCGCGGCGTGAGCGGTCCTGATCTGCCAGAAGAGCGGACACCCAATCCGAGCGTGCTGCGGCGGGTATCAGGGCCGCTGCGGTGGGTGCTGTCTCCACTGGACTATCACGCGCATGCGCTGGTCGCTGGTGACCAGGCCGTGGGTGTGGTCAAGGCACGATGCGGGGCTGTGCTGCCGGTGGTCTTTCCTGTGCGGGATCAGCCATCCGGCAGGCCGTGCCCACCGTGTGAGGTGACCTTGCGTGTGGTCGTGGACGCTCCGGGCGGATTCGGCCGCACGCCAGCACGGTGACGCTTCGCCCGGTGGTCGCCCGTAGCGGGTAAAGGGCAGCGAGGAGGGAGGAGGGTGTGATGGCTGCGAGCAAGCCAGTGCCGCAGCGGCCGCCGAGGACGTTGATGGAAGCGCATCAGGCGCTGGTGTGTATTCGGCCGGGTCGTGATGCGCCGTTGGTGCAGTGGCAGGCGTATTACCACCGGTCGGCGGTGCTGTATGCCGAGATCGCCGAGATTGATCGGGGGCACCATCACGAGGCGCTGTACTGGGCCGAGCGGGAGTTGGAGAAGGCGATGCTGGTAACCGCTGCGGTCAAGGAGGGGGCAACGTCATGGAATCCGTGGACTGAATCCGCGTTTTTGCCGACTGAGTGAGGTGGCTGGCGATGGGGGTGCGCGAGCTGTGGGCTGCACTGGTCGCGCGACGCCAGGCGCGTCCGGGTCGGGTTCGTGTGACGTGGCGGATCTGTCGCCGGTGCGGCAGTTACTCGTTCCAGTCGGCGGGTAGTGACCGGCTCTGTGGTGGCTGCCTGAGCCTGCAATAACAGACACCGCCGAAGAAGAAGGCTCAAGAAGGGAGCCAGAAGGAGCGAGGACACCACTAACACGCCCGGACGGCAATTAAGAAAATTTAATATCGGCACACCACGGGCCCACGGGGTCGCGTGGCGGAAAAAGCTGTGCTCATTGCCAGGAAAGAAGACAGCGCGGAAGCGGGAAAACGGCTACCAACCTCACCGCTTCTGCACTGTCCACCAAGAGGAGTGAACGTGGATAAGTTAGACACACGGGTGCCCTCCGCAGCAAGTGGGGTCACCCAAAAGAATGCGCGCACCGGTCGGTGCTGCCCCCGCTGCCACAGACCGGGGGTGTTTGCTGTGGATTCCATTGTCTGCCAACGGTGCTTGGGTACACCACCGTTGCTGGTCACCGTGCGCGTCTTGGTCACCCTCACCGCAGTGGGAGGTGACCGATGATGGACGCGCACACCATCGGGATTCTGCTGGTAGGCGGCGCGGGGCTGGCCGTGCTGGTGTGGGTGTTGCACAAGATCGGCAAAGTCCTCATCGCGATGTTCGAAGCGCTCGCCACCATCGCGGTGGTGTTCCTCGCCCTGTGGGCAGCGGTCAAGACGCTGGTGTGGCTGGCCCGGCAGATCCTGACGCACTGGCGGACCAGCATCACGGCCCTTGCGGTCGCAGTGTGGTGGCAGTGCTGGGGCTGGCCCTCGCTAGCCCTCACCCTCACCGTGATGACTACCGCGCTCGCCGTGTGGCGGTGTGTGGATCTGGTGTCCTTCGATGCCTGGGTAGGTCAGTGGCTCCGGGCCTGGTGGCAGCGCTGGACGATCTATGCCCCGAAATTGCCCGGTTGGCTACACGCCTGTGGCCTGAGCGTCACCGACATCACCACACCTACCGTGGTCAGCCTGAATGTGCTGGGACGCCCCCGGCTTCGCCGCGCTCACCACGCAGCGAGTGCTCGGATACCGAAGGTGGTGGGGGTGAGATCCGGGCCGTCGTGGGATCAGGTCCGGGTCCGACTCGTGCCGGGTCAGAAACCGGAGGACTTCGACGAGGCGGCTCGCGCGTTGGCCAGCGCCCGAGCAGTGACCCGCTGTCAGGTTCGCGAGCTGACCCCCAACGTGGTGTCGATCGATTTCCAACGCCGTGACCTGCTCGCCGATCCGGTGGACTGCCCCGATCTGGAGGAGCTGGCCTCGGTTCCGGGGGCGTCGGTGGATCTGCGGCGGGTCTGGGCCGGGCGTAACGAGTACGGCCAGGACTGGCAGGTAGCCCTGACCGGATCGGCCAGTCACTGCCTGACCGCCGGGGCCAGTGGCGCGGGCAAGAACTCCGTGATGTGGTGTCCGTTGGTCTCGATCGCCCCCGCCATCCGAGACGGACTGGTGCGGGTCTCGGGGATCGATCCCAAGGGCTGATGACGCTCGCCGAAATTCCGCGGTGTTGCTCAGCGAAATTCCCTGTTTCGGGGACGTGGGGGATGTTAGGTCGTTGAGATTGGTCGTGTCATCTGTATCCAGGTTTTTAGCGTGTCGC
>JAHEXI010000001.1 GCA_023252195.1 Pseudonocardiales bacterium
TCAAACTCACAGACCAGCAGAAGCAATCCATACCCATTACACGACACGACTTCCACGGTGACTGGAATTACACCATCCGACGATCAAGTGAATGATTAATTCAATTCCGGCTCCTAAGCGGGCGGGTGTACCAGCGTTGGTTTCTGAGTCGGGGGTTATGGAAGCTCATGGACTCGCCCTGGTGAACGACGCACACGGGTGCTTGGCTGCCCTTCGCGAGTCTGAACAGGCCTTCGGGGCTGCGCAGGATCGAGACCGCCCAGCGTGGCTTGGCTACTTCGACGGTGCTTACTTGGCGGCAAAGTTCGGGCACTGCTTCCGCGACCTGGGGCGTCCGGTCGAAGCGGAACGGTTCGCACGACGCTCACTGGAAATGATCGACGGTTACGACCGGGGTCGGCTCTTCAACCTGGCGCTGCTGGCCTCAGCGTTGGCTGACCAGGGCAAGGTGGAAGAAGCCTGTGAAAACGGCTTGGCCGCGCTGCGTATCGCCTCCGATGTCCGGTCAGTCCGCACGGTCGCATACCTCACCGACCTGTCGCATCGTCTCGCGCCGTTCCGGGCAGAACCGGCGGTGCGGATGCTCAACGAGCAGATCGTCCTGCTTGCTCAGTGAGGCTGGGGAGCATGAAACGCGAGGATGTGCAGGAGCCCGATCTGGGTACCGGCGCCGATGATCTCGCCCTGGGCGATGCGGTCGCGTACCGAGTCTAGAGTGATCCACTCGACGCGGGCAGCCTCATTGATATCAGCGGGCGCCCCGGTGTCCTCGGCGCCCTCGCCCAGGAAGACCAGGTTCTCGAAGTCGGCGCTGCCGACCAGCGGTTGAAACCGCGTCAGAAGCGTCATGCTGCGGGGGCGCCAGCCGGTTTCCTCCTCGACCTCGCGCGCCGCCGTGGCCGCAGGGTCCTCGTCGGAGTCGACGTATCCTCCGGGTAGCTCCCAGGTCCAGCAGTCCGGCACGAAACGGTGCCGCCAAATCATGAGAACCCGCTCTCGCGCATCGTCGAGCAGGACCGTCATCGCGGCCTTCGGCATCCGCAACACGTACTGCTCGAAGTGCACCCCGTCGGGCAACTCCACCTGCGCGATGCTCAACCGCAGCCGCCGGGTGTCATCGATGACGCGCTCATCGTGAATGATCCAGCGCGTCGGCTCGTTGCGACCGTCGTCACCAGGTGGAACGTCAGGCCTCGCCAGACTCAACACCTGTCCCCACGGGGCACGCCACGCCTGTGCCTCCTATACCGCAGTAGCCGTTTTTATTGCGCTCAAGGTACTGCTGGTGGTAGTCCTCGGCGTAGTAGAAGTCGCGCAGCGGAGCTATCTCGGTGGTGATCTGCCCGCGCCCGGCGGTGGTGAGCGCCTGCTGGTAGGTGGTCCTACTACTCTGCGCCTCGACGGCCTGGTCGGCATCAGTGGTGAAGATCGCTGAGCGGTACTGGGTGCCCCGGTCGTTGCCCTGCCGCATGCCCTGGGTCGGGTCGTGGCCTTCCCAGAAGACTCGCAGCAACCTGATGTAGGAGATCTGCGCGGGATCGAAGGCGACCAACACCACCTCGGTATGCCCGGTGCGCCCCGAACACACCTCCTCGTAGCTGGGGTTGGGAGTGTGACCGCCGGCGTAGCCGACCGCGGTGGAGTACACCCCCGGGTTGCGCCAGAAGATCCGCTCGGCGCCCCAGAAACAGCCCATCCCGAATACCGCGGTGCGTAGACCGTCGGGGAACGGCGCCACGATGCGGTGGCCGGTCACGGCGTGCCGCTCCCCGACCGGCATCGCGGAGGATCGCCCGGGAAGCGCCTCCTCTGCGGTCACCATGCGGGTCTTGTCGCGTCCGAACAGGGCCATGCCACCAGATTACGCCGCCACCAGATTACGCTGAGGCTGCTGGCACAGCCGGTTGCTGCTCGATCAGCTCGGGGCGCTCGCGCAGCTCCTCAAGCCGTCGAGGGGGACCGGCGCTCGGATCCGAGGTGGGTGCAGTCCTGGCGGCGCGACGTGGTTTGGCGCGCGGAAGATAACGGCGCAACGATAATGTTGGTGCTTCGATGTAGCGCCAGGACAGCCAACCGCACAGATAGGTCAGCGGCAGCGCGGTCGCGGTCAGCGACCATTGGGTATTTGCGCCAGCCATGATCAACAGTTGCTGGACCGGGAAGCCCCACACGTACAATCCGTAGCTACCGAAAACCCATGAGCCATATCCCTCCAGGCGAGCCGGCCAGTGAAACGCGAGCACCAATGCCCCGTAGCCGGCCATGAACGGGAGGGTCAAAGCCCCGGCCTTGGTGGTATGTATCGCGATCTGCAACCCGACCAGCGACCACGCAACGAAAGGCGACAGCGAAATCTTGTCCCGGTAGGCGTGCAACACCATGCCGATGCTGAACGCGACGAGAAACGAGGCCAGCGACCCGAACGGTACCTGCAGGAACGAGCCACCATGCCCGGGGTTGCCCATGCTCGCGTCGAGTCGACGGTCGAGACCGATCAGGATCATCATTAGCACGACCGTCAACCACGGCGCCCGGCGGAACAGTCCGGCCACGCCGAACCCGAGCACCAACAGGTAACCGGTGAGCTCCATTGGGAGTGTCCAGATCGCGCCGTTCGCCGACCAGGGATAAGGATTGTTGTCGAACACCCCGGTCAGTCGATGCTGCAACGTGTATAGGCCAGCATTGTGGACGATGTATCCCCAGGTTCCCCGAGCGGAGAAATACTCCGACAAACTGGCCGTCGACACCAGTGGCCCGATCACCAGAGCGGTGGCGAGCACCACCACCAGCAGCGGAGGCCACAATCGCAACACCCGCTTTGCACTGAAGCGCCACCAGGATGGATCCTGGCGCCAGCTGTCGCTGATCTGGTAACCGCTCATCGCGAAAAAGCCCATCAACGCTATGTAGCCGGGTGAGAGGTTCCACGACGTGGGGAACACCGTCAGGCGTGACGCGTCGGTCAGCGGCGCGGAATGATCGACGATCACAGTCAGCGCGCCGATCATCCTGAGCCACGCGAAACCGGTGTTCGGATCCGCCTTCGGGGCCTGCGGCACGGGCCGGAGGCTACCGGTAACTGACCGGGCCGGATTGCGGCGGTGGTTGGATTGCCGGCTCAGCCGGCGGTGGGAGGTCGGCCGTGAACCCAGGGTGGCTGCTGTGCACAATGTGGCCTCGACCCGATGACGCGATCCGATAATCCCTGGGGGTGGCAGAGTGAAGCCGAACGAGCCGCCTGCAGACGATGCTCCGGAGGCGGCCAGTCCGTTCCCAACGGCGTTTCGTTGGGATGCCGCTACCCAGGATGCGCCGACGCAGGTCATGGCGGCGATCGGGCGTGACCCCGCGCAGCGCGAGCTTCAGCAGAGCGATCCGTCCTACCAGCAGGGCCCGGGCGGGGCCCAAGATCTGTTCCAGCCGGTCGACCAGGGCCCCGGCATGCAGCCCAACGAGGCCACCGACAGCTCGGCGCCCGCGTGGGCCGACTCGGACCCGCCCATCGCGGAACAACAGAGCGCCTGGCTGCGCCAGGGCCCCGAGGTGTTCCAGAGCCCCGCGATGCGGTCCCGATCCAAGCAGATCATCGGCATCGCGGTGCTGGCGGTCGTCGTGCTGGGGCTGGTGGGAGCCACCGTGGGGTACTTCCTGACCACGGGACCGGGCCGGACGGGTAACCCGCAGCTCGCCGCGCCACAGCCGACGGCAGCCCCTCGTGACCTGCCATCCCCGCCGGCCCCGCTGCCGCCGCCGGCGGACACGGCGCACGCCCTGATCGATCCACCTGGCCAGATTCGCAGTGGTGGTGGTCTGTTCGACCTGCCCACGCTGTTGGCGGAGACCTCTCCTCCGCTGGCGCCCCCCATCCTCAAGGCTCTGCAGGCCGGCGGGATGACCGACGGTGTGCTCAAAGCCACCACAACGGGTACCACCACGGTCGGGCTGTTCGCCCTCACCATGCCCGATCAGCAGGCTGCGACGACGGTGGCGCAGGACATTGCCACCGCGCAGCTCGATGGTGGGTTCAAGGCGGATGACAACCGCGCCCTGCAGGGGATGGCGGTGATGGCCAGTGCCCCAGACTCGGGGTCCGCGACGTACCGCGCGGTCTATGTGCTCTACAACCGGGCAATCTTCGTCGACGTGTCCGGCCCGAGCCGTGACGCGGTGCAAGCCACCTTCGACGCCCTGATCAAGCAGCAGCTTACCTACGCCCCCCCAACAGTGCGGGTCGGGCGTTAGCTAGCAACCCTGGTCTTCCCGAACTCCACAGTAGAGCTGTGCTAGGCCGACCGAACAGCTCTGCTGTGGAGTTCGGGAGGCTGGGAGTACCTGGGGGCGGGCTAGCTGCCGAGCGTCAATTTGGCGGCGGTGGCTAGGAGATCCTGTAGGGCGGCGCTTGCTACGTCGGGTCCGAACCGTTGGATGATCGCGTTGGCGCCGGCTTCGGACAACGTGCACCACAGCGCGTCGTCGTCGCGCAGGGCCACCACCTGGTCTGCGAACCCACGAGCGTCGGCAGCCACCAGCACGTGCTCGCCGTCGACCAGCCCCATCCCCTCGACGGCCACCGGTGTGCACACCGTGGGCAGGCCGGCGGCCATGCTCTCGCCGACCTTGCCCTTCACCCCGGCGCCATACCGCAGCGGCGCCACCGACAGCCGGCACCGTTGGTGCAGTGGCACCAGATCCGCCACCCAGCCGTGTATCTCTACGGTGTCATCCGCGAGTTCAAGAACATCGGGCGACGGGTTGCTGCCCACCACATGGAGCACAGTGCCCGGATGCCGGCGATGGACCAGCGGTAGCACCTCGCGGGCCATCCAGGCCACCGCGTCGCGGTTGGGTAGATGATCGAAGCTGCCAACAAACAGCAGTCCCGCGCGGCCCTGCGGCCCGGGCAGCTCAGCGGCCCGGTGGTGCACATTGGATAGCACCCGCACGTCGGCCTCAGGTACCAGGCTGCGCAGCAGGGCCTGCTCGTGCTCGGAGACCACCAACGTCAAGTCGGCGGCCCTCACCAGCCCCAACTCCAGCTCCCGGGACGCGGCTGCCTTGCCCGCCAGCGCCGTCGCAGTGGTCTCGTCACCTGTTGCCGCGGCCAACTCGGCCTGCCGTTGCAGGCGCAGGAAGTGCACGTCGACGGTGTCGTAGCCGACGAGGCAGCGTGGCGCGCGCATCCGCAGCTCCTCGAGCAGCTTCCAGCCCACCTGCGGCCGGGAGAGCATTGCGAGGTGTAGCGCCGCGCCCGCCTCGCGCAGGAAAGTGTCCTGCCCGGCCGCGTCGGCGATCACGGTGATCCCGTGCCGCTGCAAATCAGCGGTGTAGGGCTGTAGCAGGGCGCCGTTGCACGGGAAGAACACCACCCGTTGACCCAGCTCGACCAGCGCCAGTAGCAGCCGGTGCATGCGCATCGACCCGGAGTCACGGTCGGGCATCGGCACCTGGTGGTCGGCGACGAGCACCAGGCCGCCGCGGTGGCCGGCTGGTCCTCGCTGACGCGCCAGCCACACGTTGAGCTCGCTGGCGGCCGGCAGGTGCTCGGCCAGGCTTGACGCCCACTTGTCGACGAACTGCGCGCGGTTGACCTCCTGGAAGCGCTTGACGCCGCCGGTGAGGTCGGTGCCATGCGACACACCCTCGTGATGCATCACTACCGCGCGCGGCTCGACGATGGTCCGGTGCCCGGTCGCCCGGATGGCGAAGGCCAGGTCGGTGTCTTCGTAGTAGGCGGGCGCGTATCGCTGGTCGAACCCGCCGACGGCCTCGAAGAGTTCCTGGCGGACCAAAACCGCCGCGCCGGAGCAGTAGTCGACATCGCGGCGCACCTGGAACTGTGGCGCGTGAGCATCCCGATCGCGCCCGTAGTTCCAACCCGAGCCGTCGGCCCAGATGATGCCGCCGCTTTCCTGCAACCGCCCGTCCGGGTACACCAGCATCGCGCCGACCAGGCCGATCCGGTCGTCGGAGTCCGCCGCATCGACCAGCGCGTCCAGTGCGCCGGGCTGGACCTCGGTGTCGTTGTTGAGAAAAAGCAGGTATGACCCGCGGGCGTGGTTCGCGCCGAGGTTGCACGCCCCGATGAATCCGACGTTGCGCTCAGTGCGCACCAGCCGCACGCCCGGGCTGGCGGCGACCAGCTCGGCGGTGCGATCCGGTGAGGCGTCGTCGACGACCAGCACCTCGAACGGGACAGCCGGGCGGTGCGCCGCGATACTGGCCAGGCACGCGCGGGTGTAGTCCCACTTCCCATGCACCGGTACAACGATGCTGAGCAGCGGCGACGTGCTGGTCCACAGCGTCACCGGGCCGAGCGGTGCGGCGGCGGCCGGGGTGGTCGCCAGCGTTGTCGTCGGCCTGCGGCCCAGAGCGCGCTCGTAGAGGTCACGACGAACCGTCCCGCGCGGTGCCGCACGTTCCACGGTGCCCCGGTAGCGGGAGATCAGCCGTGCCGCGGTGGCCGACTGCTCCGCGCGCAACGCCAGTACCTCGCGCTCCAGCTCGGCTGCTCGGCGGTCGGCTTCGCCGGCGATCTCCCGTTGCCAGCCCGCCAGCGCCTCGGCCCGCTGGGCCCGGCGGTGCGTACCGGCCAGCTCGCTACGCAGCCGGCGCAGATCGCTCTCCAGCCGTTGCAGCCGTCTGGTGCTGGTGGTGTGGGCGGCAGCGGCCTGCTGCAGCTGGCTGGCCAGCTCGGCGGTGCGCTGCCGTTGCTGGGCTAGTGCGCGGTGTGCGTCGCGCACCAGGGTCAGATCGGCATCAACCAGCACGCTGAGCTGGGGCAATTCCGGCAGCGTCGCATCCGAGGCGATGCCGAGCAGGTAGGTGTGCGGGACCTCCGACGCCACCCGCCACCCGCCGTCGGGCGCCCGCCGCAGGGTCTGGACGGTTGACGAACCGGGCGCTGAGCCGCTGATCATCGATCCGACGGCGACGTTCTGGCGCAAGACGGCGACGTGGCCGAACGACCTGCCCAGCAACGCCCGGAACTCCGGTTCGGCGAGCTCCCGGACGTGGAACGGGTTGTCGTTGCCGTGCTCGTGGCTGTAGACGGTCACGTCGGGCGTGCTGGTGAGAAAAAGCCCACCTGGCGCCAGCAGCCTGCGCACCACGGCAATCAGGGTGTCTTGCTCCTCGACGTGTTCCAGTGCCTCGAAACAGGTGATGACGTCGAAGCGGTCCGCTCCGGCGAGCAGCTCGGGATCGATCATCGATCCGAGCCTGAACTGCAGTTTGTCCCCGGAGTAGTTGGCGCAGGCGTGTTCCACGGTCTGCGGATCGATGTCGACGCCTACCACGTCGCGGGCTCCGGCGGCGAGCAGAGCGGCTCCGAAGCCCTCCCCGCAAGCGAGGTCCAGCACCCGCGCGCCAGCGGTGAACCGAGCGGCCAGTTCGTACCGGTGGTAGTGCTCGTAGATGACCTGCAGATCGTCGGTCCACGGCACGCAACGTTCGCCGGTCCACTCGATGCGGCGATCGCCCATTGGAATTCTCCCCACGTCCGGCTGGTCAGCCGGTGCAGGATAGGCGAGCGACCCGAGTTACGGTGCACGCCATGTCGGGCGGCAGTTCGTGCTGGTGGTGGCGCCGGATAAGACGACCATGGTGTCCGAGCGGCTGCCTGCCGACTACCTGGGGAAGGCTGGCCTGGCGACATCAGTCCGCTGATCGGTCGTAGCGGAGAGCACGCGATCCCGACGTACTCGCTGGCACCGGCCGGGCCGCAGGACCGGACTCGGTCGATCGCCAGCGACTTCCGGGTTCCGCTGCGGCTGACGTCGGCGCCCGCCGCGGGCACCGTCGGCCAGCCCGTTGTCATGATCGCCGATTCGTTCACCCAGTTCGCCGGCCGCTATTTGGCCGCGGCCTTCTCCGACATCACTATCGTGCACCCCGAGACCGTCGGCGCAGCCCCCAGATCAGCCGGGGTGCTGCTTGCCAACGGGAAGGTCGTGGTGCTGGAGGTGGCCGAGCGCAACCTGCTGGGCGGCGCCTCTCCGATCCTGCTCCAACCAGTAATCACCGAAATCGCCACCCAACTCTCACAACGCCCACTCCCGTAATTGCAGTCTGGATGCAGACTGGGGTAATTCCGGGTCCGTTTAGCGCAATCTGCATCCAGACTGCGGTAAACGGGCGCGCTAAATAGGGGGGAGCCGGCGGCGGCCGGCGATTCCGAGGTCAGAGCGGTGATACCATTCCAGCGACGACTCGCCTTCCAGCCAGCACAGCCGCACCGAAACCCCGTCGAGCTCAGCCGGGAAGTCGATGAGCAACGGTGCGAATCCCTTGAGCTCGATGCCCTGCTCGGGGAACCACTCCAGCATTTCGTCCAGCCGGGCCTGCAGTGCCTTGGCCTCCGCGAGACCGCCCAGCGCGGACGCACGGGAGCGGCGTAGGTCCATCGACAGCTCACTGAGGTCGGCTCGTGCCTCGACCAGCGCAGCGACTCGCCTGCGCACCTCGGGTAGCAAAGCGCGCGCGTCATCCACTCCGAATAACCGACTATCACCCACAGCGGTGATGATAGTCGTACCTGCGCCGATTCGGGTCAGCCGTTGGTCGGCGGCCGCTCCACGAGCTGACTGAGGAAGAGCTGCTCGCCGAGCTTGTCCATCAGTTCCAGGTTGGTCTCGAGGTAGTCGATGTGCTCCTCCTCGTCAGCGAGGATGCGCTCGAAGAGGTTGGCGGTGGTGATGTCGCCTTTCTCCCGACACATCGTGATACCGGGACGCAGCCGAGCGACGACCTCCATCTCGACGGCCAGATCGGCCTCGAACTGCTCTCGTACGGTCTGTCCGATCCGCAGCGGTAGCAACTTCTGGTAGTTCGGGAGACCCTCGAGGAACAGGATGCGGTCGGTGATCCGCTCCGCGTGCTGCATCTCCTCGATGGACTCCGACCGGGTGTGCTCGGCGAGCTTGGTGAATCCCCAGTTGGCCTGCATCTTGGCGTGCAGGAAGTACTGATTGATGGCGGTCAGTTCACTGGTCAGCTGCTCATTGAGTAGCGCCAGGACCTCGTCATCGCCGCGCATAACGCCAAACCCCCTTGGATGGAAATCACTCAGTGATCATTACCGTATCGGTTCTGAATCGGCTTGTCACCGAAGGTGAGCCTGCCCTGACCAGCGGTAATCGGGTAAATCAGACCGCACCGAAGAGCAAGTTCGCCAGTGATCAGGCGGTACGCCACAGCGGACTGGGAAGCTCGTCAGCCGGAGCGCTCAGCAGGGCAACGATCTTGCCGACGCATGACCCGCACCCAGTGCCGGCCTCGCTGCGGGTGACCACGTCCTTGACGGTGCACGCTCCGGCAGCGATGCATCCGCGCACCTCGGATTCGGTCACCGCCCGGCAGATGCAGACGTACATGGCTCGTGGCCCCTCGACTGGGTGATAGGCAAGGCTAAGCACACCAGATCAACGGGCTGGCGTCTAGTCCTTCGGCCGGCCGCGGCGTTGCCTGCGGTCCTCTTCCACGTCGCGGACGTAGCTTGCAGGGTCCTTGTCCACAGGTTCGACGCCGGCGAAGTGCCTGGCCTCAAAGGTGATGAAGGCAACCGCCAAGTCATGGCGCAGCGGCAGCTCGGCGTGCCGGCGGAAATCTGTGAGGCCCTCGCGTTCCTCCTCGGCCATGTGGTCGCTGTTGGCCTCGTTCGCCTTGGCGACGGCGTCATACCAGCCTTCGCTGCCCACCTCGTGGTCTGCGACCTCGGCGACCGCGTCACGGATGTCATTGTGATCGCCGATCGCGTCCTTGGTTTCGGCCTCCGGGTCGGCGCCCCCGGCGCCTTTGCCCACGCGCAGTAGTTCCGGATAGAAGAGCTGCTCCTCAGCCTCGGCGTGCACCTCGAGGAATGCGGCGAGCCGTGTCCACACAGCATTGAGAGCCGCGGTATCGGTGCGGTCGATCTCTTCGAGGATCGCGAAGAGCCGCCGCTGCTCATTGTGGTCATCGAGGATTAGCTGGGTGATGTCCATGGTTCTCCTATCGCGACGGTGTCCGGCATGATCACTTGCTCACCCGGGTACGCAGTTGTGAGAGATCTTCCAGGTGCGCCGCCCTCCCCGCTAATGGTGGGCAGCTGTTTTGCCCAGTCCTGCTCGGAATCCGTCCACGCCGGGTGTCGATGTGCTTCGGGCTCCCGCGATGGGGCGGCGGGTAGCCACGGGGCGTCGACTCGGGGGTTGATCACGTTTTGTGTGACCGTAGCGACAGATGTGTCGCGGCTGGCACATAAACGGTGATCACGCTCGCAGGCGCGGCCGGCGTTAGAAGGTCGTGAGCGCCTGGGTGGCTCTGCGGCCGATGCCGCGGACTTCGAAGCCGACCCGGCGCAGCACGTCGGCGTCGAGCAGGTTGCGAGTATCGATCACGATGCGACGCTGCACCAGCTCAGCCAGCTGTCCCCAGTCCAATAACCGGAACTCGGGCCATTCGGTGAGCACGACCAGGGCAGCGGCGCCGGAGGCGACCTTGAGCGGGTCATCGCTGACCTGCAGGTCGTCGGTCATGCCGGGCACCGCGGCGGGAACCCCGGGGTCGTAGCCGATCAGGTCGGCACCCTCGGCGGCCAGCAGCGCAGCCACCGTGAGGGCGGGGGAGTCGCGCAGGTCGTCGGTGCCGGCCTTGAAGGTCAGCCCGAGCAGCCCAATGCGCTGCCCGGCCAACGATCCGCCGACAGCGTCGCGAACCTTGGCGACCATCCGGTGCTGTTGGTGGGTGTTGGTGTCCAGGCTGGCTTGCAGCAGTGCGAAGTCGAAGTCGGCGGCGGCGCACACCTGCAGTAGCGCGTGGGTGTCCTTGGGCAGGCAAGAACCGCCCCAGCCCGGGCCTGGTTGCAGGAAGGCCTGCCCGATCCGCCGGTCGTAACCGATGCCTTCGGTGACGTCGAGCACGTCGGCTCCGAACCGCTCGCACAGCTCGGCGATGGCATTGACATAGGACAGCTTCATCGCCAGGAAGCAGTTCGCCGCGTACTTCACCATCTCCGCGCTGGCCGCGTCGGTGAGCACCGTCGGTGCGCCCAGCCGGGCATACAGCGCCGCCACCCGTTCGGCGGCGTCTTGCGCGTCACAGCCCACCACGATGCGGTCGGGGTTGAGGAAGTCCTCGACCGCCGAGCCTTCCCGGAGGAACTCCGGGTTGCTGACCACCGCCACGTCCGGTCGGTCCAGCAACTGTGCGGTGCGTGCCGCGGTGCCCACTGGAACGGTCGATTTGTTGACCACCACGCAGCCCGCCGGCAGCAGTTCGTGCACCTCGGCGGCCACCGCCTCCACGGCTGAGAGATCCGCTGCACCGCCGGCGCCCATCGGCGTGGGCACGCACAGGAACACCACCTCGGCATCAGTCACCGCGGCCGCGGCTCCCACCACGAACCGCAACCGACCGGCGGCTAGCCCCTGCGCCACCAGGTCGGGCAACCCTGGCTCCAGGATCGGCACCTCCCCGGCGGACAGCCGGGCCACCTTTCGCGCGTCGACGTCGGCGCACACCACTCGATGCCCCAGCGAGGCAAGGCAGGCGCCCGTGGTCAGGCCCACATACCCGGAACCGATCACCGCGATGCGACGCACGAACATGCGGTTCTCCCCTCACGCTGTGTTGCTTGTCATGGTCGCACAGTTATCAGATCGCCGGCGTATGGCACGTCGTTGACCTGTTCGGAACTCATCCACAGTCGCAGCGTCCGGGTGGCGCCCACGTCGTCGGCGTTGTAGGTGAGCAGCCGGTCCCGCTGGGTCAGGTCCGGTGGCGCGCCGCCCAGACCGACAGCGTCGGAGTACCAGCGCATCGAGTTCTCGCCGCTGGCCTCCGGATCGTGCCAGGAGAACCCGGCGGCCGGAGCGATCGTCTTGAGTCCCTTGCCGTGCGCGCAGAGGAACTCAGCGCTGACCACCGCGTACAGATCGACCCATCGGCCCGAAGTGACGAACTCTCCCACGGTGGTGGCGGTGGGGATCCCGGGGGCGCCGGCGAAGCGTTCCACCGAGGAGAACATCCAGCGGTTCTCGGCCTGCTCGTTGTAGCAGTACGCGGCAAAGCTCAGACCACGCTCGGCTGCGCGGGCGCGGACCTCGGTCAGCCAGCCCCAGAATGCCGCGAACGACCGGGCCTCATCGGGCGTCGGCACCGGTTCCCAGGTGGCGAAAGCGTGATAACCCCTCGGCATCCCGATGTCGGAGCCCGACAGCAGGCAGCCCCATAGATACGCCCCGGACTCGTCGAAGCTCTCCATGTCCACGTCCACCTCCACGTCGGCGCGCGGCACGGTGATGCGCCGGTTGCGCCGCACCAGCGTGAGGTCCTGCTGCCAGGCGCGGGCCAGCAGCACCGCGTCACGGAAAGACATCCCGGCCATCGGCACGGGCGGGTCGCCCGCCGGGTCAAGTGCGGCCAGCTCGTCCACGGTGGACAACCCGGCCGCTCTCAGCGCCACCGCATCCTCCCCGCGCACTACCAAGCTCACGTCCCGGGAGGCCCGCAATGCCGGACCGCACAGCGGCCACCAGGGGCAGGACCGGCATTCAGTGACCCGGGACGGCTGGGCCAGCGGCTCTTCCTCGGTCGCGGCGGCGCGCGCGACCGCAAGCCGGTCGGCGAACCGGGCGTCGTACTCGGCCATCGCGGTCCGGCCACCCGGCCAGGTGGGGGCGTCCAGGTCGTGCCACACCACGACGTCACCCTCCAGCCCGATCACCCCGCCGGTGGCCCGACCGCGGGTGGCCAACCCGGCCGCCTGTAGCAGCCGCACCGCATGCGCCAGCCGCAACTGGTCCCTGGACTGGGGGCGGACCTTGCGCTTCGGGTCGATCCTGGCCAGCGTCGGTTGAGACAACGAGCTGGTGCGGGCCCCGGAGCCCGGGTCGGTCACCTTGTGCCGGACGACGATCACTGGAAGGTAGCCACCGTGGTGGCGCACCAGCAGTTCTACGCCGCCCCGGCGGCCGCCCTGGGGATCTGCCAGCAGCAGGCCGCCCCAGACGAACGGTGCGCCTCCGAGGAGTAGGGCGAGGGTGGCGCTGCACCGCTGGTCGGCAGGCAGCCCCGGCGAGACCTCTGCCCAGTCAGCGGGGTGGTAGCCGACCAGCTGGTCGGCGACGAAACGGCGGTGCGTGACGGCGTCGGCGATCCGCCTCGCGGCGGTCGCGTCCAGCGCAGCGCGCGGCGTGTCGGCTACCGCGGGATCGTGCTCCAGGTGCACCCGGCGGCGGCAGCGGGTGACCACAGCGGCGTCCAGCAGCACTGTCGAGTCCACGGCGTCAGACTATGTCCCGGGACTGACAGCCTGCGCGACCACCGGCCGATGACACGACGATCAGGGACACGACGATCAGGACCCATTGGCGATGAAGCCGTGCTGCCCGAGCCAGTCGCGGGCAACCCGGCGCGGCGATCTGCCCTCTGCGGACCGCTGCCGGTTCAGCTCGGCCATCACCTCATTGGTCAGGGCCGCGGAGATCGGGGCGAACGCCTTGGCGATGTTCGGGTTGCGGTCGTAGACCTGCTTTCGCATGGTGGGCGCCGCGTTGTACAGCGGGTGGTACAGCTTGTCATCGGCCAAGACTGTGAGCCCGAGTTCGGGGATGCGACCGTCGGTGGTGTACACCTCCCCGAACAGGCACTCCTTCTGGTCGGCGGTGGCCTGATAGATGGATCCGGCCTGCAGCACCTTGAGCCCGTCCGGGGGCACCTGAAAGCCGTAGGAGCGTTGCAGACCGGGGAATCCGTCGTCGCGGTTCTGGTACTCGGGCTCGATGCAGAGATTGCCGGGTTGACCGGAGCGGATGTATGCGGCCATGTCTGACAGCGTCCGCAGCCCTAGTTGCTGGGCGCGCTGCGTTTTGATGGCGAAGGCGTAGGTGTTGTTGAACGGGGTCGGCGCGAGCCAGACGATGTTGTTGCGGGCCAAATCCTGTTGCTTGACCGCCTCGTACTGCGCCTTGCTGTCCTGGATCGGCTTCTGACCCAGGAAGGTGACCCAGGCGGTACCGGTGTACTCCCAGTACAGATCGATGTCACCGCTGAGAAGCGCGTGGCGGGTCGCGTCGGTGCCGCCGATATTGCATTGGTCGATGGCCCTGGCGTTGACCGACTCCAGCACAGCGATCGCGATCTGGCACAGCACCAGCTGCTCGTCGGCGAGCTTGCCGCCCACGGTGTAGGACTGGCCCGCCAGGTTGACCTGGTGGGCGAGGCTACCCGCCTCGGCTTGCGGGCCGCTGCTGTTGAGCCCGGCGCAGCCGGCTACCAGTGCGGCGGCCACCGCCAGTGCCGTCAAAACGGCGGCTAGCACCCCAGCGGCGGGTGGTCCGGATCTCACCCGATCCGTCCGCCGACGAGCCTTTCAGCGACGCCGCCCAGCCAGTCGATGATCAACGCCAGCGCTGCCACGATGGCTGACGTGGCGAGCACCGCCTGCGCCCGGCCGAGATAGAGCATGCTGCTGATCGGTTCGCCGAGGCCGCCAGCGCCGATGAACGTGGCCAGTGTGGCGGTACCGACGTTGAGTACCAGCGCCACCCGGATGCCCGCCACCATCACCGGCACCGCGAGCGGGATCTCCACCCTCAGCAGGGTCTGCCTGGCGGACATCCCCATGCCTCGGGCGGCCTCGATGAGCGCCGGATCCACCTGCAGCAGGCCGACCACCGTGTTGGTGAGCACCGGCAGGAACGACGCCAGGACCAGAGCGATGATCGCCGTCGTGGTGCCGAACCCGAGCAGGAAGGCCAGTAGGATGATCACACCGTAGGCTGGCAGCGCCTGCATGAAGCCACCGAACGCGAGCGTCCCGGTGCGGATCCGGGCGGCCGCCGGGCGACTCAGCGCGATCCCCAGCGGCAGTGCCAACACGATCACCACCACGGTGGACGCCACCGTGAGCCAGATCTGCTCGAGGAACCTGGGCCACAGGTAGGACGGATCCAGCGCCCGTTGCTCGACGCTGTCCAGTTGCCGAGTGGCGGTGTAGACGAGCACGCCGGCTAGCCCGACGACCACGATCACCGGCGTGGCGACCAGGTCGCGGTTGCGCCGGATCCAGCCCGGTGCACGGGCGGGTACGGCCGCTGTCATCGCGGCTGCCCCTTGGTGCGCAGGTCGGCCACCAGCGTCTCCCAGCGCAGCGCGCCTCGGGGCAGCCCGTCGTCATCGACCACGACGACAACCGGAGCGCGCCTGTCGAGCATGACGTCGACGGCGTCATAGACAGTGCCCGACAGCGGAACCGTGACCAGTGCCGGGGGTTGATCGGATCCGGGCACATGCTGCCAGGTCGATGGGTGGCCCGCGCCGTCCACCGACAGCACGGGATGGTCCTGCCCAGCAGCCCTGGCACCGGAGATCACGATCTCCTCCAGCTCCAGCCGGCTGATCTCCAGCAGGGACAGCCGGCGGACGGCGGCGCCGCTGCCGACGAACTCGGTGACGAAGTCGTCAGCGGGATGGGCGAGTACCTCACTGGGTGTGTCGTACTGCGCCAGCCGCCCGCGAGCGGCGAACACCGCGATCCGATCCCCCAACTTCACGGCTTCGGACAGATCGTGGGTGACGAAGCAGATGGTCTTGGCGACCTGGCGTTGCACCTCGAGGAACTCGTCCTGCAATCGCTCCCGGGTGATCGGGTCGATCGCCCCGAAAGGCTCGTCCATCAGCATCACCGGGGGGTCGGCCGCGAGACCGCGGGCCACCCCGACGCGTTGCTGCTGCCCGCCGGAGAGCTGCCGCGGGTAGCGGTCCCGGAAGTCGTCGGGCTCCATCCCGACCAGGTGCAGCAGTTCGTCGACCCGGCTGGTGACTCGGCGCTTGTCCCAGCCCAGCATTTTGGGCACCACCGCGATGTTGTCCCCGATGGTCAGGTGCGGGAACAACCCCACCTGCTGGATCACATAGCCGATCCGCCTGCGCAGCTGGTCGGCGTTGACGTCGGTGACGTCCTCGCCGGCGAGCAGGATCCGCCCGGTGGTCGGCTCGATGAGCCGGTTCATCATTTTCAGGATGGTCGTCTTGCCGCACCCCGACGGCCCGATCAGCGTCACGATGGCGCCCTCGGGAACCTGGAGGTTCAGCTCGGCCACGGCCGGCTTCGACTGCTTGGGGTAGGTCTTGCTGACGCCTTCCAGGGCAATCATCGGACGCTGCCCGGACCGATGGGTTGAGTCGATCGGAGACTGCACGGTCTCAGACACGGAGCCCCCTCGGGGTGGTCAACCGCCGGACGACAACGAACACGATCTCGTAGCCGGCCGCCACCACGAGACACCCCAGCGTTCCGGTGATGACCTCATTGAACGAGTTGACGGCGCCGAGCCTGGCCAAGCCGTCCTGCAACGGCTTGCCGAAACCGGGGCCGTTGATGATGGCGGCCACCACCGCGATCGAGATCACGATCAGCACCGCGACCCGGATCCCGGACATGATCACCGGCCAGGCCAGCGGTAGCTGCACCCGCAGCATCCGGCGTACCGGGCCCATCCCGACGCCGCGAGCGGCCTCCAGCACAGCCGGGTCCACCGAGGACAGTCCGGCCAGGGTGTTGCGCAGTACCGGGTAGATGCCGTACAGGGTCAGCGCGACGATGCTCGGGGTGACCCCGAGCCCCAGCAGCGGCTGCAGGATGCCGAACAGTGCCAGCGACGGGATGGTCAGCGCGGCGGACGCGAGCAGCAGCGACGTCTCCCGGCCGCCCACCCGCAGGCTGCGCCGCCACGACGGTGGGGTGAGCTGGTTGGTGTGCAGCACCAGCGCCAGCGCCAGCGAGATCACACTGGCCAACCCCACCGAGTAACCCACCAGCAGGAAGTGTTGCTGAGCGTAGAAGATCAGTTCAGTGGAGTTCTCCGACAGGTACCGCAGGTAGGAGCCCATGTCGTGAGGTTAAACGCCGGGTTGAGCTATACCCAACGTATGAGCAAAAACGACAGTTAAAAATGTGCATAAAAGTTATCAGACTGTGCGCGTCAGCGAGATCAACATTTGCACGACGACCGCACGCCGCCACGTCGATGACTCGCTGCGGTTGGATCGGCCAGCGGACGCCGATCTGGTCCGCGCGGACCCGGACGCGGCGCTACGAAGCCGATCCACTCCACTGCTGGTGGACGAATGGCAACTTGTCCCGGAGGTGTTCGCAGCGGTAACCTGATCGACTACGTCGATCGGGCGCTGCACGGGATGCTGCCGGAGGTGGCGCTACAGCCCGATGCGAGGTTGCGGCGTCGGTGGCTCGCGAGCTACGTCGACGAGGTCGTCACACGGGACGGCGCGCTGGTCGATGGTTCCCGAGATCCAGTCCGCCTGCGACGTTACCTCCAGGCGTTCGCGGCGAACACCGCCGGGGTCGTGGAGCACCGCACTCTCTATGAGACGGCAGAGGTCAACCGACTCACCGCCGCCGGTTACGACGGGCTGCTCGCCGCACTCCTCGTGGTCGACCTCATGCCCGCGTGGCACACAAACCGGCTGTCCCGGCTCACCAGCAGACCCAAGCGGCTCCTGGTCGAGCCTGCGCTGGTGGGCCCGCTGCTCGGCGTCGACGCGGCCGCCGTTTTGCGCGAGTCTGATCTGCGCGGACGGTTGCTGGAGACCTTCGTCATCAGCCAGCTGCGACCGGAGCTGACCGTCGCGGAGACCTCGCCGCGACTGTTCCACCTGCGAGACCGCGATGGGCGACACGAGGTGGACGTCGTCGTCGAGTTCGGCGACGGGCGAGTCGTCGGCATCGAGGTCAAGGCCGCCGCCACGGTCAGCCGCTCCGACGCCCGTCACCTGATCTGGTTGCGGGACCGGCTTGGGGACCGCATGGTCGGCGGTCTCGTGCTGCACACCGGTCCGCACGCCTTCCCCGTCGATGACCGGATCCGCGCCGCGCCGATCAGCTCGCTGTGGTCATCGCTGGGGTAGCACCGTGGCAGTGGTACCGGGGACTCCGATCAGCGCGTCAAGGCCGGCTAGCGCTCGATCGATGCGGTGCCGCAGCTCGCGGCGGCTGATCCAGCCCCGGGCGCGATACCGATGGTCCTGGGCGAGCATCACCAGTACCGCGAGGGCCTGCGCGAGCTCCTCGCGCCGGTGCATCGGCAACTGGCCGATGAACCCCAGCTGCGCGTCCACCAAGCCGTCCAAGAAGTCGGCTTCCCGCGCCACGGCCTGACGCCGCCTTGCCCCCATATGCACCGCCTCTGTTGGTCCAGTCGCAGTAACCATCGCCAGCCCAACTCCCGCCGTTACCCCCCAGCGGGGTAGCGGCGGGATTGCCGGGGCCGATGATCAGGACCCTCTGGTGATGAAACCCTTCTGCGCGAGCCAGTCGCGGGCGACGTCGCGTTGCGACTTGCCCTGCGCGGACTTCTGCCGGTTCAGCTCGGACATCACGTCGTCGGTCAGGGCCGCGGAGATCGGTGCGAACACCTTGGCGATGTTCGGGTCCCGGTCGTAGACGTCCTTGCGGATGCTGATCGCCGCGTTGTAGAGCGGGTGGTAAAGCTTGTCGTCGGCCAGCACTGTCAGCCCGAGCTGCGGGATGCGGCCGTCGGTGGTGAACACCTCCCCGAACAGGCACTCCTGCTGGTCGGCGGTGGTCTGGTAAATCGCACCGGTCTGGAGCACCCGCAGTCGATCCGGTGGGACCTGGAAGTTGTAGGTCCGCTGCAGGCCGACGAGTCCGTCGTCCCGATTCTGGTATTCGGTCTCGACGCAGAGGTTGCCCGGCTTGCCGGAGCGGATGTACGCGGCCATGTCCGACAGCGTTCGCAGTCCGAGCTGTTGAGCCCGCTCCTTCTTCACCGCGAAGGCGTAGGTGTTGTTGAACGGCGTCGGTTGCAGCCAGACGATCTTGTTCTCGGCAAGGTCCTGTTGCTTGACCGCGTCGTACTGCGCCTTGCTGTCGTGGATCGGTTTCTGCTTCAGGAAGGAAACCCATGCGGTACCGGTGTACTCCCAGTACATACCGATGTCGCCGCTGAGAAGCGCCTGGCGGGTCGCGTCCGTGCCACCGACATTGCACCGGTCGGTGACCTTGGCGTTGACCGACTCCAGGGCGGCGACGGCGACCTCGCACAGCACCAGCTGCTCGTCGAAATCCTTACCGCCCACAGAGTAGGACTGGCCTTGAAGGTTGACCTGCTGGGCGAGGCTGCCGCTGTGCGCGGACGGGCCGCTGCTGCTCAGCCCGCCACACCCGGCGACCAAGGCGGCGAGGGTCACCAGTGCGGCCATGGACCGTCGGCGACCGAACAGAGATATCGATCCCATCTGGTTCCCTCGGTTCAGCGGTGACGGAGGCGGGCGGTGGTGAGCAGGGTGGGGTCTACTCGGCGGCGGCCTTGGGTGAACTGGGTCCGGGCGAAGGGGACCATGAAAAGTGGCTGATCATCGCCGACGAGGTCGCAGTAAACCGGGAGGAAGTTGCGATGGTCCAGGCTCACCAAGAACTCAGCGCACAGCAGCCCCCGGCCGTCCAGACATCCGGTTCCATGCCAGGGCAACAGGGTGGAGCCCCCGAGGTAGGAGAAACCACTGCAACCTGGCCGGGAGGCCACCGTGGCGAGCCGGACATGCGGTGGAAAGCGCTGGGCGACTCCGACGGCGGCATCGGCCAGCGAGGCCGCAAGGAAGTTCACGGTGTCCTGCCACGCGCAGCCAAGCACCTCGCGCCGAGCCGACACGACCTCCGGCGGCAGCTCGGGCGCAGACAAGCCGTCGGGCCAGGCGAGTACCTCACAGGCCCACCGACGCGGTTCGACGCCGGCCCGGGCGGGCACCGGCACCGAGTAGACCAGCGAGGACAAGATGTCGCGGAACGACGGGACGTTGGACACCAGTGCGTGCGGCAGTTCCTCCACGAGTCGCTGGTCGATCCCGGTGGCGCTGTCCAGCGAACGCGGGTTGCCGGCCAGCACGGTGATCAGTTCGCGGAACCGGCGACGGTACTGCTCGCGCCGAGCCCAGCCGCGCGCACCGAGCAGCCGGGCGACGAAGCAGGACTGGTCGCAGAACCGCGCGGCATCCTCGAGCCCGAGCAGCTGAGCATAACGTCGCAGCTGCCGCCGGTAGCGCCGCATCTCCGGCCAGCCGCGCGGTCGCGAGTACCCACCGTCGTTGAGTACCACCACCCGCAGGCCGGGCGGATACACCGCCGCGAAGGCATCGTGGAGCTCCTTGAGGCGCAGCAGCGCACCAAGCTCGGCCAGGTCGGGCCAGGGGCCGTCGGCTTTGAGTCCGTTGTCGTGCTGCTTGAACGGGAAACCGATGGTCAGGATTGTGATCGGCTGCCGGGCTTGGACGAACGGAAGCATCTGTGCCACCGCGGTGTCCAGTGGAAAACACGAGCGGGAACCTTTGAGAAACCGGGACCGGGTCAGGATCCGGTGCAGCGCCGCGACCACGTCGTGTGGGTTCTTCGGCGGCCAGCTGCGCGAATGGGGACCAGCCGTCCCACCTGTCCAAGCCGTGGCGTACCCGATCGCGTTCTCTGCGAGACGGGCCGACGCAGCGTCCGAACCGGCCCGCAAGGTGCTCAGCAGGGTGGTGAGCTCGTCAGCGTCCAGACGAACTGGCCACTGGTCCGCCCAGCTGGACGTGTGCAGTAGATGCAGCGGGAGCGCGCGCAGCGACCGCGCATGCGAGATCATGAGCGCAGGGCCATTGGTGAGCGCCAGGGCGGTGGCCGTTGGCCCGTTGGTGGGCGCCAGATCACTGATGCGACACAGTCGGTTACTCACGGTGCGGGACGGGACCAGCGCTCCCGCCACCGATGGGGGGGCCGGCGACACAGGACTCGACAGTAGACGCCCTGGTAGATCAACACACTCTTTCAGCGCCGGACGGTCCGCCATCGGTCGGACAGTCGGCCGGCCCGCAGGCTGGCCATCCGGCGGTCGAACTCCGCCAGCACGGCTGGGGAAGACGTAGCCCGGGGAAATACTCCGGCGATCAGCTTGAGATCGCGAATACCGTGCATTATCTCGAAGCCGTCCCAGTCCCGCACATCGAACCCGTAGGTCTTGATGAAGTCGCGCTGGTGCGCGGCGGGCTTGCCCAACCGCACCCGGCTCACCGCGACCGGGGTCAGATCCCACTCCGGTGGGCCGACTGCGCACGAGTCGAAGTCGCACAGCACCGGGCGGTCTGGCCCGGAAATGATGTTGCCGACATGCGCATCACCATGCACAACCGCAGGAGGCAGGGCGAACCGTACTTCGGCGACTGCGGCGGCCAGCTCAGCGCTGCGGCACAGCAGGAAGTCGCGGTCAGCGGCGGTCATCGCGGTGGTGTGCCGCACTCGATTGTCGAAATCGGTGAGTGGATCCCAGGACGGCAACGCCCGGCAGGGCAACGGCACCGCGTGCACCGCCCGCAACAGCTCGGCCAGATCCGCGCCGCCCGGCGCTGGGCCGACCGGTGGCACCGACTGCCACACGGTGGCAACGTGTTCACCGACCCGCACCGGCTGGCGGACACCGGGCAGCAAGCGGATCGCGGGCACGTCATGTTCGGCGAACACGGTTGCTGCCGCCACCACCAGGTTGGCGCGCTGTACGTAGGACGGCAAGGTGACCAATCTGACCACGACCGGGTCGCGGGCCAGCTGGAACACCGCGTTATTGACATTGCGCAGCAGTCGCGCCTCGACCGGATCCAGGCCGAGCTGACCGCACACCGCGCGTAGCGCGATGGTGAGCCGCTCGTCACAGCGGACCCTGGTCAGCACCGTCCCGGTGGGCTTCATCACAAGCTTCGTTGTTGCCGGATCAGGTGTGCGAGGTCACGGGAGTCCGCGTTTGTGGACCGTCGGGCCGCTTCGATCTCCAACGGCTGGAGCCGATCGGTGACCCGCTTCGACTTCACCGCTGACGCCGCCACCAGGGCCCTGCGACCGACCTGGATACCGTGGTCGACATCGCCTTGACGTAGGTAGCTGGTGGCCAGCATGGTGAGGGTGAACGCCTGGCTGCGGCCCATCGATTCGTCGTAGCGGGCCAGGGCCTGGCCGAACGCGGGAATGGCGACAGCCGCATGACGCGGATCGTGAGCCGCAAGTTCGTTGTAGACCGTCCCGATCATCGCGTACATATCGGTGTCGTTGTAGAACCTGGCCCAGTCGGGTGTGTCGTTCGGATTCGCCCTGGCCAGCTCGTCGCGGGATCGGCCGAGCAGCTTCTTGGCCTGCACGTCGTCGCCCATCATCGCGTACGCCCAGGCCTCGTTGCCGCACAGCACCGCGACGGCCAGCTCCGAGCCGGAATCCTGCGCGGCGATCTGGCCCAGCTGGAACCACTTCAACGCGTCGTTGGCATCTCCGTGGTGGAGATAGACCCGACCGATCCGGTACATGATGTTCGACATCAGGCTCGAGTCGCCGGACTGCTTGGCGAATTCCAGAGCGGTGGCGAAGTGGTTGCGCGAAGAGTCCAGCAGCCCCACGTCGAAAGTCGTCCAGCCAGCCAGATTCTGCAGGTCGGCCAGCGCCCGGAACAGTTGCAGGCGCACCACTTCGGTACCCGATGAGCCCAGCAGGCGCTGTGCCCACGACAGCTGGGCGACGACCGCGTCACGACACGCGCCGCCGCCGAACTGGTAATCCAGAGCACGCATGGCTCTGGTGGCTGCCTCAACCTGCTTGACGTCCGCCATACCGATATTGCTCGGCGCGGGTGTCTGGGCAGGGCTGGGCAGCCATTGCCCGCGGTCGGCCCCCAGCACTGCGGTGCCGAACATCACGGCAGCTCCATGCGCCAGGAGCTTCCGGCGCTTCACCGACTCGTCCTCCTCCGCCAGCGCATTGTCGGACGGTCCGACCATGCTCGTCGCCGTCGCCGGGTCATAGGCCAGACCCATGTATCCCCGCGGGATACCCAGACCGCCGGAGATCCGCGCTAGCACGTCGTAGGCCATGACCTGGCGACCCTTGAGGATCTCCGAGACCTCGGACTGGGACTGACCAGTCAGGGCCGCGATGTGCCGTTGCGAGATTCCTACCCGTCGGAGCAGGCGATAAACCGAGCTGATGTCGCGATCCGCAAGTGCCCGCTTCATCTCTGGCTCGTTCCAGTTCTCCAGAGACAGCCGGTTGTCTTGCGAGCCGGTCACGTTCATCTCGCCCCCTTGCCGTCCGACGGGCGACGTGTGCAGAGTAGGCATACTCGTCGTCGCTGGTGAAGTGCACTTCGGCAAAGCTGATCGGCCGCACCTATCAGTTTGTGCCGTTCACCGTCATAGCATGGCCGATCAGCGCAGCGCAGCCCATGGCGGGTTTTATCCGGCCCCGCACTTTGTACGTTGAACTGGCGCGACTAGGGCCCGTGTTCTGCCTCAGTGGACGAGATTCCCGGTATGAGGCAGGTGGGGACGGGTTGGGACGGCAGGAGGGCGGTTAGGTGGATCAGGTTCTGGGCCAGATGCTCCGGCAGGCAGTGTGGGAGCGGCTCGACATGCTCGATGAGCTGGCAAGCAGCGCCGATAACGGGTCGCTGCTGTCGGTGGCTCGCAGTGAGCTGCCCCGTCTGACCCATGGTTGGCGGGCACTGCTGGCCAGTCATGCGCCTGATAGCCGCGGTCGTTGCCCGGAGTGCTCAAGCCGTTGGCGACCCCGTGCGGCGCTGTGCAGCGTGTGGCGGGCCGCGAACGAGCACCTCGTCCACGCCGAAAGCGTGTCCGAGGCCGTTGCTCCGAAATCGGTCCCTGCCATATCTGGCGCGCGCCAGGCTGTGTCGCAGCTGCGCGATCCGAGGTCGCTATTTTCTGCCGGCGCAGCGGCCGCACGCTGAACCCGGTTACTTCAACTCCATAGAGCTGGCGGTCTCGCCGTGATTCGTGGGTCTCCCCCCACCCACGAAGGCTGAGCAGCCGCCATGTGGCCGGTGATCCGGCGAACGTCCGTGCCCCCGACCGAGATGTCGAAGGATCACCGGCCACCAAGCTCTCCCACCGGCGGTACTGCACGCCCCGCGTGCCGCCGGTGGGAGCGCCAAGCACAACTTCATAGCCTGGACCCACACCGCTCCTCACCGAGTGGAGTGCCGCGCCGGTGGCACCGTCGTTGCCTGACCGACCGCCACCGTCAACGTTGGTCCGATGACCGCCGGATCCCGCCGCCCAGTGCACGTCACGTCATGCACTGCACGCCCGGGAGATCCCCCGTCCGGCGCCGGACGCGTGCAGCGCAGGCACCCGCAAATGGGGCGGGGTCGTTCGAGAGGAACGGCCCCGCCCCGCACATCTGCTTCGAAATACAGCTTAAGACGACGCCGCTGTTGCCGAGTTCGATCAGCGGCCGCATCATTGCGTCGAGTAGGCGACCAAATGGGTGATGCGGGCGTTCCAACCCGGCAACATTGTGTGGGGCTATGCTTTCGGAAGCGGGACGCGCGCGCCCGCGAACTGGGAGCCAATCATGGAGTGGTACCTCAAGGTGTTCCGCCAGTATGCCGATTTCGCCGGTCGCGCGCGCCGGAAGGAATACTGGATGTTCACGCTGGTCAGCCTGATCGTTTCGATTATGCTCACCATCCTCGACACGGCGCTCGGAACCGGCCTACTCGGCCTGCTCTACGCGGTAGCGGTGTTCGTGCCGGGCTTGGCCGTAGGCGTCCGCAGGTTGCACGACACCGGTCGGAGCGCTTGGTGGCTGCTGATCGCCCTCATCCCGCTGATCGGCGCGATAGTGCTCATCGTCTTCCTTGCCACTGACGGTGAACGGCGGCCGAACTTCTACGGTCAGGACCCGAAGGCAGTCCCGGCCGGAATTCCCGCGCTCCCCTAGCGCGGCATCATCCACTGATTGCGGTTTGTGTTGCGTCAAGCGACATATAGTGGCTGTAGCTCAATTGGCGTGGGCTTGTCGCAGGCCGTGGTCAACCCCCGAGCCCGCGCCCGCTTGCCAATGGCTGACTTCCCAGAGCCTCGCCTTCAACGGCTCGCCACAACGTTGTAGATCGCGCAGCTTTGCCTCATCGGATACGTAAAACACTAAAGCCAGACACGCGTCAGGACACTAGACCCGCACTAGAGCAGTGCCAGCAGTCGGTCGTAGACCATTTCGTGCACCCACCGGCTGGTCGCGGTCGGGGGAGTGTTCGAGACCACCCGGGAGCGTCCTACGTGCACGATGTCGACGGCGTCAGAATCGCCTTCGGGTGGACCTGCGGCGGCGAGCACGGTGGGGCCGTAGTACTCAGCGTGGGTAAGGCACTCGACGTTGCGGGCGATATGCGCCGGTAGTAGGAGGGCGGTAGGGCACAACGTCGCGAACGGCGCGGCACCGGTGAGACCGGTCCGCCAGTGCCGGGCTGGTGCGATGATGCCGCTGAGCTGCACTGCGGGTGTCGGCGCGAGGTGTTGCATCTCTGGCCAGTCCCAGGTGGACACCGACACCCGGTCGGTCACCGGGCCCCAGCCTGAACTGATCCGACGCTCATGAACGTCGACGATGAGGTTGGCCACGGCGACCACCCGGCGGCCGAGCACCACCATGGGGGGCAGCACCACGCCGGCCCAGCCCAGAGCCTCCACAGCGGCGGGCGCCAGGTGGTCAGGCGGGGAGAGGACCTCGACGGTGTCAGCGGCCCAGATCTGTGGACCGAGTGCGGTCCCGCGGGCCTTGACCAGCGATTCGGGTGCCACGGGGCGTGGTCTCCCATCGTTTCATCTTCGGATTTACGCCACTTGCGTAGAGATAAGGACTACCAGGAGGTTGCAGTTTCATGGCGCAGGCGCGGCCGCTGCGGCGTCCGGCGGCGGTTCCCCCGCGCTGACTGGTCGACCGAGTTCAGCCCGCCGGTAGCGCGACCCCTGCGACCAGCGGTAACCGGTCCGTCAGGCGGCGGGAGACGCCGCGGTGCGGGCTGGACACCCATACCTACTGAGCGGTAGGGTTACCGACGGTAACACCAGTGCGCAAAGGGAAGCGGTCGTGAACGAGAAGACTCACCACCACGTCATCATCATCGGTACCGGCTTCGCCGGGTTGGGTATGGCGATCAGACTTCGCCAGCACGGAATGACCGATTTCGTGGTGCTGGAACGGGCCGCCGACGTCGGCGGCACCTGGCGGGACAACTGCTATCCGGGTTGCGCCTGCGACGTACCTTCCCGGCTGTACTCGTTTTCCTTCGAGCTCAACCCGTCGTGGAGTCGTAACTTCTCTGGCCAGCAGGAGATCTGGGACTACCTGCGGCACTGCACCGACAGCTACGGTGTGCGACCACATATCCGTTTCCAGCACGAGGTACTCGCGGCCGCGTGGGATCATCCGCACCGCCGCTGGCGGATTAGTACGAACCGCGGCGAGCTGAGCTGCGACGTGCTGATCACCGGCACTGGCGCGCTCTCAGAGCCGAACGTTCCGAGCATTCCGGGGCTGGAATCGTTCCAGGGTACGGTCTTCCATTCGGCGCGCTGGAACCGCGACTACAACCTGCGCGACCGGCGCGTAGCGGTAGTCGGTACCGGCGCCTCGGCCATCCAGTTCGTCCCGCAGATTGCTCCCGAAGTCGCCTCCCTCACGCTGTTCCAGCGCACCCCAGCCTGGATCATGCCGCGCGGCGAACGGGAGTTCGGCCGTATCGAGCAGAAGTTGTACCGGACCTTGCCCGCCGTCCAGCGGCTGCTGCGGGCCGGAGTTTATTGTGGCCGGGAGGCGTTGGTGCCGGGATTCGCGGTGAATCCACGACTACTCAAGGGCGCCGAGTTGATCGCCCGCGCACACCTACGCCGCCAGGTCGCCGACCCGCAGCTGCGCGCCAAACTGACGCCGGACTACACCATCGGCTGCAAACGCATCCTCATCTCCAACGACTACCTGCCCGCGCTTACCAGACCCAATGTAGGCGTCATCACGTCGGGGATCGCGCAGGTCGGCGCGGACTGGGTACAGGCCTCCGACGGCACTCGCCGGAAGGTCGACACCATCATCTTCGGTACCGGATTCCACGTCACTGATATGCCGATGGCCTCGTGGATCCATGGCCGTGATGGCCGGACCCTGGCCGAGGTCTGGTCCGGCGGGGCCCAAGCGCACCGCGGCACGACTGTGGCCGGATTTCCCAACCTGTTCATACTGGTCGGCCCGAACACCGGGCTCGGGCACACCTCGCTGATCTACATGATCGAGTCCCAGGTTGCTTACACCATCGACACGCTGCGCCACCTCGAGCGCACCGGGGCGCCTGCGGTGGAGGTCCGGCCGGAGGCCCAGCTGGCGTACAACCAGACCGTGCAGCGTCGGATGGCGGGCACCGTGTGGACTGCGGGTGGGTGTGAAAGCTGGTACCTCGACGCTCACGGCCACAACACCACGCTGTGGCCGACGTTCACCTGGCGGTTCCGCCGGGCCACCCGGAGATTCCAACCCGCCGAGTATCTCCTTCACGACCACGCCTCGCAGCCCGCGGTGGCCTGACGGGCCATTGATGCGGCTATTCGTGGCCTTGACGCCTCCCGGTGAGGTCATTGAGGCGTTGCGCGTCGTCACCCAAGAGCTGCGCGAGTGCACGCTGGAGCTGCGGTGGACGCGCCCGCAGCAGTGGCATGTGACGCTCGCCTTCCTCGGTGAGGTCGGCGATGACATTGTTGATGAGCTGGCTCGCCGGCTGTCCCGGGCTGCCGCGAGGCACTCGCCGCTGGCTCTGGCGCTGGGCGGTGGCGGTCGGTTCGGCCACCGGGTCTTGTGGACCGGGGTGCGTGGCGATCGGGACAAGCTGCGCAGGCTCGCCGGCTCGACGAGCGCTGCAGCCCGTCGTAGCCGGCTGACGATGGAGCACCGTCCCTACCGCCCGCACGTCACCCTGGCCCGGGCCGACGGTGGAGTGGACCTGCGGCCGTTGGTCGAGCGGCTGGCATCGTGGCAGGGGCCGCCGTGGGTGGCAACCCGGCTGCAGCTCGTCTGCAGCCGCCTCGGCGCGGCGCCAGACGGTTCAGCGCTGCACGAGCCGATCGCCGGCTGGTCGCTGGGATCGCCACCGGCGGATCATCCGTAGTGGCGAGAATTCATGCGACCGGCAGGCAGCGCGTGCCGACGAATCCGTCAAAATGTAATGTAATGACGTAAGTCACAAATGCATCACAGCTGGGAGCCAACGGTGGATATCGTCACCGCTGTGTTACTGCTCGGTCCCGCTGAGTAGTCACCGCGCCGAGGGAACTAGGTAGTGATATTGCCGAATCTAGGTAGTCAGCCCCGTCTTATTGTCGTTAAGGTCCGGGTGCCCGCGGCTAAATCGGACTAATGAGAACATTGTAAACCGGGTACGGACTGTTTGGATGCGACGTCGGACTACCTAGGGGCCTCCCCAGCACGACGGCTACCAGCCGTGATGCCGGTCAGGCGGCACATCGACTAGCTGGTACGCCGTCGCGCTGGTAGGTACCCGGCCGTCGGCAATGTACGTGGTGCATACAAATGACTAGGTGCTCCAATACCGGCATTTTCGGCTAAGTGGTGGCGTGAAAAGTTAGGTGCCTGCCATGTTGTCAGCCGATCTTCTGCTCGCCAAGGTGAGATCTATCCGAATCGGCAATGCCGTCGATGAGGTGATCTGTTCCGGGCCCCTGCGGGGGTCACTGTGGAGGAGGATCTGTATGTCTGACGCATTGAGTTTCGCCGAGATGGAGGGGCAGTACCTAGAGCTGCTCCCGGCGCGCACAGTCATGTCCATGTTCACCGCCGATGGCTGCTGCGGCGGCGGTGGCGACGGCGACGGCGGTAAGGGTGGCAACGGCCAGGGCGGCATCGGCATTAACGTCCTGAGCGGCATCGGCATCCTGGGCACTGGTGTCGCCAGCGCGGGTAACGGCATCGGCGGCAACGGTGGGTAGTACTTAAGCGGGTAATGGCTCGCGGTGCCGTTGGCTAGGGAACGGCACCGGTATGGCCAACGAAAGCGCTCATGGTGGTGCTGGGGCAGCCGACTGCAGCGTCAGTCGTGTCAGTACCGTCAAATGAGCGGTGCCGTTGGTTGTAAGGAGGGGTGGCCCGAGGTGGCCACCCCTCCTTACTTATGTGGCCCCCTCCGAGGTGGCGCCAAAAACTACGTAGCTATGGCACTGGCGGTAGGTGGAGACGAGGAGAAACGCCGCTACGGTCTAGGTGCGCTCGCGGGCGAGGCCACCCGCGCCAGCCGCGGAGTCAAGGGCGGTGTCAACGCGCTGTGGGCGATGCTCCAAGATTGCCCTGAACTGCGCATATGGTTGAGTTGGGGGACTGCTTACCGCCGACTTCTCACCGCAGCTGAGCAGGTCGACGCCGGGATCATACCTAGGTAATGCGGACATGATTTAGGTAGTGAATTGATGTTGCCATAGGGCGTTGTGCTGGCCATGGTGTAGGTAAGCCAAGTCGGCAACACCGCCGAGGAGGTGCGCTGTTCCCGGCCCATTGGGGGCCTCTTTTGAGGAGGATATGCATGTCTGACGCATTGAGCTTTGTTGAGATCGACGGCCAGCACGTGGAGCTGCTCCCCGCACGTACTGTCATGTCGATGTTCCACGCCGGCGGCCAGGGTGGCAACGGTGGCAACGGCCAGGGTGGCGTAGGCGTCAACGTCCTGAGCGGCATCGGCGTCCTGGGCACCGGCGTGGCCAGTGGTGGCGACGGCGCCGGCGGCAACGGCGGCAGCGCGGACAGCGACTGAGCCAACGGCTGAGTTGAGTCGGTAGTGGCGCGTGGTGCCGTTGGCTAGGAAACGGTATCGGCGTGACCGGCGGCATTCCGTCAGCGATCGAGTAATCGCGCGGTGCCGTTGGTAACGGAGGGGTGGCCAGTAATTGGCCACCCCTCCGTTTGCATTTCAGCGGATTGAGAGCCGACGCGGAAGTAGGTAGTCATCGCGCGGTTTCTAAGCAGCGCCGCAGCCGCGTCTCAGATTGTTCAGGTCAGCTGACGTGATGAGTCGTTCTCCGCAGCAGATGGACAGCGCAACCGCCGATTATAACTAGGTAATGCGGGGATGGTTTTACGTGGTCGATGGGGGTTGTCGTAAGCGCTTTCGCTGGCCATTATATAAGTAAGCCGAATCGGCAACACCGTCGATGAGGTGTTCTGTTCCCGGCCCGTTGGGGGCCTCTTTGAGGAGGATATGCATGTCTGACGCATTGAGCTTTGTTGAGATCGACGGCCAGCACGTGGAGCTGCTCCCCGCACGTACTGTCATGTCGATGTTCCACGCCGGCGGCCAGGGTGGCAACGGTGGCAACGGCCAGGGTGGCGTAGGCGTCAACGTCCTGAGCGGCATCGGCGTCCTGGGCACCGGGTCTGCCAGTGGTGGCGACGGCGCCGGCGGCAACGGCGGCAGCGCGGACAGCGACTGAGCCAACGGCTGAGTTGGGCCAGTGATGTCCAGCGGTGCCGTTTGCTAGGGAACGGCACCGCTTGACCGGCGATGCTGCGGGCGGTGCTGGGGCAGCCGACTGCGATGCAGTCGTGCAGCGCCGCCGCCCGACCAGTTAGAGGTTGGGTGCGATGTCGTCGGTAACGGAGGGGTGGCCAGTAATTGGCTACCCCTCCGTTTATAATTCGGCGGGTTTAGAACTGGCGCGGAACTAGGTAGTCACTGCGTTGGTTTCTAAGTAGTGATGCAACAGCGTCCCAGCTTGCGCCGGTCAGCTGGGTAATGAGTCGTTCTCTGCAGCAGCTGGACAGCGCAACCACCGATCATAGTTAGGTGATGCTGAGACGTTTTTACGTGGTCGATGGGGTTGTTATAAGTACTTTCGCTTGGCCATTGTCAAGTAAGCCGAATCGGCAACACCGCCGAGGAGGTGTTCTGTTCCCGGCCCGTTGGGGGCCTCTTTTGAGGAGGATATGCATGTCTGACGCATTGAGCTTTGTTGAGATCGACGGCCAGCACGTGGAGCTGCTCCCCGCACGTACTGTCATGTCGATGTTCCACGCCGGCGGCCAGGGTGGCAACGGTGGCAACGGCCAGGGTGGCCTAGGCATCAACATCCTGAGCGGCATCGGCGTCCTGGGCACCGGGTCTGCCAGTGCTGGCGACGGCGCCGGCGGCAACGGCGGCAGCGCGGACAGCGGCGGCGGCGGCTGCGGCTGCTGAGTTGGGCCAGTGATGTCCAGCGGTGCCGTTTGCTAGGAAACGGCACCGTGTGAACCGGTGGCGCTGCGGGTGGTGCTGGGGCAGCCGACTGCAATGCAGTCGTCCAGCGCCGCCACCGATCAGTCAGATGATTGGGTGCGGTGTCGTCGGCAGTGTAGGGGTGGCCAGCAACAGGGCCGCCCCTCCACTATTTCTTGGGCAATGATTTTCCGGGCTATGGCCGCCGGTGACGATAAGGACTTGCACAGCTGTGCAACCCAGCCCGTCGGCGGTGATCGATCGACTCACCACTCGGTGGCTGGGTGGACCCCTCCAGCGGGAAGTCACCGTGAGAAGTGGGCGAGGGGGGAGTTGAACCCCCACGTCCTTACGGACACACGGACCTGAACCGTGCGCGTCTGCCATTCCGCCACTCGCCCGAGTGACCGCGGCGCAGCCTAGCACGCGCGCTCACCGAACTCTGACGCAGCGGACTCGACCGGTTAGTCGTCCCCGATATCATCGGGACAGCCCGCCGGTAGGCCGGCGCGAACCTGGAAACGGAGGTCGCCGTGGGCAAGGCGCAGCGGTTCGAGCGTCGGTTGCAGGGTATGGTCGGGGACGCTTTCGCCCGGGTTTTCGGCGGTAGCGTGGTGCCGCAGGAGGTGGCGCAGGCGCTTCAGCGCGAAGCTGACGACAACGCACGCCCGCTCGCGGGCGGGCGGGTGCTCGCGCCCAACCGTTATACCGTGACGCTCGGAGCGGCCGACCACGACCGGCTCGCGGGCGATGAGCAGCGGGTGATCCGGATGCTCACAGGCTGCATCCAGAGCCATCTCGCAGAGCAGGCGTGGGATGTCTACGGAGGCCTTGTGGTAAGCCTGGAGCGGTCCGACACGCTGCACACAGGACAGTTTCGCACCAGCTCATCCGTCGATCCAGACACACCGCAACCTCGTAGCGCTAGAGACCCAGGCAGTTCAGGAGACTCAGCCATGACCCAGCAACCCGCCCCGGATTACGGACAACCGGCCGGCCATGACTTTTCGGGCTCCCGGTATGTCCAGGACGGCTATCAGCCTGGCTACCAGAGCTACGACGAGAGCTACGGTCAGTACGACGGTAGCCAGCCTGGTTATGGCGGCTATCCCCCGAGTCGGCCCCGGCTTTCGGCGTCGCTCACCCTCGACGACGGATCGAATCGCTATTACCAGCTGACCGAGGGCGCCACCGTGGTGGGTCGGGGCCAGGACGCCCAGTTTCGGCTGCCCGACACCGGTGTGTCCCGGCGCCACGTGGAGATCACTTGGGACGGTCAGACCGCGACGCTCGCCGACCTCGGATCGACCAACGGCACGACGGTCAACGGCACCCCGGTCCAGTCCTGGCAGCTCGTCGACGGCGACGTGGTACGGGTGGGACAGTCCCGCCTCGTCTTCCGTACCCAGGGATAACCGCAGCGTGCCGGAGCTGGTGCTACAGCTGACCAGAGCGGGTTTCCTGCTACTGCTCTGGCTGTTCGTGGTGGCCGCGTTACGCGTCGTGCGCTCCGACCTGTTCGTCGCCTCCGGGCTGCGCGCCAGCCTGCCGATGTCCCGCCGCGGTGCGCGCATCGCGGAGCGCAACCGGACGCCACGCCAACTGGTGGTGACTGCGGGCGGCCTCGCGGGCACCCGTATCTCGCTGGATGGCAGGCCCATTCTGATCGGCCGAGCCGATGACTCCACACTGGTGCTCGATGACGACTACGCGTCCACCCGGCATGCCCGCCTGGGTTTGCAGGGCGGGGACTGGTTTCTCGAGGATCTGGGCTCCACCAACGGCACTTACCTGGATCGAGCTAAGGTCACCGGACCTACCCGGGTTCCTCTTGGAGTCCCGATCCGCATCGGCAAGACGGTGATCGAGCTGCGCTCATGACTCTGGTTCTGCGCTACGCAGCCCGAAGCGACCGCGGCCTGGTTCGGCAGAACAACCAGGACGCGGTGTACGCGGGCCCGCGCCTGCTGGCGCTGGCCGACGGGATGGGCGGTCACGCGGCGGGCGACATGGCAGCCAAGGTGATGATCGCTGCCTTCGTCCCGTTGGACGACGACGAACCCGGCAACGACCTGCTGGACCAGTTGCACGAGGCCACCCTCGCTGGTAACGCCGCGATCAGCGAGCTGGTCCGCGAGGAACCTGAACGCGAGGGTATGGGTACCACGCTGACGGCGGTGCTCTTCGGCGGAAACAAGATCGGCCTGGTGCATGTCGGCGACTCGCGCGCCTACCTGTTACGCGACGGCGTGTTCACCCAGATCACCCACGACGACACCTTCGTGCAGTCGTTGATCGACGAAGGACGCATTTCCGAGGACGAGGCCAGCCACCATCCGCAGCGCTCGCTGCTGCTCAAGGCGCTCACCGGGCACGACGTAGAGCCCACGTTCACGGTCCGGGAGGCCTTCGCCGGGGACCGCTACCTGCTGTGCTCCGATGGCCTTTCCGGTGTGGTCAGCGCCGAGACGCTGGCCGAGGGACTGACCATCCCCGAACCTCAGGCCTGCGCCGACCGGCTTATCGAGCTGGCGTTGCGCGGCGGCGGCCCAGACAACATCACCTGCATCGTGGCCGACGTGGTGGACGTCGAGTACGGCGAGGACGCGCCGATCATCGGCGGGGCGGCGGGCGACGGAATCGAGCAACCGCAGCCCGACTCGGCGGCCGCCCGGGCAGCTACCACCACCCTGCCACGTCCGGTGGAGCCGCAACGGATCGAGCCCGCGCCCCCTGACCCGGAGCTGCGCCGTCGCAAGCAACGGCGCGCGCTGATCGGCCTGGCCGTCCTCGCCGTGCTAGTCGGCACCGTCGCCGCCATCAGTTCGATCCTGGTACTGGGCCAGTACTACGTGGGGGCCGCCAGCACCGGCGAGGTAGCCGTCTTCCACGGTGTCCGCGGTGAGTTCCTCGGTCTGCCGCTGCACACCTGGGCCGAAGGGAGCTGCCGCGACGGCGCGCGCGGTTGCGAGGCGGTGTTCTTGCGCGACCTGCAACCGTACGCTCGGAGCAACGTGCGCCGAGGGATGATCAGTAACAGCGGGGTGGAGGGTGCGCGCGAGATCATCGGCCGGCTGCGCACCAATGATCTGTTGCCGCTGTGTCCCCGGACCGGTACCGGAAACCTTCCCGTCGAGGCGTCGCCGTTGCCGTCCCCAGTCACCGAAGCTCCCGCCGGCGGCAGCGCCACCGACACCGCTGGGGTGCCGACGACGACCGGTACGCCACTGCCGGATAAGCCCTCGGAACCCGGAGTGGACTGCCGGACGGTGAGCTGATGGTCACGGCGGTTCCCACTGCGGACGCGGGCGCGGAGCCCGGGTCCGCTCCGCCCACCAAACGCGGCATCGAGCTGATCATGCTGGCCTTCGCCGCGATTGTGGTGACCACGGCACTGGTGCTGGTGGAGCTCAACCAACCGCAGGGGGTAACCCGGTCGGTGCTCTACGATGGGGCCGCTTACCTCGCCTTGTTCGGTGCTGCCCATATCGCGGTGCGGTGGTTCGCTCCCTACGCCGACCCGCTGATCCTGCCCTGCGTCGCGTTGCTCAACGGGTTGGGGCTGGTGATGATCCACCGGCTCGACCTGGCCGACAAGGCATCGGCCGCCTCGGTCGGCGACCCGGTTCCGGCTGGCAACCTCCCGCATCAGATCGCCTGGACCACCTTCGGCCTCGCCTTGTTCGTGGGAGTGCTGGCGCTGGTCCGCGACCATCGCATGCTGGCCCGCTATGGCTACACCTGCGGGCTGGTCGGGCTGGCCGCGCTGGCCCTGCCCGGCCTGCTACCCAGCGCCGTCTCCGAGGTCAACGGCGCGAAGATCTGGCTGCGGTTAGGTGGGCTGACCATCCAACCGGGTGAGTTCGCCAAGATCCTGATCATGATTTTCGTCGCCGCATTCCTGGTGACCAAACGGGATCTGTTCACCACCGCCGGCCGCAAAGTGCTGGGCATGGAGCTGCCCCGAGCCAGAGACCTGGCCCCGCTCCTGGCGGCCTGGGGGATCTCGCTGGGTGTACTGGTGCTCGAAAAGGATCTGGGCACCTCGCTGCTGTTCTTCGGCATCGTGCTGGTGCTCATCTATGTCGCCACCGAACGCGTCGCCTGGCTGGTGATCGGGCTGATCTTCTTCCTCGGTGGGGCGACGGTCTCGGACATGATCTTCAAGCATGTCCAACAGCGGGTGACCGCCTGGATCAACCCGTTCTCCGACTACGACGGAGCCGGTTACCAGATGGCGCAGTCGTTGTTCGGGTTGGGCACCGGCGGGGTGTTCGGCACCGGGCTGGGTGCCGGCCGTCCCGACCTGGTGCCGGAAGCGCACACCGACTTCATCACCGCCGCGATCGGCGAGGAGCTGGGTTTTGTCGGATTGGCCGCGGTCCTGCTCACCTACCTGCTGGTGGTCATGCGCGGGATGCGTACCGCGTTGACCGTCCGGGACACCTTCGGCAAGCTGCTCGCCGCGGGCCTGGCCTTCGCGATCGGCCTGGAGGTGTTCATCGTGGTCGGCGGGGTGACCAAGCTGATCCCGCTGACCGGGCTCACCGCGCCGTTTTTGGCCTACGGTGGCTCGTCGCTGCTGGCCAACTACATCCTGGTGGCGCTGTTGCTGCGGATCTCCCATGCGGCGCGCTCCCCGGCGGCGTCGGCGGCGCCGCGCAAGCCGGTAGCGCCGCTGGCCGAGGCACGCACCGAGATGGTGCAGCGCCCGTGAACACTCCACTTCGTCGGGTCGCGCTGGCCGTCATGGGCATGATCGTGCTGCTGCTGGCCAACGCCACCTACATCCAGGTCGTCAACGCCGACACCTACCGGACCGACCCGCGCAACCGGCGGGTGCTGCTCGACGAGTACAGCCGCCAACGCGGTGAGATCATCGCCGGCGGGTTGCCGGTGGCCAGCTCGGTGGAAACCAGCGGGCAGCTGCGCTTCCTGCGCAAGTACCTCGATGGCCCGATGTATGCCCCGGTCACCGGCTACTACTCGCTGCGCTACGGGGCGGGCGGCATGGAGAACGCGATGGACTCCTTGCTCAACGGTTCCGACGGCCGGCTGTTCGTGCGGCGGCTGTCGGACCTGGTCACCGGACGTGAGCCCAGCGGCGGCAGCGTCGAGCTCACCATCAACCCGGCCGTCCAACGGGTGGCCTACGACCAGCTGACCCGCCGGGGCTACACCGGCGCGGTGGTGGCGATCAAGCCGAGCACCGGGGAGATCCTGGCGATGGCGTCCACCCCGTCCTACGACCCGAACCAGCTGTCCTCGCACGACGGCGCGCAGCAGGAGTCCGCATGGAACGCCGACACCTCGGCCAAGCGTGACGCCCCGCTGACCAACCGGGCGGTCGCGGCGATCTACCCGCCGGGGTCGACCTTCAAGCTGGTGGTCACCGCTGCCGCGCTGGAGGCGGGTAAGGCCACCCCGCAGACCCCGCTGACGGCGGCCGCGGCGTTGCAGCTGGAGAACACCACGACGTTGTTGCACAACTTCGCCGACCAGCCGTGCGGACCGGGCGCCACCGTCACGCTGAAGACAGCACTGGTGCGTTCCTGCAACGCCGCCTTCGCGCAGCTCGCCGCCACGGTCGGGGAAACCGACCTGCGCAAACAGGCCCAACTGCTCGGTATCGGGCAGCAGGATCTCGCGATCCCGATCCAGGTGACACCGTCGACGCTGGGTGCCATTCCCGACGTCGCGGCGTTGGAACAGTCCGGCATCGGGCAGCGCGATGTGGCGCTGACCCCCTTGCAGAACGCGATGATCGCCGCGACGATCGCCAACGGCGGGGTGCGGATGAAACCTCATTTGGTGCGCAACATCTTGGCCCCGGACCTGTCTGTGCTGGACCAGACCGCACCGGAGCAGGTCGGTGTGGCGATGTCTCGCTTCACCGCCGACCAGATCCGGGACCTGATGGTCGCCGCTGAGAACAGCTACCGCAACGACGGTAAGATCAACGGGGTCAGTATCGCCGCGAAGACCGGCACTGCCGAGCATGGCGCTGATCCCAAGAACACCCCTCCGCACGGGTGGTATGTGGCTTTCGCGCCTGCAGACAACCCGCAGGTCGCGATCGCAGTGCTGGTCGAGAACGGCGGAGACCGCAACCTGGAGGCCACCGGCGGCTCCCTAGCCGCCCCCATCGGCCGAGCTGTCATCGGAGCCGCCCTGCAAGGAGCCCGCTGATGCCGATCTTGAGCGCTCTGAGCCTCCCGAACTCCACAACAGAGCTGTTCGGACGGCCACAGACAGCTCTGCTGTGGAGTTCGGGAGCTGTAGGGCTGATATGGGGCTGAGCAGCGGGCAGATGTTGGCGGGGCGCTACCAGTTGGGGCGGCGCATCGCCATCGGCGGCATGGGTGAGGTGTGGCAGGCGGCGGACACTCGGCTGGACCGCCAGGTCGCAGTCAAGGTGCTCAGGCCGGAGCTGTCCGGTGACGCGGAGTTCCGGCAACGGTTCCACACCGAGGCGCGGATGACCGCGTCGCTGAACCATCCCGGGATCGCCGCGGTGCACGACTACGGTGAAGCAGCCAGCGATCCGGTGGTCGCGTACCTGGTCATGGAGCTGGTCCCAGGGGATCCGCTGGACAGTATCCTGATCCGGCATCCGCGGCTGAGTGCCAGCCGGACGCTGGACATCCTGGGCCAAGCCGGCGATGCGCTGCAGGCCGCGCACGAGCGCGGTCTGGTACATCGAGACATCAAGCCCGCAAATATCCTGATCACCCCCGATGGAACAGTGAAGCTCACCGACTTCGGCATCGCCAGAGCCGTCGATTCAGCTCCGGTGACCCGCACCGGGATGGTGATGGGCACCGCGCACTACATCGCCCCGGAGCAGGCAGCCGGTGACGACGCCGGTCCAGCCGGAGACGTCTACTCGTTGGGCGTGGTGGGCTACGAGTGCCTGGCCGGCGGGCGCCCGTTCTCGGCGGACAACGCCGTGACCATCGCGATGATGCACATCCGCGACCAGCCACCTGCGTTGCCGCCGGATGTGCCGCCAGCGGTCTGTGAGCTGATCGAGACAGCGCTGGCCAAGGACCCCCGCCAGCGCTACCGCACCGGCGGTGAGTTCGCCGCCGCCGTTGCCGCCATCCAGGCCGGGCACCGGGTGCCGCTGCCTACCGGCGTGACCAGCAGCGCCACCACGCCAGCACTGCGCGCCACCCTGCCACCACCAACCGCGCTGCTGCCATCCCTGCCACCCCCGGGGCTGCGCTACGCCGAACGGCGCGGCGCAGGGCGAATCACGGTTGTCCTGCTCGGTGTGCTCGCGCTGGTGCTGGGCGGCTACCTGGTCCGCGAGGTGCTCCTGACAGCCGCGCCCACCGGGGTGCCCGGCGGGACAGCCATGACCACGGCCCCAGTTGCGCCGGTGACACCATCGCCGGTCCCGAGCCCGGTCGAGACACCGCCGTCTGCCAAGCAGCAGCCAATCCAGCCCGAACCCACCAAGATGCAACCCGACCCGGAGCCGACCAACCCGGGCGACGCAGCCCCGGAGGTGCTGATCATTCCGACCGACTACTTGGGCTACCGGGGCAGCGATGCCGTCGTGACCGCGAAACAGCATGGGCTGATACCGCGAGTGATCGACGACAATGGCGACCAGATCGACCCGGACCTGCGGTCCCAGTGCCGAGTCACCGGAGTGGACCCGCTGTCCGGTTACGTCCCGCTCAGATCAACTCTGGAGCTGACCTGCCGGGAGGGACAGTGAGCGGTCGGTCCCCATCGGGTGACAGCCGGAGGGGGGGCATGATGGACTCCGGGCCGGGCCCCACCACGGCACGGATCACGCACAAGGACCGGAACGGCGCCGGAATGACCATTCCCCGACTACTGTCGGACCGCTACGAGCTGGGCGAGACGCTCGGCTACGGGGGCATGTCCGAGGTGCACCTCGGACGCGACGTGCGGCTCGACCGCGACGTCGCGGTCAAGGTGCTGCGCGCCGATCTCGCCCGGGATCCGCAGTTCCAGCACCGCTTCCGCCGGGAGGCGCAGAACGCCGCCGCGCTGAACCATCCCGCCATCGTCGCGGTGTACGACACCGGCGAGACGGTTTCTGACTACGGTCCATTGCCCTACATCGTGATGGAGTACGTCGAGGGCCGCACGCTGCGCGACATCGTCAAGACCGAGGGTCCGATGGACGAGCAGCGCGCGATGGAGACGATGGCTGACATCTGCGCCGCGCTGGACTTCAGCCACCGCAACGGCATCATCCACCGCGACGTCAAACCGGCCAACGTGATGATCAACAATGCCGGCGCGGTCAAGGTGATGGATTTCGGCATCGCCAGGGCGCTGGCCGACGGGCAGGGCGTGACCCAGACCGCCGCAGTGGTCGGCACCGCTCAGTACCTGTCTCCCGAACAGGCCCGCGGGGAACTGGTGGACGCCCGGTCGGATGTCTACGCCGCCGGTTGCGTGCTCTACGAGCTGATCACCGGCGAGCCGCCGTTTACTGGCGACTCGCCGGTCGCGGTGGCATACCAGCACGTCCGCGAAGACCCGATCCCACCGTCGCGGCAGAATCCTGATGTGTCCGCGGCGCTGGACGCGGTGGTGCTCAAGGCGATGAGCAAGAATCCGGCCAACAGGTACCAGTCCGCTGCTGAGATGCGCACGGACCTGGTTCGAGTCTTGTCCGGGCAGCGCCAGCTGGCGCCGGTGATCATGACTGACGCGGACCGTGACCTGATGCTCGACTCGGGCCCCACGGTCGCCATCCGGCCGATCCGACCTACTCGGACCAACCGCCGCCACGCCGAGCCCACCGGGGCGTCGGTTGAGGAGCGGCGGTCCGGACGGGGTCTGGGGATCCTCACCACGGTGGTCATCATCGCGATCGTCGGACTGCTCCTGTTGCTGTTCACCGACGTCTTCGGTGGCGGACCGAAACCCGTCGCGCTACCCAACGTGGTCGGCCAGCCGGTGCCGTCTGCCGAGCAATCTCTCAACGCCGCCGGCTTCCAGACCGAGCGTCACCCGGTCGAGTCAACCCCGCAGGACCTCGATCGGGTGGTGGCGATGAGCCCGGTCGGCCAGGCGGCACGGGGAACAACGGTGCGGCTGGACGTCGGCGCCGGGCCGGCTGAGGTAGAGGTGCCCAACCTGCTCGGTCTGGACCGCGTGCAGGCCCAAGCGTCCCTGCAACAGGTGGGTCTGGTGCTTTCACCCGACCAAGGCACCCAAGTCGCCCAGGACGACAAGGATATCGGCCGGGTACTCGTCCAGGATCCGGCCGCCGGTGGCCGGCTGGCCAAGGGCAAAGCGGTGGCCATCACCGTCGGGGTGGCGCCGGAGACCGTGGGTGTGCCCGACGTCGTCGGCACCAACATCGACCAGGCTCAGCGCAACATCGTGGTCGCGCACCTCACCGCCGCGGTCCAGGACGTCGACTCCACGGCGCCCAAGGGCCAGGTCCTGAGGCAGAACCCAGGCGGGGGTAATACCGTCAAGGCGGGCAGTACGGTCACCCTCACGGTGTCCCGAGGCAACCAGATCCAGATGCCGGACCTGCGCGGTCAGACACTGACACAGGCGCAGAACACGCTGCGGAAGTTGGGTTGGACCGGGACTCTGAAGCAGGTCTTCACTCCGGTCGAGGATGCGACTCAGGTCGGGTTCATCGTCGCCCAGGACGTTCCCACGGGTACCGGATTCGCTCGCGATCAGACCATCACGATCACCGTCGGCCAGAACAACGCGGCCACCAGCACCACCACCAGCGGGATCTTCGGCAGTACCAGCGGGTTCCCCAGCCCAGGTGGCTGACCGGGTCAGCGGACCGCCGCGGCCGAGGCGAGCTTGCGCATCTGGTTCTCCAGTTCGACCACCCGTGCCTCGTCCACCTCGGCTCCCGCGAGACGCAGCCAGTTCGCCAGCAACCGGTGCCCGGAGTCGGTGAGCACCGACTCCGGGTGAAACTGCACGCCGTGCATCGGAAGCTCCCGGTGGCGCAGCGCCATCACGATGCCCAACTCGGTGCGGCCAGTGACCTCGAGCTCGTCCGGGATGGTCTCGGGCAGCACGGTCAGCGAGTGATACCGGGTGGCGGTGAACGGCTGCGGCAACCCGGCGAGCACTGCAACGCCGTCGTGGTACACCAGGGACGTCTTGCCGTGCAGCAGTTCTGGGGCTCGCGCCACGGTGGCGCCCCAGACGGCGCCGATTGCCTGGTGCCCGAGGCAGACGCCGAGTAAGGGGCGGCGCTGCGCGGCACAGTCCCGGATGATTTCCATGCTCATGCCGGCTCGGTCCGGCGTGCCTGGGCCGGGACTGATCAGCACGGCGTCCGCGGCGGCGACGTCTCCGGGCTCGACCGCGTCGTTGCGCCGCACCACACACTGGCATCCCAGCTGCGCCAGGTACTGCACAAGGTTGTAAACGAAGCTGTCGTAGTTGTCGATCACAAGGACCTGCATGCCAGGCAGCGTAGCTGCCTGGCATGCTCGTGAGTGCGTAACAGTGTTCTGACACTGTTACGCACTCACGAGCTTATCCCGCGGTGACGTCGTTGAACGGCAGTCGAGGCTCCACCCACGGGAATGCCACCAGCATCAACAGCGCCACCACCGCTGCGACGAGCAACAAGGCTTCCAACAGCTTCACCGCGCGCGAGCCAGGCAGGTGCCGCCAAATCCAGCTGTACATGAGCCTCCTCAGGCGCCGGCGGTCAGCTCGACCGGGCGTTTACCGTCGGCCTTGCGATACGAAGCGACCAACACTCCGTGCACGATGAGACGCTCCCGAGCGGAGAACTGCGGGTTGCAGGTGGTCAGCGTGATCAGGCGGTTAACCGGCGAACGACCTGGCTGGCCAGGAACCGGAGCGATCACGTCGACCTGGTTGGGCAGCACGATCGTCTTACCTACCACGTTCGCGTAGTGACCAGGCAGCGGTGCCACCCCTCGGCACTGCGGCTGCGTCCCCTTCCCGGCAGCCCAGCCGTCGGACTCGCCCTGCAGTGGCAACACCCGGTAGACGTACCAGTGGTCCGCGGCCTCCACCACGATGGCGTCGCAGGAGGCCAGCAGGTCCAGGGAGTTGAAGGGAGAGCCCTTGCCGACCCGGTGCCCGGCCACTCCGAAATTGCCCAGCTGGCCGGGCCCGGCAGTGCCCTCATAGTGGCCCGGTCCGACCGCCAGGACATCCTGGTCGGTGCCTTGCAGCACGGTGAACACGAAATCGGGTCCGAACGCGGGGATGTACATCTTGGCGATACCGGCGCCGTGGACCGGCCGTTCCACCAAGCCCCGGCCGTTGCGCCAGGTGTCATCCAGCTTGGCGGTGGCCTGGCGCTGCTTCTGAGCCGACGTCCAGTCGGTGACGTAGGCCTCGTAGAACACGAACAGCAGCACCACCAGGCCCGCTGTCAAGAGCAACTCACCCAGCCCGCGGACGGTCGTCCGCACCGGGTCTCTGCGCCCGCGTGATGGCGGTGAACCCCGTACCGGGGACTGCACATGGCTCACGAAACCTCCTCGCAGGACAGCGGCATCGTCCTCACCCGGCAGCACTGACGCCAGCACCGACGCCAGCACGGAGACGGTAGTGGGTGCCGTAACGTGTGCGTCGAGCGCCCCGCTCCGGATGGTGCGGCCGCTTCATACGCCCGCAGGTCGAACGAGCCCACGTCGAACGAGGAATGACCATGCCGAAATCCAAGGTCCGCAAGAAGTCGGTCTACACCCCGCCGGCCGAAGCGCTCGGCGCGACGAAGGTCCGCGTCGCGGGTCCTTCGCATCCGTTCTACGTCGCTGTGATGCTGGGATTGATGGTGCTTGGCCTGTTGTGGCTGGTGGTCAACTATCTGGCCATCGACAAGATCCCGCTGCTCAACAGCCTTGGCAACTGGAACTTCCTGATCGGCTTCACGTTGATGGTCACCGGCCTGCTGATGACGATGCGCTGGCGCTGACGCCCCAAACAACACCAGTGAAATTCATCCCCACTGTGGACAACCCCTGTGGACAGCTGGGCGTGAACTCGACAGTGACGGACGTTTCCGTCGAAAAATGTCGGTCCCGCCGAGTTCACGACTCCCACCGACTACCTGGGCTGCGGGGGGCGCTGGCTAGCGGCGCTTGGGGGAGTAGACCATCGCGGCTGTCAGCGCCGCGCCGAACGCCAGGCCGCCGAGGTGGCCGAGGATGGAAATGTTCGGCACCACGAAGCTGATGATCACATTGAGCACGATGATGGTCAGCGCCGGGCGCGGGGACAGACGCAGCCGCATTAGTACCACAGCGAGGCCGCCCATCAGCCCGAACACCGCACCCGACGCGCCCGCGGTGTCGCTCATCGGGTTGGCGAACAGGTAGACCACCAGCGAACCGCCGAGCAGCGAGACCAGGTACACCACCAAGAAGCGGACCCGGCCCAGCACCCGCTCGAGCTCTCGGCCGATCACCCACAGCGCGATCATGTTGAAAGCGAGGTGCAGCGGCCCGATATGCAGGAAGCCTGAGGTGAACAGCTGCCACCAGGCACCGTGGGCGACCGCCGCGGGCTGCAGCGCCCACTGCCCGAACAGCGGCGCGTCGGAGTTGCGGGACAGGCTGCCGGCCTGCACCACGGTGAACACGAAGACCGCGACGTTGATCGCGATGAGGGCTGGGATTACTAGTGAGGGACCCACCAGTGGCGCCCACGCAATGGTGCTGGAGCGCGATCGCGAGCGCAGCCGCGACCGGGCGTCTTCGGCGACGCAGTCCACGCACTGGTAGCCGATCGAAGCTTCGCGTAGGCAGGCGGGGCAAGCGGGCCGGTCGCAGCGAGTGCAGCGCACCCCAGTCTCGCGGCCCGGGTGCCGGACACACACTGGACCGGCCATCGCAGTCATGCTCCGGCGGCCTTGACCGTCACCCGTTCGATCACGATGTTCTTGTCGGGACGGTCCGCTCGGGTCGGCGTGATCGCGATCTTGTCCACCACGCTGCGGGATTCCTGGTCGGCCACCTCGCCGAAGATGGTGTGCTTGCGATTGAGGTGTGTCGGGGTACTGACGGTGATGAAGAACTGGGAGCCGTTGGTGTTCGGACCTGCGTTGGCCATCGCCAGCAGGTAAGGCCGGTTGAATTGCAGATCCGGATGCGACTCGTCGCCGAAGCGATAGCCGGGTCCACCCCGTCCGGTACCGGTGGGGTCACCACCTTGGATCATGAAGCCCTTGATCACCCGGTGGAACACAGAGCCGTCATAAAACGGCCCAGACCGCTCACCCTTGGCGTTGTTCTGGGAATAGTCCTTGCTGCCCTCGGCGAGGCCCACGAAGTTCGCCACGGTCTTCGGGGCATGGGTCGGGAAGAGGGTGATGCGGATGTCACCCTCGCTGGTGTGCAGGACGACCTGCGTTTCGTCTGTCGTGGGTTCAGTCACCTGACCATCCTGCCAGACGGCCTTGTCGGTGAAGGGCCGTTCGGTTGCGGACGCGGCAGGATGGGCATATCTAGTTCAGATCGACGATACCGAGCAGCCACGCAGCGGCGACAATCATGAAGGGTCAAGGACGTGAACGAGGCGAAGACGCAGGGCTCCATCCGCCGCTGGCGGTGGGTGGTTCCGCTGTTGCTCGGGATCGCGGGAGTCGCCGGCGTAGTGCTGCGCAACTGCCGGCAGCCACGGCACGATCCCGAGTGGTTGGCGATCCGGCAGGTCGAGCGGGTGACTGGGCAGTACCGCAACCAGGTGGCCACCGGACAGTTTCCGACCGGCAATGGCGTCGTCCGCGCGCAGCGTCCTTCGGCCGGCAACGACTGAGCGGGCAGCTCGGTTGAGGTCTTGCGACTCAGTCGCTTGGCGACCCCCAGCGGCTTACAGACCCAGGTCGGCGATCACCTGCTCGGCGATCCGGCGGGCGCCGATCGTCTGCCGCTGATTGGTCGTGATCACCACCGCGGTGCCCTGTCGGCTGACCGCGAACACCGCTCCATCGGTGGTCGGCTGCGAGCCGCCGGACCAGCCACCGGGAAGCTCAGCCAGATCGGAGCTCGCGACCGGGGCGGCAGCGTCGACGGTTGCTCGCGCCACCTGCGGCGTGGTCGCGAGGATCCAGGTCCGTAGCTGCACCGTGCCGTTAGCCGCGAAGAAGAAACAGGCCGGCTGCGGCCGGTCTGGACCGGTGTCGGAGATCCGTACCGCGACGACACGCTCACCGTTGGCCGCCTGTACCGCCGCCGCCGGCAGATAGCGGCACGGCCCGTCGGCCATCGGCTGTGGTGCCGGCACCGGCTGGACCGCGGTCCCGGGGTGATCGATCGGGGGCGGGGTGACGGGCCGATCGCTACAGGCGACGGCTGCGAAAGCGAGCAGCCCAGCCGCAATGACGACGATGACCGGCCTGCGGCGGCGCGATGGTGACATGTCGCAGCGCAGTCAATCATGCCGGAACCTGTCCGCTCTGCGGGGGCCACGGTCAGTGCTCCGAGAACCGCTGATTCCTGCTCTACAAGCGCAATAGTAACTGAGAGCGACCGGTACAGGGCCTGTTTGTCCTATCTGTGGCATCTGCGGCTGTCTCGGTCCGGCCGATATCTACGCTGCGTGTGCCTTCCAGCAGTTTCGACCGACAGGCGGTCACCGTTCGGGGAGTAGTCAGGGTGCCGGTCGTATCTGCGTCGACTCCCACGTCGTTGAGCCGGTACCTGGACGCCCGGAGATCGGCCACCGAAACACGGTGGAGTCGGAGCTTCCATTGCAGGTACGAGGGATCCACGGCCGCCGAGGGGAAGGCCGTACCGCCCTCTCGCGGAGTGATCTCGAACGAGGAGGAACACCGGAACATGACGTCACGCACACCCAGGAGGCACCGCCGCCTGGCTCTCATGGCCGCCGGCACGGCAGCCGCGATGGTTTTGCTGCCGGGTGCTGCCTCTGCGCAGGTGGTCCACTCGGTGCAGAAGATCGTCGGCACGTCCGCGCAACCGGTAGTGCCCAGCCCTAGTGCCCCCGGGACGCCAAGTACACCACAAATCACCGAGCCCGGCCCTGGAGCCGGCGGCGGTGCTGGCGCGCCCGGTGCACCCAATACCGGCGATCTTCCCATCGTCGGCGATGTCCTCAACGGCAACTCGCACACGACTGGCCTTCTCGGCGGTGACCACCACGACGGCCACGACGGTGATCACCACGACGGTGACCACCACGGTGACGTCGAGCACCGCGATGACACATCGGGCAGCCACGAGATCGACGACCCGGAGCCACCGGACCACGCCTCTGGTGCCGTCGCGCGGATCGACCTGCTCAGGTCGCACCTGCTCGACATCACCAAGTACAACGGCACCATCGAGGACAACGGAGATGCACACTCCGACTCCACGGTGCTCGGTCTGGGTGGCAGCCGGATTATCGGCTCCAGCGCGTCCTCGAAGGACCACAACCGAGAAGGTGACAACGGCGACGCCCTCAAGCTCTGCAGCGCCACCAGTGGTGTGCTCTGCCTGAGCCTGCTCTACCACAACGCCGTGGCCACCGAGGATCACGACTCGTCGCTCGCCGCTGCCCGCGGTGGCGTGGCGGCGTTGTGCTTGGGCGGTCACGACAAGGACACCACAGCCTCTTACGAGTGCAAGGGCATCCTGTCCCTGGGCGTTGCCGAGGGCCTCGGCATTGCCGAGCGTGACAAGGAGCACGGCCACACCAAGGCCGACTCCGCCAACGAGCTGCTCAACCTGTGCCTGGGCAAGCGCGACAAGCTGACCACGCCCTGTGAGGGACTTGGCGTGGAGGCCGTGCATGCGGATTCCAAGTCGAAGTCGGAGAAGCCGGAGACCGAGCGCCACTCGTTCCTGCTCGGAATCGACAGCAACGGCAAGTCCACTTTCCTGGGTGACCAGGACACGTCACTGGGCCTCCCGAGTGACTGTGGTGACTCCGCGCTGCTCTGCCTGCTGCTCAACCAGGGCAGGTCGGTCATCTTCCACAACCCCAAGGGTGCTGGCAGTGCGGTGGAGGCCCTGCGCCTCGACGTGCTGAACAGGACTCTGCTGGTCGTGCTCGGCCAGGCGGAGACGCTTGCGCATGAGACCAACGACAACGACCACCACAACAAGGGCGAGGACCACGGCAACAAGGGCGAGGACCACGGCAACGGCGAGAACAAGGGCAACGGTGAGAACCAAGCCGGTCAGGGTCCGCAACTGGCCCAGACTGGAGCCGATGTCGCAGGGCTGCTTGCTGGTGGCTTCCTGCTCACCGGGTTGGGTGCGCTGACTGTGGCGGGTACCCGTCGTCGGGTGGGCAAGCATACCGTCTGAGTGCACAGCAGTCTGACAGCTACACCTTCAGCGGGGGTCGGCGAGCAATTCGCCGGCCCCCGCTGGCATGTTGACCCCCCTATCCCCAGTACGATCGGCGCCCTCATGAATACCTTGATCTCTAAGCTGCCCTGGGTCTCCCGGTTGCAAAGCCGACCGATCACCTCGCTCATCGGTGTGGTGGCTCTGGTGCTGGCCGTGGTGTGCGGGGTGATCGCTTTGGTGAGTCGCAGCAGCGTCAGCGGCGCGGTCGATGCTCAGGAGGTGGTCAACGCTGCTGGCCAGTACCGCTTCGATGCCCCGACCGGTTGGTCGACCACACAGCAGGGCCGCACCACCACGGTGACCAGCCCGGATCAGACCACCGTGATCACCCTCGGCGTCGGGCGTGCTGGACCGATTCCAGTGGCCGGCACCTTGTTCTTCCAGCAGGTGGCCGGTAACTATCACGACGTTCAGGTGATCCCGCCGGAAGCCCGGCAGGTGGGCCCGCAGCCAGCGCTGATATACGGCGGGATCGGCAACAATGCCAAGAACACCCAGATCCGTTTCCTGGCGATCACTGTCCAGAACGATCCCACCAACTATGGCATCGCGGTGTTCACCGCGGCGGCCTCAGACCCGGCGGTCGTCCTGCCACCGGTGAACCAGGTCGTCGAGTCCTTCCGAGCGCTGCCCAAGAAGTAACCCGTCACCTGATGGCGATCGGAGTGGCCACGGTCGTCTCATCGATGTCGGATGTGCGCACGGTCACCTTGAGCTGCCAGGCCCCGCTGTAGGGCAGTTGTACTGCCTGGGCGACATACTCGCCGGGTGCGGTGTGCTGCAGTGCAACCGGGAAGGGACCGAGCTGCCGCACGGTCAAAGTGCTGCGTAGTTCGGCGACATCATGTCGCGCCCCATCAGGGCCTTCGACGGTGATGCGCACCGTGTTCGGCCCGGCGGCGGCCGGATCGACGTCCACAATGAGCTGGCCACGCCCGTTGGGCCCACCGGTGTCGTAGCGGATGACGCGGTGGACCGGTCCCGGCGGCGCCGCAGTCGCGGTTCGACCGGGTTCGGCGTTGACCAGCAGCGCGGTGACGCCGAGTACGACGGCACCCAGCGCGGCTTCAGTCAGCACGCTGCGCCGCAGCGTGCTGGTGAGTGGCAAGCGGCGCCAGAACACTGTGACGCGGTCACGAGCCGCCTGATGGGACCGCAGGGCGACCAGGAGCATGAGGGCGAAAACCCCGAGCTTCACCAGGAGCAGCCGGCCGTAGTCGGTGGAGCCGAACGCTGCCCAACTGCCGAGCTGGCGCCACGACTGGTAGCTGCCGGTGGCGATGAGGGTCACAATCGAGCCGGTCGCGATCGAGGAGAACCGGTGCACGGCGCGCTCGGGTGCCGGTTGGACGGCGGCGTTCGTGGTGCCCGCGGGTCGCAAAACAATGACGAGGGTGGCTAGGCCACCGAGCCACAGGCCCATGGTGAACAGATGCACGACGTCTACTGGCAAGGCCACCGCTGGTTGCCGGCCCACCGCTGCGTGGTCCGCCGCGGCCCAGGTACAGGCCAAGCCGAGTGCCAGTGCCACACCAACCGCACGGAAGCACGCTCGGCCCCGCCGCTGGAGGTGACCCAGCCAGGCGCACAACAGCACCAGGTAGCCGCCGGCCAAGGCCAGCAACAGCAGCCGTGCGGTCACCGCGGCACCCAACCGGCTGTCCAAGGTCTCCGAGACGATCACCGAGTCGAAGACTCGATCAAGACCCAGGCCGTTGCCATAGGGTCCCTGCAGCAGCAACGTCGCGATGCTCATGGCCAACAAGCCGGCCCAGCCAAGCAGCATGACGCGGCGGACCTCGCGTCTGGCGATCGCGCCGGGCCAGCAGAGCAGGACGAACGCGATCGATCCCACCAGCAACGCATAGGATACGAACGCCGCCGCCCGAGCGATGCCGTACACCACACCGACTGTGCGGCTGCCCTGCGGCTGCGCGGCCGCTGGTGCCCGGCTCGCCGAGGGGTGACCCACCGAGAAGGTGAAGGCACCCGCCACCGGGTGCGAGTCGGCCGAGATCACTCGCCAGGACACGGTGAATGTGCCCTGCGGTTGCTTAGCGACGCGAAGCAGGCCCACTCCCACCGTGGTGGAGCGACCCAGCGAAGCGGCGTGGCCGTTGTCCAGCTCGGCACCATCCGGTCCGAAGACCCGGACCCCATGGGCCGCCACTACCACCGGCTCGCCGAAGGTCAGCGACACTGTGGCCGGCATCGTGGCGACCACCGCGCCTGACCCGGGATCGGTGGAGATCAGCACCGCGTGAGCGGAAGCCGGGGCGGTGCCGGCAAGTAGCCCGAACACCGCGCACAGCACCGCTACGGCGGATACTCGCAGCGCTCGCCGACAAGGCACTGGCAGGGCTCAGCCAGCAGTCGCGTTACGCCGGTTTCGCAGTCCGACGACGATGCCGATGGTTCCCAGCACGATCCCCACGATGCCGAGCGCCACGCCCCAGATGCCCGTCGAGGATCCGGCGTCGCTGCTCGTGGTGGCCGCAGAATTGGTGTCGGCCGGGGTCAGCGTGAGCACCGGCGCGGGGTGGTCCGGCTCCGGTGCCCCCTTAGGCGCGGTATCGATCCATCGCACCACTTCACCGTTGTCGTAGGTCTGCAGGGCCTTGAACACCAGCTGATCGGTGTCGGTCGGCAACGGGCCCATCGACACGTCGAACTCCTCGAACGATCCGGGCACGATCTTGCTGCCCGTCCAGGTGATCTTCGAGACAGCTTCGGTGACCTGCCCGTCGTCGGTGGTGATCGGTTTCGCCAGCGTGGTCTTCTGCACGGTTGAGGTCCAGCCGGGCACCGGCCGGGTCTGCACCGACGCGATCGGGTGATCGATGGGGAGATCTACTTCCAGCTGGGTGGTGGACGCGTCGTCGCGCTCATTGGGAACCCGGAAGGAGACCTTGGTATAGCTGCCTTGCTGCGCGGTATGCGGGTTCACCGTGACGTGCGCCCACGCGACACCGGCGAGGGTGAGTAGCGCCACGGCGCAGACGGCGCCGATCGCGGCAATCCGTCGTGCCAGTCGATGCCCCAACCGATAGCGGATCATCACCATGCCGCAACCTCCATCGGGTAGGGGCTCACAGCATCGTCATGAGCATGTAACTCATCCCGATTGCCATGACGAGCTCTGAGGAACCGAGTAGGTGGGGCGAGACGACCACGCCTCGGGTTCCACCACCCAGGGCAGCGGACGCCAGGGTTTCCGTCTCCACAGCGTTCGCGGGCATCGCCAGCCGGGCGCCCAACCGCACCACGAACACCAGGAAATACGCGATGAACGCCCAAGTCAGCACCGGCAGGGCAACGCCAGCGGCGCTGGTTGCGGCCATCTCCATGCCGTCGGCCATGGCATGCTCCGCCGGCATCGCCGCCAGCATGTACACCATCGCCAGGCCGCCGATGACGAGATGCAGTTCATGGTGGCCACCCAGGTCGCGCAACGGCACCGCGGCTGACCGCACTTGCCGCCGGATCAGCCGGACTGCGATGTGCCCGGCGGCCACGCCGAAGGCCACCTGCCAGTACGGCCGGGGCAATGGATCAATCCAGGGCACCAGCATGGCGACCATGCCGAGGCTCATCACGCCGCGCGAAACATCCACGTCCCGGTGGGCAGCACCACCCCACGCCGACGTCTCCCGGCGAGGAGTGCCCAGCCGAGCCAGGTAGAACAGGGTCAGCGCGGCGAACATTGCCGCAAAGAGCCAGTGCACCCACTCCGCGCCCGTCACCGCATCACCTCCCGCGCCCAACCTCAATTAGGTAGTCGCTTGCCGCCCGCCGTTAGTTCCGAGTAGGCGATGATCAGCGGTCCTCGTCGGACAGGGGGATGGCGTGGTGTTGGTCGGCGAAGTCCGCGGGGTCGGCTTCTAGGGGCGGCTGGTTGGAGCCCGCGTCGTCGTCCTCGTCGAGATCGATCAGAAGACGCTGCTGCTCCGCCACGTCCGGATCAGGATCCTCAATGCCCATGTGGTGCTTCCTTTCACTAGCGCTTGTCGCGATCATGCTATCCGCGGCACCTGACATCCGCCTCGACGCCAGTACCATGCTGCGGTGGTGAGCCAGATCGACGCCGACCGGCTCGTGTTGGCGCCGATCTTCCGGCCGGTGGCACGGATGCTGCTCGATGGCGGCATCCCGAAGGCGCTCAACTTCGCCCCCGGATACCCCTCGCGATTTTCCCTCGAGGTCATGGAGGCGGTAGTCGATGCCCAGGAGCCGGGTCGGTTCGGGCCGTACTTCATAGTCCGCAAAGCCGATGGCACGATCATCGGAGAGATCGGATGCAGCGTCGAGGAGGCCTCGGACACCGGCTACATCGGCTACACCGTGGTGGAGCCGTGTTGGGGACATGGATATGCCACCGAGGCGCTGCGAGCGTTGCTCGCGCACGTCCTCGACGCGCCGGGAATCCGCCGGGTGGTGGCCGAGACCATGGTGGAGCATGTGGCGAGCCGCCGCGTGATGGAGAAGGCGGGCATGCGCCAGTGCGGGGCGCGGATCGATGTCGAAAACGGCGAGCCAGTGGAACTGGTCAGCTATGAAGCGCTCGCTACCACGCAACCGGAAGCTCACTGACCGCGCCGGCCACCGCCTCGCGCAGGGGTTGGATCTCCTCGAGGGGAACAGCAAGGCGCAGGGCGGGGAAGCGTTGCAGGAGCCTGACGAACAGGTACTGCAGCTCCACCCGGGCTAGGTGGGCTCCGAGACAGAAGTGTGCGCCGTGGCTCAGCGACAGGTGCGGGATGCGCTCCCGGGTGATGTCGAAGCGCTTCGGGTCGGGAAAGACACTCTCGTCCTCGTTGGCCTCCTGCACGGCGAACATCACGGTGTCCCCGGCGCGCAGGGTGACGCCGTCGACCTCGACGTCGACGGCGGCGTACCGGGTCAGGCCGCCGCGCCGAGCGGCGCGAATCCGCTCGATCGGGCTGGCGAAGCGAAAGATCTCTTCGACCGCCTGGGCGGCCAGCGCCGGCTCTCCACGCAGCGCCTCCCGCTGCTCATGATGGGTCAGCAGCAGCAACATGCCCCGGTCGATGATGGCGACGACGGGTACATGCCCGGCGAACAGCAGACCGGCGGCGAGATGGGCGATCCCGTCATCGTTGAGCTGCGAGTCCAGCTTGGCAGCATCGAGCAGGTCCGAGATGATGCCATCGTCCGGGATCGAGCGTTTGCGTTCGATCAAGGTGCCCAGGTAGCGCCACAGCGACTGCAGGCCGCCGCGGGCGACGGCGGGCTTGCTGACCTGCTTGGCCTCGAGCTGCCACCGGCAGAAGTCCGCGCGGTCCTCGGTGGGCACGCCGAGCAGCTCGCAGATCACCAGCGCCGGCAGCGGGAAGGCGACGGCGGTGTGGAAGTCGGCCGGGGGTCCGCTGCGGGCGAGCTCATCGAGCAGGGTCTCGACAATCGTCTCGACGCGGGGCCGCAAGCTCTCTAACCGGCGAGCCGACAACGGCGGCGTCAGCAGCTTGCGCATCCGGTGCAGATCCGCCAACTCCCCCTCCGGATCGGGAATCGGTCCACCGAACAGGCCCGGCTGGGTGAGCCGGACCGGATGCCCCGGGTTGGGATGCGACCGGCTCAGCCGCGGGTCGGCCAGCAGCTCCCGCACCCGCTCGTGCCCGGACACCAGCCAGGCTGGCCGACCCTGCGTATCGCTCACACGCTGGATCATGTCGGTGGGTGTCATCGTCGCCCTTCGCCAATAGTCGACCAACCAGCCAGCGCGGAGTTTAGGGTCACCTGGACATTCGAACGCCGCCCCCCGCCAGATCGCACTGCGGCGGTGCGCGTCGTGAACTCGACATCACGCACTTTTTTAGGGCGCCCAAAACGTCGGTATTGTCGAGTTCACGACGCACACATACTGTGATGGGTGCGGGTCAGTGAGGGGTGCGGTGGTGTTGTCTGCGCCATGCCCAGCGGGCGAGGGCGGCGACGATCAGGGCGCCGGCTGCGGCGAGCAGGATGGTCTGATAGCGGTGGAACCCGTGATAGATGGCGGGCAGGTGGCCGCCGGCGAAGTAGCCGACGGAGGTCCACACCGCCACCCACGCCACCGCACCCAGCGCGTTGAAAGCCAGAAACCGCCGCCATGGCATCCCGGCGATGCCGGCGACGACGCCGTTGAGCTGGCGCAGGCCGTCGATGAACCGGGCGACGCCGACGATCTTGCCGCCGTGGCGTCGGAAGAAGTCTTCGGCTTTGTTGAGGCGCTTTTCGGTCACGAAGATGTAACGGCCGAACCGGAGAACCAGCCGCCGGCCGCCGAAGCGCCCGATCAGGTAGCCGACGTTGTCGCCGGCGACGGCGGCGAGAAAACCCAGGATGGCCACGCCGGCAACGTTGAGTCGCCCAGCTCCGGCGAAGACACCCGCGGCCATCAGCATGGTCTGGCCGGGCACCGGTGCGCCGAAGCTCTCAATGAACAGGAACCCGAAGACCGCCAGGTAACCGTACGAGACGAGGATCGGAGCCAGCCAAGCTAACACTCCCGGCAGCTCAGGAGCCACCCCACCACCTCCCCAGGTTCCGGGGCGTCTCGTTGCGTCTGCGCTGCCGCCGACGTGCCGCGGCCGAGATTACCCGCAAGCCGGCCAGCTACCGCCTGGCCGGATGCTTGATAGCGCAGCCCGGTAGTAAAACAGGGGTTTGCGCGGCGCGGATTCGGGAAGTCGAACTCAACTACACGGTGTCACGGGCTCCACAACGAGGACAGCGCGGCGGCACGCACTGGGAACGGCGGGTGTGGCGATAGTGTGCAACTCGGCTGGCGGCCGGGGACTGGCCCATCACGGGTTGCTCCACCCCGCTACCGTGAATGTGGCCGCCACCCTCGCCCCGCTGGTCGCTGATCGGCTCGCCCGCGGCGAGCCGGTGCTCGCGGTGCTGCCCCCCGCCACCGCTGACCTGCTGCGGAACAGGCTGCCTGCGGCGGCTGGTTTACACACCACCGACCCGGCCGAGCTCTACCGACATCCCGGTCGGGTGCTGAGCCGTTACCGGGCCTGGATCGGAGACACCAGTCCGTACGGCGAGCCGGTCACCATCGTGGCCGCCCCTGACCCGGACGGTGATAACTACCGTACGGCGCTGTGGATGCACATCGACGCCGTTACCACGGTTGCCTTGGCCGAGTGCGATCTCACGCTGATCTGCGTATACTCCGACGATCCCAGTACCGCTGATTCCATCCGCCGAGCGCATCCCAGCCTGCTCAACGGGGCGAGCGTGCCCAATCCGGACCACCTGCCAGCGGAACAGTTCGTGGCCCGATACCCGTTGCCTCCGCCGGCCGACCTGGGAGAACCCGCCATCAGCCACACCATCGACCACCCGGTGCAGCTGGCCGGGCTGCGTCAGATGATGGCCCGTCACGCCACTAGCGCCGGGCTGCCCCGGGAACGGTGCGACGATTTCGTGCTGGCCGTCACCGAGGTCGCCAGCAACGCGATCGAACACGGCGTGCCGCCTGCCAGCGTGCAGTTGTGGACCACCTCGACCTCGGTGATCTGCCAGATCACCGACAGCGGCTGGCACACCCAACCGCTAGCCGGGCTGCTACCCCCCCCGACGACCCAGCGTCGGGGCCGCGGCCTGTGGATGGCCCACCAGCTCTGCGACGAGTTCTACATGTGGCCGCGGCCCACCACCGTCCGGCTCCAGATGGACCGGACCTAACCGTTCTGGTGGCGCTCGGCGAGCACCTTGTGAGGCACCTGGAGCAGGCGCAGGATGGTGACCAGACCGAGGCCACCGAGCATGTTCCCGAGCGCCGCGAACGCGGCCAGCTCGAGCCAGTCCAGGTAGCCGAACGGTGCGCCGGCCTGCAGCGCCGCGAAACACACCAGCGACGCGACGATCGCGTGGTTGACCTTGCCGGCGCCGAGCAGGAAGCCCGCGAGTACTGCCGGCACCACGCGTACCCCGTCGGATTCGGTGGCGTGCTGCAAGTGGGTCATCAGCGTGATGAGCAGCCCGCCGATCAGCGCGAGGGCGAAGGCCGACCATCCGAAGCCCAGGTCGACATAAGATTGGGCCGCTTCGACGGCGCTGGAGCGCAACGCCGGGAACCCTGCCATCACCAACCCGGTGAGGACCCACCCGCCGAGGAGGTTGGTCAGCAGGGTCATCGCCCACAACCGGGCCAACCCGACCACGGTGCCGCGCTTGGCGGCGACGGCGACCACCGGGACCAGGAAGTTCTCGGTGAACAGCTCACTGCGAGCCAAGGTCAGCGCGATGAAACCCGCCGAGAACGCCAGACCGCCCAGCAGCACGCTGTGCGTAACGTGCTCCACCAGCAGCAGCGCGAGCACGCCGACACCGACGTCGAGGCCGCCGAGGAAGCCGGTCGCAGCCAGCCCGAGCCAGGACCGGCCCAACCGCTGTTCCCCCTCGTCGACCAGCCGATCGAACGTCTCCTCGCTGTCCTGCTGGGGGACATCAGGCTCGGCGGCCGTGCGCTGCGTCATCAGCGAAGATTAAAGCCACCGCAGGCAAGCGGCCCAGATCAATGACGGGTGGAAAACCGTGACCGGTTCAGCGCGGCTGCCAGGTGCGATCCTGTTCGACATCGACGGCACCCTGGTCGACTCAAACTACCTGCACGTCAACGCTTGGTTGCGGGCACTGCAGGCAGTGGGACACCCGGTGGACGCCTGGCGGATTCACCGCGGCCAGGGCATGGGTTCCTCGGAACTCCTGGCCACCCTGTTGGGTGAGACCGCCGAACAGGTCGGCTCGCTGGCCAAACAGCAGCACAGTGAGCTTTATCAGCAGAGCTCGCAGCTGCTACGGGCCTTCGACGGCGCTCGGGAACTGGTAGCGGCGGTGGCCCAGCGCGGGGTCAAGGTCGTCCTCGCCACCTCCGCCGCGTCCGACGAGCTCGAGCTTCTGCGGTCCATCCTCGACGTGGAGGACACCGTCGCGGAGATCACCGCAGCCGAAGACGTCGAGACGGCCAAACCGGCGCCCGACCTGGTGCAGGTCGCCCTGCAACGGGCCGGGGTGGCCGCGGACCGGGCGGTGTTCGTCGGTGACACGGTCTGGGACGTGCAGGCCTGCGGGAAGGCGGGGGTGGCCTGCGTCGGCGTGCTCACCGGTGGCATCAGCGCCGCCGAACTGACCGACGCGGGCGCGGTCGCGGTGTACGAGGACTGCCGTGCGCTGCTTCGCGACCTCGATACCAGCCCGCTGGCCGCCGTCTGGGTTTGACTCGGCCGGCTACCTCACGATGAACGTGGGCTTAGGGTTGAAGAGGACCACTTTGGGGTATTTCGTCTCTACGCGTCCGACTACAGGGAGGCTCGTATGGGAACCGGCGACAAGATTGAGAACCAGGCTGAGGTGCTCAAGGGCAAGGCGAAGGAAGCCGCCGGCCGGGCCACTGATGATCCGGGGCTTGAGGTAGAGGGCCAGGGCGACCAGGCCCAGGGTCACGTCAAGCAGGCTGGCGAGAAGGTCAAGGATGCGGTGAAGGACATCTTCGGCAAGTAGCTAGCCGCACCGCCGCTGGCATACGTGAACTCGACGCGACCGACGTTTCGTTCGAGCGGAACGTCGGTAGCGTCGAGTTCACGACGCCGACCAGCCGTCTTGGTGGGCTCGGGCTTCGTAGAGAAGAAGTGATGCTGAGACCGACACGTTGAGGCTGTCCGCATAGCCCAACATGGGAACGCCCACCCGTCTGAAGCTGTGCTGATACCAGGGTTTCGTGATGCCATACCGTTCGCTGCCTACGACTAGGGCCGTTCGCCCCGCGTAGTCGAGACGGCGGTAGTTCACGCTTTCGTCGGTGTCGGCCAGATACACCGTGAAGTGGCGCTTTTGCAGCCACGAGATCGCCTCGCCGGTGTCCTCGAACTCGATGTGCGGCACCCGTACGGACATCCCCTGGCTGGCTCGCAGGACCTTGGGATGCGACATCCGGGTACGCCGGTTCGTCAAAATCAACAGGTCTGCCTTGCAGGCGTCCAACGTCCGGATCAGCGTGCCCAGGTTGCCGGGAATCTCGATGCCGTCGGTGACGAGCACCAGCGCGGAGTCCCCGAACTCGATCGCGTCCGGATGCCAGTGCGGCATCTCGACAGTGGCCACGATGCCGTCCGGGTTGCCACGCTCGGCCATGCGAGCCATGGTTTTCTCCGAGACCTGAAACGTTCTGCGCGCCCGATCGGCCAACTCATGAGCGCGCTTGCCGGCTTCGTCGGAATGAGCAAGTTCTTGACACCAGTAGAACGTGTCGATCCGCAGACCGGTGTCGAGCGCGACCTTGGCCGCCCACAGACCCTCGGCAACGAACAATCCGAACCGGTTGGGTGCCGTGTTGTTCTGGATCGCCAGAACATCTTTGACCGCCGGGTGACTCATGCTGATCTGCTGAAATTCCATGACAACCGCAGCTTAGGACGCCTTGCGTCCTGCCTTGGGAGCGGTCCCGGACGCCTCGGCGACGGCGTCGCGCACCTCGCGTGCGGCGGACACGCTGCGCTGCAACGCCTCCAGCAGGTCCGACATCTCGGTAGGCGCTGGCGGCTGTGCCTCGGTGACGATCTCATGGCCGCGGCGCTTGTCATCGATGAGCCGCTCTACCCGTTCGGTGTAGGTGTCGCGGTAATCCTGTGGGTTCCACGGCCCACTCATCGATTCGATCAAGGTGGTCGCCATCTCCAGCTCCTTACCCCGGGCCGGGGTGCGTTGCGGGAGGGTGTCCAGCTGCCCGGCCGGGTCGCGGATCTCGTCGGCGAAGAACAGCGTCTGCAGCGCCAGCACGCCGTCGTCAGCGCGGATCGCGGTCAGATACTCCTTGCCGCGCATGACGAAGGTGGCGATACCGGCGCGGTTGGTCCGCGCCATGGCCTCGAGCAGTAGCGCGTAGGGGCGGGCGTACTGCTCGCCGTCGGGGGCGAGCCAGTAGGTCTTCTGGAAGTACACCGGGTCGATCTCGCCGGAGTCGATGAAGGTGGTGATGTCGATGCTCCGCGACCGGCCGGGAGCGATGTCGTCGAGCTCCTCCGGTTCGACGATCACGTAGTCGCCGCCGCCGACGTCTCGGCCCTTGACGATGTCGGCGTAGGCGACCTCCTTGCCGGTCCGCTCGTTGACCCGCTGGTAGCGGATGCGGTCGGCGGTGCCGCGCTGGAACTGATGGAAGTGAACGGTGTGGTCCTCGGTCGCGCTGTAGAGCCCGACCGGGATGGACACCAACCCGAAGTTGATCGAACCCGTCCAGATAGCCCGTGCCATCGCCGGTGACCTCCTCTGAGCACACCTTCCGGGATGTCGGCAGGTGCTCGCCGTCTATGGAGTACCCGATTGAGCAGCTTTCCGCACCAGCCGTCCCGGTTGAGCTCGATCGCCGAAAGTGAGCCGTGGGAGTGCAATTCTGCACCGTGCGGCCTCACTTTTGGCGATCTTCGCCGGCCGATGTCGGTGATGGCGTGGCGAGCCGGTGTTCCAGGTCGTGCACCCGCTGCTGCGCCTCCCGGGCCGCCCGGTCCGCGGCGTCGAACTCCCGCTGCGCTGACTGGGCGCGGCGGCGCGCTTCGTGCTCGGCCTGGTCAGCGGCCGCCAGCCGGTCCCGCAGCTCCCGCAATGTCGTGGCCGCGGCATCCACCGCCCGATCGGCGTCGGTCAGCGCGCGCTGTGCATCGTCGCGGGCGGCACCGGCATCGGCGGCCTCGCCGCGCAGGCGCTCCAGGTCCTGGGACAGCCGGCGCAGCTGTGCACCCTGAAGCTGGCGCTGCGCTTCGCGCAACCCGTCGCCTAGCTGCACCAGAGCACGGAGAGTTCGTCGGGCTGTTCCCGGGCGAGCAGGTTGGCCAACCACGCCGCTGTGGAGGGACGCCGCAGCGCGCCCATCTGCTTGGCCAGCTCGCGGTCGCCCTGTTCACCGGTCCGCTTCGCGGCGGTGTTACGGGCCGCGGTGAACTCCTCCCGCGGTAGCGAATACAGCTCATCAGATACCGACTCGAGATCCACACCGCAGCATGCTCAGACTGATCCGGCGCGCACAAGCCGCCGACCGAGCGGATGATCGACATCAGCCTTTGCCAGGGAGGCTGGCGGCGCGCGGCCGCCGACGATTACACGGAGTTGGACATCCGGTGCCGGAGGAATGTCAGGGTTTGGCGCAGTACCCGCGAGACGTGCATCTGCGAGATGCCGACATGCTCGGCGATTTGAGTCTGGGTGAGTTGATGGAAGAACCGCAGCGCCAGGATCATCTGCTCCCGGGGAGCGAGCTCAGCCAGCAGCGGCCGCAGCGCTTCGCGATCATCGATCAGGGCCAGCGCGTCGTCCAGGCCGCCGATGAAGTCGCCGAGCGTCGGGGCATCCTGCCCGGCGCCGAGCATCTCATCCAGCGAAGAGGTTCGGTAGGCCTCGCCGGCCTGCAGCCCTTCGATCACCTCTGACACCGGTACGCCCAACCGCTCAGCGATCTCGCTGGGCCTCGGCGCCCGACCGAGCTGCTGGGACAGCTCCGCCAGCGCGCGCCTGATGGCGATGTGCAGATCCTTCAGCCGGCGCGGGACCCGGGTCGACCAGCCGTAGTCGCGGAAGTGCCGGCGTACCTCACCGGTGATCGTTGGTACTGCGAAGGACAGGAAATGCGAGCCGCGGGCCGGTTCGAAGCGGTCCACGGCATTGATCAATCCCAGGGTGGCCACCTGGATGAGGTCATCCAGCGGCTCGCCGCGACCGGCGAAGCGGCGTGCGATGTGCTCGGCCACCGGGAGATAACCGCTGATCAGTCGTTCGCGCTGGCGCTTCCGGTCAGGATCGTCGACTCCAAGCTCGGCGTAGCGGCGCTGCAGTGGGATCAGATGCGCATACCCGCCGGCTTGGGCGCCGAACGACGCGGTGACGGCCGTGGACTCGGTCATCAGCAGTGCGCCCCCCAGCCGTTGATCCCCCCTACGAGCGCAACGCCCGACCTCAACGTACTGCGGGCTGAGACTGCTGGCGGGTGGGCCGGGCTGGACGCTGGGCCAGCAGCTCCCGGCAATCCGCGATCGCCCGCTCGAGTAGCTCGCAGAGCTGGTCATCGTGGCGCGGTCCGCGGAACCGGTGGGTATGCCGCAACACCACGCGCAGCGTGGAGATGACCGCAAGCACCCCGGGTTCGGATCCGACGTTGCGCAAGCGCGCCCACCGGTGGCCTTGCCGAGCCTGCAGCCGGTTCAGGTGGGCTTCGATGCGCTCCAATGCCTGGGGCAGGTCACGGCCTTGCGGGCGGGCCGCTACAGCGGCGCGCAGGCAGCACGCCATCACGGTCAGCGTGATGCGTGGATCCCGGCACCGGGTGCCGATCAGGTCGGGAGCCAGCACCGCCAGCCGGGACCGGGCGGCGGGATCGACGACCTCGTCGTTGACCACGCGGGCCAGCTGTGCCAGGGCCGGATGGGTGCACCGGGGATGGTCGCTGAACCGGGTTCCGGCGAGTACGGAGACGTACTCCATCAGGCATGCACCCTGCTCGGGGCTGCGGTGGCCGCCCCGATCCAGCATCGGTAGTCCGGCTGGCCTGCGCCCGACCGTCGCGGACAGCCGCCCCTCAGTCCAGCTCATGGTTCTCGATCCTTCCGCTGAGTGGGGGCAGAATCGATGCGCCTCGTCCGGCAGCAGCCGTTCGCGACCAGCACCTTGGAGTTGGCTATCCAGCAGAATGCCAAACATCCGACACGCCGTGATTCGGATCACTTTCTGGATTCGAGAGCACAATACGTCAGGGAGCGGCCGCACGGATGCGGCCGCTCCCTGCTCCGTTCGTGCTGCGGTCAGAGCTCTTCGACGATCCAATCCACCATCACAGCCAGTAGGCAGGATGTGGCTGCCAGCAACAGTCCAATTCGAGCTTGCTTTCCCATGATTCCTCCAGAGTTGAGCCGTTCGTTGCCCGCGGGGTGCGTATCTGCGGCCGTCTCCGCCGTTCGACGGCCGGCGCCACAACCTCGACCCTACCGAACTCCTCGATTGACCAGCGCGGTTCTGGGTACCCGAGGCTGCCGAGTCAGTGCTGGACCGCGACCTGCCCCGGCCGTTGGAGGAGTCGTCAGGCCCTTCGAACAACGCGCCGGCAGGCGAGTCGGCTAGAGGAGAGAAAGTGTCGAGAGTGTGTGTGTTCGAGGTAAACGAGACCCTCCTGGATATGTCCGCGTTGGACACCAATTTCAAGGATCTATTCGGCAATAAGGACATTCGAATGATGTGGTTCGGTCAGGTCATACAGTCGGCGCTCGTTGCTACTGTGACCGGCTCGTATACACCGTTCAACGAGGCCGGTGCCGCGGCGCTGGACATGACAGCGGCCCGGCTCGGATCAGCCTCTCTGCGGATGGGCGGAATTCGATACTGGGAGCGATGAGAACTTTGCCGGCGCACCCTGAAGTGGCCGAAAGCGTGACACTGCTGGGACGGTCCGGAATAATACTGGCAGCACTGACGAACTCGACTGAAGATGTAGCGGTCGCGCAACTAGAGAATGCTGGGATTGCTCAGTATTTCAGCCGAATCTTGTCTGCGGAGTCAGCTCGGCAGCTTAAGCCGGCAGCCGCCCTTTATCAGCTAGCGGCTAACGAGCTAGGCGTAGGAATCGCTCAGGTACGGATGGTGGCCGCGCACGCTTGGGATATAGCCGGCGCACTGCGCTCGGGATGCACCGCCGCGTTCATCCCGGGTGGTCACCACCGGGTCTGGCGGCAACCCGTAGACCTCCGGCTCGTCGAGCAGCAGGAAGAATGCGTCGTCGTCGCCGACGCCGTCCTGCGGATCACGTCCGTAGAGCCGAGCGTCGGCGACCCCGGCCTCGTGCAGCCGGGCCAGCCGGGTGTCGGCCCGTTCCCGCAGCTCATCCAGCGGCCCGAACTGGATGGAGTTCGTCGGGCAGGCCTTGGCGCAGGCCGGTTCCTGCCCGACGCTGAGCCGGTCGTAGCACAGCGTGCACTTCCACGCCCGACCGTCCTCTTTGCGCTGGTCGATGACCCCGTAGGGGCACGCCGGGATGCAGTAGCCGTAGCCGTTGCAGATGTCCTCCTGCACCACGACGGTGCCGAACTCGGTGCGGAACAGCGACCCGGTGGGGCAGACGTCCAGGCAGGCCGCGTGCGTGCAGTGCTTGCACACGTCGCTGGCCATCAACCAGCGAAACTCCGAGCTCGGAAGGCAGCGTGCCGACGGCGCCCGACGCCCCTGGGTGGATCGCGGGGGGCGAGCCCCCGCGTGCAGCACCCCTGGGTCCTGCGCGCCGATCGGCTTGCGTTGCTCGATGAATGCGACGTGGCTCCACGTGCTCGCACCGAGTCCCTGGCTGTTGCGTTCCCTTGCTCCAACAACTTCCGAATCTGGTCTCTCGTGGGCACGCGCTACCTCCTGCGGCTGCGAGGAACACTGCGGCTGACATACCTGCCGTGTAGTCGCGGAAACCTCGACCCATCGGTCGCGGGATCTGGTTGGTTGCGACTGTTCCGGGAAGTCCCGTCCTGGCAGACCGTCGGATCCAGCCCTGGCTCGGGAGCCTGAGACATGTTGGTTTCCGCGCTGCAGCTGCCCGGCCCCGATATGGAGACATATCGGGGTATTTGACGGTCTCGTTGCCCCGATATGTCTCCATATCGGGGTGGAATTCTTGGGTGACGCCACCCTGACCATCCAGTGAGCTGAATCGGGTGACGGTCAGGCTGGGTCGGCAAGGTGCGTTTTGTCGCCAAATGACAGCTATCCCGCGTTTTCCGACACCAGGCATCGGGCAAGGAACAGCGACAAGGTCGGCTGTACGCCGCCAACCGGCTCAGCTGGCGGCGAGCAGCTTGCGCATGTTGGCAATCTGCGCGATTTGATTGCGTTGGATCGAGGTGGCCACTTGCATGGCGTCGGGGTTGCGGCCGGCGGCCAGCTCGGTGGTGGCCATCTGCACGGCGCCCTGGTGATGGGCGATCATCAGCTGGAGAAACAGCCGGTCGAAGGTCGGTCCGTTGCTCTTGACCAGTTGGCTCATCTGCTGGTTGCTCATCATGCCGACGGTTGCCGCGCGGTCCATCCCACCCATGGCAGAGCCCCCGCCGGGATCGTTCTTAGCCGGGGGGGCGTGCCACGCTTGCAGCCAGCTGTTCAGCGTCGAGATCTCCCGATCTTGGTCGGTTGTAATCTGGGAAGCGAGATCGCGCACCTTGGTGTTGGCCGTCCTAGCCGGGACCAGCCCCGCCATGGTGATGGCCTGGCGGTGGTGCGGGATCATCTGCTGGGCGAAGGCGATGTCGGCGGCGTTGTGCGCGCTGTCGACGCTGGTTGCCGGCAGCGGGGCTCCGGCGGTGGGTTGGGTGCCCGTCGGGGCGCTGTTGCACGCGGCGGCGGTAAGCAAGGCGACCACGCCATATCCGGCCGCGCGCAAGACTCGCGTCATCGCAAGAGTCCTTTCGTGATCAGATCAAGAGTAGGCGCGGTACGCCGCCACGATCAACACCTAGCGTCTGTGCACGACGCCGGTCTGTGCTGGCGGACTACCGGAGCTAGACAGAAGGGTGAGTGAAGCAGAGGGAGGGCTATCACGCAGCGTAAGTCTGACGGCCACAGTGAGCGATCGAGGCGCCCCGTGGCACCATGTCGCCCGTGACAGGCACGCAGCCCCGGACCGGCCGGCACGCCAAACCGGAACCACCGCCTGCGGTGCCCGCTGTCCCGCTGTCACCGGTAGAACTCCCGCAACTTGCCGATGCGTCGCTGGGCGAACTGGTCCGTGAGGCCGCGACACACTTCTCCACCTTGTTTCGCTCGGAGGTGGAGCTGGCCAAGGCGGAGGTGACCCGCGAGGTCCGCAAGGGCGTCAAGGGCAGCGTCTTTTTCGTCATCGCGTTGACGATCCTGCTCTTCAGCCTGTTTTTCCTGTTCATCACGGTGGCTGAGGTGCTGGCCATCTGGCTACCGCAGTGGCTCGGGTTCGGCATCGTCTTCGGACTGATGTTGGCCGCTGCGGTGGGGTTCGCGCTGCTGGGCTGTCGCAGGATGCGCAGCATTCGCAAGCCTGAACGCACGATCAGCACCGTCCGCGACACCGGGGCGGCGCTGACTCGCCGGCGCAGCGCTGACGAACCCAGCGCTGACCCGCTCACGGAGTGAGTCGTCCGCCGGATCCCAGTTCGGTTCGGATTCCGGGACCGTGGACGCATCGCGAGATATCCGCCAACGGGATCAGGTTGCACGTGGCGGAGGCCGGAACGGGCCCGCTGGTGATCCTGCTGCACGGCTTCCCCGAGTTCTGGTGGTCTTGGCGTCACCAACTCCCGGCTCTGGCCGCTGCGGGGATGCGGGCCGTGGCGGTGGACCTGCGGGGTTACGGCGACTCGGACAAGCCCCCGCGAGGGTATGACCTGTGGACGCTGTCCGGCGATGTGGCGGGTCTGGTCCGGGCGCTCGGCGAGCGACAAGCTGACCTGGTCGGGCAGGACTGGGGCGGGGTCCTCGGTTGGACCACGGCCGCGCTGCACCCCCGGGTGGTGCGCTCGGTGACGGTGCTGGCCGCTGCCCATCCCCGGGCGATGGGCCAGGCGCTGCTGCGCGACTCGGCGCAGCGTTCGGCGGCCCGTTACCTAGCCACCTTCCAGGTCCCGTGGCTGCCCGAGCGCGACCTCGCCCGCGATGATGCGGTGCTGGTGGAAAACATCCTGCGTAGCGGGGCAGGCCCGCGATGGCGCGCATCGAGCGAGTTCACCGCGGCGGCCCGGCGCTACCGTGAGGCCATGCTGATCCCCGCAGCGGCGCACTGCGCACTGGAGTACTACCGGTGGGTCGGGCGCTCGCAGTTCCGCTTCGACGGGCGCCGGTTTTCCCGCGCGGTCGACCGGGTGGCGCGGGTGCCGGTGCTCCAACTGCACGGTGCCGATGATCCATACGTGCTGGAGCGCACCGCACGCCGCTCGGCTCGCTGGGCCGGCAACGGCTACCGCTACGAGGTGCTGCCTGGCGTCGGGCACTTCGTGGCGCAGGAAGCACCGGAGCGCACCACGGCACTACTCACCGAGTTCCTGCGCGGCCGATGAGCGGCGACGCGACCGACCCACCGCCGCCGGTGCTCGACCCGCGGCCGGCGTTGTCGTTCTACCGGGTCGAGCGCGGGCTGTCACAGACAGGGTTGGCAGCGAAACTCGGGGTATCACAGCCGTATGTTGCGCGGTTGGAGAGTGGTGATCAGTCAACCACGCTGACCACGCTTGCGCGGCTCGCGCAGCGGCTTGGTCTGGAGTTCCACATCGACGTGACGCCGACGGACGTGCGCATGTCTGCGTGAGCGCCCAGCCGGACGAGAGGACGTTCGCCGTCACACCGCGCGGACCCAGCTCGCGGGCGAGGTCGATGTTCCACGAGGCGAGGGCCGCCTTGGCCGCGCCGTAGGCACCGGCGCCCTTGTCTGCCGCGATCGAGCTGATGCTGATCACCGCGCCACCCTCGGTGAGCCAGTCGGCGACTACCGTGGTGATCAGCACCGCGGAAAGCAGATTGGACGCCGGGCACGCACTGGTCGAAAGCCTCGTCGACCAGGTCCTGCACCGGGAAGCCGAGCTGATCTCCAGCTTGGCGCCGCACCAGCGCGCCGCACTGACCGACCTGCTGCGCCTGCTGCTCGATGACGTCGAGAACCGAGTCGGTCACCACCGGCACACCCAAGTCGGGTCTCGCTAGTGCCCCCAGTGTTCGGCTTCAATGGTTCACCGCGCGCCGGGTACCGGGCTCTCGTTCAGTATCCAGGGGCGTAGTCGGATACGCCAGGCGGGTCCCGTGCGCTGCTGACCGACCTGCGGAGGATTCATCTGCGGCATCGGTGACCGGTGGTGCAAGCCAACAACTGACCGGCCAGGTCGGCACCGGAACCACCGTCCGGCTCCACATGCGGCTGCGGTAATCGCGGTCGGTTTCAGGCGCCACTCATGATCGCAGTTTCGGAAGAATGAGCCGCGGTGAGCGCGGCTGAATCTTCCCAACTCGCGATCATCAGCGATCAGCGCGCGGTTGCTCTCGTCGTGTGGTGCGCGGTGAAGGACTGCCGGTCACCCCACGAGGCGTCAGTACACGCCTCCTTCGGTCTGGTGATCGCTCATGCTGGCTCGCAGGTTGTCGAGCGCTCGGCTTCTGGTGTCGGCATCGAGGTCGCGCACCATTGCGGCGTGCTGGCCGGAGATGAACCGGAAGGCGTCGTCGGGGTCGGGCCCGAAGTACAAGGTCTCACTCAGACCACGCAGCTGGACATCTTCGAACCCCTCCGACCTCAGCAGTGGCCGCACTCGGTCGGGGTCGTTCAGGGGGAACGGGCCCGGCGTCGGCGTGAGCAGGTCACGACCGGCAGCAAGAGCCTTGAAGAAGGCGATCTGCCATTCGTTGCGCTCGAACGGTTGCCAGGTCAGCAGGACGAGGCGCCCACCAGGGCGCATGGCCCGCGCGATATTGGTGAACGCGGTTGGGGCATCGCGGAAGAACATCGCACCGTGGCGGCTGATGACGATAGTGAAACGGTGGTCAAGGAACGGGTGGACTTGGGCGTCGGCCTGGTGGAAGGCGACGTTTGCTACCTGCTCGCCGTCCGCCCGCTGGCGCGCAAGCTCGATCATGCGCGAGGAGAGGTCCACTCCGAATGCCGATCCAGCGGCGGCGCACCGCGCGGCGTCTCGGGTGACCTGGCCACTTCCACATCCGACGTCGAGCACCGTCTCGGTCGCGTCGATCGCCGCCGCAGCGAGGAACTGCTCGCGGTAGCCAGCGACGCCCTCGTCGAAGCGATCGGCACGCGCGGCCCAGTAAGCGCCCGCGTCGCCGTCCCAGGCGGCGAGCTGTTCGACGTTCGAGGGGTCGACCCACGCTCGTGCGCTCTCGGACAACTCGTTGACAAGTTCGTAGTCGCGCACGACACCAGGTTCTCAGGCACTGTGGGCGTGTAGTGCAACCGGTCGGCGCGGCGTGGGGTTGTGGTTCAGACAGGCACGGACACCCGGCGCACCGACGAGGAGATCGTGATGAGCATCCGACCTGCGGAGTCCGAACTGCCCGCGCTGGCTGATCTCGACTGGTCGGCGTTGGAAGGACAGCTCGACGGCTCCGGCTTCGCCAGGACACCGCCGCTGCTGTCCCCCGAGCAGTGCGCCGAGCTGGTCGGCATGTTCGACGACGACGCCCGGTTTCGCGCCACCGTCGTGATGGCGCGGCATGCCTTCGGTGAGGGCAGCTACCGGTACTTCGCTGATCCACTGCCGCCGCTGGTGCAGACCCTGCGCGAGCGCCTCTACCCGCCGTTGGCCGCTATCGCGAACCGGTGGGCGCAGCGCCTGGGTGAGCACCGGTTCCCCGAGACCCTCGACGGGCTGCTCGACGAGTGCGCCACGCTAGGCCAGCACAAACCCACGCCGCTGGTGCTGCGCTACGGCCCGGGTGGTTACAACTGCCTGCATCAGGACATCTACGGCGACCTGACGTTCCCGCTGCAGTTCCTCGTCATGCTCAGCAAGCCCGATGAGGACTTCACCGGTGGGGAGAGCGTGTTCGTCGAGCAGCGGCCGCGCCAGCAGTCCCGGCCGATGGTGGCCCGCCCCGGCCAGGGCCAGGCGGTGATCTTTCCGGTCCGACACCGACCCAAACAGGGCACCCGCGGATACCACCGGGTGCAGATGCGCCACGGCGTCAGCGCGGTGCACACCGGTGACCGCCATGTGCTGGGCATCATCTTCCACAATGCCCGATGACGAATTGTGCCTGGCCTTGGTCGCCGATCTGGACTCCGGTTTCGCCGACGTGGTCCGCACCCACGAACGCGTGGTCTACTCGGTCGCGCTGCGGTTGAGCAGCCGCCCGGCGGACGCCGAAGATCTCGCCGCGGAGGCCTTCCTACGGGCCTACCAGGCGCTGCGCGGCTACCACAGCGATCGGATCGCCTCGCTGCGGTTGCGGCCGTGGCTCCTGACGATCGTTCGCAACACCGCCCGCAACGCCGCCCGTGACGCGGCCCGTCGACCGGACCTACCGCCCGCGTTCGAGCCGGCGGAGCAGCCCGCTTGTGGAGCGAGTGTTGAGCAGCAGGTCGAACGCGACGACGTCGCGCGCGAACTTGGCGCGGTGCTCGCCCAGTTGCCTGAGGCTCAACGGGTGGCGGTGGTGCTGCGCCACGTCGTGGGCCTGCCCACCAGCGAGGTGGCCGAGGTGCTGGGCTGCCCGGACGGCACCGCGAAGTCACATATCTCCCGAGGATTACACCGATTACGAGCGCTGCTTACAGGCGGCGTAGCTGGAAGGACGGATCGATGATGTGCAACGATCTCGACTCGATCACCGACGCGCTGGCCGGGCTCACCGCGCCCACCGCGCCCGGATTGGCGGACCGGATCTTCGGTAGTTGGCTGACCGCGCCCAGCCGGCTCGGTGCGGCGTTCGTCGCGTTCACCGGTGCTGGCGTGCAGTTCGTCCGGTCCGCTGAGTCGGTGCGCGGCGACGCCACCGTGTTCGCCGAGGCCTACCGCGACCGGTTCGGCAGGCCGCTGCGCCCCGCCCACCGGGCACCTGCCAGGTTGTTGGTGGCTCTTCAACGTGCTCTTCAGGGGCGGCAGACCCCCGTGCGGCTGGACCTGCGCGGGTTGTCGGAGTTCGAACGTGACGTGCTCACCGCGACCAGCCGCATTCCGGCGGGCCAGACTCGCCCCTACGGCTGGGTCGCCCGGGAAGCCGGTCGGGCCCGTGCGGTGCGTGCGGTCGGCTCGGTGCTGGCCCGCAACCCGGTTCCGCTGCTGATCCCGTGCCACCGCGTGGTCCGGGCCGACGGCCTGCTGGGCGACTACATGTTCGGCGCCGAGCATAAGGAACAGCTACTGCGCGCGGAGCAGGTAAACCTCGACGAAGTCGCTGCCCTCGCGCGGCAGGGCGTGTACTTCGTGGGCAGCAACACCACCGGCGTGGTGTGCTTTCCCACCTGCCACGACGCTCGCCGGATCACTCCGGCCCACCGGCACGGGTTTCGCACGATCGGCACCGCGGTCGCGGCGGGTTACCGGCCGTGCCGCCACTGCCGTCCCACGACCGAGACGGTATAGGTTGATCAGCTCGTCGTGCTGGTGCCGTCCAGGGGGGTGCGTCTTCCACCGTGCTCATCAACCGGCGCGCGTTTCTGCATACCGCTGGCCTCGGTGCGGCGGCGGCCACGCTGGCCGGCTGCGGTGGCACGCAGACCACGTCGCCGCTGCACCAGGGAACCGCTGATCCGCCGATCGACTTTCGGGCGCTCGCTAGGAAGCTGCCTGGCCTGCTGATCACCCCGGAGCAACCCGGCTATGACCTGGCGCGCCGGTCGTTCAACCCGCTGTTCGACAACCGGACGCCGGCCGCACTCGCCCAGTGCCGGCGCATCGAGGACGTGCAGGCGTGCGTGTCAGCCGCTGCTGCCGCTGGGGCGCCGATCGCGGCCCGCAGTGGTGGGCACAGCTACGCCGGCTACTCGACCCCGAACCGCGCACTGATCGTCGACCTGTCCGGCATGTCCACCGTGGAAGTCAATGCCGATGGCACTGCGGTGATCGGGGCCGGTGCCCGGCTGATCGACGTCTACACCGCGCTCGCCGGTGCCGGGCGGTGCTTGCCGGCCGGTTCGTGTCCATCGGTCGGCATTGCTGGTCTGACGCTCGGCGGCGGGATCGGCGTGCTGTCCCGCAAGTACGGGTTGACCTGCGATCGGCTGGTGTCGGCGACCATGGTCACGGCGGACGGCATCGCACGCACGGTCTCGGCGTCGGCGCAGCCGGATCTGTTCTGGGCGTTGCGGGGCGGTGGCGGTGGCAACTTCGGCATCGTCACGTCATTCACCTTCGACACCGTTGTCGCGCCGCAGCTGGCCGTATTTCAGCTCGATTTCCCGGCGGGATCGGTGGCCGAGGTACTCGGCGGGTGGCAGCAGTGGATCGTCGACATGCCCGACGAGCTGTGGTCGAAATGCAACATCAGTGGCGGCAGCCCGTCGAGCTGCACGGTCATCGGCTGCTATGTCGGACCGGCCAGCGCGCTGAATCCGCTGCTCGCTGAGCTGATCCGCCGCACCGGAAACCAGCCGACGTCGCGCACCGTTGCCGAGTACGACTGTCTCGACGCGATGCGCTATTTCGCCGGGTGCGCGGACAAATCGACCGCGCAGTGCCACGACCAGGCCAGTGGTCGGCAGCGGAATCGCGAGGCGTTCGTGGCCACGTCGCGGATTGTGACCGAGCCGGTGGCCGACCCTGCCAAGATCGTCTCGGTGTTCGACGGCCGCCGGGTGTTCGTGCTGATCGACGGACTCCGCGGTGCGGTCGGCCGGGTCCGATCGGCCGACACGGCGTTCCCGCACCGGGGGGCACTGGCCACCATGCAGATCTACCTGGGTACCTCCCCGGCCGGCCGGGCGGCTGCGACCGCGTCGATGTCCGAGATGCGCGACCAGTTGACCGGCATCCTCGGCGGCGGCGCATACGTCAACTACATCGACGCGGGCATGCCGAACTGGGCGCAGGCCTACTACGGCGACAACCTGATGCGGTTGCGCCAGGTCGCACAGCGCTATGACCCCGGCCGGCTGTTCACCTTCCCTCAGGGCCTCACCACGGCGTGATCGCCGCGCCGCTGGGCGTATGATCACGCCCCCATGCGGCTCCTGAAACGCAGTGTCCTCACGGCCGTCGTCCTGGTGACGGTCGCTGTCTGCCCGGCCTGTGACCGCTCCTCGGGTTCGGCGAAGGATCCGCTGGCGGGGCGGGGCGCCGTCGAGAAGGTCCGCGGCGGTTTCATGTCCGCCGAAGGTCCAGTCTGGATCGCCTCGAAAGGCGTGCTGCTGTTCTCCGACGTACCCGCCAGCATGATCGACAAGTTGCAGCCACCCGACACCGTCACCGCCTATCGGCTGCGGTCCGGCGAAGCGAACGGACTCGGGATCGACCCGCAGGGGCGGCTCATCGCGAGCGAGGGTGCCAACCGGCGGGTGTCGCGCACGCTGGCCGACGGCACCATCGTGACGATGGCCGACCGCTGGCAGGGCAAGCGACTCAACTCGCCCAACGACAACATCACCCGCAGCGACGGCACCATCTACTTCACCGATCCGCCCTACGGGCTCCCCCCGGGCCAGGCCCGCGAACTCGACTTCCAAGGTGTGTTCCGGGTGGATCCAGCGGGCACGCTGCACCTCGAGTCCAGCGATATGAACCGTCCCAACGGCGTGGCGCTGTCGCCGGACGAGAAGACGCTGTATGTGGACGACACTGCGGCTGGGCTGGTGCGCAAGTTCCCCGTCAGGCCTGACGGCTCTCTGGGACCGCCCACCCTGTTCGTGCCTTCCACGGGTGGCGGAGGCGACGGGATGGCGGTGGACGACGCGGGAAACGTCTACGTGGCCACCGACGGTGGCGTGCAGGTCTACCAGCCGAACGGCACCCTCTGGGGCACTATCATCCTGCCCGAAGTGCCCTCCAACTGCACCTTCGGCGGCCCCGACCGCAAGACCCTCTACATCACCGCCAAGACATCCCTCTACCGCGTCGTTCTCACCGTCCCCGGACTTTCCTAGCGCATTGCGCGGGCTCAGCGGGGTAAAACAGGGGCGAATAACCCCGCTGAGCCCGCGCAATGCGCGCCTACGGTAGGAGCGGCCGGTGAGTGAGCTGATTCCGCGTGGACGCCGCACGGTGGCACCCGGGGCGGTGCACCTGCCCGGGTGGCTGGATCTGCGGCAGCAACGCCGGCTCGTGGTGGCGTGCCGGCAGTGGGCGTCGGAGGGTCCCGGGATCCGCGCCGCATCGCTGCCCAACGGAGCGCGGATGTCGGTACGGACGGTGTGCCTGGGTTGGCACTGGTACCCCTACCGCTATTCGCGAACCCGTGACGACCAGGACGGCTCTGCAGTCACACCATTGCCTAGCTGGCTTGGCGATCTCGGTCGCCAAGCCGTGGCCGACGCTTATCTCGATGTGGACCGTGGCCGCAGCTACGCGCCCGACGTCGCACTGATCAACCACTACGACGCTGACGCCCGGATGGGGTTGCACCGCGACAACGACGAGAAGGTCCTCGAACCTGTCGTCTCGCTGTCGCTGGGCGCGGCTTGTGTGTTCCGGCTCGGCAACACCGACAATCGCGGCCGACCTTGGACCGATATCGAACTGCACTCCGGTGACCTGCTCGTCTTCGGTGAGCAGAGCCGGCTGGCCTACCACGGTATCCCCAAGCTGCTACCCGACGTCGAGATACCCGACATCGCCCTATCTCACGGCCGCCTCAACCTCACCCTGCGGGTCTCCGGACTGGCGCCGCCTCGCATCCAGCAGGCTGAGTGACCCCAAGTTGCGGCAGGTGGGTGACGTTGTCGCCCGCTGGGTCGGCAAGCCCGCTTGCGGTGCGGATGCAGGCGGTAGTACTGAGTGCCCATGGAGGGTAGCCCCATTAGGTGGGGCAAGGAGCCTGTTGCGGCGACTCAGCCGATCAGCATCAGGGGCTTGTCGCTGAGCCGCTCACCCAGGAGGTTGTCGAGTAGTTCGGGCAGGTTGGTTGGCAGGAGCTTGTCGTGGCAGTTCGCGGCGGGCGGCGGCGGTGAGGTCCTCTCCGTCGTCCAGGCCGCAGCCGGGCAGTTCTCACCTGTGGTGGCCGGGGTCGTCGGGGTCTCTGGCGTGGATGAGTAGGACCCGGGTCGAGGGGGTCGAGCAGCAGGACCCGGGCGCCGAGGCGCGGGGCCACCCTGGTGTGGGACATGCGGGTGGGTCCTTCGTGCTGGTCGGAGGTGGCAGCCAGCACGAACGCCCGGGTCAGAACAGGGTTGGTTCCAGCCCGGGCTCGCTGGTTTGCCGCCGTGGCGGGGTGAGAGGTTAGCCGCGGTGTCGTCGCTGTCGTGGTCAGGCGCATGGCGAGTCCGGAGTGATCGGTCAGCCTCGATCCGTCCGTGAGAGCGTCCCTGGTCTGGTGGACGTAGTCACAGCCGTGGAGCAGCCGGCAGGAGCTGGGCGCAGCAGTGGGCGTGGTCGTAGCGGTAGCCGAGGTCGGGCCGTCGCGCCCAGCTGTGCCCGACGCGATTAGGCACGCCCCAGACCAAAGGTTGGGCTTTTCCTGGGCATGTGCTTCACTGCCAAGCGTGCCCAGAAAAAGCCCAGTCGCGGGTGAGGTGGCCGCAGGTCTGCGACGGCTGATCAAGGAGGGGTTGCCGGTGACCCCGTCGAGGGCGGACGCGGCTTTGCTGGAACTGCGGGGAATCGTGGCCCGGGCGGTGGACCCAGCCGACGATGCCAGCCTCACGGCGGCCCTCAATGGCACCTTGCGGGGGCTGCTGGCCCGGTTCCCGGACGTCCGCTACGCCTCGGCCGCGCGGGCGTTGTTCGGGCTGCCGCCGGCTGGGCCGGGTCAGAATCTCACCGTTCGCCGTGATCTGGCCGCTGCCGAGGCCGGTCATGAGGTGCACCACTTCCGCAAGCGAGTCGAACCCAAGCTGGTCGAGAGACTCGCCTGGGAGCTGCTTGCCGACGCCGACCGGTTCACCCGCACTCCGATGATCGCACCCCGGCTCGCTTCGGCGAGTGGGCGGCAACCCATCCTGGCCGACCCGTTCGCTTGGGAGGTGACCGAGCACGAGGAACAATTAAGCAAGCTGTGGTCGGCGCTCTACGCCGCCCGCGCCGAGTTGCTCGCGGTCGAGCGGCTGGTCAGTCTACGGGCCAGCCGGATCGAGTTGACCCACGCCGCGGTGACCGCGGCCTGGCGCTGGGCCGCCGCCCGCGCGGAGGCGATCAGCTACACCAGCGCTTACACCCAGGAGATGGCGGTGGACCAGCTGATCACGTTGGCGGGCTGGATACCGGTGTTGACCGAGGCGCAGGCCTCGCGGCTGACCGAGGCCGCCGTCGGCGGCGCTCACCGCGAGCAGTTCGTGCACGCCCTGCACAACGAGACCGGCCTGGGCGACGCCTGGATCGACGGTCTCCTCAACCCGCTTCCCATCGGCACCTCAGACGAGAACGGACAACCGCAGTGACCACCACCAACCCCGACCTGACTGCCGCCCTCGACGCGGCATCCACCGCCGACCCACGCCGCTATGTCATCACCGGAGGTCCCTCATCCGGCAAGGACGACTTGATCGAGGCCGTCCACGCAGCCGGAATCCCCTGCATGACCGAGGAACCCGGTCGGGAGATCTACCGCAAGCACCGCGAGCGCCTGGGCCGGCACCTGCGCCGGGAGGACCGACGCGAGTACTCCCTGGAAGTGCTCGAGGCGTTCATCGCCGAGTACACCGGCCACAAACACGGCATCAGGTTCTACAACCGGGGCATCCCGGATGGCTTCGGCTGGGAAGGATTCTTCGGCCTGCGACCCACCCCACAACTGGAGGAGGCCACGCGCCTGTATCGCTACGACACGGTCTTCGTGCTCGACCCGCTGGACACCTTCGAGGACCCCGACGACATCGTCTGGGCCAAGGACCGGGAAATCCGCCGCGTTCACGAGCTGATCGTGCAGGGCTACTACGACACCGGCTACGAACCAGTGTTCGTCGCCCCCGACTCCGCCGCCGCCCGGCTGGACCTCATCTGCGCCAACCTGCGCCTTCCCAAACCCAGCCGAGGAGCGTGACCACGATGGCCGCACCGAACCGCACTGCACCGAATCGCCCTGGGAGACCGTCGTTGCTGCTATCGCCGAACAGCGTGCTGGCGAACGCGCTGCTGCGCACCATTGATCTCCTCCGGCCCCGCGTGCATGCAGCGCGACCGGCGCGGATCGAGTTCGTGGTTGGCACCCAGATCAACGGCGCGCCACACCTCGGGACGAACCTGGTGCAGACTGCTGCGTTCCTGCTCGCCAAGACCGCCCGCCGCGAATTCTCCATTGACACCGTCGTCCGCTTCGGCGCACTGGACAACGCCCCACACGAGGTCGTACTCGACCCCGAGACGCACCACGCCTACCAGCAGACGTACTACCACGCGCTGGGCAAGGACCAGGTCGCCGCGCTGATCGACACCTATTACACGCAGTTTTTCAATTCCCTGTCCGAGGCCACCGACACCGACTACGTGGTGGAGACGTACACAGACCAGCAGGCCACCCCTGGGTTCCGCGCGGAGTTCCTGCGCACCCTGGAGCGGCTGGAAAGCCTCCGCTGGTGGATGGCGCCCTCACACGGCACCGTGCACATCCGCATCCCGTGTCCCGGGTGCGGGTGGGCGGAAAAGCGCGCCGACCGAACCAAGCTCGCCCGCCTCGACGAGGACGGCGCCACGTTCACCGCGGTCTGCCTCGATCACGGCAGCTACGAAACCCACATCGACCCTGAGGACGATCAGCCCTACCTCGACCTCGCCACCCTCTATCGCAACCTGGTCAAGGAACGCGCGCTTGGCCGGGACGGCGACACGCTGCATGTAGATGATGAAGGGCGGCGACTGGGTCTTCGGCTGCCAACTCGTCGACGGCGCTCTCGGCGCACTCGCCACCCCGGCAGCGCAGATGCCGACGCGGATCTTCACGCCCCAGGTGCTCGCGCCGACCGGGGCGAAGCTGTCCAAGTCGTTGCTGCGTGAACAGGGCAACGGCGCCCTGCCTCCCGACGTCGAGCCCTGGATGCTCGACACCACCACCTGGCCCGACGGCACCGATGACTACGTCGACGCCCTGGTCTGGCTGGTCGGCGAACTGCTCACCGATCCCAAACACTTCTTCCGTTCGTTCACCGTCAAAGAGCTCGGCCGACTGATGACCGCACGCCCCACCGAACCCGCCGCCCGCGCCCACGAGATGGGCATCTACAAGCGCTACTTCGACCTCATCGCCACCGGCCGCAAGACCACCGAAATCCGGGTAAACGACTCCAGTCGCAAAAAGATCAAGGAAGGCTCGCTGATCCGGTTCCGCTGCCAAGGTGACCAGATCCTCACCCGCGTCACCCGCATCGTCCGATACACCAGCTTCGACGAGATGTTCGACCACGAATCCGTCACCTCAGTCAACCCACTCGCCACCCGCGACGAGCAGCTGGCCAACATCCGCCAGATCTATCCACCCGAGCGCGAAGCCCTCGGCGTCCTGGCCATCGGCATCGAGCTGGTCGACCTACCACCGATATGACGAGTACCCGACTGGCTGGTTCTTGTTCACCCCCGAACCTGCTCATCGCCGAACTGCTCCATGGATGCCTACTGATCACCGAGCGAGCCGCCGACGCCGCCCTCGAAGGACGCCTACCCGGCAGGAACCTGCTGCGGAACGCATTCGCTGAGGCGACCCCACCGACCAGCGTTCGGTCACGCCCTCACGGACGAGCCGGGCAGCCCTCGACCCCCGGCCTGACGATTGAGGTGAGGCGGCACTGCTCGTCGTGGGGCGTGGGTCAGCGGGGGTCGAATCGGCCTCGCTTGATCTCGCGGAGGAATGCCGGCATGTCGGGTACCAGGAGCACCGGGCCTGCGGGGTTCTTGCTGTCCCGGATCGCACCTGGTGTGTGCGCCAGTTCCACGCAGTTGTTATCTGCCCCACTGTGGCTGGATTTCCGCCAGGCCAGTTCGACGCAGTTGTCTTGTGGGCCGCTGTGGCTGGATTTCCGCCAGCGCATCTCGGTCATGTCGCAGCCTCCAATTCGTGAGCTGTCCGGGTGATGAGGCTGAGCGAGTCGGCCGGACTCATCGCCAGCTGGTGGATCTTGTCCACCGCGGACTTGTAGTCAGCCACGTCGTCCGGCTCGGACACGAACGCGCCCGTCCGGTAGTGCGCGAGCAGGACGATGGACGGCGCGCCGTCGAAGTCGTAGAGCACGAACGGTCCCAGCAGGCCCGGGTGCCAGCCCTGGGAGGATCGGACGACCTGAATGGTGATCGTGTTCGACTCGGCGAGCTTGACCAGGTGGCGGAGCTGGTCGGCCATCACCCGAGGCCCGCCGATCAGCTCGTGCAGAGCGGCCTCGCCGAGCAGCGCGGTCAGCCGGACAGGGTTGCTGCGCGTGACGACGTCGCGCCGTCCCATCCGCACCAGCACCCCCGCTTCGACCTCCCCAGGGGGAAGAGCGTCGCCACTGATGATCGCTCGCGCGTAGTCGGAGGTCTGGAGCAGGCCGGTGACGAGGTGCGGCGACCAGTCGGTGATCGCCGCGGCGGCCCGTTCACACTCCATGGTCCCGGCGAGCTGCTGGGAGATGCCGGGGATGCCGACGGTCAGCCAGTCCTGGTCACCCGCGTGCCGGCCCAGAGCGAGGATGGCTTCCCGGTCGTCGCCGGTCACGCCGATCGCGGTGAGGTAGCTGGCGACGTCCTCCAGGCGCGGCACCCGCTTGCTGGTCTCCCAGTACGAGACCACGGAGTGTGCGGTGCCGAGCCGGCGGGCGACCTCGCGCACGCTGACCTTGGCCGCCTCGCGCGCTTGGCGAAGCGCTCCGGCTAGTGCCCGGGCGCGGGGTGCGCCACCGGGTTCGGTCACGCCACAACTCTAGTCGACCGCGCCGGTCACGCACGGTCCGCCGACCAGCAAGTTGCATTTCGGTCGCGACCAATGCATACTGGTCGCGACCGAAATTAGTGCTGTGTTCTCGGTGGTCTGAACTGTACTCCGGAGGGCTGGCGTGGCTGAGGGCACTGACTGGTCGGTCGGATGTGAAGACGTGGTTGGCCGGTCCCGGCTGGTGGTTGTCGGTATGGCCGACCGCCGCGTGTTACTGCGCACCCCGCCCGGAGAGATCGCGATCATGACCTGGACCGCGACCGAAGAGCTGCGCCGGCTGCTGGCTTTCGCGGTCGCGAAGGTGCTCAACGATGAGACCACTCGACCAGACTGAGGAGTTGATCACATGATCCCGGCGCCGCGGTATCGAGTTGAGGCCGCCGAAAGGAGCGTCGAGATGGTCGGCACCTGTCCAGCCGACCGTGTTCTCACCCCTGCACAGGCGCTGGTCGAGGTGTTCCTGACCAACGCCGACCGGGGTCGCAACGCGGAAAACGACGTTCTCGTGGAGGAGCTGCTAAGACGACGGCGGGCGATCCAGGCACTCGCCAACCCCACCGGGCGATGACCACCGTGACCGCTGAGCAATCGCACCGGTTCGCCCTCACGGGCGCGGATCGTGAGGGCCGCAACCGGACGATCATCCTGTGGCGAGAGTCGGATCTCGTCGATGGCCGCGTGCTGCGCCGGGTGGTGATCACGGTGGACGCCACGGTGAACACCGCGACGGTGCTGACGGGTTCCCAAACCGTCGCGGTGGCGACCGCGTTGCGGGCGGCTGCCCCGTGACCGCCCCGATCCCCGTGCCGCCGCCGCGGTTCCCCCACGAGATTCCGGCTGGCCGTCGGTCGAGCAGTTGCTCCCCGGCGCTTCCTCCCGGCGGCCAGCCGGATCCCATCACCGCAGATGTCGCCTTGCCGGCCGGCGGGACCACGTCGTGATCGCCCGGCAGTCACTGTGGCCAGTCTATGACCGTTGGTCGGAGTGTTCCCAGATTCGGGTTCACCGCCGCAGTTTGTGACGGCGAGTTCTGAGATCCCCCGGCTGGCGCCGGTTGAGCGCGAGCGAACCCCGACGCTACGGCTCCCGGCGGCCGGCCGGGCCCCATATTTTCGGACCAGCCCGCTGAATGCGCCGGCGGGCGGTTGAGGGGGATAACGTGGTGATGGAGGGGGAAGGGGGGCGACGACTTGGCTGGGAGTGCCGCGCACCACGCGCCGGCGCATGCGGTACTGGTCGCCGAGCTAGCCGAGCGGCTCGCGAAAGCTCAGTTGGGCGGGTCGGCGAGGGCGCGGCAGCGGCATGTCGAGCGCGGCAAGCTGTTGCCCCGCGACCGGGTCGACTCGCTGGTGGACCCGTCGAGCCCGTTCCTGGAACTGTCCCCGCTCGCGGCCACCGGCATGTACGGCGACGAGGCCCCCGCCGCGGGGATCATCACCGGGATCGGCCGAGTGGCCGGGCGGGAATGCGTGATCGTCGCCAACGACGCGACGGTCAAGGGCGGCACCTATTACCCGATAACGGTGAAGAAACACCTGCGCGCCCAAGAGGTGGCGCTGCACAACCGGCTACCGTGCATCTACCTCGTCGACTCCGGTGGGGCCTACCTGCCCGAGCAGGATCAGGTGTTCCCTGACCGGGAGCACTTCGGGCGGATCTTCTACAACCAGGCGACGATGTCCGCACGCGGGATCCCGCAGATTGGGGCGGTGCTGGGGTCCTGTACTGCGGGCGGCGCCTACGTGCCGGCGATGAGCGACCAGGCGGTGATCGTTCGCAACCAGGGCACGATCTTCCTCGGCGGGCCGCCGTTGGTCGCCGCGGCCACCGGCGAGGTGGTGACCGCCGAGGAACTCGGCGGGGCCGAGCTGCACGCCCGGGTCTCCGGGGTCACCGATCACCTTGCCGACGACGACGCCCATGCGTTGCGGATCGTCCGCTCCATCGTCGGCACCCTCGGGCCCCGCCCGCCCCGGCCGTGGGAGGTCATCGCCACCGAGGAGCCTTCCGTGGACGGGAATTACGACGTGGTGCCGGTGGACTCGCGCACCTCCTACGATGTCCGCGAGGTGATCGCCCGGATCGTCGATGGGTCTCGTTTCGACGAGTTCAAAGCCGAATACGGCGCCACGCTGGTCACCGGTTTCGCCCGGCTGCACGGTCATCCAGTGGGCATTGTTGCCAACAACGGGATCCTGTTCAGCGAGTCTGCACTCAAAGGTGCGCATTTCATCGAGCTGTGCGACCAGCGCGGCGTTCCGCTGGTGTTCCTGCAGAACATCTCCGGTTTTATGGTGGGCCGGGAATATGAGGCCGGCGGCATCGCGAAACACGGTGCGAAAATGGTCACCGCGGTCGCGACCACGCGGGTACCCAAGCTGACCGTCATCATCGGTGGCTCATTCGGCGCCGGCAATTACGCCATGTGTGGCCGAGCGTACTCGCCACGGTTTCTCTTCATGTGGCCCAATGCGCGGATCTCCGTAATGGGCGGTGAGCAGGCGGCCACGGTCCTCGGTGCCGTCCGGGGTGCGCACGACCCGGAAGGCGATGTGGCTTTCGCGCAGCGCATCCGTGATCAGTACGAACACCAGGGCAACCCCTACTACTCGACGGCCCGGCTATGGGACGACGGGGTGATCGACCCGGCGGACACCCGGATGGTGCTCGGGTTGGCGCTGTGCGCCTGCGCCAACGCCCCGCTTGAGCCCAGCCGCTTCGGCATCTTCCGGATGTGAGCGGCATGTTCCATACCGTGCTGGTGGCCAATCGCGGCGAGATCGCGGTCCGGGTGATCCGCACGCTGCGCGCGATGGGCTTGCGCTCAGTGGCCGTGTACAGCGACGCTGACGCTGGCGCTCGGCACGTCCGCGACGCCGACGTCGCCATCCGGATCGGTCCAGCACCGGCCGCTGCGAGCTATCTGTCCGTCGACGCGATCCTCGACGCCGCCGCCCGCACCGGCGCGCAGGCCGTGCACCCCGGCTACGGGTTCCTGTCGGAGAACGCCGCCTTCGCCCGGGCCCTCGCTCGCGCCGGACTGATCTTCGTCGGACCGCCGGCCGCGGCCATCGAGGCGATGGGCGACAAGATCCGGGCCAAGTCGACGGCGGCGGCCGCGGGCATCCCGGTGATCCCGGGCAGCGACGGCCGGGCCTGCGACGATGACGCGTTGGCCGTCGCGGCCGACGCGCTGGGCTACCCGGTGCTGCTCAAACCGTCCGCCGGCGGTGGCGGCAAAGGGCTGCGTGTGGTGTGCCGCGCGCAGGACCTGCGCGAGGCCATCTCCAGCACCCGCCGGGAGGCCCGCGGCGCCTTCGGCGACGACACGCTGCTCGTCGAACGGTTCATCGGCACCGCGCGGCACATCGAGATCCAAGTGCTGGCCGACGCGCACGGCGCGGTAGTCCATCTTGGTGAGCGCGAGTGCAGCCTGCAGCGGCGGCATCAGAAGATCGTCGAAGAATCGCCGTCGGTACTGCTCGATGCTGTGACCCGAACCCGGATGGGTCAGTGCGCGGTGGCCGTCGCGAAGGCCGTGGGATACACCGGCGCAGGCACGGTCGAGTTCATCGTGCCGGCGGATACCCCAGATCAGTTCTTCTTCCTGGAGATGAACACCCGGTTGCAGGTCGAGCACCCGGTCACTGAGCTCGTCACCGGTATGGACCTGGTCGCCTACCAACTGCGGATCGCCGCGGGGGAGCCGCTCGGGTTGCGCCAGGACGACGTCGCCGCGGACGGCCACGCGGTGCAGGCGCGGATCTACGCCGAAGATCCCGCCAATGGGTTCCTTCCCACCGGAGGGCGCGTTCTCCAGCTCCGGGAACCCGCGGGTGTTCGCATCGACTCCGGGCTGCGGGTCGGCGACACCGTGAGCAGCGACTACGACCCGATGCTGGCCAAGGTCATCGCGCACGGTCCGGATCGGGACACCGCGCTGCGCCGGCTGGACGCCGCGTTGGCCCAGATCAGCATCCTGGGCGTGGGCACCAACGTGGCGTTCCTGCGCGGCCTGCTCGCTGATGCTGACGTGCAGGCCGGAAAGCTGGACACCGGACTGGTTGAGCGTCGAAAGACGCGCAGCGCATCGCTGCCGCGGGACGTGCTCGCCGCGGCCGCACTGCGTGCGCTGCTGGCATTGGAACCCACCGGACCGGTGGTGGATCCGTTCGCGCTGCCCGGCGGCTGGCGGATAGGCGAGCCCGCCTGGACCCGTTGGCGGATGCAGGCCAGCGGGTCCGAACCGGTCGAGGTCCGAACCCGGGGCCGGGCCGCCACCGCCGAGCTCGTAGTCGGCGAAGGCGCCCCGAGCCGCGCGTCGGCCTGGTGGGATGACGGGGACCTGATCGTCACGCTTGATCAGATCACCCGTCGCTACACCTGCGCGGTCGACGGCGCTGCGGTGTGGTTTGGCCGTGACGGGCACAGCTGGGAGCTGCACGAGCAGCAGCCCCTCGACGCCGCGCGACGCCCCGAGCAGGACGCCGCCGGGACGGTGCACGCGCCGATGCCCGGCACCATCATCGCCGTCGACGTCGCTGAGGGTCAGCAGGTCACTGCAGGCGCCCGGCTACTCGTGCTCGAAGCGATGAAGATGGAGCATGTGCTCACCGCGCCGATCGACGGCGTGGTTCGAGAGCTGCGCGCCCGCCCCGGAACCACCGTCGAGCGCGACACGGTGCTGCTGACGCTCGTGAGTGCGTAACAGTGTTAGAACACTGTTACGCACTCACGAGCACCCGACCGAAGGGAGGGCGCAATGCTTAGCGAGGAGCACGCGGCGCTGCGGGCTACCGTCGAGGAGTTCGCCCGCAAGGAGGTCGCCCCGGTCATCGCGGATCTCTACGAGCACGACACCTTCCCTTATGCGTTGGTCGCGAAGATGGGTGCGATGGGATTGTTCGGGTTGCCATTCCCCGAGGAGTACGGCGGGATGGGCGGTGACTATTTCGCCCTGTGCCTGGCGCTGGAGGAACTGGCGCGGGTGGACTCGTCGGTGGCCATCACCCTGGAAGACAGTGTGTCGCTGGGCGCGATGCCGATCTTCCGGTACGGCACCGGGGAGCAGAAGCAGCGCTGGCTGCCGGAGCTATGCACTGGCCAACGGCTCGGGGCCTTCGGTCTTACCGAGCCCGGTGGGGGATCCGACGCGGGCGCTACCCGCACCACCGCTCGCTGCGAGGGAGACGAGTGGGTGATCAATGGGTCCAAGGCATTCATCACCAATTCGGGCACCGACGTCACCTCTGTGGTCACCGTCACCGCGATCACCGGTGTCAGCGGTGGCCGCAAGGAGATCTCTACCATCATGGTCCCCGCCGGGCACCCTGGCTTCACGGTCTCTGCGAACTACTCCAAAGTCGGCTGGCGGTGCTCGGACACCCGTGGGCTGTTCTTCGACGACTGCCGGGTGCCGCTGAGCAACCTACTCGGCGAGCGCGGCCGAGGTTATGCACAGTTCCTGGCCATCCTCGATGAGGGTCGCATCGCGATCGCAGCGCTGGGGGTAGGTCTGGCCCAGGGCTGCATTGACGAATGCGTGTCCTACGCTCAGCAGCGGCACGCCTTTGGCCACGCCATCGGTAGCTATCAGGCAATCCAGTTCAAGATTGCCGATATGGAAACCCGGGCACACGCTGCCCGGCTGACCTACTACCATGCGGCCGAGCGGATGCTGCGCGGCGAACCGTTCAAGAAAGAGGCCGCGATTGCGAAGCTGGTCTCCTCGAATGCGGCGATGGACAACGCCCGCGACGCCACCCAAGTCTTCGGCGGGTACGGATTCATGAACGAGTATCCGGTGGCCCGCTTCTACCGCGACGCCAAGGTCCTAGAGATCGGTGAAGGCACCAGCGAGGTCCAACGCATCCTCATCGCCCGCCACCTAGGCGTGGGCTGATCCCGTCCACACCGCGTTCTGGATGCAGACCGCGGTAAATCGGGGTTCGGCAACTGCAGTCTGCATCCAGAACGCGGGAAAGGTTCAAGCGGGGTCGAAGGTGCGGACGCCGGGGAATCGGGCGAAGCTGCGGTCGGCGGTCGCGATCCGGCAACCGTGGGCGCGGGCGAGCGCGGCCAGTAACGCGTCCGGCACCAGGTTGCCGCGCAGACCACGGTCCTGCTCGACCAGACGTTCGAGCTCAGTCCATGCCGCATCGCTTGACGGCAGCCAGCGGGCTCGTTGTGCTCCACGAATTCGCGCAATGAACTCCAGTGCCGTCGGCATCGGGCCGGGTCGCCGAAAATCCTCGGGTTGGTGACGAGCCGGACCATTCCGGCGAGCACGGTGTCGTGCAGCTCGTCAGCGCCCGCGACCATGGCGGCCAGCCAGGCTGCGTAGCGCTCGTGCTGCTCGGCCTCCCGGCGAAACGATTACACCAGGATGTTGACGTCCGGCAGGATCACGCGTGTCGGTCCTCGTCGAGGGCTCTCCATACCGCGTCACGATCGCCCAGATCGACGAAGATGCGCCCGGCCGGGTGCCCATAGGCAGGCAGCGGTTCGGGTGCGGCGGGGGCAGGGGACGTCCTGCTTTTGCAGCACCAGCCGCAGGCCGCTCTTCGAGGGTCTTGGCCACGGTACGCTTGCAGTTCGGATGCGGGCGGCAGGAGGTGGCCGTGAGCGTGAACTATGTGGCCAGACCGTGGGAGAACCGCCTGTTCCGGCGGTGTCGCCGAGCCTGGGACTTCGGCGCGCGGGAACGGAAGGACTACGAGCGGATCGAGCCGGCGCAGGTGTTCGACCTCGGCGAAGCGATCCACGACGCGCTCGACGTTTACTATTTCCCCGGCATGTGGGACTGGAACCGGGCGATCGTGCGGCCGCTGGCCGTCGCCGGCTTCGAGAAGTCGATGCGCCGGCAGCGCGATGCTTACACCCAGATCCGGGACTTATCCGCTGACCAGGTCCAGGACTGGGAGCAGCAGCTGGAGCTGGGCAGCGGCATACTCCAGCGCTATTTCGAATGGGCCAGTGATGTCGACCGTTTCACTCCGATCCAGGTCGCCTCGCAGTTCGACATCGCTTTGCCCGACCCAGCCGACCCGGGCAATGGTTTGATCACCCCGGATGGTCGGCCACTGCAATTCCGGGTGCGGATCGACTTGGTGGTGATCGACGACCATGAGTTGTACTGGCTGGTCGAGCACCGGATCGTCACCGGTCTGCAGTGGCCGGAGCTTGACCAGCTGCGGCTCGACGAGCAGGCGCTGACCCGGAGCTGGGCGTGGCAGCTGCACTTTCTGGCCCAACTCGAAGGCACCATCCACAACGAGCTGCGCGCCGCAGTGCCGGCCGCAGGCAAGCCCAAGATCAACGTGCGGGCGGTGCCGGGGCCTGGTGGGATCACGACACAGCGGACCACCGAGTCCTTCCGCCGCACCCACATCCCGCGGGCTGAGCTGGAAATCGCCCGGCACGGCACCGCCATAGCGCTGGAAATTCAGGATATGACGGATCCGGCACTGCGGATGTACCCGAACCCGTCCTGGGAGAACTGTTCGACCTGCGCCTACCGGTCGCCGTGCCTGGCAATAACCCAAGGTATCGATGAACGCCCGATCCTTGATGCGTCCTATCGCAAGCGGGTTAGCGGAGACTTCGAACTCGGGCGGTTGGGATCGGTGTGGGGGTTCGTGCCCGAGATCCACCGGGTCGCGGAGTACCGGCCTCCTGGTGCGGGCCAGTAACGCCGGTGCGCATTCGGGTGGTGAGCTGGAACGTCGATTCCCGGCCGACCGGACTGCTGGACGCCAAGGTCGAGCTGCTACGCCGGCTGCAACCTGACCTGGTGCTGCTCCAGGAGATCGGCCGGTCGGTCTACCGCGCGCTGCTGCCGCACCCGTCCGCGCACGAGCGGATGCACCGCAAGACCAGGCAGTTCTCCTGGGGTGCGCTGTCCACTGACCTGTGCAAGCCGCGGGCCAGCGAGTACCGGCTGGGATGCGCCGTGCTAGGGGTTTCGGGCACAGCGCTGATCGATGCCGAGGTGCTGGATCAGGCACCGTTTGACATCAGCGAGCCGGCGCGGCCCGGGTTCTTGTGGCGGACGGTGGCGGCCCAAGTGGCATTGTCCACCGGCGACCTGCTGACCGTATGCAGTTTCCACGGACGCCAGCCATCTGGGGTGCCCGCTGTCGCACTACAGCAGGCGTTTCACGCTGGGATCGCTAGCTGGCTCACTGATCTGCCCGGCCCGGTCATCTTCGGCATCGACGCTGGTCCCCGGGTACCCGACAGCGCCGATCCGCTATTGGGTCCAGGCCCGGCTCACCACCTGAACCACGTGCTCAACGCCGACGACGACCACCTGTGGGCCACCCCCGATTTCACGGTGCTCGACGTCCAGCGCGTGGCCGACGACGCGGCGGCTGCGGGCAGCGACCACGCCCTGCTGCTCGCGGACCTGGACCTGCCCACTCCGTAGGCGGCCTGCTGATCGTTGCTGGACCGGCACCACAGCCAACCACTCATCGAATCTTCGGCGATGACCTCAAGCCCCTCGCCGGCTCGGGTCGGCAGCTCGGTCGTGTCGTACGCCCGTTGCACGACGGCCGGCACTGACGGCTGGGACAGGTGCCGTGCCGGTACCATCCCGCGCCGCCCGGTGCGGTGATGCCATCGCCCCTCGACACCTGTCGGCACCGGTCGTCGTACCAAGCCGCTGATGGCCGTGAACTCGACACCCCGGACGTTTCAAGCCGCGAAAAACGTCGGTGCCGTCGAGTTCACGGCACTGAGCGGCCGCATCCGCCGGGAGGTGGTCGGCGAAGCCGGTGCGATCTGATTGCTGAGCGCAACCGTGCGTGGCAAGTCCTACATCATGGGGCGATCGGTGGGGACGATGGGTGCGGGGAGGACGTCGCGGCCGGTGAGGTAGCTGTCCACGCCGGCGGCGGCGGAGCGGCCTTCGGCGATGGCCCACACGATCAGCGACTGCCCGCGGCCCATGTCGCCGGCGACGAAGACGCCCGGCACGCTGGTCATGAAGGACGCGTCGCGCGCGATGTTGCCGCGCACGTCGTAGTCGACGCCGAGCCCTTCGAGTAGCTTGCCCTTTTCCGGCCCGACGAAGCCCATCGCCAGCAGCACCAGATCGGCGGGCAGGTCCTGCTCGCTATTCGGTACCGGCTCGAACTTGCCGTTGTAGGAGACGACCTGAGTCAGCCGTAGCGCGCGCACCCGGCCATCGGTGTCGCCGAGGAACTGCTGGGTGCTCACCGCGAACAGCCGCTCGCCGCCCTCCTCGTGAGCCGAGGACACCCGGTAGATCATCGGGTAGGTGGGCCAGGGCTGGGTCTCTGGGCGCCGATCCGGCGGGGTCGGCAAGATCTCCAGCTGGGTCACCGACGCCGCACCCTGACGGTGCGCGGTGCCCAGGCAGTCGGCGCCGGTATCGCCCCCACCGATGATCACCACGTGTTTGCTATGAGCGTCAATCGGCGATTTGGCAAGATCACCTTCCTGCACCCGGTTTGACGGCGGCAGGTACTCCATCGCCTGGTAGATCCCGGCCAGCTCGCGACCGGGCACTGGCAGGTCCCGCCACGCGGTGGCCCCGCCGGCGAGCACCACGGCATCGAATCCCTCACGCAGCTCCTCGGCGGTGACATCCATCCCGACGTCGACGCCGGCCCGGAACTCGGTGCCTTCGGCGCGCATCTGGTCCAGCCGCCGGTTCAGCCGGTGCTTGGCCATCTTGAACTCGGGGATGCCGTAGCGCAGCAGCCCGCCGATCCGGTCCGCGCGCTCGTAAACCACCACGTCGTGTCCGACCCGGGTCAGCTGCTGGGCCGCGGCCAGCCCGGCCGGACCGGACCCGACCACGGCGACCTTCCGGCCGGTGCGCCCGGTGGGTGGTTGGGGGACAACCCAGCCCTCGTCCCAGGCCCGGTCGATGATCTCGATCTCGACCTGCTTGATGGTCACCGCGTCGTCGTTGATGGCCAGCACGCAGGCCGTCTCGCAGGGCGCCGGACACAGTGTGCCGGTGAACTCGGGGAAATTGTTCGTGGCATGCAGCCGCTCGATGGCCTCCGCCCAGTCCTGCCGCCAGACCAGGTCGTTCCACTCCGGGATCAGGTTGCCCAGCGGGCAACCGACATGGCAGAACGGGATTCCGCAGTCCATGCACCGGCCGGCCTGCTTTTCGACCGCGGCGGCGGGGAAGTCTTCATAGACCTCGCGCCAGTCACGTAATCGCAGCTCGACCGGTCGGCGTGGTGGGTTCTCCCGACCGGTGGTGAGGAAGCCCTTGGGATCAGCCATGCGCCGCCTCCATGATCGCCTCGTCGACGTCCCGGCCGTCTCGCTGCGCCGCCGCTTGAGCAGCCAGCACCCGCTTGAAGTCCTTGGGCATGACCTTGCCGAACCGATCCACCGCCGCGTCCCAGTCGGCTAGCAGCGCATAGGCCACGGCAGAGCCGGTCTCGGCGTGGTGCCGTGCCACCGCATCGGCCAGGGAGGCCCGGTCCTCGTCAGTCAGCGGGTCTAGGTCGACCATCTCCGGGTTGACCCGTTGGGTGGGCAGGTCGAGTACATAGGCGACCCCGCCGGACATCCCCGCCGCGAAGTTGCGACCGATCGACCCGAGCACCACCACCCGGCCACCGGTCATGTACTCGCAGCCGTGATCACCGACGCCCTCGACGACGGCCAGCGCACCGGAGTTGCGCACGCAGAAGCGTTCGCCGACTATCCCACGCAGAAACAGTTCCCCGGATGTCGCGCCGTAGAGGATCACGTTGCCGGCGATGATGTTGTGCTCTGCGGTGAACTGTGCGTCGGGGTGCGGGCGGACGGTGATCCGCCCACCGGACAGGCCCTTGCCGACGTAGTCGTTGGCGTCGCCGACCAGCCGCAGGGTGATCCCGCGTGGCAGGAACGCCCCGAAGGACTGGCCGGCCGATCCGGTCAGGGTGATGTCGATGGTGTTGTCCGGCAGCCCGGCACCACCCCAGCGGCGGGTCAGGTGAGAGCCCAGCATGGTGCCCACCGTGCGGTTGACGTTGCGCACCGGCAGGTCCAGTCGAACCGGTTCCCCGCCGTCCAGTGCTCCTTCGCACAGCTGGATCAGGGTGTTGTCCAACGCCTTGTCCAGCCCGTGGTCCTGCTCCCTGGTCCGGTGCCGCGGCGCTTCCGGGTCCATATCCGACGGCAGGTGCAGGATCGGCGACAGGTCGAGCCCGGCGGCTTTCCAGTGCTCGATCGCCGGGCGGGTGTCCAGCATCTCGGTGCGCCCGATGGCCTCCTCCAGGGTTCGGAACCCCAGCGCCGCCAGGTACTCGCGGACCTGCTGAGCGATGAACTGGAAGAAATTGACCACGTACTCGGCTTTACCGGTGAACTTCGCGCGCAGCACCGGGTTCTGAGTGGCCACCCCGACCGGGCAGGTGTCCAGATGGCAGACCCGCATCATGATGCAACCCGAGACCACCAGCGGGGCGGTGGCGAAGCCGTACTCCTCGGCGCCCAGCAATGCGGCGATCACGACGTCGCGACCGGTTTTGAGCTGGCCGTCGGTCTGCACGACGATCCGGTCCCGCAGCTTGTTGGCGATCAGCGTCTGCTGGGTCTCGGCCAGCCCCAGCTCCCAGGGCGTGCCGGCATGCTTGATCGACGACAGCGGCGAGGCGCCGGTGCCGCCGTCGTGCCCGGAGATGAGCACCACGTCGGAGTACGCCTTGGCCACCCCGGCGGCCACCGTGCCGACGCCGACCTCGGACACCAGTTTGACGTGCACGCGGGCCTGCGGGTTGGCGTTCTTCAGATCGTGGATCAGCTGTTTGATGTCCTCGATGGAGTAGATGTCGTGGTGCGGCGGCGGCGAGATCAGCCCCACTCCGGGGGTGGAGTACCGGGTCTTGGCGATCCACGGGTAGACCTTGGTTCCGGGTAGTTGGCCGCCCTCGCCAGGCTTGGCGCCCTGCGAGATCTTGATCTGCAGGTCGTCGGCGTTGACCAGGTACTCGCTGGTTACGCCGAACCGACCGGAGGCCACCTGCTTGATCGCCGAGCGGCGCAGGTCCCCATTGGCATCGCGGGTGTAGCGGTCGGCGTCCTCGCCGCCCTCACCGGTGTTGGACTTGCCACCCAGCCGGTTCATCGCGATCGCCAACGTCTCGTGCATCTCCTTGGAGATCGAACCGTAGGAGATAGCGCCGGTGGCGAACCGCTTGACTATGGACTCGACCGCCTCCACTTCCTCAATAGGCACCTTTGGGCGCAGGCCCTCGCGGAAGGCGAACAGCCCGCGCAGGGTCATCAGCCGCTGCGACTGATCGTCGACCAGCCGGGTGTAGTCCTTGAACACCTCGTAGCGGCCCGCCCGGGTGGAGTGCTGCAACTTGAACACCGTGGCGGGGTTGAAAACATGCGCTTCGCCCTCGCGACGCCACTGGTAGTCGCCGCCGACCGTGAGCTCCCGGTGCGGGGCGCGCACCCCGTCGGGGGGGAAGGCGTGGAGATGGAGTATCGCCACCTCGTCGGCCAGCGTGTCGAAGCCGACCCCGCCGAGCCGGGAGGTGGTGCCGGTGAAGCACGAGTCGATCACCTCCGGCCCGAGCCCGATCGCCTCGAAGGTCTGCGCGCCGGTGTAGGAAGCCACGGTGGACACGCCCATCTTCGACATCGTCTTGCGGACGCCCTTGCCCAGTGCCTTGATCAGGTTGCCGGTGGCGGTCCGGGCGTCGATGCCGCCCAGCAGGCCCCGGTCGGCGAGGTCCTCCACGGTGGCCATCGCTAGGTAGGGATTGACCGCCGCTGCCCCATAGCCGATCAGCAGTGCGACGTGATGCACTTCGCGGGCGTCCGCCGCCTCAACAATCAGACCCACCTGGGTACGGGTCTTCTCCCGCACCAGGTGGTGGTGCACCGCTCCGGTAAGCAGCAGGGACGGGATCGACGCATGATCGGCGTCCACTCCCCGGTTCGACAGCACGATCAGCCGGGCGCCGTCCTCGACGGCTTCGGCCACCTCGACGCAGATCTCGTTGAGCCGGCTCACCAGTGCCTGCCCACCGCCGTTCACTTTGTAAACGCCCCGGACCGTGACGGCCTGGTATTCCGGCTGGTCGCCGTCGTCGTTGACGTGGACGATCTTGGCGAGCTCGTCGTTGTCCAGCACCGGGAACGGCAGCACGATCCGCCGGCAGGAGTCCGCGGTGGCCGCCAGCAGGTTGGGCTGCGCACCGAGCTGCGCTTGCAGCGAGGTCACCAGCTCCTCCCGGATCGCGTCCAGCGGCGGGTTCGTGACCTGGGCGAACAGTTGGGTGAAGTAGTCGAACAGCGGCCGGGAGTGCTGCGAGAACGGCGCCAGCGGCGCGTCATTGCCCATCGACCCGATCGGCTCCGCGCCGGTGCGGGCCATCGGCGCCAGGAGTATCCCGAGCTCCTCCTGGGTGTATCCCAGTGTCTGCTGGCGGCGGACCAGCGAGGCGTGGGTGTGCACCTCGCGCTCGCGCTCGGGCAGGTCCGCCAGCCGGGTCAGCCCCTTGGCGACCCAGTCGGCATAGGGGTGCGCGGCGGCGAGCCGGCCCTTGATCTCGTCGTCGCCGACGATCCGGCCGGCCGCGGTGTCGGCCAGGAACATCCGGCCCGGTTCCAGCCGTCCCTTGCGCACCACCGTGGTGGGGTCGATGTCGAGCACCCCGACCTCACTGGCCAGCACTACCAGGCCGTCCTCGGTGACCCAGTAGCGGGCCGGGCGCAGGCCGTTGCGGTCCAGCACGGCGCCGATCACGGTGCCGTCAGTGAACGCGACCAGGGCGGGGCCGTCCCACGGCTCCATCAGCGTGGAGTGAAACTCATAGAACGCCCGGCGCGCCGGGTCCATCTCGGTGTGGTTCTCCCACGCCTCCGGGATCATCATCAGCACCGCGTGCGGCATCGAGCGGCCGCCCAGGTGCAGCAGTTCGAGCACCTCGTCGAAGGACGCGGAGTCGCTGGCGTCCGGGGTGGCGATCGGGTACAGCCGATCCAGATCACCGGGGATGAGGTCGGTGGCAAGTCGGCTCTCCCGGGCGCGCATCCAGTTCCGGTTGCCGCGCAACGTGTTGATCTCACCGTTGTGCGCGACGAACCGGTACGGGTGCGCCAGCGGCCAGGACGGGAAGGTGTTGGTGGAGAACCGGGAGTGCACCAGTCCCAGTGAGCTGGTGACCCGCTCGTCGGACAGGTCGGGGTAGAAGCTCACCAGCTGCTCTTCGGTGAGCATTCCCTTGTAGACGATCGTGCGCCCGGACAGGCTGGGGAAGTAGACGTCGAGGTCGTGCTCGGCGCGTTTGCGCACGCAGTACACCCGCCGCTCCAGTTCCATCCCGGTCTCGTGCCCGGTCTCTGGGCTGGCTAGGAACAGTTGCTGGAAGCGGGGCATCGCCGAGCGGGCTGTCGGTCCGACTCCCTCAGGCTGCACCGGCAGCTGCCGCCAACCCAGTACCCTCATGCCCTCCTGCACCGCGATGTCCTCGACGGCGGCCATCACGGCGGCCTCCGCTGTGTCGTCGTCCGGGAGGAAGGCGGTGCCGACCGCGTACCGACCCGGTTGCGGCAACTCGAAGTCGACGACCTGCCGGAAGAAGCCGTCGGGCACCTGGATCAGAATGCCGGCGCCGTCACCGGTGTCGGGCTCCCCGCCGCGAGCGCCCCGGTGTTCGAGGTTGCGCAACGCAGTGAGAGCCTTCTGCACGATTCCGTGATCGCGGCGGCCGGCGAGGTCTGCCACGAAAGCCACGCCGCAGGCGTCGTGCTCATAGGCGGGGTCGTACAGACCGGCTGCCGGACGTCCACTGTTCGACCGTCGAGGATTCGATCCTGCAGGCAGGTAGGTAGCGGTCACAAGCACCTCCCGTCGTCTCGATTGGGTTGATACACGCATCGGGACGACGTGCACCCATCTGCGGTGACCCTCAGGTTACCGCAGCGGATTACCCAGCCGTTATCTCTTCTGGCCGACGGCCTCGCCGCCAGAGCGCCGATTGACTTCGCCGCCACAGGGATTGACGGCAACTTTCTTCCCAAATTGCCACCTGCGGCACGTCCGCATCGCATGCACACACTCCCCGGTGGGATATATGTGATAAATGTGACGGTGAAGCTGACGGGCGGTCGCCGAAGATGCCCGACGATGTTTGCGGGCGGAGTAGAGCGTCGTCGATGCTGGGACGGCTGGCCGAGTGGCGGGCAGCGGGGAAGGGGCACGGCAGCAATGGACGCGCAGGCGCTGTGCGCTGGGATCCGGCAGGGTCTGACCGACGTCGAGGACCGCATCAAGGGCAATTCGTGGCTCACGGAGCTAGTGTCCGGGCGGCTGTCCACCGAGGCGCTGCGCGCCTTCGCGGGCGAGCAGCTCCAGATCATTCCCAGCGATCTGCGCAGCTTCGAGGTGCTCAGCCAGCGGTTTGACACCGATCCAGCTCATGGCTACTTGGCGGGGATGGCGACCGGAGAACGAGCCGCCTTGTCGGCCCTGGATGCCTTCGCTACCGCGGTCGGGCTAGCCGGCTCGGTGCGCGAGAGCTACGAGCCGCTGCCCGGTTGCCAGGTCTACCCGTCCTACGTGGCTCGGCTGGCCCGAGACGGCACTCCGGCTGAGATCGCGGGCGCGTTCGTGGTGAACCTGGACGCCTGGGGCACCTGCTGTGCGCGGATGGCCGACGCCCTGCCCCGCGCATACCAGCTCGAGAGCGAGGACTGCGCCTTCTTCGCGCATTTCGCCGGTCCGACGACGGAACTGGAGCGAATCAGCCTGGAGGTGATCGACGCGGGGCTTGTCGAGGGTGTCGATCCGGCCAGGATCGCCCGGGCGGCGAGACTGCTGCAAGCATACGAGCTGCTCTTCTGGGACAGTCTTCCGCGCTGAGGTCGGATGATGACGCATCCGGCGGGGGTAGCGTCGTCCCCCGTCGCCCGTCTGGGTGCACAATCACCCCCAACCGGGTACTCACCGGACCATCGGTGGCTCGCCGAGAAAGGATGCGTGGTCGGATGGATGACCGTCGGTTGCTGTTGGTGCATGCCCATCCCGACGATGAGTCGTCCATGACCGGCGCAACGATGGCCGGATACGCGCGGCAGGGCGCCACCGTTGTCCTGGTGACCTGTACCCGTGGCGAGCTGGGCGAGATCGTCGCGCCCGATCTTGCCGGGTTGCGCGAAGTCGATCCCGACGGGCTCGGTCTGCACCGGGAAGCCGAACTGGCTGAGGCGCTGACCGCGTTGGGCACCGCGCGGCAGCACTGGCTGGGCGGTTGCGGTCGCTGGCGCGACAGCGGGATCCCTGCCACCGAGGACCCGGCGGCCTTTGCCTGCGCCGACCTCGACGAGGCGATCCGGGCGATGGTCGGGATCCTGCGCACCGAGTGTCCACAGGTGGTGGTGACCTACGACGCCGATGGCGGGTACGGGCACCCGGACCACGTCCAGGCCAACCGGGTGACCATGGCCGCGTTGGATCCCGCTGCTGACCCCCGCTTCGCGCCGGAGCTGGGCGTGCCGTGGCGGGTGGCGAAGGTCTACTGGATGACGTTGTCGCGCAGGCTGATCCAGACCGCGGTGCAGGCTGGGGTGCTGTCGTCGATGGAGATCGTGCCCAACTCGCTGCCCGACGAGGAGATCACCGCGGTGCTGGACGGGCGGGCATACCTGGACAGCAAGGTCGCCGCGCTGCGGGCGTATCGCAGTCAGGTGGATCTGCAGAACGGGATATTCGCCATGCTCACCCAAGTCCCCGAGTTCGCGATGGAGAGCTACCTGTTGGTCCGCGGTGAGCGGGGACCGGGCTCGGGACCGTACAACTGGGAGGACGATCTGTTCGCCGGTCTGGCGGGTCTGCGCGTGGCAGATTCCGGATGAGCCCTCCGGAGGAGATTCAGGGTGCGTTGCGGGGCCTCCGGCGGCGCGGCGTCAGGCGGTGGGGGTCCCGCCAGGCCGTCGTGGTTGTCACCGTCGTCACTATCGGCGGTGGTCCCGCCGTGCTACTCACCCGGCGCGCCGGTGCGCATTCTGCGGAGTTCGCGCTGCCGGGTGGACGGACGGATCGCTGGGAGTCAGCGTCCTCGGCGGGCCGCCGCCGGCTCACCGAGGAGTTCGGGATGCGACTGCCACCGGAATCGGTGCTCGGGTTGCTCGACGACTACGTCACACACACCAGGCTCGTGATCACGCCAGTCGTGCTCTGGGCTGGCGAGCAGGCGCCCGCGGCGGGAGTCCTCGCCGTCCCGTTCGCCGACCTCGACGTCGAACCGGTGTTCGTGGCGAGTTCGGAATCTGATCGTCCGATGATCCGCCTGCCGCTGCACGGCGGCTGGTTGCACGCCCCGACGGCCGCCGTCCTGCACCAGTTCCGCGAGGTCGTCCTGCACCGCCGCCGTCATAGCCGCATCGCGGCTACGTGAGTGGCAACCGGTGCTGGAGCACTCAACGCCACTCACGACCAGCCGGTGTAGCGCCGCCGGTCGGGCGATAGCGTGGGCGGGTGCGGGTGGCGACGTGGAATGTGAACTCGGTGCGTTCGCGGATGCCCCGGTTGTTGCCTTGGTTGGACGAGCGGGTGCCGGACGTGGTGTGCCTGCAGGAGACCAAGCTGCCCGCGGACGCCTTCGACGAGCTGGTTCGTCCTGCGCTGACTGAGCGCGGGTACGCCGTCGCCCACCACGGCGACGGCCGGTGGAACGGGGTGGCGATTGCCTCCCGGGTCGGTTTGGACGACGTCGTCGCCGGGCTCCTCGACGAACCCGCCAATCCGGTGGGCCAGCTTCCCGGTCCGGAGGCCCGTGCGGTGTCCGCGACCTGCGCAGGATTGCGGGTGATCTCGGTGTACGTGCCCAACGGCCGCACTCCCGAGGACCCGCACTACCAATACAAGCTGCACTGGCTGGCCGCGCTGCGCGCCACCGTCGCCGCCGGAGATCCTGCGGTGACTGTGGTCTGTGGTGACATGAACGTGGCCCCCACCGACGACGATGTCTACAACGCGGCCGCGTTCGCAACCTCGACCCACGTCACACCCCCGGAACGCGACGCCCTGCGCGCCCTGGCGCTGCACGACGTGGTGCGGGAACGCTGGCCCGCCGAGCGGATCTTCACCTACTGGGACTACCGCGCCGGTATGTTCCACACCGACCGCGGGATGCGGATCGACCTGATCCTGGCCGGTGCGGCAGTCGCGCCGCGGGCGTGCGCCGCGTGGGTGGACCGTCATGCCCGCAAGGGCACCGGTCCCAGTGACCACGCGCCGGTGATCGTGGACTTCGACGACGCGCCCGACGGCGACTGCGGCCCGATGGTCCCGCCCCCGTCAGCGTCTCGCAGCAGTTCGCGGCGCTGATCTTTCGCGCATCGGGTGTGGGCCACGCCGTGCTGCGGGAGACGATCGCCATCCTGTCCGACTCCTCGGCGGTCGAGGACATCCGGCAGGCAGAGCAAGACGTCCTTGCCGAAGGGCTGCGCGACTCGATGCTCTCGCGCCCGTCCGCCACCGCGTGACACACCGTTGGACGATCGAGCTCACCGGCCCAGCCCGACGAGCACTCGAAGCAAACCTTCCCGAGCCGGGTCGCCGAGCGCGAGGAGCAGCTGACCCGGTCGTGGTCGGCGATCTACGCCGCTCGCGTTGAGCTGCTTGCCGTCGAACGGCTGATCAGCCTAGACGTCGCCCGGGCGGAAATCATCACCACGGCGGTGACCGCGGCCTGGCGGTGGGCCGCCGCGGCGATGGCGATCAGGGCGGCCACGATCGGTATCGCGGTCCAGGCGATGGCGAAGTCGCGTAGCGTCTTGTGGCATGGTCGTGGTCCTCGCCCGGGCCGGCAGCCGGGCTGTGGCCTGTCAGGCGCATGTCGCGGCGGGCTCGCTGTTGGTGGTGCAGCAGGCGGCCGAGGGCGCGGGTCCGATCGGTGCCGTAGGTGACCGAGTCGGCCTTCACAGCGTAGACCTCCCAGGGTTCTTGACCAGGTCCATGGATCCACACCTTGTCCTGCACCGCATAGCCGCAGGTCGTGTTGTCCTCGGTGAGCGTGTCCAGGCCTGCCCCGGTGAGCCGTTTCGTGGCGGCATTGACCTCGTCGGAGGAGTCAACCTCGACACCGAGGTGATCCATCACGGTGGCCTGTCCGGGCTGCCCTTCCAGGAGCACGAGCTTCAGCGGTGGTTCGGGGATGGCGAAGTTGGCGTAGCCGGGGCGGCGCTTGGCCAGCGCCACGCCGAACAGCGTTGAGTAGAACTCGATCGAGGTCTCCAGGTCGGCTACCCGTAGGGCGAGTTGGACGCGGGACATGTTTCCTCCTTGGTTTGATAAATGTCGAATTATGTGGTCGAGATTGCCGTTAGATTCGACTCCTGTCAAGATAGATAAATGCCGAAGCAAAGTGCGCTTGTGGACGTCGAGCCGGTGGTGTTCTGCTGCTCGCCGGTGACTCGCCGGCCGTTGTCCGCAGAGGAGGCCGCGGAGTTGGCCCGAGTGTTCAAGGCGGTGGGTGACCCGGTGCGGCTGCGATTGCTGAGTCTGATCGCCGCACACGCCGGCGGGGAGGCCTGCGTGTGTGATCTGGCCGGGGCATTCGATCTGTCGGGTCCGACGATTTCGCATCACCTCAAGGTGCTGCGAGAGGCGGGGTTGATCGAAGGTGAGCGGCGGGCCACCTGGATCTACTACCGGGTCCGCCCGCAACTGCTGCGCCAGCTCTCCGACGTGTTGGTCCCGGACCCGGCAGGGGTCCTTGCGTGACGGTCACCGTGAGCCGGCCCCCAGCAGGCGTCGTAGGACGGCTGTCCACTCTGGACCGGTTTCTCCCGGTGTGGATCCTGGCCGCGATGGCGCTGGGCCTGGCCGCCGGGCGACTGATCCCCGGCTTTGGTCGGGCCCTGGATGCGGTCCAGGTCGCCGGGATCTCGCTACCGATAGCGGTGGGGCTGCTGGCGATGATGTACCCGGTGCTGGCCAAGGTCCGCTACGACCGCCTGGACACTGTCACCCGGGACCGGCGGCTGCTGGTGCCCTCGTTGCTGCTCAACTGGGTCCTGGGCCCGGCGCTGATGTTCACCCTGGCCTGGATGCTGCTGCCGGATCTGCCCGCCTACCGCACCGGACTGATCATCGTTGGACTCGCCCGGTGCATCGCCATGGTCATCATCTGGAACGACCTAGCCGGCGGGGACCGGGAAGCCGCCGCCGTGCTGGTCGCACTGAACTCGGTGTTCCAGGTACTCGCCTTCGCCGGTCTGGGCTGGTTCTACCTGGTCGTCCTACCCCGTTGGCTCGGCCTGGACACCGCCGCGCTGGACGTGTCCAGCTGGGCGATCGCCCGCTCGGTGCTGGTGTTCCTCGGCATCCCGCTCCTGGCCGGGTACCTGAGTCGCCGCCTGGGTGAACGGGCCAAGGGCCGGGACTGGTACGAGACCAGGTTCCTACCCAAGGTCGGGCCGGTGGCACTTTACGGGCTGCTGTTCACCATCGTGGTCCTCTTCGCCCTGCAAGGCGGGCAGGTCATCAGCCACCCGCTGGACGTCGCCCGCATCGCGCTGCCCCTGCTCGCTTACTTCGCGATCATGTGGGCTGGCTCCTTCGCCTTGGGCGAGGCCGTCGGCCTGAACTACGAACGCTCGACCACGCTGGCGTTCACCGCCGCCGGTAACAACTTCGAGCTGGCCATCGCCGTCGCCATCGCCACCTTCGGCGCCACCAGCGGTCAAGCCCTGGCCGGAGTCGTCGGCCCGCTGATCGAGGTCCCCGTTCTGGTCGGGCTGGTCTACGTCGCGCTGGCCGCCCGCCGCCGGTTCAGCGCCGCATCCGCACCCATCCAGCATCGGTGACCACTGATGGCACACCTAGCCGCCACCATGATCCAAGGAGCCACCGTGTCCACCACACCCGAGGTGCTGTTCGTCTGCGTCCACAACGCCGGCCGCTCCCAGATGGCCGCCGCGTTGTTGCACCACCACGCCGTAGGTGCGGTCACCGTTCGCTCCGCTGGCTCCGCTCCAGCTCAGGAGATCAACTCAGCAGTGGTCGAGTCGATGCGGGAGCTGGGCATCGACATTCGCCAGGAGTTCCCAAAGCCGCTGACCCACGAGACCGTCCAAGCCGCCGACGTGGTGATCACGATGGGCTGTGGCGACGCCTGTCCGGTCTACGCCGGCAAGCGCTACCTCAACTGGGACCTGACCGACCCCGCCGGCAAGACCATCGAGCAGATCCGCCCGATCCGCAATGAGATCGATCGCCGCGTCCGTGAGCTGCTCGCTGAGCTGGCCCCGGCCATCTGAGCACGCCTGCCCAACCGCTCAGCAGCAGCCGGTCGTCGCGTTGCCTCCGGCCGTCGTCAGCCCGGACACCGCCCGGCGCACCATCGAGGCGGGCTCGGTGGGAGTCGGCGGCGCCGTCTGTGGGGCACAGTCGAACAGTGGCGCGGTTGGGCTCCGGCGCTGTACCGCTGGGCGACCACAGTCTCCACGTCAGTGGGGCTGGATAACGAAGGCATCGCGGTCTCCCCGCGACCGTAGGGTGCCCCCCGGGGGGTAATACGTGATGGCCTAGCCAGCGGTTCGGCTTCTGGCGTGATCGGCGCGGCGGTGGCGTGCCCGCTGCTAACCGGTCGTTGTTTCGTCGGTGGACTCGGCGAAGACCCGGCTGCCGAGGAAATCCTCCGGCTTCAAGGTGGTGAGCTCGTCGCGACCGACGGCTTCGTCGGTCGTCATCATCCGGCTCGCGTGCCGCAGCCGGGCCCGCTCGATCGCATTGCGCACGCTACGAGCGTTGGCGAACCGCGGTTGTCCCTTGCGGCGGTCGAGGTATTCCCGGAAGGTCTTCGCGGCCTTCGGGGTGAAGCTGTAGCCCTCCGCCTGCATCATCAGCTTCCCGATGCCCTCCAGCTCATCGAGCGTGTAGTCGGGGAAATCGATGTGGTGCGCGATCCGCGAGCTCATTCCGGGGTTGGACACGAAAAAGGAGTCCATCCGGTCTTTGTATCCGGCGAGAATCACCACCAGATCCTCCCGGTGGTTCTCCATCACCTGCAGCAGGATCTCGATGGACTCCTGTCCGTAGTCGCGCTCGTTGTCCGCGCGGTACAGGTAGTAGGCCTCATCGATGAACAGCACACCGCCCATTGCCCGTTTGAGGACTTCTTTCGTCTTTGGTGCGGTATGCCCGACATACTGGCCGACCAGATCGTCGCGCGTTACCGAGACCAGATGCCCGCGGCGTAGGTAACCCAGCCGGTGCAGCATGTCGGCCATCCGCATCGCCACGGTAGTCTTACCGGTGCCCGGGCTCCCGGTGAAGCTCATGTGCAGGTTCGGCCGGGAGGTGGACAGCCCGAAACGGCTGCGAGCCCGATCGACGAGCAGCAGCGCGGCGATCTCACGAATCCGGTTCTTGACCGGTGCGAGGCCGACCAGTTCGGCGTCCAAGGAGTTGAAGACCTCGTCGATTCCGGTCTCCGCGCGCTCCTCGGCGAGACTGATCCTGGCGTCCGGCGGCAGCGTCTTCTTTTCCTCGGCGGGTTCCTCGGCTGCCCCCTTCCCGGCCGCATTGCGGCCGGGAGAGGCCATTCCGAACCCGATGCGAGCGGGTGACTCGCTCATTGCTGCCCGTTGTACCGGCGGCCGGGTGGCGCGTCGGCGGCGTAGGGATGCAATGTGTAGTGGATGGTGCGGTCGTGAGCGTCCTGGCGGTCCAGTCGGAAGCCGGGCTCATCAGACGGCCGCTGCACGATAAAGGACAGCGCGACCGTCTGCTTGCCGTAATTGGCGTTGTAGGCGTTGAGCCTGATGTAGTGCTCAGGCTTGGCCTTGCGGCAGGCGTTGACCTCGGCGAGCACCCCCGCCGCGTCGGCCAAGTCGAACATCGGCAGCCCCCACATGTCCCAGTAGACGTTACGCGGATGTGGGTCGTCGGTGAACTCCACCGAGCAGGGCCATTTGTTGTCCAGGGCGTACTGGATCTGTGCGGTGATCTCGGCGTCGGTCAGGTCCGGCAGGAACGAAAACGTTCCTTGGGTGATTCGCATTATCGGCTCCCTAAATCAATCCGACTCAGACCGAGGTCGGTGTCTCGACGACGTCGGGCATGTCGGTCGACTCGTAGTTGAAGGAGATGTCTCCCCAGGTCGCCAGCGCGGTGTCTAGCGCAGCACACTTCTTGGCCGCCGCCTTGAGGATGTCCTGGGCCTCCTTGCGGTAGTCCCGGCCCTCGTTGCGAGCCTTGATCATCGCCTCTAGTGCGACTCGGTTGGCTTCGGCGCCCGCGGCGATGCCCATCGGGTGGCCGATCGTTCCGCCACCGAACTGCAGCACCACGTCCTCGCCGAGGTAGTGCAGCAGATCGCCCATCTGCCCGGCGTGGATCCCGCCCGAAGCCACCGGCATCATGCCCGGCATGGAGCCCCAGTCCTGGTCGAAGAAGATGCCCTTGACCGGGTTGATGGGCTGCTTCATCTCCCGGCAGGTGTCGTAGTAGCCGGCGGTGGCGTTCGGGTCACCTTCCAGCTTGCCGACCACAGTGCCCGCGTGGATGTGGTCCACCCCGGCCAGGCGCATCCACTTGGCGATCACCCGGAAGTTCACGCCGTGGTTCTTCTGCCGGGTGTAGGTGCCGTGCCCGGCCCGGTGCAGGTGCAGGATCAGGCTGTTGGCCCGGGCAAACTTGGCCATCGATTGGATCGCGGTGTACCCGATGGTGAGGTCGATCATGATGATGACGGTGCCGACCTCCTTGGCGAAGGTGGCCCGCTCGTACATGTCCTCCATCGTGCCCGCGGTGACGTTGAGGTAATGGCCCTTGACCTCGCCGGTCGCGGCGATGGCCTTGTTGACCCCCTCCATCGAGTACAGGTACCGGTCGCGCCAGCGCATGAACGGCTGGGAGTTGATGTTCTCGTCGTCCTTGGTGAAGTCCAGCCCGCCGCGCAGCGCCTCGTAGACCACCCGGCCGTAGTTGCGGGCCGACAGCCCCAGCTTCGGTTTGGTGGTGGCGCCCAGCAGCGGCCGGCCGAACTTGTCCAGGTACTCACGCTCCATGATGATCCCGTGCGCCGGACCCTGAAAGGTCTTGACGTAATGCAGCGGGATCCGCATGTCTTCCAGGCGCAGTGCCTTCAGCGCCTTGAACCCGAACACGTTACCGATGATCGACGACGTGAGGTTGGCGATCGAGCCTTCCTCGAAAAGGTCGATGTTGTAGGCGATGTAGGCGATGTACTGGCCCTCGGTATTGGGAACAGGGTCCACCTTGTAGCACTTGGCCTGGTAGGTCTCGTGGGCGGTGAGACGGTCGGTCCACACCACCGTCCACGTCGCTGTCGAGGACTCTCCCGCGACTGCAGCGCCGGCCTCCTCCGGTGGAACCCCTGGCTGGGGTGTGATCCGGAACGCGCACAGCACGTCGCTGTCCTTTGGCTCGTAGTCGGGGAGCCAATACCCCATCTCGGCGTAGGGGATCACCCCTGCTGACCAGCGATCTGCCTTCTTCTTCTTGGTTCCCTGTTTGGATCCATTGCCTTCGTTGTCAGCCACTCGTGCCTCCTCTTGGTCAGTACCGAGCGTGGCGGTAAATACTCATCTTGTCTATCAACTCTTTGGCTACGACTGTGTAATGATTGCTCATGACTGAGTCCCGATTGCGCACGCTGGTCGCGCTGGCCGCCACCGGGTCGGTGCGGGGTGCGGCAAGCCGCCTGACGGTCACTGAGTCCGCGGTGTCGGCCTCGATCGGAGCGCTGGCCCGCGAACTCGGAGTGCCTCTCGTGGAGCCAGTGGGCCGCGGAATCCGGCTGACCGCGTCCGGCGTCGTCTATGCCCGATACGCCCGCCAGGTCCTGGGGTTGCTCGACGAGGGTGCGGCGGCTGCGGTCCAGGAACTCGACCCGGAACGGGGCCGGCTCCGGCTCGCCGCGGTCACCACCGCAGGGGAACACCTACTGCCCGCGCTGTTGGTCGAGTTCCGTCGGCGTCACCCCAGAGTCGCGCTGGCGCTGGAGGTGGCCCCCAGCGCGCAGGTGTGGGACCTGGTCAGCGCGCACGAAGTCGACCTGGTTATCGCCGGACGGCCGCCCTCGGGAGTAGATGCTCATGTGGTCGCCACCAAGCCCAATGAGCTGGTGGTCGCGGCGGCACCGTCGGTCGCCGAAGCGTTCGACTGGACCAGCACCCCATGGTTGCTGCGCGAGCAGGGCTCAGCCACCCGCACCAGAGTCGAGACCTATCTGAAATCGCAACACGTCGCACCACCTCGCCTGGTGCTGGGATCCAACGGCGCCGTAGTGGCCGGCGCGGTAGCCGAGCTCGGTTGCGCGCTGGTCTCCCGGGACGCCATCGCTGAGCTGCTGTCCGACGGGCGACTGGTCACGGTACCTATGCCGGGGACCCCGCTACTCCGGCCGTGGCATGCGGTCGCCGGTACGTACTCGGGCGCCTCGACCGCCCTGTTCGTCGAACACCTGCACGCGTCCGGGTGGCGACCCTGTGCAACCGTCCCCCCACCGGATCCACCCACTGGGGGACGTGCGCGGCAGCGGTCCGGGCCTAGGCTCGGTGGCGGCGGCGTGGACTGGCCCGTCGCCGTGGAGGGAGGGCCATGATCGAGGCGCTGCACGGAACCGCTCGAGCGATGGTGAGCCGGCCGCGCGGCATTCTCGCGGCCGACGAGAGCATCGGCACCATGTCCTCCCGGCTGGAGAAGGTCGGGGTTGCGGCGACCGCGGACAACCGGCGGGACTACCGCGAGATGTTGGTGACCACCCCTGAGCTGCATGAGGGAATCAGCGGGGTGATCCTCTCCGACGAGACCTTCAACCAGAAGCTCAGCGACGGGAACACCTTCCCGCTGGCCGTCCACGCACTGAACATCCTGCCGGGAATCAAGGTCGATACCGGTGCGAAAGACCTGGCTTTGTCACCCGGTGAGAAGATCACCGAGGGCCTCGACGGGCTACGCGAAAGGCTCCGGGACTACGTCTCGCGGGGCGCCCGGTTCGCGAAGTGGCGTGCGGTGATCACGATCGGTGAGGGCCGGCCGACCGAGCGGGCGCTGCGGGCCAATGCGCACGCGCTGGCACGGTACGCGGCACTGTGCCAGGAGTCGGTCCTGGTGCCGATCGTCGAGCCTGAAGTGCTGATGGACGGCGACCACACCATCGAGCGGTGCGCCGAAGTGACCCGCGCGGCCCTGGAGTATCTACTCGCGGAACTGGACGACGCCGGGGTGGATCTGGCCGGCACTGTGCTCAAGCCCAACATGGTCGTGCCCGGCACGACGTCAGGCCAGCAGGCCAGCCCCGAGGAGATCGCCGAGGCGACAGTGACAACGCTGCGGGCGGTGTTGCCCGAGACGTTGGCCGGAGTGGCCTTCCTCTCCGGTGGTCAGTCGCCTGAGGTGGCGACCGCGAACCTGGCCGCGATGCAGAAACACGAGACACCATGGCCGCTGACCTTCTCCTTCGGCCGGGCGTTGGTCGATCCGGCACTGAAGGCGTGGCACGGAGATTCGGCACTCATCTCGGCGGGCCAGCAGGCACTGGCCGGACGGGTGCAACCCAACTCAGCCGCGGTGGCCTGACACTTAACGACTGCGACACCTAAAGGAACAGACCCTCGCGCAACGCGGTTGCCACCGCCGCCGCCCGATCGGTCACGGCCAGCTTCCGGTAGATGCCCCGAACGTGGCTCTTGACGGTCTCCTCACCGACCAGTAATTCGGTGGCGATGGTCCGGTTGGACGAGCCGCTGACTATCAGCGAAAGCACCTCGCTTTCCCGCGGGGTGAGTCCGAGGTGTGCGCCGGGCCAGTATCCGCCAGCCCGCAGGCGGTCGGTGGACGCTCCGGCTCGGGCACTGAGACCCGCGTCGACGACCACGTCACCGGCGTGCACCCGTCGCAGTTGCTCGACTAGCTCCGGCCCGTCGATGCGCTTGAGAAGGTAGCCCGCCGCGCCGGCCTGCATGGCTTGGAACAGGTACTGCTCGTCGTCGTAGACGGTGAGCAGTACGACCCGGCGTCCGGGCGAGTCGGCGATGAGTTCGCGGCACAGGTCCAGCCCGCTCTCCCCGCCCAGTCGCACGTCGGCGAGGACGACGTCGGGGTCGAGCCCAGCTACTACCCGCCGTGCTGTCGCCGCGTCCGCGGCTTCGCCGACCACCCGGACCTGTCCAGCAAAGCGACTGAGCATCGCCTTGAGACCGGTGCGCACCATCTCATGGTCATCGACGAGGACCACGCGGAGCGGCTGGCCTTCCATATGCCGAGTGTAATCGGGTTATCCCCTCACCTTTCCCTCCAGGAGGGGACGCCTGGCCGCGGCAGCGTGCTTACCGTCAAGCGCGGCCTATCGAGGCTTGCGGGGCCTTGCGGGGCCGTGCGAAGAAAAGGGGTGTGTCGTGCCCGACAAATTGTTGCGAATGGAGCGGGCTGGCTCCAACACATCGCGGCCGGTGATGCTCGGGATCGCCGGCGACAGCGCGGCCGGGAAGACCACGCTGACCCAAGGGTTGGTGGACGCACTGGGCGCCGATCGAATCACGGCCCTGTGTGTGGATGACTACCATCGCTATGATCGCCAGGAACGCAAGGGGCTGCCATTTACGGCACTGCACCCGGACTGCAATTACGTGCAGATCATGGAACAGCACCTGCAGCTACTGGCGACTGGGCAGCCAGTCCTCAAACCGGTCTACGATCATGACACCGGCCAGCTCACTCGGCCCCAACTCATCGAGCCCACCGAGTTCGTGATCGTCGAGGGCCTGCTACCGCTGTGCACCCGGCTGGCCCAGGCGTGCTTCGACATCAGCGTCTACCTGGACCCGCCGGAGCACATCCGCCGCGACTGGAAGGTCGAGCGCGATACCAGCAAGCGTGGGTATAGCCCTGAGCAGGTGCTGGCTGAGCTCGACAAGCGAGAGCCCGAGTCCGACAAGTTCATCCGTCCGCAACGGTCCGCCGCCGATATCGTGGTTCGGTTCGGCCCCATCGAGGGGCGCCAGGACCCGCCGGACACCCCGCTGTCGGCTGAGCTGACGCTGCGACCGACGATCCGCCACCCCGACCTCACCGGAGTGTTCCGCGAGTCCGACCGGCGCGCTATGCACCTCAAGCTCAAGCGTGACGAGGACGGCAGGCCGGTGGAGGGCCTGCATGTGCACGGGTATGTGCCTCGGGAGGAGAGCCGGCTGTTGGAGAAGGCGATCTGGGCGGAGCTTGGCACCGAGTCGGAGCTGCCAGTCTCGCTGGGCCATATCGGCGACGGCACCCGCAGCGAGCCGCTGGCGATCACCCAGCTGCTGCTGCTTTACCACATGCTCGACTCAGTTCGCTGAGGAGCCGGTCAGCGGCGCTGACGCGGGATCGTTCACGGCCGACCGCTTCCCGGCGAGCAGCCGGCCGATTCGGCGCAGTTCCGGAAGATCGTGCACGTCGACGGCCAGCGCTGGCACCGCGACCACCGCGACCGCCGGATGCGCCCGGCGAAACCGGGCCAGCAGCCGGCGTTCCCGCTGGGCCAGGGCGACCCGGTCGGCGTGTAACCGCAGGACTGCCGCGGCCAGCGGCCCAGAGGAGTCGGGCGCAGTGGAGTCGCCAGTTGGGCCCGCTCGTTCCACGGTCTCAGCCACTGTCTCGGCGCGGGCAGCCGGAAGGTCGGCGAGCACCGGATGTGTACGGTTGAGTACCAGCCCCGCCAGGGGCATCGACTCGGTGGCCAATCGGTCGACGAAGTAGGCCGCCTCGCGGACCGCGTCGGTCTCCGGAGTCGCAATCACCACGAACTGTGTTCCGGGGGCGCGGAGCAACTCGTAGGTTGCGGTGGCGCGTTCCCGGAACCCGCCGAACATGGTGTCGAAAGCCTGCACGAACGCCGACGCGTCAGCCAGCATCTGGCCGCCCAGGATCGTCGAGATCGCCCTGGTGAACAGCCCGAAGCCGGCACCCACCAGGCGCCGGACGCCGCGGCCGCCGGCCCGCGCCGGCGCCGACAGCAGCCGGATCATCCGCCCGTCCAGAAATGACGACAACCGCTGCGGAGCGTCCAGAAAATCCAGCGCGGACCGCGAAGGCGGCGTGTCGACCACGACGAGATCCCATAGCCGCGCCGCGACCAGCTGTCCTAGCTTCTCCATCGCCATGTACTCCTGGGTTCCGGAGAACGACGTGGAGATGGCCTGATAGAAGGGGTTGGCGATGATGTGCGCGGCCCGCTCCGGGCTGGCGTGCGCCTGCACCATCTCATCGAAGGTGCGGCGCATGTCCAGCATCATCGCGTGCAGCTGCCCACCGGCTGCCTCGATCTCCGCGGTCGGGGCCACCAGGCGAGGATTGTTGGTCAGCTCCGGTAGGCCCAGCGACTGAGCGAGGCGTCGGGCCGGGTCGATGGTGAGTACCACCACTGATCGGCCTCGCTCGGCTGACCGCAGCGCGAGCGCCGCCGCCGTCGTCGTCTTGCCCACGCCCCCCGCGCCGCAGCACACCACCACTCGGGTGGCGCGATTGTCCAGCAGCGCGTCGATATCGAGCGGAGTCGGCGTTCTCATCGCACGCCCTGCGCGCGGAGCGCTTCGGCGAGCTCGTAAATCCCGCCGAGATCCACTCCATCACCCCCGGGTTCGGTCAGCTCGGGTAGTTCGATCAGCGGCATGCCGGCGTCGGCGAGTCTGGCCCGGGCGTGGTGCTCGGCGTCCACCCGCAGCGCATGTTCCACGGTTTCGGCGACCAGGCCGTCTAGCACGGCCGGTTCCAGATCCAGCCCGGCGGCGAGCAACCCGGCGCGGACCCGGTCAGCATGGACCTGTCCGTTGACCGCGGCCGTCACCGACTGGGCGGGCAGCCGAGATGGTCGCGCCCGGTTGACCAGCACGGCGCCCGGACGCAGATCCGCCAGGTCCAGCTCCGCGACGGTGTCCAGGGTTTCGGCCACCGGCATGTCCTCCAGCAGGGTGACCACGTGTACCGCCGTGTCCGCGGAGTGCAGCAGCCTTACCACCCCCTTGCTCTGATTGTGGATCGGACCGACCTTGGCCAGGTCGGCCATTGCCCTGGTGACGTCGAGAAACCGCACCACCCGCCCGGTCGGCGGGGCGTCGAGCACCACTGCGTCGTAGGTCCGCACCCCATTGGCCGCCCGGGTCGTGGCCTCCTTCACCTTGCCAGTGAGCAGGACGTCGCGCAGCCCCGGCGCCAGCGTGGTGGCAAACTCGATCGCGCCCATCCGGCGCAGGGTCCGCGCCGCGAAGCCCAGGTTGTAGAACATCGTGAAGTAGTCCAGCAGGGCTTCCTCGGCATCCACCGCCAGCGCCCGAACTTCGCCACCACCGGGGGCGACCGCGATGCGCCGCTCCTGATAGGGCAACGGCGGGATGTCGAAGAGGTGCGCGATGCCTTGGCGTCCCTCGACTTCCACCAGCAGTGTTCGACCGCCCCCGCTGGCCAGCGCCACCGCCAGCGCAGCGGCTACCGTCGTTTTGCCCGTCCCGCCCTTGCCGGTGACCACGTGCAGGCGAGCCCGGACCAGCTCATCGGACCACATACCGTGAGCCTAGGCGGCTGCTCCGGCAGCTTCAGTGCACCGCCGGATCCGCCGGCGAGTTCTGCCTAGCTACCGACGGCCCATGATCGCGGTTTGTGGTGTGCCACGAGCATGCAGGGAGGTTCGGATGTAGAGGTCTGAGGCTTCGTGTGTGGTGCTGTGCTGGTGATGGAGGTGAACCCTTCGGGATCGCTTTGCAGGGGGAGGTTCTAAACCACCGTATGCTGCTGCGTCCGTTAACGGCGGTTCGTGGTGAGCGGCACGGAAAAGGCGCACGTGTGAGTGCGTCAGGTGTGGATCGAGAAGATGAGCGGAAGCGAACTGTCAGTGGACGTGTCGAAACCCATTCAGTTGACATCAAAACCGGGTCGGCTCCATATCCCGGGATGAGTCTGGGAGATACCCGTTTACTGCCCAGGCGGTGTCCGGCATACAGGCAGCATGAGCCCGATCCAGGCTCTCGTATGGAACGTGTGAAGGTGTCGCCCCGAAACTGTTGCCGGGGAATTGTTCGGTAGCGAGAGGGAGTGCCTCAAGCGGCAGAAACCGCGAGGGGTTGAGTACCCAGGTCCAGTTCGAACGGTATTGTGATGACGTCGTGGTGCACGCCACCAGCTACGAACAGGCGGTGAAGGTTCGCGAGGCCATCGCGCACCGGTTGGCGGAGTTCGGGTTGGAGCTGCACCCGGATAAAACCCGCATCGTCTACTGCAAGGACGGCGACCGACGTGGCCAATATCCGGTCACGTCGTTTACGTTTTTGGGGTATGACTTCCGGCCCCGGCGGGCCACGGGCAAAACCGGGACATTGTTCACCGGTTATCTGCCCGCGGTCAGCAAGGCCGCCAAGAAGAAGATCGGTAACCAGATCCGCACTTGGCGGCTGGGTCGGCGCAGCGGGTCCACCCTCCAACACCTGGCCCGACTGATCAACCCAGTCGTGACCGGCTGGGTCAACTTCTACGGGCGCTTCTACCGCTCCGAGTTGACCAACCTCCTTCATCGCCTCAACCGTCATCTCCTGCGGTGGGCGTGTCACCAACACAAAGGGCTGGGCCACCGCAAAGCCAGACGACGACTCGCCGAGGTCGCCCGCGCGTACCCCGGCCTGTTCGCCCACCGGAAAGCCGGTGCCTACCCCGTCGGCTGGGCGACGGGAGCCGTGTGACGCGAGAGCGTCACGCACGGTTCGCCTGCGGCACACAAACCGTGATCAAGCCAGCAGCCTGCTGCGTCCACGCCGATGCGAGCGGGTAACAGTGGCTCGGCAATTCCACTGGAGGAGCAGCCGTAGGCTGCGCCCATGACCACTTGGGAGTACGCGACCGTGCCGCTGTTGACCCATGCCACCAAGCAGATCCTCGACCAATGGGGAGCTGACGGCTGGGAGCTGGTCACCGTCACGCCGGGGCCGACGGGGGAGCAGCTGGTGGCCTATCTCAAGCGCCAGAAGCAGTGAGCTGGTCGGCCCGGCTGGGCGAACTCGGGTTGCTGTTGCCGGCGGTGGCGATCCCCGCCGGGGTGTACCTGCCCGCGGTGCGTAACGGGTCCCTGGTATTCACCGCTGGCCAGTTACCGCTGGTCGATGGGACGTTGGCGGCTACCGGAAAGCTCGGGGCCGAGATCGGCACTGAGCAAGGTCAGCAGCTGGCCCGAGTCTGTGTGCTCAACGCGCTGGCGGCGGTGGACGGCCTGGTCGGACTCGACGCGATGGTCCGGGTGGTGAAGGTGGTGGGGTTTGTCGCCTCCGCACCCGGCTTCACCGCGCAGCCCGCCGTGCTCAACGGCGCGTCTGAGCTGCTCGGCGCGGTGTTCGGCGAGGCTGGTATGCATGCCCGGTCCGCAGTCGGCGTCGCCGAGCTACCGCTGGGCGCTCCCGTTGAAATCGAACTGATCGTCGAGGTGTCCTGACCTGCATGATCGAGGTAGTCGTGAACTCGACGTCACCGACCTTCCAAGTCACGAAACGTCGGTAGTGTCGAGTTCACGACGCTACCGACAATGTGGGCCGGAGATGCTGTTAGCGGGCGCGGCGGGCCAGGCGCGCGGGCTCGAGGATGAGCACGCTTTTGCCTTCCAAGCGCAGCCAGCCTCGCCCAGCGAAGTCCGCGAGCGCCTTGTTCACCGTTTCCCGGGACGCTCCGACCAGCTGGGCGATCTCCTCCTGGGTGAGATCATGGGTCACTCGAAGCATGCCGGCCTCCTGAGTGCCGAAGTCATGCGCGAGCTGCAGCAACGCCTTGGCTACCCGTCCTGGGACATCCGTGAAGATCAGGTCGGCGAGCATGTTGTTGGTGCGGCGCAGCCGACGAGCGATCACCCGAAGCAGTTGCTCGGCGATCTCTGGCCGCTTGGTGATCCACTCTCGCAGCGCAACGCGGTCCATGCTGACGGCTTTGACCTCCGTCACCGTGGTAGCCGTCGATGTCCGTGGTCCTGGATCGAAGATCGAAAGCTCACCGAACATGTCCGAAGGTCCGAAGACCGCGAGCAGGTTCTCCCGGCCGTCAGCTGACTTCCGCCCGATCTTGACCTTGCCTGACTGGATGATGTACAGGCGATCACCCAGTTCACCCTCGGCGAAGATGACATGGGCTCGAGGAAAGCTGACCGGTTCCAGGGCGGTTCTCAGCGCGTCGACTGCCGAAGGGTCGACTCCCTGGAAGATGCCGGCCGTGGCCAAGGGGTCGGTCACCGTGTTCCTCCAACTGACCCGGGCGCCGTCACAGCTCGTGCTCCAATGCCGCCGATAACGTTGGGTTGGAGTCTAAGGCCGTTGGCGGGCGCGGCGGGACGTGACTAGGCCGAAGCTGCGTGAAGCAGTTCCGTTGGGTACCCCGATGTCGGGTATCCGGCGCAATCGGAACAGTTCCAGCGCGCGACCGATGCCACTGCGGAACAGTGCCCGCACCTCGTCAGGTCGAGCGGCTTGGAGGAACTCCTCGACCTCGTTCTCTTGCACAGTGAGGTGGCGCAGGCGGCTTTCCAGCCGCTCCATCCCGAGCGCGAAGAACATCAGCAACACTGGGACGGCAGCAACGAACCAGACGGTCATGGTGCCGGGGATCCTGCCTTATCAGCCGACCGGATGCTCGCTGGGGGTCGCGTGTTGGGCGTGTGGCCCGGTCCGGCTTGGGTTAGGCCAGCATGAGGCTGGACGACGAGGATCGGCGGCGGCTCCGTACCCTGTGGGAGTGCCAGCTCGATCGCGCCGGTCCTTCGCTGCGGAGAGCCATCTCGCGTTGGTTCGGCGAGCCCGCCGGATGGATCGCGTGCTGGCCGCCGCCTACCCAGACGCGCACTGCGAACTGAACTTCCAGACGCCGCTGCAGCTCGCCGTCGCCACCATCTTGTCGGCGCAGACCACCGACAAACGGGTCAACGAGACCACGCCTGCGCTGTTCGCCCGGTACCCCGCCGCCAGCGACTATGCGGGCGCCGATCGCGATGAGTTGGAGAATCTGATCCGATCCACCGGGTTCTACCGGAACAAGGCGACGTCGCTGATCGGGCTCGGTGCGGCCCTGGTCGAGCGGTTCGGCGGCGAGTTGCCCGATACGCTGGCTGACCTGGTCACCCTGCCGGGTATCGGGCGCAAGACCGCCAACGTGATCCTCGGCAATGCCTTCGGCGTCCCCGGTGTCACCGTCGACACCCATGTCGGGCGACTGGTGCGCCGATGGGGTTGGACTCAGCACGATGATCCGGTGAAGGTTGAGCACGCGATCGGCGAGCTCATTCCGAAACGGGACTGGACCATCCTGTCCCATCGGGTGATCTTCCACGGACGCCGAGTGTGCCACTCTCGCCGACCGGCCTGCGGGGTATGCCCGCTGGCTGCGGACTGCCCCTCCTATGGACTCGGCCCTACCGAGCCCGGGATTGCGGCCATGTTGCTGCGTGGGCCCGAGGCGCCGCACCTGCTGGCGATGGCCGGCCTGCCCCCCGACCTGGCCGTCGGCCCTGGGGCGACAGTCGGTGTCGCGGCTCCTGGGCCGATCCGGTGAAGCCTGCGCTGCGCTGGGTGCTGGTGACGGCGTTGCTGGCGTCCGCGCTCTTCGTAGCACTGTTGCCGCTAACCTCCGGGCCTCAGCGCGCGCCAACGACCGATTCCGCGCAGCTCGGTCAACCGGCTCAGCCCGCAGCCGAGCCGCCGCCGCCCAGCATCGAGCAGCTAAGGTCCCGGGCGGCTCTGCAGCCTTGCCCGGCCACACAGTCCGGCACCACCCGCGGGCCGCTATCCGGCGTGGTGCTGCCCTGCCTAGGGCAGGAGGGGACGGTCGACGTGGGGGCCGCACTGGCCGGGCGTCCGGCGTTACTCAACCTGTGGGGGCCGCTGTGCCAACCGTGTACCCAGGAACTGCCGGCGCTGGCCGCCTATGCCGCCGAGCCTGGTGCGGTGCCCGTGCTCGGTGTCGAGGTCCAGGGGCTGCCCGAAGGGGCGCTTGACCTGCTTCACGCGCTGAACGTGCACTACCCGTCGGTGAGCGATCCCGACGGCCGGCTGCGCGCCGCGCTGAGCGCCCCGCCGGTACTGCCGCTGACCTATCTGGTGTCCGCCGACGGCCAGGTCAGCCAGGTCAACCCGCCAGAGGTGCTGCGTAGCCCGCAGCAGGTGCGTGCTGTCGTGGCGCGCTACCTCGGTCCCGGAGCGGACGGATGACGGGGCCGATCGGAACGGGGGCCGCTGGGACGGACCCGCTGGAAACTGGGCCGCTGGTCGACCCCACGTCGCTGCCCGGCTGGCTGGATCCGCTGGTACGGCGTACCGCCGAGATCGGCCCCGGTGATCTGGGCCGGATCCCGGTGCCACGGGTGGGCGGCCGACCGGCCGCTGTGTTGGTGCTCTTAGCCGAGGACTCCCGTACCGGTGAGCCGGATGTACTGCTTCAGGTGCGCTCGCCGGCCCTGTCCTCGCACCCGGGTCAGGTCTGCTTCCCCGGCGGAGCGGTGGAGGATGGCGACGCCGGTCCGGTTGCGACGGCGCTGCGAGAGGCCGTCGAGGAGGTCGGGATCCACGCCGACGATGTGCGCCCGGTTGCGGTGCTGCCGCAGCAGTACGTGCCGCCGTCGAATTTTGTCGTCACGCCGGTGCTGGGTTATTGGGAGCGGCCCGGAGCGGTGGCTCCGGTGGATCATCGGGAGACCGTTGCGGTCGCCAGGGTGCTGCTGCGGGTGCTTGCGGACCCACCGAACCGGCTGATCGTGCGCGGGCCCAGCGGGTACCTGTACCCCGCGTTCGTGGTACCTGGGATGCTCGTCTGGGGGTTCACCGGCGGGTTGCTGGCCGCACTGTTGACAATGGGCGGTTGGGCACAGCCCTGGGAGCCGGCGGCTGAGTACGACCTGGACGTCGCAAGGCGGCTGGCCGAGCGGACCGAGGTGATCCGGTGAACTGGGTGGATGTGCTGGTGCTGGTGCTGGCGCTGCTCGCCGGAATCTCCGGTGCCCGGCAGGGGATGGTCACCGCGGCTGCGTCGTTCATCGGTGTGCTGACCGGGGCAGTGATCGGTGTGCGCATTGCGCCCTCGCTGATCGAGGGCTACCAAAGCCCAGAAGCCCGGGTTGCACTCGGAGTGTCAATCGTCATCGTGCTCATCGCGATCGGTGAGATGCTCGGTGTCTTGCTGGGTCGGGCGGTTCAGCGCCGGATCGACGCGGAGGCGCTGCGCCAGCTGGACAGCTTCCTGGGCGCCGTGGTGCAGGGCATCGCGGCTCTGGTGGTCGCCTGGCTGGTGGCCCTGCCGCTGTCGAAATCGTCGGTCTATACCGGGCTGACCGGGGCGGTGCGGGACTCGTCGGTGCTGCGAATCGTGGACACAGTCATGCCCAACGTGCTGCGTGATCTACCCTCCGAGCTGACCAGATTGTTAGATGTCTCCGGGTTCCCCGACGTGCTCGCGCCGTTCTCGCCTACCCCGATTACTGATGTCGGGCCGGCGGATCCGGTGCTGCTCAACAGCCCGGTGGTGCGGCAGGCCAAGTCCAGCGTGCTGAAGGTCCGCGGCCGGGCGCGCTCCTGCTCCCGGGCGCTGGAGGGTAGCGGTTTCGTGGTGGCGCCCCAGCGGGTGATCACCAATGCGCACGTCGTCGCCGGTACCGACCAGGTCCAGGTGGAGATATCTCCGAACAACACGTTGGACGCCGAGGTGGTGAGCTATGACCCGGAGGTCGACGTCGCGATCCTGAAGGTCCCTGGGTTGCGGGCGCCGGTGCTGCCGCTGGCCCCGAAGCCGGCCATCTCAGGGTTGAGTGGTCTGGTGCTCGGCTACCCGCTGGATGGGCCCTACACGGCCTCTGCCGCTCGGGTTCGGGACCGCATCCACCTGCGTGGCCCGGACATCTACAACGCGTCGACCGTGGTCCGCAATGTCTACACGGTCCGCGCCGTAGTACGCAGCGGGAACTCCGGTGGTCCGCTGCTCGATGGCTCCGGCCAAGTACTCGGCTTGGTGTTCGGAGCGGCAGTCGACAACGACGAGACCGGGTTCGTGCTCGCCGATGACGAGATCGCCGACGACGTCGCTGCTGCACCGAGCCGAAACACCGAAGTGTCCACCGGCAGCTGCGCCTCATGAGCAGCTAGGGCCGCCCCCCAAGCTGGCCGCCGAACTGCGTCGCGCACTGTTGCACCGTCGCCGGATCCCCGGCGGACTGCTCGAGGCACTGCTGGTATTCGCGGCCGGCTGGCGAGTTGATGAGCAGAATCAGCCCGATTGCGATGAGCAGGCCGATGATGCCCAGCACTACCCCGGCGAGCGAAAGGCCCCCGTTGGTCGCCTCGCCTCGCTTGGCCCGGCCCCGGCCGAGTAATCCGAAGATCAGCGCGAGGATGCCGAAGACGATGCCGCCGAGGACCGTCCAGGACAGCACCAGCGCGAGTATCCCGAGCACCAGGGCGGCGACCCCGAAGCCGTTGCGGGGCTGGCCCGGCGGCGTGCCGTCACCGCGACCGTTGCCATACCCAGTGGGGTTCGCGCCGTAACTCACGGGCGGGCGGTACTGGTCGCCGTCTCGTGGATTCACCGGCCCGGTCATCCCTCACCTCACCTGATCGGCGTCCTCGTCCCGATGATGATCGCACCGATGCCCCCGACACGCAGCACCTCAGCCTCCGCTGCCGGGCGATTAAGCAGCCCTAGGGCCCCCGAACTCCACAGCGGCGCTGTTCAAGCTCGGCCCAACAGCTCTACGGTGGAGTTCGGGAGGCGCAGCGCACCCGGGGGGTCAGCGAGGGATGATGCGTGCGGCGTTGGTGGTGGCTGCGGTGGGGATGCTCGGCGTTGCCTGCGCACCGCAGGGCGTGGTGGCCGACGCGAGAACGGTCGACATGTGCACCATTTTGACCGACGCCGAGCTGAGCAAACTCGGTGTCCGGCCGGACACCCGCGAGACGGTGGATCAGTTCGGTTCGGTCGGCTGCGAGTGGGTAGGTAAGCCCGTCAGATTCAGCCTTGAACGCGATAAGGAAACCGTCGCGTCCTACCGGACCCGTCCGCGTGGCCCGTCGTTCATCACCTTCACGGAGAACGCGGTGAACGGCCGCGCTGGACTGACCTTTGCGGTAGACCGGGACGGCGGCACCGACTGCGAACAGCTGATGGATGGTGGCTCGGTATCGCTGGTGGTGCACGTGGCGTCGACGCTGAGCCCGGATGGTCATCGGATCGATTCGTGCCCTGAGGCGTTGCGGATCGCGCAGCTGATCGAGCCTCGGTTGCCGAGAGCCTCGTAGGCTCGGCAGATGGACTACCGCAGCCTTGGATGCACCGGAATGCAAGTCAGCCCGCTGTGTCTGGGGGCGATGATGTTCGGCGCGTGGGGCGAACCCGATCATCAGACGTCGATCGGGATCATCCACCGCGCGCTGGACGCCGGCATCAACTTCATCGACACCGCCGACGTCTACTCACAGGGTGAGTCGGAGGTCATCGTCGGCGAAGCGCTGGCCGGTGGCCGCCGTGACGGCGTGATCCTCGCTACCAAGTTCCATGCCCAGATGGGCGTACCGGTGGACGCTGCCTTCGGTCAACGGGGCGCAGGCGACCCGAACAAGCGCGGCAACTCCCGCCGCTGGATCGTCCAGGAGGTGGACAACAGCCTCCGGCGGCTGGGCACCGACTGGATCGACCTCTACCAGGTGCACCGGCCGGATCCCGATACCGACGTCGAGGAGACCCTCTCCGCGCTCACCGACCTGCAGCGTCAGGGCAAGATCCGGGCGTTCGGCTCGTCGACCTTCCCGGCGCACCAGATCGTCGAGGCGCAGTGGACGGCGCAGCAGCGGGCGCTGGGCCGGTTCGTGACCGAGCAGCCGCCGTACTCCCTGCTCGTCCGCGGCGTCGAGGCGGACGTGCTGCCGGTGGCGCAGCGCTATGGGATGGGTGTCCTGCCGTGGAGCCCGCTGGCCGGCGGGTGGCTCACCGGTAAGTACCGCAAGGGCCAGGACGCGCCGACATCGCGGCGTTCCCAACGCATACCCGCTCGCTACGACCTGTCCAACCCCGACAACCAGCGCAAGCTCGACGCCGCCGACGCCTTGGCCGGGCTTGCCGAACAGGCCGGCATCTCCCTGATCCACCTGGCGCTCGCCTTCGTGAGCCAGCACCCCGCCGTGACGGCACCGATCATCGGCCCACGCACGATGCAACACCTGGAGTCGCAGCTCGGCGCCGTCGACGTCACGCTGTCCCCTGACGTGCTGGACCGCATCGACGAGATCGTCGCGCCCGGCGTCACCCTGTCGCGTCCCGACGCAGGCTATCTACCACCCGCCCTAACTGATCCCTTCCTGCGCCGCCGCCGCACCACCTGACCCCCGTCACGCCCAACCGCCATTCGGAGCCGAATGGGCTTTTGCGGCGACTCCAGCGCTCCATTCGGAGCCGAACGGCGATTGCTCTGGCGCGGGCTCACGTGTTGCGCACGACGTGGAAAGCCTCGGCGAGACGGCCTGTGGGTAGGGCTGCGGCGGCGGTGTTCGGCTCGATCCGCTCCCGCATCTCGGTTGCTAGTCGGTCGCGGTGGCCGGTCTGACTGCGGTGGGCGCGAAGGGCCGCGATCTTCTGATCGAAGGTGTCAGTGATGTCAACGAAGTGGTTGGGCGCTGTTCCGTTCAGCAGCCAGATCTCCTCTACCGTCCACGGCTCCAGCGCCTCGTGATCGAGCAGTGTGCGGTGGGCGAAGGCGTTGCCTGCGTCGGGGTAGGCGGCCGTCAATGCGACTTCGCCGGTCGCCCGGTGGTCGATGTGGCAACTCGTGCGAAACCGGGACCAGTTCCATTCCGGGCTCCACGTCAGCAGCCTTCGGGGTCGCACCTGGCGAATCACCCGCACGATCTCGCGGCGAAGCTCGACGCCCTGGACGATAGTGCCCTCAGCGAGGCCCAGAAACCTGACATCATGGACACCGAGGATGCGCGCCGCTGCCTGCTGGTCGCAGCGTCGGATCCGTGGGATGTCCGCGCGCGGCACTGCGGCGTCGAACCCACCAGCGTCGCCGTCAGTGAGAACCAGGTAGGTCACCACGATCCCGGTGGCGGACCAGCACGCCACGGTGCCACCCGCCCAAAAGTCAGCGTCATCAGGATGCGCAACAACGACCAGTGCACGCTCAACGTCGTCGTCCGCCAGAACGTCCACGAGATCACTCCATCGAAAGGCCTGTCGTCACGCTCGCGGTCATGTCGTATTCTCCTGCCGAGCGTCGTTCGCTGGCTTCCAGCGCTTCGACGACTGCTGGGAACTCGTTGAGCGCGGCGCTCAGCACCCGCGTCGCTGGCGGGTCCGGTTGGTGACGATGTCGCGGGGTATCCGCTCTCTTCTGGGGCGGCCAGGAACGTGCCACGCGGTGCCCGCGTTATTCTGCCCTCCGCGGGTGTCAAGCGTCGAGGACTGGACCGGAGGATCATGGAAGCAGTCACCATCGAGGAAATTGCTGATCTGCTCGTCAACATCGGCCTCGACGAAGGTTGCGACTATAACGACCAGACTATTCAGCCAGTTCTGGATACTGCATGGAGCGGTCACGGTTATGGTGAATGGAATCCTGCTATCGGTTGCATAGTGGAGTTGCTCAAAAAGAAGATAACCGATGACGAATTCACCATACTCCGACACCTCGTGGTACAGCGTATGACGTGCGAGGAGTAGTGTCGAGTGGCTCGATATGGAAGCTGGTGATGAGTTCGCGCGCAGTCGCCTCGTGCGCCGCCGCAGCACTTCATACAAGATGCTCAGAGGTCCCGATGATGGACCGTGGCCGCACTGCCGTTCACGTTCTGGTCAGCGGCGATGACGACCTCTCCGTCAATCACCAAGCCACGTGTTGAGGCGTGCCAAGTCGGCCAGCAACAGCCGGCCCTCCCGGGCCGCTCCACACGTTGGCCACGCCGAGTCTATAACCCGTGCGGTATCGTTGATCAGGACGTTGAGCGGGTCGAGGTCGGTGTGCAACAGAGTGTCACTTTGCAGAGCCGATGTGTCGTCCATATAAGGAGACCAGCGTTGTTCGGCCCGTTTCAACGGTAGCTGCGGGCACGTTACTTCGCTGATCAGTCGAATCGCTGCGACAACCTTAGGGAGATCGTCCGATCCAGGTGAGTAATCTGGGTGCCGACCTTCGATGTGTTCGAAGGCCAGGATGTTCCATCCTTCGGTCTCAATATGCCACAGTAGTCGAGGAGTGACCTGAGCGACATACGGGTTGATCATCGCTTCCATCTGCTGCGTCCAGACTCGAGGATTGTCGCTGCGCAGACCCTTGATGAAGATTTTGTTGGTGGAGGTGTGCAGTACCGTAGTAATCTCGGAGTTGAAACCTTCCAACACTGTCTGGGCGCTCAGCACGGGACCGGCCTTTTTTCGAACGGCGCTGCGGATGCCCTCGGATAGGTCCTCCCAGTGGGTATGCGTGATCAACACAGATCTTCCCCGTCCATGCTCGCGAAGGGCCGCCCTACCCCAGCATGGGATCCGCGACGGCCCTTCTCGGTGATGCTCAGTACGGCTGGTCGTCGCCAGCATTGCAGCCGCACTTGGACGACTCGACGAGTGCATCCAAGTCCTCGACGAAGACGATCTCATCGGTCTCGACGGGCCACGGCGCGATCTCCACCGGGACGGGTGCCATGCTCACGACCTCCCCTCTCAGTGTTGGCAGTACGTGGACAGTGGTGCCTTCGCCTTGCGGTACAGCGTCACAAGCGGCATGCACGTCCCGCATGTGCCGCTCACGGTGCAGCCGGTGCAACCACCCTGACGAAGCAGCAGGGAGTCGGCGACCGCGCCGAGGCGGCGCAGTCCCTCAACCCCTTCCTCCATCAGTCAGCGGGATCTGGGGATCTCGACCCACCTTGCACATGCTGGCCAGACCGTGCGGGTCCACATGAAAGAACGTATGACCGGCGTTGCAACCGGTGAACGCCGCGAACGATCCGCCGCGAGGCCTACGCTGCCGACAACGCCAGCAAGGACGCCTTCGCCAGCGAACGCGCGTTCATGCAGCGCTTCGACGCTTACACGTCGCGCTCGGAGTTCGATCTCGTCATCGCCTATCACGGTAGTGAACCGATCGGACAAACCTGGGGATGGCCGCTGACGCCCGATACCGCCTGGTGGGGCAACCTCATCAGCGAACTTGAGCCCGGGTTCACCGTCGAGGATGGGCACCGGACTTTCGCCCTGTCGGAACTTATGGTCCGGCAGCGTTGGACCGGGCACGGTGTCGCCCACGCACTCATGACGAACTGCTACAACGCCGGGGCGAGACTCGTGCAACCTTGCTTGTCCGGCCCGAGAACACCACGGCCTACGGGGCATACACCCGATGGGGATGGCGGCCAGTGGCGCAGTTGCGCCCAAGCTGGCCGGACGCGCCCCTGATGGACGTGCTGATCATGCCATTGCCCCTCGCGAGGTAACTGCGCGAGACATCGCCGATAAGGTTCTATGTCGCCGGGTCCTGTTTGATCGAGATATCCAGTGTGCCGGGGTTCGATATCGCTGAGGCACGTGCCTGACCCAACACGACCTGCCGGAGCACTTCGAGCGCCTCGGCAGCAGTGGTGATGGTGGGTTCCACCGGCTGGTCGTCGAGGAACGCCACAACGAGCTCGCGGATCAACGCCGATGGTGCTGATCCGCGAGCCGCCGCTGCGCGCCGCAGCTGTTCCAGCCGATCTACCGGGATGCGCACCGAGTAGACCTGGCTCGGATCCTTTTCTCGCCGTGTCTTCCGGCGAGCGCTGAGAGGGACCGTATCCTCCCGTTCCAGCTCCGCTTCCTCGGCGAGAGCGCGCAAGGTCTGGTCGAGGTCCGTGTCACTCATCGGGTTCCTCCCAGTAGATCCGTCGTTGGTGCCGTCCGGCAAACCATGCACTCACAACCAGCCAACTTCCGGCAGGCGGTGCCATGGCAGGCACCAGATATACGACCAGGACAGCGCCGCGTGGGTCGCCGTCCGCAGCCGGGCACGATGGCGACAGACCGATGACCCGAATCGACAGTCCGGTACGGCTCCTGCCGTCGTCCACCAGGGCTCGGGGGTCGAGGGCGGCTTCGACCGCCCAGGACGGCTCGATGTCGACCTCGTAGGGCATACCCGTCCGCTGCCGCCGTGCAAGGTGCCGCTCTTGGTCCGGGCCGACCTCAACGGCCTCGATGGGCAGTTCGTCGTACGGAATGCCGTCGTATCCATCGGTGACCAGCCGCGTTCGGCGAGGCCAGTGCTGGAGCTGCGCGGACGCTAGATGTGCGACGGCGGTATCTCCATCTAGGTGTTCGAGCCAAATTCCACGACTTCAACGAGGTCGGCCGCCGTTAGGCGCTGCTCAGCATCGGCTCGACCCCACTCGTCGAAGCGGACGCCCTCGGCCTCCAGGACTTTCCGAGGATCGTCAGTTCGTTCTGGATCCGGCCAACGGAAATCCGGCGAGATGTGGCCACTGAGCTTCAGCAGGCGATGGGCGTTGGGCACGGTCACAGTGGCAAGCCGAGCGCCGACGGCTACCTGGTGCGATCCGATCACGGCCGCGACATCCGAGTAGCTGGTCCACCGTCCAGCCGGCAGCGACGCGAGTACCTGGTTCATGAGCGTCCAGCGCGGGCCTGGAATCGAGGTAGTCACCGACTCGTCCGGGCCCGGCCAGATCGACACGATCCGCTTGCCCAGCGTCCGGCCTCGCGCCTGGATCTCAGCACGTCCCCATCCCGAGGCGCCGGCGATCTCACGATTCATCGCCAGACCACTGTCGGCGAGCAGCTTCTTCTTCGCGTGGAAGCTGTCGTTGGACAGCTTGGCGTTGTACGCGGTGAGGGGGAGGTTGCCGAGCGTGTGCACCAGTGAGGCGTGTATCTCGTCGGGAGTTTCAAGGAGTTCACCAGGACGGCGTCTTCACCAACTCCTCCAGCCGCGGATCGACTGTCACCGCTCACCTTTCGCACTGGGCACGGGCCGGGACGGTAACAGGACGAGCGGTGCCGGGACGGGCCTATGTCCAGACCGACGGTCGATCATGCAGCGTTCACCTATGTCACTCGTCGCGTCACGTCCTTCTTGTTCATCGTGAACAGGGCGGCCCGCGTTGCAGTCGTCCTGGCCATGCCACGGGCCTCGCCACGCCGGGTCAGTCACGGGCTGATCGGTTGATGCGGCCCTAGGCTTGTCTCGATGACGTCGAACTCAAGCGCCCGCCGGCCCACCGCAGCCGCTGGGCTGGTCGTCTTGCTCACCAGCACCGGAGTGCTGCACTTCGCGGCGCCTGCGTCGTTCGACTCGATCGTCCCCGAGCAGCTGCCCGGCGCGGCCCGCATCTGGACCCATCTGTCCGGGGTGGCTGAACTGCTGGTCGCGGCGCTGATCGCGGTACCGCGCACACGCCGGCTCGGTGGTTTGCTTGCCGCGCTGCTGTTCGTCGCGGTGTTCCCGGCCAACGTGAAGATGGCGATCGACTGGTCCGACCGGCCGGTCTGGATGCGCGCGCTGGCCTATGGGCGGTTGCCGCTACAGATTCCGCTGGTGCTGTGGGCAGTACTCGTCTACCGTCGCGCCGCGGCCAGACGCGGCCAGTAACACGCCGAACCGGCGCTGCGATAACAGGAGTAACGGCAGCCGCCGATTGCGCGGGCGCACGCCGCTCGCCGCTCGTCGTCCGCTGGGGCTCGCCCCACGACTGCGCAGCACGTCAGTTTTTGACCGCTTGTCGCGCCGGTTCCCGCACCGGGCGCAAGCGACACTCCGCCGCAGGTGCGCCGTTTGCTGCCGCCGTGGCCCTACCGTTACTTTCCGTCGGTCGCAGATCACGATCTGGTCGCGAGCAGGTGTCGCTCCGGTGTCCCGAGCCGGAACGGCTGCAGTCCCGCCCCACGCACCAGATCCCGGCGCGGAAGGGACCTACAGTTGGCGCGTCACCGCTCTCCACGCGGCTGTCGGCAGCATCCGGCGTCGGTGTTCCCCTCCACACCCGACTCCAAACCTCGCGGCACGCATCGCGTGCCCCGGCCAGGTCCGGCACTACGGGGTCGCGCGGTGACGGCAGCGGTTGCCGCTGGTGCTCTGGCCGTCGCAGGTCATTCGATGCACGCCGCGACAGCTGTGGCATCCGAGCAGGTCGCCGACGTCGCGCCGGCCGCTGTGACCGGTCCATCCTTGGAACCCGAGATTCTGCAGGTCGGCCTGCCGCGTGACGCCGCAAGCGGAGTATCAGCGCTGCGCCGCGCTGTCGAGCGGGCGGACCGGACGACGGCCTACCAGGAGGCCGTGCGAAACCGTCTTGGACAGCCTTATCAAGCCGGCAACAGCCACAGCCTAGACGGTTGGATCGCCAAGGCTCTCGGACTGATGGGACTGCCGCAGGCCCTCGCACCCGGCGTCAAGTCGATCATCATGCACGAATCCGGCGGCAATCCCAACGCGATCAACAACTGGGACAGCAACGCCGCGGCGGGCAACCCTTCGCAAGGCCTCATGCAGACCATCCCCAACACTTTCAGAGCCTGCGTGCTACCCAGCCTGGCCAGCCGATCGATCACCGATCCGGTGGCCAACATCACCGCCGGGATCCGCAGCATGATCGCCCATCACGGCATCGGCGTCGTGATGGCCGGTGGTCGGCGCGACGCCCGTGGCAACTACATCGGCTACGGCGGCGCGGGCTGCTCGTCCTATGACCTCAGCGAGTACGCCTCTCAGCTACGCAGCCTGTGGACCGATGAGCCACTGCCGGTCCAGGCGGCGGCTCGTTACAAAGCGGCTTCCGAAACCGTGCCCGCGGCCCAGTGATCACGATTTGTGTGCGTTGCGCGACATGCCGTGTCGTTCTCAGCACCCAAAACGTGATCATGCTCGGTGATCAGCCCATCAGCGCCGTCAGCGCATCGCCGCGCACCTCAGGGAAGGCTGCCAAGATCGTGGACGTTGCCAGCTGGTGACGCCGACGTGAGGAGAGTGCCGTGCCAGCTGAGCAGGCGCAGCCAGTGCAACGAATCCTGGTAGTCGCGGCCCATCCAGACGACGTGGACTTCGGATCCGCCGGCACGATCGTGACCTGGACCGACGCGGGCCTCGAGGTGTCCTACTGCATCGCGACCGACGGTGACGCCGGGGGTTTCGACCCAGCAGTGCCCCGCTCGGCGATCGCCGGTATCCGGCGGGATGAGCAGCGCAAGGCGGCCGCCGCCGTGGGCGTCACGGATGTCGAGTTCCTCGGCTACCCCGACGGCCAGCTGGTCGTGAGCATTGCACTGCGGCGCGACATCACCCGCGTCATCCGCCGGGCTCGCCCGGACCGCATGGTGGTCCCGTCCCCGGAACGTGACCTGCGCAACGTCTACGGCAGCCATCCCGACCACCAGGCGACTGGTGAAGCCGCCCTGTGCGCGATCTACCCGGATGCCCGCAACCCGTACGCCCATCCCGAACTGATCGTCGAAGAGGGCCTGGAGGCACACACCGTGCCCGAGGTCTGGGTGACGAGCCCCAACGACCGGGCCGACCATTACGTCGACATCACCGACACGTTCGACCGCAAAATCGCGGCACTGCGCGCTCACGCCAGCCAGACGGCGCACATGACGGGGTTGGAGGAGCGGATGCGAGGCTGGGGATCCCTGCAAGCCAAGGCCGCGGGGCTGCCGGACGGTCGGCTGGCCGAGGGCTACCTCGTGCTCGACACCCGCTGATGAGGTTGCTCGTGGTCGCTGCCGGTGAGCAGGACGTGAGCCACCAGCTCGGGATTGTCGTTCATCGGGACGTGCCCGCAGCCGGGCAGCCGCAGCAGCCGGACGTGCGGGATCAACCGGATGACGGATTCGCCCCGTGGCCGCCGCATCAACCAGTCTCGCGACCCCCACGCGATGGTCACCGGCACGTCGGGCACCTGACCAGCAAAGATGATCTTGTCGCCGGCTGCCAGGCTGGGGCTGAAGCCCACCCCGCCGATCATCGCCTGCATGTCGTCGAGCAGCACCTGCGGCTCGAGCAGGTCGGGACGGCCAAACAGGAGACCGCACATGAGGGTGCGCCCGGCCGCCGACCGGGACAACCGGTGCGCGAGCTTCGGGGGCATCCATCGCGCGGTGCGGTGAATCGACCGGATCATGCATAGCGATACCCGCCGCCCCATCGGGCTCCACAGCCCCGCTGGGGACAGCGCCGTCGCGCTGCTGACCATCCCCTGCTGGGCGAGCACAAGGGAGACCAAGCCACCCATCGAGTTTCCCGCCACGTGCGGCCGGTCCAGCCCGAGGTCGGAGAAGAACTCCTTGAGCACGATCACCGCGGTGTCCAGCTCGTAGGATAGGTGGTCGGGCAGCGGAGGGGACTCGCCGAATCCCGGGAAATCCACCGAAAAGACCTCGCGGTGCTTGGCCAACCGCTCCTCAACCGGGAGCCACGCTTGCCGACGGTGCCCAGCCCCGTGCAGCAAGACGAGCGGCGGTCCCGCGCCGCACCGGTTGTATGCCAGCTCCATCCCGCCACTGTATCGGCTTGTAACCCGCCAGTAACTAGTGCTCTAGGGTAGGTGACCATCGTGGGAGAATCGTCAACCGACCTGCGCGTCGCCCGTCGGGTGGCTGCGGTGCCGCCGATCCGCTATCCGCAGGTGTTGCCGATCAGCCAGCACATCGGCGAGATCGCCGCGGCGATCCGGGACCATCAGGTGGTGGTGATCGCCGGGGAGACCGGCTCGGGCAAGACCACCCAGATCCCCAAGATCTGCCTGGAGCTGGGCCGCGGGGTCCGCGGCACCATCGGGCATACCCAGCCGCGCAGACTGGCAGCGCGTACGGTAGCCGAGCGCATCGCCGAGGAGCTGGAGGTCCCGATCGGTGGTGTGGTCGGCTGGAAGGTGCGGTTCACCGATCGGGTATCCGAGAACACCCTGGTCAAGCTGATGACCGACGGCATCCTGCTGGCCGAGATCCAGTCCGATTCGCTGTTGCGGCAGTACGACACGCTGATCATCGACGAGGCCCACGAACGCTCGCTGAACATCGATTTCATTCTGGGCTACCTCAAGCAGCTGCTGCCTCGTCGGCCCGACCTACGACTGATCATCACCTCGGCGACCATCGACCCCGAGCGGTTCTCCCGGTACTTCGACGGTGCACCGGTGATCGAGGTCTCCGGCCGCAGCTTCGCGGTGGAGATCCGCTACCGGCCCTACGGTCTGGACCGCACCGACGACCGGGACCAGACGCAGGCGATCTGCGACGCGGTGGCGGAACTGCGCACCGAGGGCCTCGGTGACATCCTGGTCTTCCTGTCCGGTGAGCGGGAGATCCGCGACACCCGGGATGCGTTGCAGGCGCTGGACCTGGCGAATACCGAGATCCTGCCGCTGTATGCGCGGCTGTCGGCGGCCGAGCAGCACCGGGTGTTTCAGCCGCACCGGACGCGCCGGATCGTGCTGGCCACCAACGTTGCCGAGACGTCGCTGACGGTGCCCGGGATCCGGTACGTGATCGACCCGGGTACGGCCCGGATCTCCCGCTACAGCCGCCGACTGAAGGTGCAGCGGCTGCCGATCGAACCCATCTCGCAGGCCTCGGCCACCCAGCGCGCCGGACGGTGCGGGCGCACCAGCGACGGCATCTGCATCCGGCTGTACGCAGAGCAGGACTTCCAGTCGCGACCGGAGTTCACCGATCCGGAGATCGTGCGCACCCATCTGGCGTCGGTGATCCTGCAGATGGCGGCACTGAACCTGGGAGAGGTGGCCGCGTTCGGCTTCATCGACCCGCCGGACCACCGGCAGGTCTCCGACGGCGTCGCGCTGCTGCGCGAGTTGGGTGCTCTTCAAGACCAGCCAACCTTGCGGCTCACCCGGATCGGACGCACGCTGGCGCAGCTGCCACTGGACCCCAGGCTGGCCCGAATGCTGGTGGCGGCCCACGAGAACGGTTGCCTGCGCGACGTCCTGGTCATCGTCGCAGCACTGTCCATTCAGGACCCTCGGGAGCGCCCAACTGACGCCGAGGCGGCCGCCGACGCCCAGCATGCCCGGTTCATCGACAAGAGCTCCGACTTCCTGGCCTACCTCAACCTGTGGCGCCACGTCGAGGAGCAGCAGCAAGCCCTGTCGTCGAGCCAGTTCCGCAAGCTGTGCAAGTCGGATTTCCTGCACTACCTGCGAGTCCGGGAATGGCAGGATCTGCACGGGCAGCTGCGGCGGATCACCCGCGACCTCGGAATGAAGCCGGCTGCGTCCCTTCCTGGCACGCCGGTGGACCCGCAGCAGGTGCACGTCTCATTGCTCGCCGGGCTGCTCTCACACATCGGGCTGCTTGATCCAGAAACCCGCGATTACCTCGGCGCGCGCGGCGCGCGATTCGCGATCTTTCCCGGATCGGCGCTGTTTCGCAAGCCGCCACGCTGGGTGATGGCCACCGAATTGGTGGAGACTTCCCGGCTATGGGGCCGGATCGCCGCTCGGATCGAGCCGCAATGGGTGGAACAGCTGGCCGGGCACTTGGTCAAGCGTAGCTACAGCGAGCCGCATTGGGAACGCAAACGCGGCACGGTGGTGGTTTACGAGAAGGTCACGCTCTACGGCATCCCGATCGTCGCGTCCCGCAAAGTCGATTACGGGAAAATCGATCCGGAACTGTCTCGCGAGCTGTTCATCCGGCATGCACTGGTCGAGGGTGACTGGGAGACTCGGCACGCCTTCTTCCAAACCAACCGGGCGCTGCTCGACGACGTCGGGGAACTCGAAGCGCGAGCTCGTCGGCGCGACATCCTAGTGGACGACGAGACCCTGTTCGACTTCTACGACCAGCGCATTCCCGCCGAGATCGTCTCGGACCGGCATTTCGACAGCTGGTGGCGCAAGGTCAGGAAAACCCAGCCGGACCTGCTCGACTTCAAGCCCGCAATGCTGATCACCGGGGACGCCGTCAGCGAGGCGGACTACCCAGACTCGTGGCCGCTGGGCACGCTAGCGCTGGAGTTGTCCTACCAGTTCGAGCCCGGTGCCGCCGCTGACGGCGTGACCGTGCACGTGCCGCTGCCGGTGCTCAACCAGCTCACCGTCGCGCCGTTCAGCTGGCAGGTCCCCGGACTGCGCGAGGAGCTGGTCATCGCGCTGCTGAAGTCATTGCCCAAGCCGGTGCGCAAGCTGGTCGTACCGGTGCCCGACCACGCCAAGGCCCTGCTGGCCCGGATGACTCCCTACCGAGAACCCTTGCTGGACGCCCTGGAACGCGAGCTCGCGCAGGCGGGCGTGCCGGTGCGCCGCGACGACTGGCGGCTCGACCAGCTTCCGGAGCATCTGAAGATCACTTTTCGGGTGTCCGACGGCGACCGCACACTGGCCCAGGGCAAGGACCTCGGGGCGCTGGCCCGCCAAGTGGCGCCGCAGTTGCGGGCCACGCTGTCCGCCGCCGGCGCCGCACTGCAACGCCGCGGCCTAAGCAGCTGGGATATCGGGACGCTGCCGCAGACCTACCAGCAGGAACAGGCAGGCCATCTGGTCACCGCCTACCCGGCGCTGGTGGACGAGGGCGACACCGTCGGCGTCGCGTTGCTGCCCACCGAGGCGGAGCAGCGCCGCTCCATGTGGGCGGGCACCCGCCGTCTGCTGCTGCTGGCCGTCCCCGGGTTGACCAAGTCGGTGCAGCGCGGCCTCGATCGGCAGACCCGGCTGGCGCTGGCCCGCAACCCGGACGGCAGTACCGAGGCCTTGCTGGCCGACTGCATCGACTGTGCCGCCGACGCGTTGATCGCCGCCTGCGGTGGGCCGCCTCGCGACGAGGCCGGTTTCGCCCTTGTGGCCGACTGGGCTCGCGGTGAGCTCGCTGACGCGGTGCGCGCCGTGCTCGCTCACGTGCAGCGGATCCTGACCCAGGCCAACACCGTCGAGACGCGGCTGGCCGAGCTGCCCGGGCCGGTGTTCGCGGCCGCGGTCGCGGACGTCCGCGCGCAGCTGGCCGGCTTGCTCGGACCCTGCTTCGTCACCGCGACCGGCGCGCAGCGGCTTCCCGACCTGACCCGTTACCTGCAGGCGATCGTGCGCCGGCTGGAGAAGCTGTCCCGCGATCCCGACCGCGATCGTGACTGGATGCACCGGGTCCAGACCGTCGCGCAGGCTTATCAGGAGCTGTGCCAGCTACCGGACAGCGACGATCCGGAGCTGCAGCGGATCCGTTGGATGATCGAGGAGCTACGCGTCAGCTACTTCGCCCAAGAGCTGCGCACCCCGTACCCGGTCTCGGACCAGCGGATCTACCAGGCGATGGACGAGGTGGCGAGGCCGTCGAGATGATGACGACGACGTCCTGCCGCCGGTTCAGGAGCGGGCACGGCGTGAGAAGCGAACGGCGTTCGCCAGGACCCCTTGACGGCAAACAGTAGAAGCAGTTTTCGGGTGGTCGGAGGGCGAAATTCCCTCCGACCAGCGACCCCGGGATTGCCTTGCGGCAGTCCTGCCTCCCTGTTGCGAGCTACGACTTCAACTCCCCACTATCCCCTTGCTCGGTCTCACTTGGCTGGGGCGGGGCAACGAGGTTGCAGTCTGGAACCCAGCCGGTTATTCCGGTCGCGGCGTCCGTTCCGTGCCGCCAAGTGGATGTTGTCACGCCGTTGTCGCATGTGTAGGGACCTCCGTCGAACGTGCCTTTGTCACAGTTGAATAACTGATTCGGATATCCCAAACCGCTCCGTATGGAGTTGGGTCCCGTGTCTGGCTCACTCCAGATGATCACTCCAGGAACCCTGAAATCGTACACGACAATCACCTGCTCAGGCATGGCAGCTGGCTGGTTGGCAGCAGTCATATTATCAACTCCTTATTCTCCTTGTTGCACTACTGACCTGTAGTCGATGTCGGATGGCCTGGAGATCGACGATCCGGCAGTCTTATTCCGGCGTACCGGTAGGAGCGAACGTGGCATGCCACTGCGGACGAGATGGGTGGAGTGAACCCTGAACCATCTCGTGCCGGAATAATCAGCCTATTTCAAGAGCCTGCGCACCACTACATTGATACGCAGCGGTCAGTAGATCACCCTATCGGGGCCGCGCGGTCGAGGGAACGTCGATGCAATATCTTCATGTGCATACGCACGACGCTGCCATCTCCAACGCCCTGATCGATCGGCTCTGGGAAGATGAACCCGAGTGACGCGGTGCTGCTGGACGTCAACGTGCTCCTGGCGCTGCTCGACAGCGATCACGTCGATCACGACCGGGCCATGACTGGCTCGACGACGAGATCAGCACGCGATGGGCATCATGCGCCGCTCCGGGGGCGGCTCAGGCCAGCATGGTGCGCACCGCGTCGTAGTCTAACCACGGATCTTGCAGAAACTCGCGCCACCGCGGATCATGGCCGTACCGTTTCACCCGGAAATACACCGCGCGGCGCACTCTGTCAGAGGTGTTGCCGCCGATGTTGTGGCTTAGCAGATAGTGCGCTAGCAGCAAGTCGCCGGCCCGCCCTCGGATCTGCACCGGCTCAGGTAGCTGAATAGGTGGGTAGCCTGCCGCATTGAAGAACGCATCCGGCCCGTGCTCGCAGAAGAACTCCGCGTGGGTCACATGTGTCCCTGGCCAAACCCACAGATTGCCGGCGTCCTGATCGAGTTGATCCGACATCAGCACTCCGGCCAGCAAGGTGAACGTCCCAGGGCGGCCGTCCGGCGAGGGCGGGAACCCGTCGATGTGGTGCATGCCAGGCCGATGCGGGAACGGCGGAATGTTCAACGCAACCTGCACCTGCCACTGCACCTCCAACGTCCTTGGCCCGGTGAGCGACTCGGCGATGGACCACGCGGAACTCTTGGTGAGCAACGCGTTCAGCGAAGGGACGCTCACCGCCTTGGGAAAATAAAAATGGTTCCCGCGAACATCGTCGTCTGGCGGCTCATGCTCGACCAACGCATCGATGGCGCGCGACGCGTTTGCCAGCAAATCCCGCGATATGGCATGAGGAATTACCACGTAGCCGCGTTCGGCAAACTCGTGCAGCTGGTTCAGATCAAGCATGCAGGCAAAGTAGATTCACAATGGTCCGACCGGCCACTCAGTTTTCGCGCCGCGCGAGGGCCGACATCCGGCCCGGGCGCCTGACGGTGCCTACGACTGCTCGACCCGGCTGCGACCGAAGCTGCCCGGCGGCCACCTTGCCTTGGCTCAACCGTTCGAGCTGGTGACCTACCTCCTCGACGCCTGATCGATATCGCATCGTGGTGCGTGCGACGGGTTAGTGGCAGCCTGAACCGGTGCAGCGATGCGCCGGACGGCCTCGTGCAGGCGCTCAGGAGGGTGAGCGGCGTAGCCGAGGATGAGTCCGGGCGGTCCGGTGAGCTGACGATGCCAGGACAGCGGATTGACCAGGACCCCGGCAGGGTGAGAAGCAGGTGCAGGCCGGCGACGACGCCTTCGACGCGCGCCTGGGGCAGGTGCTCGCGCAGCGCAACGAGTACGGCGTCGCGGCGGCTGCGCTGGCGGGTGCGCACGAGGCGGAGGTGGCGGTCGTACTCGCCACTGGCGATGAGGTGCGCGAGCACCAGTTGCGGCAGCGCAGGACTGCCCAGATCACTCGCATGCTTGGCTGCGACCAGGTCCGCGAGCAGGTGGCGGGGAGGGATCAGCCAGCCCAGGCGCAGTCCCGGCGCGAGGGTCTGGGAGGTACTGCCGGCGTGGGCCACGTGATCGGGCGCGCAGGCCTGCAGCGCAGGGACCGGCGCGCGATCGTAGCGGTGCTCGGCGTCGTAGTCGACCTCGATGACCAGACCGCCGGCCGCGGCCCAGTCCAGCAGGGCCCGACGCCGTTGCGGTGCCAGGACGATCCCGGTGGGGAACTGGTGAGGGGGGGTGAGCAGCGCCGCCGACAGGCCCGTGCGCGCCAGCTCAGCCACCTTCAGCCCCTGCTCGTCGACCGTGACCGGCACCGGCTCCAGATCCCCAGTGGGTGAGCTCGTCGCGGACGCCGCGCGAGCCCGGATCCTCCACCGCGATCGCTGTCATGCTCACCGGCGACTACCAGGGTGAGGGCAAGGCGTTTGCCAAGCCGGTCGACGTACCCGCTAAACGCCCGGCCCCTGGACCTCCTGCTCGGGCTCTCCGGCCGTGACCCCCACTGGTGCGGTGCGGAACGCTGACCAGCGTCCCGGCAACCGAGGTACTGGCTGAGCGCCATGTCATCTCACCCCGGTTTGTGCTTGAGGCGGTGCGAGCAGGACCTGGGTCTCTGTGGTCCAGGCGATGGTCGCCTCGGCCTGTAGCACGCCGTAGCGAGCGGTGGCTTGGGCGAGGGCGCGGGAGTGATCCAGGCCCTGGGCGTCGAGGTGTTCGACTATCGCCAATAGCTCGGCGCGCAGCTTCTCGGCCTGCTGGCGGTACTCCCCAAGCTGTTCGGCGAGCCGGTGGGAGCTCATGTAGGCGCCGAAGAAGGTTCTGAGGACAACTTCTTGGATGCGCTGGCGCGGGGCTGGGACGTCGAGCCAGTCCCGCAGCGCCCGCAGACCGGTGGGTGTGGGTTCGTACACGCGTTTGTCGGCGGCACATGGTTATCTTCCTAGTGGCAACCGCATCCCTGGAGAAGGCATCACCATGATCACGACCGGCGCGCCGTCCACCTCGACTGCTGGCGGCAATCTCGGCAAGGTGTTCAGATGGCACCGGCCGTTGATGATCCTCGCTGCCGCTATGGCGGGGTTGGTTGTTGTCGGGATCGTCGGCATGTTCGCCGACAGCCGCCTGCTGACCGGTCTGCCGATCTGGGACAAGCCGACGAAGTTCGGCCTGTCAATCTTGATCTACTCGGTCACCTGGGCGTGGCTCATCGCCCAGCTCGACCGGGCGCGTCGCGTCGCCTGGTGGGCCGGCACCATGTCGGCGGCGTTTCTCGGGCTCGAGATGGTGATCCTCGTCGGCGACGTCGTGCGCGGCACGACCAGCCACTTCAACATGAGCACCCCGTTGGATGCCACGCTGTGGATGGTGATGGCCGGCGCGATCGCCGTGGTGTGGCTGGCGACTCTGCTGGTAAGCGCGATCCTGTTCCGCAATCCCGGTCCCGACCGTGCCCGCAACCTCGCGATTCGCGCTGGCGTGGTCATCGCCCTCATCGGGATGGCCCTGGGCTTCCTGATGACGACTCCCCGACCCGGCCAGCTCTCGGCGGGCGGGAAGATCCTCGGCGCGCACACGGTTGGCCTCGCCGACGGCGGGCCGGGCTTGCCCCTGCTCGGCTGGAGCACTGTGGGCGGGGACCTACGCATCCCGCACTTCGTCGGTATGCACGCGCTGCAGCTGATCCCGCTGCTGCTGATCGGATGTGAGCTGCTCAGCCATCGCATCCGGGCGATGCGCGCACCGACGGTCCGATTCCGGCTGGTCGGCGTAGCAACGGCCGGCTATGCCGGGCTGCTCATCCTGCTCACCTGGCAGGCGTTGCGCGGCCAATCGATAGTGCACCCCGACACGCTCACCGCAGCCTTCTTCGTCGTCCTCGTCGCTGGTGTCCTTTCCAGCATCGTCATTGCGCTACGAGGACCCAGGACCAACGCCGCACCCGCGGGCGCCATGCCCCCGTCGCCGCGGACGTGAGGTCGGGAGCTGTCGCGCTCATCCGGTGAACGAGGGAAGGTGACTCTCGCTGACCTTCAAGGAAAGGACTATGGCATGTGCTCGGCGTGCGGTTGTGGCAGGAGATTTCAGTGTCCGCTGCCCGGATGTCGGCCCGGTATTGGTCGGTGCCTTGTCCTAGAATGGTGGCATGTCGACGGCGGTGTGGCAGCGCAGTGATGATGAGCTGCTCGCCGAGCTGGCTACGTTGGAAATCCGTTTGCATTCGACTTGGGCACATGCCCGGGGTGAGCCACTGGACATCGGCCGATCCAGCTACACAGCACCCACCGCGATCCGCCGCGCGGTGATTCTCCGAGACGCCGGATGCGCTTTCCCCGGGTGTTCAGTACCGGCCCGATGGTGCGATATTCATCACGTGACTCATTGGGCCGACCACGGGCCCCACCAGCGTCGGAAACTGCATCGTGCTCTGCGGTCGGCATCATCGATTAGTTCACCATTCCGAGTGGCGAATCGACATGATCGGCGGTATCCCGCAATTTCACCCACCATCCTGGCTCGGCGGACCACCACGCCGCAACCCCTCCACACCCCACGCGACTCATTCGAACCCGGGAATAACGCTGCCCATTCGCGGCGACCAACGCAAGCCACGTCGATACGACATCGGCCGCCTGCGGGGCCGGGACTCGGCCGACCGGACACGGTGGCCGAATCACAGCGTTTCCCGCTCAGGGTCCGGCTGCCAGCAGCTGCGCGAGTCGGGTTTGGTCTTGTTGTTCGGCGGTGAAGGTAACGAGTTTCTGTTCAGGGTTGTCGGCCAGCTGCAGAACGACGTGGTGGAAGGTGAGGTCGCCGAGGGTGGGGTGGTTGATTCGTTTGGTCCCGGAACTGAGTGGGGCGACGTCGTGGCGCGGCCACCACGCTCTTACTTCGGCGCTTGGCGACGCATCCGATCAGCGTGTTGCAATGTGAGTGGTCGCTGTTCTGGCGCGAGGTCGAAGACGAGGTGGTGCCCGCTGCCTGGGTGTTGGGCTGGTGCCCTACAGCCCGCTGGGTCGCGGGATGCTGACCGGAGCGCTGCCGTCGGGCGGGTTCGGTGACGGCGACTTCCGGGGCGGTGACCCGCGTTTTCAGGGTGAGCAGCTGGCCCGCAATCTGGCGCTGGTGAATGCCGTCGGCCGGCTCGCCGCGCCGCGCGGCATCACGGCCGGGCAGCTGGCGCTGGCGTGGCTGCTGGCACAAGGTCCGGACGTGGTGCCGATCCCGGGCACCCGACGGCGGGAACGGCTGGCCGAGAACGCCGCCGCCGCTGAGATCGAACTGTCCACGGCGGATCTGCAGCAACTGGAGCAGGTGGCACCCCGGGCGGCGTGGACCGGTGACCGGCAGTCCTTCGCCGCGCACCACACGACACGGACACCGACATGACGGGAACGGGCGGTATGGGCGGTGCGTAACTCAGCCATGTCGCTTCATCTTGCAGGCAGCTCTCTTCGGAATCGGGTGCAGATACCGCGTCGATTAAGCCACCGAGGGGGGCGGCACTACGCACCGGCAGGGACCTAAACTCCTGAGTTACCGCAGGCGCATGTGCAGCCGGACGGTGGTTCCGGCGCCGATCTGACCGGTCGGTATCTCGACCAGATCGCACAGCGAGTTGACCAGCATCAACCCGCGTCCGTGCGGCCCCTCCTCATCGGGGGGCATCCGGCCGACTAACCGGTCGTGCAGTTGTCCGCTGTCAGTGATCTCGCAGATCAGGTTGTCGGTGTCAGGGTCCTGCCAGACCGAGAGGACACCCGATGCGTGAGTGTGCTCCAGGGTGTTGGTGGCGACCTCGTTGACTGCCAGGCACAGATCGGGCACCCGGTGCGCCGGTAGTCCAGCCCGCAAAGCCAGATCCTGGACGAACAGCCGCAGCGCTCGCAACTCGGTGAGTGACGAGAAGACCCGCATGTCACCCCACCACTCCGGGGGCTCGGGCAGCGCCCGGAGGCTCGCGTCTGCGACGGCACGGGGATCCCGGTAGTCGGCGCTGATCTCCCGCCGGTGCTGCTCGATCAGCACCGGATGGGCCTGGTGGGCCTGAGCCAGCGTTGCGGTGTCCAGCCCGTGGCGGTCGTACGGGCATAGGATGGTCGCCTCATCGTCCGCCAACGCGATGTTGATCAGGGCTTCGTGTTGCAACGCGGCGCGACACTCCGCCGCGGACCGACCAGGCCAGATCGGTTCGTCGACGATGCGGACCCGGCGGTGCGGATGATCCCGGACAAACGCGTGCAGCACCGTGCGGATGATCCGGCCCGGGTTGCGGCCCGCCTCGGTCATGTCGATGAACTCGACGCACTCGGCGTCGGATCCGAGTGCCGAGCGCAGCAGGTCAAGGTGCGATCGGGGGACCGCTACCAGCGCGGGTTGGGCCAGCTCGAAGCCTTCCCGAAGGAAGCTCGTGATGGCGACGGCGTAGTCGTCGGCGTCGCGGTAGAACAACGCCTCGTGCACCAGGCCGGCATCTCGGGCCAGCGCTGCGTCCGGGGACCGGCCGCGTCCAGCGTCGTCAGTCAGCACCACGCAATCACCTCTTAGGCTGGTCTTCGGCTGCCTTGGCCGCAGAGAATACAACGCAAGTGAATACAGCACACCTCGAATGAGCGGCAGACCGGCGGCGGGGCCACCACAGGAGGAACATTGTCACATGCACCGTCGGTTGTTCGAGGCCGAGCATGAGGCCTTCCGCGACAGCGTCCGCACTTTCCTGGCCAAGGAGGTCACGCCGCATCTCACGGCCTGGGAGGCCGATGGCATCGTGCCTCGGGAGCTGTTCATCACCGCGGGTGCGGCCGGCTTTCTCGGCATGGCGATCCCGGAGGAGTTCGGTGGCGGCGGGGTGGCCGACTTCCGATTCAACGCGGTGTTGGACGAGGAGATCATGTATGCCGGGGCCGCCGGCGCGGGGCTTGGGCTGAGCCTGCACAACGACATCTGCCTGCCGTACTTTCTGGACCTCGCCACCGAGGAGCAGCAGCGGCGGTGGTTGCCGGGGATCGCCTCCGGCGAGTTGATCACGGCCATCGCGATGACCGAGCCGGGGATGGGTTCAGACCTGGCCGGCATGGCCACCACCGCGCATCGCCACGTTGACCATTACCTGGTCAACGGATCGAAGACGTTTATCACCAACGGCATCAACGCCGATCTGGTCATCGTGGCAGTGAAGACTGACCCTGCGCAGCGACATCAGGGGATAAGCCTGCTCGTGGTGGAGCGCGGGATGGCGGGCTTCGAACGCGGTCGCAAACTGGTCAAGCTTGGTCAACACGCCCAGGACACCGCCGAGTTGTTCTTCCGTGATGTCCGGGTGCCCGTCGACAACCTGCTGGGTACGCCCGGCCGCGGGTTCATTCATCTGGTCGATCGACTTCCTCAGGAGCGACTGTCGATGGCCGTCGCCGCCGTGGCCGCGGCACGAGCCGCACTGGACCTGACGCTGGCCTACGTGAAGGACCGCAAGGCCTTCGGTCAGCCGATCGGCACCTTTCAGAACACCAGGTTCCGGTTGGCTGAGATGGCCACCGAGATCGACATCGCGCAGACCTTCACCGATCGCTGCATCGAGGCTCTCAACGACGGCGAGCTGACCGTGGTCGACGCCGCCAAGGCCAAGTGGTGGTGCACCGAATTGCAGGGCCGAGTAGTCGACTGCTGCGTGCAGCTGCACGGCGGCTACGGCTACATGGCCGAATACCCGATCGCCCGGGCCTTTGCCGACGCCCGCGTCACCCGGATCTACGGCGGCACGACTGAGATCATGAAGGAAGTAATCGGCCGGTCACTGGGCCTATGACCGGCAAGCCGGCAACCGAATCCGGCTAACCCGTATGTCCCACCGAGGTACATCAGTTGGGGTGAATTTGGCTGTGCTGTGGTACGTACCCGGCCACTTCGGCGATGTTTTTCGTGAGCACAGCAAACATCCGACTGATCAGCTCCAATTGATCGACTCCGGTGGTGACTCGGAGCGCGTTGAGTCGGAACCAGCGCGGAGAGGCGGCCCAGCATGACGAGCTACGGTGGCGGGGCGGTTGCCCACGACATGTTCGCGTTGCTGCATGAGGCCGCGGCGCCCGTGGTGACCCGCTGGAACTACTGCACCGATGACCCCTTCGCGGTGACCGTCGAGATCCAGACCCGCGGCAATCGTTTCGTGGACTGGGTGCTGGCCCGCGACCTGCTCGTGGATGGCCTCAGCGCACCTGCCGGGATAGGTGATGTCCGGGTGCGCCCTGCCGACATGGGGGAGTGGGAAGTGACGCTGGTCGAGATCCGGTCACCCGACGGGCATGCCGTACTGGAGGTGGACCGCGACCTGCTGCGGCAGTTCGTCCAGGCCACGATCGACGCCGTCCCGCTGGGCAGCGAGAGCCTGGCCGTCGACATCGATGCCGAGATCGAGAAGATCACCAGGAGTTGCGCGGACTGAGCCGCCACATACGGGAGCGGGGCTAGCCCGTGACCGGCTAGCCGCGCGCCGCTCATCGTCGTGAACTCGACCGCACCGACGTTTCTGCGCGGTGACACCTTGTTAGAGGTACCCTTCGTCGCATGGTGGCCTTGAGTGGTGGTGAGCAGGGTAAACGGGCAAGAGTGCCCGGGACTACTTGCGGGTGAGTCTGGATCGGTCGGGGCGGGCCCGGTCGTTGGAGGAGCAGCACGCGGATCATGTCCGGGTGGCTGGTGAGCAGGGCTGGAGCCTGCTCGAGGACTCCTATCGGGATGAGTCGGTCAGCGCGTCGCGGTTTTCCCGCAAGGTGCGGGGTGGGTTCGATGCGCTGATCGCTGATCTGGAGGCCGACCGGTTCGGTGCGCAGGTGTTGATGATCTGGGAGAGCAGCCGGGGCAGTCGCCGGGTCGGTGAGTGGGTGCGGTTGGTGGAGTTGTGTGAGCAGCGGTCGGTATCGATCTTCGTGACCACCCATGGCCGGTGCTACGAGCCGGGCAATGGTCGGGACCGCCGCTCGCTGCTGGAAGACGCGGTGGACAGCGAGTACGAGTCGGCCAAGATGTCGACTCGGGGCCGGCGGGCGGCGGCGGCCAACGCTGTGGCGGGTCGCCCGCACGGGCGGATCCCGTATGGGTACCGGCGGGTGTTTCATCCTCAGACGCGGGTGTTCCTCGCCCAGGAAGCTGAGGCAGCCGAGGCGGAGGTGGTCGCCGAGCTGTACCGGCGGTTGATCCAGGGGCACAGTCTCCGGGGGATCGCCCGGGATTTCCAGGAGCGAGGGATCCGGACTCGATCCGGTGTGGCGTGGACTGCTCAGCATCTGCGCTCGCTGGCGATTAAGCCCCTCTACGCCGCTCTGCGGGCGCACATCCCCGGCGGGCGCGGCGGGGACCGGATGGTGGATCTGGACAGTTTGTATGAGGGGCAGTGGCCTGCGCTGGTCAGCCGGGGCGACTGGTTTGCGGTGCAGCGGCTGCTGCGCGCACCCGAGCGCAAGACATCCCGGCCCGGTCGGGCCAAGCATTTGTTGTCGTTCATCGGGTGTTGCGGGGTGTGTGAGGCAACGCTCGGCGTCGCCTACCGCGATGCCCCCGACCCGTTGTACGTCTGCCGCAGCAAGGGATGTGTCCGGATCACCCAAGCCGATCTGGACACCCTCGCCGAACACGTCATGCTCGACTACCTCGCGCAACCCGATGTGATCGACACTCTGCGCGCGGGCGAACACGACGATGACCGCGAACTGTCCGAGGTCCGGGATCGGCTCGCCGCCGCGCGGGCTCGGCACGAGCAACTCGCCGACGCGGTCGCGGGCGCTACGGGAGCAGCCGTACCGGTCGAGGGTCAGCACCCGGGTGGGCTCTGCGAGACCGGTCCGGCCGTGTCGATCCCGAATGCGACCGCTGGCCGCTGCTTTACTGAGTTGATGCCTCGCGACGATCCCGCCACCAACCTGGCCACTTGCCCTGGATGCCAGGCGTCGTGGCGTGGGACGGTGCGGGCGCATTGCGGGGCCTGTCACCTGACTCTTGCTGACGATGTCGTCTTCGACGCGCACCGGCGTACCGGGCGCTGTGTGCATCCCCGGTCCCTGGGGTTGGTCATGGAGGGCGCAGTGTGGTGTGGGCCATCGGTCGGGGAACGGACCGTAGCATCCTAGAACAGCAACCCTGATGACGATCAAAGGGACATAACAGACAAAACGTCATAACGGAGCTTATCGGATCCTGAAAACCGATCTGCCTCCAGGCTCCCTACCAGCCTAAACATCGTCATCGGCCACCTGTCTGCGATCACACCCGGCGGTTCGGGCCGGTCGGGCCGCCTACGCCAGGTCCGTCTGAACAGGAGCGATCCTTGAGCGCGGCCGCCGCGTTGATCACGACAGGTTTGGCGCGAAGGTGTAAGGCTGCGGCGGGACGGTCGGGGTGCCGACATTGAGTTGGATCACCGCGTGCGGGTACAACGGAATGCTTCGGGGGTAACCGGTAAACCGTTGGCCGTTGAGGAACGCGGTGACGGTGCCGTGCGCCGGGCCGACCTGATCGGGGGTCAGCGGTTGGCCCCACAGGTCAAAGAAGTTGCCCAGGGTGAAGCCGCGCCGCTTCGGGGACTCGATGTGGATCAGGCCGGTCTCGTCGTGGGTGTGCAGCCAGTAGAAGGCCTTCGCGCCGGTGACCCACGGGCCGTGCTGGGAGCGGGTGAGCTGGTAGGGGGCCACGATGCCGATCCCGTATGGGATGAGCTTGGGGGCGCCGTTGACATAGATCTGCAGGTGGCTGTGAAGGTGGAACAGCACCTGCTCGGTGGCGCTGGAGGGGATCTCGTCGACCGCCGGGCCGGTCAGGCCCGCCTGGGCAGCCAGCACCGCGGGGTTGGTGTCCGGTTCGGCGGCGGGGCTGCTGGGGCTGCTGGGGCTGCTGGGGCTGCTGGAGTGCCTGTCCAGGTGCAACGCTAGGACGCCGACAATCCCGACCAAGACAATCGCGAACACCGCGACGCCGGCGCGGATACACCAACCGCGCCCGCCACGCCGGTGGCGGGCCGAGGCCATCGCGGAATGCCCGGCCCGTACCGGGTAAGCCTCGGTAGTCTGCGATGCCCTTCTCATCCCAGTGCTGTCCTTCCCTCTCATGAACAGTGCATATGGTGAGCACTGAGGTGCTCTGGCGGCTATACGCGACAGGGTCGCCGCGGCCGACAACTCGCGGACTGATGCCGCCCTCGCTGCCAGCTCTTGCTGGCCACCAGTGCGTCAAACTCATAGGCGGAACGACTGATACACGGTTGCGGGTGTGGACGGTTGTCGACTCGCCTGGTTCGACCGAATTGGACGCGCCGGCAGAACTCCTCCATGGTTTCGACCGGTGTCAGATTGACCCGTCGAGCGGCGACCAGTAGCCGATCCTGCGAGGGCATGGGCAGGCGCAACGACCGCCTCCACGCGACGAAGAAACCAGCGATCGCGGGGATCCCCAGCCCGCGGTTGATGAGTACCGTGGGCGCGAAAGCTCCCTGGTCGGGGGCAGCGATGATCGCGAAGGTGATCGGCCCCGCGGTGTGTTCAGCCGCCAGCTGTTCCTCGGCGACACCCTCGACACCGACCGCGTCGAAGCCAACTACGACACCGGGGTACTGACCCTGCGCATCCCCATCGCCGAGAAAGCCAAGCCCCGCAAGATCGCGATCAGCGCAGGCTCACGACCCAAACAATCCACGCCTGACCCACCACCGAGCCTGTCGAACGATGACTCGACAGAAAGGTCAATGACGTGGAGCCCGTGCCCCGGATCGAGCGGGCGATGCCCAGGGTGACCGACTTCGCCGAAATGGTGCGCGGTGATCGGGACCTGCTGCGCGCCGAGTTCAACGCGATCATCGCGGCGAACTGGCCCAACCACGACCAACCCACCCCCACCGGCCCCACACCCGGGTCCGTTGCGAGGTCTAGCCCGGCTGGTCCCGGGTCCGAGTGTTCCCCGATCGGCGGTCAAATCCGCCGGTCGAGACCTCTGGTGCCGGTGACGGCCTGGCCCCGGGAACGCTCCCCGCCTATCCCGCACTGGTGGATGATCGATAGTCCCAAGCGGGTTTCGGGAACGACGGTCGCCCCTGTTGAGTCAGCAGACCAGGGCCGGTGGCCCCGGCTCGTCCCGCGCTGTGTATCTCCCCGACGGCAGGAACACCGACTGCGCGTGAGTTGCCCTGCCCCGCGCCCGCAGGCGCATCACCCAGCGGGACCGGCCCAGGCCACCGGTCGCGGCTCCCACGCACCCAGCACACCACAGCAACTCCACGCCGATCCTCCGCGGAAATGGACCGGCCGGAACCACACTCAACCGGCATGATGCTCCTGGTAGGACCCCACTGGGTGTCGCTTGCCCGGCCCAGGGCCGCGCGCATGACCAGCCGGCCATCCGGCGTGATCACCGCGAACATCACGTCCCCGGCTAGCCGCTTGAGGAACGGTGATCGACAAAAGTTGTCTATGCTGTGGCGGCTTCGGTGGTGGTAATGCCGAGGTCGTTTAAACAGGGTGTGCATGTCGATGCGAAGCCTTTCGTAGTCGCGGTCGATGGCGGTCCAGGTGGCGGGTTTGCCTCCGAGCCGTGGGCTGCGGACGCCGGCCAGGATGGGGCTGATGACCTGGTCGCGCAGGGTGAGAATGGCTGCGATCATGGTGGCGGTGTGGGTCGGGGTCTGGTAGCGGCGGGTTCGGTCGGGTTTGACCACGAGCTATTTGCCACGCAGTTTGCGCAAGTCGTAAGGGCTTGGCGGCTGGTGTAGTCGGAGTCGGTCTGCCCGGTCATGGTGTGGACCTTGGTGGTGAATTCGGCAACGATGAACCCGCTGGGTGCGACCGACAGCGCCAGCGTCGCGGACAGGGCGGCCCGGATCCGGGACTTGTTCAGGTCGACTCCGCCAACCCGGGTCTGCCCGATCTGGGTAGGCAGGGGGAGCTGGTCGAGCAGTTGGTCGCCGATGAACGTGGTGTCGACGCAGCCCAGGGTGGTGGCGAACCGGTCGACCATCTCGGCGAGTCGTTGGATGATGTCACCGAAGCGGTCCAGAACGCGGCCGCAGCGGAGTTGTTTGGTGTTGTGGGTGATCGCTTCGAAGCGCAGCACATGCTCGCCTGAGAAGTTGACGATTCCGGCCTTGGTGGTGGCGTAGTCCAGCAGCTCCGGGGAGGGTTGCGACGCTTGGATCGAGGAGGTGTTGATGATGCTCGCGCCCGGTATGTCGATGCGCCCGAACTCCTGCACCGCCCGGTCGACCAGTCGCTGGCACTGCTCCTCGTTGGTCAGGTCAGCGGACACGGACACGGTCACGCGCGACGCCCGGCGTCCGGCGTCCGGGATGAGCTGCGCCGTGTCCTGCGCGTCCTTCTCCTCGGGAGGGCAGACAGGAGATCACGACATCGGCGCCTTTCCGGGCGAAGGCGAGTGCGACGGTCCGGCCGATGCCGGAGTCACCGCCGGTGATCAACGTCGTGGGGTCGGTGAGCCGGTGGCTGCCGCGGTAGGAGGTTTCGCCGTGGTCGGGCTTACCCCCATCGCGCCGGTCTGCCCGGGGTAGTCGATCTGCTCCCCTTCGGTGTCGGGCTGCGCGTTTGCCGGGTCGGATCCTGGCTGGTGTACTGGTCATCGGGCATGGTGCTGCTCTTCCTACTCATATCGGTTCATCGGCACGGAGCGTCAGCGACACTGCGCCAGCACCGACGGGTCGAAGATCGGCGGGATCAGGGACATCCGGGATGAGAATGGTGGAGGGTCAGGCCCAGAGGGCGGCCAGCGGGCTGGTGTCGAGCTCGCGCAGCAACGCCCGGCAGTCCTCGTACACCGCGACCGCGCCCGCCTTGGTCAGTTCGCTGGCGCTGATGCCGCCGGTGAGCACACCGACGCAAGCCACCCCCGCCTTAGCGCAGGCCTTGACGTCCCACACCGTGTCCCCCACATACACCGCCCGCTCCGCGCCTATCCCAGCCCGCTGCAGGGCGACGTGAACCAGGTCGGGCGCCGGTTTCGCCGCGTCGACGTCTTCGGCGGCGGTGATCTCCGCGATGTCGCCCTCGATGTCGAGGACGGAGCGCAGCAGCTCCAGCTCATCGGGTGCGGCGGAGGTCGCGAGCACGACCTTAGCTCCGCGCTGGGCCACCGCCGCCACCAGGTCGCGAGCGCCGTCGAAGGCGCGCAGCAGGTCAGCGCTCCGCCGATAGTGCTCACTGTGCTGCTGTTTGGCCTGCGAACCGACCTGGTCGGCGGCCTCACCCAGCAGCGTGGCCAGCAGTTCGGAGGAACCCATCCCCTGCCCGCGGTGAATCCTCCAGGCGTCCATCGGATGACCCACCGCGCGCAACGCCTGCAGCCAGGCGTTGACGTGCAGGTAGTTGGAATCGACCAAGGTGCCATCGATGTCGAACAGGACCGCACCTGGCGGCGGCGTGGACTCGGTGTCAGTCACTCGGGTCTTTCTACCCAGATCCGTTCGGTCATGCGTCGCCGCTGAGCCTGATCGGCCCCGCAGGGTGCTTGCTGCTCTATCGAGTCTCCGGCCAACAGCGCAGTCCCCCAGTTCGTCGCGAACTGGGTCAAACCCCGCTCCAGCTGATCGACGACCTTAAAGTAGCCGATGGCGAGGACTTCCGCGCATCGCGTATGGGGTCGTATGTCCCCCGTAGAGTTGTGGGAGCGGGCGGTGCGGATGGTCGCGGACGCTTGAAGGTGTACCACACCGGGCAGGCCAGCCCATCGGCAATGGGCGTCCCGACGGTTGGTCCATCGGCACCCTCATCCAAACCCCCAGGCCCGCCACCGACGCCCCCGCAGCCCTTGCCGGCTACTGGCCCAACTCGACGCCATCCACGCCACCGGGATGATCAGCACTACCCTCGCCACACGCGCCTCCACCACCGGTAACAGCGACACCGTTACCGCGGCGCACACCGTCGAGACGCAGACCGCCGCCTCCCTCCCTTCATCGCCCGTGCCTCGGGCCAGGACAGACCCCGCGATTAAAGGGTGGCCGCCCGGTAGGTTGGCCGGTCAGGGGGCCCGTGCGCTGTTCATTGTGTTGGTCGGCAGTGCGGCGTGCATGAGCGAGACGTTGTAGCTGTCGTACTGGGTCATCGTGAAGTAGATGTTGGCCCCGTTGGAGTCGGGGTTGAGGAAACCGCCATAGAGGTTCGGGTACTGGTTGGAGGTAGCGACCGTGATCGGTGCGCCCCATGGTCCGGTGGGGTGCGGGGCTAACCGGACCACGATCGCTTGGCGTGACTGGTCGAGGTACATCATTTCCCAGCTTCTGAAAGTTTCGTCGTAGCGCACGGATAGCTCCCCGACAGGCCCCGCCACGATCGGTGCCGCGGTCGAGCTGGCGGCTGACTGCCAGGCCGTCCCAGTCCAGTACTCATAGGCCGACGTGTCCAGCAGCCGCTGCTCAGGTACCCGGGCGAGAGAGGCGTCACCGAAGCGACCGTTGGGTGTGCCAAAGGCATAGACCAAGCCGTCTCGCCGGGCGTAGGCGATCATCTGGAACTTCTCATCGAAGCCCGGGGTGTTGGGTCGACGCGCGCTGGGGACATCGACCCAGCTTCGCCCACCATCATCGGAATAGGCGATGCCACCGTAATTCGTGAGCCACTGCCCAGGGTCGCCGAAATGGCGCACCGACATATAGGCCAGGTAGTTTCGCCCCCCGACGTTGACGCCACCGGTCGGGATCTTGGTCATCTCAACACCGTCGCGCTTCAGCGAGCCCAGCAGCTCCTTGGCGTGGCCCGGACGATCTGTCACGAAGTCGTTGAAAGACATACCTCCGGCCGGGTTGTGGTCACTGCTGCGAGCCAGGGTGTTCGAGCGCCAATCGCTCGCGGCCGGGTCTGCGACCTCGCTACCGTGACCGGCCCACCCAGGCCCGAAGGTGTCACCGAGGCGGCCAGGATCTGCCCCCGGTCATCGGCCCACATGATCCCCAGGTCGGTGCCCTTGACCTGGTACCGCGCCTCAGTGGTGTTAATCGACTCCGCGCCGGTGAGCACGGCAACCCGGCTTGCCTGACCCCGCGGCCCCGTCGCAGCCGACCCCGGCGCTGCCAGACCCACCACCACTGCTGCGATCAGGACCGCCAGAGCAGCCCCGGCTCGGGCTCGGCGACTGAGCATCGTTTCCCCTCCGGCACGGACACCGCGACCGCGCTGCGCACGGCAACGCCAGCGCTCCGTACCAGCAGGAGACATCCCAACACCCAAAAGACAGGAACATCGCGCACTCCGAGGCACCAGGAACTAACGGCCGCCACGGCCTACAGGTAACGGCGACCAGACTGCTCTGCTTGGGGACACTCATCCGGCCACGTGCGGCACCCGCTCCAACAGCCCACCCAGCATCCCGCGGACAGCTGGGCGCAGGTCAACACTCCGCACCGGGGAGACCCTGCTGGCTAATTCGTGGGTGGCTTGTGGTGATCTTGTCCGGTGTGTCGTCGCTGTTCTGGTCCGTTCGGGTCTCATGATCGATAGCCCGGTCGGTCCCTTTCTGTCCCCGGCCGTGGGATGTGTTAAGTCTGATGTCTGTGCGGCCACAGTCGTGGCCGGAGCCGGCGCCGGAGATTGTGGCCGCGGTGCGGGCGGCCTACCGGCGGCGGGAGGTGCCCTTGCCGGTGTCGGTGCGGGATCGGTTGGGGGAGGTGTTCCCCGACGCCGAGTTCGCGCCGGCGTTCGGGGTGCGGGGCCGGCCGGGGTGGTCACCGGGGCGGTTGGCGCTGGTCACGGTGTTTCAGATGGTGGAGAACCTGACCGATCGCCAAGCCGCGGACGCGGTTCGGACAAGATTTCGTGGAAATACGCGCTGGGCCTGGGCCTTGATGATGAGGGGTTCGACGCCTCGGTGTTGTCGGAGTTCGGTACCCGGGTGGTCGCCCACGGCCTGGAGCAGCGGGTGCTGGACCTGCTGCTGGACGCGCTGAACACCCAGGGGCTGGTGGGCGCGGGCGGGAAGGCGCGCAGCGACTCCACCCATGTGATCTCCGCGGTGCGTGACCTCAACCGGTTGGAGCTGGCCGGGGAGAGCGTGCGAGCTGCTCTGGAGGCCGTCGTGGTGGTGGCGCCGGACTGGCTCCGCCGCGGTGATCGACGTGGCGGGATGGAGTCGCCGTTACGGCGCCCATATCGACACCTGGCGGTTGCCGACCTCGACGACCAAGCGTGCCGAGCTGGTGGCACCGACGTGCTGGTGCTGCTGCGCGCTGTCGGTGACAGCGCCGCCCCGCCCTGGCTGCGCGAGCTGCCTGCGGTGGACGTGCTGCGTCGGGTGCTGGTGCAGAACTACCTGGTCACGACCGACGCCGCCGGGTGGGAGGTGATCAGGGCGCGGGAGGCCGAACAAGACGGTCTCCCGCCGGGAGAGAACACGGCTGATCTCGCCCTATGACACCGACGCCCGGTGGGCGGCGAAGGGCGATGAGCTGCACTGGAACGGCTACAAGGTCCACGTCACCGAGACCTGCGACACACCCGACCCCGCCGACGTCCCGGGCGCCGACCTCCCGGACGGTGAGCGGCCGAACCTCATCGTCGGGATGTCGACCACGGACGCGACGGTGCCCGACGCGCGGATGACCGAGAAGATCCACGTCGCGCTCGCCGGGCGGGGTCTGCTGCCAGCCGAGCACTACCTCGACTCGGGCTACCCGTCCGCGGCGCTGGTCATCGAGAGCCTGAACAGGTGGGGGTCACGCTGGTCACCCCGTTGCTGGCCGATACGTCCCGCCAGGCCAGGGCCGGTGCCGGGTACGACCGGGCCGGGTTCACCCTCGATTTCGACTCCGAGCAGGCACAGTGTCCGCAGGGCAAGACCTCCACCTGCTGGAACGCGGTCACCCAGCGCGGCAGCGACGCGATTGTGATCAAGTTCGCTGCGGGCACATGCCGGCCCTGCCCCGTGCGTGAGCAGTGCACCCGCTCCACCTCACCGAAGTACGGGCGCCAGCTCACCGTGCCCCCGCGCGGGGTCCACCACGCCCAGCAGACCGCGAGGGCCACCCAGAACACAACCGACTGGCGGGCCCGCTACGCGCTACGCGCCGGTGTCGAGGGCACCATCCGTCAAGGGGTCGCGGTGACCGGGATGCGTCGCGCCCGCTACCGCGGCCTACCCAAGACCCGACTCGAACACGTCTACTCAGCGGTCGCGCTGAACCTCATCCGCCTAGACGCCTACTGGAACGGGCACACCCTCGACCGCACCAGAACCAGCCACCTCGCCCGCCTCGACCTCACCCTGGCAGCTTAATCGAATTAGCCAGCAGGGTCCGGGGATGACGCAAACGAATTGTCGACGCAGCGCACTGCGCATGCCCGCTGCGTCTCTACGAGGAGTAGTCCGACCTGCTGGCCACCCGACGACGACGAACCGCGCCACCCCGGCCGTGAGCAGACGCAGTACAGCGCCGCCCCATCACGCTATGGATGGGGCGGCGCTGCGTGGGATGTGGGATAACAGTCAGCCGCCCTGGTTGCCCGAGTGCGTGGCTGGGTCACTAATCTGGTCTTCGTCGGAGACTCCGGTGTTCAACCGATCTTCGCGATGGCGCATCCTCTGACATCGGCGCTAGATCTTCACCGGAGGTGCTAGTCGCTTGTCCCACATGGTGTGGGCCAGCCGGTGCCATGTCAGTGTCGGACATGCCGCCCGTCTCGGAGTCCGAAACGATCCTGGGGCCGGCTTGCGTCCTCGGGCCGCCCCGCTGGCTGTCCAATTCGTCCCCGCCCTGGCCAAGCTTCTGCCGGTCAGCCAAAGCGGTGCTCAGCGACCCGGCGTCCTGCACGTCGCCGCGCAGCGCCTCACCGGGTCGCGGTAGGGCTCAGGACGCCGAGTCATCGCCCGCACCGCGTGGCGGCCTCCTCCAAGGCGGGACACGGCCGCCTGCCGACAAATCCGGACGAGCCCGCGACCAGCACTTTCATCCCGGAGCAGATACCCCGGTTCCTGGCTGGCGGCGTAGTCGCTCGACGAGCAGGTGGGGCTCAGCGAGGGTCACGGTCAGCGCGGGGTGCCGCAGCAGCCCAGTCGGTTCGATTCCCGCCACCGGTCGGTGGAAGCGGATACAGGCCCCTGCGACGGTGTTGGTACCGAAGGTCAGCCCCCGGTCGGCCAGTGACAGGCGGGCACCGAGCACCTTCCAGGCCCGGTACGGGCCACTGAGCTCCGCTCCGCTGATGTTGCTCAGCGGCGTGACGAGTCGCCAAGGACCAAACCAGACCTCGAGCTTGCCATCGTCGACCCTGAGACCGCTCGAATCCGGCCGGACCCCGACCGCTCGGAGCACGAAACCGAACGAGGACGCAAAGGCAAACGGGTAGAAGCCGGGAGTATGCTCGCGCGGAACAATGCACTCCCCTCGTTGATCGTGCAGGTGAGCAGATGTCACCTCACAGCGCAGGCCTGAGGCCGTCAAAGCAGTGTAGGCGTGTCCGCTCGGCCGCGCCGAGTGGATCTTGCCCTCCGGCTGGAGTGGTGCCTGTCCGGACTGGTTCGTGGTTGTCTGTGGGGGCCAGTCGAGTCGCCGGGTGTGGATGGTGACGCCGCCTCGGGGGCGTCCGCCGGCCAGCGCGGCGGTGCGGACGCAGAAGTGCGACCACATGTTCAGTTGGATCTCCTTAGCCAGCCTGAGCCGGTTGTAGAGCAGGTGGGACAGCCGGTCACCGGCTCGGGCCCAAGACTCGATCTCGAAGCGCAGCGTGGTGCCGTCCTGCGCTGCCCGGAACTCGATCTGTCCTGCCTCCAGATGACCGGCCAGGGTGGCCAGCCGGAACGAGGTGCTGTCCTGGCTCACCACGCGCACCGGACCGTTCCAGGGTCCCGGCATGCGCACGACGAACTCGTCGCCGGGTCGCGGCGGACCAGACGCGCCACGTGTCTTGCGGAACACCGCCATCTCGGGTGAGACGCGGTTGAGGTTGGCGCCAACCGCCGTCATCAGCGTGGCCGGGTCCATCGGGCTGTGCACGATCCACACGGTGTAGCAGCGGTGCAACAGTGGCCCGACGCCGGCTGCAATCCCCTGGCCCCGCTCACCGAGCCCATTGTCGGTGTCCCAGCCTGAGGGGAGATCCGCGGTGCTGCCTTGCTCCTCGCTACGGTGCAGCGGCGTGGTTCTCCACAGGTAGCGCCAGCTGACCAGCCCGATGGCCAGCGGCCACCCCAGGACGGTGGCCAGCCGAGTCGGACGGCTCGCAGTCGTCATGGCTGTATGACACCATGCCAGCGGGGCCGCCGCTGGCTGTCGGTGTGCTCTCGGGAGGTGTCAGGTGACCGTCGTTGGAGCCGTTCGGTGGCTCGGGTTGCGCAGCGCACACCTACACCTTGCCTCGCTGGGCGCAGTCGCGCTGTGCATCATTCTGTGGATCCGCGCCAAGACCGTCGATCAGGACGAACGCGGCAACGCCGAACGGCGCGCACTGTTCGTCGGGCTCTGGCCGCCCACGCTGTGGCTGATCGGTGACTCCCTGCGGAAGCCTCAGTAGGTGCGCGAGCGGCTATTCGGTTCCATCGATACCGCAGCTGCGCTGGACGACCTTCGCTGGCGCCGGATCAACTACGACCCGACAGCAGCGCCCCTGGACGGCCGGCCCCAGGGGCACTGGCATGTCGACTCCAGCGACACAGTGATCGGGCGCGAGCCGCCCGGACCGCCACTGCCCGCGGGCGCCTGGGAGAACGCATGCCTGCTCGTGCGGCACTACGAGTTCACCGACCCGCGCATCCTGCGAGCCGTATACCGCTACGACGACGAGTTGCTCGGCCGCGACATGCTGCTGGAAGGCCGCTTCTTCGGGTTGCGGTTCTATCTCGGGGTTCGGGTCACCAGGGTGATCGACGAAACCAGGGGCTGCGGAGCCGGAGCCGAACGAGTCTGGGGCTGGAGCTACCAGACGCTCCAGGGCCATCTGGAACAGGGCCGGCTCAACTATGAGGTGATCAAAAACCTGGCGTCGGGCGACGTCGCATTCAGAGTCAGCGGCTACTCCCGGCGGGCTACCGTCCCGGACCCGGTGATCCGATGGGGCTTTCGGATATTCGGCCGGTGGACCCAGGAGCGCTTCTACCGGGCTGTTCAGCGGCGACTGCGTCACCTGATGCATGCCGCACAGCGTGGTGAACTGCCACCGTTACCGACAATGCTTACAGACGGCATCGCGATCGCCCCGTCCGGAGCGACACCACACCCGCTGCAACGGCTCACCCGTGGCTCGCGTCACCCGGGAAGCTAGGCCACTTCATTCGTAAGGGTATGTCCCAGCGGCGACAGGAGCGCTGCGTCCCTGTCGAGCATTGGATGGCCTTGCTTGCGGAGTTGCTGGACAGCGGCGTCGCGACCGTCGATTATGCGAAAGGTAGTTGCGTCCAGGGCCTCGACGGTCGCCGATTGGCGCACCTCCGGATGCGGTCGAGAGCGGTTTGTACGGTGAACTCAACGTAGTTCGGGCCGGGGTTGATGCTGGCGAACTCGCGCCGCGCTGCCCTGGCGATCCACTCGGCGACCGGTACACCATTCCTGGGCTGGCGCCAGTTCGGGGATTGCCACGGTGCCGGTGTCGATCTCCACGGGCACGGGGCGACGAGTTGCCATGAGCGCACAATACTGCTCAGTGTTCTACTGGTCAGCCAGCTGCGGGGCAAGGATGCGTGATCGTCGTCATCCTCGCCGAGAACGCCTCGTCGCGGCCGCCGAGCTCGATGAGTGGGCACGCACCGGGGCCACCCCTCCGGGGAGATCGTCGGTGTCGCGCAAACCATCCGACGGGCCGACCAGGACCCGCAAGCGTGGCTCAACAGGTTCGGCGACACGGTCGGGGTGACAACCCGTAGGCGTCGAGCGACACCGCGTGGCTGTACGCCTGGTCCAGGTGCACACCCTCGTCGCCGACCTGCAAAGGCGAGCAGTGGGTGGCGGCGTCCTGAGACTATGCCGCCGGGGATTAGCGGTACCGGCCTCTACTGTAGTAAACACAGGTACCTGATCTTGCGAACCAGGGACGTTTCCCCAGGTCGCCGTCTCCGCTCCGGCAGTAAAATCCGGGATTACCCCCGAGAGGCGACCGAGGCTCTGACCGGCGCTACCGCCAAGGACCGGCCGCATAGTCCGGTCTTCTCTCGCAGTGGGATATCGCGGCGGGTCAGTAGCCGCTCGACGGTCGGCCGATGGCCAGACGCGTGGAGGCGGGAACCGGTCGACCGCCGTCCGCACGGTGACGGTCGCCTCGTAGGTGGTCACGACTCGTTCCGGATGATGTACCGGATACGCGCAGAACTCGCACAAGATCACGAACGTTGGTGCCGCTGGTCGTAATCGCAAGGGTACGGCTCATGTTCCAGATAATGGGCTGTTGTCTGACGTCCTGGATCCCCAGGATCCGGTGGGTTGACATCAGTTCCCGCCTCGACCTGACAAGGAAGCTGCCGATTTATGACCAGCTCTGTGGGGAGCGGATCAACGCCGACGTCCCGGGTCCCCGAGCCGCGGTGGGCCGGTCACCCGAGCGGGGTGCTTGGCCCAGCGGGGTGCTTGGCCGCTGGCGCGCGCCAGCGGCAGTGTGGGACACCAGGGCCAGGTGACCGGTCTCCCGGGACGAACCGGCACCATCCGCTGCGGACATGCCCGCTGGACCGGCCAGCAGACGACCGACAACACGACTATGAGGACACAAGGGTGGCAGTGCCATAAGCTCATGGTAGGAGTAGGCGGAGTTCGCGGGAGGCATCCATGATCGTGCTCGGCATTGTCTTGGTCGTAGTGTTCGGGTTTCTGATCCCGATCCCCATTCTGTCCTACCTGGGGTACATCCTGATCGTGGTGGGCGTGATCTTGTTGGTGCTCGGTATGGCCGGACGAGAGATCGGCGGCCGACGCCACTACTACTGACCTCCCACCCGGGGGACAGCGGGGGCTGCTGGCCGCGCGCCTGCCTTACCTGCCTGCGTCTGGTCATCACGAACGGTGAGCCGACCTGGGCCGGGTGAGGAGGGCACGGCCGGAGTCCGAGCGTGCCCTCCTCGGGTAGGGGGCACACGCCTACTTGAAGACGTCCTTGATTTTTTCGCCGGCCTGCTTGAGGTTGCCCTTGGCCTGATCCGTTTTGCCCTCAGCCTCAAGCCCGGGGTCGTCGGTCGCCTGACCGGCGGCCTCTTTGCCCTTGCCCTTGAGCTCTTCGGCCTTGTTACTGGCCTTATCCGCCAGACCCATGGTGTTGTTCTCCTTCCGGCACCCCCCGGGGTGGTGGGTGCGCGCTGGATCGAGGCTAACCCGACCCGGCTGGGGGCGCCCGTTGTGTTCGCAGCGGGTTGCGCGTCGGCGATGACCAGCGGGGTGGGTCAGGTGTGGTCGAGACGGGGGAAGAGCACTTCGCGGGTCAACAGCAACACGGCCGCCGCGGCGGGGATGGCGACCAGGGCGCCCACGATGCCCAGCAGGGCACCGCCGAGCAGCACCGCCACCACGGTCACCAACGCGGGTACCTTCAGGACCCGGCCGATGATCCTCGGGACGAGTAGGTAGTCCTCGGTGAGGCGGTAGGCCAGGAAGAACCCGGCGGTGGCCAGGCAGGCGGGTAGTGACACGCTCAGCGCGACCAGGCAGACCACCAGCCCGGCGAGGGTGGAGCCGATCACCGGGACCAGGTCCAGGATCGCCACGAACAGGCTCAGCAGCAGCGCATAAGGCACCCCCACGATCAGCAGGAACCCGAATGTCAGCGCTCCGGCGATCAGTGAGATCAGCAGGTTGCCCAGCACGTATCCACCGACCTTGGCGAAGATCTCATCCCCGAGCAGGATCGCGCGGGGACGGCGGGAATGCGGCACCAGCCGGTAGATCGTCGCCCGGATCCGGGGCAGGTCGGTCACGAAATACATCGTGAGCACGATCAGGATCAGGCCGCTGGTCAGCGCGCTGAACACCACCTGACCCGCTCCCAGCAGGCCGTTGACCAAACCGGACGCATCCCCGCTGAGGGTCTGCTGCAGGCGTTGCTGCAGATGCACACGCTCGTTGAGCTGACCCAGCAGCGAATTGTGACTTTGCAGTCGGGAGAACATGGTCGGGGCTTGGGTGACGAACTGGGTGGTCTGGTGCGCTAACGGGGGGACCGCCGCGGCCAGGAACCCCCCCACCACGCCCAGGCCGGCCACCAGCACGATGAGCACCGCCGAGAACCGCGGGAACTTGTGCCGCGCCAGGAACGACACCGCGGGTTCCAGCCCGATCGCCAGGAACAGCGCCAGCCCGATCAAGACCAGCACATCCCGCACGGTGATGACCATGTCGACCAGACCGACCATGACCGCGACGCCGGCGGTGGCGCTCATGCCGATGAAAAACGGTGATCGGCGGTCCAGCGGCCTGCCGGGTCGACCCAGGGCATGCTCAGGGGTACTGATCTGGGCCGCTGCCGCTTCGGCGGCGGCCACCGGACCCTCGTCGTCGGTGTGCGGTTGCGCGACCAGACGGTGGTGGCCCGCTTCAGGCCGTGGACGTCTGGCCCGGTTGCCCTTCCTGCGCCGGGTGTTACCCCGATCGGCCGCTGCTACCACCGTGTCCTCCCGTATTCGTGTCGCGCGATTCGTGTCGCGCGCCTCAACTCGTTCGGCTACAAATTGCCCCGTAAAAGCCGGTGGCGACGAACAACACGATCCCCACGATCGCCAACCACAACAAGTGCCTTGACAGCGAACCCTTACGACACCTGCCCCGCCATGAAACCGTGTCGTTGATAGCACACCCGCTTGGTCGTTTGCGGGTTAGATCACCTGGAGCAGGGCCTGCATTTCGCTGGTCTGAGCTTGCTGCGTGCCGAGGACCTGTTGGGCGAGGTTGCGGGCGGTGGGGTTGTTGCCTTGTGCCAGCTCGGTCTGGGACATGTCCACCGCCCCCTAGTGAGCGACGATCATCATTTGGAGCAATATCCGGTCGAATCCAGCGCCGCTGACCGTCCCGGGCATCTGACCGTTGCCGGTGGCACTGGTGGTGGCCGGGGCCGGTGTCCCCCACTCGGTGAGCAGAGAGCTCATCTGCTGGGTCTGCGGGCTTTGTTCGGCCTCGATCCGGGTGGCGAGATCCTTCACCTGCGGTGAGGTCGCTTGGTTGCGGGCGCTCTGCGACATCGTGATGGCCCGGGTGTTGTTGAGGATCATGTTCACAACGAAGACGACGTCGGCTTGGTTGTGCGGCTACTGTGTGGTGGCCGGTGCGCGGCTCGCGGCCGGCGGTGGTGGGGTTACCGGAGTGGTCTTGCTGCCGCACCCGGCGAGGAGCCCCCCGGCGGCGGCGGCCGCGGCGAGCACGCCGGCCACTTTGTGGATACGCATGGTTGGTCGATCTCCCGTGGCGCGACGCAACATTCGTGAGGTTCTGGTCGTGGCCGCCTTGCGAGGTACAATCCGGCCTGATCACAGCCACCTTATGCCCGATAACCGCCGAAGGTTCCGGCGGTTCAGCCCGCGGGAACTGGATCGCTGAGCTGAAACGTTGCGCCGGCTAAGCACGCACAGCGCGGCGCCCCGCCCACGGTGGACGGGGCGCCGCTTGAGATTAAGATCAACCGCCCTGGTCGCCGGAAAGCGTCTCTGGCATTTCCGGTTCTAGATTTGGAGTGCGGCCACCGACTCCGGCGTCCGTCTGATCCGCCCGCTGCGCCGCTTCCGACTTATTGACCATCCGCTCGTTGCCCTGCGTGACCATCGATTCTCCGACACCCATGGGGCTTGCTGCGGTGGTGTCAGTGGCGGCAACACCCTCGCGCTCGGCCTGCGAGACCTCACGGGGACCGGCATCTGAAGTACCTGGGCCAACACGTTGGGGGTCGGCCGCTAGCTCGTCCTGTGTCTTGCCGCTGGTCTGGCGGTCGTCGTACGGGGGCATCTCTATGCCGCTGCCCGGCTCCTGTGTGCCCCCTGAGTGGACGTAGGGTTCCCGCGGGTTAGACACCTGGGCCGGGCCCTCACGTTGCTCGGTCATGACTGCTCCCTTCCGTCGACATTGACAGACTTCGAAGCCACCGATCGACCTCGCCACCCCCAACGTCGGGTCGCCTTGTATGCCTCGCCACGGGCTACCCGAGCGGTGCGGGCGGCAAACGTGGGCGCAGCGCGGCCGCTGGGATCAACTGGTCGTCGAGCGTCAGCCGGACATCTCCGGCGGCGTCGCTGATAGGAACCGCAGACCACGCCGTACCACTCCCGGAAAACCACGGACCCTAGCGCTTCAACATGCCGGGAACCGGCCAGTGAGGACGAGACCGTCCGCGATGACCCGCCGACGGTGATTGGGCGGCAGGGGCACACCACGTTGAGGTCGATCCATACCGCCCAGGCACGCACCCCTGGCCGCCGGTGATGCCCTCGCCGCCATGCGCGCCGATCGTGATTCGTCAACGAGACCCACCGTGAAGTCCGACGATGGGTCTATCTTCACCCGGGAGATCGACCAGTGAGGCAGGCCGTCGACGTCCTCGTCGCAGAGAAACGAGATCTAGCGGCCACTCGCTGGTTCTTTACCCGCGCGCTCGACCTCGGTCCACGACCGAGGGAAGTGAACACCGACCGGGCTCCTTACGTATTCGCGAATGCTCGATGAACTGCCCTCTACCCGCCGCGTCGTAAAGCAGGAGACGAACAACGCGGCCCAAAGCCGGTCATGGCTTGCTTAAAGGCCCAGCTAAGCCAGTGCGTGGCCTTAACGGCTGCGATTATCCTGAGTGATCGATACAGGGCATGCGTTCGTTCAGACCCTGCGCCGCGGTCACTTCGAGGCGTCGCGGTGGGTCCGTGGTGCGCGTCGGCGGCCTTACGTGATCGGGGTTCCGCCGGTGACACCGAGGACCTCGGAGGTGATGTAGCTGGATTCCTGGGAGGCGAGGAACACATAGATCGGGGCGAGTTCGGCGGGTTGACCTGCCCGTCCCATCGGGGATTGGGTGCCGAAGGACTCGAGCTTGGCCTCGGGGAATGTCGAGGGTATCAACGGTGTCCACACAGGACCAGGTGCGACCGAGTTGACCCTGATGCCCTTGTCTATGAGGTTGCGGCCGAGTCCTTTGGTGAAGTTGACGATGGCTGCTTTCGAGGTCGCGTAGTCGAGTAGGTGCGGTGAGGGGTTAAATGCCTGCACCGAGGAGGTCGTGATGATCGACGAGCCGGGTTTCATGTGTGGAACCGCGGCCTTGGCCAGCCAGAACAGCGCGTAGACGTTGGTTTTGAAGACCCGGTCGAAGTTCTCGTTGCTGATGTCGAAGATCCCGTTGTCATGCGACATCTGATAGCCCGCGTTGGACACGAGGACGTCGATCTGGCCGAATTCGGCGACCGCGCGGTCAACGACACGGCGGCACTGGTCCTGCTCCCGGAGGTCCCCGGCAACGCTCACGGCGGTACGGCCGGCGTCCCGCACCAACCGCAGCGTCTCCTCGGCGTCGGGCCGTTCGCTCGCCAAATGTGAGATGAGCACGTCAGCTCCCTCGCGTGCGAAAGCGAGCGCAACGGCCCGACCGATACCGGAATCGCCGCCGGTGACGATCGTTTTCTTGCCTTCGAGCCTGCTGCTGCCCCGGTAGGTGGTCTCTCCGTGATCGGGGCGGACATCCAGTTCGCCGGTGTCACCCGGATAGGTCACAGTTCGATCACCACTACCAGGGCTGGCATGCTGATCGAGGGGATCTTGCTGCGTGAACTGGTCACGACCGGTGGACATACCGCCTCCTCAACGTCGACACGGGCTCTCAGTAGCTCTTCTTCCCGCCCTTACGTCCAGCAGCCACCTTCTGCGCCTTGGTCCCGCCCTGCGAAGAATCAGTGTTCTTCTTCCCCGAACCTGACGCTTTGCCACCTTTGGATGACGAGCCGGGATCGTTGGCAATCCGCGCCGCGCGCTGCTTGCTCATACCCTTCTTCCGCAGACCCTCATACTGCTTGTCGTCCTTGATACTCGGCCCATGATCCTCAACCATGATCGCTGCTCCTCGCTTAAGATCGATGCAGCGGAGTACCCCACTTGATCGCTATTACGCGTCGGCGCCCGGGGCGCACCACCACACCGACCCTGACGACTCGTTCTCTGGACTTCTGCTGCAGTAAAGTGGGGTCGGCTACGTTGACCGATGATGGGAGCTGATGCGTCATCGCGCATGTCGAGTACGTCCTCCTCGGTCCGCCTTCGCCGGGTTTCGGTCCCGCCGGACCCGATCATCGTGGCGGCCAATGGTAGCTGGCGTTACTTCTCGTCTCCGTGACGTTGGAGGAGCTACTGGCAACCGGACACTTCAGCGACCATCACCGTTTCCTACTAGGCAAGATGCTGGCCCGGATCGACACGCTCGATCCGGACATCGCCGTGCGCGAAACCCGCCATCGAGGAGATGATCGCCCCTTTCGCCCAAGCGGTCGGGCGCCCGAGCGGATCTACCAGGGCGCCGCGATGAGCTCTGTGCGGCTAGTCGTGTTCTCTCTGCACCCAGCGCTGGGATCTCTGGCGCATTTCCCCGCTGCCGCGCCGTGTTGCTCATGGGCATGCGGTCACAGCCGTGGTTGGCCTCGGAAGTGGAGGCCCGTGCGCTGCTGGAGGGGTTCGGCGAGTCCGAGGACTTCTGGCGCCTGCTGTACTGGGGAATCCTGGCCGACGTCCGCACCGGATTCGGGGACGTGCGCTGTCCGGTGATCCTAGCCCAGGGCACCGCCGATGCCATTGGTAGCGGGCAGACCCCCCGCTACTTGCTGGCCGTGCCGGGCGCAACCTTCCAGTACCTGTTCGGTGCGGGCCACGCCCCTCAGTCGGACTCCCCGGGCAGCATTTTGCGGTTGGTGCGCCAGGCGACTCTGCGTGCCGCTGCCCTGAGCACCGCGACGTGCTGAGCGACCTGGTTATCGGAAAGTCAGAGCACCCGGGGGTGGGGTGGGGTGAGCCGAGCTCTACACCGATTCCGACGGGGGGCACTGCCAGCCCATAGCGCTGGACGACATGTCCAGTCCCGAACTGGGGATCGCACCTGGACCGCCCTTGCCGTGGCCTCAGGCATCACCGACGCCGGCCTCGGAGCGCAGGCTGCAGCCGACGACCTGGACCTCGACCTTGTCTCCCTAACCTGGGAACCCACGAGATCGCACTCCCCGCAGACGCCGTCGGCCGGGCGCAACTTTGCCCCCCCCCGCGACACCGATGCACCGCCGTCGCACCAAAGAGGTTGGTCACATTGTCATGGTTTGTTGGCACACTCTAGTGGTTCGCGTGTCATCCTCCGTGAGGATTGGACCTGTCTGTCGGGGAATAGTCCGGTCGCGCGTTTCACCGACGGCGGCCGAACTCGGGCTCACTTCGCAGCTACCACCTCCTCGATAGCGATGGTTCACTCACTTCCTTTGGTGGGGCGTGCCCCCTGACGTCACCCGTTAGCGCCTCCGACCGATCGGCGTTTGACGTCGCTGTCCGACTATCGGTAGCGAACCATCGGGTGCCGACTGGTACGACAGTCAGATTCCCAAGCAGCGCCGCCCAGCTGGACCGCCACGCCGGTCACCAGGGCAGGTACCTTCAGTGCCCTCCGATGATCGGGAGGAGCAGGTTGCGCCTCCCGATCACCAGGATCCGAACATCAGGATCCCGACGATCAGCGAGATCATCAGATCACCCAGCACGTATCCATTGACCTTGGGGAAGGTTTCCTGGCCGAGCCCCGTTTCTGACTGTGGTCGTCTGGGCTCGTTGCCTCATGCTCCGCCGGGCGTTGTCCTGATCGGCCGCTGCTACCGCCGTGGCCTGTTACTTTCCTGCCGCACGCCTCACCTGGTGCGACCGCGAAGCGCTCCGAAGATGCCGGTGGCGATGAAAAGTACGATCCCGAGGATCGCCAACCACAGGAGTGCCTTGATGGCAAACCCGGCGATGATAAACGCAAGCCAGATGACAAGCAATGCGATGATCAGGCCATGGTGACGAGTTCCTTGTCGAGGATAATGTTAGGTAGTCACCATGTTACACACCGTTATCACCACAACTTGCCTCGAAGCCCTGCTATTTGCCTTGGCCTCAGTTGCCGTGCCTCGCTCGACAAGCAGGTCGAGTCACGTGTGGGGGCTGGGGCCGCGTCGTCGAGCGGCCCAGTTTGGGTTTCAGTCAGTCAGGTCGTTGGTCCAGTCCGAGGCGTGGTCGACGAGCAGAACCTCCGAGGGTGTGGCCTCATCGAGGGCGTTGCGGACTGTGGGACTGATCCCGACCAGCCGCATCCACCCTTGGCGGGCGGCGAGGCTGTGGTGAGTCCGGGCCAGCATGTCGAACAGCCGATGATCGCAGCGGGTCACCCTGGCCAGATCCAGTACCAGATTTTGAGTCCCGGTATCCAGCAGCGCCTGCAATTCCCTCTGCAGCTGTGTCAGTCCCGTATCGTCGAGCCGCCCGATAACCGACAGCAGGTCCACCTGTTGGTTGCTGATCCTCGCCTGTGCCAGTGAGGCCAGGGCCTCGGTCAGGGTGGGGTGGGTGTCGAATTGCGCCAGCAATCCGGTGACCTGCAGCGGGCGGGCCACGACCCGGGTGACCAGGCCGGCGAGGTGCAGCTGTGTCCCGGTGGTCTGCTCAGCGACTTCGCGGGCTTGGAGCAGGCAGTTCAGTCCGCTGGAACCCAGGAAGCTCACCGGCTGCAGGTCCAGGATCAGGTGCGCTGGGGAGGCGGCGAGCTGTTCGCGTAGGCAAGCCTCCAGCAGCGGCGTGGTCAGCGCGTCTAACTCCCCGTCCACCACCACCACGCACACCCCGACAGTCGGCTGCTGCACGGTCAGCCCGAGCAGCTGGCCCGCAGCGCGCAGCGCGAAACCTTCGATCGGCCCGTCACCATCCGGTGCAGTTGTCTCGGAAGGGATCGTCGGGTGATCGGCGGCCGGCGTGTCCGTTCGGCCCGCGGATGGGTCTTTCAGGGTTGTCACCGGTCCCGCTCCCTCCTGCTCACCCCGGCACACAGCGATGAAGGCAAACCCCACGAGAGGGGACGTCACCCGTCGCGCTCCGCAGAGCTCCGACGGGCCCAGCCAGGTTAATTTTATGTGAACGACACGGAAGCCGCACCCGCAACCACGACCTAGACCAGCGGATACGCCCGCTGGTACCGAGGTGGTATGCCGCCGAGGCGGCAGCTACCGCGGTGGAGTCGTGCTCTGGATGGATGTCGGGGTGGTGGGCGCGGACCAGGCGCCGGTAGGCGTGGCCGATCTGGGCTTGGGAGGCATCGGGGGTCACGCCCTGGACTGGATAGGGATCGTGATCGTCACGTGGCGTCGTGGCTGTCCGTCTGGGTGGGGCAAAAGGATTCCGCTCCTGGGTGCCCGCGTGCTCGGCGGCGACAGCGTCGAGGTAGTTGGCCAGGGGCCCGACAGCGCCCTGAGGAGGTTCGCTCGCCAAGTCGGGGGGTGTGCGATGGGTGGGGGTCACGATCGGTTCCTCGCAGGGGCGGACAGCGCCAGTCGGTGATAGTCAAGGGGCCTGGCAGCAGCGGTGCGGTCAGGCCCCCTCTCAATGGTGGCTTCGACTCGGCGGTGCCCCAACTGGGTTGGGTGGGGCACCCCCGAGTCGACAAGGGGCTGACCGGCGATCTGTTGGTGGGTGCAGGTCAGACAGTGATCTGTTTTGGTGCGCTGCCGCCGGTGATTTCGATCTTGCGGGGTTTGGCCTTCTCGGCGATGGGGATGCGCAGGGTCAGCACCCCCGCGTCGTAGTTGGCCTCGATGCGGTCGGCATCGAGGGTGTCGCCGAGGAACAGCTGCCGGGAAAACACTCCGCGGGGCCGCTCGGCGACCTGCAACTCGACGTCGTCGCCGTAGGTGGGGATGCGTTCGGCTTTGACGGTGAGCACGTTGTGTTCGACGTCCAGGTCGATGGAGGAGGGGTCCACTCCGGGCAGGTCGAAGTGCACGACGAACTGGTCGGCGGCTCGGTAGGCGTCCATGGGCATGACAGCGGGGCGTGTGGTGGTGCCGTTGGTGCCGAACAGCTGTTGGGTCAGCCGGTCCAGCTCCCGGAACGGGTCGGTACGCATCAGCATTGAGGGTCTCTCCTTCCTGAGCGTCGTCACGACGCGGTCGGTACATACTACGGTGGCGATGCAGGAGAATATCCCCTACTGCCAGCTATGTAAAGATGTCCCCACCGAGCGATAGTTCTTGATAGCAGCAGACGCAGGTGACCACCAGCGCACCCGTGAAACCGCTGGTCACGATCCGTTCATATCGAGTAGCCGGTGTCATGGCGCCTCCAGTGCTCCCCGGGCGTGCCTCGGCTGGAACGGCTTGCCCACGGCGGTCGAGGAACCAGCGCGGCACACGAGGGGTAGACAACCTACGTAGAGCTGCTATAGGGTTTATCGCGCTACAGCACGATGTTGTTTCCTTCGCAAGGAGGTGATGGCCGCGGACTGTGAAATTGGTGGTGACGGTGCGTTGCGCTCTCGCACCGCGACCACCCGGCCCGGGAGTGATCCGGACCACGCGGCGATAACCCGACCCTGAGGGGGTTACCGCCGCCCACGGAGAGCGCACTCCGTCCCGTAAACAGCACCGGGACGGAGCCACCCAACGCTGGGCCCTGGCCGTCGCGAACAGGACGGCGGCCAGGGCCCCTTGTTCGCGACTCCGGGGATCAGGTGACACCACCGCAGGCCATGCAGGACAAACTCGATGATCAGGACTACCCCGCCTACACCATGGGCCTGGCCGCCGACCTGCTCGGCGTGCAACCGGCCTTCCTACGCAGCCTCGACGCCGCCGGGCTGCTCACCCCGGGGCGCTCCGCCGGCGGGCAACGCCGCTACAGCCGCGCCGATCTCGCCCTGGCCATCCGGGTACGTGAACTCCTCGATGAGAACATGCCGCTGGCCGCCGCCACCCGCATCGTCAGCCTCGAACACCAACTCACCGCAGCCCACCGACACATCGCGCAGCTCGAACAGACCACCAACGCGGCCCCCCAGTGACTCGAGCCCGGAACCGGTCGACGGTGTCAAGCCGCGGCCGATGTGTTCGCCCACCGAGAAGTACCATGCAGCGCGATCAAAGGCGCGTACTCGCCCGCGCGATCTCGATCCGATCGACACCATGGGTCGAGGCTGCGTCTGGTCGCGCCGTCATGGCGACGTCGTCCAGCGCGACGTGATCTGCCCATCGGGCTCGACGCGGTGGGCCGCTAGGCTGGGAGGATCAGCAGAGCCGGCCACCCAGGGCCCGCAGAGCCGTCGCGGCGCGACTGAACTCCGCGACGACGTCGGCGCCGAGTAAACCCATCTCCGGAGGTCGGGGGTGATCTCCCGATACCCCAGGCATGCCAGCGACTGGAGGGTCTGGCCCAGCCGAAGTTGATCAGGAAGAGCGGAGCTCCGCTCCCATCGCATCAGCATCAGGGTGGGCACAGTGTGGTGATGCTCTCATGGTTCGTCAAGCCGTTGTACGCTTTACATTTGCACAGGACCGCATCGCTACTCACTAAACCCCCTTCGCATGTGAGCCTCGTCATCGTGCCACCCATTGCTACATCGTCGACCTACCCCTAACGTCAATATGTAGATTGAGCTCGTTTGACAAGTTCGGTTCACTTACCTGATCGCGGTTCTAGTTATGGAGCCTACCTGGTCGCCGGCGACGGGGTAATGTCATCGTTCACCAGTTCGGCGAAACCAACGGACCGCGGTGACCCGGGGGTGACCCGTTGTTGCCAGACAAGGCGTTGTCTATGCCATCCCACTTACGATCACTACATTCTCAGCTCTCGCGCGGGCAATGCCGACAGCCGCGACTACTACGCCGCTTAATCAAAGTCCGCCCCGAGCCGCTACGGTGATCAGCGACTTATCCCCTTCTCGCTATGCGTAATCACCGGTGACGAATACCTCCACTGCACATCACGCGACATAACCTCGGCGCACTGCAGAAGACTGATTCACGACGAAGGAGCGCAATGAAGCAGGCAGATAACAAGCCCACCACCGCCGCCCGCACGACGGTCGACGCGCACGGTCCGCAGGGTGAACAGGGCCCGCGGGGTGAACAGGGCCCGCGGGGCGAGCAGGGCCTCCCGGGTCAGCCCGGAGAACCCGGCAAGCCGGGAGAGCCGGGACCTCGGGGAGAGCAGGGCCTGCCCGGCGAGAACGGCCAGCCCGGTGAGCGCGGCGAGCAGGGTCCACGCGGTGAACAAGGTGAGATGGGCGAGCCCAGTGAGCAGGGTCCACGCGGCGAGCAGGGTCCACGCGGTGAACAGGGCCTGAGCGGCGAACAGGGGCCGACCGGCGAGCCGGGCCCAGCTGGGCCGGCCGGCGAGCCCGGACCACAGGGGGTGGCGGGACCGCAAGGACAGCAGGGCTGGGCTCCTGAACCGGCCAGTTACTCGCGACAGGTGACGGGCTGGGTCAAACCGACGACGTCGAAGACCACGTCCAGCCTCGACCCCACCCTCGCGCTGATGTTCACCCCGATCCACATGTTCGCTGCGGTACTCGAAAACATGATCAAGCTGCGGCAGAGAACCTTCGACAACATGATCGGCGCCGCGAGCACCGGCGCTCGGAACACGGACAGGTACTGATCGACACACCATCCCCCGGCGGGCCCTCCCTCCACGACACGAGGGGGAGGACCCGCCAGCGGGACGGGATACCCGCATCCTCTGGTAATCCACCACTGTCACGCGCCAGTCCTGGGCTCATCCCGCAGCGCAGGCTCGCCAGAGACATCTGTACTGGTCGGGGGCTAGGAGAAGCTGGCCACCCTGCCAACCGAGGACCGTCATCAGCACGAATACCGTGCAGAGATTTAGGTGATGTGACGACAGTCGTCCCTGTTGCTGCGGGATCCCAGTGGGTCGGGGAGGTAAGGAGAGCCCGGTGAGGCAGACAGTGGCTGAACACAGCAGTTCGGGACAGGTCCCTTACGTAGTCCCGTGCGGTGCCGAAGCCGATCAGGAGCGGCGGCGGCTTGTCGCGGTGCGGCGCTACGAGATCCTGGATTCCCAACGGCGGTTACCCTCCGGTGTACGTGTTTCGCCACGGAGGTGAGATCGAGTCCGTCGAGCCCACAGGTCCGCTTATCGGTTGCATTCCCCAGGCTCGGTTCACCACCGTCGCGCTGAACCTGACGCCGGGTGACACAGTGCTCCGATGGCCTCGACGATTCTCGACTCGATGGGCGATGGCTCGGCGACGACGGAGTGCCAGCGCATCTCGTCGCTCGCGGCCCGTTGTCTGCCTCCGCACTAGTAGGTGAGCTTCAAACACTGCTCGACCGATGCGATCTCCCTCAGCGCGACGACGTGGCACTGCTCGCGGTGGGCATCTGCGCCCCCCAGCAGCAGGCAGCCTGCATACCTGCCACAGCACGTGGACAGCACGCTCAGGTGGAGGGCGACGCGGCGTAGGCTTCCGGCCCGCGGGAGCAGCCGTTGTTGCGTCGACGCGGGAGCCGGTGTGCTGGGTGCGACTTGGTCGGCGTCAGTGCCGAGATTCGAGAGCCACAGGCCGGGGCTGAGACGAGTGGCACGGTCAGGACTGCGAAGCTTTACGGGGGATAGCCGTCGGCGCTGCCGGTGCGCCGATCGGACGGCCGTCGTCGTTGCTGTCGCCTGGTGTGTGCCGCACACACCAGCTTGGCCTGCAGGTGTCTACTCGCAGGTTCAGAGAGCAGTAGGCGCGTCGACTCATCGCGCTGTGCACGCGCGTGCGGGCTTGCGCGGGACGTTTAGTTTAGAGTCGGCCCTGTCCGGGTACTCCCACTGCCGTTCGACCCAAATTGACAGGAGAGCAAATGACCCAGGATCAGTCGGCGGCACAGCACGCGGGTGACAATGAGCCCGATCCGGCCACCGCGGAAAATCCCCCGAGTGAGATTAAAGCGGGAGACGAAAAGAGGGAGCCAGGATCAGGACCCGACTCTCCTGCCGAAGCCGGCGTCGGGGGATCGGACTGAGTAAGGCGAACCACCAAACCATCCTGGTTCTGATCACGGCGTTGCCCACCATGTAGCCAGCGTTCGCGATCGCCAGGTTGGCAAGGCGCTGCCCGGGACGGCCCACCCGCCTCGGGCAGCGCCTTCCTTGATTCCCGTTCGATCCTTACCGGCGGCTCGGAGGCCGTGCGCTAACGTCCACTACGCCGCGCGTCGTACCATCAGGAATACACCAGTGCCGAGCAATCTCGGATGGCCCCCCACAAAGGTGGCAGAACGGACGGGTGCCGTAAGAACAGGTCACGGCGATCGCGCCGTCGAACGCCCAGTTATAGACGTCGTCTAGCTCACCGACACGAGGCCGCGGAACCCATTTACACGTACCGCCGCTGAGGCATCCCCATCCTCCTCCATGTGCCGTGCGGCGAACCGTACACGTCCGCGACACACCCTCGCGGTTGTCCCTGGAGGATCCGACCCGCGAGCCGGCACAGCGTCCAGATCCTCGCGGTGCCCCGCCCCACACCTCGGCGAGCGAGGCACCGCGAAGCCAATCGCTCGATAGTCAGCTTTCCTCGATGGTGACGTTTGAGGTATCGCTCGTGCCGTCGGCTCCTTCGACGGTCACTTCGACGGTGCCCGAGCCATCAGGGACTTCCACCACCAGGGCCTCCCCATCGATGACGAACGGGACCTCTTGGTCGCCGAAGGAAACCCTTGCCGTGGTCTCCAGGTCCTCGCCTTGGATGATCACGGACTGGCCAGGTGACGCCCGGTCCGGAAGAACGCTGTCGATCCGCATGGGTCTCCTTATTGAGAGTGAAGGCTGGCGGTTGAGGTCCCCAAGGGATACCCGATGTCGAACCGAGCGGCGGCAACGTCACCCGTTCGTCAGCGTGCCACGAACCCGGCCGCCGCAACCGAACATGAAGTGCCGGCGTCGATCGACAACGGCGGTGCCCCGGTGAGAAGCTCGACGGCGTTCTCCATCGGGACGCGACTACGCTGCTCCGAGCCGTGGTCCGTCATCAGCACAACAGTGCCCCTACCCATCCGCTACGCCACTCGGTCTCGATGGAGATCGACCAATTCCGCACCCTCTACACGGGTCCAGGGCGGCGAGCTCGGCGCACTCCCCAGGCATGCGAACACCTGCGAGCCACCCCCTGACCAGCCCACGGGTATATGCGGAGCGGACCCCGTGACCAGGTAGCTCGTGCCGCACATCACACACTCCAACCCATCCGCCCAGAAGGCGTCCAGGCCGCTCCACACGCGTTCGGTCGTCACGCGCTGCACCTCCTAAACAAGGGCCGGGCCTACCCCGCCCTGCCCTCCCAATAATCCACGTCCAGTAGCCAAGGGAAAGTGAAAAGGAGATGACATGCTCCGTTAGTTCCTACGATCGGTAATTCAGCGGGATGCTTCCGCATCGCGACCCCGCCGAGGCCGCCAACGTCCACGGCCCACCCACCGGATCACATCGAGACCAGAATTACGTCGCTTCCGCGCCGTCCTGCGTCCCAGCACGGCGGACCGGGACCTCTACGAGGCGACCAAGCGTGAGCTGGCCAACCGGGAGTGGCCAGACATCAACTACTACGCCGAGGCCAAGCGCCAATGATCAACAAGATCCTTGGCCGGGGCCGCCCAGGAGCTCGCCGTCGTGGTGGTAGTGCAAGACGAAGTTACGGCTCGCCGGATCCCCTCCGGTGACCGTCGTTCGCGCTTCGGCATGCGTTCCACATTCGTGGAAGTGGAACACCACGGCGACGCTGATCGTGCGGGTCCGAAAACCGGGTTCAAGCCGTTCCGAAAGTCGCCCCACAATACTCGTTCCGCAATACTGTTACGGAGATAACTTGCGGCACAGTTGGCGAGATGGGGGGCTGGCGGCTCGCGCCTGTTGCTTGGTCTTGATTTCGACTACTGCCCCGCAGGACAAGCAACCGGAGGCCATCAAGCTGCTGATCGAACAGATGGAGGCGATGGCGCCGCGCTACGTCGCACCACGCAACTGCTGTGCCGTTGCACGAATAGGTACTTCTAGCAAGGTATCTTGGCGGGAAAAGGTCCGTAACGTCGAGTTCACGACTCCGACCGTCAGCCTAGTGGGTGAGTCCTCGGGTGCGGAGGACTCGGCGTTCTAGGGGGGCGAAGATGAGAAGTTCTATGGCGACGCCGACCACCAGGATCAGGAAGATCGAGGCGATCACCATGTCCATGGCGTTGAGCTCCCGGCCGATGTTGAGCTGCTGACCGAGTCCGATGCCCAGCGCGGGGGAGTAGGTGATGAGTTCGGCGGCCATCAGCGAGCGCCACGAGAACGCCCAGCCCTGCTTCAGACCCGACAGGTAGCCCGGCAGCGCGGCCGGCAGCAGCACGTGCCGGATCCGCCCGATGGTGCTCAGCCCCAGCACCCGGCCCACTTTGTCGAGCAGCGGCGGCACCTGGTCGAACCCGGCGAGCAACCCGTTGGCGATGGAGGGCACCGCGCCGAGCAGCACCACCGCATAGATGGCGGCGTCGGACAGGCCGAACCAGATGATCGCCGCCGGGACCCAGGCGACCGACGGCAGGCTCTGCAGCCCGCTGACGAACGGACCGATAGCGGTGCGTAACCAGCGGCTTCGCCACATCGCCAGCCCGAGCATGGTGCCCACGGCCAGCGACGCCAGGAATCCCAAGGCGCCGCGGGACACGCTGATCGAGATGGCGTCCCAGGCCCGGCCGTCGCGCACCGTCTGATCGAAGGTCCGCAACACGTCTAGCGGGCTGGGCAGCGCGTAACTCGGTTTGAGGTCGGTGCTGTAGGCCAGCTGCCACAGGGCGATAAACGCGACCACCGCCACCATGGGCGGCAGCACCGAGCGCAGGAAAACCGCGCCCGGTCCGGGTCGCGGTGACAGCGTGGGCGCCTCCAAGGCGTCCAGACCAGCCTCGAAGGTCCGGCTGTCTTCGGTTGTGAGCGTCTCATCGTCAACGGCCATGCCGGCTGATCTCCGCTCGCAGGTGATGGGTGATCTCGGTAGCCAGGGCGCTGACACCGGGGGACTCGATCGCCCTGGGCTGGCTCATCCCGACCTGCCACTCCCGCACGATCCGACCAGGCCGGGAGCCCATCAGCAGTACCCGCTGCCCCAGCCGGACGGCCTCGCGCACGTTGTGTGTGACGAAGATGACAGACAGTCCCTGCTCCGACCACAGCCGGATGAGTTCTTCGTGCAGGGCATCGCGGGTGATGGCATCGAGTGCGGCGAACGGCTCGTCCATCAGCAACAGCCGGCTGTCCTGGGCGAGCGCGCGGGCCAACGCCACCCGCTGGCGCATCCCACCGGAAAGCTCATGCACCCGCTTGCGGCCCTGCCCGGCCAGGTTCACCAGCGAGAGCAGCCGCTCGGCCTCGGTGCGGCGCTCGCGCCGGCCGACGCCGCGCGCCTTGAGCGCCAGCTCGACGTTGCCGGCCGCCGTCAGCCACGGCAGCAGAGCAGGTTCCTGGAACATCAACGCCGGACGGCCCACCGTGACCTCGATACTGCCGGAGGTGGGTGTGCCCAGACCCGCGATGAGCGACAGCAGAGTGGATTTGCCGCATCCGGAAGCGCCCAGCAGGCAGACGAACTCGCCTGGCGCGACGTCGACGTCGATCCGGTCGAGCACCGGCGGTCGGTCCCGCTCGAAGACTTGGGCGAGTTGTGTCACGCGAACGCTGGAGGCCGGCGTCGCCTGTTGCTGCAAGGCCGGTCGAAGGGTCGGCTGCGCCATCTCTCTACGCTTTCCCGAGCCCGCCGGCCGACACGGTCGGCAGGTCCCGTTGGGTCAGGATCCGGTTAAGGATCGACAGGTCGTAGATGCCGTGCAGGTCGGCTTGTCTGGTGGCCAGTCCGGCCGTCACCGCGTTCTCGGCGCTGCGGTGTAGGGATGGCGCGATCGGGTCGTCGGTCACGGTCAGGTTCTGCCAGGCGCGGTCGACCACTTCCGGCTTCAACGGCTTGCCGGTGAGCGCGTTGATGGCGTTGTTCACCACGGTCTTGGCCTCGGCAGAGTTCTGAGTCGCCCACTGCACCGCGTCGACGTGCCCGCGAAGCAATGCCTCAACCGTCTGCGGATGGCGCTGGAGGTAGTCGGTGCGGACAGTCAGCTGCGTGGTGACGAACGGGCCGCCCGGCCACAAGTCCCGCTCGTTGACCAGCACCTTGCCGCCGGCTTCCAGCACCAACCGGGACGCCCACGGTTCCGGCACCCAGGCGCCGTCGAGCTTGCCCGACTTGATCAGCTGGAGCGTGTCAGCATTCTTGGTAGGCACGATGGTGACGTCCCCACCGCCCTGCACGCTGTTGCGCAGGCCGTGGCTGCTCAGCCAGGCACGTAACGCCACGTCCTGGGTGTTGCCGAGCTCCGGACTGGCCAGCGTCTTGCCGCGCAGATCCGCTGGCGAGTTGATGCCCTGACGGACGACCAACTGCGCGCCGCCGGAGGTGGCTCCGGCGATGATCCGGATCGCCTTGCCGTCGCTGCGCAGGAAAGCGTTGATCGCCGGGCTCGGTCCGATGTACGCCGCGTCGAGTCCACCGCCGAATAACGCTTCGACCGCAGCCGGCCCGGCATCGAAGATCTGTGTTTCCAACTTCGTGGAGCCGAGCTCGTGGGTGAACAAGCCGCGGTCGAGCCCGACGATGGCGGCGGCGTGCGTGACGTTGGCGAAGTAGCCCAGGCGAAGGGTAGGCGCTGGCCGCGGGGCCGCACCGGCACTGCTGTCGCCGCTCCCGCACCCGGCAGCGAGGATGAGCGCCCACACGGTGATGAGAGCGGCCAGCCCACGGCGGACTGCGGACCTTCGAGTTGCGCTGTGACGAACTGGCATGACGAGCGGGTCCTCGGCGTGCTGGGGCGCGCGAGTGACGTCGCAGCAGACGCGGGCGCTGGGACGGCACGACCACACGCCCGGCGGATGGAGAGGTCGGGCAGGGTCAGGCCGACATACAGATCATGCTGCGAGTGCGCCCGTAATCGATGTGGCGGCGAGCCACAAGCTTCAGAGACAGGGCAGGCACGAGGGTGACGCTACACGAACGAGTGAGCCCGATCCCGTATTGCCCACATCGTGAGCAACCGCCAGCCTGGGTCCGGGAACTGCGTAAAGGTTCCATTAGGCGACCCTGGGTCCCTTGGAGCTGCGTAATGGTTCCATTAGTCAGCAAGCTAGGGCGGCTCGGACGGTGCGGACCATGCGATCGGGGTCGCGGAGTAGCGCAGCGGTCACGAATACGACCTCCCAGCCTTGGGCCTGCACCTGATTGAGGCGTTCGCGATCCCGGTTGAGTGCCCAGAGTTCACCCTCGCGCCAGCTACCGTCGTATTCCACGGCGACGCGCTGCTCGATAAATGCCAGGTCGACACGAGCGAGTCGGCCTCTCGCGTCCTCGATCACCGGCCTGGGTGACACCGCTCCGCCCAGCGGTTGCCGGCGTTGAAAGATCCCGCTGCGGCTCGCGCGGTCCTCGCTGACTACGCGAAAGCGATCAAAGATGGCCGCCGGGCGTTGCTCACCGGAACCACGGCTTCGGATGGCACGCCGGAATACCGTCGGCAGCTGTCGGAGAAACGGGCTGGCGCTGTCCGCGATCTCTTGGTCGGCCTCGGTGCCCCGGCGGACCGGATCAGTACTCGCGGGCTGGGCAGTGATTTCCCGGAATATCTGCCGGACCGAGACGCCCAGGGCAACCTTGACCCCATCCCCGCAGCACAGAACCGGCAGGTGATCATCGAGCTGAGTTGACTGCCCGGCCAGGACGCCCGGTGGCTGGTACCCCGCGGATCAGCTGGCGCAGTTCGTTACGCTGCAAGAAGCAGAGTCCACTCCATTGGCCCCTGGTGAGGAGACGCAGTGGCCACTCGAGCATCCCGGTCTAGCCGGACGTCGGCGCGACGGGCGGCGGGCGAGCTGGAGGCCGAGGTCCTGGCTGCGTTGTGGGCCGCCGACGGGCCGCTCACGGCGGCGCGGGCCCGCGAGGCGGTCGGCGGTGGCCTGGCCTATAACACCGTTCAGACCATCTTGGTGCGGCTGTATGAGAAGGGGCTGATCGGCCGGGTGGCAGACGGCCGTCGGCACGAGTATTTCGCGGTCAAGGGTGCCGAGGAGCTCGCCGCCGAGCAGATGCAGGCCTTGCTCAGCCGCGGCCGGGACCGGCAGGCCGTGCTGCAGCGCTTCGCCACCTCGTTGTCGGTGGAGGATGCCCGATTGCTGCAGGCGATGCTGCGGCGCCGCCCATGACCATCAGCGTGTATGTGCCGGCGGCGTTGTCGCTGCTGTTGGCGGCGATAAGCCGCATCGTCGTCGGTCGGATAGCGCCCACCCGAGCCGTGGTGTTCGTTGTCGCCGCGATGCTGTGCGCGGCCGCATCGACCTGGGGTCTGGTTCTGTTGTCCGCCACCTTGCTGGGTGACACCTCACTGGTCGCCGAAGAAGCCAGCGAGCGCGGGGTGCAGCTGCAGGATCCGGTTCCCCAGCTCATCGGGGTGACCGCCGTGGTGCTCCTGGTTGCTGGGGTATTCCGGGTGGTGCGGGTGCTACGGGTCCGCCGGGCCACCACCCAGGAGCTGCGCGCGGTCTGCAGCTCCTGCGGCACCGGTGAGCTGGCAGTGGTGGCTCTAGCCGCTCCGCACGCGTTCGCGGTGCCGGGTCGACCCGGCCGGATCCTGGTCACTCAGGGTTTGTTGTCTGTTTTAGACGGTGACGAGCGACGGGTCGTGCTGGCTCACGAGCGGGCCCACCTGCAGAGCCGGCATCATTGGTTGCGGGCTGCCACCGAAGTCTCCGCAGCCCTCAATCCGGTGCTGATCCCGGTGCGCGAAGCGGTCGCTTTCCTCGTCGAGCGCAGTGCCGACGAGCACGCCGCGGCGGTGACCGGCAGCCGCAATCTGGTCGCTCAGGCGCTCGCCAAGGTGGCATTGGCCGGTGGGGCCGATGGCGGGGTGCGCGCCTGGTCGGCCGCGCTGCCCTTCGTTGGATGCGGGGTGTCGGCTAGGGTCGCCGCGTTGCAGTCAGACCCACCCCGGCCTGAGCCCTTGGTGCCCAGCAGCGTGCTGGCGCTGGGGGTGGCCACCGCAATCGCCGCGGTGCAGGCCACTATTGCGTTCTACCAGCTCGTTTACTGGTTGTGGCCGACCTGACGGGGTCGGCTGACGGCGTCGCGGGTTAACCCTGGACTAACTCTCAGTGCAATTCCCGGGGGGGATCGTCACGCCGCGCGAGGTCCGCTAGTCTCTTACACGCTGTAGGAGACAGTCCTGACACGGCCAGGCAGCGCCTGGGATAGGTAGGGACCCAATGAGCGGACGAGCAGCGGGCACGCAGACACGGGTGCTGGTCATCTCGGGCAGTGTCGGTGCAGGTCACGACGGTGCCGCCGACGAGCTGATCAGTCGGCTGGCCAAGTTGGGCGTGGAGGCGGACCGCCGGGATTATCTCGACGCGCTGCCGCCGATGTTCCGGTACATGCTGCGCGACGGCTACCGGTTGAGCGTCGGCTATGCGCCGGCGTTCTTCGACTGGTTGTTCGCCAACCTGGAGCGCACTGGGTGGGTGCAGAACGTCGCCATGTGGCTGTGCCGCCAAGCGCAACGTGATGTGTTGCGCTGGGTCGGCGATCACGACGTCGTCGTGTCCACGTACATGTTGGCCAGCCAGACGCTGGGCCAGCTCAAGGAAGCCGGGGCGGTGGACGCGACTCTGGTCACCTTCCTCACCGACCCAGCGGTGCACCGAACCTGGGTGCACTCCGCCGTTGATCACCATGTGACGGTGACCGAGGCGACAGCTCGGATGGGACACCTGGTGTACCGCACCCCGATGCAGGCCGTCGGGGGACTGGTATCCACCCGCTTCGCGGATCAGCCTGATCCGGCCCATCGCCCTCGGTTGCGCGCCGAGTTGGGGTTGTCCCCGGACGGTCTGGTGGTCCTGCTGGCGACCGGCTCGCTCGGGATGGGCGATGTGCCTAACGTCGTCCGGTCGATCAGATCTTCCGGCGTGGCGGAGGTGGTGGTGCTCTGCGGGCGCAACGACCGGCTGCGCAAGCAGTTGGCGGCACAGCCCGGAGTGGTCGCTTTGGGCTGGCGTGACGATGTCCCGGAGCTGATGGCGGCGGCCGACGTGCTGGTGCACAATGCGGGCGGCCTGTCGCTGACCGAGGCGTTGACCGCGGGGTTGCCCGCGGTGACCTACCGACCCATCCCTGGGCACGGCATCGCCAACTCCCAGATTCTTGCCGACGCCGGGTTGGCGCCCTGGCCGCAGGATGAGACCGAGTTGGTCGCTGCGATACGCCAGTACGCCGGTCGGCGGGGCGATCCCAGCCATGTCGTGCTCAACCAGGACACCGCCGCCGTGGTGATGGCTTTGCTTGCCGAACGTGGTCAGCACGCCATTCCCGGGCAGGACTCGCTACCCGCCTGAGACTGGGCTTACATGATCTCGCAACGGTCCCACGGTGCAGCCGAGCTGATCAGCCAGTTCGGCCAGCCGGGGTAGCGCTGCCACGGTGGCTCGCCAGCTACCGGCTACCTGGGCGACGCAGTCCGAGTCGTGCAGCAGAACCGTGCCACCGGGCCGCAGCTGCCGTCTGATCGTTGCTGCTATGCAGCCTGCGCTGCGCGCTTCCCAGTCGCGGCCCCAGGCCGTCCATAACACTGGTCGCAGTCCGGCGTGGCGGGCAGCGATCAGCGATCCCATCGTGAGCACGCCATAGGGTGGTCGAAACCAGGTTGGCCGCACCCCGGTCGCCGTCGTCACCACGGCTGCGGCGTGCGCCACGTCCCGGTGTACGTCGGCCGGCGCGCGAACCAGGTGGTTGCGATGGCTGAACCCATGTACGGCGACCTCATGTCCGGCGGCCGCCACGGCCGCTGCCACGTCTGGATAGCGGGCAACCTGCCCGCCGAGCATGAAGAACGTCGCGGTCCAGCCGAGCCGGTCCAGCGCGTCGAGCACCGCGGGGGTGCCCTGCGGGTCGGGTCCATCATCGAAGGTCAACGCCACGCTGTCGGACCGACCGACACCGGCCAACCCAGGACAGACCGCGGCGCGTAGCACCTGCGCGCGCAGCAGCGCCGGAGCCGCCCAGCCGGCGACCGCGGCCGCGCTCGCCGCCACGCCCAGGGCTGTCGCCGGTCTGATCATCGGGGAAGGTTACCGACGTGACACAGGCGCCGGTGCAGGCCCCAACCGGTCGCGCGGATGCTGCCATGATCAGATGCGCGTCCGGCAATTCGATGCCGGTCCGGGACCCACATGTCTGTCCGGCCGCCAGTACAGCGCCCCGCTGATGCTCGCGAGGCGCTGCTGTCCGTCCAGGATGTAGTTCACCGGATAGCCATGACGTTGCGTTCAACGTCCAGCCCCGCGACCGTGCGCTCGCTGGCAAGCCGCTCCGTGCTCTGCCAAAGCAGCACGCTGCCGATGGGATAGTTCCGGGACACCGAGCCCAGCGAGTCCAGCGAGTCCAGCGAGTCCAGCGTCTGCTGGCGACTCCACACGAACTGCCGCTGGAACTTGGGCAGGATGACATCTCCCGTCAGCACCCGCTGTGCGAAGGCTTCCAGCCGTGGCACCTCGATTCCGGGTCCTGGACTCCCCCAAACTGAGCAGACAAGCAAGCTGTTCCACACGTTCGAGCACACGGCCTTCCGTCTGGAGACGCGGGACGAGTACTACTCGCCGAACGAGACCAAGGCGCTCGAACAGTTCGTCGCGGGAGAGCCGGTTGGTCTGGTCTGGCTCCAGAGCTGGCTCACCATGATCCGCGAGGCAACCGCCGAAGGACGCCAGTTCGCCCGGGTCCGGGTGGTCAGCATGCCCTTGACCGACTACAGCCGCTTCGGCGTGTTCTGCTCCGAGCACACCAACGCAGCCGGCGAGGACATCCGCTACCTGACACGGGACCAGGCTGAAGACCTACCCGACCAGTTACGGCAGAGCAGCGCGATCGATCATCACGCGCGTGATCGATGACCTCGCACCAGAGGCACCCGAGGATGGCTCGTAGTTTCAGGCTCTTGTATCGTCGTAGCATCGCTAGAAATGTCAAGAAATATCCTGGATAACCAGTTCGGCCAGCCGGTATGAGGAGAACGGTCGTGCCCGCGCCGGCCGTTACTCTAAGAATGGGTTCTGGTCAGACAACAGGTAGAGCATGTACGCAGCGATCGTGGAATCGTCGGTGACGGTACCGTCTCGGATCATATCTTCAAAACTGGCCTTGGTAAACCAGCATTGGTGCAAGTCCTGTTCTTCATGCTCCCGCGAGTGCTGACCCGCTTCGAGTTGCTCGGCAACGAACACCGTGCAGCCTTGACCGCTCATGCCGTTAGCCGGATGGAGATAGCCAAGACGGTGGATGTGCCCCGCCCGTAAGCCGGTTTCTTCGGCGAGTTCCCTCATGGCGAGTTCTGTTGGATCGCCATCCTGCCTACCGGGGAGGGTACCTTGGGGAACTCCCATGAGCGGTGGGAGACGGGGTAACGGTATTGGTTGACCAGGTGAAATCCGTCTCGCTCGACTGGGATGATGAGCGCGAAGTCCGGTTTATCTACGTAGGAGTATATTCCCTGGGACCCGTCGGGACGTTGGATCACGTCCTCGCGGAGTTGCATCCACGGATTTTGGTACACAATCCGGGAGGAGATGCGCTGGATCGTCGCGTCGCTGGGGCCCGTTTCAGGTTGTGGAGTCATATCGGTAGACCAACTCATGCCGATCGCCAACCACGATGCGATGGGTGAGGTCAAGGATTCGGTTGTTCTGATCATAAGCCCGGCGCCAGAGCACAAGCACGGGTTGATTCAGTCTATTACCAATTTCTCTCTCTTCGTTGTACGGAAGTCGACACGTGACTGACTCTTCGAAGTGGACACGGTGGCCGAACTCTTCCATACGGGAGTATATGCCACCCGGTCCGGTATTGACTTCTCGCAGCAAGGAGATTTTCGCGACCAGATCGAGCCTGAGGTAACTCGTTGACAGCTGCACCGGTGGTGCGCCCACGATGCCTTGTCGGCGTGCTCGTCGTATGACGGGTGTTCCGGTCAGCACGCCAAGGCCACGCCCTACCTCCAAGTCGGCCTCAACCTCGCTCACTGTCGTCTCGGTGAACGGCTCGTGGCCGGCCCTTGTTGCGGAGACATGAAAGCCACGCCAGGTTCCTACCTGCCGCGTGACGTCGTCAGCGGCCCTCCGCATTGTCGAGTCTGCCACGGGCACCTGCGCGCCGGTGCCCGTGGTAAGGATCACGAGATGGCGCTCGGCAAGGATCCGTAGCGCCCGGAGCGATACCGGTGATACGCAGCGGCCACACGGTGTACCAGGCCAGCCACAACCTCCTGTGCCAGTCGCTGAGCAAGGTCTTTTCGGAACATCACATTCTGCTCGCAGGGGAACGCTACGGCGTCACGCTGCCGTGGCCTCTGGGCGTGCACCAGCTCACCGGCGCTTTATTGCTGCCACCCAGCCTCACCTGCCGCGGGCCAGTCACCTGGATTCGGCCTCCACAGGCAGACTCTTTGCGGTTGTGCCGTGAGATCGACATGTTCGCCGCGCTGCGCACAGCCCTGAAGGTGCCACACCGCCCAAAGTCATCACCCGATTGGAGAGAAACCGTGGGTAGAGACGAAGAAGACAAAGACCACAACGACAGTGACGACCGTGGGCGGCACCCGACGAAGACAACACTGGCGATGGCTCCCGTGATCGCCCGATACCTCCACCCCAGATCCGAATACCCACGACCGGTGACCGGGCACGCCGACCCCGGCGAGCTGCGGGAGCGGATGGTTGAGCGGCTGTGGGTGGACGACGACGTGGCCAGGTGGTCGGCGGCGGTGGCGCCGTGGCGCTCCGCGCTGTCTACGGTGCCTCGGCACGAGTTCATCCCGGATACCGTGTGGATCAAGAATCCCGATCATCAACCGACGCTGTTGCCCCTGTACCGGGACGACGATCCGGATCGGTGGCTGCAGTTGATCTACGCCACCGGCTACGACGACTATGTGATCACGCAAGTGGACGACGGGCACCCGGCCGGACCGGGACACGGTGGTGTGATACCGACCAGCTCGGCATCCAGTCCGGTGATCGTCGCGGTGATGTTGGCCGCGCTCGACGCGCACCCAGGACACCGGGTTCTGGAAATCGGCACCGGCACTGGTCACAACGCGGCGCTGCTGGCACACCGGCTCGGCGCCGAGCACATCACCAGTATCGAGGTCGATCCCGACGTGGCATCACAGGCGCGTCGGGCGTTGTCCGATACCGGGTATGGCGAGATCGGCGTGATCACGGGCGACGGGGCACTGGGGAATCCGCCGGGCGCCCCATACGACCGGATCATCGTCACCGCCACGGTGCGCAACATCCCTTATTCGTGGGTTGAGCAGAGTCGTTGCGGCGGTCGAATTCTGGTGCCGTGGGCCAACAGCTATACCGGTGCACTCGTGGCGTTGACTGTCGACCACGACGGCGACGCCAGGGGTGGCGTCGTCGGCGAGTCGTCGTTCATGTGGCTACGTGAGCAGCGGGAACGGCGCGGAGCCGTTCGCGCCGTTGTCGGCGATAACGAAGACGGTGCCGAAATCCACAAGACTCACCTCCATCCCCACTCAGTTGGTGGCGACCAGGCTGCCCGGTTCGCGATCGGTCAGCGGGTGCACCGGTGTCAATGGCGATATTGGCCCTTTGATCAAGGAAAGCCCGATGTCGATCGCTGGCGCTTCACCCTGACCTCCCGGTGCCAGCGGATCGAACTCACCTGAACGCTGCCCTGCACCTGGTCGGCAACCCTACAGTTCCCGAGCTCCACAGTAGAGCTGTTCAGTGGCGGCCGGACAGCTCTGCTGTGGAGCTCCAGAGCGCTCGAGGTTCAGGTGAGCCGGTTCACCTACACCCTGTAGGCTCGACGGCGTTGTGACACTTGCTGTCGTGTTGTCGCTCGTGGCCGCGGTGTGCTTCGGAACCGCCTCGGTGCTACAGCATCATGGGGCCAATCAGGTACGCCGACGGTTTCCGCTGAATCCTGGGCTGCTGATCGACGTCGCGCGCCAACGGTTGTGGCTACTGGGGATCGTGGCTGAAGTGGCTGGGGTCGGGCTGCACATGGTGGCGGTCAACCTCGGAGCGCTGTCGGTCGTGCAGCCCCTGCTGACGGTGGGCTTGGTCGTCGCGCTGCCGCTGCAGGCCGTGCTCGGCCACCCGGTGAGCCGCCGGGCGCTGCTGGCCGCAGCGTTGACCGTCGCCGGTCTGGGGGTCTTTTTGGTGGTCCAACCGACCGTCGAGTCCCGGGACCCGCAGAGCATCAGGGACTGGCTACCGGGCTTGCTCATGGTTGCGATCGTGGCCGTGGTCGCGCTGGGCGCTGCGGGTGCCCGGCGGGACCGAACCCGATCGCTCGGCCTGGGCGCCGCGGCTGGGACGGTTTTCGCGCTGTCTGCCGCGTTGGTCAAGACCTGGGGCGAGATTCTAGGCGACGGTGGGATTCCTGCGCTGGCGACGAGCTGGGAGCTGTGGACAGCGCTGGCCTGCGGCCTGATGGGTGCGCTACTGAGCCAGGCCGCTTTCCAATCCGGTCCGCTCGGTGGTCCACTGGCGGCGATGATGGTGATCGACCCCGTTATCGGCGTCAGTCTCGGCGCCATCGTCTTCGGCGAGTCCTTCGCCACCGGGCTGTTGGCTGGAGTCCAGGCGGCCGGGCTGGCCCTGACTCTGGCCGGGGTATGGCTGCTCGCCACCGGAGAACAACGGTTAGCCGACGTCCATGGCGAATTACCACCCAGTGGCGAATTACCCGGCAGTCGCGTATCACCCAAATCACCCGTACAACGGAACCTCGAACGGGCCTCCCGGCCGAAGCCGCCTGGGTAGGGAATACTGCCGCCAGCGCGGCCGCGCGTCGGCACATTGCTGGGTAGGGATAGTGGTGAGGCTGAGGTCTCGTAGGGTGGGGGCGATGGTGGTTCAGACACCTGGAGCGGGCCCGGTGGCAACGGCGCCGCCCGGGCAGCTCCGGTTGGGGTGGTGGACACGCGCTGCCGTGCACGCCGGGCTGGCGACGGCAGGGCTGTCGCGACGGCTGGGCTTGGGCGCCGGGTCGATCATCGGTGGTCGGGTGACGCTGGCCCTGGACCCGCACGCGCTACGACATTTGGCGGCTGGACGACGAGTCGTCCTGGTGTCCGGGACCAACGGTAAGACCACGACGAGTCATCTGGTTGCGGCGGCGGTACGGACCGCTGGACGGGTGGCGCACAACGCCGGTGGCTCGAATATGGCTGACGGTGCGGTGGCGGCGCTGGCCGAGGCGCGCGACACCGAGTATGCGGTGATCGAAGTCGATGAGTTGCATCTGGCCGCGGTCGCCGAGGCGGTGGACCCGGCGGTGGTCGTGCTGCTCAACCTGACCCGGGACCAGCTGGACCGGGCGACCGAGGTGGGCGCCATCGCGGCCGCCGTCGGGCAGGCGCTGGCCCGGCATCCCAGCACGGTGGTGGTGGCCAACGCCGATGATCCGATGGTGGTGTCGGCGGCGGCGCTGGCTAGCCGTCCTGTCTGGGTTGCCGCGGGGGCCAGCTGGTTGGGCGATGCGTCCAGCTGCCCGCGCTGTGGTCAGACTCTCACGTTCACCGAGCCTGGCTGGCAGTGTGTCTGCGGGCTGGCCCGGCCTACTCCAGACTGGTGGATCGAAGACAGCAAGGTCTGCACCGCAGACGCGGTGCTACCGCTGGATATCCGACTGCCCGGTCAAGTCAATCGCAGCAACGCTGCGATGGCGCTCGCTGCAGCCTGCGCTGTCGGTATCTCGGCCGATCAGGCTGCATCAGCGCTGCGCGAGGTCGACGTGGTGGCCGGCCGGTACGCCGTGGTGCATCGCGGCGGGCAGGACCTGCGCATGTTGCTGGCCAAGAACCCGGCTGGCTGGGCCGGCATGTTGTCCATGTTGAGCGAGCCTCGGCCGCTACTGGTGATCATCAATGCCCGGGAGGCCGACGGGCGGGACACCTCGTGGTTGTGGGACGTCGCGTTCGAACAGTTCGGCTCTCGCCAGGTGGTGGCCAGCGGAGAACGTGCGGCGGACCTTGGCGTGCGGCTCAGTTACGCCGGGCTGGATCACCGAACGGTGGCCGACCCGTTGGCCGCCCTCGAGACGCTGCCGCCGGGGCAGATCGACGTGGTGGCCAACTACACCGCGTTTCACCAGTTCCGCCGCCGGCTGGGTCGGGAACGGGAAGTAGCCGGGTGAGCGGGGAATCCACGGTCGAGATCGGCCTGCTGCTGCCCGACGTCCTGGGCACCTACTCCGACGCTGGCAACGCCACGATATTGGCGCAACGGCTGCGCTGGCGTGGCATCGCGGCCGAGATACGCACTATCACGGCTCGCGACGTCCCACCGACCGGTTGCGCGGTGTACCTGCTGGGTGGCGGCGAGGACACGGCTCAGCTATTCGCCGCAGACTGGCTACGTCGCCATGATCAGCTACGCCGGACGCTGGAAACCTGCGCGGTGACGCTGGCTGTGTGCGCCGGGCTGCAGATCCTGGGCCAGTCGATGACTGACTCCAAAGGTCAGCACTATCCGGGGTTGGCCTTGCTGGATATCACCACCGCGCCCGGCCGCCAACGCGCCGTCGGCGAGGTAGTAGCCACCTGCGCGGTACCAGGCGTGGGTTCGTTGACTGGTTTTGAGAACCACCGCGGTGTCACCACTCTGGGCCCGGGCACCGTCCCACTGGGACGAGTGCTCACCGGCACCGGCAACGGCACCGGCACCGGCACGAAGTACCGCGGCGAAGGTGTCCTCACCGATCGCATCATCGGCACCTACCTGCACGGCCCCGTGCTGGCCCGCAACCCAGCCCTGGCCGACCACATCCTGCACCAAGCAACCGGCCAGACTCTCTCCCCCCTAGACCTCCCCGACCAAGCCGCCCTTCGCAACACCTACCTCTAACTCGCGTCACCACCGGCCGTGAACTCGACAAGACTGACGTTCGGGCGCACCAAAAACGTCGCTCTTGTCGAGTTCACGGCACGAGGGCCCCGGCGGCGGCACGCCCGCGGTCAGTGCGCAACGAGCCAGATCAGGCTCGCGGTGCCGAACAGGACGCAGTAGATCGCGAACGGGGTGAGGGTGCGGGTCTCGAAGTAGCGGGTCAGGAAGCGGACCGCGAGGTAAGCGCTGACGAACGAGGCGATGCTGCCGGCGATGATCGGCCCGTGGATGCCTGCGCCGAGTGGGCCGACCAGGTCGGGGATCTTCAGGGCACCGGCGGCCAGGATGACCGGCGTGGCCAGTAGGAAGGAGAAGCGAGCGGCGTCCTCATGGGACAGCCCGCGCAGCAGTCCGGCGGCCATCGTCACGCCGGACCGGCTCAACCCCGGTAACAACGCCAGTACCTGCGCGGAACCGATCAGCGCGCCGCGCCCGAGGGACATCTGGGCCAGCCGGGCATCCGCGGCGGCGTCGACGTCTCGCGCTGATCCGGGTCCGCCCACTGCGGTCGTCGCCGGCACCGGGGCGGTCGCGTCAGCCCGTCGACGGAGCAGCTCACCGATGTAGAGCACCACCCCGTTGGCGATCAGGAACGCCGCGGCCGGGATCGGTCGGCCCAGCGTGGTGCGGAACAGATGCTCCAGCAGCAGACCACAGATGCCGACCGGGATGGTCCCGACGATGAGCAGCCAGGCGAGTCGCTCACCAGACGTGCGGAGTCGCCGGTAGCGCAGGGAGCTGACGAAGCCGCCGACGATGCGTAGCCAGTCGCGCCAGAAGAAGACCAGCAGCGCCGCGGCGGTGGCCACATGCAGCCCGACGATGAACGCCAGGTAGGGCGATTCCGGGGCCGATACGCTCAAGTCGTGCGCCCAGCGACCGCCTACCAGCGCCGGAACCAGGATGGAGTGCCCCAGGCTGGAAACTGGGAACAGCTCGGTGACGCCTTGGAAGGCGCCTACCACTATCGCCTCGAGATAGGTCAGCTCACTCACTGGGCTCCTCTCGGGTGGCGTGGCGTGGCGTGGCGCCGCACCGCGGCCCGGCAGGCCGCCTTCTAGCCTGCCGGTATGACACGTACGCGGCTGTACCGTAGCGGTGTTCTCGAGCTCGAAAATTTTCCGGTGCAGGACATCTCCGACTACATCAGGCAGCCAGGTGTCACGGTCTGGCTGGACATGTGTGCGCCCGACGCGGCTGGCCTGGCCGCGATCAGCGAGGAGCTCGATCTGCACCGGCTCGCCGTCGAGGATGCCGTCCAGGAACGCCAACGGCCGAAGCTCGACCGGTACGACAGCCACCTGTTCGTCACCGCCTACGCCGTCGCGCTGGACGTCGCCACCGGGGAACTGGCGACCTTTGAGGTGGCGGCGTTCGTCACCCACAATGCGTTGGTCACCGTGCGTAAATCAGACCAGTTCGATATCGACGGTGTGGTAGCTCGCTGGGACGCGTCAACAGACCTGGCCAAACACGGGGTCTCGTTTCTGCTGCACGGTTTGCTCGACTATGTAGTCGACGGCCACTTCGCTGCCGTGCAGACCCTCGACGATGAGATCGAAACGCTAGAAGATCGGCTGTTCGACGACAAGCGCTCCGATTGGTCCGTGCAACGACGATCGTTCGAGCTGCGCAAAAGTCTCGTGCAGTTGCGCCGAGTCGTACTGCCGATGCGCGAGGTGGTGAACTCGCTGATGCGCCGTGATCTGCACACCTTTGACGAGGCAATGACGCCCTATTACCAGGACGTGTACGACCACATACTCAGGGCTACCGAGTGGACCGAGAGCCTGCGCGACTTGGTCACGGCCATCCTGGAGACCAACCTGACGATCCAGGGCAACCGGCTCAACGTGATCACCAAGCAGGTCACCAGCTGGGCCGCCATCATCGCGGTACCGACCGCGATCACTGGGTTCTACGGGCAGAACGTGCCCTATCCGGGGTTTGGTCACGCATCCGGGTTCTACGTCTCAACCATCATCATTGTCGTGCTGTCGGTCGGGTTGTATGTGTTGTTCCGCAACCGTGACTGGATCTAGCTCGCTCATGGCCGCTATTCGGCGCAAGACCATCGCAGTAGTTCATGAGGCGCCTACGGTTGACAAGCCTTCCCCGTCGTGCTGTCCAGTCATCAGCTGACGACGGGAGGTAATCCCAAGCTTCGTATAGACCTGCTGGAGATGGTATTCGATGGTCTTGACCGACAGAGTGAGATTAGCGGCGATTGTCTTATTGCTGTGCCCGGCGGCGGCGAGCCGTGCGACCCGTTTTTCCTGAATGGTCAACCTGGTCGCCTCCTCGTGGTTACGGCGACGTCGGCCACCGGCCGCCGCAAACTCCTCGCGGACCTGTTCGGAGAGCCAACCGGGAGCCGGCTCAGCAGGTGGAGCTCGGCATTTTCCTCGGCGAAGCGGTGCTGGTAATAGGCGATCTCCGGCTCATAATAGTCGCTTTCAATGAGAAGAGCGATCCTTTTTTCGTTCAGTTTCATGGGTAACTCCACTTACTGGCCGCATTTGATATGGCTGAGGTCGCCGGGGACGTCGCCGTCGATGACGAGGTCGATCAGGAATGGACCTTCGGTCTCAAGCGCCGTGATAATGGCCGGCCGCACCTGGTGCCCGGTTTCCACGCGGACCGCGGGCACACCCAGCGATTCAGCGATCCGATCGAACCGGAGCTCTGGGTCGCCGAGGTCGAAGGAGGCCGGAAAGTCATGTTCCGGAAGTCCACGTTCCCGCCAGTACTGCGCACTGTTGATTTTGAGAATTCGATAACTGCGGTTGTTGCAGACCACGATCTTGGCGCCGATCCGGTGGTGCGCGGCGGTCCACAGCGCCTGGATCGTGTACATGGCGCCGCCGTCGCCGGTGAAGCCGAACACCGTACGTTCGGGGTGAGCCAACTTGAGCCCCAGGGCTCCCGGAATCCCCACCCCCAACGAACCCCCCCGGGTCTGGAAGTAGGCGTCGGGCCGGGTCGGCACAAGGTAACGGACGAGATCGGGCGAGGTGGTGAGTGCTTCGTCGAAGACGATGATGTCGTCGGGAGCTAGCTCGGCCAGCTCGGCCATGAAACGAGAGGCCGGCATCGGCATCTTGTCCCAGCGCGCGCGGTCGGCATTGCGCTGGCGGTCCTCTTCCTGGTGCTTAGCCGCGGAAAGCTGGCGAGAGCGCTGCGTGGCTGCCTGTTTCTGTTCGGCAGACATCTCCCGTTCCAGCGACTCAGCGAGCTGTGCCAGGGTCAGTTTGGGATCGCTGACCAGCCCGAGATCGACCGGGAAGTTCTTCGCGATCGCGTCGGTGTCCAGGTCGATGTGAACGATTCGCGCATGTGGCGCGAAGGCGCCGTCCAGCGCGGGAAAAACCTCAGGGAACACGTAGGTCCCGCAGATCAGCACCGCATCGGCCCGCACCGTGACGGGCTGGCTGTCCTTGGCGAACATGTGCCCGAGCAGCCCGCGGAAATGTGGATGTGCGGCGCTCAGATTCACCTCGGATGAGTCCGCGCCCCAGACGCCCGCGCCCCAGAGCTCGGCCACCCGAGCCAGCTCCAGCTGGGCCTCCGAGAAGGCCAGCCCGTCGCCGACGATGACGATCGGATGCTCAGCTCCGGCCAGGAGTTTCGCGGCCTGGGTGACCAGGGCGGGTTCTGGTGTTGTGCGGGTGGCGAGGATCGAAGTCGGCACCACCTGCTCTGTGTTCGGCGCGTCGAGTACGTCCATCGGCAGAGCCAGGAAAACCGGACCAGTGGGAGCAGTGGTGGCGATCTTGATAGCGCGGCGCAGCATCCGCAGCAGCGATGTCGGGTGGGTGACTCGTGCCGCCCATTTGGTGACCGGCTGTGCCATGCCCACCAGATCGGCCGCCATCTGCGCGTCCATAGCGTCGTAGCGCACCCCCGCGTCGCCGGCGAGCACGACCAGCGGTGCATGGCCCCGTTTGGCCTGGTACATCATCCCGATTCCGTTGCCCAGGCCGACGCCGCTGTGCAGTTGGACCACGGCGGGCCCGTGGGTCGCACGGGAGTAGCCGTCAGCAATGCCAACCGCCACCGTCTCCTGAAGTGCGGCGACATACCGCACAGCCGGGCAGTCGGTGAGGGCATCGAGAAATCCCTGCTCAACGGTTCCCGGGTTGCCGAACATAAAGCGGATGTCGTCCGCAAGCAGCTGCTCGAAGAGGGCGAAGCGGCCGGTGCGGTGGCTCGCGGTCGTGTTCGTTACCGGTTGATTGAGGTCGACTCCGACGGGGGCGGTCATGAGCGGATGGCCGATTCGGCATCGGAGCCGCTGGCCCGGTCTGGACCGCGCCAGCCGTAGTAGCGGAGCCCATGCTCGAGCACCTCGACCAACACTTTGCCGGTGGTGTACGAGTCCCCGGTGGATCGCCCGGTGATGAACGGATAGTCCGCGATCACTGAGATCTCGTGTCCGAAGTTACGGTGGAACTGGCCGTCGGGGCCGACGGCGTCGCGCAAGATGTACTCGAGTGGGTACGGCGGTGGGCCGATGTTGATGTCGGTGCCGACGAAGCCAGTGCCGTCCTGGTAGTCGTACTCGATGATGTGCCCGGTGACGTGGCGCCCCCAGATGATGCTCTTTCGGTCGTCCTCATTACGCGCGAAAGCGAGGCAAGCAACGCCGTAGCATTCCGCGGCGATGGGCCGGTTGAGAGCGTAGAAGATGAGGATCAATTCATGGAGACGATAGTTGTTGGCCAAATCAAGGAGCGGCCCACTGCCTCCCACGATGAGGATCGCATCGTACTCGCGCTCGATTTGGCTTTTGATCTCGTCTAAGCGGTTGTTATAGCTCTCCATCTCCCGTAAGTAGTTTGCCGAGCTGCGGTAGGGTCGCTCGGGTAGCCATCCGGAGAGGTCGAGTGGGTTGTCGAGCCGGCCTGACTCGCTGATTTCACAAGTCCTATGAGCGGTTTCCTCCGACGTCACGGTGCGGCCGAGTGGCGGGTCGATGAAGCTCGGATCCATGCTCGGCGGCAGCGGTAGCGGCCGCCTTCCTTTGTTCGTCGCGAAGATGACCTCATAGCCCTGTTTGTCCATGGCATCGAGGGGACCCACCAACTCCTCGCCCCAGAAGCCCCATTCCGAGAGAATGCAGAGGATCTTGCGTGACATGGATATCTGTCCTTCCTCCGATCGTGGCTTAATGTCACGCGGTTAACACGAGTGATCTAGCCACGGATTCCGGTAGGACAGCCGCAGACGTCATCGCATCAGAAGGTCAGTGGCTGTCATGCGATACAACTGCACGTTAGGTGCCGCGAACGGTCCCGAACACCGGGATTTCCCCTGGGTTTTAGGGTCGCAAACGAGGAAGCCGGCGCGAAGATCGGCCCACTGCTGTCGTCGACTCACCTGCAGGGCTGGACGCGGGTGGCGTCAGGGCCGGTCAGCCGTCCGGCACCACCTAGCGTCACCTCAGCGGTCCGGCACGCGGCGTCTTATTACCTGGGGGAAACCCTAGTGTTGGGCTCCGTATACACGCCTACAGTCCAGATGCTTGTCCGGCGTTACAGCTCCGTCGACCCGCGGATGGCAGTAGGTCTGGATCAATGGTCACTGCAGCGGCCTGATCGAAGCGGCTTCCTCCGCAGGAGGAGCGAGGGAGATCTCGATGGAACGGTTCCTCCTCGTGCACGTTCCTGGGATTCTCCTCGGATTTCTGATCGTGGGCGTTGTGGTTGCCGCGAGCCTCGCCGGTCTGTTCCTTGTCCGCAGAAGGGTCGCACTCGCCACGCTGGAGCAGCACAATGACGTGGCCGGCTTCATCATCGCCGTCATCGGCGGCCTCTACGCAGTGCTCCTTGCCTTCGTCGTGATCAGCGTCTGGGATCAGTTTGAGGCTGCGAGGGCCGACGCTTCCCGCGAGGCGGATCTTGTCGGACTCCTCTATGCGGATGCAATCTTCTTCCCTGGCCACGCAGTATCCATAAGAACAGATCTGCGGGCGTACGCGCAGAGCGTTATCGACGATGACTGGAAGGAGATGTCGTCTCATCAGTCGGATAGCTCCAGGACCGATCGTCAGCTCCGCGTTCTTCTCGAAGATTTCCGAGCCATCCCCGTCGAGACAACCGAGGAAGGAGCCTTCTACACAGAATCAGTGAAACAGCTCTATGGCTTGGCGGACTCCAGGCGCCTTCGAGTGGATGCGAGCGGCAACGAGCTGCCAATCATCCTGTGGACCGTCTTGGCCGTGGGCGGCGTCATCACCGTCGGGTTCAGCTGCTTCTTCGGCATCTCCCACTTCGGTGCGCACGTCCTCATGGTCGCCGCCCTCGCAACCATGATCGCGCTCACGCTGTTCGTGATACTGTCGCTCGACCTACCGTTCACCGGAGATCTTCAGGTGACCTCCGACGCCATGCAACAGGCGATACGTGAGTTCTCGCACCCTTAGCCTTGATGTTTCCGGCTGCTCCGCAGGCCTCTCAGCCGGGCGGTACCTGCTGTTCCGTTGCCGTGACTGGATCTAGCTACTGGCCGGATCTGGTATCTCTAACGGATTAACTAGACATCTCTAATAGGTGAAAAGTTGGCGACGGAGGTACGTTCAGTGGGTGGCAACCGCCAACCGTCCCCCGGTCGGGGCGCCCCGGCTAGTGCCGCCCGCCGAGCTGTACCTGCCTGCGCCGGCACAGGACCACGTCGAGCGTGTGTCAGTTGACGAACTGCTGGACCGCGCTGCCAGCCGACGGATTTGTGTGGTGATCGGTGCGGCCGGTTGGGGCAAGACCACCGCGGTGGCGACCTGGTCACGTGGCCGTCCGACCGCGTGGTTGCGGTATGAGGACCACGACGGGGATCCCGAACGCCTACTGGCTGCCCTGCTCCGGGCATTGCAGGCGCACGTGCCGGTGCCTGCGCCCGGCCTCGGTGCGTACGACACACCCCAGGTGGGATCATCAGCAGCGGCCATGTGCTTGTGGTTGCACAGTGCCCTGAGTAAAGACCTCGTTCTAGTTCTGGACGACCTGCACGGGTTGCAGCCGGATAGCGACGCGGCTTGTATCGTTCAAAGTCTGTGCCGGCGAGCGCCGGACCGGCTGCATCTGGTCCTGATATCCCGACGTGAACTGCCTTTCTCCGTGCAGCGGCTACGGGGTCACGGTCTTGTCGCGGAGATCCACGCGCCAGACCTTGCCTTTGACGTCGCCGATGTTGAGGCACTCCTGCGCAAGACCTTGGGCAAAGGTCCTCCTGGCCTATCCAGACGGGTGTGGGAGCACACCGATGGCTGGCCTACCGCCGTGCACTGCGCTGTGGAGGTCTTGCGCGGGGTCCAGGCCGATCAACGCCTCGACGCGGTGGGGCGGCTATCCCAGCCGGGTGAGCGCTTCCATGGCTATCTGACCGAGGAGGTTCTCGGCGTCGCACCCGAGTGGGTTCAGCAGCTGCTGCGCAGGTTAGCGGTCTACGGCGAGGTCAGATCCCCGTTAGAGGTCGCACGCGGGCTCAATCATCCGACGACGGTACTTGCTGAACTGAGCCGCCAGGGACTCGTGCGCCGCAGCGGAGGGGGCAGCACCAGCTGGTTGCTCGTCCGCCCATTGCGGGAATACTTCCAGCATGAGGCGGCGCCATCAGCCGCTGAGCGGACAGCACTGCTCGTGGCGGCGGCCACCGACTGTATCGGGCGGGGGGCACCAGCCGACGCCTTGCGACATCTGCTAGCGGCGGGCGATTATGCCGCATGCGCCGCGCTCCTGGCCGATCATGGCGTGGTGATGGTGCAAAGCGGCCAACTCGATGCCGTGTTGCAGGCCGCCGAGTTGCCGGCGGAGTACCTCGACGACCCGCGCATCCAACGAGTTCTCGGACAGGCACACCAGGTGCGGGGACAATGGGTGGACGCGCTGCAGCACTTTCAGCGCGCCGGCCATGACCGGGACGAGCTAGAGCCGGCGCTCTCGTGGCGGGTCGGCCTCATCGCCTTCGCCCAGGGCGAGTTCGACGAAGTCCAAGCGAGGATCCAACGGGCCCGGCTGGACCGGGAGGACACCGTCGACGAGACCTGTGTGTTCGCGCTATCGGCGAGCGCCTACCGGATGACCGGTGATCTCGTGGGCCTCCGAAAGACGGCTGCGCTAGCACGTGCTGCGGCGCGGCGGTGCGGCGAGCCCCGCGCGTGGTCCAGTGTCCATCACCTCTTCGCGCTACGGGCTGCTGCCGAGGGGGACTGGCGACAAGCCGATGCCCACTGGACCGACGCCCTCCGCGGTGCGGAGGTGAGCAACGACCTGCTCCAGCTCATGTGGATTCGGGCATCCCGTGCGTTCCACCACTACGAAATGGGTGCACCGCGCCAAGCATTGGCCGAGGCTACGCTCGTGTTGAGCCTCGGCGAGCAATGCGAGGATCCTTTCGTCGTCGCGCACGCGCTGACCACCCGCGGCCGGGCCTGCGGGCGCGTCGGGATGTTGGACGAGGCGGCGGCCGACTTCGCCACTGCTATCGACCTCTTTCAGCGCATCGGCTCGCGGTTTCTCGCGTGGCCGCTGTGTGGTCTGGGTGATTTGCATCGGACCCGGGGTCAGCTGGTGCGATCCCGGGCTGCATACGAGGAGGCGTTAGCCCTCGCCGAGCCCTACCACGACGTGTTCGGTCTCAGCTCGGCGCTGATCGGTCTCGCGCGCATCGGCGCGACTGATGACCTGACCCTCGCCAGGGAACGCGCGGTCGAGGCTGTGGAGTTGGGCGAGGGACTCCGTAAGGTTCCGGCGCTCCTGGCACGCGGCTGGGTCGAGTTGATGGGTGGTGACCGGCCGCGCGCCTCGGCGGATGCCAATCGCGCGGCCGCGGCCGCGCGGCAACGGCGAGACAACCCAGGACTGGCCGAGGCAATCACCCTGAGCGTGCTGGCTGCCGATGACCCCGCTGCGGGCGCCCTCTTGCTACGGGAGGCGATCGGCATCTGGCAAGAAACGGGCTGCCTCCTGGAGGAAGCCGCGACCAGACTCGTGGCCGCGCATATCGGTGCACCGCTGGCCAGCAGCGACGCCGAGCGAGCACACCAGACGCTTCAGGACTACGGCGTTGACGTCGAGTCGCGGCGGGCCGCCGGACCGCTAGGGGTGCTGATGCGTTCCGCGCCCGCAGTATCCATCCAGACGCTTGGCGGTTTCCGGGTGACCCGCGACGGGGTCGCAGTTCCGACTACCGAATGGAAATCGAAGAAAGCCCGGGACCTGCTGAAGATCCTCGTTGCACGGCGCCGGCCGACGCCCCGTGAGCAACTGATGGAACTGCTGTGGCCGGAAGTGGACCCCGCCGTGGCCAGCAACCGGCTCTCCGTGCTGCTTTCCGCGCTGCGCGATGTGTTGCAGCCGCGGCCGTCAGGTGAGGATCCATTGATCAGTACCGGCGGGGCGGTGTCGTTGAACCGTGCGCAGGTCAGCATCGACGTCGATAAATTCCTCACGCAAGCCACCGCTGCCCTCAGCGCGGAGCGGTCCAAAGAGCCGGATGTCACCGCGCGACTCGTCGCCGCCGTGGCTGCTTATACCGGAGACTTCCTCGAAGATGACCCTTACCATGAGTGGGCTGGCGGGCTGGCCGAAGAGGTCCGAGCTACCCACATGGCCCTGCTCCGGGCATTGGCTGCGCGGCTGCGCGACGCGGGCGATACCGACGCGGTCGTGCGGTACACGCTGCGCCTGCTCGAGCAGGACTGCTATGACGAGGAGGCGCACCTCAATCTCGTCGGAGTCCTACTCAACGCAGGACGGCTCGGCGAGGCACGGCGCCACTATGAGAGCTACGTCCGCCGGATGACGGAGATGGGTGTATCACCGCGCCCACTATCGGCGATGACGTCGCGACGACAACCAGGCTAACGCCTAGGACGGGTGGATCACTGTGACGGTGCCGTCGCCTCTGGCGGTGACGTAAGCGGTGCTGTCGGGAGCGATGGCAACCTCGTCAGGGTCGAAACCGACGAACGACGAGCCGAGCACTGTTTCCTTGGCGGTGTCGATCACGGTCAGGGTGCCCTCGGCGACGTTGACCACAAAGGCGTGGTGGCTATCGGAGTCGACCGCCAGACCACGCGGGTTGATGCCCACTGGAATGGTGCTATTGACCTTCAGCAGGGTGTTGTCCTTCAGCAGGCTGTTGTACAGGTCCAAACCGACCTTGTTGGGAAGGTTGATCACGCTCACGTTGTTGTCCCCGAAGTTCGTCACGTAAGCATGCTTACCGTCACGGTCGATCGCGATCTTCTGCGGCGCCCGACCGACCAGAATGGTGCGGACCAGCTTCTGGGTGTGGACGTCGATCACGCTGACCGAGTTGCTGCCGCTGTTGGTCACGTAGGCCAACTGGCCTTTGGGATCGATCGCGACCCCGTCCGGGTGGACTCCGACCGGCACGGTACCGACCAGCTTGAAGTTCGCAAGATTGATCACGCTGAGGGTGTTGCCGTAGTAATCGGTGACGAAGGCGTAATGGTCTTTGGGGAAGACCGCGACCGCGGTGGGGTTCACGCCGACAGCGATAGTTTTGATCACTTTCCCAGTGGCGGTGTCGACCACGCTCACCGAGTTCTCGGAGAAGTTCGTCACCAAGGCGTGCCGGCTGTCTGGGTCGACCGCAACTCCGCGGGGATTGGCGCCGACGCGGATGCTCCCGACCACTTGCCGACTCGCGGTGTCGATCACTCGCAGGGAGTTGTCCGCGTAGCTGGCCACGTAGGCGTGCTTGCCATCGGGGTCGACCGCGACCCCCTGAGGGTCGCCACCGACGAGCACGGTCGGGTTCGGGTTATCTGCCGCAACGGCTGTGCTGACCCCGCCGACCACCGTGGCGGCGGTGACGATCGCCAGCACCGGCACGAGTGCCGCTACCCACCGTCGAGACCCGAGCGGGACCGGGCTGGCAGGTCTGCTCAAACGGTGCTTCGCTGCGGATCGGATCGTCATGCACGTCTCCCCTTGCTCGCCGATGTACGGCCACGCCACAGGGAGTAACGACAGTGTGGCTCTCACGTTTCGCCCCGCGCCGCAGTCCGTCACTTCGGGGCGGTCAAGCCAACGGCAACAGGGCCCTGAAGGTGGTGCCGTGTCGGGCGGCGGTATGCAGCTCGATGCGGCCGTTGTGGGCCTCCAGAATGGCCGCGGTGATCGCCAGGCCGAGACCCGAGCCACCACGGTGCTGGGTGCGGCGGGGATCGAAGCTGTGGAACCGGTCGAACACATGCGAAGCCTGGTCAGGTGGGATACCGGGACCCTCGTCGTGAACCTCCAGCACACCGAGCGGCGCGGGCGGCAGCTTCTGCATCCCCGCCTGCGCCACTGGCGGTTCGTCCTGCGCGGACGGCACATGCTGTCGCACCGTCAGCCGCACCGCAGTGCCCGCCGGGGTGTGGACCAGGGCGTTGGTGACCAGGTTGGTCACCACCTGACGGAGTTTGTGCTCATCGCCCAGGACGTGCACCGAGTCGGTGCCTGGGGCCAGCGTCACCCGGCGGTCTGGTTCCCGGGCTTTCGCATCGTGCACTGCGTCGGCGGCCAGCACGAGCAGGTCGACGTCGGTGATGTCCAGGGCCCGCTGTTGATCCAGCCGGGCCAGCAGCAGCAGATCTTCTACCAGGACGCCCATCCGGGTCGCCTCGGCCTCGATCCGGCCGGTGAGCAGCTCGACCTCAGCGGGCGTGCGGGCACCACCGCGGCGATACAGCTCCGCGAACCCTCGGATCGACGTCAACGGAGTGCGCAGCTCGTGGGATGCGTCGGCCACAAACTGGCGTAGCCGGTCCTCGGAGCGCTCACGCTCGTGCAGTGCGTCGGCGAGCCTGCCCAACATGACGTTGAGCGCCGCGCCCAGCCGGCCGGTCTCGGTGCGCGGATCGCTGTCGGGCACCCGACGATCCAGTTCACCACCGGCGATCGCCTCAGCGGTGCGCTCGATCCTGGTCAACGGTCGTAGCCCCAGCCGGACCACGATCGTCGCGACCCCCCCGACCAGGAACAGCACGATCCCGCCCACGATGGCCTCGATGATCAGAAGCTCCCGCAGTATGACGTCGACCGATCCCAGCGACAGCGCGACGGCCACGATCCCGTTGTTCGGGAGTTCTACCGCTTCAACCCGCCATGCGCTGCCGCCGGCGCGATCGGACACCGTGAACGGCGTGCCGCCTCGGCGTCGCACCGCGGCCTGGTCCAAGCTGGGCAGCGCGGGGCCGCCAAGCTGACCCGGCTGTTGACCCAACTCGTACGCGGTGGTGCCGTCCGGCGCCAGCACAGTGAGCCGGTAGTCGCTGGGCAGCCGCTGAGGGTTCGGCCGCTCCGCTGCTGCGATCCGGTGCAGCGGGAAGTGGTGCAGCTGCTGGTCCGCCCGGCTCAGCAGGGAGTGCCGCAGCAGTAACTCGCTCGCTCCGGCGAACATCGCCAGCCCGACAGCGGAGAACACCAGCAGGGCGGCGATCAACCGGCCGCGCAGGGTGAGCGGTCGAGGCGGCATCCTCATGAGGCACCGATATTGAGCGCATCGCGGGGCAGCCGCAGCGTGTACCCGACACCGCGGATCGTGTGGATCAGCGGTGGGTTCTGTCGATCGATCTTGCGGCGTAGGTAGCTGATATAGGACTCGACGATCCGGCTGTCACCGCCGAAGTCGTAGTTCCACACCCGATCCAAGATCTGGGTCTTGCTGACGACCTTTCCCGCGTTGACCATGAGGTAGCGAAGCAGGTTGAACTCGGTCGGCGAGAGCGCCACGAGCGTCCCGGCGCGACGAACCTCGTGGGCTTCCTCGTCCAGCTCAAGATCGGCGTAGGTCACCAACGCGCCACCGGCATCCCCGCCACCGTTGCCGTTGCGGGTGGGTTGGGTGCGCCGCAGGATCGCTTTCAGCCGCAGCACCAACTCCTCGAGGCTGAACGGTTTGGTCACGTAATCGTCGCCACCCGCGGTGAGGCCGGCGATCCGGTCGTCAACGCCGTCCCGGGCGGTCAGGAACAGCACCGGGACCTGACCGTGCGCCGCCCGCAACTGGCGGGCCAGGGTGAACCCGTCGCAGTCCGGCAGCATCACATCCAGCACGATGATGTCCGGCACGGTCTGCGCGATGGTGCTCAGCGCTCGGGCGCCGCTGTCCGCGGCGTGCACCTCGAAGCCAGACAACCGCAGCGAGGCGCACAGCAACGCCAAGATGTTCGGCTCGTCGTCGACGACGAGCACACTGGCACAACTCTGGTCGTCCACGGCCGCCAGCTTCCCCCACCAGCCTGAGCCGAAGCTATGCTGGGGTTGAGAATTCGCTATCGCAAGCTCACCCGTCGAGCACGTAGCCGGCGCCGCGCACCGTGCGGATCCGGTCGGCGCCCAACTTGCGACGCAGGTATCCCACGTAGACTTCCACGATGTTGGACGACTTCGGCTGGCCCCAGACCTCGGTGGTGAGCCGGTCCTGCGACACCGGCTGACCTGCCCGGCTGGCCAACGCGATAAGCAGCGCGTATTCGGTCGGCGACAGGGTCACAAGCCGGCCGGCGACGCTGACCAGTCCGAGGGTGGTATCGACGGTGACCATCCCCGCGCGCAGCACGGTCCGGTCCACCGGCATCCGATCGGAGACCCGCAGTCGCAGCCGGCTGACCAGCTCCTCCACCGGAAACGGCGTGGTCAGGTAGTCATCCAAGGTGCCCCGCAGCAGTGACACCGTCTGTTCCCGTTGCTCGCGCGAGGTCAGTGCGATCACCGGCAGCTGCGGAGCCACCCGGCGCAGCTCGTCGAGGAAGTTTCGGGGATCGGAGCCGGCCAGCGCGACGTCGAGGACGATGGCCGCGAGGGAGTGTGCGCGGGCCGCATCCAGCACTTCCGGCACGGTGTCCAAGATCCGGGTCTCGAATCCCGTGGATCGTAACGCCTGCAGCACCCGGCTCGTTGTCTGTCGCAAGGGCACCATGAGAAGTACAGGTTGCCGCAAGCTGGCGGCAGGCCCAGTGGCGGACGCCGTTGACCGCTGATCGGATTGCATCGGCGGCAAGGCTTCCGCGCCGTGCGGTGTGGGGCAATCGATGAGCGGCAAGATTACCCATCTGGTCCAACGTATTACCGAACGCGGTTGAGTGCGTCACGGGGCGTTCGACGTAATGCTTACCGCCATTTGGCCTAACGGGCGGGCGCTCGTCGCGTCTCACGGCCGTGTGGGCGACCCCGGGTGGGTAACACTCTCAGGTTGCGCCGGGTAGGTACCTACTTCTCCATACGGTTCGTGCCGTGCGACGCCAGTTGGAACGAACGCTGTGGGCAACGGCCTTCCTCGCCGTGCTCCTGGCGCCTGTGCTGCTGGCGCCTGTGCTGCACGGCCCGGGTCCGAGAGACGGTTCGTCGCTGCTGTCCCAACTCTCCGTCGGGATGGGCCTGCTGGCCACTTCGATGCTGGTCTGTGTAGTCGTGCTGCCGTCTCGGCTGCGCTCGCTGACCCGCACTTTAGGGATCGACGGCGTGCTGGGGATCCACCGCTTCGTCGGGTTGGCCGTCACCCTGCTGGTGGGATTGCACATCATCCTGGTGGTGGCGGCGAAGCCGGCAAACGTGGCGCTGTTCGACATCGTGCATGCACCTAATCGCGCTCGTACAGCCGTCGGCGCCACCGTGGCGCTGGGTGCACTGGTCGCGCTGACGGTACTGCGCAGGCGACTGCAGCAGCGCTACGAGGTGTGGCGTTGGGTGCATGTGGCGCTGACCGGCTCGGTGCTGGTGCTCAGCGCACTGCACATCTGGTGGCTCAACCACCTGGTTCGAGACACCGCGATGCGGGCCTTGTTCACCGTCCTCGCGGTGGCCGCGCTGGGGGTGCTCGGATACCGGTGGCTATGGCTGCCGTTGCGCGGGCCTCGCCGCGAATATGTGGTCCGCGAGCTCCGGCCGGAGACCAGCACGGTGAGCACGCTGGTCCTCGAGCCCCGCCGCCGTGACGGACACCGGCGTGGCTACCGGACCTTGGAGTTCGCCCCCGGCCAGTTCGCCTGGATACGCCTGAATCCCTCGATCGGGGCGCAGGAGCATCCGTTCACCATCGCCTCCAGCGCTCACGTGGGATTGTGGACCGAGTTCACGATCCGGCACAGCGGTGATTTCACCAGCGAGCTGCGCCAGCTGCGACCGGGTAGCCCGGTATGGGTCGACGGCCCGCACGGCGCCTTCACCCTCGACCTGCGGCGCTGCACTGGATTGGTGATGATCGCCGGCGGCGTCGGCATCACCCCGATGATGAGCATGTTGCGAACGCTGGCGCACCGACGGGACCGGCGCCCGCACCGGCTGGTGGTAGTGGCCCGGACCCTCGACGATCTGCTGTTTCGCACCGAACTCAGCCAACTTCAGCAGAAGCTGGACCTCACGGTTATTGAGCTGCTCCGCCAGCCGCCACCGAGCTGGACCGGCGCATCCGGAGCTGTCGATGAGGACCTCCTGACGGCGCTGCTGCCCGGCACGTTCCGGCGCAACCAGCTCGACTATTACCTGTGCGGTCCTCCCGCGATGGTCACCGACGTGCTGACCGTGCTCGACGGGCTGGACGTCCCGCAGCCGCGGATTCACACCGAGCAGTTCGACCTCGTCTAGCACCCTGACTGACCCCGAGCTGAGAGGTTTCATCTGTGCGCCCCCCGGTACCCCGATTCGTCCGATGGGTTGTCTCCCTGGCCGTGATCGCCGCGCTGACAGTTGTGGTGTTCCAGTACTGGGCCACCTCGCAGTACGGGGTAGCAACCGTGTCGGAGAACGGGCCGGCTACGACAGCAGACTCCCGATGGACGCAAACGCAATGGGGTCCGTTGAGCCCCGCGGATCGAGATCTGCTGGTGATGGTCCGGCAGGCCGGCCTGTGCGGCGGATCGAGCGGGCAGCAGGCCCAGCAACAGGGCGCCACCGTGGGAGTCCGCACCGTCGCCAAGCGCGTCTGGGTCGACTACGGCGACCTCGGCAATCAGGCTCGCACGGTCGCCGACAAGCTTGGCGTGGTGTTGCCCGACCAACCTGATGCGCAGCAGCAGAGCTGGATGCGGGAGCTATCCGGGCGCTCTGGCCCGGACTTCGACCGCATGTTCGCCCAAGGGCTGCGAATCACCGACGGTGCGGTGCTGCCGGCCATCACCAGCGTGCGGTCCGGCACCCGTAACGAGCTGATCCGGTCGTTCGCGGCCAACGCTGCGGTCCTGCTCAACCGGCAGATGGAGTACTTGGAGCACACCGGACTGGTCGACTATTCCCGACTGCCCGCGCCACAGCCTCCCGCCGCCGTGCTCCCCGCCGCAGCGACTCCCTCGGCAGATATCCCACCCATGGGCCGGGAACAGCACATCGACCAGGTCGTCAACGCCAGGCAGGTTCCGCCAACCGTCCCCGTGGCAGGTAACGACGCGAAGGCCATGATCGCCGCGCTGGTGTCGATCGCTGTGCTGCTGGCCGCGCTCGGCTTGCTGGGGACCCCCGGCCGCCGCGCCCGCCCGGCCCGTCGGGCCGACACCCGTCCCCACCACCGCAGCGTCTCTCACACCCGACGACACGCCGCCCAGCGTTGGTGACCGGCGACTACTTCACGGCACGCCCCAAAACGGTGCGTAGTTGAAATGCTAAACGTGGCTTCCTGAGGTGACGGACGTTGCGCGCCCGTCTCGATCTTCGATACTCGCGGTTGCGGCCAACCGATGTGAGCCGCGAACTGGTTCGGTGATCGCCCCCGGCGGTGACGCCCGGGCCTACCGCGCTGCCCTCGAGCAGGCCTACTAGCCTGAAGGCTGGCCTCGCCGAGGCTGGCTGAACCAACGAACCGAGTCTCCGGACTTGCCGGGGCGATTCAAACCCCCCGCACCCCCGAGTCCCTGAACCCACGCGAGCCGAGCCATGGGAGACCGTGAGCGCCGCGGCCGGGATCCGGCCTCGATGACCCGCGGGTGTGATGTGCGCCCGGCGTTCACCGGCGACGACGAGCGCCTGGCTCTGCTGGAGAGCGAGGGCGCCCTGTTCGTCGCGACCGCGCGGGTGCACGACCTGGCGGCGCCCGTCCCGGGATGCCCGGGCTGGAAGCTGCGTGAGCTGGTCGCGCACCTGGGCCTGGTCTACCGCTGGGTCACCCGGGTCGTGCGGGACGGGCGTCCCGGGCCGCCCGACCGGGCGGAGCGATGCTCGCTGGAGGACCCCGACCCTGGCGACGGTCCCGCCCTAGTCGAGCGTGCCCAGGTGGCGCACGCGGACCTCGTGGACGCGCTTCGGGCGGCGCCATCGGACCTCGACTGTTGGACGGTGTGGCCGGCGGCCTCCGCGCGGAGCTTCTGGATCCGCCGCCAGCTGTTCGAGACCCTCGTGCACCGGGTCGACGCGCAGAACAGCGCGGCGGCGCGGGTCGCCGACGGGACCGACCTGGTCCCTCGCGTCGCGGCCGACGGGGTCGATGAGATGGTCTGCGGATTCCTGCACCGCTATGCCGGGCAGCTGCGAACCGACACCGGTGTCACTCTCGCCCTGCACGCCACCGACACCGACGGGCGGTGGTGGATCCGGCTCGGCCCGGACGCCCCGACGTCCGGGCGGGGCGCGGTCGACACCGGACCCCGGGACGCGCAGGTCGAGGCTACGGCGGGGGAGCTCCTGCTGATGCTCTGGAACCGCCGGGTGTCCTGGGACCTGCGCGTGCGGGGCGATCGGGGCGCCCTGGAGCACTGGCAACGCGGCGCCCACAGGTAGCTGACTCTCCATCAGGATGCGCGGCGGTGTTCAGCTCCCGTCCGCTGAGAGGCGCCGGCCTCAGTCGGTGGTCGGGGACAGCCCCGCGTCCCTACATCTATCACCGACCCAGGAGTGCAGACGACTTCGGACATCCGTGCAGGCGACCTCGGACATCGACAATATCCTGTCGGGCTGGCCGGTGATCGCATCTAGAATCGGCATCGGCGTGCCAGTCCGAAGCACGGCGAGGTGCACGGCCGGCAGTCCACTGACGGCTACCAACCGGTCCAACTGACCTACCAGCGTCTCGATCGTTCCCGGTGGGTCGTGCAGCGTGGTCTCGCCGATCACGATGTCGATGCGTTTGTCCGGTTGGTACAGGATCTGCTGGCGCTTGATTCGTGTGGCTATCAGCGTCTCAACATCCACGGCGGACGCCCCGGATGTCACCGGGCCGCCGTGGAGTGTCAGCAACTCCAGCGGTCTGGACGATCCAGGGATGAATGCTGGCTGGAACTCGGCGATCTGTGTCGCTTGAGCTTCTAGCGCGGCGAAGAATGCTAACGACGCTGTTAAACCGCCGTCGACGTTTTCGCAGTGTGTAACATAGCTGAATCGGGTGGCCGCCAGCATGGCCAGAAGTTCCGCTTCAACCTCAGGCCCTTCATCAACAGCGTTCACCCACGTGCTGATGTCCTGAGCCGACGGACGTTGTGCGCCTGTCTCGATCTTCGATACTCGCGGTTGCGGCCAACCGACGTGAGCCGCGAACTGGTTACCGGATCGGAACTTGCCAGCGCGAAGCTCTTTCAGGCGCGCGGCGAGGCGAGTGCGTTGCGGAATCGGTGGGGTCACCAGCTGCGTCCAATCAGGACACGAGCAGTTCCGTGCTCACTCGCGCGGCCAGTTCCGCGTGACCCGTGATGTACCGCTGCCACGGCAGCGCACGCGCAAGCGCAGTATCCCGCCACGACCTGGCTTACTTGATACGGCTCGGGTCGGTGACCGGTTCCGCACCCAGCCACGTCCCGTCCAATGTGTAGTGCATGTCGTAAAGCTCGATGTCGTCGAACATGGCTGCAAGAAGTCGGTCTAGCTGCCCGATCATCACGCTACTGTCGCCGACGGTTGTTAGAAGTGCCTGTTGGGTGACGATGAAGTGAAACTTATGATTGCTTCGGTACAAGATCTGTCGGCGTTCCATGCGCGCCGATACCCCGGCGTCAAGGTCGTCAGGGATTTCATAGAATTCGATGACCCGGCGCATGACAGCCTCGGCATATTCGGCAGTGTGGAGGATGCCGGGTACTAGCAGTGGTTCATACCAGCGGATGAGGTGCCGAGGAAGCCAACGAATATCTTCCCCAGCCGCGATGTTGTGCGGTGCTATGGTGAGGCCCCAGCGGGTGTAGTCAACATGAGGAACGGTGACCACCCGCACGCGCTGGATGTTCTTACCTGCTGCGGTGATATTCCGAACTAGATTCAGCCAAGGCTGATGCCAAGCCAAATCGTCATCCTGTTGGGTTAAGAAGAGCTCAAACGGTCCGGCCTCATCTGGAGTGTGGTAACTGTCCTGCCCCTCCACATGGAAAGCAGTACCGGTGAACGAATGAAACAAGGCAAAGAACGCCTCATCCTGTACCAACTCCACCGAACCAAACCTCCTCTTTCTTGGGAACTTCCACGCACGTTTCGTGCCCAGGAGATTGCGCGCACGGTGGCGGCACTGCGGGCACTCGGCATCGCCGTCGACGAGCCGTTGTGGCCGCTCTCATTAGGTTCCACTTGGCGGGGCCGGAACTAGCGTGGGTCGGGGACTGGGCGGCCGAATAGGGCTAGGAGCGCCTCGCGGTCGTCGTTGGGTGCGGTGCGGTTGCGGCGGGTGTGGCCGCAGGCCACGCATCGCTGAACTACGACGATCTCGCCGCCCTCGGACAGCGCTCCGACCGGCTCCATCGCTGCGCCACACTCGGCGGCCCGGTCGCCCGGGTTGATGTCGACGTGCCGCGACCACAGGCACCGTGGGCAGTGGTTGGTGTAGCCGCTGCCGCGCACCGGCGTCCCACAGCGCAGGCAGGTGAAGTCCTCCCGGCGGCGAGTGAACGACGGTGGTTGGGTCATAGTCAGTCAGCATCGCACCCGCGTCGACTGGGGTCAGTTCAACGTTACGCTAAGTGTGTCCACGCGGCGGGTGTCCCGCAGGATGCCGGGCGGCGGGTGTCCCCGCAAGATACGGAGGCGGATCATGATTCGGAGGGTGCGGACCGACGATGGGCGCACCTGGTGGGTCCGGAGCAGCATCAGCTGGACCAGACGGGCCATGACCGACGAGTTCGAGCATGACATGACCGATTTCGGCCACGGCATCATCATGCTGGTCATCCTCGTCGCGCTGACGCTGTTCGTGGTGTTCTGGACCCCGGCCGAGGTGGTCAGACCGGCCTGGTTCGTCCTGCTGGTGTTGCTGATTTTGCTGATGCTGCCGGTGTCGTGGGCGCTGCAACGGCCCTGGCTCATCAGGGTGCACACAAGTGGTCCGGTGGGGACCGACGGTGAGCACTTGGAAGAGGTCGTACGCGGCATGATCCCGGCCCGGGAGACGGTTTACCAGATCGTTGATGACCTCAAAAGAACAGGCACCCCAGGTGATGGCAACGGGTCGCTTATGCGGGTCGGGTCCCCCCCACCGTTACGCGATTCTTGAGTCCCTGCGCCTAGGTCCGATCGGATCCGTCGTACATTCGATCGGATTGCCGCACACTGGGACGTATGCCGGAGCTGCCCGAGGTCGAGGCGCTGGCGCATCATCTGCGCGAGCACGCTGTCGGCGCGATCGTGACCCGCGTCGACGTCGCTTCCCTCACGGTGCTCAAGACCGTGCAACCGCCGGTGAGCGCACTGCACGAACGGCCAGTGACCGCCGCGACCAGACACGGAAAGTTCCTCGCGGTGCATACCGACGGTGCCGCGCTGGTCTTCCACCTGGCGCGGGCCGGCTGGCTGCGCTGGTCGGACGCGCTGGCCGCCGCCGCGCCGCGCCCGGGCAAGGGACCGATCGCACTGCGGGTGCATCTCAGCGGGGGGATGGGCTTCGACCTCACCGAGGCGGGCACCCAGAAGCGGCTCGCGGCGTACGTGGTAGCTGACGCGGCCGGCATCTCTGATCTACCCGGGATCGCCCGGCTCGGCCCGGACGCTCTGACGCTGTCCCGTGACGGACTCGCCGAGGTGCTTCGTGGGCGCACCGAGCGGCTTAAAACGGTGCTGACCGACCAGACGATGATGGCTGGAGTCGGCAACGCCTACTCCGACGAAGTGCTGCATGTCGCTCGGCTGTCGCCCTATGCCACCGCTGGGAGATTGACCGACGACGCCGTAGACCGGCTGCACGAGGCGCTGCAGCGGGTGCTACGCGATGCGGTAGCCCGCTCGGTCGGTCAGGGTGCCGCCCGGCTCAAGGGGGAGAAGCGGGCTGGTCTGGCCGTGCATGCCCGCGCCGGTCTGCCCTGCCCGGTATGCGGCGACACCGTCCGGGAGGTGTCCTTCGCTGACCGCGCCTTCCAGTACTGCCCGACCTGCCAGACCGGCGGCAAGCCGCTGGCCGATCGCCGGCTGTCTCGGCTCATTCGCTGATGGCGCCATCAGAGTGAACAGAGTCGGTTCACCCATGCTGCGGTGGCGCGCGCGGTTCGGTAGGGGTTCGCTTGCCCCTGTGGTTCGATCTGCCCCCCCAACTCATCCTGCCGGCTCGCCACCTGAACGGAGAGCCTCGGGTAAGTGCGTGATGACAGCGTCGTGGTGCCGCTCGGTAGGAACGACGTGGACGGTGGAGCTCCGGTCGGCCGACGAAGGGGTGCTGGGGCGCCCGGTGGAGTGGATCTGCTCCGGAGTGCCGACCCAGCAGCCGGCTCCGGAACGCCATACCGCCGACCTGCTCGGCGAGCGTGACCTGCTGCTGTTCCCCGCCGAGCCTGGCGAACCAGCGCCGCGGACCCGCAGCCGACGGCTGATCGGCTACGTCACTCGTGACCCCGAGGTGATGCGGCTGGCGCTGCTGCTTGCCGATGTCGTCGAGTCGGGGTGGGACCATCCCATGGTGGTGGCCGCTCGGTGGGTTCAGGCTGGCCACTCGGCCGATGCGGCGATGCCGTGGATCACCGCTGGGATGAACTGGCCGAAGGCGGCCGAGACCGTCATGCGGAAATCCTGCGCGCGGCCTGGCTGACGGCGGGCTGACCCGCCGTTGTCACCTGAGGTCGAGACCGCGACTATGGATTCGTGAACCAGCTCGGCCACCTCGCGATGGTGGGTGCCGTCGTCCTCGCCGTGGTGATCGCTGCCGGGTTGATACTCCGGAGGCGACGGCGCCAGCCATTCGGCAGCGACGCCGATCGCGCCACGTACACCGCGCTGCACACCATGGCGCAGGCTTCACCACCGCTGCGGGATCGGTTGTCAGCCGCCTCGGCGACTGCCGCGGCACCGCATCTGCGGGCCTTGTTGAACTGCTCAGCCGTCGCGCTGACCAACGAGGAAAGCGTGATGCTGGCCTGGGACGGGGACGCTCAGCATCATGCCGAATGGGTCGCTGAGGCGGCGCTGGAGGTGCTGAGCACCGGACGTCAGCAGGTCCGAAGCCAGCGTGAGATGGACTGTGGGCGCGCCGACTGCCCGATTCGCGCTGTCGTCGTCTGCCCGCTGGAGGTCGACGGCGGCGTCGTCGGGACCTTCGGTGTGGTCAGCCAGCGGCCCGCCGCGGCGGGCGTGATGAAGGCTGCCGCGGAGGTCGCGCGGTACGTCTCCAGCCAGCTGGAGCTCGCTGAGCTCGATGAGTCCCGATCCCGATTGGCTCATGCCGAGGTGCGGGCGCTACGCGCGCAGATTTCGCCGCATTTCATTTACAACGCGCTCACCACGATCTCCTCGACCGTCCGCACCGACCCGGAGGAGGCCCGTGAGCTGCTGATGGAGTTCGCCGAGTTCACCCGGTACTCCTTCCGCTCCGCTGGAGAGTTCACCACGCTTGCCGAGGAGCTCAACAACATCGACCGCTACCTGATCCTGGAGAAGGCCCGGTATGGGGAGCGGTTGCAAGTGCGGTTGCAGATCGCGCCCGAGGTGCTACCGGTGGTATTGCCGTTCCTGGCGTTGCAGCCGCTGGTGGAGAACGCGGTACGGCACGGCTTGGCGGGCAAGCCCGGCGGCGGCACCGTGTCGGTCGTCGCCGAGGACGCCGGATCCGATTGCCTCATCAGCGTCGAGGACGACGGCATCGGGATGGATCCGGACCGGCTGCGTGACGAGATGACCGACTCACACGTCACGGGTGCGCATGTCGGGCTGGGCAACGTTCATGATCGGTTACGCGGAGCCTTCGGCGAGGAATGCGGGCTCGTGGTCGAAACCGGACCGGGGATGGGCACCAAGGTCAGCATGCGGGTACCCAAGTTCAGCCGCGGCGTGCGCGCCATCGCCCCACCAACACCAACCGCATCCCGAACCCAACCCCCCGTAACCGCCTAGTCAGCCCGGCTGGCTCGCGTTCTGAATGCGGACTGCGGTTATTGGGCCCACTTTTGCCGCGGTCCGCATCCAGAACGCGGTTGCCTGCGGCCGATCGATGTCGGTCAGCCGCCGTAGGGTGGCCTGATGGATGTCAAGGACCTGACGTCGCGGCTGCCGCTGCCCGGCACGCTGCGCGAGCGCGGCCCGGTGGTGGCTGCGGTGAAACTGCACGGCGTGATCACACCGACGGCGGCACCGCTGGGTCGTGGAGTGATCAACCTGTCCGTCTTGGAGTCGGTGCTGACCCGGGCCTTCGGCTTCGACCGGCTGCGGGCGGTGGCGTTGTTGATCAACTCACCGGGCGGTTCGCCCACCCAGTCGGCTCTGGTGGCGGACCGGATCCGCGGTCTCGCCGATCTTAAGGACGTGCCGGTGCTGGCGTTCTGCGAGGACGTCGCCGCATCCGGTGGGTACTGGCTCGCCTGTGCCGCCGATGAGATCGTCGCCCACCCGACGTCACTAGTCGGCTCCATCGGGGTGGTCAGCCAGGGCTTCGGGCTGCATGGTCTGCTCGAGCGCTTCGGGGTCGAGCGGCGGCTGTACACCGCGGGGGCCAACAAATCCCGGCTCGACCCGTTCCTGCCTGAGCGGGAGGACGACGTGGTGTGGTTGCGTAGCATGCAAACCGAACTGCACGGTATGTTTCGCGACTGGGTGTGTTCGCGCCGCGGCGATCGGCTGGTGACCGGTCAGCAGGACCTGTTCACCGGTGAGGTGTGGAGCGGTCGCCGGGCCCTGGAATTGGGTTTGGTCGACCGGCTCGGCACAATGCGTGGGGAGATCGCCACGCGCTACCCGGACGCGGAGATCATCACGGTGGAGGCACGCCGGCCGTTGCTGGCTAGGCTGGGGATAGCACCCGCAGCGGCCGCGCTGAGCGGGCGTGGCGGTCCGGAATCCGCGTTGGCGGTGCTCGAAGCGCTTGAGCACCGCGCCACCTGGTCCCGCTTCGGGCTGTAGCTCTGGCCGATCACACTGAGTACCAGGGATGGCACTAGTCCGCCAACCGTGGACAGCGATACCGGCCATGTGCAGGATTGATGGTCCGGGGTTGGTGGGGGCACACTGGTCTGGCGGAAAGGCGGTCGATGAGCGGCAACGACGACAACCCGGGTCTTGTCGTGCTCGCCGTCGACGACGAGCCGGGTCCGCTGTCCATGTTGGTGGAAGTACTCGAAGCCGAGCCGCGGATCGGCACCGTGCTGACGGCCACCAACGCCACCGAGGCATTGTCGGTCTTGCGTCCTGACAACCGGGGCACCAACGGAACGTCGTCGCTGCCCCAGATCGACGTCGTGTTCCTCGACATCCGGATGCCGGGGTTGGACGGGCTGGAGTTGGCCCGCCTGCTCGGCGCGATTCCCAACCCACCGGTGGTCGTGTTCGCCACCGCCTACGATGAGAAGGCTCTCGACGCCTTCGAGATCGGCGCGGCCGACTACCTGATGAAGCCGGTGAGTCGAGAGCGACTGGCCAACACCATGCGGCGGATCGTGGCCTCCCGGCGCGACGCGTCTGCCCCGGGACCGGATCCCGGCAGCGAGGACGAGGTCATCCCGGTGGAGCTCGCCGGGACCACCAAGCTGGTGCCGCGCTCGTCGGTACGCTGGGTGGAGGCGCATGGGGACTACGCACGGCTGCACACCGGAGAGGGCACCAGCCACCTGGTCCGTATCCCGCTTTCCCAGTTGGAAGATCGCTGGTCGGACGCCGGGTTCGTGCGGATCCACCGCTCCTTTCTGGTCGCCCTGCCGCTGGTCACCGAGCTGCGCATGTCGGCGTCGGGTTACGTGGTGCGGGTGGGTAACGGAGGTGACGCCACCGAGTTACCGGTCAGCCGAAGGCACACTCGAGAGCTGAAGGACCGCTTGGTCCGTGCGGCCAAACAGGGCTGGACCTCCCGAGCAGCTCCGATGAACCCCGATGAGTTGTGATGAGTCCGCCCATGCGTCGGCGATGAGTCTCCATGAGTCCCCCATGAGTACTGACGCGACTGGACCGGATGACGACCCGTGGGAGGCTCTGACGCGGGCGGCCGAGGACGCGGCGGCCGCAGAAAAAGCCCGGGAGGCCAACGGCTACCCGGTCGCGGCCAAGGTCAAGCTCGGCAAGCGGGAACGGATCGTGCTCGCCAAGCGGCGCAGCAGTCGCCGGGTGATACGAACGCTCGCCGAGTTGGAGGATCAGACCAGCGTCGGTGAGGTACTGGTTCGCCAGTTGGTGCGGGTGCAGCTGATTTTGTCGATCCGGCTGATGCTGCTCACGGTGCTGGTGCTAGCGGGTATCCCGCTGTTGTTCCTGATGCCGTCGCTGGGCACCATCACCGTCGTGGGCATACGGCTGCCGTGGCTCCTGCTCGGGTTCGCGGTTTACCCGTTCTTCGTCGCGGTGGCCTGGTCCTACAATCGCAGCGCGGATCGTAACGAGCAGGACTTCGCCGATATGGTCGAGAACTGAACGCCAGCGTGCCTGGGCAGGCGGTGTTCTACGTCACCATCGGTGCGATGGTCGTGATTGCCGCGGCGACCATGCTCACCGGGCTCTACGGGTCGAAGGTCAGGTCGACCTCGGACTTCCTGGTCGCGTCTCGAACGCTGGGGTCCCGCTGGAATGCCGCGGCGATCTCCGGCGAGTACCTGTCCGCGGCCTCCTTCCTGGGAATCGCCGGTCTGGTACTCAAGGGAGGGGTGGACGCGCTGTGGTACCCGGTCGGGTTCACGGCAGGATATCTCGCCCTACTGCTTTTCGTGGCGGCGCCGCTGCGCAGATCGGGTGTCTACACGCTGCCCGACTTCGCCGAGGCACGTTTGGGCTCGGTAGGTCTGCGCCGGGTCTGCACCATTTTCGTGATCGTCATCGGCTGGCTTTACCTGGTACCGCAGATGCAGGGCGCAGGGCTGACCCTCCATGCTGTGACCGGAGAGCCGAAGTGGGTCGGCGCGGCGGTGGTCATGGTGATCGTGACGTTGAACATCTACACCGGCTGGATGCGCTCGATCACCATCGTGCAGGCCTTCCAGTATTGGATAAAGCTGACCGCGCTCGCCATCCCGGTCTTCGTGCTGCTGATTCACAATGCCGGCGAGAAACCGGGTGTGCGGGGCTCGCTGGGTGCCTCGGCGCTGCCGCATTTCTCCCATGCCGCCGATATCACTCTTGATCACGATGTGGTGCTGGAAGTCGCTGCGCCGATGGTGGTCAACGCAGTGGGAAACGAGGACGGGCGATTCGCGAACGGGACGGTGTACTGGGCACCAGGGGAGCACCGGGTCGCCAAGAACACCAGACTGCACTTCGACGCGGGCAGCCGGACTCCGGTGATCCGAGGTGCCGTGTTGGACAACGACAAATGGCTTCGTCCACTGGGCAGCGGCAGCCATCCGTTGCTGGCCACGTACTCGCTCATCGTGGCGCTGCTGCTGGGCACCATGGGGTTGCCGCACGTACTGGGGCGGTACTACACCGACCCCGACGGCCGAGCGGCGCGCCGGACCACGTTGCTGGTGCTGTCCCTGCTCGGAGTTTTCTACCTGTTCCCGATGGTGTCCGGATGGCTCGCTCGGCTGTACGTCCCGGAGCTGCTGGTCAACGGCAACACCGACGCCGCGCTGCTGCTGCTGCCACGCGCCGCGTTGGGCGGATGGCCAGGGCTGCTACTCGGTGGCCTGATCGCTGCCGGGGCGTTCGCCGCCTTTGTCTCCGCCGCCACTGGGCTGGTGGTCAGCATCGCCGGAGTGTTGTCCACTGACGTGCTTCCCAGTCGGTTGCGGGACTTCCGGGCGGCCACTGCGGCTGCCTGGACAGTGCCGTTGGCGTTCGTGCTCGCCGTGTCATCGTTGGACCTGGCGCAAGGTGTGGGACTGGCTTTCGCGGTGGCCGCCTCGTCGTTCTGCCCGCTGCTCGTGCTGGGCATCTGGTGGCGCGGGCTGACCGACGTCGGCGCGGCGGCCGGCATTCTGGCCGGCGGCGGGCTCGCGTTCGCCACGGTGCTGCCGGCCGCGGCCGGCGTACTCCCGCCAGGGTGGCAGACACTGTTGGCCCAGCCCGCTGTGTTCACCGTGCCGCTGGCCTTCCTGACCATGGTGGTGGTCAGCAAGCGCACCACTGATCGCATCCCGGTCGACGTATCTCGCATCCTGCTGCGGTTGCATGCACCAGACCGGTTGGGCCTGTCGGAGGATCGGGACTTGGACCAGATGGCCCCCCGCTCCGGGATGGTAGCGCTGCCCAGGATGCGCGGTGGCCGGCACCGTCGGTAATCACCGCTGCATACCGAGCGGTTCGCGATGCGGTGCACGCTGGTGAAAGTCCGGCCACTAGGGTGTGCCGGTCTTCGCGACGCACGTCACATCAGCATGATCATCACTGCCCTGGAGGTGTCTGCATGAGCACCACCGAGCGCGTCGGCGGTGTGGGCACGCCGCCACCGGTGGACCCTTGGGCCGCCGCCCACACCAGCACGGATTTCGCCATGCTGCGACAGCGGTTCCGCGGCTTCGTCTTCCCGATGACCGCGTTCTTCCTGTCCTGGTACCTCTTGTATGTCGTGCTGGCAGCCTTCGCGCCGCACTACATGGCCATCAAGATAGTCGGCAACGTCAACATCGGATTGATCTTCGGCTTGCTCCAGTTCGTCTCCACCTTCGCCATCACAACGGTGTATGTCCAGTTCGCAAGCCGCAATCTCGACCCGCTCAGCAGCCAGATCTGTAAGCGGGTCGAAGGAGGAGTCTGGTGATTGCAGCGTTAGTCCAGCACGCCGTCGGGGCGCCGCTGCTCAACGGCGGGATCTTCGTTTTCTTCGTGCTGGTCACCTTGGTGATCGTGTTCCGGGCCTCGCACCGCACCAAGACCGCCGCTGACTACTACGCGGCGGGTCGATCGTTCACCGGGCCGCAGAACGGGGTAGCGATCTCCGGCGACTACCTGTCCGCGGCCTCGTTCCTGGGTATCGCCGGGGCCATCGCGGTCTACGGTTACGACGGTTTTCTCTACTCCATCGGCTTCCTGGTCGCCTGGCTGGTGGCCCTGCTGCTGGTCGCCGAGCTGCTGCGAAATACCGGCAAATTCACCATGGGTGATGTGCTGAGCTTCCGAATGCGCAGGCGGCCGGTACGGGCCGCCGCGGCGGTATCGACGCTGGTGGTGTCGTTCTTCTACCTGCTGGCGCAGATGGCCGGCGCTGGTGGTCTGGTCGCCCTCCTGCTCAACGTCAGCAGCAAGGCGGGTCAGGCCTTGGTGGTCGCGGTCGTCGGCCTCCTGATGATCTTCTATGTGCTGGTCGGTGGGATGCGTGGCACCACCTGGGTTCAGATCGTCAAAGCCACCCTGCTGATCATCGGTGCGGGCATGTTGACCGCCTGGGTGCTGGGCTCGTTCGGGCTCAACCTGTCCGCCCTGCTGGGTGAAGCGGCGGCGAAGTCGTCGCACGGCCAGGCCGTCCTTGCGCCGGGTCTGCAATACGGCAAGAACACCACGACGAAGCTCGACTTCGTCTCGCTGGGGCTCGCGCTGGTGCTGGGTACCGCAGGTCTGCCGCACATCCTGATGCGTTTCTACACGGTGCCATCGGCAAAAGAGGCGCGCCGCACCGTCGTGTGGGCGATCTGGCTGATCGGCATCTTCTACCTGTTCTCACTGGTGATCGGCTATGGCGCCGCGGCTCTGGTCGACGGTGGTCCGCAGCGGATCGCCAGCATGCCCGGTCAGGAGAACTCGGCGGCGCCGCTGCTGGCCTACCAGCTGGGTGGGGAAGTGCTGCTGGGCTTCATCTCGGCGGTTGCCTTCGCCACCATCCTCGCGGTGGTGGCTGGTCTGACGATCACTGCGTCGGCGTCATTCGCGCACGATGTCTACGCCAACGTGATCAAGCGCGGAAACCTCGATCCCGACCGCGAGGTGCGCGTCGCCCGGATCACCGCCGTGGTCATCGGCGCGCTGGCGGTCCTCGGTGGTATTGCCGCGCTCGGCCAGAACGTCGCGTTCCTGGTGGCACTGGCCTTCGCGGTAGCGGCTTCGGCGAACCTTCCGACGATCCTGTATTCGCTTTTCTGGAAGCGGTTCAACACCAGTGGTGTGCTGTGGAGCATGTATGGCGGCCTGATCAGCTCGGTGCTACTGATCATCTTGTCTCCGGCCGTGTCGGGTACGCCGAAGTCGATGTTCCCGAGTCTGGATTTCGCGATCTTCCCGCTGAAGAACCCGGCGCTGGTCTCGGTACCGATAGCGTTTGCGCTCGGATACCTCGCCACGGTGCTCAGCAAGAACGACATCGCCGACCCGGCCAAATACGCCGAGATGGAGGTGCGGGCGCTGACCGGGGCCTTTGCTGAGCGATCGCTGGAATCGCCGGTCGACATCCCGTCGCAGCCCAGGCCGCCGCTGCGCCCGATGCCCGCCGCGACTGCCTACAGCATCCCGTTCGGCTCGACTGGTGACTCCCCTGCTGAACTCACCGCCAAGCCCCCGGAGTTGACGCCAGCCGCACCGATCGACCGGGTTTTACGACGGCGGGTACTGATGGCCACCGGGGTGCTGGTCGTGGTGGTCGTCCTCGGAGTTTCTGTTTCGATGACCCGGGTCCTGGCGGCGCCACCGCAGGGCGCGAACACCACACCTCAGCTCGGACCCAACACCGCGGCGGACGTCGGACCGGAGGTAGCAATACCCGCGCTCGGCGGGATTATCCAGGTCGGCAAGACTCCCGCCTTCGTCGCGGTCTCCCCGAATGGTCGGCACGCCTACATCGCGAACGGGAAAGCTCAGGTCGTCACCGTGGTGGACACGGCGGTCAACCAGGTAACCGCGACCATCCCCATTCCTGCGGGTCCGCCGCAGTTCCTCGCCTTCGCGCCGGATGGCCGGACGCTGTACGTCAGCATCTTCAACGATCAGCGGACGATCCACGCGATCGATGTGCTCGACACCGCGTCGAACACTGTGGTCGCAACGATTCCACAGCCCGCGCGCCCATATCTCGCGGCGGTCACCCGGGACGGCAAACGGATCTACGTGCCTAACCACGACACCGCGTCGGTGTCGGTGATCGGTACCGACACCAACACCGTGATCGCAGAGGTTAAGGTCGCGCCGAACCCGCACTGGGTCACCTTCTCCCACGACGGCACCCGCGCCTATACGGCCAACCACGAGTCCAACGTTGTCTCGGTGATCGACACCACCACCCTGGAGGTGCTGGCGACCATCCCAGTCGGGGCCAGCCCGCACAGCATCTCGGTACACCCCAGCCTGCCGTTGGTAGCCAATGTCAACTACGACGGTGGCACCATGTCGGTGATCGACACCAACACCAACAAGGTGGTGGCGACCATCCCGGTCGGGCAGCATCCGCAAGACATCGCCTGGGCTCCGGACGGACGGTTCGCCTACGTGGTCAATGAGGGCAGCAACAGTGTCACCGTGATCAACGCCCGGACCAACCAGGTCACCGCGACCATCCCGACCGGGGCCAATCCGACCAGCATTGCGGTGCTGCCCAACGGCCGGCAGGCATTTGTGAGCAACGTCGACAGCGGAACGCTGACGGTCCTGGAACTCACCGGCTGACTCCTCCTGGATCCACCGGGTGGCCGACTATGGCACCATTGGCGCCATGACCACCCCGGTTCCGGCCATCGTGGTGGCCGACTTGCTTGGTAGTGCGGTACTGCTCGACGTCCGTGAAAACGACGAGTGGGCCGCCGGGCATGCGCCGGCGGCGGTGCACGTCCCGATGGGGCAGGTGGCGCAGCGGCTCGACGAGCTGGCCACTGTGTTGCCTGATCGCCCGGTGCACGTGGTGTGCCGCTCAGGAGGGCGGTCGGCGCGGGTCACGGCCTACCTCAAGCAGGCGGGTTGGGAAGCGGTGAACGTCGAGGGCGGGATGCGCGCCTGGGCCGCTGCGGGTCGTCCTATGGTGGCCGACTCGAACGTGGCGCCGCGGGTTCTGTAGTTGCGGTGGTAGCGGTGGTGGCCACCCCGGCGGATGAGCAGATGCGCACACTGGCCGCGGTGGCGGTCCCGCTGCTCGGGCTGACGGCCATGCTGGCGCTGGTCACCGCGGGGGCAGAGGCGTGGCGTTACGCGCTACTGCTGGCCAGCCGCAGCGATGCGGTGCCCGCTGGTCCGCTGCATGCCAGCGATGCGCTGGTGGTCACCGGCGGCGTCGTATCGCTGCTGTCCGCTGCGTTGGCCGGCGCGGTCACACTGGGTTGGCTGGTGCAGGCGCACGCGACCGCAGCCCGGGCCGCTGCCGTCAGACCAGCCCGGCCGGGTTGGCAGTTGGTGGTCGGAGCCCTGGTGCCAGGACTGAACCTGGTGGTGCCGGGCGCGGCGCTGGCGGAGCTGGAACACACCACACTGGGTCATCATCCGGACCATCGACCGCGCCCCTCTCGCATGGTCATCGGGTGGTGGCTGATCTGGGTGATCGGGCTGGTGCTGGCCGGTACCGCCATGCTGTGGAACCTGCGCGGTGGTGTGCAGGCCCGCGCCGATGGAGTGCTGCTGCACGTTGCCACTGACCTGGTGGCGGGGGCTGTCGCGATCACCACGATTGTCGTGGTACGACGGCTGACCCGGTTGCTCAGTCCTGCCGCGCTGACCCGTGCGCGGCGGCTGGTGGTGGTGCGGGTGCCTGGCGGCACCCGCTCGTGAGTGGCATTCAGTGCTGGAACACTGTTACGCACTCACGAGGTCACTCGGCCACGCGATAGCGTGCCCGCGTGACCAAAACGAAGTCCCGTCGGCCCACCGACGGCCAAACCAACCCCCGCCAGGCTTGCCCCTGCGGCTCGGGCAAGAGATACAAGGCGTGTCACGGCGCCCCAGGCGGCGCCCAGGACGTCGTCGTCCGCCGTCCCTTCGCCGGCCTCGCAGCAGAGTGCCAACTCATCGCGCTGCGCGAGTTCGTGCCATCGGCGACTGCACCACTGCCGCTGGCACAGCCCGTTGGGCGCGACGTCACGCTGGCTACGGTGCTGCCGACGGCGGCTGCCGCGATCGTCCGACCCGATAACATGGCGCTGGTCGGCTTACAGGTGCTCAGCAGCTCCGCGGACCTGTCCCGGGATCTCGGTCGGGCGGTGAGCTGGGCGCTGGCCGCGGAGCCCGGCTCGGTGCTGCCGACGGTCAGCACCACCAGTGACGGTGAGCAGATCCGGCTACAAGATCTGCTGACCCCCGAGGCACCGCTCGACATCACAGTGCACCCCGACTTCGCCTGGTGGATCCCCGGTGAGGAACCTCCGTCCGGCGAGGCGGCGGCCTCGTTGCAGCAGGCCAACGCCGCGATCATGCCGACCGAGGCGGTGACTGGGACCGGGATCGAGGCGGCCTACTGGGTCGATGCCGGCGATAAGGCGCACCTGCGATGGGTTCGCCCGGAGCCGGAGGAGCAGCTGCTTGCCGCGCTGGCTCGGCTGGCCGCCCGTAATGAGCTCGACCTCGGCGGAGACTCCCGGTTCGCTGGCTCGTTTCGTGCCCACGGCGTGCTGGTGCCGGTCTGGGACCTCGACCGCGAGCAGCACGCTCGGGAGTGGGCAGCGCCCGCGGAGGCTTTCGCGCCTCGGCTGGCCGACGCCCTGGACTCGTTGGACGCCACGCCGCTCACCGACCCCGAACGCCGCGCCCTCCGCGGCCTCCGCGGCCGCCAAATCACCATCCGCTGACCCAGTCTCCGCATTCAGCGGGCTCAGCGGGGTTTTGCCCGCCTCGAATAGCCCCGCTGAGCCCCACTGAATGCGAGTTGGCGGGGTTACGGGAGCCAAGTGACGTGGCCGTGTAACAGGGCGTAGCCGACGAAGGCTACGGTGTCGATCAGCGCGTGCGCGATCACCAGCGGCCAGAGGCGGTTTGTTCGTTGCCAGACCCGGCCGAAGATCACGCCCATCACCAGGTTCCCGACGAATCCGCCGAAGCCCTGATAGAGGTGGTAGCTGCCGCGCAGTGCCGCGCTGGCCAGCGTAGCGCCGACGCCACCCCGTCCGAGCTGGCGCAGCCGGGTGATCAGGTACCCGACCACCAGTAGTTCCTCGGCCAGCGCATTGGCTACCGCAGCGGCGACGAGCACCGGGACCCGCCACCAGGTGTCGGCGAGCGCGGAGGGCGCCACGGTGAGGTTGAGGCCGGCCGCGCGGGCCAGCAGGTACAGGCCCAACCCCGGCCCGCCGATCAGGGCGGCGAGCCCGATGCCAACTCCCGCGTCCCGACCGGCCGACCGGCGGTCGAGGCCCACAAGGCGCAGCGAGATGCCGCTGCGCCACAGCAGGTAGGCGCCCAGCCCTGCCCAGGCCAGCAACTGAATCACCCCGGTGAGCTGGTAGCCGAGGTCCAGCAGCTCGTTCCTACGCACCGGCGCATTGATCGCCACATGCTGGTTGGCCAGGGAACCGGGAGCCACCAGCGCGTCCAGCAGCGCCAGCAGGCTGCGCAGGCCGGACAGCCCCAGCGTGACCGCCAGCACCAGGACGACCTCGATGATCAGTGCACGGCGTTGCCCTGGATCGGTGACCACCACGGGCTGTGCCGGCCGCGACGGCACAAGCCACCGCTGGATCGCTCCGGTCCGCTCGCTCACCCCCCGACGTTATCCGTCCCCACCACGCGCCCGCGCATCCCCCACAGCGACGACTCTGCGGCTCCCGAACTCCACGCGAGTGCTGTGCGCAGTGCCCCGGACAGCTCTGTAGTGGAGCTCGGGAGCCGCAGAGCGCTCGGCGTACTCGGCGGCGCGTATCGTGGCGGCGTGTGGCGGTTCGCCTTATCCCGGCGGTGGTGGGTTGGACACGTGCTCGTGGTGACCTTCTGCGCGGTGTTCGTCCGGTTGGGGCGTTGGCAGTGGGACCGCGCGCAGTCATCGACCGGCGATTGGCAGAATCTGGGCTACGCGCTGCAATGGCCGTTGTTCGCGGTCGTGCTGGTCGCGGCGTGGGCCCGGTTCCTATGGCTGGAGCAGTATCGCGGTCCCGAGACCGAATCCCCCCAAGCCGAGACCGTGGAGCCCGAGACGATGCTGAGCAGTCCCACACCGCCGCCGGTTCCTCGGCGCCCCGCTTACCCGCCGATCCGGGAGGACGATCCCGACGATGAGCTCGCCGCGTACAACGCCTACCTCGCCCGGCTCGCCGAGCAGGACCGGTGCTAAAGCCGACCAGATCCGCACCCGGCTGATCGGGTACCGGATCACTGCCTATGCCACCGGTGTGATGCTCCTCGTGTTGACGACGTCGGTGGTGCTGCACTACGGCTTCGGGGACCAGCGGCTGGCGTGGAGCGGGCCCGTGCACGGATTTCTCTATATGTGCTACCTCGTCACCACGGTGTTGTTGGGTACCTCAGTGCGGTGGCGGCCTGGCCGGATGGTGCTAATAGCGCTGGCCGGCACGATTCCGTTGATGTCTTTCGTGGCCGAGCGCAGCGTCACCCGGGAGGTTCGCAGCCGGAAATCGGGTGAGCGCTGACGGGCGCCGGTTGGACCCCGACTAAGGTGCCTCGGGTGTCGACCGTGCTGAATCTGCATCCTCCGGGTCCGTCCTCTGTCCCACCGCTGCTGGCCCGGCTGGTCGATGACGCAGCGCTGTTCGCCCCGTCCGGGGTCAGCGTGGTCGACGCCGTCAAGGAGCACCTCACTGCCTGCCGTGCGCCTTACGGCGGGGTGATCGGTTTCCTGCTGTGTCCGATCTCCCGATTCGGTGCACTGGTCGGCGCGCTGCGCAAGGTGCGCCTGACCCTGCCGGTGTCATTGTCGCTGGTCGCAGACACCGGTCTGGGTGGGCTGCCCAAGGCGATCTCCACCGCGCTGGACAACCCGAAGCTCGTGGATCTGCGGATGATCGAAGTGCCGGCACCATCGGACGTGGACTCCAATTGGCTGGTGCAGCTCACCGAGTTCGTGCCGGACGACGTGGTGCGGGTGGTCGAGCCGCGCCGCGGCCGGCCCGATTGGTTGGCGGGCGTGCGCCGGGTCGCCGAGGCCGGCTGCTGGCCCAAGCTGCGCTGCGGTGGCAGGTCCGTGGAATCATTTCCCAGCGTCGAGGAGGTGGCCGATTTTCTGGCCATCGCGACCAGCACCGGCCAGCCGTTCAAGGCGACCGCCGGGCTGCACTATGCGGTCCGCCACCACGAAGAGAGCAGCGGGCTGACTCACCATGGGCTGCTCAACATGCTGGTAGCAACCGCACGCGCGGTATCCGGTGCCAACGCGGACGAGGCGTTGCGGTGCACCGACGCGGCAGCGTTGGCCGCCGAGGCTGGTGCGCTGTCCGCCGATACCTCCCGCTTCGCCCGCGAGGTGTTCGCCTGCTACGGATCGATGTCGCTGACCGAACCGGTCGCCGACCTGATCCGGCTGGGGCTGCTGCCCGACGCCGAGCCGCTGCGGGCCACGCCATGACCGGCACCGCTTACCTTGGACCGCAGGGAACCTTCGCCGAGCAGGCGGCTCGCGTGCTGGTGCCCGGCGACGAGCTACATCCAGCGGTGTCGGTTCACGCGGCGATCGCCGCACTGCGGGCCCGCCAGGTGGACGCGGCGTGCGTACCGGTGGAGAACTCGGTGGAGGGTTCGGTGCCGGCCACCCTCGACGCGATGGTCGAGGGCGAGCCGGTGCTGGCGGTCGCCGAAGCCGTGCTACCGGTCCGGTTCAGCGTGCTGGTCCGTCCGGGGACCGGCGCGACTGATGTCCGCACTGTGGTCACCCATCCGCACGCCGCGGCTCAGGTCCGGGGTTGGCTTGCCACGCACCTGCCCGAAGCGACGACGCTGCTCGCCGATTCGACGTCGGCAGGTGCGGTCGCGGTAGTCGATGGCCACGCCGATGCGGCGGTGTGTGCCCCGGTCGCACTGCAGCACTACCCGCTGGCCGAGCTGGCCAGCGGGGTGCACGACAAAGATGACGCCCAGACCCGCTTCCTGCTGTTGCGTCGCCCCGATGTGTTGCCGCCCCCCACCGGCACCGATCGCACCTCACTGGTGGCGGTTGCCGTCGATCGACCTGGGGCACTGTTAGAGCTCCTTGCCGAGTTCGCCCTGCGCGGAATAAACCTCACCCGGATCGAGTCCCGGCCGATGAAGGCCCGGCTGGGTGAATACCAGTTCTTCCTCGACTGTGAGGGCCACGTGGCCTCCGACGCGGTCGGCGACGCCCTGGCCGAACTGCACCGGCGGTGTACCTGGGTGCGCTTCCTGGGCTCCTATCCCCGGACTGGCGAGCCCCGCTCCGGTCCGGACCAGACCGGGTTCACCGGCGCGCGGGAGTGGCTCAGCGCGGTGCGCGCCGGGCGCAGTGCGTGACGCCGCTGCGACTTGTGCTAGCCCGGCACGGGCAGTCCACCGCCAACTCGCAGGGCATTCTGGACACTCTCTTGCCGGGGCACCCGCTGACCGAGGCCGGTCACCAGCAAGCCGCCGACCTGGCGCAGAAACTGGCCGATGATCCCGTGGTCGCGGTCTATGCCAGCCGCGCGTTGCGCGCCCGGCAGACCGCCCAACCCATCGCGGTCAGGCACCAGCTGACCGTTCAGATCCTCGACGGGGTGCACGAGGTGTTCATCGGTGATCTGGAGGGATGTCAAACTCCCGAGGACCACCACACCCTGCATGCGCTGTACCGCACCTGGCATTACGGTGACCTTGAGGCTTCCCGACCGGGTGGCGAGTCGGGTAAGCAAGTGCTCGAGCGCTACCTCGCCGGCGTCGCGGCGATCCGTCGCGCGCATCGGGGCGGCGGTACCGCCGTGCTGGTCAGCCACGGCGCCGCGACCCGGCTGGCCGTCGTTGCGCTAGCAGCCAACGTCGAGGGCTCGTTCGCCGCGCCGCGGCTGCTGCCCAACGCCGCAACCGTACTGCTGGAAGCCGACGGGACCGGTTGGCGCTGCCAGCGCTGGGACGGTATCGAGCTGGGTTGAGCCGCCCCGTGATCACCGGTTGTGTGACTAGGACGACAGATCTTGTCGCCACCGTCACCCCAAACGGTGATCACCGCATCCGGCCGCGACCGATGCAGCATGGATCGGGCCGGTTGTCGGGGGATGTTTGAACCGATGTGATGCGGGCGCCGCCAACGCGGACGGCTGCGCCGGACGGCTGATCAACCATGAGCTTGCCGGCAGAACGACCACACCCTATCCGGCAAAACAACCATCATATCGACGGCAAATCGACCACAGACCACCTGTGACATGCTATGTTCCGCAGATGTCTGGGCTCAGCGAACTTCTACCGAGACGCGCCAATGAGAACGTCCGGGCAGCGCTGGCTGACACCAGGGTCGTCGTGATCAATGGTGCCCGTCAGACCGGGAAGAGCACCCTAGCGCGGCTCATCATGGAAGGTTTTCCTGGTGCCGAGCTGCGTTATCTCGACGAAGCAGCGGTCCGATCCGCCGCACAAGCCGATCCGGCCTTGTTCGTCCGCCACGACGGTCTGTTGGTCTTGGACGAGGTACAACGGGTACCGGAACTCCTCCTCGCGATCAAGCATGCGGTCGACGTGGAGCCCCGTCCGGGTCGTTTCTTGCTTACCGGCTCGGCGCGGCTATTAGCCCTGCGGGATATTCCCGACCTGTTGCCGGGCCGCTTAGAGACTATCGAGCTGTGGCCGCTATCTCAGGGCGAGATCGATCGAACCGCTGAATGCTTCGTCGACGCGCTGTTCGAGCATGGCGCCGAGCAAATGGTGGCCCAGACGGTGACCCACTCGGTGCTGCACCGAGAGGACTATCTCGAACGGGCATTGCGGGGTGGCTATCCCGAGGCCGTGCGTCGCACGGATCTTGGTCGACGCGCGCGCTTCTTCGAGTCCTACGTGTCAGATCTGATCAGCCGGGATGTCCGGCAGGTGGCGGAGATCGAGCGACCAGCAGACATGCGAAGGTTGCTCAACCTCATCTCCGCCTCGATGGCGACTCTCTCCGTTCCTGCAGCATTCGCCAACCGCCTGCGGCTTCCGGCCAGCACGGTCAAGCGCTACCTCGATCTGCTGGAGTTGCTGTACGTGGTGCGCCGAATCCCCGCGTGGTCGACCAACCTGACCACCCGAGCCGTGGCGACACCTAAGCTGACGGTAGTCGACACTGGACTCGCCGGTCACCTTGCCGGCATGACCCTGAAGCGGGCGAAGCATCCCACCGCGCCAGTGGGCCCGATCATGGAGAACTTTGTGCTGGGAGAGTTGGCCCGCCAACTCAGCTGGGCCGACTACCCAGTTCGCCTCTACCACTACCGGGATAGAGACCAGAACGAAGTCGATGCGATCCTCGAGCGATCCTCGGGCGAGGTGGTCGCAGTGGAAGTGAAAGCTGCCGAGACCGTGCGAAGTGAGGACTTCCGCGCAATCCGACATCTAGCGCGTCGGCTTGGGGACCAGCTGCTTGCAGGCATTGTACTATACGCTGGCCGACAAGCGCTGCCCTTCGGCGAGCGCCTGTATGCCCTCCCGATATCCGTCCTGTGGACCACCTCGTTGTAAGGCATTGTAATCTCGGATTTCCAGTCGTTTTCGACACCAGCGGGCCGCGGGCTATTTGACGGCGCGAAGCGTCGGGATCTCCATATAGGATCCGCCTATGGGAACGGGTTGTTCCTCGGGCTGGCTGATTGGGTCACTGGTGGAGGGGCGCCCGCCGAGCCCAGAAAAGGCTGTGTCCGCTGCTGCCCTCCGGGACGAACTCCTCGGTGACAACCTGGAAGCCAGCCTCTCCGAGCCAACGCCGGTAGGTCGCCACGTCGGCGTGGCTCCACCACATGGTGGCGTCTCCGCCGAGCCAACCGGTCTCTGAACCCGTCCATGCATCCCAACCGGCGGACAGCAGGAGCAGACCATCGACGACGAGCCAGCCCGCAATAGCTCGCAGTAGAGCTGGCTGAGCCGACAGCGGCAGATGGATCAGCGAGTAGAGCGCGACGGCGGCGTCGTAGGACCCCGATGGCAGCCGCACGGTGGTGGCGTCCGCGCAGATGAAAGTCGCGTCGGGCACCAGCTGGCGGGCACGGCGTATCTGCACCTCACTCACGTCGACGCCGGTCACCAGATGGCCAGCGGTGGTGACGTCCCGGGCGACGGGGACACCGCAACCGCAGCCGAGATCGACGACCTGGCTCCCGGGATCCAGAGCGTCGAGCAGCGCAGCGATCCAGGGTTTGTACTGCTCGGCGTCCGCGTCGTCATCCCGGTAGCGCCATGACAAGGCGTCATAGCCGCTCCGGACCACCTCGACGGGCGCATCCTGGGTGTAGTGATCAAGCGCGTCGTCATGCACTCGCCCATCTTGCGGCTCGCCAACTTGAGTTCCAGGAGAACCTGGCCAGGATGCAGCCCAGGCTCGGCCGAACGCCGCCGAGAGCTAACCCCAGCCGAGTTCGTGCAGCCGGTGTTCGGGAATGCCGAAGTGATGGGCCACCTCGTGCACCACGGTGATCGCGACCTCTTCCACCACCTGCTGCTCGTCGCTGCAGACGTCGAGCAGGGCGTCGCGGTAGATGGTGATGCGGTCGGGCAGGACCCCGCTGTACTGCGAGTCCCGCATGGTCAGCGCGACCCCCTCATAGAGCCCTAACAACTCGGGATTCTCCGGATTGCGCGGCTCCACCAGCACCACCACGTTGTCCATCGCCTCGGCGAGCTTGCCCGGGATCAGATCCAACGCGTCGGCCACCAGTTCGTCGAACCGGTCCGCGGGCAGCCAGGTGGCCATCACGGCGGTGGGGCAGCTGGAGTGTCGACCGCGGTTACCGGAGGCGCCGCTACGGGCGCTGGTCCGGGGTTGCGCGGGGCAGCCGGGGCAGGCTGTTTGCTCACCTCAACCGGCCCCTTCACACTGCCGGTCACCGGGGCGAACCCGGAGCGGTCGGGTAGGAAAGCGCCGAGCCGGCAGTCCACCCGGGTGCTCCCGGCTTGCCAGCTCTGCATCCGCAGCGTCTCCCAGAACAGTGTGAGCCCTTTGTTGCCGACCACCGCGGGACCCCCCGCAAAATCCTTCGCCAGCCCGGTGCATTCGGTGTTCAGCACCCGATCCTGCGCGGCTTCGTCCGGGTAGCCCTTGGTGAAGGCGCCCTTGAGGTCGACGATCCCGACGATCTCGATGGCGTGGGGTAACGCGCAGTCGACCGGGTCACCCACCGCTTTGCCATCGTTGCCGAGACAGGTGCCGGGCGGATGCACGTCGGACTGGTCCTGCGCTTGCGCGTTTCCGGTGGTGGCGAACAGCGTTCCGGTGCGGCCGGCCGACTGGACCCCGCAGCGCAGCGTCCGGTCTCCGCGCAGCCAGCCGGCCTCGCTGGGTTTGATCGCTCCCACGGTGAACCGGCCGAACGGGTCGAAGTGGTCGGCCAGCGCCTGGGTGGTGAGCTCGGTGCAGCGCTGCGCCACCAGCTGCTGCCAGCGTGCCGGGTCGGGGAAAGCGGCTCCGGCGTCAAAGTCCTGGAGGTCCAGCGTCCCGGTGACCTCGAAGAGGTGCGGGGCAGAACAGTTCACCACGGCGACATCGGCGGCGTCTGGTAGTTGCCAGGTCAGGCAGGTGTGTGCGGGCGCGCGCAGCGACTGCGCACTCGGGGTGGGGGACAGGGTGGGCTCGATGGCGAGCAGCGCTGCCTTACCCGTCGGCACGCCGACCACGACCAGCGTTACCAGCGCGCCTAGCACGGCCCCAGCGGTGATTCGCCGGATCCGGCGACTGGCGCGGTGCCCGTCGGGTTTCACCGGCGCGTCGTGAGGTCGCATCGACGCCATCTTGCTACCTGGAGGAGCGCGCTGTCCGCTGGCTCAGCGCGCGTGCCCTGAGCGCCTCGATGAGGATCGGCACCAACGACAGCGCGACGATGCCGATCAGAATCAGCTCCACGTGATTCCGGACGAACGTGATCCCGCCTAGCCAGAAGCCAAGCAGAGTTACTCCAGTGGCCCAGCCGACGCCACCGAGAATCGAGTAGGTGAAGTACTTGCGGCGATCCATCCGGCCGACTCCAGCAACCGCCGTGATGAAGGTCCGCACGATCGGGACGAACCGGCCCAGCACGATCGCCCGTGCCCCGTACTTGTCGAAGAAGGCGTGCGTCTTGTCCACGTACTCCCGTTTGAACAGCCGGGAATCCGGGCGGTTGAACAGCGCTGGCCCGGCCCGGTAGCCCAGGTAGTAGCCAACCACGTTGCCCAGCACCGCACTCCCCGTGAGCAGCAGGCAGACCAGCCAGATCGGCGTGCCGATGAGGCCGTTGGCGACGAACAGCCCGGCGGTGAACAGCAACGAATCGCCGGGCATGAAGAATCCGACCAGCAGTCCGCATTCCGCGAAAATGATCAAACACAGGCCCACCAGCACGTAGGGGCCCAGCATCCGCAGCAGCTGACCGGGATCAAGCCAGGACGGGCCGAGAGCCACCGACATTCCGGCATAGAAGGGCGTCACGGTGTCACGGTATCGGGCGTGCTCGTATGCCGCCGTCGCACCCGTCGCTACCAGGCGCTGATCAGGCCGGCCAGGCCTCCGGCCAGCAGTCCGAGTAGCACCGCCAAAGCGAGCACGGTCGAGGCTGACAATCTGGGTTTGGCGTGCGCCGGCTTACGGCCGGACGATCCTGCGGCCGGCGCAGGTACGGGAGGGCTCGGTGACCCGGTGCCCAGCCCTGATGCCTGGGCCCGCAGCGCGGCCGACAACCGCCGATGCACCTCGTCGGTCACGATGCTCCGCATCGTGACCGACGAGGAGCTCGTGAGTGGGAAACAGTGTTATAACACTGTTTCCCACTCACGAGCTCTCCAGCATTCGCTGGAGAGCATCCAGAGCGCGGCTGGCGCTGGACTTTACGGTGCCCCGGCTGACTCCGGTGGCGGCGGCGATCTCGGCCTCGCTCATCCCCCCGTAGTAGCGCAGCACCAGGACCTCGCGCTGCCGGGGCGGCAGCTGACCCAGCGCGACGACCACCGCCTGATGCTCGGTGGTGAGCATCGCCAGCGACTCCGCGGAGCGCGCGTTGGCCTGGTGCGGGGGGACGTAGCCGCGAGCGGTCTTGCGGCGACGCAGCACCGAACGGGATCCGTTGACCACCGCGGTGCGCAGATAGCCCAACGCGGCCGCTTCGTCGCGCAACCCCGACCAGTGCCGGTGCAACCCGGTGAACGCTTCCTGCACGACGTCTTCGGCGGTGGGCGCCTCGTCGACCAGCAGGATCGCTAGCCGCACCAGCCGCATCCGGTGCTGGCGGTACAGATCCTCCAGGGTCAGCGGCGCATCAACAGGGTCGACCGATGGAGGTTCCGGTGGGGCGTCGAGCACCCGCAGGTGGCCGAGGGTCATCTCGACCGACTGCTGCACGGTCACGCGGTCCATCGGTTCGTCGGGGGCCACGGCGGAAACGTACTGCGGCCGCGTGGCGCCCGTCCGATCGCGTCTCGTCGGGCGGGTGGGCCATACTGCGGTCTGATCGCCGGCTGTGCCGGCCGCGAATCAGGTGTGCAACCCGAAAGCCAACACCGAATACTCGGAGGTCACCCACAATGCCCATCGCGACGCCCGAGGTCTACAGCGAGATGCTGGACCGCGCGAAGGCCAACGAGTTCGCCTACCCGGCGATCAACGTGACTTCGTCGGAGACGCTCAACGCGGCGTTGCGCGGGTTCGCCGAGGCCGAGAGTGACGGCATCGTGCAGCTGTCCACCGGAGGCTCGGAGTTCGCCTCCGGCAGCAAGGTCAAGGACATGGTCACCGGATCGGTGGCGATGGCCGAGTTCGCCCGGGTGGTGGCCGCGAAGTACCCGGTCAACGTCGTGCTGCACACCGATCACTGCCCGGAGAACAAGCTCGACACCTTCGTCCGGCCGCTGATCGCGATCTCCCAGGAGCGGGTGGCCCGGGGGGAGAACCCGCTGTTCCAGTCGCATATGTGGGACGGATCGGCCACCGAGTTGCATCTCAACCTGGCCATCGCCGCAGAGCTGTTCGAAGCCTGCGCCAAGGCGAAGATCGTCCTTGAGGTGGAGATCGGGGTGGTGGGTGGCGAGGAGGACGGCGTCGCGAACGAGATCAACGAAAAGCTCTACACCACGGCTGGGGACTTCGAGCGCACCGTTGACGCCCTCGGTGGTGGCGAGCGGGGCCGCTACCTGCTGGCCGCGACGTTCGGCAACGTGCATGGGGTGTACAAGCCCGGCAACGTGACGCTTCGCCCGGAGATCCTGCAGATGGGCCAGGAGGTGGCGGCCCGACGACTGGGTCTGCCGGCCGGTTCCAAGCCGCTGGACCTGGTGTTCCATGGTGGGTCTGGCTCGCAACTGGCGGAGATCCACCAGTCGTTGTCGTACGGAGTGGTCAAGATGAATGTCGACACCGACACCCAGTACGCCTTCACCCGCCCGATCGCCGACCACATGTTCGGTCATTACGCGGGGGTGCTCAAGGTTGACGGCGAGGTCGGCAACAAGAAGCTTTACGACCCGCGGTCCTATCTCAAGCGAGCCGAGCAGTCGATGGCCGACCGGGTCACGCAGGCCTGCCAGGACCTCCGCAGCGCGAGCCGCACGCTGGCTCGTTAGGGCTCTTCAAGAGTCACCGATACCCGGCACCACGGACCACGCCAGGATGGAGCGATGAACGTGCACGGCAACCTGCTGGGGCCCAACCCGACGCTGCTGCCCGAGCAGCCCGACGCTGAAGCGGCCCTGGCCGCGGCGAACGATCCGGCCACGGTGGCCGCCGCGTACCCGGGGTTCTCCGCCGCATGGGCGGCGCTCGCGCAGCGGGCGCTCGACGAGGGCGACGCCGTCGCCGGCTACGCCTTCGCCCGCACCGGCTACCACCGCGGGCTGGACCATCTACGGCACGCCGGCTGGAAGGGTCATGGGCCGGTGCCGTGGTCACACGCCCCCAACCGGGGTTTTCTGCGCGCACTTGCCGCACTGGCCCGGGCGGCGGCCGAGATCGGCGAGGATCCCGAGGCTCGGCGGTGCCGGGACTTCCTCGACGAATGCGATCCCGCCGCGGCCGGGGTCCTCGGGCTGGAGTGACTGCAGGGACGCCCGCCGACTAGCCGATGCTTCGAGCCAGCTGCCAGTCCTCGGTGTGCCGGTACCAGGTCCACCGGTCGGTGGTGCGGTGGGCGACGCCGTCGCGCCAGACGTCGGTCGGCTGGCAACCCAGCTGAACGGCGCGCCCCGCGGCACACCTCACCCGGCGGCCCGGCAGTCCACGGCGCACCACCCGGACCATCAGCCCGAGCGCCCGGTCCGGAAGCACTTCCAACCGGGTTGCTCGCCCGCGCAGCACGACCTCGGCGTCGCAGTAGGCCACCCCATCCATGGGCCGCACCACCCCGAGTCCCACCAGCACTCCACCCGCGTCGTCACGCACCAAGGGCACCCGGTCCGGCATGCCGCGGACGGCGACCTCGGCGGCCGCGGACTGCGACGTCGGCAGACCCCACAGGCGGGCCACCTCAGACGACACCGAGACCGGCACGTAGCCCACCGGTACCGTTGCCAGGGCTTCGGTACGCAGCAGCCGCAGCAGCACCGCGGCCAGGTCGGCGTCGGTGCCGCAGATCACCAGCCGGCGACCATCCAAGCCGGCCAGCGTCTCCTCAAGGTCTTCTCGTCCGGGGCAGGCCGGCACGGCCGTCGGCGTCCCAGCGCCAGGCCAGCGAGCAGACCCGCAGGTCAGCACCACAGCCCCAGCCATGTCCACCTCTGGAAAGGTCTACGCTTCGCCTCGGCGCGCCCGAACCGACCCCCCTGGAGTACCACATGCCGGCGATCGTCCTGATCGGCGCCCAGTGGGGCGACGAGGGCAAGGGCAAGGCCACCGACCTGCTCGGCGAGCGGGCCCAGTGGGTGGTGCGCTACCAGGGCGGCAACAACGCTGGCCACACCGTGGTGCTGCCCGACGGTCAGGACTTCGCGCTGCACCTCATCCCGTCGGGAATCCTCACCCCAGGCGTGACCAACGTCATCGGCAACGGTGTGGTGGTGGACCCCGGCGTGCTGCTCGATGAGCTGGCCGGCCTGGAAGCCCGCAACGTGGACACCGAGCGACTGCTGATCTCCGCCGATGCGCACTTGATCATGCCATACCACGTGGCGATGGACCGGGTCACCGAGCGGTATCTCGGCAAAGCCAAGATCGGGACGACCGGACGCGGCATCGGGCCTGCCTACCAGGACAAGGTGGCCCGGGTGGGGGTACGCGCCCAGGATCTGTTGGACGAGAAGATTCTGCGGCAGAAGGTCGAGGCCGCGCTGGACTTCAAGAACCAGGTCCTGATCAAGGTCTACAACCGGCGCGCGTTGGACGCCGAGCAGGTGGTGGACACCGTGCTCGAGCAGGGCGGGCACTTCGCGCACCGGATCGTCGACACCCGACTGCTGCTGGATCAGGCGCTGCGCCGCGGCGAGATGGTGCTGCTGGAGGGCAGCCAGGGAACCCTGCTCGACGTCGACCACGGCACCTATCCGTTCGTCACGTCCTCGAATCCGACCGCCGGCGGCGCCTGCGCCGGGTCAGGAATCGGACCCACGAAGATCACCGCTGTGGTCGGGATCCTGAAGGCCTACACCACCCGGGTCGGCTCCGGACCGTTCCCCGCTGAGCTGCACGACGCCATGGGTGAGCGGCTACGCAAGACCGGTGGGGAGATCGGAGTCACCACCGGGCGCGCCCGGCGGGTCGGCTGGTTCGACGCGGTGATCGGGCGCTACGCGGCTCGGGTGAACGGGATCACCGACTTCTTCCTGACCAAGCTCGACGTGCTGTCCGGTCTGGACACCGTGCCGGTCTGCGTGGCCTACGAGGTCGACGGCAGGCGCACCGAGGAGATGCCGATGACCCAGACGGATCTGCACCACGCGGTACCGGTGTACGAAGAGCTGCCCGGCTGGTGGGAGGATCTGTCCCACTGCCGCACTCTCGACGAGCTGCCGCGCAATGCGCGCGCCTACATCTCCCGCCTGGAACAACTCTGCCAAGCTCGAATCTCCGCGATCGGGGTTGGACCCGGCCGAAACCAAACGATCGAGCTTCGTGGACTCGGCCGATCACACTGATCCTGCCGGCCCCGACCGCTATCCGGCTCCGAATAGCGGCGCAGCGGGCGTCCGAAACCGCCATTCGGTTCCGAATGGCGCGGAGGGCGGCGCGGGTTAGCGGTTGAGGATGGCTTCTTCTAGGTCTAGGTCGTGGAGGGTGCGGGACAGGATGTCGTCGTTGATGCGGCCGGTGTCGCGTAGGGACACCAGGGTCTCGCGTTCCGCCGATAGCATTTCCAGGCGCAGCCGTCGGTAGATGACGCTGGGGGCTTCGCCGAGCTCGGTTTCTGGGCGGCCGAGCCGCTCCCAGACGCTGTTGCTGCGGTGCTCGGCTGCCTTGCGCAACCGGGTGGTCACCGACTCCGGGGCGCCGGCCGAGGCGTTCTCCAACCGCTCCAGGGCGGCCAGCGTCACCGCGTGCATCGCGTCGGCCTCAGCCAGCGCATCCTGGAAGGACTCGCGGCCCTCGACGCCGAGGCGCCGAATCACCCAAGGCAGTGTGAGGCCGTGCAGTAGCAGGGTTGCGACGGTGACGCAGAACGCCAGGAAGACGATCTCGGATCGGCCCGGGAACGGGGCGCCGGAATTGGTGACCCGCGGGATCGCCGACGCCGCGGCCAGGGTGACCACCCCGCGCATCCCAGCCCAGGACAGCACTGCGGGAACCTGCCACCGCGGCGCTGGATCCCGGGCGCTGACTCGACTGGACAGCAACCGGGGCAGGTAGGTCGCCGGAAACACCCACACCACCCTGGCCAGCACCGCCGTCGCGATCACCGCCGCAGCGGCGACCAGCAGTGGACGGATGTCACCTGATACTCCGCGCACCACGGCGGGCAGTTGCAGCCCGATCAGCGCGAAGACGAACGCTTCCAGCACGGTGTCCGCGGCCTGCCACACCGCCTGGTCCTGCAGCCGGGTGGCGTAACCCGCTTGGGGGGCGTGGTGGCCGAGGTACAGCGCGGCCACTACCACCGCGAGCACCCCGGACACGCGCAACTCCTCGGCCAGGGCGTACGCCGCGAACGGAATCACCAGGCCCAGCGCACTTTCCAGTCTGGCATCTCGTAGCCGCAGCCGGACCTGATGCACCACCCGGCCGAGCACCGCACCCAGCACCACGCCGCCGGCCGCGATGAGCACGAAACCGCCCAGCCCGGACCACAGCGAGAAGCCGGTTCCGACGGTGGCGGCGACCGCGACCCGCAACGCGGTGAGCGCGGTGGCGTCGTTGAACAGGCTCTCCCCGGTCAGCAGCGTCATCATCCGCCGAGGCAATCCCAGCCGGCGCCCGATCGTCACCGCAGCCACCGCATCCGGCGGGGCCACCACGGCCGCCAGTGCCAGCGCGGCGCCCAACGGTAGCCCGGGCACCAACCACCAGGCGACCAACCCGACGCAGCCTGTGCTGAACAGCACCAACCCGACGGCGAGCAGCGCGATCGGCCGGATGTTCGCCCTGATCTGGATAGCCGAGCTGTCCAGCGCGGCGGAGTACAGCAGCGGGGGCAGGATCCCGTAAAGGATCAGGTTAGGGTCGAGCTGGTAGTTCGGGACTCCGGGAATCGCGGAGATGGCCAATCCGGCGACGACTAGCGTAAGCGGCGCGGGTAGGCGCAACCGGCGACTCACCGCGGTCACCGCGAGCGCGCTGAGCACGAGCAGGATCAGCGGCATACCGTCCATGACGCCAGGATGCCCTGGCTGATACCCCTGAGGGGACTATCACATGACCTGTGAACACGTGGCGCAGATACCCGACCCGATGCCCGAGCCGCTGGCGCCGGCGGCCTGCGCTGACTGCGTCGAGATGGGATTTACGGTGTGGGCCCATCTGCGGATGTGCCTGAGCTGCGGGCACGTGGCCTGCTGCGATTCCAGCCCGCACCGGCACGCCACTATACATTACTACCGAACTGACCACCCGGTGATGCGCTCCGCCGAGCCCGGCGAGGCCTGGCGCTGGTGCTACAACGACCACCAATTGGTCTGAGCCTCCTGGCGGACTGCGCTAGACGTCCCGAACTCCACAGCAGAGCTGTTCATGGGGAGCAGGAGAACTCCTCTGTGGAGTTCGGGAACGTCAGCGCGGATCAGATGATGGTGTCCAGGGCTCCGTTCTTGGCTTGGGCGAGCAGATCGCCGAACTGCCCGGCGCTCATCCGCACCTGCGAGCCGAAGTCGTCGGTGAGCACGACACGCTGCTCGGGCGGCGCGGATTCGTCGAGGAACAGCTGCGGGCACCCGCAGCTGCACTCCTCGCAGAACGTGGCGAGCGGTTGCGCTGTGGTGATATCGAACATGGATAACCTCCCGGTGTCGTTGCCTGACCACCCGAACGTACTTGCCCGGCTACGATTCGCGAGACTCCCTGATCGGATGGCAACCGCAAGTAATCGCTGATCACAGGTTCGGAGGACGCCGATGACTGAGCTGGCTGACTTGCTGGCCGGCGCAACCGCAAGGCACGCGCTCGCCCACCGCGACATCACAACGGTGTTCCGCATCCTGCGCGACGCCGGGGTGAGCCAGACCCGCCTTGCGCAGGCCACCGGACAACAGCAGTCCGAAATCTCTGAGATCATCTCCGGTCGCCAGGTCCAATCCGTCGCTCTCCTGGAACGGATAGCAGACGGGCTCCGAGTACGGCGAGGCTGGATGGGCCTGGCGTAGACTCCGACCTCGAACCGGAGCCGGCAGCCCCGGGGGACAAGCCGACTGAGGACGAGAGCACCGCCAACTTGTTCCGGCACGCTGCCACGGTGCTGTGGGGAAGGCCGGTCTTCGGCCCTGCGGACCCGATCAGCGTCAACGACACCCCGACGCCGGTGCCGCACCGGATCGGGGCCGCAGACGTCGCTCACGTCGTGGCGACCAACGAGCGGCTCGGTCAGCTCCTCGGTGATCTCGGCGGCATCCCGATGACCGACGCACTCACCGCGCACGCCAGGGCCAGCGAGACGTTGCTCGGTGCCGTCATGCGCGAGCCGGTCCGGCCGCGTCTACTGCTCGCGCTATCCGATGCACACCGTGCCGCGGGTAGCGCGGCTGCAGGCGCGGGGTTACCTGACCTTGCCCGCCAGCATTTCTCCCGAGCCATGGACTGCGCCGGGGCGGGGGACGACCTGCGGCGGGCAGTGGCGAATCTGGACAGCTTGGGACGGATAGAGCTGGACGCCGGGCTGCCGAACGAGGGCCTGAAGTTCTTCCAGCTCGGCGTGGCGACCGCCCCGAGCCCACTGCTCCGCGCGAAGCTAGAGTACGACTGTGCCTGGGCGCTCGGACTGCTCGGGCTGGCTGCGGAGGCCGTGGCCGCGCTTTGACGTGCCCGCGAGACTTACCAAGCGGCCAACGACGAGCCGAGGCTCTGGAAGTATTTCGCGACGACGCTGCCGCATGTCGAGGGCTGCACTTATCTTGCGCTCGGCCGTTTCGACTGCGCCGCAGCTGCCCTGTCCGCCGCGGTGGATGGGGCGAGCCACGCGGTGGGGTGCGCGATGTACAACTATGGTCATCTCGCCGCCGCGCAGCTGCGATGTGGCGAGCTGCGATCCGGGCTGTATACCGCCGAGCGGGCGATCGGCCTGGCGAGGCGCCTGCGCTCGGTGTCGGTACGCGATGGTCTTGCGCCGCTGCAGGAGGCAGCTGCGGCTCGGCGGGACTCGGCGTGTCAGGACCTGGCTCGCGAGCTGGCGACGCTGCGCAGCGCGGCGTGACCCAGGACGAGCGCCGTGCCGCCACGGCCGCGCACCGGGCCCGGCGTGACGTGGGTCGAGGCCGACGTCGAGGAACTGCCGCTGCCCGACGCCACCGTCGACGTTGCCCTCTCCGCCTTCGGCCTGATCTTCGCCCCGCGGCCGGAGGTGGCCCTGGCGCAGCTACGCCGGGTGCTGGTGCCCGGCGGCCGGTTGGCCCTCACCGCGTGGACCGCCGACGGGTGTGTAGCCGAGCGGGCCCGCATCGTCAAAGAATTCGTGCCCGCCGACCCAGCCGCTCCCGACACGCGGAGCTGGGGTGATCCAGACATCCTGGCGCGCAGGCTGGCCACCGAGTTTACCGACGTGCGGATCGAGCTCCGGTTGCTACCGTGGCATTTCGACTCCGGCCCCACGCTGATCGCGTTCCTCCAAGCGCACTCGCCGGCGTACGTCGCCGCAGAGCAGGCCGCCGGTGAGTGCGCCGGTGAGATGTTCGCCGCGATCGAGCGGCACGCATCGCCCGACGGCGGCCCAGTGCGGCAAGAAGCGCAGTACCTGCTCGCGCAGGTACTGCGCTCGTGAGTGGGAAACAGTGTTATAACACTGTTTCCCACTCACGACCCGCCACAGCCGGGCCGAACACCGCGCCGCGCGCGACGTCAGCACCGGCGTCCCGCCACCAGTCTGCTTGCGCGGCGTCATCGACTCCTGCCACGGCAACAGCGGTGCCGGTGCGGCGGATCAGCGGCACCAGCCCGGCCAGTGCGGAGCGAATCATCGAGTCGGGCTGCTGTGCGGCGGCGCGAACCAGCGAACCGGCCAGCTCCACCCCGTACACCGGAAGGGACTCCAACAGGACCAGGTTCCCCACTGCCTGGCCGTACCGGGTGAGCACGGTGCGCACCCCGATGTCCGCCAGGGTGTCCAGGTTATCGAGCACATCGCCATGCCCAGCGATGATCACCTCGACCGGCATCCCGAGCTGGATGTCCTCCGGTCGTAGTCGGGCCGCCTGCAGAGCATCGCGAACCACCGCAACGAGGTCCGGGTCTCCGGTCAGATGGGTGGCCAGATCGACACGGATCGGCGGCACCGCCGGTCCCAGCTGGTCGCGCCAGCCGCGAAGCCGCTCGCAGGCGTGCCGAAGCATCCACGGACCGATCGTCAGGACCAGGCCAGTCTGCTCGGCGAGCGCAAGACAGTCCTCGTGCGCCGCGATATCACGCTCCGGATGCTCCCAGCGGAGCAACGTCGCGAGCGCCACCATCCGGCCGGTGTCCCCGGCCGCCGGATCGAGCCGCACCAGCGGCTGGTAGCGCAGCGTGACCTCCCCGTTCTCCCATGCCTCGGGCATCGCGGTGGCCAATGCGTACCTGGTCCGCTGCTCGGCGTCGGCAACTGGGTCGAACAGATCCCACTGGCCGCGGCCGGTTCGCTGGGCGCGGTGCAGCGTCGCCTCCGCGGCGCGGATCAGCTCCTTGGGGTCGGTCTCCCCGGCAGTGCGCCGTGCGATGCCGACACACGCGGACACGGCCAGCCCGCGGCCGGCGAGGTATACCGGTTCGGACAGCTCGGCGTTGATGCGTGCGGCGAGGGTGGCGGCGTTGGGTGTGCTCGGCGATTCCTCGATGAGGATCGCGAACTCGTCGGCGTCGAAGCGGGCGACGAAGGCGCGCTCCTCGGCGACCAGCGATCCGAGCCGCTCGGCGACCGATCGCAGCAGGAGGTCACCGATGCCGATGCCGAGGCCGTCACTGATGATGCCGAAGCCATCTAGGTCGATCTTGCAGAGCATCACGGCGGCGGTGGGTTCCCGCTCGAGCACTGCTTCGGTGTGGATTGCGAAGGCCAGCCGGTTGGGCAGCCCGGTCAGCAGGTCATGCAGTGACTGATACCGCACCCGCTGCTCGAGGAGCTGCTGATCGGCGACGTCCTCGACGATCGTGACGTGGTGCGTCGGAATACCCACCGGGTCGCGCAGCAACGAGACGGTCAGGGCGACCCCGGTGGTGTCCCCGCGCGCGGTCGGCGCGGTGACTCTGCGCTGGAAACGTCGCCGCTTGCCGTCGGTAACCGCCTGATAAGCGGCTCGCAGCACTGCAGCGTCATCGGGCTGGAACAGTTCGGCGACGTTGCGCCCAACGAGGTCAGCGGGCGGGAGGTGCAGGATCTCGGTCAGCGCGCCGTTGGTCTCGGTGACCGTGCCGTCCAGCCGGCTGATCACCATTCCCACCGGCGCGGAGTCGAACACCTCCCGGAACCACGCCATCTGCTGCGCGAGGGTGCGACGGCGCAGCGCGGTGACATATCCGGAGGCCAATGCACCGAGCAGGGACATGACCTTGCCGGGCCGTCCGTCGACGGTATTCAGATCACGCTGCCCGAGCAGGGCATTGCCGAGGATTTCCACAGTGCGGCCCAAGCACTGCTCGCCGGTGAAGCCCCGAGCCACCAGCTTCGCGCCGACTTCGGTCCCGGCCTCCGGGCAGAAGTGCTCCTGCCGCAGCGCATCGATCAGCCGATCGAGCTGTTCAAACAGGCATTCCTCGATCCGCTCACCCGGTAGCGGCACCTCGGCGGTCGGGCTCAGCGCGTCCGACCAGGTACGAGCCAGTCCCGCCAGCGAACTATGCTGGTCGGGGCTGTCCATCTGGCTTTGTCCACCACCCAGCGTGCGTCGCGGGGCTGATCGGCCCAGCACAGCCGATAGTGTACCGATGCAATCGCGCTGAACTGGTCATTTTCCCCTAACCGGGGGGTCGGGTGTTTCGCGACCAGTATCCTGCGCACCGTGCGAGTTCTCGTGATCGGTGCCGGTGCCCGCGAGCACGCCTTGGTGCTGGCGCTGGCCAACGACCTGGCGGTCACCGCGTTAGCCTGTGCGCCCGGTAATGCCGGCACCGCGGCGCTGGCCGAACAGCTCGCGGTGGACGTCACCCATCCGGACGCGATCGCGAAGCTGGCCACCTCGTGGTCGGCGGATCTGGTGGTGGTCGGTCCCGAGCTCCCGTTGGTGGCCGGGGCGGCCGACGCCGTGCGGGCCGCCGGCATCGCGTGCTTCGGACCGTCGGCCGGTGCCGCGCGGATCGAGGGGTCCAAGGCCTTCGCCAAGGACGTGATGACCGCCGCCGGGGTACCCACCGCGCGCAGCGAGCTGGTGGACAACCCCGGTCGGCTCGATGCGGCGCTGAACCACTTCGGACCACCGTGGGTGGTCAAGGACGACCGGCTGGCGGCCGGTAAGGGAGTCGTGGTCACCGAAGATCTGGAAGTGGCCAGGGTGCACGCGCTGACGCTGCTCGACGACGGCCACCCAGTGCTGCTGGAGTCCTACCTCGACGGTCCGGAGATCTCGCTGTTCTGCCTGGTCGACGCCAACGCCACGGTGGTGCCGCTGCTACCCGCCCAGGATTTCAAGCGAGTCGGCGACGGCGACGCCGGCCCGAACACCGGCGGGATGGGCGCCTACGCCCCACTGCGGTGGGCGCCGGAGTCGCTCACCGCAGTGGGGCGCCAGATCGTGGCGCCGGTGGTGGCCGAGCTGGCCCGGCGCGGCGTGCCGTTCACCGGGTTGCTGTACGCCGGCCTCGCGCTGACCACCGCAGGCCCGCAGGTGATCGAGTTCAACTGCCGTTTCGGTGATCCGGAGACCCAGGTAGTGCTGGCCCTGCTGCGGACGCCGCTGGCCGGATTGCTGATGGCCACCGCCATCGGTGCGCTGGCCCAGCAGCCGCCACTGCAGTGGGACTCCGGCGCCGCGGTCGTGGTCGTGCTGGCCGCCGAGGGTTATCCCGGCACTCCGCGAATCGGGGATGTGATCACCGGGGCGGAGGGCCCCGGAGTACTGCACGCCGGCACCCGCCGTCGGGACGACGGAGTCGTGGTGTCGGCCGGTGGGCGGGTGCTCTCGGTGATCGGAACCGGCGCCGACCTCGCGGCCGCGCGCGAGCACGCCTACCAGCGCGTCCAGCAGGTTCGCCTACCGGGGGGGCACTACCGCAGCGATATCGGATTGCCCGCGACGCGCCGCGAGAATGGCCGGTTCGTGGCTCGTTGACGCGATAGCCTCCCGTCGATCATTTGCGGGAGTGGAGGCTGAGCAAGACGATGGTCATATGCGACCGCCAAGGCGAGCTACTGCTGCTGACGCTGTCGCCGGAAGGAGTTCGCTTCCTCCGCGAACAGTGGTCTTGGCTGCGCGAGCTGGTGCGCTGGCAGCTAGCCGGTTGCACCGATGATCCGCTGGCTCAGGTCACTGGACTGCCGGTACCCATCGGCACTATCGACGGTCGGCTCGCCTACGTCGTGGACTACTGGTGCGGCACGAAGGAAACCGGTCCGGTCCGTCAGCTCTGGGAGGGCTGGGTCTTACACGACCTCGAGCACAGCCTGACCCGGGTGCTGGGAACGTTACCCAGGCATGGCGGCGTGGTTCAGCTGCCCGGCCACGGTTACCCGTCCGCCGCTGAGTGGGGGTGGATGCTGGAGACCCTGCACGTGGTGCTGGACGTCTCCGGTCGGGTCAGTATCGAGGGTTCGCCGGACCGCATCCTGCCACCGGCGCCGTCGGCTCAGGACACCGAAAGCTATCGCCGCAGCCTGCGCTGGCTGGAGCTGGTGATCGACGCGCTGGCGCAGGCCCAGCGATCCACCCCAGCCGACAGCCCGACGGACAACACGTGTTGAGCACTCCAGACGAAGTCGACATCACCGGGGAAGCCCGAGAGCCGGTGTGGGACCCGACGCTGGGCATCCCCGTCGACGTCTCCTGGCAGGGCACCGCGACGCACCGGCTGGTCACCATCGGTGACTCGCTGACCCATGGGTTCGCCAGCGGTGCGGTGTATCAGACCGATCTGTCCTACTCAGCGATCATCGCTGACGAGTTGGGCTGGGATGGGCTGCGTTACCCGCGCTACGGCGGCCCGGGCGGGCTTCCACTGAATTTCGAGCTGCTGATGCGCGAGCTCGATCAGCATTTCGGCGCCACGCTGGAGTGGTGGGAGCTGCCGATGGCACTGTTTCGCGGCCGGCAGTTCATGGATCAGGTGGAGGACTACTGGGAGCGGGGGCCCGGTGCGGTGCTGCCCGAGCAGCTAGCCACCAACCATGTGCTCGCGGTCTACGGCTGGGGCCTGCGCGACGCTCTGGATCGCACCGCGCAGAGTTGCGCGGCCGAGATAGGCGCGCCCAGCGACGACCTCGTGCACCAGGTCGTGCAGAACCATGGCGCTCGGGCGGCGCTGCGCGTGCTGCCCCGAGCCACCGAAGCCGATTACCGTCGCACGGTCTTCGACGCCGCCGCTGCGCTCGGCGCCGAACAAGGAGATGATCCGGACCACGGGATCGAGACGCTCGTGGTGTTCCTCGGCGCGAACAATGCGCTGGGGGCGGTGACTGACCTGAAGGTGGTGTGGAGCGGACCAGGCTATGACGACCTGGCGCGCAACACTGCGTTCACGGTGTGGCGGCCCAGTGACTTCATCGCCGAGCTCGGCCACGTCGTGACCAAGGTGCAGGCCATCCGCGCCCGGCACGTCATCTGGTGCACGGTCCCGCACGTGACCATCGCGCCGCTCGCCCGCGGGGTGGCCGGCAAGGTAACGCCGGGCTCGCGGTACTTCCCGTACTACACCCGTCCGTGGATCTCGGACGGTGATTTCGACGCCGCCCGTGATCCGGCGATCACCGAAGAGCAGGCCCGGGCCGTCGACAGCGCCATCGACCAGTACAACGACGCGATCACCGCGGCGGTCGCCGACGCCCGTCGACAGGGCCGGGACTGGTACCTGCTGGACATCGCAGGCCTGCTTGACCGGCTGGCCTGCCGCCGTTATCTGGACGACCCGCAGGCGCGTCCATCCTGGTGGCGGCCCTACCCGCTGCCGCCCGAGCTGGCGGCGCTGTCCCCAGTACCGGATTCGCGGTTTCTCACCAGCGACGGCACCGGGCGGCGCAGCGGCGGCCTGTTCTCGCTGGACGGGGTCCACCCGACCACGGTTGGATACGGAATCATCGCCCAAGAGATGATCGACATCATGGTGCGCGCCGGGGTCACGTTCTATCAGCCCGACGGCCAGACGCCGCGAATCGGACCGATCCGGGTCGACTTCACCCGGCTGATCCGCCGGGACACCCTGCTCACTCACCCCCCAGCCAACCTGACCAGCGGCCTGCGCGTACTCGGCTGGGCCGACGAGGCTCTCGACGCGTTCCGGCGCGTCATCCCCTTCTAGCGCCGCGCAGTCGCTTGCCCGGAGCTGGCTCGCTCGATGGCCCGAGCGAAGACCGGCAGCGACTGTCCCACCATCTCGTCGGTCGCCGTCAACGAGATGCGGAAGTAGCCCGGCAGCTCGACGACATGACCGGGCAGGACGAGGACTCCCTCGTTGGCCAGATGCGCGCAAAAGGCTCGGTCATCGGCTAGTGGCGCCCTCGGTAGCAGATAGAAGGTGCCTTCCGGAACCTGTACCACGTAGCCCTGCTCCCGCAATACCGACACCATGTGGTCGCGACGGCGTTCGATCGCGGCGACGTCGATGAGCAGGCCATCGATGTCAGGCAGGGCGTACTGCATGACCGCGTCCGGCGTCGTCCCGAAGATAAAGTTGAGCAGCGCGCGACGGACCACGTCGGCCTCTGGCAGGCCAGGCACCAGAGCCAGGAAGCCGAGCCGTTGCCCCGGCGCCAGCGCGCTCTTGCTGTAGGTGTGGGCGAGCATCGAATACGGGTGGAACAGCCCAGGACTGGGGAAGCTGCGACCGTCAAAGAGGATGCGGCTGTACGCTTCATCGGAAATCACCCAAATGGGACGTCCATATTTTTCGGCCGCGCCTGCCAAACCTTCCGCCAGGCGCTCAAGGACGGCGGCCGGGTAGATCCGCCCCGTGGGGTTGTGCGGGGTGTTGACGATGACGGCTCGGGTCCGTGGGCCCAGCGCTGCGACGATGGCTTCGACGTCAAGGTCGAAAGCTGGCGGTTCGAGCCGGACGCGGATCGGTGTTGCGCCGCTGGCGAGGATCATCGCCTCGTAAAAGAACCACGGTGGGCTCAAGAAGACGACCTCGTCACCGGGGTCGACCACGGTACTGAGAGCCAGTGCGATGGCGCCGCCGGCACCGCGGGTCAGGAACACGTCCTGGGCAGCGAATTCCACGCCCAGCTCGATTGTCAGCGAGGCTGCCGCCGCCTGCCGGGCGGGCTCGTGCATCGGACGGTAGGCGAACGAGTCGGTCGAGGTCGGAACGCTCCATCGCCGCAGTGCTTCGACGAAGCCAGGCAGGGTCGGCTCCTGCGGGTTGCCCGCCATGAAGTCGGCAATCACCGGCCGCGCACCCCGCACCGGTGGCTGCATCACCACCTCGAAGAAGGGACCCAGGGCCCGTTGCACCGCTTCGACCTGCCTTGCGACGACCATAACGACCTCCTGCCGGTACTCGCGGACACCAAGACCATCCTTACCGATCAGCGCACCCGGCGTCCGGCGCGGATGACTGCGACGACGTTGTGAATCGCGCCGATATCGTCGAGCGGGTCGCCGGTGACTGCGAGCAGGTCGGCATCGGCCCCGGGGATCAGTCGACCCTTGCGACCGGTGAGCCCGCAGGCGTCCGCGGCAACCGAGGTGGTCGCGCGCAACGCCTCGACGTTGGTCATCCCGAGTTTGGTGAGGTCGCCGAGCGCGTAGGGCAGCACGTCATGTGGCTTGATTGGACCCAGCCCGGCGTCGGTGCCCGCAACGATGCGGGCACCGCAACGGTGCAGCTGAGTCCAGTTCTCGATCACAGCGTTGAGCCGGCGCGTGACGAATGGTGGCGGTTCCCCCTTGCCGGGTACCTGACCGACCGTGGCGCTCACCACGACACCGGACTCGACGATGGCGTCCATGGTCGCGGGGTCGGCTGCTACGCCGTCCTCGGTGATGAAAGTGACGTGTTCGAGGGTGTCGAAACCCGCCGTGACGGCGTCGGCGATCGAACAGGGAGCGTGCACGTGCGCCGCAGCCCTCAACCCCAGGCCGTGCGCCTCGGCCACGATCAGGCGCAAGTCGGTGAGGTCGTACTGCGACTCGTGGACAGCGCTGCCCGGCGTGAGGACACCGCCGCTGACCATCACCTTCACCACATCGCAACCACGTTCGGCCCGCTCGCGAACCGCTGCGCGGAGGGCTTGCTGCCCGCTGGCCACTCCACCGAAAAAATGGCAGTGCCCACCGGGGATAGTGATCGGTGGTCCTGACGCGACAATCTCTGGCCCCGGATCGCCCGAGGCGTCGAGTTGCTCGCGCAACGCTAGCGCCAGGAAGCCGCGATCTCCCAGGTCCCGTACGGTCGTGATCCCAGCCCGCAACGCCCGACTCGCGGCCTGCGCCATCTGCGTCAACAGCTGCCCGTCATCGACGGCACCGATACCGGCCACGACGTCGGTGCTGGCGTCGAAGGCGAGATGGACGTGCGCGTCGATGAGCCCGGGGAGCAGGCAGACGTCACTGCCCAGATCGACCACCTCAGCCCGCGCCGGCGGCGTCGCACCGGTGGTGTCGATGTCGACGATGTGACCAGCGTCGATCAGCACCGTGACCGGTCCGAAGCACCGCTGCCCATCGAACATCCGGCCCGCCCGCACCGCGAGCACCGTGTCCGTATTGACCGCTTGCACGCTGGCTCCTTCGCACCGGACAACGTGCCCACCACCACGGGCGATCGGCGGGCGCTAGCTGATAAGAGTGCTGTCGGTTCCGGCGAGATACCTCGTGAGTGGCATTGAGTGCTATAACACTGTTTGCCACTCACGAGCTCGTAGGCTGCCGTGATGATCCCTGACGTGTTGGCGGCGCGGTATGCCTCGGCTGAGCTGGTCCGGCTGTGGTCTCCGGAGCACAAGGTGGTGCTGGAGCGAGAGCTGTGGCTGGCGGTCCTGCGCGCCCAGGCCGATCTGGGCGTGCCGGTCGGGCAGCATGTGCTCGACGACTACCAGCGAGTCGCGTCCACCGTCGACCTCGCGTCGATTGCCCAGCGGGAACGGGAGACGCGCCATGACGTCAAGGCGCGGATCGAGGAGTTCAACGCGCTGGCAGGGCACCAGGAGATCCACAAGGGGTTGACGTCGCGGGACATCACCGAGAACGTCGAGCAGCTTCAGGTGCGGCGGTCGCTGGTGCATGTACGAGACCGCTGTGTCGCGCTGCTCGCGAGGTTGGCGGGACGCGCCGCCGAGTACGCCGATCTGGTGATGGTGGGGCGCAGCCATAACGTCGCGGCTCAGGCCACCACGCTGGGCAAGCGGTTCGCCAGCGCCGCCGACGAGCTGCTGGTGGCCTTCGCCCGGCTCGAGGAGCTGCTCGCTCGCTACCCGCTGCGCGGGATCAAAGGTCCGATGGGTACTGCCCAAGACATGCTGGATCTCTTCGGTGGTGATCCGTCCGCACTGGCGCGGCTGGAACAGCAAGTGGCGCAGCACCTGGGCTTCGGACGGGTGCTCACCAGTGTCGGGCAGGTATATCCGCGATCCTTGGACCACGAGGTACTCGGCGCGCTGGTACAGCTGGCTGCCGCGCCGTCGTCGCTGGCGACCACGATCCGGTTGATGGCCGGTCACGAGTTGGTGACTGAGGGTTTCCAGCCTGGTCAGGTCGGCTCCAGCGCCATGCCGCACAAGATGAACACCCGCTCCTGCGAGCGTGTCAACGGCCTGGCGGTGGTGCTGCGCGGCTACGCCTCGATGGTGGCTGAGCTATCCGGCTCGCAGTGGAATGAAGGCGACGTGTCGGATTCGGTGGTGCGCCGGGTCGCGCTGCCCGACGGGTTCTTCGCCTTCGACGGGCTGGTCGAGACGTTCCTGACGGTGCTCGACGAGTTCGGTGCCTACCCGGCGATGATCGAGCGGGAGCTGGAGCGCTATGTGCCGTTCCTGGTTACCACGAAGGTGCTGATCGCCGCGGTGCGCGCCGGGATGGGTCGGGAGGCGGCGCATGCGGTCATCAGCGAGCACGCTGTCGCAGTCGCGCTGGCGATGCGGGACAAGGGTGCCGGCAACGACCTGCTCGACCGGCTGGCCGAGGACAGCAGGCTGCCGCTGAACCGGACCGATCTCGATGGACTGCTCGCCGACCGCGCACCGTTGAGTGGGGCCGCCGCCGAGCAGACCGCCGCGATCGTCGCCGAGGTCGCGACGCTGGTGTCGCGGCACCCGGACGCCGCCATCTACCGACCTCACGCGATCCTGTGACGTTGAGGAGACAGGATGCGTCGACCAGATAGAGAGCTGTCCTGGGTCGCCGACGGGCAGGCGCTGTTCGAGCACACCGTCATGCGGCTCGACGACCTGCGCGGGCCGTCCCGGTTGCCTGGCTGGACCCGCGGCCACGTAGTCACCCATGTGGCGCGCAACGCGGAGGGTCTGGGCCGCCTGCTGGCTTGGGCGCGGACCGGGATCGAGACACCGATGTATCCCTCCGCCCAGGCGCGGGACGCGGCGATCGAGGCCGGCGCCTGGCGGGCGAAGACTGAGCAGCTCGATGACCTCCACCACACCGGAGCCGCGTTCGCGGCGAGCGCGCAGGAGCTGTCACCGAATCAGTGGGTGGCGACCGTCGCCACCAGGCATGGACCGATGCCGGCCGCCAGGGTTCCGTGGGCGCGAGTGCGCGAACTCTGGCTGCACCTGGTGGATCTGGACGCCGGTGTGGTGATCGACGAGATGCCGAACGACATCGCCTCGATGCTGGTGCGAGACGTCGCAGCGTGGATGCACACCCGGGTGCTCGCTGAAATCCAGTTACAGCTTCCCGATGGCGAGCTGGTCGCCTTCGGACCCGAGGCCACCGCGGTGAGGCCCGGCACTGGGCCGGTATCCGGCCCAGTGCAGCAGCTGGCCGGCTGGCTGACCGGCCGGTCCAGCGGAAGCGCTCTCAGTGCACCCGGTGGGATTCCCGAACTGCCGTCCTGGATCTGATCACTTCTTGATCGCATGCAGCGAGTTGGCGATCTTGTCAAAGGTCTTGGCGGACTCGGTGAAGTGCTCCTTGGGCAGGCTCTGGAACACCATACTGATCATCGTCTTGCCATTGAACAGGAAGAAGTGGGAGTGCGAACCCTGTTGGCCAGTGGCCGGGTCGGTGAAATTGTAGAAGTAGTAGTAACCGGGCAACCCGCCCAGCTGAATCTGATTCGGTCCCGCGACCATCTGGACCGACTTGTTCGACGTGACGAGCTTGTCGGTGACCTGCTTGAGAGCTGGAAGCTGTTGCGGCCCCACCGCTTCCTGCAGCTCGCTGACGCGCACCAGCATCGAGTCCTGCGGTCCCTGCGACAGCAGTAGCAGAACCTGTGGGTCCTTGGTGCTCAGCTTCGTCCAGTCGGAGGGGTAGGCAATCTCGAAACCGGCCTGCTCACTCCGGAACTCACTGAAGCCGACCGGCTTGGCGGTCGTCGCGACGTCCGATTTGTTCGTCGCATTCGTCGCATTCGTCGCTTGCGCCGGCTGCTTGCTGGTGAAGAGCCGGGGACCAAAGATCGCAGCGGACGTTCCCAAGCCCACCGCTAGCAGCAGCCCGATGATGACTATCACCCGGCGTTTGCGTATGGCGTTCCACAGATTATTCATCGCGCCCACTTCCAGATCGTAAGCTTGTGGCCACTGCGTGTGACCAGTTCTTCCGCGTCAGATCAGTGTCCGCAGGGTCTTTCGTCACGGAGGGCAGCATCCTACTCGCGGGGCGTGACGGGTAGCCGACCACCCCGGCAGGGCTCGGCGGACGGCGCGTCGATGAGCCGACACGCCGACGGTGACGCACGGCATACCCTCTGGGCCCGTTTCATGCATCCGTTAGGGTGGATCGTCGGCCAGCAGGTGAACCGTGGGCTGCATCGAGCCGAAGTGCGTACCAGTGACATGAGTTGGTGACGAGACGCGGGCCCGCGCACCACACCGGTTGAGTCTTTCGACGCCGAGCGGAGTCGACGTCGAGCGGAAGGGGATGGAAATGGCGTTTGCTAGTCCAGAGGACAAGTTCGGAATCAAGCTACGGAGCAGGAAGACCCTGTCGCTTGAGCAGAACACCGCGATGATCATGGGCAGTATCTACATGGTCGGTGGGATCATCGGGTTCTTCTACACAGGCTTCAGTCACATCACCGAGCGGACGACCACGTCGGTGTTCGGGATCTTCATGGTGAACCCCTACCATAACATCGTGCACATTGCGGTCGGCGCGTTGTGGTTGATGGGGGCGTTCGCGCTCACTCAGGCCGGTACCGAGGGCCTGAACATCGCTATCGGTGGCGTCTACATCCTGGCGACCGTGCTCGGCTTCCTCGGTTACCTATACTTGCTGAACATCCCCACCTACGGCGGGGACAACTACCTGCACCTGGTGAGTGGCACGATACCGCTGATCTTCGGTAGTGGGCTGCTCAGAGCGTTCAGCGGGCGCGAAACCGCCACCGCGTAAGCGGCAAGGCTCTAGGGCCGTGTCCCCTGATCTCAGGGGACACGGCCCCTATTGTGTGTCTGGAGGTCGGCGTGGCGCTCGTCGTCCAGAAGTACGGCGGCTCATCGGTGGACAGCGCCGAGCAGATCAAGAAGGTGGCTGCCCGGATCGTCGAGACCCGCAATGGCGGTAACGAGGTCGTCGTGGTGGTGTCGGCGATGGGTGACACTTCTGACGATCTGCTCGACCTGGCCAGCCAGGTGTCATCGCAACCCCATCAGCGTGAGCTTGACATGCTGCTCACCGCGGGTGAGCGAATCTCGAACGCGCTGGTCGCGATGGCGGTACACGCGCTGGGTGTCGACGCCCGTTCGTTCACCGGCTCGCAAGCCGGAGTGATCACCACCGCCGCGCACGGCAGAGCCCGGATCATCGATGTGACGCCGAGCAGGGTGCGTGATGCGCTGGACCAGGGCGCGGTGGCGCTGGTAGCCGGGTTTCAGGGGGTGGCCCAAGACACCAAGGACGTCACCACGTTGGGTCGCGGCGGCTCTGATGTGACCGCGATCGCGCTCGCCGCAGCGCTACATGCGGATGTGTGCGAGATATACACCGACGTCGACGGGGTGTATTCGGCCGACCCGCGGATCGTGCCCGATGCCCGCAAGCTCGACACCATCACTTACGAAGAGATGTTGGAGATGGCGGCGTGTGGGGCACGCGTGCTCATGCTGCGGTGCGTCGAGTACGCCAGACGCAATCAGATCGCAGTACACGTCCGCTCGTCCTATAGCCGCAACTGCGGCACCATGGTGTCTGGATCACTGGAGGATCGCACCGTGGAACAGGCCATGCTTACCGGCGTCGCACACGACCGGTCCGAGTCGAAGATCACCGTCCTCGGGGTACCCGACGAGCTCGGCAAGGCCGCCCACATCTTCCGCGTGATCGCCGACGCCGAGCTCAACATAGACATGGTGCTGCAGAACATCTCGCACGTCGACACCGGCCGCACGGACATCACCTTCACGCTGCCCAAACTCGACGCGTCGGACGCGGTCAAGGCGTTGCGCGCGATGCAGCCGCAGATCGGTTTCGACGACGTGCTGTGCGATGGCTTTGTCGGCAAGGTATCCCTGATCGGCGCGGGCATGCGTTCGCACCCTGGGGTCACCGCGCGCTTCTGCGAGGCGCTCGCGGAGGCTGGGGTGAACATCGAGACGATTAACACTTCGGAGATCCGGATCTCGGTGCTGGTCCGCGCCGAGCAGCTGGATGCCGCGGTGCGGGCGATCCACAATGCGTTCGATCTGGGCAGCGGCGAGCAGGCCGTCGTCTACGCCGGGACCGGACGATGATCGGGCCCACCCTTGCCATCGTCGGTGCCACCGGCGCAGTGGGTACCGTCATGATCGACATCATCAACTCGCGACGGTCGGTGTCCTGGGCCGAGATCCGGTTGATCGCCTCGGTCCGGTCGGCCGGCAAGAAGATCAGTGTTCGAGGCGAGCAGTACGTCGTCGTTGAGCTCACCGCCGAAGCCTTCGACGGCGTCGACATTGCGATGTTCGACGTTCCCGACGAGATCTCCGAGCGGTGGGCTCCGGCCGCCGTGGCGCGGGGCGCGATCGTGGTGGACAATTCTGGTGCGTTCCGGATGGACCCCGACGTTCCCCTGGTGGTCCCCGAGGTCAACGCTGCGGCGCTGCGCCACAGACCCAAGGGCATCATCTCCAACCCCAACTGCACCACGCTGTCGATGATGGCTGCGGTGGGTGCCCTGCACGCCGAGTTCGGTCTTACCGAACTGGTGGTGGCCAGCTACCAGGCTGCTTCCGGCGCGGGGCGCCCCGGCGTGGAACGGTTGTACGCCGAGCTTGCCGCGGTGGCCGGCAAGGGCGTCGGGGTGCGCGGCGGGGACATCGCCCAGGCCTTGGCGGCGGCGGGGTTGCCTGCGCAGTCACCGTTCCCGGCACCGCTGGCGATGAACGTGGTGCCCTGGGCCGGGTCGCTGCGACCGGATGGCTGGAGCTCCGAGGAGCTCAAGGTCCGCAACGAGTCGCGCAAGATCCTCGGCATCCCGGATCTGAAGGTATCGGCCACCTGCGTGCGGGTCCCGGTGGTCACCACGCACGCGCTCGCGGTGCATGCAGTGTTCGCTACGCCGGTCACTGTGGAGCAGGCCCGGAAGGTTTTCGCCGCGGCGCCGAGCGTCGTGCTGGCCGATGATCCGGCGGCGGGGGTGTGGCCGACCCCGGCTGCGGTGGTGGGCGCGGACCCGACCTACGTCGGCCGGCTCCGCCAGGCCCTGGACTTCGTCAACACGCTGGACTTCTTCGTCTGCGGGGACAACCTGCGCAAGGGTGCGGCGCTGAACACCTACGAGATCGCCGAGACACTCGCTGCGCAATGGCAGCCGGTGAGCGCTCGAAGTTTGGCTCCCGCGAAGGCGGTGTCGGGAAGGAGTGAAACTCTGAGGAGGGAGTAGCACATGACGTTTGCCGGTCCAGAGCAGAAGTTCGGGATACAGGTCCAGTCTAGGAAGGCACCCCGGACATTCGAGCAGAACGTATCGATGATCCTGGCAGCATCTACTTCGTCGGCGGAGCCGGCCCCGGCTACCGCGTAGGCGTTCGGGACAGACGGCCCGATTCTTGGGCGGCCGCATGAATCGCCGACAATGGTGGTAACACATCGACGTGACTAGCACAGCAACGAACCCGGTCCCGATCGCGCGCCTGAATGTCTCGGCTTACGCGATTCCCACTGACGCTCCGGAATCCGACGGCACCCTGGCGTGGGATTCCACCACGATGGTGTTGGTGACCGCACATGCCGCCGGATGCACGGGCACCGGCTACACCTACGCCGGCCAGGCTGCCGCCACGGTGGTCAACAGCAAGCTTGCCGGCGTGGTGACCGGACAGGATGCACTGACCCCGACCGCGTCGTGGGCGGCGATGCAGCACGCGGTCCGCAACCTCGGCAAGCCCGGCGTGGTGGCGCAAGCGATCTCGGCCGTCGACATCGCGCTGTGGGACCTGCAGGCGCGGCTACTGGACGTGCCACTGGTGGTCACGATCGGCGCCGTTCACGAGGCCACGCCGATCTACGGCAGCGGCGGGTTCACCTCCTACGACAACGACACCCTCGCCGGTCAGCTCGCTGGTTGGGTTCAGGCGGGCATCCCGCGGGTGAAGATGAAGGTCGGCCGCGATCCCGATGCCGACCCGAAGCGGCTGCGCGCAGCACGCCGAGCTATCGGGGACGCCGCGGAGCTGTTCGTGGACGCGAACGGCGCCTTCCAGCGCAAAGACGCGTTGCTGTGGGCGCAGCGGTTCAGCGAGCACGGGGTGCGCTGGTTCGAAGAACCGGTGAGCTCCGACGACCTTGCGGGACTGCGAGTACTGCGTGATCGCGGACCGGCCGGGATGGACATCGCCGCCGGCGAATACGGCTACCACCTGCCCTACTTCCAGCAGATGCTCGACGCCGGCGCGGTCGACTGCCTGCAGGCCGACGTCACGCGGGCCCTGGGCATCTCCGGCGTGCTGCGAGTCGCCGCCTTGTGCGACGCACGCAGCATCGAGCTGTCGCTGCATTGCGCGCCGCAGGTCAGCGCGCACGTCGGCACCGCCATCTGGCACCTTCGTCACTTAGAGTACTTCCACGATCACGTACGGATCGAACGCATCGCCTTTGATGGGGTGCTCGAGCCGCAGCCCGGTGGCGTGCTGCGGCCAGACCGGTCCAGTCCCGGCCTCGGGCTGGAGGTCAAGCAGGCCGACCTGGAGCCCTACCGCATCGGGTAAGCCACCACAGCTCGGAGCGCCGCGCTGCGCCAGTCGGTGCGGCCTGCCGACGCTGACCGGCTAGCCGGCCGGTCCGTTCATGATCGCGGTTCTGGAAGAATCAGCCGCGGTGAGCGCGGTTGATTCTTCCCAAACTCTGATCATGTTCTGGAGCGCGGCATGACGCGGTCGTTTCTCACGTTGGTGCCGCGGGTAGCTGCTAAGGGAAACGTCAACGGACCGGGGGCGCGTCCACCCGCAGCGCAACGACAGTGCCCGCCGGACCGCCCGCTCCCCCAGCCGCCGAGCACCCAGCCAGCACCGCCACCCCATGATCGCCCCGCCCAGCCGTCGCGTTTCTGGAGACAGACCGCACTAATCAGCCCTCGAATTACCGCTGTCTGTCTCCAGAACGCGCCACACGACGGCGCCGAGCGCGGCGAGGCCGGCGCCGATGGTGGCCAGGCGGCGGGCGCGGCGGCCGCGTCCCGGCACCGGGCGGACGTGGTTGTAGGGCTGTTCCGGGAACTCGCCGCGGTAGCCGTCCGCGCCGTGCTCACGGGCCATCTTCATCACCTGCGCCACGTGTAGCGCGCCGCGCCCGGTACCGGCCTGCTCGATCTGTGTCTTGCAGGAGAAGCCGTCGGCGACGATCACGGTGTCCAACTCCGCGGCGCGCACCGCGGGCAACAGTGCCTGCTCCCCGCACTGCAAGGAGATGTCGTACTTGCCGTTCTCGAAGCCCCACGATCCGGCCAGGCCGCAGCAGCCGCCTTGCAGCGGTTGCACGGTCACCCCCATCCGTTTGAGCAGCTGATGCTCCGCGCTCATGCCGCCGGTGGCGCGGTGGTGGCAGTGCCCCCACACCAGCGCGTCGCGGTCCAGGTGCGGTGGCTCGATGTCGAAGGTGGTGAAGAACTCCCCGAAGTGGTAGGCGTTGCGGGCCAGCCGCTGGGCGTCGTCGTCGTGCGGCAGCAGCTTGCCCAGTTCGTCTTTGAAGACGGCCAGGCAGCTCGGCTCCATCCCGACCACCGGGGTGCCGGCGCGGATGTCGTCGCGCAGCACATCGAGCAACCGGTGCAGGTAGCGCCGGGCGGTGTCCAGGAAGCCGTAGTCGTAGAGTGGGCGGCCACAGCACACGTGCACCTCAGGCATGACGACCTGCCAGCCGGCCGCTTCGATGGCTTCCACGCACGCCACCCCGACGTCGGTGTGCAGGTGGTTGTTGAAAGTGTCCGGGAACAGCACGACCCGGCGCCCGGAGGGATTGGCCGACCGGCCGCGGTCGGCGAACCACTGCTGCAAGGTGACTGGCGCGAACGTCGGTAGCGGTCGGCGGCGGTCGATCCCGGCGGCGAGCTTGGCCAACCGGGACAGCCCCGGGCTCTGGGTGACCGCATTGACCACCTCCGGCATCAGGGCGGCGAGGCGGGACGCCTGGTCGATGAAGCCGAACGCGTAGGCGTACCGCGGCCGCCACCGTCGCCAGGAGCGGTAATGGTGGTGCAGGAACTCCGCCTTGTAGGTCGGCATGTCCACGTCCACCGGGCAGTCGCTGGTGCAGCCCTTGCAGGCCAGGCACAGATCCAGCGCCTCAGCGACCTCCCGGGACTCCCACCCATCGGTGATCACTTCGCCGCGCAGCATCTCGAACAGCAACCGGGCCCGCCCGCGGGTGGAGTGCTTCTCCTCCCGGGTGACCTGGTAGCTGGGGCACATCGTGTTCTGCGCGTCGGGCACCCGGCACTTACCGACGCCGACGCAACGCAGCGTGGCGTGCGCGAAGTCCCCGCCGTCCTGCGGGTAGGAGAAGGCGACGTCCGGCCGGGCCGGGTTGTAGTCGGTACCCAGCCGCAGGTTCTCGTCGAAGCGGTACGCATCGACGACCTTGCCCGGGTTCATCTTCCAGTCCGGGTCCCAGATCGCCTTGAACTCCCGCATCGCGGCGAGCAGCCGCGGACCGTACTGCTTGCCGAGCAGCTCGGCGCGCTGCTGCCCGTCACCGTGCTCGCCGGACATCGAGCCCCCGTAGGAGGCCACGAGGTCGGCAGCCTCGTCCAGAAACACCCGGTAACGCGCGATGCCCTCGACGGTGCGCAGGTCGAAGTTGATCCGGGAATGGATGCAGCCCTCACCGAGGTGGCCATACATCGCACCGCGCAGGCCGTGCTTGTCGTAGAGCGCGAGCAAATCGGCCAGGTAGTCACCGACCTTTGCCGGGGGTACCGCTGAGTCCTCCCAGCCCGGCCAGTAGTCACCCCCGTCGGGAGGGAACGCGGCGGAGCTCAGGCCAGCCTCCCGCACCTCCCACAGATCCTCGCTATTACCGCCCTCCTGCCGGCTCTTGGAGACGACGATCCGGTCGTCGGCGTAGTGCTTGTCCTCCCGCAGCCAGGCCGCGAACTGCTCCGCGCGGGACACCGACTCGGCCGCGGTGTCCGCCCCGAACTGCACGAGCAGCCAGGCGTGGTCGCCGCCGCGCCGGGGTAGCTCGCCGATCCCGTCGGCGTTCACGGCCAGGACCTGCTGATCATGGATCAGCACGTGGTCGATGACCTCCAGCCCGATCGGTTTCCAATCCCGGATCTCCATGATGTGGCAGGCGGCGTCGACGATGTCCTCGTACTGGACCACGACGAGCGTGCGCTGAAACAGCCCCGGGATGAGCTTGAGGGTGGCCTGCAGCACCGTCGCGCAGGTGCCTTCGGTGCCGACCAGGGAGCGGGCGACGTTGAACCCCTTCTCCGGCAGCAGCTCGTCGAGGTTGTAGCCCGAAACCCGCCGAGGCAGCTCCTCTACCGACGGGTAGCCGGCCCGGATGTCGTCGGCGTAGCGGTCGCGCAGATCGCGGAGCTTGGCGTAGATCTCGCCCTTTCGCCCGCCGTCGGCGATGATCTCTTCAAGGTGCTGTTCCTCGTTGACCCCGACCCAGAACCGGGCACCGTCGTAGGTGAGTACCTCCAGCGCCTCGGTGTTGTCCGAGGTACGCGGCCCCGCGCCATAGAACGCCGCCTGGACAGAGTGGATACCGCACGAGTTGTTGCCGACGTTGCCGCCGATCGTGCACCGGGAATGCGAGGACGGGTCCGGGCCGAAGACCAGGCCGTGCTCGCCGGTCACCCGGTTGAGCTGCTCGTTGATCACTCCTGGCTCCGCGGTGACCAGCTTGCGGGCGACCTCGATCTCCCCGATCCCGGTGAGGTATTTGGAGAAATCGATGACCACCGCGACGTTGACGGTCTCGCCCGACAGGCTGGTGCCACCGCCCCGGGACAGCACCGGGGCCCGGTAGCGGTGACAGGCGTCCACCGTGGCGACGACGTCGTCGAGGGTGCGGGGCACCACCACCCCGATCGGCACCTGGCGGAAGTTCGACGCGTCCGATGCGTACATCGCCAGCGAGCCGGCGTCGAAGCGGACCTCACCGCAGACGTGTCGGCGCAGGTGCTTCTCCAGGCCTGCAACGTTGATCTTCTCTACCGCCGACAGCCCGGGGGCGAACCGGGTGTCCCGACGGGCCGGGATGCCCAACTCGGTCACTGCCATGCCCGGACCTCCCTGAAGGGCTATGGGCTACCTCAACGCGGCTACCCCTCTGACGTGACGGCCAAACGACGCCATGATCAATCCGGACTGGCCATCCGCTCGTGTAAATGGGTCAGCGTCTGGCGGAGTAGCCGGGAGACGTGCATCTGCGAGACGCCGACCTGTTCGGCGATCTGGGTCTGGGTGAGTTGGTGGAAGAACCGCAGTGCGAGGATCGTCCGTTCCCGGGGCGCCAGCTCAGCCAGCAGCGGGCGCAGCGCCTCCCGGTCCTCGATCGAGCTCAGATCGGCGTCCAGTCGGCCGATGAACGAGTCGGGAGTCCCGGCGGTGTCACCGGAGCTGAGCAGCTCATCTAAAGACGAGCTTCGGTAGGCTTGCCCGGCTTGCAGCGCTTCGACCACCTTCGAGGCCGGTACCCCCAACCGGTCAGCGAGCTCGCTGGGTCGGGGAGCGCGGCCAAGCTGCTGGGACAGCTCCGTCATGGTGGCCCTGATGGCGACGTGTAAGTCTTTCAACTGCCGCGGCACCCGCATCGACCAGCCGTGGTCACGGAAATACCGGCGCACCTCTCCGGTGATCGTCGGCACTGCGAAGGACAGAAAATGTGAACCGCGAGCGGGTTCGAACCGGTCTACCGCATTGATCAGCCCTACCGTGGCGACCTGGATCAAGTCATTCAGCGGCTCGCCGCGGCCGGCGAACCGGCGCGCGATGTTCTCGGCCACCGGGAGATATCCGCTAATCAGCTGTCCGCGTAGGCACTGTCGCTCCGGGTCGTCGGGAGCAAGCAGCGCGTAGCGACGATGCAGCGGAGCCAGGCCGGCGTACTCGTCGGACTCGGCCGCAACCGCCGGCACGGCCGCGGTCACGGGCTGCCGCACAGTCATGGGGGGCCTGCCTGGACGGCTAGACCGCATCTGACATCGCATACCTGAGCCCCGTTTCATTTACTCCGGCGTCGGGGGCCACGACCGGTAACCCGTGGCTGGCTAGCGCACGGTCATCGGCCGGCTTTGACGATCTCCCCACCAGCAAGCCTGCGACGCTTGGGTACTAGCCTACGCGCAATTATTGCGAGTGTATATTCATTGCGCTTGAGCAACTCTTTTGGGGTAGTCCGGGTTCGGCAGTGGACTACCAGGGCCGTGCGAGCTCATCAGGACGCAATGTTTGCGTAACTGCAACGATAGGAGGACACTGTATAGATGAGCCCGACGCACCCCGCAGAGCACTCGGCTCGCCCCTCCGCCGAGCAGATCGACGCCGTGCTGGTCGCGTGTCGGGCACTTGTCGCGGTGGCCGCGCAGTCGGTGGCGAGCGTCGAGGACCGGGTGACACTGCCGCAACTTCGAGTTCTGGTGATGATCGCCAGCCGTGGCCCGCAGAATCTTGCATCCGTCGCTGCGGGACTCGGCGTGCATGCCTCCAACGGCACCCGCATGTGCGACAAACTCGTCAACGCCGGCCTGCTGCACCGCAGCGATGACCCGACCGATCGCCGCAACCTGGTCCTGCAGCTCACACCGTCCGGTCAACAGCTCGTCGACAGCATGACCGAGCATCGGCGCACCGCCATAGCGAAGGTCCTCGCCAAGATGCCGGCCCAGCTGCGCAGCGACCTCGTACCCGCGCTGCTGGCCTTCGCTAACAGCGCCCAAGGGATTCCACCCAGCGAAGCATGGGCCCTGGGCTGGACGACAGAGCAACACCGGCACAACCACAGCAGTACCTCCGTCTAACCCAGCTGAGTCAGTTACCCGCTCGCGTGTTGGTCTGCCGGCGATGTGACTCAGCGGCGGTGGCGACGTCGCGGGGGCAGGTGCGCAGCGCGGTCAGGGCTAGCACGCCGGCGGCGATCGGCGTGACGAGAAAGACCAGGAAGGTGTACTCCAGTCCATGGTTGGCCGCGCCGAGCAGGCCGAGGCCTGCGGTCAGCAACGGTAGCGCCACGAAAAGTGACGTCGTGGCGATGCCGGGGGCGAGGAAGTCGGTGATCGTGAGCAGTGCCACCGTCGGGACGAGCACCCGGGCGTTGAGGTAGTCGCGGCCCAGTCCATGGAGTGCGACCCACGTCACCCGTCCCGGGGCGTTTTGGCCCGCAACCAGGCGGATACGCAATAAGCAGCAGTCTCTAAACCAACGCGGGAATTTGACATCAGAAATGTCGGGAGAAGTTATGGATATCTCTTGGGCCATGTTGGCCCTGTTGTGGTTGGCGATCGTCATATTTGCGATCTGGGCAGTCGGATCAGTGATCGGAGCTAGTCGTCGTTAGAAAGCTGTATGCTCGCGACTGCCGTGAACTCGACAGGACCGACGTTTCGCCCGACGAAAAAGGTCGGTCCTGTCGAGTTCACGGCACCTCCGCGGCAAGGTGGCAACGGTGGTCGCAGGTGGAGAGCTTGCCCGGCTAAGGCTGAACGAGCTCGTGGGTGCCGTCGGGGAGTTGCCGGCTGATCCCGCGGCGGGCTAGCAGTTCCATGATCGGGACGGTGACACGGCGGGTGGTGTCCAGCGCTTGCCGGGCCTGGCTGAGGGTGAACGGGGTGGGCAGGCTGCGCAGCCGCTCGGCGGCGTCGTCGTCCGCGCCGGGAGCAAGGTAGATCCCATTAGCGATCTTGAGTAGCTCGCCGGCCCGTACGGCGGCGGCCAGTTGTTTGGCGCCCAGCCCGAGTTCGGCGAGCCGGTGCGCCTCGGGTGCGGCGAAGGGCCGCTGCGCGAGCTCGGCGCGCAGGGCGGCGATGGCGCTGCGGACCGCGTCGGGCAGTCCCGATACCGGCCCCGCCACGTGCACCCGACCTTGGGCGAGGGCCAGTTGCGAGCCGAGTAGCAGCTCGACCAGCCGCGCGTTGGGCATTCCGGTGACCTGTCGGGCCACCTCCAGCGGCATCCCCGGCTCCAGCGGGTTCTCGGCCGCGTACTCGGCAACGGCGGCGGTGAGCTGGTCGCTGCGCTGCACCAGCAACGTCGGGTCGACCAGCCAGCCAGCTACCGCAGGGGCCTCCGCAGGCACCCGCGCACCCATCGCGATCAGCTCGTCGCGGCGGATCAACCCGCGGCGACGTAGTTCGGCGGACCCGTCGGCGGTGCTGTCCATTGTGGATAGTACGGCCGCCCGGACCGCGGCCGCCCCGCGCCGGCGCAACGCGGGCGGCCGCACATCCAGCACGATGACTCCGGCCGGGATACGTCGCGTACCGGGATCGCGAAGCAGCGCGCGGTCCCCGATCCGCAGCGGCAACGGCTGCCGCAACATCAACCGCACGGTGTCCCCACCCAGCGGCCGGACCCGCACGCCCACCCCAGCCGCTCCCACATGCAACACCATCTCCGCGGCCAAGCCCCCCGACATGGAGGCATATCGTGGTAAGGAGCGGCCCGTTTGCCCCGATATGTCCCCATGTCGGGCCACGGTCGCCAGGCGGACGTCGATGGTGCGGGCGGCGAGCCAGGTGTTTGGGGTGAGCAGGGCGGCACCGCGGTGCACGGCCTCGCGGGGTACGCCGCGCAGGTTGACCGCTACCCGGGCCACCGCGGGCGCGGCCTCCACGGGTTCGCCCAACGACTGCAGCGCCCGGACCGTCACCGTGCGCCCTGGTGGAACAAGCTCCAGTTCGTCGCCGACATGCAGCGTCCCGCTGGCCAGCGTGCCGGTGACCACGGTGCCCGCGCCGCGAATAGTGAACGCCCGATCCACCCACAGGCGCACGTCAGCTTCGACGTCCGGGGCGGGCAGCCGGGTGACCAACTGGCTCAACGCGGTCCGCAGTTCGTCGAGCCCGGCGCCTGTCGCGCCGGAGACGCACACCGCGGGGATCCGGCCCAGCGTCGAACCGGCCAAGTGTTCCAGCGCCTCGTCGCGCGCCAGCTCCGGATCCATCAGGTCGCTGCGGGTCACCGCCAGCAGGCCATGCCGAACGTTCAGCGCGTGCAACGCATCCAGGTGCTCGGCCGATTGCGGCATCCAGCCCTCGTCGGCCGCGACCACAAACAGGACCGCGGGTACTGGCCCGACGCCGGCGAGCATGTTCGGCACGAACCGTTCATGCCCGGGCACATCGACGAACGCCACCGTCGCCCCGGTGGGCAGGGTCGGCAGAGTTGGCAGGGACGTCCAGGCGAACCCCAGATCGATGGTCATTCCCCGGCGGCGTTCCTCCGCCCACCGGTCGGGCTCCATCCCGGTCAACGCGCGGACCAGGGTGGACTTGCCGTGGTCGACGTGACCTGCCGTCGCTACGACATGCATGCCAGGACCGCGTCGCGCAACGTAGCGTCCTGATCGGCCGGCAGTGACCGCACATCGAGCAGGCAGCGGCCGCGTTCGACGCGGCCGAGCACGGGGGGGCTGCCGGCTCGCAACAGTGGGGCGTAGCGCTCCGGAAGGCTGATTGCAGCGCTGTCCAGAGCAATCCCCGGTGCGCCGCCGCCGCCGACCGTGGCCTGCGACGCCACCGCGGTCGCGTCCACCCCGCGCGCGGCCAATGCCGTGGCGATCGCCGTCGCTCGCCGGTGCAGCGCGGCGGGGTTGGCTGACAGCGCTTGCGCGGTGGGGGTCGCAGGTCCGCGCAGGGTGGCTTCCAGCGCGGCGAGGGTGAGTTTGTCCACCCGCAACGCCCGGGCCAGCGGGTGCCGTCGCAGCGTGGTCACCAACTGCTCCGACCCGAGCAGCAGCCCCGCCTGCGGGCCGCCGAGCAGCTTGTCGCCGCTCGCGGTGACCAGCTCGGCGCCGTGCGCCAGCGCGGTAGTGGCGTCGGGTTCCTCGGGCAGCGCGGGGTGCGCAGTGAGCAGTCCCGAGCCGATGTCGGCGACCACCGGTACTCCCAGTCCGGTCAGGTCTTTGATCGGAACCGAGGAAGTGAACCCGGTGATGCGGAAGTTCGAGGGGTGCACCTTGAGCACGAAACCGGTCTGCGGCCCGATCGCCGCGGTGTAGTCCTCGCGGGTGACCCGGTTGGTGGTGCCGACCTCGCGCAGCCGGGCACCGGTCGACTCCAGCAGCTCAGGGATGCGGAACCCATCACCGATCTCCACCATCTCACCGCGGGCCAGCACGATCTCGCGACCGGCGGCCAGCGCGGTCGCGGCGAGCACCAGCGCAGCGGCACCGTTGTTCACCACGTGCACGGCGCCTGCTGCGGGCACCGCCGCGGCCAGCGCGGCCAGCGCACCGGCCCCGCGGCGGCCCCGCCCACCGGTGGCCAGGTCGAGCTCGACATCGGTGGTGCCCGCCGCAGTGGTCAGCGCCTCGACCGCGGCGGCGGACAGCGGTGCCCGGCCGAGATTGGTGTGCAGCAGCACCCCGGTGGCGTTGAGCACCGGACGCAGGGTCGTCGCGGTGTCCGGCAACGCGGCCAGCACGTCAGCGACGACACCAGCCGGCGCCACGACGCCGTCGCGTACCCGTTGCTGTGCCGCGGCCACCGCCTGCTTGACCTGGTGGCGTCCGAGCCGCTGGGTGGCCGCAGCCACCGCCGGATCGGCCAGCACCGCGTCGGTGCGCGGAACCTGCCGGCGGATATCCATAGCTCGCACGCTAGCGCCCTCCGCTGCTGGGCCCGTACCGCAGCGCTGTGGTTCGGCGAACTCCACAGCATCATCAACACCACCTGGTAGGGGTTCCAGGTGGACATGGTGAAGAAGATCTGCCTGTCGAACGAGCGTATTGCGGAATCTGATAGGGCCCGTACATCCCGGCCAGGTCGGCGCTGCGATCGACGCCGAAACCTTCCTGCGTATGGTCAGCGTTCGGCAGATGCATGAAATTACCGAGACCGTCGTCCACCGAGAACGCGATGTCTCCCTTGAACCAAGGTCAGTAGGGACGTTTCGACCACCGCGTCACTATGCCGCCGACGGATCCTCTATCCGCTGGCCAGTCTGCGTTATACAGGCAGATCCAGGCACCCGGTAGCGATGGATGAGGCAGCCGGGTCCGGCGACGTTGTCGTGGGCACCGGTAATACGTGGTCCGCGAACCCACGGTCCAAAGTCATTACGGGAATTGTCTCGGAACCAATGCCATAGTTCTGTGCCGTGACGATGGCAGAGTCCCTTTCAGTCTTCAGCGCGGCGATGGCGGAGGCGAACGGGAATCGAACCCGCCTGGTCGAGTTGCTCGACCACGTCGGTGTTGAAGACCGCGGGGGCCACCAGGCACCCATACGCCTCCGTCGGAGATCTTAGGTCCTGGGCCGACCGCACCGATGGCTGCCCCCACTCGCCGCGAATGCACAACGGCCCGGCCGCTCATCGTGAGCGGCCGGGCCGTTGTGGTAGATCGTCGAGCTAACCTAGTGCGGCGGCGAACTCAGCTGACGCCGAGCTTCTCCGCGGCCATCTTGGCTCCCTCGACCCGGTTCGTGATCTTCTGGAAGGCTACGTCGCGAGCGTAGTCAGGCGAGCCGTGGTTTGGCTTCTCATCAATGCTGAACGGCGAGAAGCCGCAGTCATCGGTGGCTCCTATCCTTTCCTTCGGGATGAAGTTCGACGCCCTCACCAGAGCATCGCGAACCTCTTCTGCGCTCTCGATGCGGGGGTTCAACGGGTTGATCACGCCGATGTAGGCCATTTGCGTCACACCGTTCGCGTCATCGCGCAGGTGCTTCCCGATGGACTCGTAGACCGGGTCCTTCTCGCGTTCACTCGCCAGTTGGATGAGGAAATAACCGGCATTCATCTGGAACATGCTCGGGAGCAGGTTGTTGTAGGGTACGTCGGCGCTGTGTACAGAGTCGCGGTCCCCGCCTGGACAGGTGTGAATGCCGATCTTCGCCCGCTCCTCCGCTGAGAAGCGTGCGAATAAACGGTTGTTGAGCTCGATGAAGTGCGGCAGCAGACTAGCGCCTGTCCACGGGTTGCGTGGGTCTTCTCGGGTAGCTAGCCGGCCCTCGGTGAAGTCGACAGAAACCCGGGCGGCCCCGGCCGCGAAAACGCCGCGGATGTCTTTTTCGGCTTCGTTGATGAGGTCTTCCTCGAATTGCTCCCGGGAGTAGCCGGGCACCTCGTCTTTGAGCGGGTACAGCAGGGCCAGCATGGAAGGTGCGATCACGGCCTGCTTCATGGGCGTGTGCGCGTAGCCGATAGCCTTCTTCAGCGTGTCGGCCGCGTACGTCTTGTACCGCAGGGGGCCGCCGGTGAGGCGTGGAAGCTGCCGCCCGTGGCCATCGGCGAAGATCGCGAAGAACTGGCCGCCCGGGCCCAGGTTATCGGCGAGGCCGGTGCCGGCCAAGGTGTCGGTAATAGGGTAAGTGGCAAAGCTGGACCAACGTTGCTCACCATCGGAGATGATCGGTGAGCCGGTGGTTTCAAAGCGTTCGATCGAATCGCGGACTGCGGCGTCCTGCTCAACCTCCAGTGCGTCTTTGTCGATCTTTCCCTCGTCATAAGCTGCGTAGGCGGCCTGCAGCTTGGAAGGACGGGGCAAGGATCCGACGTTCTCTGTGGGAATTCCAGTAGCCGTTCTCGGATCATATTCAGTCATGATTTCCTCTCTGTCGAGTGACTAGGCGGATCTAGTGATTGAGTAGGCAGACCGGCGATTGCGCTGGTCGCTACGGTCTCCTTCCTGTCGCAAAATGTCGGCCCGACACTTCATCATGGTGGCGCCGACCACGTAGCGGCCGAAAGACGGGCACAGACAGGTCTGTCTAGCTGTGACTTGGATCATAGTCAGGTAATAATGCGTCGGTCAACGACCACCCATTTGCCCTACAGAAATTAGGCCAGGTGGGTGTTTTTCATTGCTCAGAGTCGCGATTGACGCCGCCGAACGTGGGCGCGCAGCCACATTGCCAGGCCCACTGCAGCCAATACGCCGAGCACCACGTTGCTGGCCACGCCCAACCGGTCCTGCACCACGACCAAGCTGGCGCCGGCGAGGTATCCGAGGATGGCCACCGTGGTTGCCCAAATCACCCCGCCGAGGAGGTTGTAGGGCAGAAACCTCCACCAGCTTAAGCCACTCATCCCGGCCAGGCCTGGCACAAGCGCCCGCAGCAGCGCGGTCATGCGACCGATCAGCACGACGATCGGACCGCGTCGGCGCAGCAGGTCATTGGTCGCGCGTACAACATCAGGCTTGACCAACCGGTCCGGCAGGCGCTTGAGGAGCCGCTCGCCGTAGCGGCGACCGATGCCGAATCCGACCGCATCGCCGATGACCGCACCAGCCACGCTGATCGGAATCACAGACCACAAGGACAGGGTCCCCACCTGCGCGGCGGCCCCAGCCACCAAGATCGCGATCTCGCCAGGGAAGATCACACCGAGCATGGTGGAAGCCTCTAGCGCCGGACACAGGAAAGCCAGCATGAGCATCGGAGTCGGCGGAAGTGCCCGCAGGGCGTCGAGCACCATGCCCCGATCCTGACCCATCGACCATACGACTGCCAACAGCGTGCGTTGCGGCCTGCCATCGCCTCCAGCCACGCGCCGACCTGGCTTGCCGCACCCTAAGGCCGCGACCAACATCTACCGTAACGGGGTCCGCCCCGGCTGTTGAGGAGAGTCTCATGTTCGCCACGTTGACCGAGCAGGCTCGGGGGTTGACTGCGGATCAGCGCAACGCGTTTGTGGCAGCGTTCCTGGGCTGGACGATGGACGCTTTCGACTATTTCATTGTAGTGTTGGTCTATAGCGAGATCGCCGCGGATTTCGGTGTGTCGTTGACGAAAATGGCGTTCGTGACCACGGTGACATTGACGATGCGCCCGGTAGGCGCGTTGATATTCGGCCGATGGGCGGACTCGGTCGGGCGGCGATTGCCGTTGATGGTCGACGTGGGCTTCTACTCACTGGTGGGTTTCCTGTGTGCGTTCGCGCCGAATTTCACGGTGCTGCTGATATTGCGGCTGCTGTATGGGATCGGGATGGGTGGGGAGTGGGGGTTGGGCGCTGCTTTAGCGATGGAGAAGATCCCAGCGGAGAAACGCGGTTTGTTCTCGGGTCTGTTGCAGGAAGGCTACTCGGTCGGGTACCTGCTGGCCGCGGTGGCGTTCCTGGTGATCAATCCGGTGTTCGGTTGGCGCGGGCTGTTCGCGTTCAGCCTGCTACCGGCGTTGGTTGCACTGTATGTGCGGTTCAAGGTCGGCGAAAGTGAGGTGTGGCGGCAAACCCGGGACCGGGCCCGGCTGACTCGGACTACTCCGGGGCAAGTGTTTCGCAATCCGGCGGTGTTGCGCCGCTTCGGCTATCTGGTCGCGTTGATGACCGCGTTCAACTGGATGTCGCACGGCACCCAGGACATCTACCCGACATTTCTGCGGCAAGGGTTGCACCTGAGCGTCAACACCGCGATCGGAATCGCCTTGATCTATAACGTCGGAGCGATCATCGGTGGCGCTGTACTCGGCGGGTACTCCGAGCGGTTGGGCCGGCGCCGCACGATCATGCTCGCCGCTACCCTCGGGCTGCCGGTGGCGCCGCTGTTTGCGTTGTCCGCCACGGTCGGTTGGCTGGCCCTCGGGTCATTTCTGATGCAGGTGTGCGTGCAAGGCGCGTGGGGAGTGATCCCGGCGCACCTGACAGAGCTGAGTCCGGATGCGATCCGTGGCTTCTATCCCGGCGTGACCTACCAGTTGGGCAATCTGTTCGCGGCATTCAACCTACCGATACAGCAGCGGATCGCGGCCAGCCACGGCTATCCCTTCGCGCTGATCGTGACGATCGTGCCGGTACTGATCGCCGTCATCGTGCTGACCGCGATCGGCGGCGAAGCTAAAGGCATCCGCTTCGGCACACAGCCAATAAACCAACCGCCCGATCTATAGCGCAGCGCCCCAACCGCCACCACCGGGGGTTTCGATGCGAACCCGGTCACCTCGATGGAGCTGCCAGGTGCCCTTGCTGGGTAGCGCCACCTCGGTCCCGTCGGCCCGGCGCAGGATGTTGCGGCCCACGGCCCCAGCGCCACCACCGCCGAGCCCCCACGGCGGGTGCTCGCGGCGTTCGGATTGAACGGTCAGCGTGCAGTCGGTCAGTACCTCGACCTCCCGGATCAGACCGTCGCCACCGGGATGCCGGCCGGTACCGCCGGAGGACGATCGTAGCTCGTAGCGCCACACCCGCAACGGGTAGTCCAGCTCCATCGCCTCGGCGGGGGTGTTGCGGGTGTTGGTCATCCCGGTGTGCACCCCGGACATGCCGGGACGGTCGGGGGTGCCGCCCTCGCCGCCGCCCAGCGTCTCGTAGTAGCTGAACGGCCCAAAGTTGTTACAGTCACCACCGGCGCCGATGAGCAGGTTGTTCATCGTGCCCTGGCTCGCCGCCGGTACCCGCTCGGGAATCGCCTGGGCGAACGCGCCGAGCAGGACATCGACGATCCGCTGGCTGGTCTCGACGTTGCCGGCGGCCACCGGTGCGGGAAACGTCGCATGCACCACGGAGCCTTCCGGTGCTCGAACGTGCAGGGACCGGTAACAGCCGGCGTTGGGCGGCGCGTCCGGGTCGGTCAGCATCCGGAATACGAACATCGCTGACGATAGGGTCACCGCGAACACCGCGTTGAGATTCACCGGAACCTGCGGGTCGGTGCCGTCGAAGTCGATCGTCACCTCGTCGCCGGCGACGATCACCGCGGCGCGGATCGTGACCCCGGCGCCGATCTCCAGGACATCGCAGTTGCGATAGCACCCGTCCGGGATGTCGGCCACGGCTGCCCGCACGCGCCGGTCGGAGTAGTCGCACACGGCTGCCATGGCCTCGCGCAGCCGAGCCGCCCCCATCCGGCCGGCGATCTCCCGCAGCCGCCGGGCTCCGACGTGGTTGGCCGCGAACTGCGCCCGCAGGTCACCCCGGCGCTCGCCGGGCGTGCGAGAGTTCGCGGCGATCAGCCGCACCACGTCGTCGCGTTCCCCGTCGGCATCGGCGATCAGAATGGGCGGGATGCGCAACCCTTCCATCGCGATGTCGGTGGCGGTCGCCGGCATGGACCCCGGCGCCGCTCCACCGACGTCGGCGTGGTGCGCGCGATTGGCCACATAACCGAGTAACCCCGTGCCGTCTTCGGAGCCTTCCTCGGGGCCGACAGCGGCGACGATCGTGAGATCCGGCAGGTGGGTACCGCCCAGGTACGGGTCGTTGACGCAGACCTGTTGACCGGGCCGCAGCTCGCCGTAGGTGTCCAGGACCGCGCGGACGCTGGCCGGCATGGCGCCCAGGTGCACCGGGATGTGCTCGGCTTGGGCGACCATCTCCCCGTCCGGGTCGAACACCGCCGCCGAGCAGTCCGCTCGTTCCTTGATGTTCGGCGAGTACGCCGCGCGCCGCAGCGCGACGCCCATCTCCTCGGCCACCCCGGCCAGCGCGTGCCGGAACACCTCCAGCTCAACCCCGGACAGTTCAGCCATGTGCACCGGTTACCGCGATCGTCGTCATGCGCAACCAGAGTGCCATGTCCGCATAATGGCTGCTGCGCAAGCCGGCGAGTTCGACGCCTAATCTGGCTTCAACGCTGCTTGATCACCGCTTGTGTGCCAAGAACGACATTTTCTGTCGCCTACGGCACACAAACGGTGATCAGCCGACGGGCACCCGTACCACCAGGTTCCCGGCGTCGTCGACCACAGCGACCTCGCCACTAGCCAACAACGTGGTGGTGTCCGGCTGCTCGATCAAGGTTGGTCCGCTGACCTCGTCACCCACCACCAAACCTGCTCGGGAGACCACCCGCGCCGTTACGGTCTGGCCGCCAATGCCGATCTCGCGAGAGCGCTCCGGCGTCGGTTCGCCCAGATCCCAGTCGCTCGGTGGCTGCGACAGAATCGGTTCACCGCGCGCCACCACCCGCAGCGTGACGACCACCACCTGCTCGTCACGCATCGCGTACCCGTAGGCCTCCCGGTGCGCGTCATGCAGCAACTGCGCCACATCCGCACCGTCGGACACCGTGATCCGCAGCTCGTGGGACTGGCCGGCGTAGCGCGCATCGGCGATCCGGGTCACGGTGATGTCACCCGCCACGCCCTGGCGTTCCAACTCCTCGCGGGCCTGCGCTTCCAGTCCGAGCCAGGCGTCGGTGAGGTCGTTGTCGGCCGCCGCTATCGCCGTCCGGGACGCCTCATAACGGGCCGGCGCGAGCAGCAGACCCAGTGCACTGAGCACGCCCGGTGCGGGCGGCACCACCACTGCGCGGCAGCCGAGCTCGCGGGCCAGCGCGGTGGCGTGCAGCGGACCGGCTCCACCGTAGGCGACCAGCGCAAACCCCGCCGGATCGACGCCGCGCTCGGTGCTGACCTTGCGCAGCGCCCGAGCCATCGTGGCCCGCACCACCGCCAGAATCCCGGTCGCTCCCCGGGCTTGCTCCGGCAGCGTCTCGACGGCGCGCTCGGCAGCGTCGAGGTCCAGGCGCAAGCCTCCGCCGAGTTCGCGGTCCGGGTCGAGGTGGCCGAGGACGCAGTGCGCGTCGGTCACCGTCGGCTCGGTACCACCTAGCCCGTAGCAGGCCGGACCGGGATTGGCGCCCGCCGAGCGCGGACCGACCCGCAGCGCACCGCCGGTGTCGACCCAGGCGATTGATCCGCCGCCCGCGCCCACGGTGTGGATGCCGACTGCCGGGGTGCGAAACGGCAACCCGGCGATCTCGGCGGACGTCGACACCTCGGGCTGGCCGTTCCTGATCAGGCACACGTCGGTGGATGTGCCGCCCATGTCAAAGGCGATCGCGTCGCCGAAGCCGGCGCAGCGCGCCACCGCACCCGCTGCGACGACGCCCGCGGCGGGCCCGGACAGCAATGTGTGCACCGGGGCAGCTGCTGCGAAATCGAGACCGGCGGTGCCACCGCCCGAGGTCATCACGGTGATCGTCGGGCCGGGCAGCCGGGCCGTCAGGTTGGACAGGTAACGGCGCATCACGGGCTCGACCGCGGCGTTGAGCACGCACGTCGAGGCACGCTCGAACTCGCGGAACTCCGGCAGCAGCGCGCTGGATCGAGTAATCGGCACCTTCAGCCGGCTCAGCGCGTCGCACAGCCGCCGCTCATGCTCGTCGCAGGCGTAGGAAAAAAGCAGGCTCACCGCCACCGATTCCGGCTTCAGGCGCTGCACCGCGCGCACCACCCGACTGATCTCCCCGTCGGTCAGCGCGATGATCGCCTCGCCATCTGGGCTGGTCCGCTCCACGACGGTCACCACCTGGTGGTGCGGCACGAGCGGCTCGGGGCGGGTGACGGACAGGTCGTAGAGCGCGGGCCGGTCCTGCCGGGCGATCTGCAGCACATCGGCGAACCCGTCGGTGGTCACCAGTACCGTCCGGGCGAGCGTGCGTTCCAACACCGCATTGGTCGCCGTCGTGGTGCCGTGCGGCAGCAGCCGCAACGCCGCGCCCGGCCACGCTTGCTCGATTCCGCGGTGCACTCCCACCGCCTGGTTGTCAGGGGTGGTCGGCACCTTTACCGCCCGGGGCCGGTGACCGTCGGCATAGACCACGACATCGGTGAACGTGCCTCCGACATCCACCCCCGCGCACCCCCCAGCGGGTTCAGCCATCAGTTGTTCGCTGCGCGTAGGCATCGACTAGCTGCTGCTGCGCCTTGTCCAGATAGGCGGCGAGCAGCTGTTCCGCGCCGGGCCCGTCGCCGTTGTCGATGCGGCCGAGGATCTCGCGGTTGGTCGCCAGGTACGGCTCGTGGAACCGCCGCGGATCGGCCATGAGATGGAACACCAACCGGAGTTCAGCGAAGATTCTCCGCATGAGCTCGTCCACCCGGGGGCTGCCGGCGAGGGCGGTAAGCGCCTGGTGGAAGTGGAGGTTCGCGGTACCCAATCCCTGCCAATCGAGCTGTTTTTTGGCTTGCTCACCCTCGACGACGGCATCCGCGACCCTCTTCGCGCCGTGCGGCGGGGTGTCGATACCCCGGACAGCCGCGCATTCGACGAGCTTGCGCACTCGGTAGAGATCGGCGACGTCGCTGACCGTCAACACCCGGACGAACACCCCGCGGTTGAGCTCGTGGGTGAGCAGCCGCTCATGGGTCAGCAGCTGGAATGCCTCGCGGAGGGTGTTCCGGGACACCCCGAGACCGCTTCCGATGGCGTCCTCGGCCAACCGGGTCCCCGGGGGAAAGAATCCCTCGGCAATGCGGGTGCGGAGCACGTCAGCGACGCGTTCCGCGGTGCTGATGCGGTCGAGCAGTGCGCGGTCGGCCGCCAGCGCCCGGCCTTGGAGGGATAGCTGCCGGACGGATCCGGGGACAGCAGTGCCCACGGCAGCCTCCAGCGGTGCCCGTACGGACGAGATCACGAACAGTGAAACGCAGATCGAAGAATGAAGCAACATACCTCTTGCCGGATCGTTCAACAATCCTCTAATGTACTGGGAGCTGCGCCAGTGCGAGATTGCGGTTCGACGATCCGGCAAGGTCTCGACTACTCAGCCACCGCCCTGCGAGGTGTCACGCCCCAGGGCACATGTTCATCACCGACGTCTCCGACGCCGACTACCGGGTGAAGGCCTGATGATCCCCACCATGCCAGGCAGGTGCTGGGCTGGGTCCTGCCGGGCTCGCTCCTACTGATCTGCCTCGGGCTGCTGCTCGGAGCGAGTTGGACCACCCAGGCCTTACAATCCAAGCTTCGCCGGCAGGCGGAGGAGCGTCGAAGGCTGAACGAGGAGTGGTCGACGGTTCGCGCTTCCCGCCGGCGGCGGGGCCAGTGCCCACGCTGCGCCAGCCCACTATCCGAACAGCACTGGTATTTCGCACCGGCTCGCATCGATGACCCACCCGATGACGGCTGAGCCTTCTCAGTTGCCGCGTGTCCTTCGAGCGCAGCAGTTAAATGGCGCGTACTGAGAGTTACCCTTGCCGCGATGTGTGTCTCTGCGTGGAACAAGGGGAAGTGCCGGTGACACGGGTCGCCCGCACGATGTCAGTGTGCGCTGCTGCACTGCTCGCTGGGGGATTGCTCACCGCCAGAGTTGCCTCCGCTGACGAGCCCTGCACCCACACGATCAACAACATCGATGAGGCACGCGCTGCGCTCAACACTGTGGCGCCCGGAGACATGTTGTGTTTCTTCGGTGGTGACCTCGCTAACGTGGATCTGACGCTGATCAGGTCCGGAACCGCTAAAGACCCGATCAATCTCGTCTCTGACGGGCACATCACCGTCCACCAACTCCACGTACTCGCCGATCATGTCATCATCCAGGGCTTCACGGTCGTCGGCGGTGGCGAGTTGCTGCTCGCCGGGACGGGCATCGTCGCGCAGAAGAACACGGTTCATGACACCCAGCGAGGGGGGATCATCTGCGCTTCCTGCACCGACTCCATTATCGAATCCAACACCGTGACGCATGCCGCTACGACCGGCATCTCCATCAGCGGGCAGCGGATCACCGTGCGCGAGAATCTGGTGACCGCAACGGTCGCAGGCGGCGACGGGGACGCTGATGGTGTGCGATTCTTCGGCAACGGCCTTCGGATCATCAGTAATTCGATCCAGGACATCTCCGTCAAAGGCTCGCCGGCTGCTCCGCACCCCGACTGTTTCCAGACGTTCGACACCGGCCACTCGGCCACCTTCGATGTCGACATCATAGGCAACGCCTGTCAGAACGTGGCGGAGAACTGCCTGATCGCCACGGGTGACGAAAGTGGCAACAGTGAGGCCCCAGCTGGGGTCCGGTCGATCACCTTCGTCGGCAATGACTGCGTGACCGACGGCGATCAGGCGGTGAACCTGCGCCGCTGGCCCAACGTCGACGTGCGCAAGAACCACCTGCTCGGTCCGAACCTCAAGCGTGCGGTACTGATCACCAACGGCTCCACCCACAGCACGGTGAGAGACAACATCACGCGAAGCGACGTTGCGGCCGTGAAGATCGACGACTCTTCCCGGCCGGGTTTCAACAGTCCCTTTTGACTTACAGCTGCAGTGGTGGGCGGCGGAATCGAGGCCCGAAGAAATCGAGGCACAATGCCACCGCGAGCACGGTAGCCAGAGCCACGCAGTAGCCGGCGACAGTGTCAGTGGCGTAATGAACGCGCAGGGCGACGAGAGAGATCGCGACACCGACCGCCACCGCGACTGCGGCGAGGCCGGCGATTAGGCGCAGGATCGTGCTGCGTGGCCACCGCGCTCCGCTGATCAGGATCGCGGTCGCGAAGGCGACCGCGGCGACTACCGTCGTGTGACCGCTGGGGAAAGACAGGTGTCCGTCGTTCAGCCGCCCGATGAGCGGCTTGAGGATCAGATCGGTGATGATGATCGCGGTCACGGTGCCGACGATGGTGAGCAGCACGCCGGTCCAGTGCCGGGCGATGGCAGCAGCGCTGGCAACGGCGGCGACCAGGACGGCGGCTTGGCTGGGGTTCCCGAGGCTGACTAGAGCCTTGGTGATCGGCTGATCCCGGTGCAGAGCGCGTCTGACCAACGCATCGAGGCTGCGGTCGAGGTGCCCTGGCATGTCCTGATCGGCATAGCGCATCCCGAAAACGGCAACCACGATGATCGCCAACCCGATGACGAGCACCGCAGGAGCCCGCACCCGCTCACCCAGCAGCGGTCGGTATCCCCTCGAATCGCGGCCCACCGGGCTAAGGGTAGCTGCGGGACCGACCGCCATTCGGAGCCGAACCGCGATCTTGGACCGTGCTGTGGCCGCTAGGTGGATCCGAATGGCGGTCTGACGTGCTACTTCTTGCTGGCGGTGTTCCCCGCGAACCGGCATCTAGTCGACATCATCCCGCCGAAGCTGAGCTCACTTCTTGATCGCGGGGGCGCAGTGACTCAGCTCGCGTTGTGTCGGACTTGCCGGGGTTACCGGCCAGTAATAAGCTGGGATTACCGGTTGGTAGAGCCGGTCTACGACTGCGTCGGAGCGAAGACATGAGTCACTACAAGAGCAACCTCCGCGACCTGGAGTTCACCCTGTTCGAGGTGCTTCGGGTGCAGGAACGGATGGGCGTCGGTCCGTACGCCGAGATGGACCGCGACACCGCGCACGACATTCTCGCTGAGCTCGACCGGCTGGCCCGAGGGCCGCTGTCGGAGTCCTTCGCCGAGTCCGATCGCCATCCCCCGACTTTCGACCCCGAGACGCACACTGTCGAGCTCCCGGCCGCGTTCAAGAAGTCATACCGGGCGCTCTGGGACGGTGAGTGGTACCGGCTGGATCTGCCCACCGAGCTAGGCGGCTTCGGTGCGCCGCCCACCCTGCGCTGGGCTGCGTCGGAGCTGATGCTGGGCGCCAACCCAGCGGTGTTCATCTACATGAGCGGTCCCAGCATGGCCTATGTAATACACAGCAACGGCACCGCCGAGCAGCAGCGCTGGGCCCAATTCATGATCGACAAAGGCTGGTGTTCGACCATGGTGCTCACCGAGGCTGACGCCGGCTCGGACGTGGGCGCCGGGCGGACCAAAGCGATCCAGCAGCCCGACGGGTCCTGGCACCTCGAGGGCGTCAAGCGCTTCATCACCTCGGCTGAGCACGATCTCAGCGACAACATCATGCACATGGTGTTGGCGAGGCCGGAAGGGCCCGGCATCACCCCTGCGCCGGGGACCAAGGGGCTGTCGCTGTTCCTGGTGCCGAAATATCATTTCGACACCGACACCGGCGAGCTCGGTGCCCGCAACGGCGCGCTTGTCACTGGCGTCGAGCACAAGATGGGCCTCAAAGTCTCCACGACCTGCGAGCTCACTTTCGGCGCGCACGGAACCCCGGCGGTCGGCTGGCTGCTTGGCGACGTGCACAACGGTATCGCGCAGATGTTCCAGGTGATCGAGTACGCCCGGATGATGGTCGGCACCAAGGCGATCGCGACGCTGTCCAGCGGCTACCTCAACGCGCTGGAGTACGCCAAGCAGCGGGTGCAAGGCGCCGACATCACCCAGATGCGCGACAAGACCGCCCCGCGAGTGACGATCACCCACCACCCCGACGTGCGCCGGATGCTGATGCTGCAGAAGGCCTACACCGAGGGCCTGCGTGCGCTGTACCTCTACACCGCGAGCTATCAGGACACCGTGGAGATGGGTGGCCCGGACGCCGATCCGGACGCCGAGATGGCCACCCGGGTCAACGATCTGCTACTGCCCATCGTCAAAGGCGTCGGTTCCGAGCGGGCTTATGAAATGCTTACCCTGTCGCTGCAGACCCTGGGCGGATCAGGCTTCCTGCAGGACTATCCCATTGAGCAGTACATTCGGGACGCCAAGATCGACAGTCTGTACGAGGGCACCACGGCGATCCAGTCCCAGGACTTCTTCTTCCGCAAGATCGTCCGTGACGGTGGTCAGGCGATCGGGCATCTGAACAAGGAGATCCAAGCGTTCCTGGACGCCGGCAGCGGCAATGGCCGGCTCAAGGAGGAACGGGCGTTGCTGGCCACCGCGCTGGCTGACCTGCAGGCGATGCTCGGCACCATGATCGGCTTTGTGCTGTCGGCGCAGCACGATCCGCGCAACACCTACAAGGTCGCCCAACAGACCGTGCGCCTGTTGATGAGCACCGGCGACGTGCTGATCGGCTGGCTGCTGTTACGCCAGGCCGAGGTGGCGCTGACCGCGCTGGCCGGCGAGGTCTCAACGAAGGACGAGTTGTTCTACCGGGGCAAGGTCGCCGCGGCGAGCTTCTTCGCCCGCAACATCCTGCCCGAACTGACGTGCCGCCGCGCCATCGTCGAGTCCACCGACAACGCCCTCATGGACGTCCCCGAAGAGGCCTTCTAACCCGGAGTGCTCTGCGCCCCCCGAACTCCACAGCGGAGCTGTTCGGCCCAGTTTTGACAGCACTGCTGTGGAGTTCGGGAGCAGGAGAGCTCACGGGGCGCAGATGACTTGGGGTTCTGGGTCGTAGACCACCTTGCGGGTGTGGCGGGTGATTTCGGCGTGGGTGTTGGCGTCGCGGATCACGCGGGTGTCCGTGACGGTGAAGCCGCGCTCGCCTTGGGTGGGGGTGCACGGTTGGCCCGTGACGGTCTCTGGTTTCTGGTCGATGAAGTCGGTGCGCGGCCCGGTGATCGACTCGACGTCGACGTGTTTGGTGCCCCAGAGCGTCACCGTGATCGAGGTCGGGGTCCACACCGTCTGGATAAGGATGCCGGTGGCTGAGTCGTCGCGGAACTTGACGTCGATGGCGCCCTCGAACACGGTCGCTTCCCTGGCCGCGGGGTAGCGGCTGATGTAGTAGCTGTGCTCCTTGTGCTCGACGTCGGTCAGGCCCGCGAAGTACGTGGCGTTGTAGAGCGTGGTGGCGAACTGGGAGATGCCGCCGCCGATGCCCCGGCTGGGCCGACCGTGGTCGATGATGCCGGCGTCGACGTATCCGGTGGCGGCGTTACGCGGGCCGGTGTACCCGTTGAGGCTGAAGGTCTCGCCAGGCCGCAGGATCGCACCGGTGACCTGCTCTGCGACCCGGCGGATATTGACACCGGAGTCGGTGGCGAATCCGCCGGTACTGAACGTGGCGATCTGGGTGGTGATCCCGAGCGCAGTGGCCTGCGCGGTGCTCAGAGTCGGTGGCAAAGTGACGTAGCTGGCCGCCAGGGTGCGCTGCGGTCCGGAGTTGTGCAGCACGTCGAGCAGCGGTAGCAGGCTGGCGGTCCAATCGATGCCGCGGCCGTCGACTGAGGGCAGTACCACCGGCGCGGCGCCCTGGATCAGGATTTCGGCGTTCTTGCCGGGTTTCTGTGTGGAGCTGAGCTGGGGGTTCAGCGCGGCGATCACCGTGGGATTGTCGATGGTGGTGGTCAAGCCACCCCGGCTGTCCGGCGCGAACCGCAGTGCCGCCGCGATGACGTCCGGCATGAGCATGGCGTCCTGGCCGTCACCGGTGACCTTGACCGGCGCTGACACGGCGGGTTCGGCGACGTCGTGCAGGGCCGCCCGGATCCCGTCGGCAGTAGTGCGGACCGGCTGCGTCGTCACCGGGACACGCACGGTGCCACCGCGGATCCCGCGCGCGAGGATGAGGTCGGTGGTGGTGGCGACGTCGAGGTGCTGACCGGACCGCGGTTGCACCGCGACCGGCCGCGTGCCGACGAAGTGGATGGTGCCCTCGATCGGTTCCCGGTCGGTTGTGCTGAGCAGCCCTTGCAGAGCCGCGGTGAGAGCGGCTCGGTGAGTGGCGGTGACCACGCTCATCTCCCGGGTCCGCCACAGCGAGCTCAGCCGGGTCCATGGGTTCAGTGGCTGTTTGCCCGCCTGGTCCACAGTGGCGGGCCAGTCCAGGCGCAGACCTGCCCGCGCAGGGTCGAGGGTGGCATTGACGTCACCGGCCTCCAGGGTGATCGGATGGCTCAGCCGTGGCTCGAGCTGTTCACGCAGCCGCTGCTCGGCCGCGACCCGGGTAATCCCGCCGACGGGTACGCCCGCGACGGTGACGCCGCGGGGGACGTCGCCGGAGGACATCGCGAGGTCGATGAAGTAGGCCAGCGCCAGCAGCCCGAGCAGGCCGGCTACCAAGATTCCGGTACGGCGCAGTGCCCGGTTCTGGTCGGACTGGTGCAGCGGTGTTGCCAGTATTCGGGGGATCTCGGTCGTGCTGCCGGGGGCGGTTCGGGCCGGGTTGTCGAACAACGGCCAGGGCTCGGGCTGCGCCGGCTTGTCGGGTGACCTCACAAATACAGGCCCGTTCCGTGCTCGGCGCGCTCGCTGGCTACCGCCTGCAGGTCCCGTTCCCGCATGACCAGGTATGCCGACCCATGCACCTCGACCTCGAACTGGTCTTCCGGGTTGAACAGCACCCGGTCACCGACCTGCACGGTGCGGACGTGGTTGCCGACCCCGTACACCTCACCCCAGGACAATCGCTTGGCTACCTGGGCCGTTGCCGGGATGAGGATTCCGCCACTGCTGCGACGCTCGCCTTCGTCACCGACCAGACGCACCATCACGCGGTCGTGCAGCATCTGGATCTCGAGCTTGCTCTCGGGCACGGGCACGGCGAAGAGGGTACGTGCTGCCATCAGCGGTACTCGGTACGGCCCGTACCTCGGCTCTGCGAGCGGTCTCGTCAGCCGCCGAGCGCCATGAGATCGATCGGCTCCAGGTCGATGACAGGGCTGTCAGGATATCGGTATCCGAGGGTCAGTCGGCCCTGGTTCACCTGTCCGTAGGGTTGAGCCGTGGAGGCGTGCCCCTCAATAGAACTTGCCAGGCGGCCGTCTCGGCTGCGGCGTCGAGGTTGTCCACATGATTCAGTACGAGCGAGATGTCAATGTCGCGTAGATCGTTCTCCGAGGGTGTGGACAGCGACACGACTGTTCCAGTGGCTCTCGCCTGAAACCCGTCAGGGAGCACCCGTCCGACCGTGGCCGCTAAAGCCGCGGCTAGGGTCGACATGACCTGCTCATCTGGCATGCTCAGGTCGTGATCATGTGCGGCGGTGCGGGACGAGGGGCATAAGAAGGCCCCGTGAGGCTGCCGGGTCGGGGGTCCAACAGCATCACGGGGCTACCAGTGTCATCGAAACACGCCCGGGCACTGTTACAACCCTCCGCCGACTCACCTGCCGTTCACTCATTCGGGGTACCCGGATGCCTCAGCCGACCAGCCTGCCGAGCAGGAATCGACCGAAATGTGGGACGGTGAAGGCGATCTGCCCGCGCTCGGCGGAGTACACGAGCCCCTTCTTGAGCAGGCTGTCCCGGGCTGGGGACAGCGATGAAGCCCGTCGCCCGAGCACCTCGGCCACCTGTGTGGTGCCGACCGGCTCGTCCCGGCCGCCGGTGAGTTCGGCCATCGACTGCAGGTACTCCCGCTCGGCCGGAGTGGCCCGCTCGAACCGGGACCCGAAGAAACCCACGGCGAGTTCGGTCTCGGCCTCGGGCGCGGCCACCTGGACGTCGATGATCCCGATCGGGGACCTCGGGGCAGCGTCCCACGCGGCCTTGCCGTAGGCCTGCACGAAATAGGGGTAGCCGCCGGAGGTTTCGAACAGCGTGTCCAGTGCGTCGGGGGTGATCGCGGCGTTCTCCCGCTCGATCGGCGCGACCACGGCGCGGTCGGCATCGGCGCGGTCCAGCCGGTCGATCCGCAGGTAGCGGAACAGCCGTTCGGAATAGGATTTCGACGCGCTGAGCACCGCGGGCAGGTGCGGCAACCCGGCGCCGACCACCACCAGGGGCGCCCCGGACTGGGACAACTCGTGGCACGCGGCGCACAGTGCGGAGACGTCATCGGGTGCGACGTCCTGCATCTCGTCGATCAGCAGCGCCACCCCGGTGCCGACGTCGGCGGCCAGCTCGGCGACCGCGGTGAACAGTTCCATCAGGTCGATCTCGATGTCCCCGGAATCGGCCCGGCCGGTGACGGTCGGCGCGTCGATGCCCGGCTGCCAGCGATCCCGCAGTAAGGCGTCTCGCGGGGTTGCCCGCAGAGCGAAGGCCTTGAGCACCCCGAGTACCTCGTCAACCCGGTCCGGGGCGCGGTGGCGCAGTGCGAGATCACGCACCGCCCGGTGCAGCGCGGCCGACAGCGGGCGGCGCAACCCGCCGTCCGGCCGGGCTTCGACCTTGCCGGCGCCCCACCCGCGGCGCATCGCCATCGACCGGAGCTCACCGAGCAGTACTGTCTTGCCCACCCCGCGCAGGCCGGTCAACACCAGGGAGCGTTCTGGGCGCCCCCGGGCCACTCGCTCCAACACCACGTCGAAGGCGGCCAGCTCACGGTCTCGGCCGGCCAGCTCGGGTGGCCGCTGGCCGGCGCCGGGGGCGAACGGATTGCGCACCGGGTCCATCATCGGACAATATCCGGCTGTCTAGCGTTCACCGCAGATTCCGCAATAAAGCCCAATCGGCGTGTCACCGCAGGCCCACTGGATCAAAGATCATCCCGTCACACCGGCCCCGTGCACACCGGCGTGCAGCCGTCGGTCCCACACCGCGCCCGTCGCGACACCAGCAGCCATAAGGTTCCAATAGGCTGCCAGCTTGGCCCGGGAACTGCGAAAAGGTTCCAGTAGGCAGAGCCGGTAGCAGCCGCGCGGCAGCAGTTAGAGACGGCGATACATGATGTGCAAGCCGACGTAGCCGTCGACTGGATGGTGGAAGGCTTCGGGAATGGTGGTCAGGACGTCAAAGCCGAGCGAGCGCCACAGGGCCACTGCACGGCTGTTGGTTGCCACCACCGCGTTGAACTGCATGGCACGGTAGCCGTCGGCGCGTGCCTGGTCGAGTACGTGCGCACCGAGAGCCCGCCCGATGCCGCGCCCGGCGTGTTCGGGGTCGACCAGGAAACTGGCGTTGGCGACATGTGCGGCCGGTCCACCATGGTTGGGCCGAATCGTGGCGATCCCTACCACGGCGCCCTGGTCGTCGACGGCCACGACCGTGCGCCCCGGAGGTTGCGGAAACCAGGTCTGGTGAGCCTGACCTGCAGTCATGTCACGGTCGAAGCAGAAGGTCTCGCCCGCGGCGAGGTGGACATGAAGGCGGCGACTTCCTGATCGCTGAGTCCACTGGTCGCAATGCCGTTCACGCGACGAGCGGCTGATACCAGGTGATCTTCCAAGGCGCGCGCCCGTGCGGTGAGAACCACCCGCATTCTGCGGCCATCGGCGGGATCGGGTTCGCGGCGGATCAGGTTGGTGCGCTCCATTCGCTGCAGGGTGTTGGCCATGGTCGGCTGTTCGATCCTGACCAGCTCGCACAGCTCGCGCTGGGTCAGCCCATCCTGCTCGAAAAGGGCCAACATCTGGGCGAACTGACCGGGAACGACGCCCAGAGGCGCGATCCGTCGATGCAGGGCTTGGGCGAGCAGACGACCGAGATGATTGATCTGGTAGCCCAGCCGTCTGCCAGGCTGAGCCGATGGTCACCCCGTCCGTGGAGGAGTTCCTAACTCAGCGGCCCCGGCTGTTCGGCCTGGCCTACCGGATGCTGGGCGACGCGGGCGAGGCGGAGGATGTTGTTCAGGATGCGTACCTGCGTTGGGCCGGCGCCGACCGCGCCGAGATCGTCTATCCGCGCGGGTGGCTGATGAAGGTGGTCACCAACCTCTGCTTCAACCGGCTGACCTCGGCGCGGGCGCGGCGAGAGTCCTACATTGGGCCGTGGCTGCCGGAGCCGGTGCTGACCGCTGATGGTGAGCTGGGGCCGCTTGAGACCGTGGAGCAGCGCGATTCGGTGTCCCTGGCGCTGCTGAGTCTCATGGAGCGACTTACTCCCGTCGAGCGAGCCGTTTTCGTACTGCGGGAGGCCTTTGCCTACAGCCATCGGCAGATCGCCGAGTTCCTCGATGTCTCGGAGGCCAATTCCCGGCAGCTTCATGGCAGGGCTCGGCAGCACCTCGGTGCCATGCGGCCGCGGTTCGAGCCTGACCGAGCCCAGTGGCGGCAGTTCGTCGAGAGCTTCTTGGCTGCCGCCCGAGGCGGCGACGTAGCCGAGCTCCGCGAGCTGCTGGCCGCAGATGTGACCGCCACGGCCGACGGTGGCGGCAAGGTTGGCGCCGCCCGACGAACGGTCGTCGGCCGCGACCGGGTCGCCCGCTATCTCGCCGGCGCACTGACCCGGTTCGCCCCGACCAGTCCGGCGCTATTCCTCGCCGAGGTCAACGGCGGGCCCGCGGTGTTGGGATTCGCCGACGGTCAGCTGCTCGGCGTGCTGTCGTTGGAGATCGTCGACGGGCAGGTCAGCGCGGTACATATAGTGGCCAACCCGGACAAGCTGGTCTTTGTCGCGCGACAGTTCGAGGCAGTGTCACATCTGGGGACGCCACTCGGTTCTTGACAAGTGAAGCCCACTTGGGAGGAACCGCTCATGGCGAACCTGATCCTGGTCACTGGTGGCACCGGCACGGTCGGCCGGGTTGTCGTCCGGCACTTACTCGACGCCGGACGGCAGGTGCGGGTGCTCAGCCGCGGCCGCCGGCGTACCGGTCCCACCCAGCACGTCACCGGCGATGTCCGCACCGGCGAGGGACTCGTCGAGGCGGTGGCGGGCGTGGACACGATCGTGGCCTGCGTCGACCCGGCCTCACCGCAGTAGGAAAGCGCCGTCGGATCGTGCCGGTGCCGCTACCGGGGCGCGTCTGCCGCGCCTACCGCGCGGGAGGCCACCTGGCTCCCGACCGGGCGGCCGGCACCATCGGCTTCGAGCAGTGCCTCGGCGAGCAGTTGGCCGCGGGCACAGTGCCGTACGAGGACGCCATCCGCGACTACACCTGGCGGCCGGCCCGTCGTACGGAGGTGCGGTGATGCTGCTCCGCGCTGGGATCTGGTTCCCTGCTGGGCGCCCTGCTGCTCTTCGCGGTCCCGCATCTGATCTTCCACGCTACCCACGTGGAACATTTCAGCACCAGCGCCGCGGCCACGGAAATGGTCGCGCTCACGATCGCGGCAGCCCTGCCCGCAGCCCTTCTGATCCTGACCCGACGCGCCCACCATGCCCGGGCGTGAACCCGGACAGCAAGGTGCAGATCCGTCGCGCCTGTCAGCTGACGCCGCAGCTACGCCTTGCTGAAGTCGGGGATGCTGATCGAGCCATCCTCCGCCAACGGGAAACCCGGGTTGTGCGCAATCTCCCACGCGTGGCCGTCGAGATCGGTGAAGTAGCCGGCGTAGCCACCATAGAACGTCTTCGCCGCCGGCCGGGTGACGGTGGCACCGGCACGCTGCGCTGCCGCGATGACATCGTCGACCTCGGTCTCCGACCGAACGTTATGCGCGAGGACAACGCCGCTGAAGCCGGGCGCCTGGTTGTCAGTGACGCCGCAGTCGAGCGCGAGCTTGTCCCGGCCCCAGAGGACCAGCGCGATACCGCCGGCCTGAATGAACACGGTTTCTTCGGTCTCTTGGCCTTCCCAGCCCAACCGCTGATAGAACGCCCGAGCGCGACGCACGTCGGCGACGCCCAATGTGATCAGACTGACTCGCTGCTCCATAAGCTCTTCTCCTCGCCACTAGCGAGTGGCACTCGTCAACCAGGATGTTTCTCACATGGCAGGGATGGGTTGATCATCCTCTCGCGGGCCGAACGCACCGAAGCGCTGCAGCCTCTCCGCCGGTGCAGGCATCCAGGCCCAGCCAGCGATCTGGCGTTGGGAGCGGCGACTGAACATTCCGCGTAGCAGCTCGTAGCCGTCGATGGTCAGCATTGTCTGTGGCTCGCCATCACCAATGTGCCACTGCTGGCCGTGCCCCCCGCAGATCACCAACGTGCCGGGTTGTTTGAGCCGCCGACCGAGGAAGCCCACCATGACGTCGAGTGCTGGTTGCCAGTGGTCGCGCTCGGGGCGGCCCAGGCCGAGCGTTTCGTGGAGATCGCCCTCGTGGCAAATGATGTCCAAGCCCAGGTTAGGGCCCCGGACCTCACCAGCGCAGCTTGCCTGCGCCCTCGGGCCGACGAGGTCCCATTCGGCCAGTAGCTCACTGATCGTGTGCTGCCGACGCTCACCAACGTGGCGCGCCGTCCACTCATCGCCGGGTAGCCCGTCAAGTCGGCCGGAGGCGACATCGGCGGCCCCTCCGACGAGATGCGCGAACACCTCATGCACCGTCCATGCCGGCGTGGCCGATACCGGAGTGCGCAACTGCTCGACGCTCAGCGCACGAGCCAGCTCGGCAAGTCGCCCATGAGCATCGCGGTACACGACGTCGAACATCTTGGCAATCCTGCCATCCCCGATCCGCCCGGAGAGAACGACAGCCATCATCGGGAGAGGGACGGGCTGGCGCCATACGAATTGGTTCTCCGCCAGAACGTCCAAGACGGCTCTGGCGGCAGCCGCCCTGGAGGCGTACGGGGCTGTGCACGTGATCTGCAAACAACGCTGGTGTCGGGATGTTGGGGTACCAATGGGAGACCGATATCGCTGACTGGAGTTGGGTCATCGACGTCAACCTGTGTGGGGGGTCATCCACGGCGCCCCTCACGGTTCCACGTCGCTGCATCGCAAGACATCGAGCGGGATCCGTAACAGGATCGCCATCCGGCCGCCATGAGTCGGCCGTGGCAGGGTAGGCGGGGCCAGTGCGTGACCGACGGAGAGGACCGACCGCGATGAGTAGGGCCTACGGGTACACCTCTTACGGCGGTCCCGAGACCGAGATCTGGTTCGACCGGCCTGAGCCGGCGCCTGGTCCAAGCGAACTGGTGATCAAGGTCAAGGCTGTCGGGGTCAACCCGGTCGACTACAAGATCCGCAGCGGTGCGGCGGCCAACCCGCAGGCGACTCCACACTTTCCCCTGGTGCTGGGCGTTGAGGCGGCCGGTGTCGTGGTCGCAGTCGGTTCCGACGTCAAGGGATTCGCCGAGGGCGATGAAGTGATGGGCAGGACCGCGCCGGGACACGGCAGCTACGCCGAGCACGCGGTGCTGCTCGCCGAGGCCACCACGGGTAAGCCACCGCAAATCAGTTTCGTGCAGGCAGCCGCGCTGCCGGTGGCCGGTGGGACCGCCTGGGATGTGCTGGAGAAACTCGGCGTCGCCGAGGGTGACACGCTGCTGATCAACGGTGTCGGCGGTGGTGTCGGTGTGATGGCCGCACAGCTGGCGCGCAACCGTGGCGCGGCGGTCTTCGGGGTGGGTAGCGAGACCAAACGGTCGATGGTGGAAAGTCTCGGAGCCATCCTGGTGCCCTACGACAGCGGCCAGGTCGTCGAGCAGATGCGACAACTGCTGTCTGGCGGAGTCGACGCCATCTTCGACGTGGTAGGTGGCGAACCGATGCGCCATGTCGCCATTCTGATCACCAACCCGGCCCGGATCGTGTCGGTCGCTGACCCTGGTGTCGCGGACCTGGGAGGCAGCTACCTGTCGTCCGGCTCTGCGGGCGTTCCCGCCGTCGCCAATCTGGTCGCCGCAGGCAAGGTCGATCCGAAGGTGCTCCAGACGTACCCCTTCGACGAAGCGCCACACGCACTGCGAGCGGTGGAGTCCGGTCACGCGCTCGGCAAGATCGTCATCGACCTGGAGCAGACCACTGAGGTGTGATCGGATCAGCTGGGGCTAGTGAGGTTGCTCAGGTGCTGGTGCACGGCGGCGGTGGTCCGGTCGATCTCGCCGGTGGCGAGGAGGTCGAGCAGGGCTCCGCGCAGCACGGCGAGGACCAGTGTTCTTCGCGCGGTGCCGGCCCGGCTGTCGCGCTCGGCGGGTGGCTGAGCGTCGGCGAGGACGGTGAGCCAGTCGTCGACGGTTGAGCGGGCGAAGCCGGCCCACGGGCCGTCGGGGTCGACCAGGCTGCGCGCGTACCCCTCGACCCACAGGGTGAGCAGCGCGCAGTGGTTCCCGGCGGCGAGCCACGCCCAAATCTCGGCGGCAGCGTCTGCCAACCCGGCATGATCCCGGTCCCGCAGGCGGCCCAGCAGATCCAGCTCGTCGGTGCGAGCGCGCTCGAGCAGCGCTCGGACCAGGCCCTCCTTGCTGCCGAAGGCCGCATCGCGGAGACGCTTGACCGGCTAAGAGCGTGAGGTGGCGGTGCTGTCAGGTGCAGCACACCCGACGCGGCGGCGTGATCCGGAAGACACGGCCTAGCCTAGGGCGGGCAGACCCAGCAGTTCCACTGAGCGTTTGCGCATTTCGACCTTGCGGACCTTGCCGGTGACGGTCATCGGGAACTCCTCCACCACGTGCACGTATCGGGGGATCTTGTAGTGCGCGAGCTTGTCGGCTGCGAAATCCCACAGCGCCTCGGCGGTGAGCTCGGGCGCACCTGTCCGCAGTCGCACCCAGGCGCACAGCTCCTCGCCGTAGCGCGCGTCGGGGACCCCGATCACCTGAGCATCCAGGATGTCCGGGTGGGTGTAGAGGAATTCCTCGATCTCCCGGGGGTAGACGTTCTCGCCCCCGCGGATGACCATGTCCTTGATCCGCCCGGTGATATTGAGGTAGCCCTCGGAGTCCATCACCGCGACATCGCCAGTGTGCATCCAGCGCGCCCGGTCGATCACCTCGGCGGTCTTATCCGGCTGCTCCCAGTAACCGAGCATGACCGAGTATCCACGGGTGCACAGCTCGCCCGGGGTCCCGCGCGGCAGCGTCAGACCGGTGTCCGGGTCGATGATCTTCACCTCGAGGTGTGGGTGTACCCGGCCGACCGTGGACACCCGCCGCTCCAGTGTGTCGTCGGCCCGGGTCTGGGTGGATACCGGGGAGGTCTCGGTCATTCCGTAGCAGATGGTCACCTCGGTCATGCCCATCCGCCCGACGACCTGTTTCATCACCTCCACCGGGCACGGCGAGCCCGCCATGATCCCGGTCCGCAGCGACGACAGATCATAGGAATCGAAACCGGCGTCAGCCAGCATGGCGATGAACATCGTGGGCACTCCGTACAGCGAGGTGCAGCGCTCCTGCGCGACCGCAGACAGAGTCGCCGCCGGCTCGAATGACCGTGCCGGGTACACCAGGCAGGCGCCGTGGGATGTGGCGGCCAGGTTGCCCATCACCATGCCGAAACAGTGATAAAGCGGCACCGGCACGCAGATCCGGTCGGCCTCAGTGTAGCCGCACAGCTCCCCGACGAAGTAGCCGTTGTTGAGGATGTTGTGATGCGACAGCGTGGCGCCCTTGGGGAAACCAGTGGTGCCCGAGGTGTACTGGATGTTGATCGGGTCGTCCGGGGACAGGGTCGCCTGCTTGCCGGCAAGCACCGCCGCATCACCGTCGCGCACCGATAGCTGCGCCCACCGGGTGGAACCGATCAGCACGACTTGTTCCAGGGCAGTGCAGCGAGGGCCCACCTCAGAGATCATCGCGGCGTAGTCTGCGGTCTTGAACGACTCCGCCGCGACCAGTAGCCGGATCCCGGCCGCCGTGAGGACGTACTCCAGTTCGCGGCTTTGGTATGCGGGGTTGATTGTGACCAGGATCGCGCCGATCTTCGCGGTGGCGTACTGGGTAAGCAGCCACTCCGGGCAGTTCGGTGCCCAGATACCGACCCGGTCGCCCTTTCCGATCCCGACGGCCAACAGCCCCAACGCCATGGAATCAATATCAGCGCGCAACTGTGAGTAGCTCCACCTGCGACCGCTCGGGCAATCGACCAGCGCCTCCCGGTCGCCGCACCGCGAGACCGTGCGGTCGAAGTTGTCTCCGATTGTGTCGCCCAACAGCGGGACCTGGGAAACCCCCGAGACATACGACACAAGCGCGGGCACGACGGCCTCCTCGTAGGGCTTCAGACGCCGGACGTGCGATCATGATCCGTCGGCTGGCCTGCCGGCAAGGCCCGGCTTCGAGGCGGCGTCGCTAGACGATCGCTCTGTCACTCTGGCGCAGCATCCTGAGGATGACCAGGCCTGCTGGGGTTACTTCGACTCGGTTCCATGGCTCGGGACGAAGGCGGAAGCCGATCGTGTCGAAGTTATCGTCGAGCTTGTCGACCCGGATCTGGACGTCGATGCAGTCCTTGGCGGTGAGACCCGTTCACGCGCGCAGTTCTCGACAGCCCAAGGGCATTGGTCGGTGATCAGCGACCAGCCGGGCTTGGTGGGCCAGGTCGGCGGTTGGGACAACTCAGGCCGGGCGCTCGTCTTGGGACTTTGGGCGGATGACAGCGCCTATCGGTCGTTCATGCGATTGCGGCATGACGCAGTGGCTGACCAGACTGGCCAACGCCGCACCTACACCGAGATAGAAGTGGCGATTGGTGAGGTGATGTTCCTCATGTCCGGTGAGGCGGAATCGGTGCCCAGCGCCATCGCGGGTGGCTCGCTGTTGTGTGTGGCTGACTGTCAGGTGCGACCTGGTCGGGACGCGCATTTCATCGACCTTGGCCACCATCGATATCTGGTCACCACGTTGTGGTCGGATCCGGCGGCGCATCAGCGATACGCCTCCCAGGATGTTCCTCGCCTCCGCGCGCGAGCTGCCCTCGATGATGGCCTCCGCACGATGGCTGGTCACAGCCTGGTGCTGGAGACGGCCTGGCGTGTCCTGCCGGACGCGTAGGACCCCCCCGTTCCAGGCTGCCAGGTGCGGCGGCCAGGTCAGACCGGCCGGCGCGACGGCTCTGCCGCGTCTGCTCTCGGCAGAGCCGTCGCGCCCACGGCCCGGTGCGGGTCAGGATGGGGCGGTGGACGCATTGATCTGCTTCCTAACCTGCGGATGCTGCGGTTCCCCGTTGGTCAGGCCTACTTGTGGCGCGACCCGGACTCATTGACCCTCATCGACACTGGGCTGGCCGGAGCCGGGGGGCGCGGCGTGCTACCGATCCGTCGTACACCTTCCGGCGGCATCTTCGACGGATCGACGGGGCCGTCGAGGAGTAGGTGAGTCCCTGCCGAAGCCTCTGGTCCCTTAACCCCTCGCCGGGCGCCGCCCCGGGTAGAGGCGGAAGCCGGCGAAGCGACGGTGCGGCAACGTCTCGTAGAAGCCTTCGGCGGTATGAGTGATCACGTCCATACGGCCTACGCGACACCGCTGGAAGACCTCAGCGAGCATCTGTCGCCCGAGGCCCCGACCACGGTGTTCGGGCGCGACGAGCAGTTGCGCCAGATAGGCAGTCGCGCCGTCAGTGAGCGCGTGAGCGAAACCGACGACGGTGTCGTCGTCATCGAGCGCCACGACTGTGGTTGCCCCCGGCGCCAACAACGCGCGTAGCGCCCGGTCCGGGTCGGCAGAAACGTCGGCCACCCCTGCGCGGCGCAGATAGCCAGCACACCGTCGAGACGCACCGCTTTGAAGATCCCCATGGCCGTCCATGATTTAGCTTCGCTGCACGCCGCGCACTGCCATCTCCGCTACTACGGGACGAGATCAACGATGCCGCGACGCGACGAAGATCAGCGCCTCGCGGGCCAGGACTAGCCAGGTGGACTCGTCGTCGGCGGTCGCGATCAGCCACTCCTTCATCGGCCGACCCTTGCCAGCGTCGAACGGGCCGCCGATCCCGTTCCCGATCAGCGCGTCGACACGATCCCGCGGCAGCTTCACGACGAGCCGGCCCCCAGTCCACGGGGACGATTCGACCTCATCAGGGGTGGGGCACAATCCGCTGGGCTTGTCCGCATTGCTTGCAGCCAGTCGGGTCGGCTATGACGTGGTCCGGGTGACCGGTGGCATTCCTGCCCGGGTTCATCCCGGCTGGCGCCCCAGTGGCGCCCACTGCAGGGCTGCTGGGTGTCTTGTTCGTGGCCGAGACCGGGGTTGTGACTGGCGATGCTGATCTGGCTGGAGGATCGTGGGGGAGGCTGGCTGCGCCGCGCTGGTGTAGTGCGATGGTTGGAGCGGCTGACCGGCGTCGTGCTGATGGGCTTCGGAGCCCGGCTCGCCGCCGAGGCCCGTTGACGGCTTACTCCGGGATCTGCGTTGACAGGCAGAACGGATGCCCTGCCGGATCGAGCAATACTCGCCACCGATTCGGCGCTGGCTGCTCGGCTGCCCGGTGCGCCCCAAGCCGGAGCGCTTCGGCCTCCGCTTCGTCAAGGTTGTCCACCGCAAGATCGAGGTGCATCTGCTTGGGGACGTCGCCACCGGGCCAGGACGGCGGCTGGTAGTTCGATATGCCTACCGCGGCCAGCCAGACCCGGTCGGTCTTTACCGCGACGAACTCGTCGCTGCTGAACGCGATCTCTCCACCAACCAGCTCAGCCCAGAATGCCGCCAGCGCGGTCGGGTCAGCACAGTCCAACGCGACGGATCTCCAGCGAGCTACAGCCACAGCTACGAGCGTAGCTGGGCTTCGCGGCCGTCCCAGGCGTGCAGGTGCGGCTCTAGCTCTCGCATGATCGCGGTTTGTGGTCTTGCGCCGACGAACTGGGCCACAACCTCGCCGGCGACGAACAGTGCCAGCGTCGGCATGCTCCTGACTTGGTAGTTCCGGGTGGTCACAGGATTGGCATCGACGTCGATCGACACGACGCGCAGGCGAGCGGCCTCGTCGCTCGCGATCTGCTCGAGGACCGGCGCGACCATCCGGCACGGGGCGCACCACGCAGCGGTGAAGTCGACGAGCACGGGAGTCGCACTGGCGAGGACGTCGTCAGCAAACGCGGCGTCGCAGGTGGTGGTGAGGGACATGTTTTCTCCTGGTTTCCGGTGTCGGGGTCTAGCGGTTGACCTGCGCGATGAGACGTTCCTGCGGACCGGTCTGCTCGCCGCATTCACACACCAGCCGGGCGGTTACCCGGCCGCCGCAGCCGCTGTGGCGGTAGACGACCTCGGTAACCGTGGCGGGGGAGAGGTGGCGTTCGGCCCAATCCGAGATGGCTGACAGCACCGGTAGCAGGTCGTAGCCGGCGTCGGTCAGGGTGTACTCGAGTCGGGCCCGGCTGCGGGGAACCTGGTAGGGCCGGGTGGTGAGGATGCCTGCCGCGGTCAGACGATGGAGGCGATCGGAGACAACGGAGCGTGGTGCCCCCGTCGCGGCTTGCACCTCGTCGAAGCGACGCAGCCCCAGGGCCACTTCGCGAACGATGAGCAGCGCCCATCGCTCGCCGATCACGGCAAGCGCGTCCGCGAGGCTACCTATCACAGTACTGAGTCTAGACTATGAACTCAGACTTCGCGACGGGCACACCGCTTCAAGGCTGTCGAGGATGCTTTGAGTCGGTAGACGGGCGTTTTCGTCGAGCGCAGTCGCAACATCGCCCTGGATCTCTGGCGGCCGTGACGCCACCAGCGGCGTACCCTCCTGTGCTGCGCATAACGATGGTGCATGCCGCTGCAAGATGAGGGGACGAGGGGCCATGGCTGGGCAGGACCAGGAATCACCGACGTCGGACCCGATGTCAACGGTGTCGACAACATCCAGCGGCATCACGGGGCCACCGAACCCGCTGTGCCCTGAGCAGGTGATCGCCCCGTTCCGGGGATCGCTGAGCCCGCCGAGGGCCCACCAGCTGCGGCCAGGGTCCGTGCACGAGATCGACATCGCGGAGACCTCGATCGCGATCCATCCCGATCTTCCCGCTGTTCCAGCCTGGGGATTCGGTATCGGGGGCCACGTCGTCTCGCCGGGCCCACTGCTGGATGTGGCGGCTGGCCACGAGACGTTTGTGCGTTGGCGCAACTGTCTGCCGGCGTCGGTTGGTCCCTCGACGCCGGCCCGGCTGCCCATCGCCACCGCGATCGTGGCCGATCCCAACGGCGAGGTTGACTCGGTGCAGAACTACCTCGGCAGCCAGGGCGGTGCCCCCGAGTACACCTCCAGTGCACCGATCGGCTGGACCACGGTGCACCTGCACGGTGCGCACTCACCGTCCGACGCCGACGGATGGCCGGACAACATGGCTGCGACCGGCTCCGACCAGCTCTCCGCCTATCCCAACAGTTATGACAACCTCGACTTGGGGCTGGGCAAGATCGGCGAATTCCTCTGGTACCACGACCATGCGATGAACGGCACCCGGTATCACAATTACTCCGGGCTGTCGGGCGCCTATCTGGTGCGGGACCCGCGCGAGCGGGAGCTGGGCCTGCCGACCAGCACGGCGGACGGGGAGGTCGTGGCGGTCCTGCAGGATCGCAACCTCGACGTCGTCGACGGCGAGATTCGACTGCTGCACAAGGTCACACCCGATACCGCGGAGTCCTTCGGCCCGCTCACCCTCGTTGACGGCGCGCTCTGGCCGAGGTTGCCGCTACGACCGATGGTTTACCGGCTGCGGTTTCTCAACGCGAGCAACGCCCGGGTCTACCGGCTGCACCTGGTGACCGCGCGCAAGAACGCGGACGGTGCCATGGTGGTCACGCCCCAGCACGACCGGGTTCTAGTGATCGGCACCGGCGGTGGTCTGTTGTGGCGGGCCTGGCGGCTCGGCAATGACCAAGCCCTGACGGTGGCGTCCTCGGACCGGATCGACGTCCTCGTCGACCTGACCGGCCTGGCCGACGGGGAGCAACTCCTGCTGGTGAACTCCGCGCAGGCCCCGTTCGGCGGAGATCCGCCACCGCCGCTGGGAGAGCTGCTGAGCTGCGGCGACCGGGTGGGCCGTAACCCGTACCCGTGGGTGCTGCGGCTCGACATCGACGACGACGCCCCGACGCGGGGCGCGGCCCGTTCGTTGTTCACCGATACCGCGGCGGCGGTGCTCAATCCGGAGTTTCGACGTCTCGTGTGCCACGAACAGAAACCGGCGCCCGCCGGCGAGCCCGAGCAGTTTCCGATCACCGCGGCCGCCCAGCGGACCATCCTCCTCGCCGAAACCATTAAGCCCGGCCATCTCTACCTGCACGAAGTCATCGAGGATCCGGACGGGGAAATCGCTATCCAGTTTCCCGGTGATACGGCTCCAACGACCTGGCGAGTGGAGGGTTGGATGGCCGGTGACAAGGCGGGATCGAGTAGCCGGGTCTCCTTCTACGACCGGATAGCGCTACGGCCCAGGGTGGGGCAGTGGCAGGTGTGGCGATTCGTCAACACCACCGGTGACACCCATCCGATGCACATCCACCAGTCCCAGTTCCAGCCGCTACACCGGCACGGCAGCCGCCTGGTCGTCAAAGTCGGGGATACGAACCTTTACAACCCCGAGACCCGCACGACGTCCGCGCCGCTGGTGCCCGACACTGAGAAGCTAGGCAGGACCTTCGAGCCCAGCGAGTTCCACGGATGGAACGACGTCATCAGGGTCGATCCCGGCAACATCGTCGAGGTGGCCGTCCGGTTCGACATCCCAGGCCGCTACGTCTACCACTGCCACATCCTCGAACATGAGGACACCGAGATGATGCGGCCCTTCGTGGTCACCGTCACCGACATGCGCGATGGCGCGATGGGCCCCATGAGCGCCCCCGAGCCGGCTGTATAGCCTCAACCGTAGATTCCGCAATAGAACGCGATAGTGGTGGCGCCCCGGCCGCGGCACCTCCGATCGGCGCCTGGCTGTCGGTAGCTGTGCGGCGCATGTTTCGGTCCGGCCGGACATAGCTTGGCTACCGACTTTGTCGGAGATAGCTTGGCTAGCCAGATCCGTAGTGGCAAGCAGCACCCCTTGCACGGCTGATCGTCCGCGCTCTGCGGGCTGCGCCAGACCACCAAACCAGCGTCATCCATCTCAAGAGTCCCAGTCGTGGATGGCGGGCTGGCTTGGCCGTGGCGTTCGCGACCGGGCTGGGCTGGGCTGCGATCACCGCTCGTTCGGTGGTGTGGCCGCGCGTTGCGCCGCCGTAGCGTCACGTATGGCGATGACTCGGTCGCCATGGGTATCACGGATCTATGGGTGCGAGGGAGCGGCGATGGCGACGGACACGGTCAAGTGGTTTCAACGAGTCGGCAAGCAGCCGTCTCACACAGTCCCGCCCGTCGCGGCAACGTCCTAGCTGACCTGCTTGCCGAGTAACGTGTCGTCTCAGCGTCCGCTCGGTCCGCTGCGTGGCGTGGCGGTTTGGTCACAGACTTGGTCACGAACTTGGTTCCCGCCATCGCCGCGACAGACGAACTCTTTTGCTAAGGACGTCATCGATCCCGGATGCCGGCCGCCGCCCTGGTGGATGTCCCACGGATTCCGACCTTCTTCTCGCGGAGCGATGCTGTCTCCAAACGAGCGGCCAGGGAGACGCCCGGCCGAAGCCGACGACCGCGGTGAGCGCACTCGGCACCGGGGTCACTCCGGGGAGACGCCCGGTTTGCGGTCTTGATCGAGTCCCGTTCGCTTAGCGAGCATCTTCCTGAGCACTGCAAGCACGCAAGGAGACAGCAGAGGTGGCACATAGCGGCACGGCTGTACGGATCAGAGGGCAGAGAAGCTCCGCTAAGGCTCCGCAACAACAAGGTGTGGGCTTTCCTGCTGACGGAGCTGATGGATACCCCGGCGGTCTTGGCATATTGAGTGGTGCGCGCGGCTCCATTGCGGTCGTGGAAGTTGGCCGTCCCGCCACCTTTTCCCCGATGGGAATAGTTTTTCTGCGCGCGTGGTCGTATCTGCGTTTCGTGATCCAACAAGCCCGAAACCCCCGATGGGCCGCCGCTAGTTCTGCTGCTCATGCGCGCAATGTCCCAGCTGTTCGCTCTCGTCAGAAGTTTTGGCCCCGGTGCTCGAGTCCTGGGTGTGATCGACCGGTGCCACCGGATGCGGTGCACGATCTGTGTGGGCGGGCGGCCCCGTATGTGGCGTTGATTCGGGCACCGAGGCATGGGGGCCCGTGTTGCCCGGGGACGTGTCCGGGGTGTCGGGCGTGTTTGGATACTCCGCGGGTGAAGGCGGGGTGGTGTGTTCGGTGCGGTGTCTGTGTGGTGTGCTGCCGGGGTCACGGTGTGTTAGCTTTGCCTATGATCCGTGGGTTACCTCAACTACCTGCGAACCCGCGAAGGCATGGCCATCGCCAGGCGAAAGTCAAACTGCGCGGCAAACAGTCCAAACTACTGACTCAGCGCAGCGCTCCATCCTCCGCCGTTACGGCATAGACGAGGTATCCCTAGCCGATCTGGCCAAGGCGTACAACGACTGCCGCTCCACCATCCACCACACTCATCCTGACCAGAGCGCTGACGCCCCTTAGCACCTAACCTAGCTTGCCGCTCTTCGGTGAACTGGCTTGGTTGTGTGGTCTGCCTGGGAGTGACTCTGTATGCCGTAGCTGTGCTTACGTGCCGATGTGTATCTTCGATGCGGGCTCGTTGCGCCGCTCGCGAGATGGCCGACTCGCAGTTGTTGAACCGCAGGCCTTCCGATTTTCAGGACTCGGGATGCGAGTCCGCTAAGCCCGACCCGCGTCCGTGACGTACGCCGCAGCAGTGATCCGAACGCCGCTGAACCAGACGAACGCATGCGGATGAGACCAAAGATGAGCCCACGTTGGCGCATGCGACTCGACAGGCGTGGCGCCTCGGCCGAATAAAGGAAGGCGGCAAGACATTAAATCTGTAGTCGCAGCCTATGTCTCGCCATTACCCCGCCGGTCATGGGTCTGCGCTCGCGTTCGGCTCCGACCAGCATCGGTGCGTCGCGGGATCGCGCCGGGTACAGGTGGGACTACAACCCATCACGTCGTTCACGAGTGATCGAGTTCGGTCAAGTACGTCCGGCTAGTACCAACATAGGCGGTGAACGCGAGCCATTCGTCCGTGGTGAACGTCAGCACTGGTCCCGTGGGGTCTTTGGAGTCTCGCACAGCGCGGGTTCCGTGGCTGGGGACGGCGACTTCGATACAATTTCCGGACGTGCCGCTGTAGCTGCTCCTGCGCCAGTGCCCTCGGGGTAGCTGCCCGGGCGTGAGGGCGCTATTGTTGATCATTTCATCAGCTCCCTTGACAGTCCGCTGATCATCTGGCGCGACTCGCTCGGGGACAGCGCCGCCGCCCGTAGTTGATCGTGTGCGTGACGATACGCCGCAACGTCTCGTAGGCCATCGAGGTACTCACTGTTGGTCATCCGGTCCAGATAGACGATCCTCGGGTTGCTCGAATCGGCGAATTCCAGCACGGTGAACGATCCATCCACGCCGGGATGCGCGCCAGCTGCAAAGAGGAGTACCTGGACCGCCACATTGGACAGTTCGGCAGTCTCGACCAATCGGCGGAGCTGACCGCACATGACCTCGCGGCTACCTATGGCGCGGCGAAGAGCGCCCTCGTTGATCACCACATCCAGATGTATCGGGTCTTGCCCGAGGAGCCGGACCTGTCGAGCGCGGCGCAACTCTGCTGCCCTCGCTGCTTCGTCCGGTAGCTGTGTGTACGGCGAGTGCCGAAGTATTTCGGCTGCATATTCCTCGGTTTGGAGCAGGCCAGGCACGACCTCCGACTCGTAAGCCAGCAGCTGCGAGGCTTCGGATTCCAACGAGAGATAGCCCTCGAACCACGGTGGCAACACCTCGGCGTATTGACGCCACCAGCCCGGCTGACGGTCTTCGCTGGCGAGGCTGACCAGTGTCTCCACCTCGTCGGATAGCGCATCGAGCACACCCAACAGCGCACGCACGTCCGCCGGCGTGACCGCGATCTTCGCTAGCTCAATGCGACTCACCTTGCTGGTCGACCAGCCGAGCTCTCCGGCGACAGCCTCCAGGCTCATGCCACTGGCCTCGCGAAGCCGCCGAAGCGCCGCCCCAAGGCGACGCCTTCGGATAGTAGGCACGGAGACCATGGGGCCAGACAATGCCACAGCAACTAGCTCCAAAGACTAGAACGACCGGGTGATGCAGCCTTCAGACTGTGCAAATTGCTCAGCAAGGACTCGAACCTCGGTGTGCGCGGACAGCACACCCAGTCGAGCACGGCCCCCACACAGCCACCCGACCCGCCCCTCCGCCCGAGCCGCGTGGAGCAATCACCACCTGCCAAAAGCGAAGCCGCCGATGACAGACCGCCCCCGGGGGTACGACGCTCGTCTGAAGATCTTATTCGCACCTCACCAGCCCGGACCCCCCTGAGCCAACGCCAGCACGCAGCACCATGGTGATCACTGACAGTCCTACCTACCGCAGTCGAAGATATAGCTTTGCATGTCGACCGTTCGTACATCGGTACATGACGCCCTGAATGCAATTGCAGCGGCATTCCTTGCATCTTTCTGAGGAGTTTGAGACGGTAGCCGGGAGTACAGTTGCGGCGAGAAAGACGCGATATCGAGGGATTCGGCGTGATAGAGGGGATTACCACCACTCGGCCAGACGTGGCGGCCGCCTGTCCCCACTGTGCGGCATGCCAAACGGTGGTCGGTTTATGAGGCTGCCGGGGTTAGCTGGTCTGGAGAGTGGGAATGTTCGGGTCCGATGACACGGGCCCCGACAGCTCCCAGAGGGCCGCCGGAAGGAGATCCCCCTTCTATCCTTCCCGGCGGCCGGCGGCCGGCGGCCGGTGGGCCATCGGTTAAGTGCAACACCGTGAACGACACGCTCATCACCGAGTTATCACACCAGCGGTGGCACGGCCGAATATCTGGCCTGGTCAAGTTACCGACCAGGCGACCGGCTCGACGCTGACGGGGGTGGCGGTGTTCATGGCTGAATGGTCATACACGAGGCGTTACGTCACCGATGCCGCCGCATTGTGCGAGGGCGAGGTGGTAGCACTGGCCAACTCGGACCCGACAGCGGGGGTGGCCCCGACCGCCCTCACCGATGCCGGGACCCTCCCACGAGCAGCTGTGCCATGTCCACCAGGTCCCCAGACACCCCGGTTAGCACGCCGTGTCGAGGAGCTCGGCGCGCAGGTACTGGCGCGTGACGCCATCGCTGTCCCAAGCAGATGCACGTGCATTGACCACTGCCCACAGCTCGTATTAATGTGCATGATGCTCTGCAAATGGCACACCTACGACCGTCGGGGTCGGTAAGACCATGGTGGGGACGTCTCCGTCGAGTCCGCATCCCACCGACGGTCACGCCTCGCGCCGACTGAGGGGCCCCACCGCGCTGCGCATCGTCTTGGGCACCCAGCTGCGTCGGCTCCGCGAAGCTCGCGGAATCACTGCCGGAGCGGCCGGCCAGGCGATTCATGCGTCCCACGCCAAGATCTGCCGCATGGAGCTCGGGCGGGTTGGCTTCAAGGAACGCGACGTGACAGAACTGCTCACCTTCTACGGCATCACCGACGAACAGGAGCGAAGAGCGTTCCTGACCTTGGTCCGGCGGGCCAACGTGCCCGGCTGGTGGCACCAATACAGCGACATCGTCCCGAACTGGTTCGAAACCTACCTCGGCCTAGAACAGGCCAGCGCAGTCATCCGCACCTACCAACTACAACTCATACCCGACCTGCTGCAGACCCCACAGGTCGCCCGCACCATCATCCAACTCACCCAGCCACACCAACCCGATGATGACACCGAACGCCGGCTCGCACTGCGGATGACACGTCAGGAAATCCTCACCCAACCCGGAGCACCCCAGTTGTGGGCAGTGCTAGAAGAAGCCGCCCTCTGGCGCGTCCATGGGCACTCCGCGATGCGCGAGCAAATACAGCATCTAATCGAAATGGCCGAACTCCCCAACATCACACTCCAAATAGTACCAATCCACTCCAAAGCGCACCCGGCATTAGGTGGTCAATTCACCATCCTGCGGTTCTCCAACCCCCACCTACCAGATATCGTCTACCTCGAACAGCTAACCAGCGCCCTTTACCTAGACAAAAGCGAAGATGTCCAGCACTACCTGATAATCATGGATCGACTAAGTGTCCAAGCCAACTCCCCCACCGAGACGATCAAACTCCTGAACAACACACTCAAAAAAACCTTGAATTGATCCCGCGCCCGCATCGAACACTGGACCCACTGCGGTAAAGACACCGAATTCACCCGCTCACCCGGAGCCGCGCCCGACCGGCCGGGAAGCGGTCAACGGAATCGAATCGGCGTTGTGAGTTTGGGAACAACGTGACCAAGGCAGGACAAAGGTCTTGAGCAGCGGTTTCAGTACATCTCATGACCTGGACTTTTGTAATGGAGCCGGTGACGGGAATCGAACCCGCGTCTAGAGCTTGGGAACAACATGACTCGGGCAGCACAGAACCCTTGAGCAGCGGTTTCGGTGCGCCGTGACTAGCCGTGAAAGACCATCGGTACCTCCCATGCGGGGCACGTGGAGGGCACGGGCTTGGGCGGCGTTCTGTTCTATCGGTACGCCGACGGGGTGATTGCCGCGCCCGACTTTCCGCCGAGCTGCTCACCCGCGTCGCTGAACTCGACGGTCATTCGTCAATTCGAGTCTGAGCTGTAGGACAGCAGGAACTCACAACGAGCTCGTCGTATCAAGTGCACGTGTAATATCGGGCCTATCGTCCACAAGATCGCAGCAATGACTCCCAACGTGACCAAAAGGAATGTGGGCTGTTCGGTGTGATGGCTGGAGGTGAACAGGGTGGTGCATCACGGGGTCTGCCGATGTCATGGCAGTGCGTCGTGGCCTTGTTTCGGTGTTCTGCCGATCTGCCGATGTTTCCCTGGTTGCAGGCTCGTTGCCCGCATCGTCTGGTTAGCCTGCCAAGGGTCCAGTGGCTCAAAGTGCGGGTAGGGCGTGCGTGTCGCGTTGGGCCGCAGTTCTTCGGTGCTCCGGTAACAGAAACCGGAGCGGCAGGGACTGGAGCACCGCCAGTACGGGTGGTGCGCCGGGTAGGTGGTGCAATCATGATCATGGTGGTGGGTGCCGGAGCGTGTGAGCGTGGGTCTGAGCCTGATGGCCTGAGAACAGGGTTTTGGCCGTGCCGCCTCGTGGGTTTTGCCTTGCCATGGTGCGTCGCTGCTGAGTTGTTCAGCAGTGCCGCTGCGTGGGCCAGAGGGTAGGGCCGGGCGGCTACCTCACTGTTGATCACTGTTGGTTTCCGGGTGTACGGTGCGCAGCCACAAGGTCATTTACCTTGCTGGGCTATTTGCATATGAGGCTAGGGATGCTGATCTCATCCACCAGCTGAGTGATGCGAGAGGGGTGCTGTGGCATTGTCGGGGGTCATGGTGTCGGTGCCGAACATTCGAAGGCGCCGGCTAGGAGCGGCGCTGAGGCGGCTTCGCGAGGGCAGCGGCATGAGTCTGGAGGCGGTTGCCCAGGAGTTGGGCTGGTCGACCAGCAAGATCAGTCGCATCGAACTAGCGAAGATCGCGGTCACCCCTGCGGATGTGCGTGCGCTGTTGGGTGTGCTCGATGCGTTGTCCGAGGAGGTAGAGATTCTGGTTAGTCTCGCTGGTGAGGACCGTCAACCGGGCTGGTGGCGCCAGTACGCTGAGGTGTTGCCACCGTGGTTTGAGGGCTACCTGTCCTTGGAGTCCGAAGCTGCGCGGTTGCTGGCGTATGAGTCGGAGGTCGTGCCCGGCCTGCTGCAGACCGAGGAGTACGCGGCGGAGATATTCCGGCACTCGTCCTACATGCAGCTACCGGATGAAGCAGCCAGGGCAGCAGAGTTGCGCCGTACTCGGCAGGTCCGGCTCGGTGGCCCCGACCCGATATACCTGGATGTGGTGATCAACGAGGGCGCGCTTCGACGCGTGGTGGGTGGCCGAGACGTGATGTGCGCGCAGCTGACCCGTTTGATCGATGCCACCGAAGTGCCCAACGTGGCACTGCGGGTGTTGCCCTTTGCTGCCGGTGCCCATCCCGGCGTGGATGGCTCGTTCACCGTGCTGGAATTCTCCGATCCCAGCAACCCGCGGATTGTCTATCTGGACCGGATGACAGACAGCGAGTACCTCGAGGGCCTCCGGGACGTTGCGGCGTATCGTCACGCCCACGAGCGACTACGGGCCTCCTCGCTGTCGGTGAGCGATTCCCGTGGAATGATCAACAGCCTGCTGAGAGAGCTGAGATGATGAACAATGATGCCCTCGGCTCGGCAGGCACCATGATCACAACTATGTCGAACGCTGAAGCCGGGCACGCGCCACGACGCTAGGTGACTGTAAGTAAATAACCAATCCGATAGAGTGTATTTTCAGTGATATGATGTGTATGGCGTGTCGACCTCATTGAGGTGATCAGCTTGTGAAATTATCAGCATTGTGAACCCCAAGGATGATGACGCCTTCCGTGCGATGCAGTCACGCCTGGCGGATCTGCTGCCCCGGTTGAATGAGCGGGATCGTCGTGCGGCAATGGCGACCGAGGCGAAATCGTGGGGTCGCGGGGGAATCAGCGCTGTGCAACGGGCCACTGGCGCATCGCGGAGCACGATTCGGCGTGGCCTGGCCGACTTGGCCGGTGACGTTCCCGAAGGGTCAGGCCATCGGGTCCGAGCAGCCGGAGGCGGCCGAAAGAAAGCCGAGGAGATGGATTCGGGACTGCTGGATGCGCTCGATACCTTGATTGAACCCGAGACGCGGGGAGACCCCGAATCACCGTTGCGGTGGACCACGAAATCGACGCGGAACCACGCCGCGGAGCTGACCAAGATGGGGCACGCCATCAGCCACTCAGTAGTCGCGGACATCCTTCATTCCCTCCAGTACAGCCTGCAGGGAACCCGCAAGACCCTCGAAGGGCACCAACACGCCGACCGCAACGCCCAGTTTCAGCACATCAACACGCTCGCCACGGAGTTCCTCGCCAGCGGCGACCCCGTGATCAGCGTTGACACAAAAAAGAAAGAGCTGGTAGGACGGTTCGCCCAATCCGGCAGGGAATGGCACCCGGAAGGCGAGCCAGTCTAGGTATCTACCTACGACTTCCCCAGCCAGGCTGACGGCAAAGCAATACCCTACGGGGTCTACGACCTGACCGACAACAGCGCCTGGGTCTCGGTCGGCATCGACCACGACACGTCGGTATTCGCCGTAGCCACCATCGAAAAATGGTGGAAACAGATCGGCAAAGAAAAATACCCCGACACTCACCGGATCCTCATCACCGCCGACGGCGGCGGATCCAACGGACACCGCCCCTGGCTCTGGAAATTCGAACTCTCCCGGCTAGCCAAGACAACAGGACTCCACATCACCGTCTGCCACTACCCACCCGGAACCAGCAAATGGAACAAAATCGAACATCGGCTCTTTTCCAGAATCACCCACAACTGGCGCGGGAGGCCACTCGAAACCTACCAAACCATCATTAACCTCATCGCCAACACCACGACCACCACAGCACTAACCATTCGCTGCGAACTCGACCCCAACCTGTACCCCACCAAAATAAAACTCACCGACCGACAGAAGCAATCGATACCCCTCGTCCGACACGAGTTCCATGGCGATTGGAATTACACCATCGAGCCACGGCTTGAATAGGTTAATTCATTCCAGCTCCTAGGTGCAGCGGCCCCGCTGCCACCGTTGTCTCACTTGTCGAAACACGGGGATGTCGCCAGCTGCGCTCGCTAAGTGGCCGAGCAGGTCGGTTGAATGGCCGGCTTGGTGGGCTCATCACCGGTGCTGCTATCAGCGCTGGCGCAGGCGTGGAGAGCGTCGGCCAGGGTGGCGTGGAAGTCGAAGGATGCTTTGAGCGCAACAATCTGCAGTTCTGGGATGGCGTGGGAATCCGGGTCGGCGATGACTGCTAGATGACCGCCACCACCGATGTGGTGTTTGAAACGGGCTTCGAGTAAAGTGTAGGGACCAGCCGAGTCCATAAACGTGACGGCGGACAGGTCGATGACGAGGTGGACGTTGTCGTCGCACCGTGCTTCGGTGAGTGCACGTCTCACCAGCGATGTGGTGTTCCAATCGACCGCACCGGTGACGGTGCACACTGTCGTATCAGGCTGGGGCCGACTCAACGCCACGGTGATGACTGGCGTCGCAGGAGAGCACCGTGAGGTGTGCGGGGACCAGTCCGTATCGATCATGGTCCAACTCCTGTCCCGCGGATGCGGTGGAGAGGAAAACGGTACACAGCCCCAAGCAGCACCATGACGCAGGGTGACGCCGCGCGTATATGCAATTTACACTGCCACGTCTTCTACAGCAACATGCAATTTCGTTTGCGATGCAATTGCACCCGGCGGAGGTGAACGGCCTCATAACCGGCTTAACGGGCATCCAGTACTACGTTCCGTGACCATATGTAACGGTACGCAGCCGAAAAGCGATGACAGCGCTAGGCGCACGATTCCTACTTCTCGGCAGGTGAGACCTTGGTCACCCGCACTGTTCCGTTACTGCCAGCGAGCGCACCACACAGTCCCCCGATGTGCCTGACCCCGCCACCAAGGTTCGGCCGAGTCCGCCACGACGCCCCCCACTACCTCGACACGCCCACCGGGCGGCTAACCGGACACTCCCCGATGGACCAGCCCCAGCACCGGCCCCGCACCCTGTGCGTCCTCCTCGATGACCCTGCTGCTGCCGCGCTGTCCCTGCGCACCCACATGCACCCAGCTGACCTCCGGGAACTGCTCCTCATCCTCGCTACGGCGGCAGCAGACGTCCTCCGCGACCGGCAAAGCTCAGGACGGCCACCGCCACCAGATCCGTCTGCGCGCAGGCCCTCCATCATCGAGTGAGCTCTCGCGAACGGATCGAGGGTTGCTAGCCTCCGGTGCTGGTGCTCTGCTGGGTTGGCATCGAAGAGGCTTACTTTGCGTAGCCTTAAATGATGAAGGCGCCGGGTTGAGCACGTGTTCGGTCTGGGCTCATAGATCCGGAGAAGCCCGCCGAGCTCCTCTCATTCGTCCAGTGGTGCCGCGCCGCGGCGGGACAGCCCCCGACCCCGCTGCGACGTGGCAACCGGATCCTGGCCTATGTCGATCATCCATCCGAATCCATCCGCCAGCGATCTGGCAGAACGTCGCGTCGAAGAGGCGGTCGAATCCACCGCCTCTTCGACGCGCATGCGAGTGGATTACCGTTGAGCAGCCTGTTTTGACGATCGTCGTGTGTCGTCTGCCCCTGGATCGTGCTGGCCTGTGTCATCGTGTGACGACGGTCGTGCTGAATTTTCTGCTGACGTGTCGGTCCACCCGCTGGGAGCCAGTGACATGTTCTGTGGGGCGGGGTGCATGTCGCGAGCGGCGAACACGATGCCCGTTGAGGTCCGTCTCGTGACCTCGGATTTCGCTGTCGAACTGCTGGAGCACGTCGGCGAAACACAGCTTCTCGCCACCGTCCATCAGCTTCCAGTTACTCAAGGTGATCGACCAGACGGTCGAACAGTGAGGGAGGGAGGCGCGCCGTGGCGTCGCCTCGCCCGGAAATCGGGGGTTTCCGGGGCATCCATCGGCCACGGAGCTCCCTCCCTGGCCGATGGATGCGCAGCTCAGGGCAGGGAGGCAAGGCAGGGACCCAGACAGGGACCCAGACAGGGACCCAGACAGGGACCCAGACAGGGAGAACTCCCTGCCTCCCTCCCCGCCTCCCTGAGTGGGTCCCTGTAACTTTCTGTGACTGTGAGCCAGCCGGAATGGTTCGTCGCGGAGCGCATCCGCTTAGCGCCGGACCCCGCTCCGTCACGATTTGACAGCGCCCGGGCACCTCGTCCTCAGAGCGCCGTAGAGGGGTCGGAGGGCAGCGCCGACCAAGGGGTCTACCCCCGCTACCGTGCAGGTCGCCACCCGTTACCCGGGGGGTCTACCGGGGTAGCGGGCCCCTCTACCGAGCCGGATCGGGGTAGAGCCTTCGTGTCAGGGGACCCCCGATTATTGCCAGCAGGCGAGCACCCCACCACGGACACGGGAGAGCAGAGCATTCGGTCACGACAGTGCAGTGCTGGCCACCAGGATTGCGGTCTGCGCCTCTTACCAGGTCACCTCGTGGTACATGAGAGACGCTTGACTGAGGCGATCAACGCGATCCCCTCCACGGTCAGCCCCGCCGATCGCGACGCCGCAGAGGTTGAGTTGGCTCGTCATGCCCGGTCGTTTAACTCCACGTCACTGCACCGGATCGGCCGGCATATCCTCGCGCACCTTGATCCAGATGGTCCGGAGCCCCGCGACGTGTCACAGCCGGCCCCGGCCGCGGGCGAATTGCGGTTGTGGGACCGCCACGACGGGCGCCTGGGCCTGGAGGGATACCTCGAACCTGAGCACCGTGCGGCGTTCCGGTCGTTGATCGACCAACTCGCCGCACCCCGACCTGCTACCGACGTCATCCCCGACGAGCGGACCGCTGCGCAGCGCAAACGCTGACGCTCTGCTGGAGGTCTGCGGGCTGGCCCGCGCCGCCCAACACTGCCCCACCACCGCCGGGGAACCCCCGCACTTGACTGTCACCATCGACTGGGACGCCCTACGCACCAGCCTGGGGGTCGCGACCCTGGACTACGGGACGCACATCAGCGCTTCGGAGGCCCGACGGTGGGCGTGTGACGCGAAAATCATCCCGGTCATCTTGGGTGGGAAATCCGAACCCCTCGACGTCGGCCGGGCCATGCGGACCGTCCCGCTGTCCATCCGCCGTGCGCTTGTCGCGCGGGATCGCGGATGTGCGTTTCCGGGCTGCGATCGGCCACCGGGAATGTGTCAGGAACACCATTGTCGACGCTGGATCGATCATGGGGAAACCAGTGTCGAGAACTGCGTGCTGTTATGCGAAACGCACCACCGGCACGTGCATCGAACTGGTTGGGAAATTCTCATCCACCACGGTGATGTCGAATTCATCCCACCCGCGATCATAGACCCGACCCGCACTCCACTCCGCTGCTGACATCGATTGTCCGATTTCGGTCAACCTGGCCCCCCCGGCCGGTCAAAGTGAGAAGCACTGGGCGGGGGAGACGCCGAGCTCGCGGCGGAAGGCTGCGCCGAAAGCGCTGGCGGTTCGGTACCCGACTCGGTGTGCCACGACGGTGACCGGGGTTCCGGATGCGAGTAGCTCCAGTGCGCTGCGGACCCGCAGCCGAGTTCGCCATCGGCCGAGTCCGCTGCCGGTCTCGGCCACGAACCGTCGGGACAGCGTGCGCTCGCTGGTGCCGACCAGCCGCGCCCACGCGGCGACGTCACGGTCGTCAGCGGGGTCGGCGGCCAGCGCATCGGCCACCTGACGAGCGCGATCGTCGGATGGCCAGGCGATCTCAACGGACGCGACCGGAGCCGGAGTGAGGACGTCGAACAACACCGCCTCCGCCCGCCGCCGGGCGCTGGGCGTCAGCTCAGCCCTCCCGAGATGGCCCACGAGTGCGGTGAAATCAGGGCGGCCGCCAGTACGGTCGGCCGACCCCAGCACACCGGGCAGCGTTCCGGGCGCAGGAGATCCCTCGCTGTGCCCAGACGAGCCGGTGGGTTGGATGCGCGTGTGTGTCGTACCGGTGTCCGTGAGCGAGCGCGAATCGTCCCACCAGAACCGCGCCTAGCGGCGGCTCCAGCAGTCCCTCCGGATGACCGAAACGCGACACAGAATGGCAGCGTACGTGGTTCCGGTCATCCGCATACCCCGCCTACCGTGCGGGTATGCCGATGAACGCGATCCATCGCCGGCTCTGCCGCTCGGACTACTGGGCCAAACTGGCGCACTCGCAGCTGCTGCCCTGGGCTCTTCGGGGCGTGCCACTTGACGGCGAGGTGCTGGAGATCGGGCCGGGTTACGGCGTGACGACGCGCTGGTTAGCCGAGCGAGCCGGACGGCTCACTGCGATCGAGATCGACCCCGAGCTCGTTGCCGAGCTGCGGGCCGAGTTCGCTGGCCGGGTTGAGGTCCGGCGTGGTGACGGGGCCGCGCTGCCGTTCGCTGACGCGTCGTTCGACACGGTGGTGTGCTTCACCATGTTGCACCACGTACCGTCGGCGCAGCAGCAGGATCGGCTGTTCGCCGAGGCCGCCAGGGTGTTGCGACCGGGCGGGATGTTCGCCGGCTCCGACAGCCGGCTCAGTCTGCGGTTCCGGTTCGTGCACATCGGCGACAGGATGGTAGTCGTCGATCCGGACACGCTGCCCGATCGACTCCGCGTTGCCGGCCTTACCGACACCCGAGTTGAGCTAGGCAGCCGCTCACTGCGCTTCATCGCGACCCGACCGCTGAGATAGCCACCTCACCCAGGCCCTGTCAACAGCCTGTGCAGATCAGCGGGGGTCTGGCGGTGGCGTCAGGGTGTGGTTGACGAGCTCTGCGGCGACGGCGTCTTCGTCGAGGTGCTCGGGCATCCGAAGCGCCACCAGGGTGTTGATCAGCATGCCGCGCGCGGCGAAGTCGCGGGTCTGCTCGGCGGAGGCGCCGGTGAGGGTGCGGACCAGGCGATAGATATCGATCATGCATCGGCGCATGGCCGGCCCGAGGGCCGGGTCGGCGGCGGCCATGAAGCCGTGCTGCATGACGAGCAGCAGCTCGTGGTCGCGGGCCAGCTGCAGGTATGCACAACCCAACGCGGCCAACCGGTCGGGTACCTCGGCGCCAGGTGGCAGTCTCGCGGCAGCGGCTCGGAAGCAGTCCTGGATGCGCCACCCGGCATGCTGGTAGGTGGCGAGGAACAACGCCTGCTTCGATCCGAACAACCGCAGGACGTAGGGCTGGGAGACGCCAGCGATCCTGGCCACCTGGTCAGTGGTGGTGCCGGTGTAGCCGCCTTGTGCGAAGGCGGTCACCGCGGCCCGCAGCAGTTGCTGCTCGCGCTGCGCGGCGGTCATCCGGCGCCGCGGCACCGTCGCCACCGCCTCGTCAGCCACCTTGACAGGTTATCAGTCGATTACTACCTTCCCAACATGGCTAGTTATCAGTCGCTGCCTACTCGGGGGGGCCAGGTCAGGGAGTCGCCATGATCATGAGCGCATCGAGACTGGATTGGCAGCACAGCCAGGATGCCTTGCGCGATGAGGTGGGGCGGGTGACAGCTTTGTTGCGGTCCATCCGTGATCCGGGCGCTATCCCCGCAGTGGGTGAGTGGGATCTTGCTGAGGTCGCCATGCACCTGTCGCAGGGCTGGCTGGGTATTCCCGGCCTGGCACGAGGAGACCGGTCGGCCTTATACGACCTGCTGCCTGATCGGGCCGGGGTGGCGGGTGACTCGCTGGTCCGGGATATCGCCGATCTCGGCGACGTGACCACCCGGTTGGTGCGAGCCGACCCGGAGCGTCACCTGAGCATGCTGGCTGACCGGATCGAGGCCTGCGCGAAGCAGTACTTCGTCGATTGTGCGCGACAGTCTCCCGATGAGCTGCATCCCTGGCTGATCCAGGGCATCACCTTGCCGTTGGCGGCGTTCACCTGTCACCTACTCAATGAGACTGTCGTGCACGGCTATGACATCGCCCGGGCCGCCGGGCGACGCTGGCGGATCAACCCGGCCCATGCGGTCCTGCTGATGGACCAATTCTTCGTCCCCCTCATTCAGGGTGCCGATCCCCGGATGCTGGTGAATGCCGACGCTGTGGCTGGCGTGAAAGCCACCTTCGACGTGCGCATCCGCGGTGGGAGCCGGTTTCATCTCCATTTCGTTTTCGATGGTGGGGCGCTGCGGGTCGAGACCCCGTCGGCGCGCCGGGTGGACTGCCATCTCTCGGCCGACCCGGTGGCGTTCCTGCTGGTGTTCTGGCAGCGGCAGAGCCAGTGGGCAGCGATCGCGAAGGGCCAGCTGATGGCGTGGGGTCGCAAACCGTGGCTGGCGGCCCGGTTCCGGGGTTTCTTGGCCACTCCGTGACAACCCGTGCTAGCTGGGCTCGCCGGCCTCGTCGCTCGGCGCGAAGGCGGGGCGTACGGATGGCCCGAGGGCGAACATCAGCGCGAGCGCGACGCTGACCAGCACGGTGAGCAGTGGCATCACCAGCGCCAGCACGGTCGCGGTGGCGTAGCCGACCATGCCCAGCAGGTAGCGGATGGTGACGTCCCGGACGAACTCGGGGGTCAGCCCGTTCACCAGCAGCCCGGCCCGCACGAGGTGGTGCCAGATCAGGTTGAAGGCGATCGCGGCGCCGGTCAGGGTGGCGCCGTAGAGCAGGCTTGCGGTCGCAGCGTCCGCGCCGGCGGTGTGCTCGGCTACCAGCCGGGTGGGCAACGGCACGAAGGACACCAGGCCCAGCAGCAACAGGTTGAGCAGCAACATCAGCTGATCGACCCGGTTGACCACGCGAAACAGCGCGTGATGGTTGGCCCAGATGATGCCGATCTGCAGGAAGCTCGCGGCGTAGGCGCCGATCTGGGGCAGGGCGTGGCCCAAGGCCTCGGCGAGACTGGTCCCGGCCGGGACGTCGACCCGGACGTCGAGGATCAGCAGGGTGATCGCGATCGCCAGCACCCCATCGCTGAATGCTTCCAGCCGGTCGGTGTCCCCGCGGTCCGCCCCAGCACCCCACCAGCGGCTCACGCGTTCTTGCCGCCGTCGATCCAGCGGGCGAAGACCTCGGTGTGCTCCGCCGGCCAGGCGCTGTCGCACGGCATCGATCCGGCCCGGACCTGGTCGAGGATGGCGTCGGCATGCTTGACGACATCCGGGTAGGACCACAGGTCGAAGGCGAACCGCATCGACTGCCGGTCGCGGGCCCGGAACAGCGGCTTGACGGGCGCGGCGAAGCTGACCGCCGCGCCCGGGCCGGGCAGCACCAGTGGCTCCTCGGACGGCTCTGCCTGCTGATCCAGCGCGGAGATCCGTGAGCCCGGAGTGGCGTTGCATACCCACCACCAGTGCGGCATCGGCATGGTGGCCGGCGGACGGGACCGCGTTGGGGAGTTCTCCACCGCCAGCCGGGAGCCCCACTCCAGGTAACTGGCGAACGCGGCCTGGAACTCTGGGTCAGCCGGCAGGCCCGCATCGGCCGCGGACTGGCCCAGCAGCGCCACCCAGCGGGCCCGTTGGGACCCGGTGAGGCACTTGCCGAGATGCTGAGGGATCATCCGGGAGTATCCGCCGTAGGCCTGGCTGTAGAGCGCCGGGCCGCCGAAGACCTCTGCCAGCCAGGCCGCGACCCGATCTGGATGATCCGGGGACATCTGTGCGAACAGTGGCGACAGCAGCGGATCGGCCGGCACGTACTTCTGGTAGAAGATCCGCGTCATGCGCGCCAGTGCGGGCAGCCCACCGGCCCACTCGAACAGGGTCGGCTCCTCGGCCGGCGCCGGATCGGCGAAGTTGACGTACCAGTGCATCCCCGAGCAGAACGGTTTGTTCTGGGAATGCCCGCACCGGCACAGGTTGTGGTGCTCGGCTGAGGAACCCGCAGGCCTCGGCTCGGCGCGGCCGTCACCGTCGGTCAGCGCAACGGCGCCGGTGACGCGGTAGGGACCGTCCTTGGACACCTCGATGGCGGCCATGCGGGGCACGTCGACCTGTTCGCGGGCTTCCCGGCCGTCGATCGCGTAACTCAACGCCCCGGACGGACACGCCCGCACCGCCGCGATGATCTCATCTGCCCGCCCACCGGACGGGGTGACGAACGGCTCGGAACCGGCATGGAAGACGGTGGACAACCGGTCGGTGCAGAACCCGGAATGCGCGCAGATCCCGCGGTTGTCCAGCACGGTGACCCCCACCCCGGGGTCGCTGTCTCGGCGGTCGGGGACCCGGCTGGGGTCCTTGGCGCCGGAGAAGCCGATTGTCGCGTGCCTGCCGTCGCAGAAGGGCTTGCTTGCCGATTCGCCGCAGCGGCACAGTGCCATGCTCGGTCTCACCGGGATCGGCACGCCGAGGTGGTCGGTCACGGTTTCGGCGTTGGTGATCAGGTAGGGGCCGTCGGTCATGCTCTGGATCCCGGTGGCGAGCCCGGCCTGGATGCTGCCCAGCTCGTGCACCCGCGCGGCTGCCGTGGTCTCGTCGGGAGCCAGCCGGACGACGAGATCCTGCAGCGCGGCCGTGGCCTCGATCGGTTCGGGTGCTGCGCCCGGGCTGGACCGCAGCCGGGTGGCCGGCTCCGCAATTGCCCGCAGCCGCTCGTGCGCCGGCCCGCCGGCTGGTATCGCCAGCACAGGGTCCTCGCCCGTGTTCGGAGCCCGGACGGCGAGGTCGGCCAGCGGCCGCAGAACACTGGCTACCAGCCGCTGCGCGGCATCGGCCAGGGCGACTGCGTGATGATCCGGGCCGGCCGGCAGCGTCGTGATCAGCTCACCCAGGGGCTTGATCACCTGGAACATCAGCGCGATCGTCAGGTCGGCCAGCGCGGCCAGCTGAGCGTCGGTCTCCTCGGTGTGCGCGAAATATCGCTCCAGCGCCTGCAGCAGGATCTCGTAAGCGACGTTGAACAAATCCGTGCACCCGGCGGTGACCGGATCGCTGATCAGCGGCACCGAGCTGTCGTGCGGGCAGCGCCGGACGTTGGCCACCACGACCGGGCGCACCGGGTCGAAACCGGGGTTGGCCTCCCGGGCCTGCTGGTACTCCTCCAGGATCGCCACGAACTGCCCGAAGTGCGCGGTGCGCCATTCCCCGCGCGGTCCCTCGCCCTGCTCCAGGATCTCCTCGATGGCCCGGCAGGCCGAGGCCAGGTCGGTCACCGCGACCAGCTCCGGCCAGGAGAAGTGGGTTGCGGTGGCCTGAGCACGGACCGGTCCCGCCAGCCGGCCCTGGCCTGCGGTGGGAGTCGGTTCGCTCATGTGCCCCTACCTCACCTGTGCCTGAACGAAAACTGATCAGAGCAATTACATGATTACACCATGCGCGACGTCAGCGGTTCAGGAGTGCGCAGAGGGTGGCGGTGTCGGTGTGCAGGGAGCCGCCGAAGAAGGCGAGCTGGGCCAACGAGCGTTGGGCCGCCTCGTGGTGTCCGTAGCCGCAGGCGTCGATCACGATCACCGGCAGATATCCGAGGTCCAGGGCGTGGCGGACAGTGGGTTCGATACCCACCTCCAAGGCCACCCCGACGATGGCGAACGCCTCGATGCCGCAGTCCCGCAGGGCGAAGTCCAGCGGGGTGCCGGTGAACGCCGACATGGAGATCTTGTCCAGGACGGCCTCGCTCGCCAGCGGGGTGACCTCGGGGATGAGCTGGAACTGTGGCGAGTCTCGAGGAAATGCTGAGACGATCTCGCCGACGGTGCCGGTGTGCTGCCAGGCCATCGCGGTGCGCAGCCCGGAGGTGCCGGTCACTTCCAGCGGCAGCGTCATGTGCCGGGTGAAAAACGTGCGTACCCCGGCGCTACGCGCTGCGTCGAGAACTGTCGCGACCCGCTCGGTCACCCCTGCCGCGTCGTCGATCTGGCCGAGAACCCCGACCTGCATGTCATAGACGAGCAGCGCCATCCGCTGCGGATCGCAGACCTCCTCCAAGGTGGTGGGAATTGCCATGCCTCGGTAGCGTTCCACGCTCACTCCTCACCGTAGGCGCTGGCGAAGCGGTCGTAGGTGATGATCTGTTCAGGTATGTCGACGAGACCGGTACCGGTCGGCAAATTCTCGTGCCTAGGTTTCGTGGTATTCCTCCCCATACACGGCGCCAGGTCGGCGGGGTGCCTCCATCGCGGCGGCGTCGGCCAGGCCGCCCAGGTCGACCGGGATGAAGCCGGCATCGTCGATCAAGCCGGCGACGGCTGCTTTTGCTTCGGCGTCGTCACCGCAGAGGAAAATCACGACCCGATCAGCGCCCGCGCGTCCCGCGGTTTCGGCCTGGAACCCTGCGGTGAGCGTGTTGAACGCCTTGACCAGCCGCGCTCCAGGCATCCGGGCCTGATTGAGCTGGGCGGCCGTGTGAGTCCCGAGATCGTCGTGACCTCCGAGTATGAACTGGTTGGTCGTATCGATGACGATCTTGCCTGCCAGCGACCCGGCCGCGGACAGCGCGATATCCACCGCCGGCCACGGCACGGAGATCATGACGACCGGTCCGAACGTGGCAGCCTCAGCGGCAGTGCCCACCTGGGCTCGGTCACCAAGCTCGGCGGCGAGTGTGGGGAGAGTGTAGGGGTCGCGGGAGAAGCTCACGAGCACCTCGTGCCCGACGCGGGTGAACATCCGGGCGGCGTTGCCACCGATCCGCCCGGCACCGATGATCCCGATCTTCACGATGGTCTCCCTGCTCTGGAGATAGTATCTTAGCGTGCAGCTAAGTCAATCAGGGGAGCCTCCGTGTGACCACGTCGATCGAGTGCGTCAGCGGTGGGCGAATGAAGCACCCGAGCTGGACACCACGCCGATCGCGGTGATCGCGCGGCTTGGCCGTGCGCACGCCTACACGGACCGGGCCCTGCACGCCGTCTTCACCGAGTACGGGCTGACCCGTCTGTCCTTCGACGTCCTGGCCAGCCTGCGCCGTGTCGGGGCGCCCTACCAGCTCACGCCTACGTCGCTCTATCAGGCGCTGATGCGCACCTCCGGCGCCATCACCCACACCTTGCACCAGCTGGTATACGCCGGGCTGGTCGAGCGACTACCCAGCGAGCACGACGGACGTAGCGTCCTGGTCGCACTCACCCCGGCCGGCGTGGCACTCGTCGATCGAGTCGGTCCGGAGCATCTCGCCAACGAGCGCCGCATGCTGGCGCCGCTGACTGCCGACGAACAAGCCACCCTGGCGGCCCTCCTCCGCAGGTTGCTGATCGAATTCGAACGCGAGCAGGGTGGACCTTCCCGGCCCGACATTGACGGACGGTCTTGAAGCAATGCTGCAGGAGGTCAAGGAGAACTCCGGCCGGTCCATCGAGGAGACGGCTGCAGCCTTCGTGAGGCAGAACCGCCCGAGCTCCATCCTCCAGCGGGCGGCGAGTGTGGACGAGGTGGCGAATCTCGTTGTCTATGCCGCCTCGTCGCGCGCCTCAGCCACCACCGGCGCCGCGCTGCGGGTCGATGGAGGCGTGGTTGAGACCATCGTGTGAATGCCAGCTACTCACCGGGCGCGCAGCGCGTAGCAGCGTAGGTTGCGGATGTCGTAGGTGAAGATGTCGAGGTCGGTGAAGCCGCAACGGGAGACCAGCGCGTGCAGTGATTCGGCGTCGAACATGGTGTGGTGGGCGTTCCAGATCCACCGTGGGATACCCCGTGCGTCGGCACCCTGGTGGGCGGCCCGCTCGGAGTGGCCGCCGAGGATCCAGTAGTTGGCCTCGGCGGTGTCGATCTCGCCGCGCACCCACTGCCCGGCGACGAACCGGGCGTCCGGCACTCCGATGTCCAGCCCAGCACCGGGCCGCATCACCCGAGCCCACTCTCGCAGGGTCGGTTCGACCAACTCATAGCTCTGGTGTTCCAGCACGTGATTGGCCCGCAGCCCGTCGACGGAGGCGGTCGCGAACGGCAGCGGGTCGATCCAGCTGATCACTTCGATGTCGGGTAGCGGGAGGATGTCAACGTGCACGTCGTAGTCGGGGTGCGGCTTCTCACCCGCACCGATCTCGATCTTCACCGCTGGTCGGGCTCGGTGATCTTCTTGATCACCTTCGCGGGGCGTCCGGCGACGACGGTGTAGGGTGCGACGTCGTCGAGCACCAGGGAACCCGCGGCGACCACCGCGTGCTTGCCGATCCGCACCGGCCCGAGCACCATCGCGTGGCTGGCCACCCAGACCCCTTCCTCGATCACCACGTCGCGCCCGGATCGGGGGAAGGTGGTCTGGCGCTCCCGGCCGAACTTGGTGATGTCGTGGGTGCCGGTGAGCACCGCGACCTCGTGGCCGAAGAAGGCGTACTCGCCGATGGTGATCTCTCCACCGGAGACGTTGAACAGCGCATTGTTCACGATCGCGCTGGGATCGATATGCAGCCGGTCGCCGGCGCCGTGCCGGCGGTATCGGTAGAGCGGGTCCTCGCTGTCACCGTAGGTGAACCGGTTGCGTTCTTCGGCCAGCAGGCGCTGCACCGGGCCACGCAGCATCCTGATCAGTAGGTCATCCAGCATCGACATGGTCGGGACCTTAGCGAGTGCGCAGCCCAGCGCGGGCTAGCGTGCCGGACAGCCGGCTGGTCAACGCGTCCGGACCGAAGTGCTGTTTGGCCAGCGCACGGTTGCGGGCCAGCAGTGCCGGGTCGGGGTCGGCGAACCAGGCGGCAAGCGGGGCGGGGTCGTCGACGGGGAACCAGGCGAAACCCAGCCGCGCCACCTCCCGCGCCACCGGGTAACCGCTCACCGCCAGTGGCCGCTCGGCCAGCGCGGACTCGATCAGCGGCAGGCCGAAGCCTTCCCACGTCGAGGGCAGTACCACCGCGTCCGCGGCCGCGTAAGCGTCGGCCATCCGCAGCCCGTCCGGTAGCCCGCGCCATACGGGGCATTGTGCTCGGGCGAGCAGATCGGCCAGCTGCGGACCGTAGCCCTCCTCGGCCGCCCCGGTCAGCCAGTAGACCGCGTCAAGCGCTTGCGCCAGCGCGATGCCAGCAGCAATGTTCTTGCGCGCGATCGCCCGGGTGGGCTGCAACAGCAGCCGCTGGCGTCGCGTGACGCCCACCGCGGCCCGTCCAGCAGCGCGGTCACCGGGGCGTGGGATGCGGGCGTAACCGTGGTAGACGGCGGTCGCGTCGATGCCGCGGCGACCCAGCTCCGCGGCGCTGTGCTGGCTGATCGCCACGTGCTGCCAGCTGGCGTTATCGGGTGGCCAGCCGCGCAGGTGCGCATAGCGCTCGCGCTCCCACGGCAGGTCGTGGTGACGCAGCACCGCGCGGCGCCCATGCAGCGCCTGCACGACCGCCTCGGTCACCGGCGGGTTCATCGGCAATGAGCAGACGTTCTCCACCACGACGAGGTCGACCCCGCGCAACGCCGCTTCGATGTCCCGGCGGCGCGCCGGGCGGCGAGCGTCGAAGGCGAGCCCGGGCACCAGATGATCCGCTGCGCCGGCGCCCGCAACGGTACGCACTTGGCAGCCCAGCTGGCGCAACCCCGCGACCCAGTGCGCCGCGGCGACCGACACGCCGTCCGCCACGCCGAGCCGGAACGACAGGACTGCGACGGTGACCGCCGCTCGTGAGTGGCAAACAGTGCTATAACACTGTTTGCCACTCACGAGCCTGACCTTACTAGAGGAGCGACGATGGCGGACCTCAACAGCGTCGATCCGCAAAAGCTGTCCCCGAAGGAGTTCGCGAGACTGATTAAATACGCCTCGCCCGAGCAGCTCGACGCGGTGCTCGACGATCCGCTGCGACGTGCCGCCGTGCTGGACGGGGTCTTCAACCGGATGGCCGGTCAGTTCCGCCCGGAGAATGCGCCGGGCCGGGACTCCGCGATCCACTGGCGGATCACCGGTGGTCCGAATGGCGACGACGTGTACGAAACCTGGATCACCGGGGCCCGCGGTCCTTCGGCCCCGCAGTGCTCGACGAGCAAGGAACCGTCCCACGATCCGCGGGTCACGCTGACGATGGCGGCGGACCAGTTTCTCGCGCTGGTCTCCGGGAACAGCTCGCCCACGATGATGTTCATCACCGGGAAGGTGAAGTTAGACGGCGACATCGGTTTCGCCGCCAACCTGACGAAGATCTTCGACATGCCCACGGCGTAATGCCGATCAGGTCTTACCTGCGTACATGGCTGCAGAGACTCGCTCATGGGCATTGGCCAGCTTCACCCGTCGACGGGAGCGAATCTCACGCCGCGCCGCACCCACCGACTGACGCAATCTGCGTAGCGCCGCGATCTGAGTGGCCAGGTGGAGCTGATAGCGCCATAACGAGTATTTTCCGCGTCGCTTCCAGAGCGAATACGCGAATTGCGTGGTGGGCTGTTGATCGATGTAGCGCGGAACATCCTCGAACCACTTGGCACTGTTCAGCGCGTCCTGTTGTATGGTGAACAAGGCGGACCGACGATTTTCTTGGTAGGCGTGGAGTACGGAGGTGAGGTCGTCGTGAGCGTCCAACTCCTTGGCGAGCGCGATCGCGTCCGCAATCGCGAGTTTGGTGCCTGAACCGATCGCGAAATGTGTAGTGTGCGCGGCGTCACCCATGAGGGCCACGTTGTCGTAGTACCATTTGTCGTTGCTGATTCGCCGAAAGCTAAGCCACGGCGCTTTGTCGACGCCACGCGGCGCTCGATTGATTAATGAATAGTGATTCAAGTGGAGTTCGAAGATCTGTTCCAACAATTCGACGCTCTGGTCGGGTTCGAGCTCGTCGAAACCGAGGCCCGCCCAAGTCTCCGGCGAGCACTCGACGATGAGCGTGCTGGTCTGCGCATCGAAGCAGTAGGCATGGAACCATATCCAGCCCGCTGCCGTCTCTTCGAATGCGAAAGTAAACGAGTCGAAAACCCGATTCGTGCCCAGCCAGATGTATTTGTTGCGGCCGACGTCGACATCTGTCTGGAAGTGATCGGAATGTAGCTGTCGTATCGAGCTGTTGACGCCGTCGCAAGCGACGATCAGGTCTGCATCCGGGAATTCGGAGAGATCCTTGACGTCACGTTCGAACTGAACATCGACGCCGAGGTCCCGCGCCCGGTCAACCAGGATGTCGAGCAAGCGCTTGCGGCCGAGGCTGTATCCATATCCGCCGAGATACGCCTTGTGTTCACCGCGGATGTGTACTTCCTGACCGCCCCACAGCGCAGCCACTTCGTGTACTGCTCGAGCACTCACGGGATCATTTCGGTAGAGCTCGTCGAGTAGATCGTCCCAGAACACGACGCCCCAGCCGTATGTCACTCCAGCTGGGTTACGCTCGATGACGGTCACATCGTGACTTTTATTGCGCAACTTCGCCAAGACGGCGAAGTATAGACCCGCAGGTCCACCCCCCACGCAGACGATGTTCATCTGTTCACGCGTCCCCTGACTCGCTCAACTGCTACGAGCGCCTCGCCGGCGGTCCGGTTAAACCTCTTCCGATGCATAGATGGCCGGAGACACACCCCGGTGGGCATCAGCCAATTTCACCCGTCGACGGGCCCGAAGCCCGTGTCTCATGGCACTGATAGAACGCCGAAACTTTCGCAGCGTCGCAATTTGGGTGGCCAGGTGAAGTTGGTAACGCCACAGCGGATAATGTCCGCGACGTTTCCACAAAGAATAGGCGAACTGGGTGATCGGCAGGTCGATATAAGCCGGAACATTCTCGAACCACTCGATGCTACCTTTGGCCGCGTCCTGCGCATCCGCTATCGCCGCCCGACGCTTGTCCGCATAATCATTGAGCGCCAACTGCAGGTCATCGTAAGCGCTCAGACTATCGGCGAGCCCGATTGCGTCCTCCATCGCAAGAGTGGTGCCCGACCCGATCGAGAAATGTGTGGTGTGCGCCGCATCACCCATGAGTGCGATGTTGTCGTGATACCAGACGGTGTTGGTGATGCGCGTGAAATTAAGCCATGGAGTCTTGCCGAGATCGCGCATCGGGTTCATGAGCGAGTGGCCGTCGAGGTGATCTCGGAAGATTCCTTCCAACAGCTTGAGACTCTCGTCGGGACCGAGCTCGTCGAGGCCGAGTCCCCGCCAGGTGTCGGGAGAACACTCGACGATGAACGTAGTCGTGTCGGCGCTGTAAGGGTATGAGTAGAACCAGATCCAGCCCGCTGCCGTCTCTTCGAACGCGAACATGAAGGAGTCGAACATCCGGTGGGTGCCAAGCCAGATGTACTTATTTCGGCCTAGCTCGCCGCCGGTCTGAAAATGGGCGCCGTGCAGTTTACGCACACGGCTGTTAGCGCCATCGCAGGCAATGATCAAGTCTGCGTCAGCGAGCTCAGATAAGTCGTTGACCTCACGCTGGAACTGAACATTCACACCGAGGTCGATCGCCCGCTGAGCCAGCAAATCGAGTAGATGCTTGCGGCCGATGGCGAAACCATACCCGCCGAGGTGAGCCCGCTGCTTGCCGCGTACATGCACTTCCTGGTTGCCCCAGGAGGCGGGATTGTCGAATATTTGTCGCGCGCTCTCCGGATCGTTGCGGTAAAGGCTGTCGAGCAGACCGTCCGAAAACGTGACGCCCCAACCGTACGTCACCCCAGCCGGGTTGCGTTCGATGACAGTGATATCGTGATCGCGATTGCGTAGCTTCGCGGAGATGGCGAAGTACAGACCCGCAGGTCCGCCACCGACACACACGATTTTCATGTTTTCTCTTCCGCCTCCCTGATTTGACGGCGAGCGACTGCGTTGAGGAGCACTGCTTTACTACCGCGACGACTCGTTGGTGCCACGCCGTCGAGACCCCCGGAGCAGACTTTTTAGGTCGGCAAACAACCGGCGGCCCGTCGCGGAGCGCCATGCGACATCGTAGACTGTTCGTAGCGCTGCCGGCCTGATCATTTCTACCGGCGTGGGGTAGCGGAACGCGGTGCCCCCGAAAGTGATCTTCGGCTGATCGGCGGTCGGCACTGTGTCAGTGCTGCACTCGGTACCGTCCAGCAGCGCTGCGAGAGTTTCCGGACGCAGCCCACCGAAATCGAACCAACGGTAACCTTGCTGTTTCGCCCATTTGATCATTTCCCACCGGATGGCCGCTGGCACGCTGAGCCGCATCGCCTCGCCGGAGCGGTCGAAGCCGGACAGCCGACCACGGACCATATCGCCACATCCGGTCATCAGATCGGCAGCGACTGGGACACCGTTGACCTCGCCGACGTACAGCACAGCACGGCCGGTGGCGGCCAGCTCCCGGTACAACGCCAGCATGTAGTCCAGCGGCAACGGGGTATAGCCCTGGTGTTGCGCCGAACTGGCCATCAGCTCAGCGAGGAGCGGAATGTCGCGTTCGTCTCCGACGCGGACCGTGACACCCCGAGACTCCCACCGGTTGGTCCACGACTTGAGCCGTTTGCCGAACCTGCTGCGGATCTCCGCCAAGTCGGCTGTCAAGTCGATCCGGATCGAGCCCTGTGGCGCGATGCCGGCCGACGACGGCCGGAATCCCCGGTGGCGTAGCTCATCGCTGGTGTCCTGGGCGCCTTCAGGCGGTTGGACGAACAGAATTCGCAGCCGCCGCCGACCCAGCCCCACGACCGCATCGACCAGTGCGCGCTGGACGTCGGCGGCAGCCGCGGTGTCGGGTGCCACCAGTGGACCGTAAGGAAGGTAACCGACCACACCCAACACGGGTACCCGTCGGGTCAAGATCTGCGCCCCACCGACCAGTTCGCCGTCGCGGTATGCCAGCAGATACAGCGGAGTGAAGCCGACCCGGCCACGTAACCCCGCCCAGACGGAGAGCTGTGTGACGTCGGTGCCCGGTGTGCGATCCACCAGCAGGTCCCACGCACGCAGCGCGTCGGGGCCGGGATCTTCGCGCGCTACCACGTCGACGTGCCCGCCGGGACTGACGTCGTGGCTCGTCCACATGCCGGCTCGATCCTGTGGTGCTCGATCCCGTGGTGCTCGATCCTGTGCCATCGGGCGTGCCGTCGCGTTCCGGGTCCCCATCCCCATCATCATGCCGACTCCGGGCCACGACCCGAGTGCTCGCACATCACTCACCCCCAGTAGTGAAGGAGCCAACCCCCTGCTGCTGTGCTTCGGCTCCCCGCCGACCCGATCACCCTCAGCTATGTTGTCGCCACCACCCGCTCCGCCGTTACTCGACGTTGCCTCGATAGGCCGCGAACGCGGCCCGGTCGGCGCCGGTGAGTACAGCGCCGCACGGCAGTAACCAACCGGGACGCATAATCCGGAGATGGACAGCGGAAACACGGCGTTCGTGCTCGTCTGCGCGGCCTTGGTGATGCTCATGACGCCGGGCCTGGCCTTCTTCTACGCCGGCATGGTGCGGGCTCGCAGCGCGCTCAACATGATGATGATGAGCATGGTGACGCTCGGCGTCGTCGGGCTGATCTGGGTGTTGTTCGGCTTCTCGCTGGCGTTCGGCGACTCCCACGGCGGCCTGATCGGCGGGTTCGGCTTCGTCGGCTTGCGGGTGCCCGGGGTCGTGGTCGGGAAAGGTATTCCGCTGGCGGGCTTCGCCATGTTCGAGCTGATGTTCGCGATCATCACCGCGGCGCTGCTGTCCGGGGCGATCGCTGACCGGGCGCGGTTCTGGTCCTGGACGGTGTTCATCGCGCTGTGGACGGTGGGGGTCTACGTCCCGCTGGCCCACTGGATCTTCGCGTTCGACGGTTTCTCCGGGGCCCACGGCGGCTGGTTGGCTAACCGGCTGGGCGTGCTCGACTTCGCCGGGGGCACGGCGGTCGAGGTCAACTCCGGGATGTCCGCGCTCGCGCTGGCACTGGTCCTGGGCCGGCGCCAGGGCTGGCCGCGCGAGCCGATGCGCCCGCATAACCTGCCGGCCACGCTGCTCGGCGCCGGGTTGCTGTGGTTCGGCTGGTACGGCTTCAACGCGGGTTCGGCGCTCGCCGCGGGCGCGGTCGCGGCCAACGCGTTCCTCACCACCACCGTCGCGCCGGCGGCCGCGGTGCTCGCGTGGCTGGTCGTCGAACACCGCCTCGACGGCCGTCCCAGTAGCCTCGGCGCGGCGTCGGCCGCGGTCGCCGGGCTGGTCGGCATCACCCCGGCCTGCGGCTACGTCGACACGTTGGGCGCAATCGTCATCGGGCTGGCCTGCGGCGTGGTCTGCCAGCTCGCGATCCGCCTGAAGTACCGGCTGGGCTACGACGACTCGCTCGACGTGGTCGCCATCCACGGCGTCGGCGGCGCGGTAGGGCTGCTGCTGACCGGGCTGTTCGCGACCACCGCCGTCAACTCCGCGGGCGCGAACGGGCTGTTCTACGGGGGCGGGAGCGGCCAGCTCGGCAGGCAGGCCGTCGGGGTGCTGGTGGCCGCCGGGTACGCGTTCGTGGTCACCTTCGGACTCGCCTGGCTGGTCCGTGCCACGATGGGGTTCCGGGTCGCCCCCGAGGTCGAGGCCGAGGGCATCGACGAAGCCGAGCACGCCGAGAGCGCGTACGAGTTCTCGCCGCTCACCACGACGGGCCGCGGCACGGTGCTGCCGTCCCACCCGGTGACGCACGAGGGGAGCGCGACATGATGCTGGTGACCGCGATCGTCAAGCCGTTCGCGCTGGGCGACGTCAAGGCTGCGCTGGAACGCCTCGGCGTACTGGGGATGACGGTGAGCGAGGTGCAGGGCTACGGCCGGCAGAAGGGACACACCGAGGTCTACCGGGGCGCGGAATACAAGGTGGACTTCGTGCCCAAAATTCGGGTCGAGGTAGTGATCGACGAGGCGCGGGTGGACAAGACCATCGACGCGCTGGTCGAGGCGGCTCGGACCGGAAAGATCGGGGACGGGAAGGTCTGGGTCACTCCGGTGGAAACCGTGGTCCGGGTGCGAACCGGGGAGCGCGGTCTCGACGCCCTGTGACGCAGACCACCGCCGAGGATCTCGTCTGGGCCCGCACGCTGAATGCGCAGAAAGCGGAAAGCGGTCAGAAGGTGATCGCCTGGGCAGGGTCGGACAGCAGGGTGCCGATGTGGGCTAGGAACTGGGAGCCTTGTTGGCCGTCTACCACGCGGTGGTCTACGGAGAGCGCTAGTTGGCAGACTTTGCGGGCCACCACGGCACCGTTCACCACCCAGGGCATGTCGCGGATGGTGCCCAGCGCGAGGATCGCCGACTCGCCCGGGTTGAGGATCGGCGTGCCGGTGTCGATCCCGAAGACGCCGATGTTGGTGATGGTGATCGTCCCGCCGAGCATGTCACCCGGAGCGGTGCGTCCCTCCCGAGCCGATACCGCCAGGTCGTCCAGCGCGACGGCGAGGTCGCGCAGTGGCATCCGGTCGGCGTTGCGGATCTTGGGCACCACCAGCCCGCGCGGCGTGGCGGCGGCGATCCCGAGGTGCACGTAGTCGAAGTAGATGATCTCGCCGGTGTCCTCGTCCCAGCTGGCGTTGACCTCCGGGGTTCGCCGCGACGCGAGGCATACCGCTCGGGCGGCGAACGCCAGCGGGGACAGCTTGATGTCCCGGAACTGTGGTTGTGCCGTCAACCGGGCCCGCAGCTCCATCATCGGCGTGACGTCGACGGTGAGAAACATCGTGACGTGCGGCGCGGTGAACGCCGAGGTCACCACCGCCGCCGCGGTGGCCTTGCGCACGCCGCGGACGGTCTCCCGCCGCTGCCCAGAAACGGACCCAGCGCCAGACTCAGCGCCGGCCCCAAGGCCGGACCACCCAGCGGAGCCGGACCAAGCGGCCGAGCCGGCACCGCCATTGTCGACGACCTGGGCGGCGCGCTCCACGTCCTCCCGGGTGATCACCCCACCGGCTGCCGAACCGGACACTGTCCGCAGGTCGATCCCCAGCTCCTTGGCCAGCTTGCGCACCGGTGGTTTGGCCAGCGGCACCAATCCGGCTCCGGCAGCGGCAGCGGGCGGGGGGGCCGGCGTGGCCGTGCGCGGCCGGCGGGCCACGGTCGCGGTCCGCGGGCCATAACCGACCAGGGTCGTGATTCGCCCGCTGGGGCCTTCCTCGCCGATCGCACCCGCCGGGGCCGGTCCGATCGCACCCGCCGGTTCGGCGCCGGTTTCGATGGCGATGATCGGGGTGCCGACGGCTACCGTGGCACCAGGTTCGACGAACAGCTGGCTGACCACCCCGGCGTAGGGGCTGGGCAGCTCGACGGCCGCCTTGGCGGTCTCGATGTCGACGATGATCTGGTTGACGGTGACGGTGTCCCCGGGCGCGACGTGCCAACTGAGGATCTCCGCCTCAGTGAGGCCTTCGCCGACGTCGGGCAGCGCGAAGATGCTGGCCATCGCAGTCAGTACGCCAGCACGCGATCGACGGCATCGAGCACCCGGTCCAGATCGGGCAAGTAGTCCTCCTCGCACTTCGCGGGTGGGTACGGCGTGTCGAACCCAGTCACCCGCAGTACCGGTGCCGCCAGCGAGTAGAAGCATTCCTGGGATACCCGAGCGGCCACTTCAGAGGTTAGCGAGACCTCGCTGGGCGCCTCGGACACGCAGATCAACCGTCCGGTGCGGCGCACCGAATCGAACACCGGAACCAGGTCCAGTGGGGACAACGTGCGCAGGTCGATCACCTCGAGGGTGTGGCCGTCCTGCTCAGCGACAGTCGCGGCATCCAGCACGGTGCGCACCGTCGGCCCGTAGGTCACTACCGTCGCGGTCGTCCCGGTGCGCAGCACCCGGGAGCGAAACAGCGGCAGCGGCGGCATCGCGAGGTCCAGCGGTGCCTTGTCCCAGTACCGCCGCTTGGGCTCGAAGAAGATCACCGGGTCGTCGCAGGCGATCGCCTGCTGGATCATCCAGTAGGCGTCGACCGGGTTGGCGCAGGCGACGACCTTCAGGCCAGGGGTGTGCGCGAAATAGGACTCTGGGGACTCCGAATGATGCTCGACGGCGCCGATACCGCCGCCGTGCGGGATGCGCACCACCACCGGCATCGGCAGCTTGCCCTGCGAGCGGTAGTGCAGCTTGGCGAGCTGGGAGACAATCTGGTCGAAGCCAGGAAAGACAAATCCATCAAATTGGATCTCGCAGACCGGACGGTAGCCCCGGACCGCGAGCCCGACCGCCGTGCCGATGATTCCGGACTCGCCCAGCGGGGTATCGAAGACCCGCTGCTCGCCGAAGTCCTTCTGCAGCCCATCGGTGATCCGGAAGACACCGCCGAGCCGGCCGACGTCCTCACCCATCACCAGGACCTTGCGGTCGGCCTCCATCGCGGCCCGCAGGCCCTGGTTGAGGCCCTTAGCCAAGGTGATCGTCTGCGGCACGTCGGTGCCGGCCATCAGGAAGCACCGCCGACGTCAGTGAACGACGCGTGGTAAGCCAGGTAATCGTCACGCTCGGCGTCGACCGTAGGCGTCGGTTCGGCGTAGACCTTCGAGAAGATCCGCTCCGGGCCGGGGGCGGGCATCGAAATACAGTAGTTGCGCAGCCGAACGGCCAGCTCGTCGGCCTCGGCTGCCAAGCCGTCGAAGAACTCCGACTCCGCGAGCCCCTCCCTCACCAGGTGTACCCGCAGCCGCTCAAGAGGATCTTTGAGCTTCCATTCCTCCAACTCGCCGGCGACCTGGTAGCGGGTGGGGTCGTCGGAAGTGGTGTGCGCGTCCATCCGGTACGTGCAGGCCTCGATCAAGATCGGGCCATTGCCGGTGCGGCACTCGCGCAGCGCCCAGCGGGTGACGGCCAGGGTGGCCAGCACGTCGTTGCCGTCCACCCGGATCCCGGGAAAGCCGTAGCCGCGGGCCCGTTGGTACAGCGGTACCCGGGTCTGACGATCCAGCGATGCGGAGATCGCCCACTGGTTATTCTGGCAGAAGAACACCACCGGCGCGTCGTAGACGGCGGCCCAGACGAAGCCCTCGTGTACGTCGCCCTGAGAGGTGGCGCCGTCGCCGAAAAAGCAGATCGTGGCCTCCGCGTTCTGCGCGTCGCCGATCTTTCCATCCAGCCGCTGCCCCATTGCGTAGCCGGTGGCGTGCAGGCACTGGTTGGGGATCACGATGGTGTAGAGCTGGAACCCGGTACCGATCGGATCCCACGAGCCTTGATCGACTCCGCGGAAGATGCCGAAGATCTCGGTGGGATCCACCCCACGACACCACGCGACGCCGTGCTCGCGGTAGGACGGGAAGGCCATGTCCTGCGGGGTCATCGCGCGACCAGCACCGATCTGGGCGGCCTCCTGGCCCAGCAACGGCGCCCACAGACCGAGCTCGCCTTGGCGCTGCAGCGCTTTGGCCTCCCGATCGGCCCGGCGGACCAGCACCATGTCGCGATACAGCGACTGCAGCTCCGCGGGGGAGATCTCCAGCTCGAACTGCGGGTGCGAGACCCGCTGCCCCTCAGGGGTCAACAGCTGGACCAGGTCCTCACCCTCGCTGGTGGCGCGTAGTCCCGCGATCACCTGCTCCGGCGTGTGCGAACCGTCGATGTCCATCGCGGTACCGACGAGGGAATCCGGTAACCCAACGGGCCCCGCGACGGGTACGGGGCTGGAGTGAGACGAGGGGGGATTGCGGGATGGCATCGGGCATCTCCTTCACCCGCAATCCTGGCACGGGTATTCGCGATCGTCACACAGTACGGACCTGGGGTGGCGGCGGCGCAGGGTCCTGGCGCCGCTTGTGCAAGAGGGCTCCCGTGGCGCCGAACAGGCCGTCCAGTACTTGCTTCGCCCGGTAGAGGTCCGCGTTGATCTCCTCGCGCAACCTGGACAGTTGATGCACCTCGTGCGCGCTGGACTGCTCCCGCGCCCGCGCGGCGTCGGTCGCCGCTGCGACCAGCCGCTGCGCCTGCGCGTTGGCCTGCGCAACGCGCTGCTCCGCCTCGGCCTTAGCCTGCGCGGTAAGCTGCGCCGCCTCGGCGTGGGCCGCAGCGCCCACCTCGTCGGCGTCGGCGCGCGCTGCGGTGAACAACTGGTCCGCTTGCTGCGTGACCGCTGTGCGGATCTGGTCGGCCTCGGTCCGCGCCTGCGCCCGGAGCTGTTCGCATTCCCGGTTCACTTCTTGGCGAGTCTGCTCCAGCTCCTGGCGGGCACTGTCGAGCTCAGACCACCGCTGCTGCAGTGCGCTCTCCTGCTCGGCGGCATGCGCTCGGGCCTGCTCGACCAGCGTCAGCGCCGCTGCGTCGGCCTGGCTGCGGACTTCCCACGCCTCGTCCTCGGCCAGCTTGAGGATCTTCTCGACCCGCGCTCCGAAGTTCGAGTCGCCCGATGGTTCGCCCGCGGGTGTCGAGCGCGCCTTGCTCAGCGCATCCTCCAGCAGCGCGGCCCGCTCGCTGGCCGCCCGGAGCGCGTTGTCCGCGACGGTCAGCTCAGCCCCGAGAAACCGCAACCGCTCGTCCACCTGCCGCTTGTCGTAACCCCGCAGCACGACGTCGAAAGCTGCGTCCTTGAAGTCCTTGCGGTCCAAGCGGTCCATGCATACCTCCCCGACGGTGGTGAGGCATTTTTACACTTGGTCACAAAAAGGCGACCATCAGGTCAACGGTTTCGACAATTGCCCGCAACCACCGGGCCTCGGGCACGGCTATCCTCGCCGCAAACGCCCGCAGGCACCGACCCACAGGAGACCAACGGTGAGCTACCAGCGGCCGGCGTGGCGCCCGACCCAACGCTTGCCCGTCGCGCGCATGCCTGCGGCCCCGCCACCAGTCTCGCGCCGTCCGCCGCTTCGTCGTCGCGCTCCACGCCGGCGCCCGGGGCGCATCGTGGCAGCCATCCTCGGTGTGCTGGCCCTGGTGGTCATCGGCTTCGCCGGCTACGTCGACCGGACGATACAACGCACTGACGCACTCGCCGACTACCCGGGCCGGATCGCGGGCACTGCGGGCACCAACTGGCTGATCGTCGGATCGGACAGCCGGGCCGGCCTGACCCCGGACCAGGAGTCCAGGCTGACTACCGGCGACGAGGCGGCGGCGGGTGGTGGGCGCACGGACACGATCATGTTGATGCACATCCCAGCACTCACCGGTAACGGCCAGCTCACGCTGGTGAGCCTGCCCCGGGACTCCTCGGTCCCGCTCGCCGGCCACGGTCGCGTCAAGCTCAACACCACCTTCGCGTTGGGCGGACCCACCCTGCTGGTGCAGACGGTGGAGAACGTCACCGGGGTGCACGTGGACCACTATGCCGAGATCGGATTCGGCGGTTTCGCCGGTCTTGTCGACGACGTCGGCGGCGTGCAGATGTGTCCCACCGAGCCGATCTCCGACCCGCTGGCCGGGTTGAACATCCCGGCCGGCTGCCAGGTACTGGATGGGCCGCAGGCACTGGGGTACGTGCGGACCCGGCACACGCCACGGGGGGATCTGGACCGCGTGGTCCACCAGCGGGAGTTCCTCGGTGCGCTGATCGCCCGCACCAGCAGCCCGGCGGTGCTGCTCAATCCCTTCCACACAGTGCCGCTGACGATCGACGCACCCAAAACGATCACCGTCGACAACGGCGACCACGTCTGGGATCTGGCCAGGCTGGGTTGGGCGATGCGCTCGTTGTCCAGCGGCAATGCGGTGACTGAGACGGTCCCGATCGCCGGGTTCGGGCCGGTGACCGACGGCACCTCCGGCGTCCTGTGGGACCGCGAGCGGGCCGGCCGGCTGTTCAGCGGGCTGGCCCAGAACTAGCCTGCGGTGACGCCGCCGATCAGAAATCCGGAGGGTCGGCCGGCGCGAGAACGGCGATTCCCACGCCCTGCGCTTCGATAGCAAGTCGATGATCGTAGGTAACGAATGTCAGTGTGGAGGGAGCGAACTCCGCGGCTGAGGCGAGGTGGATGGCGTCCAGCGTTCTGATCATCGGAGCGGGAAAGACGCCGGCCCGGTGCAGGATCGTGTCGTCGATCGCGATCTGGCCGATCGCGTCGAGCACCGCAGCCGTCTGCGCCAACTCAGCTTCGAAAGCCACAGGATCGATCAGTGCACCGGAGTCGGTGTGGTTGTTGCGCCGTACCGCCCGGAACACCTCCGCGCGCGCCAGCACTGAGGTGATCAGCAGCGTGTCGGCGCGCTGGTCGATCCAGGATTGCAGCGCCTCTGAGGAATCCTCGGCTCGGACAAGCTTGACGATCGCCGACGAGTCGAGGTAGATCACCCGTCATCCGCGCGGCGCTGCTCATCGAGGGTATGGCTCAGCGGTACGGTGTTGACGCGGCGGGGGAGTGGGCGGTGACCCGCGAGGCCGCCGAGGCGCCCGAAGCGTAGCCGTCCCTGTGCGTGAAGTTCGTCGGCCCGTTGCTCGGACGGCGTCGCCGGGACCAGCCACCCGACCAGGCGTCCGCCGCTGGTGACGCGTCCGATTGCGCCGACGTTGGCGAGCTCGGAAATCACACTTCCAGCGTTGCGGAGCTCGCGGATACGCACCTCGCGTTCGGGTCGGCGGGGGCTTGGCACCGGAGACAGCTCGGGCGCTGGGTGCGCAGCCTCGTCAGGCATGTCAGTCATAGTAGCACCCTGTCTGTCAGTTGAGCCTCGCTGTCGGTCAACGCGCTGTGTTCAGCAATGGTCGATGAAGTGTGGATGCCCGACTGGACAGGTGCCCGAATAGTGGTCAAAGCCCCAGTCGAAGTTGGGCTTGAGGTTCCAGTGATCTTCGCAGAACGAGCGATCGCAGTCCGGGCAGTAGAACGGGATCCACGTGCGATCCAGCGCGTATAGCGCGGCCGCGTCAACGGCTTCGACCGCAAGGATGGTCGCGGCCAGGTCGGGAATCCGACTGGCGAAACTCGTGTATGGCAGGAAACCGATGATCCGGATTGTGCCCTGGGCGTCAGGGAAGACGCGGTAGATGATGTCCTGCTCGTCATTGATGTAGAGCTGCCCGCGCCGGCTCACCTCGACGATCGCCGCCGCGCGCAGACAGCCTTCGTGCTGACACGGGAAGGGGATGCGCAGCCGTGCCGGATCGTCCACGTAGACCAGTGTCGCAAGCGGGCTCGATACCCAGGAATCAGAGGTGGGCGGGGGTGCGCTGGCGTACCCATGGCCAGGTGATCAGTGCCCAGGCCGCGGCGCCGACGACCAGCTCGGAGAGCAGGTACCACGGCCACGGCCCCAACACGTCCAGCAGGGACCTGACCACTGGCTTGGTATTGAGAAAGCCGTAGTTGGTGCCGGCGAGCTGGTTGACCACGAACATCATCGACCCCCAGCTGATGGTGCCCAGGACCGCGATCCGGTAGCTGCGCCAGTCTGGCCGCATCCCCACCCCCCAGGTCAGATAGATCGCTGTCCACAGCACCAAGCTGTGCATGCCGAAGAACGACAGGAACTGAAGTGACGGGAAATCTGGACCCGTCAACTCGGGACTGGCGAAGGCTTGCGAGGTAAGCGTCAGGCCCCAGAAGTAGGTCAGCGCGAACGCCGTCGAGGAGTACGACCACAAAGCCCACACCGCGGCCATGGCTGCCAGGTCACACAGTTGCAACGGCAGCGAGTACTTGATCTCCCCATGGGCTGGCAGCAGCCAGTAGAGCTCTGCCGGTATCAGGAACCCGGCGAACACCAGCGCCAAGGAGCGGCTCAACCACCGCTCGATGAGCGTGCCGCGATACTGCCGACCAACGGCTACGAGCGCCGCTGCGACCACGACGAGCACCGCGATCACCATGCAGTGCGACAGTCCGAAAGCCGCGAACTGACGCACCGCCAGCAGCGGTTCCACGCCCGCGAGCGTAGCGAGCCGCAACATGTCGCGACACGGAGCTAACGAACCGAATCGCGCCGGCGATTACGTATAGTGGTGCACCCGTCACCCGGTGCGCAGCACACCTTCTCGATCGGTTCGTCCGCGTGTACTGCAGGAAGGAAGAGTTCACGATGTTGGGACGTTTCGGAGCGTGCCTCGCGGCGATGTCATCGCTGCTCGTCGTCGCCACCCTGCCGAGCACGGCAGCCGCGCAGGACGACCCGCAGCCGCAAGGCCTCGGTCATTACACCATCAACTTGACCCCCGAGGAGGTCACCGGCGGCGGAGACCACGGCGCGACCGGCTCAGCCCGAGTCGACCTCGACGCCGCCCACCAGAAAGTCTGCTACGCCCTGTCGTGGAAGGACCTCCACGGTGAGGTCACCATGTCGCATATTCACCTCGCCCCGCGCGGCAAGGACGGTCCCCATCCGATTGATTTCTTCAATGACCAGCACTTTCCTGGGGCGGGAAGCACGGCGTCAGGCTGCTCAACGAGTACCCGAGACAAGATTCAGGCCGTCATCGACCATCCGGCCGACTACTACGTCATCATCCACACGACCGCGTTCACCGAGGGAGCGATCCGCGGCCAGCTCGGCTAGCGCAGCGGCGGCCGCTCGGGCCGGGATACTGCTATGGCACAAGGTAGGTGCACGGCGCCGCGGTGGGAGGCTTGAACGTGGGTCCAGAGATGCCGGCATTGCTGCAGCGGACCCTGGAAAAGGCGATCGCGCTTGCGCAGTCGCCGGTCGCCGGCTACGTTGCCCGGCTGCGTCGAGCACGACCCCTGGCGAGCCCGGCCGAGATCATCGCTGTGCTGGAGAAGCAGTACCTCGCGGCGGTCACCGGCACCGGAGCCGCGGTGGGCGGTGTTGCGGTCGCGCCGGGGATTGGGACCGTCGCCGCGCTGGCGCTCACCGGCGGTGAGACGGCATTGTTCCTCGAGACCACGGCGCTGTTCGCGTTGGCCGTCGCTGAGGTGCACGGCATCCAGGTCGAGGAGGTCGAGCGACGGCGGACGCTGGTGCTCGCCGTCGCGATCGGTGACAACGGCGCCATGCTGGTCGAAAAGATGGCTGGGCGTGGTGGTCAGCAATGGGGGGCGCTGCTGCCCGACGCGATCCCGATGTCCTCCATCACCGCGATCAACAAGACGCTGGGTCGCTGGTTCTTGACCAGATACGGGCGCAAGCAGGGCGTGCTGGCACTCGGCCGGATCGCACCGTTCGGCATCGGAGTGGCGATAGGGGCCGCCGGCAACCGGGCCTTCGGTCGCGTGGTGGTCGACACCAGCCGGCGCGTCTTCGGCCCCCCACCGGCGCGCTTTCCGGACGCCAGCACCGTCACGATCATCGAGGGCACCGTCGACTGAAAACCTGCGCGCCGTTGGCGGTCGCAGCGTGCTCTAGCTCGGCGCCAGGCGGACGCCAGCGGTATCGGGGCATCGAAAATCGATCTTCTCGGGCGATTTGCCGCGATCAGCAGAGATCGACATCAAATTACAAGGCAACGTCGCGCGCTGCACGTCGTTGTCTTAGAGCAGTGCCGCCACACCACCGAGATCAGCGCGGCCGCAGCCTACCAGCGCTATCGATCTTGCGCAGGTAGGCCATACCGGCCAGCGTTGGGAAAACGGCTGAGAGGGGACCCGATGGATGGATCTACAGGCCTACTCCGGTATACAGAGGGTCAGGACGAATTCAACCTCGAGAAGTTCTTTCGAGACGGCTTCTCTCAGGCGTTGCGGGGCAGGTCCCGCCTCAACGTCATGCTCGCCGGACGCGTCGGTGTCGGGAAGAGCACCTTGGTCAACGCAATTTTTGGGGCGCCGATCGCCCCGGTCGGCGTGGGCACCTCAATTACCCAGAGTATCCGAAGATATGTGCAACCGAACCTACCGATCTCCGTGTACGACACGCCGGGCATCGAGCTCGGCGTGGAGGCGGAATCGATAGCGGAAACCTACCTCACTGAGATCAGGAGGCAGATGGACGACGACGACGCCCGTGTTCATTTTTGCCTCTACTGCGTCCGGACCCGGGACGAACGTTTCGAGACGGTTGAATCTGACATCGTCCGAGCGCTGGCCAAAGACGTGCTGGTGGCGCTGGTGCTTACCCAGTGCCCCACCTATGACGATCCCCGTGCCAACAGGTTCGCCCGGTACCTCACCTCGCTCGAGCTTCCCGTCCTCGACGGGCAGTGCTTCATGACCCTGGCGGAAGAAGATAACGTTGCTGGTGTCACGCTTGCACCGTTCGGTCTTCCCGATCTCGTGAGCGCGATTTATCATCAGCTGCCGGATGCGGAACGGCATACGTTAGCCAGCTGTCAGCGTGTCTCGCTAGAGCTCAAGATCGCTGAGGCGAAGCGTTCGGTAAACTTCAACATGGGCACGGCTGCATTGATCGCGGCTACTCCGATCCCGCTTGTCGATGCTATTCCGCTGAGCGCGCTACAGATCAGCATGCTGGGTCAGATCGCCACTATCATGGGATTCAAGGTTGACCCCAGAGCCGTCGCTACCGCTTTTGCGACCGTCCTCGGGGTGGCCTCTGTGGCCCGAACGGCGGCAAGTTTTTTCAAAATCTTTCCTGGCACTGGCACCACGATTAATGCCACGATAGCGTCTACCACAACGAAGATACTGGGTGAGGTGTTCATCAATGCGTGCGCGAACGTACTTATGCGGCAGATGGCAGGTGAGTGCATACTTCACGATGATGTTGTAGGCGAGCTTCTCAAGGAGCTCCCACTGCTCCTCAACGGCGGCCTGCGCCGTAGCCTGGTGGGATTGCGGTGACGCCCGTGCCCTGTTAGTCCACGTCGATCACGTTGAGCACCCGCTGCAGGTAGTGCAGGTCCGCCCCGTTCCGGGTTGCCAGTGAGAGCCCATGGCATACGGCAGTGGCGGCGATCATGAGGTCCATCCTGCGTGGCCGTGGGTTCCGTCCGGATTGTCGGACGATGTTGGCGAGCAGGCCGTACGACTCGGCCGCGTCGGCGTCGAACGGCACGACATCGTAGGTACTGAGCAAGAGCGCCAACCTACGCCGACGATGTAGTTGCTCGACGGGATCGACGGCCGCACCTACGCCGTAGTGCAGCTCGCCCAGGGTGACAGCGCTGACGCTCACTACGTCGGCGAACGAGGCGGTCCCCAGCGTAGGTGGGTCAATGATGACCGAGGTGTCGAGGAGCACCTTGCGCTCGGTGGCCCGGGTCATCTCTTATCGGCCTGCTCCCAAGGGTCCTTCGGCAGGTCCGGTCCGAAAATGTCGTCTGCCGCTCGAAGGTCCTGCCGCCACTGCTCCACGTTCAGGGCCGGCAGCGCTGCCAACGCCTCATCGAACTCGGCTGCGGGAACTAAGCGCCTTGTGCGGTGGGCAGGTCGCTGATGCGGTACCAGATCGGCGACAGGTTGACCGTGCACCGTCACCGTGAATGACTCGCCGCCGGCCACTCGACGCATGATCTCCGCGTTGTTGTTGCGCAGCTCGGACTGCTTGATCGTCTCGCTCACGGGTCTAACATAGCTACCCGATAGCGATACCGCTATGCAATAGCTCTAACAGCCTTCGAGAGCAAGACCCGCGACCGCTACTCGTCCGTCACTGGCTCGGGCTGCCGCGCAACGCGCACACCCCAGCACAGCTGGCGCACGGCAAGCCGCAGGTCCCGATTGCGTCCCGCGGCGACTCGGCTTGGGTGGCGAGACGCGCCTTCTCCTCTGCGGTCAGCTGGTGGAACTCCTGCGCGATACTCGCGAACACGACGTTGCTGAACGCCGCCGTGCTCGACGCCTCGACCAGGCTGCACCGACCGGTCAGCACGTCATCGACCAGGGTGCGGAAGTCTTCGTCGTCGCTGTGCTCACGCAGCAGGGTGAGCGCATCTCGAAGTTCCTGGGACAGCGCCGGGTCGGCGCACCCGCCGTCCATCATGGGTTCGTGGTCGGCCATCGCTCCTCATCGGTGGTAGATGTCAGGTGGAAAGCGCGATCCGGGAGGTGGCGGAGCACACCTGACTCCATTGTGCACGTCGGCCGTCCTACCCCAGGCACCAACACGGCGATCGGGCGGGCGGTGTGTGTGCGGGCGTGCGTTCGAGGCACTGCGGCTGGCGGTGCGCACTGCCCGTAGTCGCCGCAGTGTGCCACCTGTGTGCGGACAGTTAAGTAACCGGCTGATGATTGTGTGTAACGTTCCCGGCGCGTGAAACGAAAATCTTTGGTACAGGTGGTTGACAAGACCATCGCTGATCATGAATGGGAGATGAAGTCGTGACTGGCTACTTCAAGTCATTCGACCGCGCGCTCAGTGGACACGATGGCCGCCACAGTGGCGGTGGCGGTCGCCGCCACGAGCGCAGTGGCCGCCGTCGCCGCAGTCGCGGTGGCCGCCGCTGCGACTAGGGGCTACTCAGCGGTAACGGCATGATGTGAACGGCCGGGGCCTCGCCTCACAAACGCTGGGGTGAGGCCCCAGCCGTCGTGCAGGGAGGACTGGCTTTCAGTGACGAAGCGGCGGAAGGAGCACCCCGGAGGGAGCGCATCGGCGGTTCAGGCGAAGGGGTCGGTGGCGGCTACCCCCACCGCTGGGATCCGGGTTATTTTCCGCTGGTTTTGGCCCGCGACCCGCCCGTACCGGGGTCGCCTGCTGGCTAGTTTGCTACTGGTCGCCGTCGGACCGTTCTTGGACACCGCGCAGGTCTGGATGTTCAAGCTGCTGATCGACGACGTGTTGATCCCGCGTAACTTCCACGCCTTTCCCGCGATCGCGGCCGGCTACCTCGGGATCGGCCTGGCCCAGGGGCTCGCCTCGTTCTCCGATGAGCTGCTGTCCGCCTGGCTGGGGGAGCGGTTCGTCCTGGACCTGCGGACCCGGCTGTTCGATCACCTGCACCGGCTGTCGGTGGACTTCTTCGACCGCCGCCAGCTGGGCGACACGCTGTCCCGGCTGACCGGGGACATCGACTCGATCGAGGCGCTGGTGCTCTCCGGCGTCACCAGCACGCTGTCCTACGCATTTGAGATCGTGCTGTTCACCGGTGCGTTGTTCTACCTCAACTGGCACCTCGCGCTGGCGGCGATGGTCGCCGCGCCGGCATTCCTGGCGATCGCACGGTATTTCTCGGCGCGGATCAAGAAAGCCTCCCGGGAGCAGCGACGGCGGTCGGGATCGGTCACCGCAGCCGCTGAGGAGACCCTGGCCAACGTCGCCCTGGTGCAGGCCTACGATCGCCACGACGCTGAGACCGAGCGCTTCCACCACGAAAACCTCGGCCGGTTCACCGCCGAGATGGCCACCACGCGACTGCGCGCGCTGTACCGACCGCTGACCGAGCTGCTCGAGACCATGGCTGTCGTGCTGGTCCTCGGAGTGGGCGTGTGGGCGCTCGCGCACAATCAGATCACCGTTGGTGGACTGGTGGTGTTCGTGACCTACCTCAGCAGGCTCTACAGCCCGATCAGGGGGGCTGGTCGGCTGTCCAACACCATGTATGCGGCCAGTGCCAGCGCCGAACGCATCATCGACTTGCTCAGCCAACAACCCGACGTCCGCGAGCCCGTCAAGCCGCGTAGCTTGCCGATGCGCCAAGGAGATAAGACGCCGGGAAGTAAGGCCCAAGGCTGGGTGAACTTCGACGCGGTGACCTTCGCCTACCCTGGTGCCAACCGCCTCGCGCTGAAGAAGATCACATTTGCGGTCGCCCCGGGGCAGACCGTTGCCATCGTCGGTGCGAGCGGGGCTGGCAAGTCCACGCTGAGCAAGCTGATGCTGCGATTCTATGATCCCAGCGCCGGGCGGATCAGCCTCGACGGGTGCAACCTGCGTGACCTGCCACTGGCCACGCTGCGCCGCAACGTCTCGGCGGTCCTGCAGGAGACGTTGGTGTTCGACGGAACCATCCGGGACAACATTCTGTGGGGCAAACCCACCGCCACCGAGGCTGAGCTGGTGGCCGCCGCCATGGCCGCGGACGCACACGACTTCATCAGCGCCATGCCCGATGGTTACGACACCCGGATCGGGCAACGGGGACGGCTACTGTCCGGTGGCCAACGCCAGCGCCTGGCGTTGGCCCGGGCCATGATTCGCGACGCTCCGGTGTTGCTGCTCGATGAGCCCACCACTGGCCTCGACGCCGGCTCTGCGGAACGTATCCTGGCGCCGATGCGCCGGTTGATGACCGGGCGGACCACGTTGGTGATTTCCCACAACCTGCTGACCGTGACCCACGCCGATCAGATCGTGTTCCTCGCAGATGGGCAGGTCACCGGGATTGGCACGCACACCGAGCTGCTAGCCGGCAATCCCGGCTACGCGAAGCTGTACCGGCTGCACCAGCAGCGGGATACCCGCGCCAAGGAGAACGTCCTACTGCAGCCGGAGCTGATATGACCACACCGACCGATCTCGCGGTCCGCGCCAGCAGCGACCGGGCGCAAGACGACGACGGCCCTCCGGCGCATCCCCCTGGCCACCTGCTCGCGCCGGGCTACCAGGTGATCGAGCACGTGCGCCGTGGGGAGGATCTGGACTGCTACGAGGCATGGAGCTCGCAGCGCTACTGCCGTTGTTTCATCAAGACGCTCCGGCCCGACTGCGCCAGCGACCCGTCTGCCCGCCGTCACCTGCAGCGCGAGGCGCGCTTGCTGCTTTCGCTGACTCATCCGCACCTGGTCCGGGCCTATGAATACATCAAACCCGCCTCGGCGCAGCCGCCGCTGCTGGTCCTGGAGAACCTCACCGGCGCCACCCTGGGCTACCTGCTCGACGGTGGCGGGCAACGTCTCGGCGCACAAGACCTGGGCCACCTTGGCCGGCACCTGTGCTCGGCCCTGCGCTACCTGCACAGCCGTGGCCATCTACATCTCGACGTCAAACCCAGCAACATCATCGCTTGCGACGGCGTCGCCCGCCTGATCGACCTGAGCCTGGCCCGGCCTCCCGGCCGCTGTTCTGCGGGTCTGGGCACACCCGGCTATATGTCACCCGAACAGGTCACCGGTGGCGACCTCGGGCCGCCCGCGGACGTCTGGGGGATCGGCCTGGTGCTCTACCAAGCGGCCACCGGGCTGCAGCCGTTCGACATCCCCGGCAGCTCCGCCTCGGGCAGCGTGAACACCTCGACCTTGTCGCTGTGCCAACTGCAGCTGGCCCGCCCTGCACCCAGAGTCCGCGCTCGGCGGCGGCTGCCCGCTGACGTGGCGGAGGTCATCGACGCGTGCCTGCACCGGGACCCCGACCAACGGCCCACCCTGGAGGGCCTCGACGCCGCACTCGTCACGCTCACCGGATAACGTCGGCGCCGACATGAGCGCGCCAATAACATGAGTGCAACAGTGCAGGCCACCGGCCTGGCTGCCGGACACGGTGATCGGGTGTTGTTCTCCGGGTTGGACCTCGTTGTCGCCCCAGGTGATGTCGTCGGGTTGGTGGGAGCCAACGGCGCCGGCAAGTCGACCTTGCTGCGGCTGCTCGCTGGGCTGCAGATCCCGCAGGACGGCGCGGTGGTGCGCAGCCCGCCCGATGCGGCCGTCGGACACCTACCGCAAGAACCCGACCGTCGTCCCGGCGAGACGGTGCGGTCGTTCTTGGGCCGCTGCACCGGGGTGGCCCAAGCGCAGTCGACGATGGACGTCGCCGCACAGGCACTGACCGAGGGCGGACCGGACCACTATTCGGCGGCGCTGGACCGCTGGCTGGCGCTCGGTGGCGCAGACCTCGACGAGCGCGCGGCGACGGTGGCCGTGGACCTGGGACTCGGCGTGGACCTCGACACCCCGATGACCGCTCTGTCCGGTGGCCAGGCCGCCCGAGTCGGGCTCGCCGCCCTGCTGCTGTCCCGTTATGACGCGCTGCTGCTCGATGAGCCCACCAACGACCTCGACCTCGACGGCTTGGAACGCCTTGAGTGCTTCGTCGCCGGGTTGCGCTCGCCAGCAGTGATCGTCAGCCACGATCGGGAGTTCCTCGCCCGCACGGTGACCCGGGTGGTGGAGTTGGACCTGGTCCAGCAGCAGGTCGGTGTGTACGACGGCGGGTACGACGCCTACCTGACCGAGCGGGCGCGGGCGCGTGAGCACGCCCGGGAGGCCTACGACGCCTTCGCCGACACCCGGACCGCGCTGGAGGCTCGAGCCCGGATGCAGCGATCCTGGATGGAAAAGGGCGTGCGCAACGCGCGGCGCAAGGCCACCGACAACGACAAGATCGGCCGCAAGTTCCGCGCCGAGGCCAGCGAGAAGCAGGCCGCCAAGGCCCGGCAGACACAGCGGCAGATCGAGCGGCTCGAGGAGCCCCGCAAGGAGTGGGAGCTGCGGATGTCGATCGCCGCCGCGCCCCGCTCGGGTTCGGTGGTGGCGGCCTTGCGAGGCGCCGTCGTCGAGCGGGGCGGGTTCCGGCTCGGCCCGGTGGATGTGGCGCTCGGGTGGGCCGACCGGGTCGTCATCACCGGCGCCAACGGCTCCGGGAACACGACTCCTCACTTGAGACACACCTATCGAGTGGTTACTAGACGGCGGGGTGAGCCTGCGGCGAGGTCGTCGGTCGGCTCGGTTCGCGGTGGCGAGCAAGCATGCCTCATCGACCACCGCGGCTGGGTCATGTCCGGGCTCGGCTCGCGTGATCGTCGCGACGCACTCTTCTGTCGATGAGCGGGTTCGCAAGCGGTTGTTTGTGGCATGACCGGCAGGTGCACCGGTCTGGCGCGCCCGGCCTGCGGGGTGCTGTTGTTCGGTACCCAGGAAAGCGGCAATCGGCTACGGCCACCGGGTACCTCCGCTGCATCGTTGGCGACGCGGTGAGGCTGACCGTCCGCTGGGCCGCCTCGGACCGCTCTCCAGTTCGCGCAGGGTTCGACGAGCGCAGCTAAGTGGATCTGCTGCACGTATGTGCCTACGGACTCGGACTGCCGGATTCGGGCGGCGGTAATCGAGAGCCACTACCCTGCGGGTATGAGTCTTGACGTCGTGGCGCGGCATCCGGTCGCCTTGGTGGAGTTTCCTGCCGATGATCCTGAGCAAGCCCTTCGTTTCTGGGTCGGCGTGCTGGGCGTTGACTTCCAGGAACGCGAGGCCGGCGAGGGTGACGGCTGGCAGACGCATTTAGGCCAAACCGAACTCGGAGTTCATCGCCGCGGCGCAGGGCCCGGGGACCGCTTCTCACTGCCCTACTTTTCCGTGCACGACCTGTCGGCGGCATTACGGCGAGTGGAGGAGCTGGGCGGCTCGGTCATTCATCCGCGACCGCCGTGGGCGATCTGCCGTGACTCAGAGGGGAACCCCTTCGCCCTCATGGCGGCTCAGCAACGGCCGCGGGCTCAGTAGCAGCTGTGGGTTGCTCGCCGCAGATCCGATGTCAGGAAGCGGTTTTGTCGTCGCTGACCGGCTGTCGTGCGTCATTGGTTCCAGTGCCCGCAACCAGATCCTGGTCGTCTCGCCGACGGCGCGCAGTCTTTTCCCGGCGGGGGACCGGATCGCCCCCGCGGATGTGGCGTCGCACCTGTCCCGGGATGACGGAGAGCTGAGGCGTTCCGCGCCGGCTGTACACCTGCTGGGCTGCCGCCGGATGGCCGACGGGCTCCTGATCGAGTTCGTGGTTCGGTGGGCAGTGACGGTGACGATCGAGGCGTCGGTCGACGGGTCTCCGGGCAGCTGGGCGGTCATCGCCACGGTCCCCGAACACCGTGTCGACGCGTCGAGAGGTGTATCGAGCCTGTTGTTCGACGCGCCAGAGATCGTCGGTGGCGTTGTCCGCCTCGTGGCTGCGGTCGATGGATCCCGCGTGGAGTCCGCGCCGGTGTTCGTCACCGACATCGTCCGCTGCCGGCCATGGACCGATGTCGGCGACGCACCCAAGCTGCGGTACGACTACCACGTCGACCAGGTGATTTCCGATGAGGTCCTGGCGGCGCGGTTCAGCAACGATCTGCTGAGGCTGCTCGAGCTATCGCGACAGCAGCGGTCGGCGCTGCCTGGGACATCCGGTACTCGGGAGGTCAGTGCGCGCGCCCCGGAAGATCGCTGGCAGCGCTTCCTTGACATCGTCACGCACTCGCTCGGACCGTCGATCACGCACTCGCTCGGACCGTCGATCACGCAGCTGGTCTTCCCTGGCGTGCTCGCGCCCGCGGCGGCAGCGCAGGCCGAGGCGTGGTCCGTCGGTGAGGTCGGCGACGAGACTGAATTAGCGGATGGTGAGGACGAATCAGTCATCGAAGAGCTCGATGATCAGGTGCTGACTCGGCACGCGATCGTGGTGCCGGTGCCGGTGCGCGCTCGGTATCGCTCCTGGGCCCGCCGGTGGGTCCGGGCGGTGAGCGCGCCAAAGGCGCCAAGGAACCAGCTCGTCCCACCGCAGCCGGCGCTGCCTTTACGAATGACTGTCGGTCGCCTCTACCTCGACTTGCTCGCAGCCGGCGCTTGGGGAACTGACGAGACCTGGCGCGAGGAGCTGGCGGATCTAGTCCGCGCACTCGTGGGTGACCCGGCCGAACTGGCCGACACGCCGGAGAAAGGCCTGGCGTACCTCGGGTCGCTCGTCGCCGTCTGCCTAGCCGTGCTCCTGCAGGACGCCGACCTGCACGGCGGCACACCGGTCGACGTCATCGCCAAGCGTGCATGGGACCACGGACGAGACCACGCGGCGCTGGCAGACGAGAAGATCATCGATCGGTCCCCGCGGGAGGTGACCGTGTCGGCCGTCAGGTCGCGCGCAGCACGCGGAGCGGGACCTGCGGGCAGGCGAGGGACTCGTGTATGGCCGAGGGCATCATGTGGAACTACACCACCTGGCTCAGGGTTCGCCGCCTGCTTCGAAAGCGCCCTGGGCGTCGCGTCGCGTTGGGCCCGGCAGGAAGCCGGTGACGTCGCGATCGACTCCAAAGTGATGCTGCTGCCCACCGGAGACGGGGGCTTTAAGCTCGCTGTGGCCCTCGACGTCGTCCTTCCCTCAATCAGCGACCCCGCGACGGCCATCGAGCTGGTCCGGGCCGGGCATCGTGTCTGCCCCTATTCCAACGCCACCCGCGGCAACATCGACGTCACGCTCACGGCCAACGGCCAGCCCGTCGACCTCCACGAACGCGACGTGCCCCGGTACCAATAGCGGTACCTTGAGCTCTCGCGATGGTCGCAACACGGGCTCGTGACTATGATCCGTCCTTCCCCAATCCTGGCCGCGGTCGCCGTCGTTGAGGACTGGGTCCAGGTGCAGCGCAGCCAGGACGAACGTCTGGCGCTACCCGGCGCGGGCGCGGTGATGTACGGGGGATCCGCCAACGGTGGTGCGGCGCATGGGGGTCTTCGCGGCGTCGCTGCACCGCATGGGCTGGGCAGCGTGCCGGTGAGCGGGTCATGTTCCGACGAGATGGCCTGTGGTGGTCGCCGGAGATGACCGGCGGGGAGAAGGTCGCCGCGGTTGGCGAGCGCGCATCGTGACGGGCTGTGGTGTCGGTTGCTGGTCGGGGAGCCGATCGCGGCGTCCTAGGTCGGCCGTCCTGATGACGACCAAGCAACATAAGGGACAAAACGTCATAACGGAGCTTACCGGATCTCCCGAAAGGTGCGGGGTGAGCAGGGAATCTTTTGGGCTCCAAGATCCCGCTAGCGGTCAGTCCAGGTAGTCGCGGAGAGCATGGGAGAGGTTGGGGTGGCGCAGCTTGGTCATCGTCTTGGTTTCGATCTGTCGGATCCGTTCTCGGGTCACCCCGTAGACTTGGCCGATCTCATCCAGGGTGCGGGGTTGGCCGTCGGTAAGGCCGAATCGTAGCCGGATAATGTTGGACTCCCGCTCGGGGAGCGTTGCGAGCACGGACTGCAGCTGGTCTTGCAGCAGGGTGAAGGAGACCGCGTCCAGCGCGTCCACGGCGTGGGAGTCTTCGATGAAGTCGCCGAGTGCGGAGTCGCCCTCCTCGCCGATGGTCTGGTCCAGTGAGATGGGTTCCCGGGCGCACTGCTGGAGCTCCAGCACCTTCTCCGGGGTGACGTCCAGCTCCTTGGCGAGCTCCTCGGGGGTGGGCTCGCGGCCCAGGTCCTGGCGCAGCTCGCGCTGGATGCGGCGCAGCTTGTTGATCGCCTCCATCATGTGCATCGGGATCCGGATGGTGCGGGCTTGGTCGGCCATTGCTCGCGTGATGGTTTGCCGGATCCACCAGGTGGCGTAGGTGGAGAATTTGTAGCCCTTGGTGTAGTCGAACTTTTCCACCGCGCGGATCAAGCCTAGGTTGCCTTCCTGGATCAGGTCCAGGAAGGGCAGGCCGCGGCCGGTGTAGCGCTTGGCTCGTGAGACGACGAGGCGAAGGTTGGCCTCCAGTAGGTGGTTTTTGGCGCGCTCGCCGTTGCGGACGATCCAGCGCAGGTCCCGGCGCAGCTGCGGGGAGAGGTTCTCGGTCGCGTCCTCGGCGCTGTCCAGGCGTTCGGCGGCGTAGAGCCCTGCTTCGATGCGCTGGGCGAGCTGCACCTCCTGCTCGGCGTTGAGGAGGGAAATTTTGCCGATCTGCTTGAGGTAGGCGCGTACCGAATCGGCCGAGGCAGTGTGTTCAACGTCTTTGCGGGCGTGGCGCAGGGTCTGGGACTCCTCCTCGTCCCAGACGAAGTCCTCCGCACCGGGACTGGTGGGTGCCGCCGTATCCTCGGTGTCCACGGTGATCTCTTCGACTTCGATCTCAACGTCGGCCAGGTCCTCGGCAGCTGGGCCACTCTCGATGTCAGTGGTCTCGTCGACCTCGACGTCAGTCAGTGCCAGGTGTGCGGTGGCTGGCGTGCTATCGACAGGGATGAGGAGCAGATCGATCGGCTGATCGTCGGTGCCGAGGATCCGAACTAGGTGCACACCCTCGGTCCGGAACCAGTCCACGGCAACTCTTCGGCCGCTGTCGAGCCGGATTCGGCGAGGAGCGCTGTCCCATCCGGGCATGGTCAGCTCGATCCGACGGACCGGGGCTCGCTGGGCTCCGAGGGCCTCACTCAGTGCGACGAGCTCGATGGCGGGATCTGTCGACCGTGGCCACCACGCGCCGTCGAGAGCCCCCCTGGCCGAACTTCTCGGCTTCAGGCTCAGGCGTGTCGAGCAGCCACGGGCAGCCAAACTGTGCGCATCGCGGTGATCTAGGTTGCTGGTGCGAACCGACGTCATGTCGTCGTTCCCGTCCGGAACGAACCACAACCGATGTCATGGTGAGGCCGAGAACGACGCGGGCCAGGACGCCGTGCGCACGAAGAGTAGTCGGCCACCTCAATACTATCCTCAATCGACTGACTACACCAGCGGCGTCAGTCGGATTATTCACCCAACCCTGCGCGGTACCGCTGTCGACAACGAACAACTCCCTTTCCATTCAAAGCCATTTTCCCGCCGATAGAAACTGTCTGAGCCGGAACCCAGATGATGGGTCACGGACCGACTTCAGTTGATGGGTGACACGGCCAAACCGATCTTGCGGTCTGATGGTGGCCATACGCCCCGCGGCCATGAGACACCACGCGCGTAGTCCCCGACGGGGTCCAGCATCGCCGCTCCCCCAGTGGCGTGTCACTCGCCAGCTGCAGTGCTTTCTCCGACGCTGATGGTGTGGTGATACTCGATACGGTCATCAACGATGATGTCGTTCACCGGTTCCAAGCCTCCGAGCTGGACTATGTGAAAGTTGCCGCCCAGTTCCGCCGCGCGGACGAGCTAGACGCCGAGGCCGCGTACTACCGCCACCGGGCCATGCAGCAGGAGCAGGCCCGGGGTCCTGGCTACTACGTAGGCCTGCTCCGCGCCCTGGCTACCGACCGGGCCGCGATGGCGCAGCGGCTACGGACAGGGATCATGCTCAACGGCCCCTCGCCGCCGCTTAATCGGCCCTTGTGGCGGAGGACGTTGCCGCAGCCCGGGACGTTCATCGCCTCGCGGCTCTCAGCACGCCCTGAGATGCCCTGCGCCTGCGCATGGCGGCGTGATTGCGCCGGATGGGAAGTCTGCCGGGACTCAGGTCGGGCTGTCAGGGCCAGTGAACTGCCCAGCGCGGCGGGCGCTCTCCGCGTTGGACTATGCGGCGCACTTGCTGTCCGGTGGTGCCGACCCCTCGGCGTGCTTAGACGTCTAACCATTAGGCACGGCGCCACCCGCGTCCCTGCGAGTGGTGGCCGGGATCTCTAGTCCGGCCGCCGATATTTTCGGTCTAGACGTCCCACTCCTTTCTGATCTGGTGTCTATCGACCTATCGGCGTGCCGTGGCGAGTTTCACCCGAGCCACTGTTGGAGGGCATCGCACAGGGCGCGCGCCCCGGTCTCGTCCAATATGATCACGCATGAGCCGTCGGCGTGGGGGTCGAGCTGGATGTTGCCGTCGCGCTTGCTGATAACGAGGTTTGTGTACCCGGGCGTGCCGCCGTGTGTTGCGCAGGTGACGGGGATGGTGCGTCGGTTGCTGCCGTTCATCGGTGCTCCAGCGGGGCTTCAAGCGGGCGCAGGATGGGGCAGACCGGCCAAGCGAGGCGAACTTAGGGTAATGTTCTTCCCCCTCGTTCGTGCCATGTCTCACCCGAATGAGACAAGTCCATCGCTGCGCGCAGGGCGTAACTGCACCGATTGTTCCAATCCAGCACAGAGGAGTGCAAGCCTCCACCGCGGCCGGTTGACCACTTACCCCGCTTCGACTCCGGCCGGCCGCTCCCAGAGCGCCGCGCCGGCCGTCCGGTCGGATGATCCGGGCCGGGGATCTGCCGATCCTGAGCCGCGCGCGCCAGTGGTTTCGCAGGCGTCCGCACCGCGGTAGTGGATCTCAGGACAGTTGAGGTGGTGGGCGATCTGCGCCAGGCCCCGGACCAGTGTCAAGGTCTCCTCGCCCGTGGCGGTCATCGGCAAGTCGACCGCGGTGGCCAGCGCCGCGGCTGCCGCTTCGATCGGGGTATTGATCGTGGGTTCCAGCCCCGCATCAGCCCACCTTGCCCGAAGCGGCGATCCGCTACGCATCAGTGCGTGCGTGATTACCTCTGGCGGGGAAGCGGGAACCGGCAAACCCGAACCGGGACCGCGGCAAGCGGACACGCCGGTAACGCATTAGCCCCACTCCGTTCGTGCCGCCGTTACCGCGCCTGTTTGCGATGTGACAAGTGGGTGCGTTAAGGTGCGCAACACCCTAAACGAGATGAGGAAGTGGATTCATCATGGCACAGAAAACCATAGTCACGCTGGTCGACGATCTGACTGGTGAGGAGGCCGAGAACATCAGCACAGTCGAGTTCGCGCTCGATGGCGTAACTTACGAGCTTGATCTGACTGACGAAAACAGCACGAAGCTGCACGATACGCTGTCCCAGTATGCCAAAGCAGGTCGAAAGATCGGAGGACGGCGTCGCAACGGCCCCCGCCCAGGCCGACCCAGCAAAAGCACCGGTCGCACCGCCGGCTACAACCGCGAAACGCTGAAGTCGATCCGTGAGTGGGCCAAGAAAAACGGCCACAACGTCAGCGACCGTGGCCGACTGCCCGCCGAGGTGTTGCAGGCCTGGCAGACCGCCCAGCCAGCAATGTCCAGGGCATAGGCTCAAGGCCTGTCGTCATGGCAGACGGTGATTCCCACCGGCTGGCAAGCGGACCCATTGGGAGAATTGCACCGGCTGAGCCGGTGGGCAGCCCACCGGCTCAGCCGGTGCAATATCCTGCCTTCAGGTTTAGCCGAGTAAAGCCGCCGCTGCCCCTTGAATACTCTCGCCGCGCGCTGCCGGCGGCGTTGTTGCACTCGGCGAAGCCGAGGCAGGCGAGATCAGTTGATCTTCGGGTTGTCAGATCGCCAGGGTCAGCCGCCACCAGATCCCGTTTCTGGGAGACCAGCACGTCGATGACGCGCCCGAACTGATCGATCGCCCGGTACAGATAGACCCACCGTCCGGCGACTTTCACATACGTCTCATCCACGAACCACCTGTCACCACAGCAGTGCCGGCAGGGCCGCGTCGATCAGCAGCGGGGTGAACCGCTGCACCCACCGGTAGACAGTGACATGATCGACCTCGATGTCCCGTTCGGCCAGCAGCTCTTCGATGTCGCGGTACGAGAGTCCATAGCGCAAGTACCAGCGCACAGCCACCGTGATCACCCCCGGCGGGAACCGGAACCCAGCGAAGCTTGACATCGGCGCTCGCCGTCGAGGGTGGCAACGACTCATCAACACAGCCTGCCCGAGCCTCCCATCGGTGGACGCAACAGTGCCCTTCGCCCTGTGTCGGCGACGTCGGTCAAGACAGCCCGTTCGTGGACATGTCACGCCCGAAGAGTAGGGCCTGTCGGTCCGAGTGGCTACAGCGAGATACACAAACGGGTTTGTTGCATCCCGTTCGGGGGTCAGGCGCTGCTGATGTTGGTCGGGTGGATCCGTCGGTTTCCCCGTCGTTGGCATCCGCCCACAGTCTGTACACACGCTTTCGCACCCACCCACAGCCTGTCCACACCACGGTGATACCGCCCCCGTAGACCCGCCCCTAGGGTGTCCGTCCTATGGGGCAGACGCCGATTTATGACCAGTTGCGTGGCGAGCGAATCAACGCTGATGTCCCGGCCACTGGGGCTGACCCGCAACTGGTCGGTCGCCCCGGCGAACACCCTGTGCTGGCCGTCGCGCCGGTTCCGGCGGTGGTGTTCGGGCCACCAGGTCCAGCGACTGATCTCGACGCAAACCAGCACCATCTCGTGCCGACATACCCCGCGGGTCAGCCCTCAGGTGACGGGCAACGGGCGGTCGCGGTGTGGGGACCGCGAGCAGGCTGTTCGCTGGCAGCTCCCGTGCGGCAAGCATCGGCACACGCCGCCAGCAGTTCCCGGGGGCTGCCCGGTTCCAGTCGCCACTCCGCAGCACGGGAGGCCGCGGCAGGTGATTACGGTGCGCACCGGCGACACGGAGCTGGCCCCCGACCGGACCAGCGCAGCGAACCTCGACCCGCGACGCCGGCAGATGCTCAGTTCCCGTGGTTCGGTGTCGATCACGACGGGGGTGACTCGTCCTCCACATGAGGATGACGCAGCGCACGATCACTCCAGCGGGCAGTTCCCTGCCGCGTCGGAGACGGAGCTGGGGTTGTCCATCAGGTGTCCGTTGCTCGTGGTGTTCCTACCGCTGGGCTCGTGGTGGATCCGAGACCGTAGCGGCCGTCGGGTTCAAGGGGTTGAGAGGTCAGGCCGATACACCAGGCCAAGGCGCCAGGTGAGGAGTGCGTGAGGTGATCCGATGCCGTTGATCCCCGCTGACGTTGCCAACGTCGCGTTTGGTAAGCCGCCGCTGGGCAAGCGGGGTTATGAGGAGGACGAGGTCGACGCCTTCCTCGACCTTGTTGAGGCCGAGATGGCTCGGCTGATCCAGGAGAACACTGATCTCCGCACCCGGGTCGAGTCACTCGAGCAGCAGCTCGCTGCGCCAGTCGACACCGGAGGTGACCTTCGCCGGCTGGAGTCGCTTGGCCCGTTATCGCCGCCGCCGTTGCGGGAGCAGACCGCGCCGGGTGGTGATCACAACGTGCACGCGGCCAGGGTGTTGGGCTTGGCCCAGGAGATGGCAGACCGGTTGTCCGGTGAGGCCAAGGCCGAAGCCGACGCGATGTTAAGCCACGCCCGAACCAAGTCCGAACAGCTGCTCTCCGAGGCGAGAGCGAAGGCCGAGGGCATGGTCAACGAGGCGAGAACTCAATCCGAGATCATGCTCAACGAGGCCCGGACCAAAGCGGAGACTCTGGAGCGGCAGTCCCGGGACAAGGCTGTGGCACTGGAGCGCGACGCTGCGGCTAAGCACACCGAGATCATTGCGGGGCTGTGTCGGGAGAAGGGCGTCCTGGAGAAGGAGATCGACGAACTGCGCACGTTCGAGCGCGGGTACCGGACCCGTTTGAAGGCCTACCTGGACTCACAGCTGCGGGAGCTGGGTGGCCGCGGATCCGCCACACCAGCAGACCCGACGCACACCCAGCAAGGCCTGGTGGGCTCCGGGCTCGGTGCGCATGCCGAAGCGGCATCTCGGTAACAACCGGCCCCACGACGGTGCCGAGTTTGCCGACCATCGGTGGGGCGCGTCAGCGCGCAGAACTATGTCCTTTAGCCCCAAGTTTCCCGATCTTGGAGAGTGAATCCTAGGGGTGACGTGCCCAAACGGGCTGTGAATCGCCGAAATTGTAGGCAGAATTATTGGCGTGTCGACAGGGGCAAGACGCTGATCGATGCGGACGCGGCGTGTGCGGTGAGCAAGTCTTTGCCGCATGGGCATGCCGCGCTGGTCCACGCCGCCGCTGGGCAGCTGGGATTACCCGCGGTGTTGGGGCTGGCTGGTCGGGAACGGGACCTGGCCTATGCGCTGATCATCTCCCGGGTACTGCGACCCACACCGAAGTTGTCCACCCGGGCCTGGTGGAACGACGTCACCCTAGGACCAGACCTGGATGTCGCCGGCGCGTCACGCAACGAGGTCTACGCCGCCATGGACTGGCTACTCGGCCGCCAAGACGCGATCGAGGCCACCCTGGCGGGTCGACACTTGAGCACCGGTGGGATGGCGATGTTCGACCTGTCCTCGTCGTGGGTGGAAGGCAGCCACTGTGAGCTGGCCGCGCGCGGCTACTCCCGAGACGCCAAGAAGGGCACCCTGCAGATCGAGTACGGCCTGCTCACCGACCCCGACGGGCGCCCGGTAGCGATCCGAGTATTCCCCGGTAACACCGCCGACCCGACCGCGTTCATCAACGCCGTCGACATCGTGCGCGACAAGTTCGGTCTCGCCGAGCTGACGCTGGTCGGGGACCGAGGCATGATCACCTCGCCGCCGATGACGGGCCGCTGCAGCTGTCGCTGTTCGACCAACAGGACCTCGCCGAAATCAGCCGCCCCGACTACCCCGGCGAGCGTCTCATCGCGTGCCGCAACCCCGACCTGGCCCAGCTACGGGCGGTCAAACGCCAGAGCATGCTGCGCGCCACCGAAGCCCTGCTGGGCACTATCGCCACCCGGGTACAGGCCGGGCGACTGCCCGGTGCCGACGCGATTGGCGTGGCGGTCGGCAAGGTCATCGATCAGTACAAGATGGCCAAACACCTCGACGTAGCGATCACCGACACCAGCCTGTCAGTGACGCGGCGTGCCGACCAGATTGCCATCGAGGCCGCGCTGGACGGCATCTACGTCATCCGCACCAGCGTCCCCACCGCCACGCTCGATGCGGCGGGCGCGGCCAGCGCCTACAAAGACCTCGCACGCCTCGAACGCGACTTCACCTCGATCAAGGCCGACGATCTGGACCTGCGCCCGATCCACCACTACCTCTCCGACCGGGTCCGCGCCCACGTGCTGATCTGCATGCTGGCCTGCTACCTGAGCTGGCATCTACGCACCGCGTTGGCCCCGCTGACCTACACCGACGAAAACCCACCGGCCCGGGACAACCCGGTCGCCCGCGCGACCCGCTCCACCAGCGCCCAGCACAAAGCTAGCCGCTACCTCGACACCCACGGCGAGCCGCTGCACAGCTTCCGCGGCCGTCGGATGCTCGAGGCTGTCCGCACCACCCGCTGCTGGGCTGTCGCCGACGGCCAGGTACACGAGCAACGCCGCTAGGCATCAAGATCATTGTTTATGTGCCTGGAACGACACGACGTGTCGCTTTAGTCACACAAACAGTGATCACCGCCTCCGGGGCCCCGGGGCGGGTCAGCGCCCTCGGGCGTACTTGCAGGTGAGTTGCGCCTGGGCCAGTACCTTCCCGGACAGGGCGTACGGCAGATCCTTGCGTGGGCTGGCGCCCTCAGCCAGACCGCTGGGCTCAGACAAGGCTAGCAGCGTGAAGATGTACCGGCGGGCCTTGCCGAACGGGGGGCAGGGGCCGCCCCAGTCCGTCCGGCCATAGTCGTTCTTGCCGCCGACGGCCCCCGCGGGGAGTTTGCCTTCCTCCAGGCCGCCGCAGGAGGGGTCGATCCCGAAGAGGGACCAGTGCACGTGGGTACCTCCCGGGGCGTCGGGATCTTCCAGGAGCAGCACCAACTCCGCGGCGCCCTCCGGTACCTCCGACCACGACAGCGGGGGCGACACGTTGTCGCCGTCACAGGTGTACTGGGCCGGAATGAACTCCTTGTCGGCGAAGGCCGGGCTGCTGAGCGTGAGCGCCATAGTGCACTCGATCGTACAGCCGATTGCGCACCCGCCGCGGATCCCCGTCTCTAGTACAGAAACGTACTACACTTGCTTCATGAGTGAAGTACCCGTCCGGGAGCTCAACCAGAACACCGCTGGGGTGCTGGCCCGGGTCAAGCGCGGTGAGGAGCTCGATATCACGGAGCGAGGCGCGATCATCGCCCGGCTGGTGCCGGCTCAGCCGCATCCACTGGCCGACCTCATCGCATCCGGCAAACTGCGGCCAGCTACCGCCCGGGGCCCCGTGCCGCGGCCCACTGGCCCGATCAGGACCGACCATGAGGCCGGCGAGCTGATCCGCGAGATGCGGGACGAGGAACGCTACTGATGATCTACCTCGACACTGCAGCTCTGCTGAAGCTGATCCGCCGTGAGCCGGAGAGTGACGCCCTGGCCGACTGGCTCGACGCCCGAGCCAGCAGCACGCCGGTGACCTCCGTCCTCGCCGAGATCGAGCTACCCCGTGCGCTACGCCGCACCGAGCCTGATCTCGTGTCGTCCGTTCCGGCATTGTTTGCGCGCATCGCCCGGTACGAAATCGATGAGCTCGTACGCACGACGGCGGCCGGCTACTCAGCCCCCGATCTACGTTCTCTGGACGCAATTCACCTCGCCACCGCGCACGCCGTATTCGGGGGTCAGCTGGCGTCGTTCGTCAGCTACGACGAACGGCTACTTGGTGCAGCCGAGGCGCTCGGGTTGCCGGTCGCCTGTCCAGGGGCGTGAAAACGCGATGGTCCTGTCATCCGATGCGGATGTGGTCCAGGAGCTGGTCGATGCGTTGCGCGAGTTGGGTGAGGGTTGCGGGTGCCAGGGTGGTCCAGGCTGTTCCGTCGGGTCCGCGCAGCGGTTGCAGGGTGTATCCGCCGCGCTCGGTGGCGAGGTAGACCAGTGCGGCGCCGGCAGGGTAGCGCTTGCCGTTGCGATCGCGGCGGGCGGCGCCGAACTTTCCCGCGCTGGGTTTGGGGCCGCGCAGCATCGCCGCGACGGACCGGGCGTCGTCGGGTTTCACCCCGCCGCGGGTCAACCGGTTTTCCAACTGCTGCCCGGTGAGCCCGGGTTTCCCGCCGCTGTCGGGTTCGGCCAACAGCGCGGACGGCACCGACACCGACGATCCCGGCCCAGCGGGCCGATCCGGTAGTTGCCGGGCGACCGCCGTGCACAGCTCGCTGGCGGGACCAGTGCGCACCAGCAGGCGATGCTCATCGAGCATCGCCAGCACTGTCCATTCACCGCGTGAACCGGCGAGCAAACGCACCTGAGTGCCGCCGGACTGGACCCAGCCGTTGATTTCGCAGACCGGGCTGGCCACCAGCCGCAGTGAGTCCTCCAGCTCCGGGACCATCCCGCGCCGATTGGCCAGCCCACGGGCCCGCAAATCCTCCAGCGTGCTTGCGGCCTGGGCCCGGCGTTCCTGGTTGGTCAGCTCCGGGATACCCGCCAGGTCCAGGTTCCAGTGCCGGGCGCCGAGATCCAGAACTTGCCAGGCGGTGCGGTACTCCTCGTGGCTGAGCTCAACGGTGATACCACGCAAGGCGGTCCCCTCATCGTGTTCCTCTTGAGCCACCGTGCGCACGCAGGTGTGAGGAGTCTGCCACACCAGCCGCTCGCTACCTTGACGTAATGGCTGTGCAGATCACCCTGGTGCAGGGCGATATCACCGAACAGCACGTCGATGCGGTGGTCAACGCCGCCAACAGCTCGCTGCTCGGCGGGGGCGGGGTCGACGGCGCGATCCACCGCCGGGGAGGTCCAACCATTCTCGCGGAGTGCCGGGAACTGCGGGCCAGCCGGTATCTGGACGGTCTGCCTACCGGCCAGGCGGTCGCCACCTCCGCCGGCAAGCTGCCGGCCCGCTGGGTGATTCACACTGTCGGCCCGGTGCACACGGAGTCCGAGGACCGCTCCGGGCTGCTCGCGTCCTGCTATCGGGAGTCGCTGCGGGTGGCCGATGAGCTCGGCGCCCAGACTGTCGCGTTTCCTGCGGTGTCCGCCGGCGTCTACAGGTGGCCGCTGGCCGACGCTGCCCGCATCGCGCTGACGACCGTGCAGAACACGCCCACCCGCGTCCGTGAGGCTCGTTTCGTGCTGTTCAGTAACAAGGCCCTGGACGCCTTCCGTGCCAGTGTCGATTCTGGGGAGTCGGCTTCGTCGTCATGATGGAGGCACTCAACGCCTTCACCGATCGAACTCCAGGAGGTACACCGTGCAGTACCTGTTGCTGATCACCGGCGAGCAGCCCAGCGAGCCCCCGTCGCAGGCCGAGATGGACCAGATCATGGGGGAGTACTGGGCTTTCGACAAAGCAGTCGCCGACGCCGGGGTGAAGGTGGGCGGTGAGGCGTTGCAGGGCCTGGAGACCGCCACCACCGTCCGGGTATGTAATGACGAGCGGATCATCACGGACGGGCCGTTCGCCGAAACCCGAGAGGTGATCGGGGGCTTCTACCTGCTCGACGTGCCTGACCTGGACGCCGCGCTGGACTGGGCGGCCCGCTGCCCCGGCGCAAAGTACGGCTCCATCGAGGTACGCCCGATCATGGTCTTCGACAACCCCTGACCCGCCGATGAGTGAGCGGCGAGCAGCCGACTATGTCGAGGCCGTGTTCCGGGAGGAATGGGGCCGGCTGCTCGCCACGCTCGTCCGGCAGTGGGGTGATCTCGATCTGGCCGAGGAAGTCGCCTCCGACGCGGTCGCCTCGGCGCTGCAACACTGGCCGGTTGACGGGGTCCCGACCCGGCCCGCCGCGTGGCTGCTGACCGTCGCCCGGCGCCGCGCGGTGGACCTGCTGCGCCGCGACCGCGCCTACGCCTCCCGGCTGGCGTTACTCCAGGTCGAGGCCGATCGCGCAGAACCCGCTCAACTAGAAACCGACGACGGCGAGGTACCCGACGAGCGGTTGCGGCTGTTTTTCACCTGCTGCCACCCGGCGCTGCCACTGGAAGCGCAGATCGCGCTGACGTTGCGCTGTCTGGCCGGGCTGACCACCCCGGAGGTGGCCCGCGCGTTCCTGGTGCCCCCCGCCACGATGGCCCAGCGGATTGTCCGGGCCAAACGCAAGATCCGCGAGGCCCGGATCCCCTACCGGATTCCCAACGCGGAAGCGCTGCCGCACCGGCTGCCGGGTGTGCTGCGGGTGATTTATCTGATCTTCACCGAGAGCTATGCGGCTAGCACCGGCCCCGAGCTGGTCCGCGACGACCTGGCCGAGGAGGCGATCCGGCTGGCCCGGATTCTGCACCGACTGCTGTCCGGGCATCGCGAGGTAGCCGGACTGCTCGCGTTGCTACTGCTGATCGACGCCCGTCGGGCAGCGCGCACCAGCTCGGCAGGCGAGCTGGTGCTGCTCGCCGACCAGGACCGCGCACTGTGGGACCGCGCCCTGATCGAGGAGGGCCGGGCGCTGGTCGTGACCGCGCTGCGCGGCGGCGCACCAGGGCCTTACACGTTGCAGGCCGCGATCGCCGCTCTGCACGACGAGGCGGCCAGCATCGCGACCACCGACTGGCCGCAGGTTGTCGCGCTGTATGACGTGCTCGGCTCGGTGGCTCCGTCGCCGCTGGTGGCACTCAACCGAGTGGTGGCGGTCGCGATGGTCGACGGCCCGGCGGCCGGTCTGGCGCTGCTTGACGAGCTGGCCGGTCTGGACGCCTACCACTTGCTGCACGCCACCCGGGCTGATCTGCTGCGGCAACTCGGTCGTCCGATGGAAGCCGCGAGCGCCTATCGCCGAGCCCTGGACCTCGTCGGTAATGAACCCGAACGCTCATTCCTGCGCCGCCGCCTAGCCTCAGTCTCCGGCGTAAGTGACTGCCAAATGGAACCTTTTCGCGGCCAGGACGGGCTGTAACCCGCGAAGTGGAGCCATTTCGCGGTGGCCGCCAGCAGCTATGGCGCGGGTGCGAGGCGGACGCAGCAATGGGCAGGGACGGGGTCCAGGCGGGCGGTGAGGCCGGTGTGCCCCAGACCGTCGAGGAGACCCTCGAGCAGGCGTAGGTTCATTCCGCATACGAGTCCGGTGTACGCCTGCGCTAGCGTGTGGAACGGGCAGTTGACGAGTGCGATCTCCCCGGCTTCGATACGGGGCTCGAAACCGTATGCCTCGAGTACCCGTAGCGCAGCGTTCCGGTCGATGTCGGCGTCGGGGCCGCGCGCCGTTTCGCCGAGCTCCTTGCCCAGCTGGTAGGCCCGCTGGTCGAGGATCGCCCGCGGTGAACTTCCGGAGCGTTCGGCGTCTTCGAGCGCACCGGACAACAGCTGGCCGGCGAGGTCGTAGCGGCGCTGGGGCAGTGACACGGCTACGTGGTGCTGCGACCGCTGGTAGAGCTTGGCCGGCCGGCCCGCGCCGGGGCCGGTGCGGCCGGTGCGACGCTCGTAGATCACGTCGAGGAGGTCCTCATCGACCAGCCGGTCGAGGTGAAACGCCACGGTGGTGCGCGGCAGTTCCAGGGTTGCGGCGGCATCGTCGCGGCTGACCGGTACGGGTTGGCGCACCACGTAGTCGTACAGCCGGCGACGGGTCGGCTCGTCCAGTGCGGCGATGGCGGCGATCTGTGCTTCCCGGGACTCCATTCTAGAACCAACTCCTGTTGACGAAGCGGTCATGCAAGTTCTAACGTTAGCGTATCATGTTGTTAGAAGTGCGAGGAGACCGAAAATGAGCGAGCAGCTAGTGGTAGTCGGTGTTGACGGTTCCCCGGCCAGCTACACGGCGCTGCGGTGGACCCTGGCGCACGCCGGGCGCACCGGCGCTCAGGTGTGTGCGGTCCGCTGCTGGACACCGGTATTGGCCAAGGGATGGGAAGCGGCAGTCACCGCTCAACCGGTGCCATCCATCGCCGAGCAGCAAGCACGGGCCGAGCGTGAACTCACCCAGGTCGTAGCGGCCGCATTGGCGCGGGTTCCCACTCATCCGACGCAGGTGCAGCAAAGGACAGTCCGAGGTCCGACTGGCCCGGGACTTGTCGCTGAGGCCGCTGGTGCCGACCTGCTGGTTGTAGGCCACGGCCACCGGTCGCTCGAGATGCTGCACCGATCCGTGACCTGGTACTGCGTAGTGCACGCAACCTGCCCAGTGCTGGTCATTCCTCCCACGTGGGCCACCCGGAGGACGCTGACGTCGGCCATTGCGGAGGTATTCGCGTGACATCACTGCCCGAGCGATCAGCGCCGGTGCGCCACTCGAGCCTTAGAGTCGTCTCGCCCAGGAAGGAAGTGGACCTGTTAGCGGCGGAGCAAGCAGTGACCGATCTGCTGATCGCGCTGGGTAAGGACCCGACATCTGAACACCTGTCCGACACCCCACGGCGAGTCGCCCGCTCTTTCGCCGAGCTGCTCACCCCGCGGGAGTTCGACCTGACTACCTTCCCGAACGACGAGGGCTACGACGAGCTGGTGCTCGCCAAGAGCATCCCGGTGCAGTCGCTGTGCGAGCACCACCTGCTGCCGTTTCACGGGATCGCCCACGTCGGTTACCTGCCCGGCGAGCGCATCCTCGGCCTGTCGAAGCTGGCCAGGGTCGTCGAAATGTTCGCCCGGGACCTGCAGGTTCAGGAGCGCCTGACCCAGCAGGTCGCCGACGCGCTACAGGAGCACCTGGCGCCCAAAGGGGTCGCCGTAGTGATTGAAGCCGAGCATTTGTGTATGTCACTGCGGGGCGTTCGTGCCACCGGCTCGCGCACCGTGACCTCAGCCCTGCATGGGGTACTGCGCGCCGACGCTCGCTCCCGGCAGGAGTTCTTCGCGCTAGCCGGCGTGGGCCGCTGACCGGCGTCGCCCCGCCCGGTCACCGTGTCGCGCATGCTGGTTAATTGTCGCGCCGGTCGCCATCACCGGTCTCGTCAGGCTGCACGGCATGTGCCGCGGTCTCACTCGGCTCGGGTCGGTGCCCATTGCCGCCGATGTGCGCCTCGGTTCGCATCCGGGCCGCCATGTGCGGGTAATGCAGTTCGAAGGCGGGCCGTTCGGAACGGATCCGGGGCAGTTCGGTGAAGTTGTGCCGTGGCGGCGGGCACGAAGTCGCCCATTCCAGCGAGTTGCCGTAACCCCACGGGTCGTCGACGGTAACGACCTCGCCGTAACGGTAACTGCGGAAGACGTTCCACAGAAACGGCAGTGTCGAGGCGCCGAGCACGAAGGCGCCGATCGAGGACACCATGTTCAGCGTGGTGAACCCGTCGCTAGGAAGGTAGTCGGCGTATCGACGGGGCATGCCCTCGGCGCCCACCCAGTGCTGCACCAAAAATGTCAGATGAAACCCGATGAACGTGGCCCAGAAGTGGAATTTGCCCAGTGGCTCGTCGAGCATCCGGCCGGTGATTTTCGGGAACCAGAAGTAGATCCCGGCGAAGCTGGCGAACACGATCGTGCCGTAGAGCACGTAGTGGAAGTGCGCGACCACGAAGTAGGTGTCGGTGACGTGGAAGTCGATCGCCGGGGAGGCCAGCAAAACCCCAGTCAGCCCGCCCAGCAGGAACGTCAACAGAAAGCCGATCGCGAACATCATCGGGGTCTCGAACGTCAGTTGTCCCCGCCACATGGTGCCGATCCAGTTGAAGAACTTGATCCCGGTCGGGATCGCGATGAGAAAACTAGTGAACGAGAAGAAGGGAAGCAGCACCGCGCCGGTGGCGTACATGTGGTGCGCCCACACCACCACCGACAGCGCACCGATCGTCAGCGTCGCGAAGATCATCCCCCGGTAGCCGAACATCGGTTTGCGGGAGAACACCGGGATCACCTCGGCGATGATCCCGAAGAACGGCAGCGCCACGATGTAGACCTCGGGGTGACCGAAGAACCAGAACAGGTGTTGCCACAGGATCGTGCCGCCGTTGGCCGGGTCGAACACGTGCGCCCCGAGCCGCCGATCGGCCTCCAACCCCAACAGCGCCGCGGTGAGGATCGGGAACGCCAGCAGCACCAGAAGCGACGTGACAAAGATGTTCCAGGTAAAGATCGGCATCCGGAACATCGTCATGCCGGGCGCCCGCAGGCAGACCACCGTGGTGATCATATTGACCGCGCCGAGAATGGTACCCAGCCCAGCGAGGACCAGCCCCATGATCCACAGGTCGCCGCCCACGCCCGGGGAATGGATGGCATCCGACAGCGGGGTGTAAGCGAACCAGCCGAAGTCCGCAGCGCCACCCGGCGTCAGGAATCTGGACAGCACAATGATTCCGCCGAAAAGGAACGCCCAGTAGGAGAAGGCGTTGAGCCGCGGGAAGGCGACGTCCGGGGCGCCGATCTGCAGCGGTAACACCAGGTTGGCGAAGGCGAACAGGATCGGCGTGGCGTAGAGCAGCAGCATGATCGTGCCGTGCATGGTGAACAGCTGGTTGTACTGCTCGTTGGACAGGAACTGCAGGCCCGGCCGGGCCAGCTCGGCGCGGATCAGCATGGCCATGCTGCCACCGATGAAGAAGAACGCCATCGAGGTGACCAAGTACATCATGCCGATCACCTTGTGATCGGTGGTCTGGAGCAGCCCGAGCAAGGTCGAACCCTTGACCGACGGGCGCACCGGGCGCGGACGGGTGGCGATCTGCTGGGCCGTAACGGCCGTCACGAGATGCCTCCGGGCTGCCTCGTAGCGGCAGCCGACCAGACACTCCTGGGCACAGGCCCGGTCAACGCCGTCGATGCTGGCCCGGCAATCACGTAAGTCATTGCGGCCTCTGCCTCCAACCCGTACTCGACCGTTTATAGACTATGACCATCCTCTTTATTAGGGTAGGGCCGTGAGGACGAACGAGTTGGTTGGGCGGCACAGGACGCACGGGGCGTTGGCTGTGGCCAGTCGGGTCCGGATGCTGGACGCCCTACGAGCCAGCGAGCGCCCCTTGGATGCACGAGAACTGGCGGCGGTGTGCGGGCTGCACGTCAGCACGGTGCGGTTCCACCTGGACGTCCTCAGCGAGGCGCGGTTGGTGCGAAGCCACTCGGAGCCACCGCGGACGCGGGGGCGCCCGCGGCTGCTCTACGCCCCGGCCTGTGTCGGTGACACCGGGGGCTCGAAGCCGACCGGCTATCAGTCGCTCGCCATGATCCTCGCGGCGCACTGGGCTGAGGCCCCGGCGGAGCGGGCACGGCGGGCCGAGCGAGCCGGCTGGGCGGTGGCCAGGGAGCAGGGCTTCACGCCCCGACTCTCGCCGAGCCTGGCCGCAGAGGAGTCCGTGGCCCAGGTGAGCGGATTGTTCGCCGAACTCGGCTTCGAACCCGAACTCGCCCGCGAGGGTCCGGACCTGCAGATCCGGCTGCACGCCTGCCCGTTCCGGGCCGTCGCCCAGAAGCATCCGGAGGTGGTGTGCTCGATGCATCTGGGTCTGCTCCGGGGTGCCCTGGCCGAAGTGGGGGCGCCGGCCATGACCAGTAGCCTGCGGCCCTTTGTCGAGCCGCACCTGTGCGTGGCGCACATCAGCCCCGCCATCGAGTCGGCGCCGGATACGCAGAGTCCGCAGACGCCGAACGCGGCGAACCAACCATGACGCTGGCAGCGGTATGACTGCCGGGGAACCACGCCGGGACATCGCCGACCGCGAGGACATCGCGGGCCTGGTGACCGCCTTCTACCGGCGGGCCTTCGCCGACGACAGCCTCGGTCCGATCTTCGTCGACATCGCTCAGATGGACCTGCCCGCGCACCTGCCAGTGATGTGCGACTTCTGGGCGAGCGTGCTGCTACGCGCGGGTCTGTACCACCGCAACGCGCTAGCGCCCCACCTCGCCCTCAACACCAAAGTCGCGCTCACCCCGGCGCACTTCGCGCGCTGGCTGGACCTGTGGACCGCCACCGTCGACGAGCGGCACACCGGTGCGAAGGCGGAGCTCGCCAAGGTCCAGGCCACCCGGATCGCCGGCTCGCTCACTCGGCGACTGCGGGGACAGCCAGCTACAGAACTCGTCACCATCCAGCGCCCCCCGGCGGATCAGAGGTGATGACTACTACCGTCCTGCAGTCGCCCCCACGGGAAATTAGCCCCCCGGCGGGCCCAACGAGATGATCCGCGACCCGGCTTGGATCAGAGCCGAAGAGCGTCCCGGCGAGCGCACCAACGATTTCCTCGCACTGCCGCTGGTTTTCTTCGCCCACAGGCCCTCCGGCCGCTGGATCGTGGTGTGCCTGACCGGCGGCGTCAGACGCCGGGTCTCCCAGCGGTCTTGCGGATCTCAGCCTTGACGACCTGGACCTCGATCAGGTCATTGGATACCCCCCAGACAGCCATTGCACCGGCCTGGACCGCCAATCGGAACCATTTGCAGCTTCCGGTTGGCCCGCTGACCGCCAAGTGGAACCTTTACGCAGTTCCAAGAACTCGGCTAATGGAACATTTGCAGCTCGAGATCTTGGCCTACCCCACGATCTTGAAACGACCGTGAGGCGAAAGGCCTGTTTTCGAGACAGGGTGACACCAGCGGCAGGCAACCGCTTCCACGGCAGACGCTGACGGTGGTGCGTCACATCACCTGCCCATGAAATTATATCGTGATACGATGCAAGTATGATGGTCTTTGGAGAAAGCGCCCGGAGTACCCCCGCCCGAATCGGACTGCTGTTGGCGGCTACAGCGTGCGTGCTGACCGTCAGCACCTGGTGGCGATTACGATCCACACCACCCGAATGGCGACCCTGATCAGCCTCTCAAGATGCCGGTCATCATCGACGTTAGAGCTCTCCGTTTGTTACGTCAATGGCTGTGTCTTTTAGAAGATGGATCCTTGTTGACCGCCGACTTCGCCTCCGCGCAGGTGAGCGGCGTCAGTGCACTGGCCGAGCCGGGACCGGGCCGCCGCGGGTGCCGACCTGCCCCGGCACCCACCTGGACAGTTGGTTTTTCTCAGCCGCCGGCGTGGGGATGGCGTGGGGTGCTGACGTTCTGGGGGTTGTGCCCGCGGGTCAGCAGGGGGATGTGACCGCCGGCGAGGACCATCTCGATCTGTCGCGGTGAGAGCCGGTGGCAGAGCGGGTACTGCTGGTCCTTGCTGGTGTTGGTCACGGTGAGATCGCCCCCGGAGTTAAGCGCTGCGCGTATCCCGTCGATCAGGACGGTGTCGCCGGCGTCGATCCGGTCGTAGTCGCTCGCGGTGGTGAATTCGAGGGCGAGGATCCCGAAGTTCGCCAGGTTCTGCCAGTGGATGCGGGCGAAGGACTTCGCTATCACCGCGTGCAAGCCCAGGTATCGGGGGGTGATCGCGGCGTGTTCCCGGGAGGAGCCCTGACCGTAGTTGTGGCCGCCGATCACGACGTGGCCGCTGGTGTGGGCGAGTTCTGCGGCCCGGCGCGGATAGTCGGGGTCGATCGGGGTGAAGGTGAACTCGGCGAGCTTGGGGATGTTCGAGCGGTACGGCAGCGCCCGGGCCCCGGCCGGGGAGATCTCGTCGGTAGACACGTCGTCGCCGACCTTGAGCAGCACCGGCGCCTCTATCCGGGCTGGCAGCTCCGGGAAGTCGGGCAGGGAGGCGATGTTGGGTCCCTTGACTAGTTCCTCCGCGCTCGCTTCCTCCTGCGGTAGCGGCGCCTCCAGCATCGCGGTGTTCACTGACGCGCGCTCGGGCAACGCCAGTGTGGGGTAGTCCAGGCCCAACTGCGCCGCGAGAGCGCGCGGATCGGTGATCACACCGGTGAGCGCGGACGCCGCCGCGGTCTCCGGTGAGCACAGCCAGACTGCGTCGCCCGTGGTGCCGGAGCGGCCGGGGAAGTTGCGCGGGAAGGTGCGCAGTGAGTTGCGCCCCGCGGCTGGCGCCTGCCCTATCCCGATGCACCCCATGCACCCCGCCTGGTGGATCCGAGCCCCGGCGGCGATCAAGTCGAACGTGGCGCCCATCCGGGTGAGGTCGGAGAAGATCTCCCGGGAGGACGGGTTGACGTCGAAACTGACCGCGTCGGCGGTCTGGCGGCCGGCGAGGATCGCCGCCACGATTGCGTAGTCGCGCAGCCCGGGGTTGGCCGAGGATCCCAGCACCACCTGAGAGACCTCGGTCCCCTCCACCTCCCGGACCGGCACCACGTTGCCCGGCGAGGTCGGCCGCGCGATCAGCGGTTCCAGGGTGGACAAGTCGATCCCGTCGGTGACGTCATAGTCAGCGTCGCAGTCGGCCACCACCTCGGTGAAGTCGTCCTCGCGGTCCTCACCGCGCAAAAATGCGCGCACCGCGTCGTCGGCGGGGAACACCGTGGTGGTCGCGCCCAGTTCGGCGCCCATATTGGCGATGACGTGGCGGTCCATCGCGGACAGCTGTTCCAAACCGGGCCCGTGGTACTCGATGATCCGGTTCAACCCACCGGTGACCCCGTGGCGGCGTAGCATCTCCAGGATCACGTCCTTCGCTGAGCACCATGGCGCCAGCTCACCGGTCAGCCGCACACCCCAGATCTGCGGCATCCGGATATGCACCGGTTGTCCGGCGATGGCCAACGCGACCTCCAAGCCGCCGACGCCGATGGCCAACATGCCCAGCGAGCCTGCAGCGCAGGTATGTGAGTCCGAACCCAGCATCGTCTTGCCGGGCTTGCCGAAGCGCTGCATATGCGTAGGATGAGAGACCCCGTTACCCGGTTTGGAAAACCACAGACCGAAACGGCGAGCAGCCGAGCGCAGGAACAGATGATCCTCGGCGTTGCGCTCGTCGGCCTGGAGCAGGTTGTGGTCGACGTACTGCACGCTGACCTCGGTGCGCGCCCGATCCAGGCCCAACGCCTCCAACTCCAGCATCACCAACGTGCCCGTAGCGTCCTGGGTCAGGGTCTGGTCCACTCGCAGGGCGACCTCCTGCCCTGCGACCATGTCACCGCCGACCAGGTGTGCCTCGATGAGCTGTTGCGCAACGTTGCGACCCATCCGCCTGCCTCCTCCACACTCTCCGGTCAGTGACCCGCCATCCACCACCACCCGGCTCCCTAGTTCTGCCACCGTACTGACCCCCGGGACTATTATATCGTGTTACGATATTAAGTAGGTGGATTGGATGGCTCGGCGTCGAGCGCCAAGCCTGGAGCCACCCAGGAGGTGTGTTGTGCTCAGCGAGTGGAAGACACTGACGCAGGCCGAGCGCCGTTCCGACGAGGGCGTCGAGCCGCACCTACCGCGCGATCACCACCGGTGGACCATCCCGGTCGAGGTCGTCCTGGCGGTAGTGCTCACCGTGCCGGGCCCGAGCACTCTGGCAGCGGCCGACATCGCCACTCGGAAGAGGCCGCCACGGCCGCGGACCCGGCGCAATGCCGTCACCATGCCGGTGAACAAGCCCTCACTGAGCTCTCGCTCGGCGCCCGACCACCGTCGGCTGTATGACCAGCTTGATGAGATAGACGTGCCGGGTTGGAAGCGCGTTCAGCCCGGCGCCACGAGCACGATGCTCGCCCTGGGCCAGCTGCTCAACGCAGTGAGCCTCGCGCTCGTTGATCGCGCACCTTCCGGACGTTTACTGGCCGGGAACGAGCAGCGGAAATACCGCGATTTGAACATCATGACTGACACAACTCTGGCTGGCGGTGAGCACCGTGACGGTGAAGGTGGGCCGAGTCTATGACCAGGCGACGGATCAGGACGGGAACCGAGTACTGGTCGATCGCCTGTGGCCGCGCGGAATGAGCAAATCCAGGGCCGACATCGGCGAGTGGTGCAAGCAGGTCGCACCGTCGACGACGCTACGCAAATGGTACAATCATGACCCGCAGCGGTTCGCTGAGTTCCGACGCCGCTACCGGGCCGAGCTCGCCACCGGGGAGCACGCAATGGCCCTGGCTCACTTGCGCGAGTTGGCGGCAGACGGAGCGCTGACGCTGCTGACCGCCAGCAAAGACCCGGGCATCAGCGAGGCTGCAGTCCTCGCCGAACTACTCCAGGAACGACCACAGCGATCGAACAGTTGATGCCCGATTCGTGAACACCGCGGTGGTAAAGCAGACTGTGTGTCACGCGTCGATGTGCCGGCCGGGTCACGGAGCGGACGTGTGTCCTTGCTGCGCTGCGCTGTTCCAGGTCGGCAGGGTGAGCGCCGCATCCATGCGCCGTAGCTGGTCGCGGTGCAGCGCGCTCAGCCGCGCCAGGACCTGCTGACCCTCTGCGGTCAGCAACACTCGCACCGCCCGGCCGTCGCTCGGATGTGCACCTCGCTCTACGAGCCCCTGCCCTTGCGCCCGATCGACCAGTTCCACCACGCTGTGGTGGCGCAACTGGAGCCGGTCAGCGAGCTCCCGAACGGTCGCCCACTCCCGACCGGGAAACCCTTTCAGTGCCAGCAGCAGCTGATACTGCTGCGGAGTGAGGCCATCCCGGCGCACCGCCTCCTCGCTGAAGCGCAGATAGCGACGGATCCCGAAACGGAATCGAGCCAACGCCTCGAAATCCTGCTTCGTCAGAGGTTCGGATCCCGCCTCCTCCTCGTGCACCGCCACCACAACATCACACCACGTCTGCTCGGTTTCTCGATGCGCCACCGCATAAGTATATCGGGATACGATAGAATCTACCCGGCAGCGTTGCCGGGCCGCTCCTGGAACGCGCCTTGTGACGTCCATTGCCTTGCGCAATCACGTGACGCCATGCGCCTCATGAGCTACCGGAGGTCGGACTCGCTGCGTTGACAGGACAGACACAACCTCGCCTGGGGAATGACCTCCAAAACGGCGAGGGGTATGTCCGCGTGGCAGGCGTGGCAGCACCCGTAGTGCCCGGCGACGATGCTTGCCAGGGCCAGCTCGATGTCGGCCATCGCCCGCCTGGCTCCGTCGGCAACCAGTGCGGCCACCTCGCGTCGAGCTCGGCCGGCGTCGGTGTCCGTGGAGTCGGTATCCACCGTCCTGCCGTCGGTTGCCCGCAGCCCGACGAGCTGCTCGAGCCGGAACGAGCGCTGCTCGAGCAGCATCCCTCGTAGGGTGCGAAGGTGCGGAGCGAGCCGATCCTGGGGGTGCCGGTGTGGACCGGTGGGCTGCGTCTGTGTCTCGGCCGCATGGCCTCGCGGCATGAGCACCGCTGCGGGTGCGGCCGCGTCGGCATCGGGTTTCATGCCACCGATGCTGCCAGCCGTCGTCAGTCGCGGAGAATCCAGAACAGCGTTGCTTCAGACGGCCCGAGGTTGCGCCAGCCTTCGATCGTGGTCGCGTCGATCAGCAGGACCTCGCCGCGTCGCAGGACCAGGCGGCCGTTGGCGAGGACGATCTGCACGAGGCCGTTGGCGACGGCGACCAGCTCCGTTCCCTTGTGCGCGAGATGTGGAGACCCGGTCTGCCGCGGCGGGAGATGGACGAGGTAGGCGCGCAGCCCTGAGGCCGGGTCGTCGAGCAGCGGCAGCGGCTGGTGCGCGTCGTCGATGCGGCGGGTGCGCGGGTGGTCGCGGCGGCCGAGGCGGTACCCGGCGACGACCTCGCCGCGCAGCAGCTCGTCGATGCTCATGTTCAGGTTGCCCGTCAGCTCGAGCAGTGTCTCGAGCGAGAGTCCGCGCTTGCCGCGTTCGGCCTGTGAGATCGCGCTCGGCGACACCCCGGCTAACCGGGCGAGGTCTGATTGGCTCAGCTGCCTCTGGGTTCGCGCGGCGCGGAGCGCCACGCCGATGCGGGCGGCGACCGGTGCGGGTGTCAGCGCGGGCAGGCCATCGACGTCGCGGTAGCGAAAGACGCTGCCCTCGATGCCGGGCGGGCGACCCTCGGCCTTGGCGACCCGCAGCCGCGAGTCGCCGACCACGAGGACGCATTGGGTGACTTCCTCGATGGTGCGTCGCAAGCCGGGATAGAGCGCACCGGCGGGCGCGGACCAATAGGCGATCGCACCGAGCTCGAGGAGCTGCGGGCAACAGTGGGCAAAGAAGCGCGCGGCGACGTCGGCGCCCCAGCGCTCGATCATCGTCTCCATGGCCTCGAACAGGACCAGGTTCCGCTCGCCGTGTCGGCAGCGCTCGATGATCGCACGGAGCAGCGGCGCGGGCTGTGAGAGTTCGCTGCCGGGGCGGGCGTGGATGAGATCGAAGCCGCGGAGCTGCGTTGGCTCACCGGAGAGGGCGACGTAGAGGACCTGGTCGTAGTGCTCCTCGACCGCGGCGACGGCACGGTAGAACGGCTCAGCCGCCGGCGGATCGGCGACCTCGAAGACGACGTTGTCGCCCCAGAACAACCCGCCGAGCGTGTGATCGAGTTCGGCGATCCCGGTGCTTGCAACGTCGTGAAGCAGTCGTGGCGTAGGTGTGGGCGGGTCCGGCACGTCATGAAGCATAGCTTCCGACAAACGCCCATTCTGTTTCTCTCGCTCTACCATGGTGATTGTTCCCACTCAGATGCAAGGCGGATGGAGAGCCCTGGCAGCTAGGACGGATGCGCTCAGCCAACACGAGCTGTCGACCGTGCCGCGATCACCATGCTGCCCCGGGAGCTTTACTTCCGAAGGGAGAGTTCCATGTATCCCAACGCGCTCCACGTGCCTCCCGATGAGGTCGATGCCGCCCCGAAGCCAATCCAGCTGGCCGCCGGATTGGGCTGTGCCACCAGCTGGAAGCTCCACGATGCCGGCACGTTCTCGCTGCGCTGGATCACCCGCGATGCCGATGCCGTCATCGACCTGCTGGGCGGCACCCGGGAACTCGCCGAGACAGTCAGCGATCATCCCCAGTTACCGGGCCAGCGTCGTGAACTCGACAGCACGGACGTTCTATGCGCCGAAAACGTCCGTGCTGTCGAGCTCAGGACGTACCCTGCCCCGCGCAGCTTGCGGGCCACCCGACCTCATCGGCAAGACGAACGCATTCCGGTGCTTTATATCGTGCTACGATAGAAATCGTTCGGATGGGCGCAGTGACGAGACCGTGCCGACCGGACAGGCACCCCAGGAGGTGTGTCGTGCTCAGCGACCACGAACGCGCGGCGTTGCACGAGATCCAGCACCAGTTACTGGTCGAGGACCCGGGCTTTGCGCAGTCCTTCGACACCGAGGCGCGGTCCTTCAACATCGCGCCGCAGCGGCCACACCACGGCTCGCCTGACCTGACTCGGCGGATCTACACAATCTTGCTCGTACTGAGCTTGACGTACGGGGTGATCCTACTGCTGGCGGGATCACCGATCAGCGCCCTGGCGCTCGCCGTGATGTCCGGGGTGATCTGGGAAGCGCGGCGGTGTCGAGACGCCACCAACCATCAGCGGCCGTGACGGCCCGCGCACCGATCCGGCATTCAGCACAACAGGCAATCGACCTATAGGCCTCGGGCCGCTGAGAGAGGCCGATCGGGCGGGACCGAGGCTAGACATCGGAGAATGAAATGATCATCTATGCGCTGATCGCAGTCGTGGTGCTGGGCGCGATGTGGATCGGGACCAGTGTTCGAGTCATCAAACAATTTGAGCGGGGCGTCGTGTTCCGGTTCGGAAAGGTCCGCACCGAGATTCGCGGTCCCGGACTTGCCCTGATCGCCCCGATCGCCGACCGTCTGCAAAAGGTCAACATGCAGATCATCACCATGCCGGTGCCCGCTCAGGACGGCATCACCCGCGACAACGTGACGGTCCGTGTGGACGCCGTCGTCTACTTCCGAGTCGTCGATCCGGTGAAGGTGGTTGTCGACGTCCAGGACTACGACTCCGCCATTCGCCAGGTCGCGATGGCCTCGTTGCGCTCGATCATCGGCAAGAGCGACCTGGACGACCTGCTGTCCAACCGGGAACGGCTCAACCAAGGCCTGGAACTGATGATCGACAGCCCGGCCCTGAGCTGGGGCGTGCACATCGACCGCGTGGAGATCAAAGACGTGGCATTACCTGAATCGATGAAGCGGTCGATGTCCCGGCAGGCCGAAGCCGAACGGGAACGACGCGCCCGCGTCATTACCGCCGACGGTGAGCTACAGGCCTCAGAGAAGCTGGCCCAAGCCGCCGAAGCGATGACCGTGCACCCCGCCGCGCTGCAACTACGCCTGCTCCAAACCGTCGTCGAAGTCGCCGCCGAGAAGAACTCCACCCTGGTGCTGCCCTTCCCCGTCGAACTGCTCCGCTTCCTCGAAAGAGCAACACCGCCCCAGACCAGCGGACCCAGCAACCCAGCGCCATCCGCTGGCTTGCCGATACCGCCTGACGTGCACCTCCCGAACATTTTCGACCCGGTCACGCCTAACGGCGCACTAGCTGACCGGTAGGCCCTACATTCGGAGGTGTTCGCATGCACTACCACGACCTGTCCACCCAGGTTACTCAATTCCAACCGTCGGCCGACAAGCCTGACAGGCTCCTCACCGAGCTGCATGAGGCGCAACTCGCACTGGCGATTGCGGAGCACCACATCACCTTATGGCGCGCGAAGTTTGCCACGATGAGCAAAGTTCAATGTCGCCCGCGCATTTCCTGTGTAGCGCATCAAGCTCTCCACGAGGCAGGCAGAACGATTGACCACATCGCCGAGCTGCTAAAAATTCAGGCACATGGCACGCGGGCAACTCAACAGGGAAATTCCGTTCCGATCTACACCGAAGCGTCACCGGCGGACGCTCGCGGTGAACCAGCGCGCCAGTCTTCCCCCGAGTTCGCGTGATCATACGGACCTCCTTGGAAAGGAGCCGCGATGAGAACCAACGAGATTGCGACCGTAACCAGTGGGAAGTATGCGGTCGGGCGACCACCGTCAGACGACGTGGCCGCGGCAGCGCCAGTGCTGGCCGTGGTGTGGTGCCGCTCGGTGGGGGCCTCGTGGACGCTGGAGCTTCACCAGCTCGACGGTGGCACGGCACCCGAGACGATCGTAGATTGGATCAGCTCGGGCGTGCCAATCTCTCAACCGGAGCCGGACGCGCTGGCGCGAGAGCTGCTGGCGCAACGCGGGCTGCAGCTGTTGCGTGATTCGTTCACTGGCCCGTGTACTCATACTCGGCACCGCATCGGCTACGCATCCAGTGCGCTGGCCGCGGCTGATTCATGTCGGGGCTGGCGCTGATTCGGCGAGGGAGTCGCTGGCAGCGGCGAGGTGCGCGACGCACAGGTGCGGGTTGACGAATGGCTCGAGTCTGGTGGCCTCGATGGGGGCGTCGAGGTTGGCGAGGGTTTGCCGGAGTAAGCCCAGGTGTACCGCGCAGACCACGTCGGGGTGCTTACTGGCGACGGCGTGGAAGGGGCAGGCGTGCAGCAGGATCCGGCGGTATGATCCGTCCCGGTCCAGTTCCGGTTGAAAACCGAGTTCGGCGAACGTGGCGATGACTCGACGGACTGCCTCGTCGGCGGAGACTCCGGCGAACGGCTGGGAAGACCGCCCGTGACGGTGGGCGAACGCGCGACCAGCCTCCTCGGCCAGCTCGCTAGGGATAGTGCTGCTGGAGGCCAGGTAGCTGGCGAGGATGTCGGCGAGCAACTGAAAGCCCTCTGGATGGCTGTCGGAGCCGTCTGTGGTCGCGGTGTAGATCAGCCGGGGCCGCCCCGAGGCGCGGGGGGAGTCGGTGCGACAACACGCGAGTCCAGCATCGACGAGCACCCTGAGGTGGAAACGCACCGTGTTGGGGTGTAGCGCGGTGCGCCCGGCGATCTGTGCCACGTCCAGCGGGGTACCGCTGCCACGTAGCAAATCGAGGATCCGGACCCGGCTCGCGCTGGCCAGGGCACCGTGAGTCCTGCTGCGCTCACCGGCTGGGTCGGAGGTCGGCGGCATGCCGACAAGGTACTACGATTACAACTAGGATTATCGTATAAACCCAGGAGGCGGACAGTAGTGGTCGCTGAGTTGACGGGTGCCCAGGTGGATCGAGCTTTCGAGCGACGTACGGAGCCAACCAGGGCGCTGGGCCAGGACGCGGAGGCGGTGGGCCGAGCCTGTTACGACATGGCGTTGCGGTTCCACCGCGGTGGCAGGTTGCTGTGTTTCGGCAACGGTTCGGCGGCCGCCGACGCCGCGCACATCGTGGTGGAGTTCGTGCACCCGGTCATCATGGGAAAACGGGCGCTACCGGCCGTGTCGCTGGCCAATGACGCCGCGACGCTGAGCGGGATCATCCGATTGGGTGGCTTTGAGGATAGCTTCGCGGCGCAGCTGCGGCTACACGCAGCGGCGGACGACATCGCACTGGGCATCTCGTCGGACGGCGACTGCCCCAACGTCGCCCGCGCGCTGCGCACCGCTCACGACGCGGGCCTGCTGACCGTGGCGCTGGTCGGCGGCGACGGCGGCCAGATCGCCCGGATCGAGAGGCTGGACCACGTACTCGTCGCACGCTCCGACGACCCACGAGTGGTCAAGGAAATCCACGTCACCGCCTATCACGTGCTGTGGGAACTGGTGCACGTCTTCTTCGAACAGCCCGGCGTGCTCGCGCCCAGTGTCCTGGGGTGAACGCATTGACCTGCATCATCTGCCCGGAGGTGTCGTTATGAGCGACCTGGAGTCGCTGTACCCGTTCCTTTACGCGGGTAAATCGAACGTGGACGCGGTGCTCGCGGAGGTGTGCCGGTCGACCACCGACAAAACCGAGGAGATCACCCGGCTGCGCGCCGACGTACTGAAACTCTATCGTGATCAACTCATTGATTGTGCCAGCGCGATGGCCCGGTCCTTCGCCGCTGGCGGCCGCCTCTTCACCTTCGGCAACGGCGGTAGCAGCACCGACGCCCAGGCCATCGCGGAGCTCTTTCAGAACCCCGGTCCAGCCGGCCATCCGTTGCCCGCGGCGGCGCTGGCCACCGACGTCGCGGTGCTCAGCGCGCTGGCCAACGATGTCTCCTTCGACGTGGTCTTCGCCCGACCCCTGGCCGCCAACGGCCGCGCCGGGGACATCGCGCTGGGCTTGTCCACCAGCGGCGGGTCAACCAACGTGCTCCGCGGCTTCGAGGAGGCCAACCGCCGCGGCATGCTCACCATCGGTCTGGCCGGCTACGACGGCGGCAATATGGCCGAGGCGGACACCATCGAGCACCTGTTCGTGATGCCATCGTCCTCGGTGCACCGCATCCAGGAGGCCCAAACCACCACCTACCACGTGCTCTGGGAACTCACTCAACTCGCGCTGAACCCGGCGTGAGAAACCCGCCCTCGTGGAGGCGGTCTTCTAAAAACAATCACTCTTGACGAAACGTATCAGGGGGAGCAAGCTTCTAACAAGAGTATTCGTCTTTTTAGAAGGAGGTCCCCATGACCAGCGCTGATCTGTCGACGTCGAGCATCGCCCGCCCGCCCGGCCGGCCGGACCGACCCGGTGTATCGGGCCTTCCTGCTACTGCGCACGGTGTTCACCGTGGCTCCGATCCCGTTCGGGCTCGAGCAGGCGTGATCGAGATCGTGCCCGGTTGGCCACCTGCTACGCGCCCGGCTGGCGTACGTCCTAGAACGGCGTGATCGCGCTCGACCTGACGACCCTTCCCGGAGTCGCCTCGCGAGGTCGCAAGAGGAGCAACATCATGACAAGCCGCCCAGCCAGTGCGCCACTCACGGCGGTCCACTGGGAACGACCGGTGCGGCGAGCCTTCTGCGCCCTCGACGAGGCCAGCTATCACCTCGACTCGGCCACCGCACCGTGGAGCGTCCACCTGGAAGTCCGGGTCACTGGCAGCGTCGTCGAAGATCGACTGCGCCACGCCGTGGGGGTGGCACTCGCCGGACATCCCCGAGCTCGCGCGCGACTCAGCACTGACCGCCGGGGTCGAGGTGCGTGGGAGATCACCCCCAGACCTGACGTTGATCCTCTCGACGTTGTGGTGTGTTCTGACGACGACGCTCTGCGGGACGCCCGAGCCCGCCTGCAGAGCCTGGCGGTGCCGCTGGTGACGTCGCCACCGCTGCGCATCCGCCTCGCCCATCATCGCAATGGCGACGTGGTCATGCTCAACGTCCACCATGCCGCCGGTGACGGCATCGCCGCGCTGTGCCTGCTCCGCTCCATCGCCCGGGCCTACGCCGGCAGGCCCGACCTCGTGCCCCAAACGCCACCCGAGGAGGTACGGATCCCTTCGTCGAGCGGCCGGTGGGGCCGGCTCCGGGCGCTGGTGGGCGAGTTGCGCCAAGCCGCTGCCCGGTCGGCGCACCTGGTCCCGATCGGCGGTGCGGACCGCCCGGGCTACCAGCTCCATCATCTGGTCCTCGACACCGCGCAGACCGCGGCGCTGGCCGCCAAGGCTAAGGCCGGGACCACCGTCAACGACCTGCTGCTGGCCGGGCTGCATCTCGCTTTGGATAGCTGGAACTGCGGGCACGGCGGCGCTGCCGGCCGGCTCAGCGTGCTGATGCCGGTCAACCTGCGACCCAAGGCATCGTGGCACGAGGTGTTCGGCAACTTCAGCTTCATGGTGCCCGTCGTGACCCGTCTCGCAGATCGCGCCGCGCCCGCCGCCACAGTCGAGGCGATCCGCCGTCGCACCCAGCACATCAAGCGGCAGCGCACTCCGGCCGCTGCGGTCAGGGTCCTCGACGTGCTGCAGCACCTGCCGCTGCCAGCCAAACAGGGCATCGCCCGTCTCGCCGCTTCCGAGCGGGTGATCCCGACGGCCATCCTGTCCAACCTCGGCCGCCTCGAGGAAGACCTTGACTTCGGACCCGAACTCCACGCCGGCGAGGTCTGGTTCTCCCCGCCGGTCAGGATGCCGATGGGCCTGGCCGTCGGGGCGCTCACCGCCGCAGGTCGGCTCCATCTGGTGTTGCGCTACCGGCACCCGCTGTTCGGCCCGGCTGAAATCGCCGGCTTCGCCGACAGCTACCGCGCTGCGCTCGGTCACCTAGCCGCTGGCACTCACGTCGGAGCGTCCCGATGAAGTCCTCCGAGCATCGTGCCGTGGGCGAGGCCGCCACCGCAGGCGCGCTCGTCGACGTCGGCGGTGACTGCGCCGAGCAGCGTTGTGTCCTGGGCTACGGCGACGTCGTCGCGTTGAGCGGGGACTTCTTCGCCGGCCCGTACCCATCCAACGACCTGTTCCGGTTGGCGGCTATCCCCGGCGAGCGCGGGACGAAGCTCGGCACCAGGGACGAGATCGTCTGCGCGCTGAAGGTGATGGCGGTTGACGGCGGCGTCGTCGACCCTCGGTTCGAGCCTGGAGGACAGTTCAGCGACTACCAGTTCACCGCGGCTGCGGCGGCAACCGAGGTCGAAAGACGGGTTCGGGACCGCTTCTTGACCCTGGCCACCGCGAACGGCGATCATTTCGTCGCCCCCGGCCGGCTCGGCACCGCGGCAGACCGCAACGGCCCGAAATCCCCCCGTTTCGACTCAGCAGGCGCCGCCTATCGCCACCTGCACGAGGTGGCCCTCGACGAGGCCTGCCGGCTGGGACGCTGCGGGGGTGACGAGTCCCGGGCGATGGCACGGGAGGCGGCAGCCCAGCACTATCTCACCGACGCTTTCGCGGCGGGGCACCTGCGCACTCCGGTGACGGCCATCCGCGGCTTCTGGCATCACAGATACCCGCAGTTCTGGCAGAGCCTGCAACGCAAAGTCGCCACCGATACGGTCGCGGCGCTGCGTGAACTCACCCGACCGGCGCGGATGCTGCCGGACGGCTTCGTCTACGACCGGGTGCATGCGGCAGTCCAGGCCCGCACCAGAGGGTTCCCGCCCATCACCTTCGGCGACCTGCTGGCCCGGGTGTTTCACGACTGGGACAACAGCCACGGCCTCACCCTTGAAGGAGGTGGCGTCCTCTTCGGCGACGGCCTCCTCGAGCAGGGCGTCGGCAAGGACCTCGTCGTTGCCGCTGTCCGCGCGGGCATCGACGACGTCGAGGTTGCCTACCGGCTGGGAGCCTCGGGCAGCCGTCTGCAGGGCGACGCGCTGTATCAGGCGGTCCGGTCCGCCACCGCTGCCCCCGACGTCGCCTTCAGACCCGAGACCCGGATCCCGATCCTGTCAGCCGACAACCCCCCGCAGAACTGGCGGGCGACAGACGCCGAGGCATTGTGGAGCTCTCCTGTCGTCGGCACCACGGGGACGACCGTGGGCCTGGCAGTCGAGGAGACGCTGCACCTCGGCGCAGAGGTCTCCCGCCGGCTCGATCGTCTCGGACCGGGCGTCTTCGAGGTGCCAGGTCTGCTGAAGGTCCCTGCCCTGCGGCGATGGGCGGTCAGCAAGGGCCGCCAGGCCTACTACCAGGGCTTCGTCCAAGGTTTGGCACAGGATCCCAAAGCGACCGTGCTCGCGATCGTCGATAACGAAGCAGCCGGCAACACAGGAGCTAACTATGGCGCGACAGCAGCAGAAACAGCAGACGTACGTCGTTGTCGGCGCCAGCCTCGCCGCGGCGAAAGCGGCCCAGACCCTGCGTGAGGAGGGCTTCACCGGCCGGTTGGTACTCATCGGAGACGAAGCCGAGCGGCCCTACGAGCGGCCGCCGCTGTCGAAAAGTTACCTCATGGGCAAGGGCGGCAAGCCCATGCTCTACGTCCACGACGAGAGCTGGTACCGGGACAACGCCGTGGAGCTGCAGCTGGGACGGTGGGTAACCAGCGTGGACCGGGCTGGGCATCAGGTGCAACTGGCGGATGGCGACCGGCTCGGGTACAGCAAGCTGCTGCTGGCTACGGGCGCGTCCGCGCGCCGACTGGATCTACCGGGTGCCGGCCTGGACGGGGTCTGTTACCTGCGCCGGATCGACGATTCCGAGCGGCTGCGCGAGGCGATCCGCGGCGGGGGCCGGTCGTCGTCGTGGGTGCCGGTTGGATCGGGTTGGAGACCGCGGCCGCAGCCCGGCAGTACGGCTGTGAGGTCACCGTCATCGAGCCGCAACCCACTCCGCTGCAGGCTGCGCTGGGTCCCGGCGCGGGAGCGTCGGTGATCGGGGGGTTCTTCGCCCAGGTGCACCGCCAACACGGCGTCGACGTCCAGCTTGGCACGGCGGTGACCGAATTCCGTGGCACCGGGCACGTCACGGCGGTGATCACTGACGACGGCAACACGATTCCCGCGGACGTGGTCATCGTCGGGGTGGGCGCCCGGCCCAACACCGACCTCGCCGCGCAGGCCGGTCTGCCCGTCGGCAATGGTGTGCTCGTCGACGCCGCGCTGCGGACCGACGATCCCGACATCTACGCCGCCGGCGACGTCGCCAACGCAATCAACCCGCTGTATCGGCCACGGATCCGGGTCGAGCACTGGGCCAACGCGCTGCACGGGGGGACAGCCGCGGCCCGCTCCATGCTCGGCCAGCCGGTGACCTACGACCGGGCGCCGTACTTCTTCACCGATCAGTATGACGTCGGCATGGAGTTCGCCGGGTGGTTTCCCCGTGGCGGGTACGACGCGCTGGTCACTCGGGGTGATCTGGCAGCGCGGGCGTTCTATGCGTTCTGGATCACTGACGGTCGGGCGGTCGCCGGGATGCACGTCAACCAGCGGGACGAGGGGATCGCGCCCGTGCAGGACCTCATCCACAGTGGGGTGCCCGTTGACCGCTACCGCCTGTCCGACCCCGCAGTGCCGCTGGCCGACATCATCAAGAGTTGACGCACCGCCGCCCACCTAGGGGCTCCATATCGGCCGCTACCTGCGCAGAAGCCCGGCAGTCGGGAAATCGCCGGGGCGCATCGGGCCCCTCCACGTGGTATTGAGTCCGTTACTTTCAGAAAAGTAACCGATCGTGCGTTTCGTCCAACGGCTGACCGTGTTTTTGCTGTCCAGAGCTATTACGACGGCCGCCGGATCGGCCGGGATGGGTACCGGCCCAGTGCGCTTGGGCTTGCCTCGGTCAGGCATGTTCACTTAAGTTTTAACCATGTGCCGGTTGCCAATGCGCCAACCGATTGCACTCGGATGAGCACGGTCTCACCTGAAGCATGGGGCGTGCATGCGGAATGCCCGAATTGGCGGACGATGAGCGCGCGAGGTGACCTGATGACAGAAACCGCCCGGACCAGTGCTCGGATCCTTCCAGGCCACGACCCGCTGCGCGCTGTCCCTCAGGACGACGGCCCCCAGGGCTTCGGAGACAGCCCGACCGAGGTGCGCGAGTCCGACCACTATGTCGAGGAGTACGTCACCAGCTTCGTCGAGAAGTGGGACGAGCTCATCGACTGGAAGCGCCGCGCCCAGAGCGAGGGTGCGTTCTTCATCGACCAGCTCAAGGCCAGAGGCGTCCGCGAAGTGCTCGACGTCGCTACAGGCACCGGTTACCACTCAGTTCGGCTGCTCGAAGCGGGCTTCGACGTGGTCAGCGCCGATGGCAGCCCCCACATGCTTGCCAAGGCATTCGCAAACGGTAGAGCCGCCGGCGGCCACGTCCTGCGCGTCGTCGAGGCCGACTGGCGCTGGCTCAATCGCGACGTGCACGGCACCTACGACGCGATCGTGTGCCTGGGGAACTCCTTCACCCATCTATTCTCCGAGCGCGACCGGCGCAAAGCGCTCGCCGAGTTCTACGCGATGCTCAAACACGATGGTGTGCTGATCATCGACCAGCGCAACTATGACAGCATCTTAGACGATGGTTTCTCGTCCAAGCACACGTACTACTACTGCGGTGAGGAGGTCAAGGCCGAACCCGAACATATCGACGACGGGTTAGCCCGCTTCCGCTACACGTTCCCGGACGACTCGGTCTACCACCTCAACATGTTCCCGCTGCGCAGGAACTACATGCGACGGCTGCTGCGCGAGGTCGGCTTCCAGCGGATCGAGACCTATGGTGACTTCCAGTCGAGCTACTCAGACGGAGACCCGGACTTCTTCGTCCACATCGCGGAGAAGGTCTACAGCTTCGCCCAGGACGGGGTTGACTTGTACTCCAACGCCGTCAACACAGCCCGGGAATACTACAACTCCGAAGACGCCGACACCTTCTATGCCGTCGTCTGGGGTGGCGAGGACATCCACGTCGGCATGTACGGCGACGAGGTAGCGGAGATCGGCGCTGCCAGCCGCTGCACCGTCGAGACCATGGCCAGCCTGGGCGATTTCACCCGGGAGTCTACCGTGCTCGACCTCGGGGCCGGATATGGGGGAGCTGCCCGGTACCTGGTCCGCACCTACGGGTGCCATGTCACCTGCCTGAACCTGTCCGAGGTGGAGAATGAGCGCAACCGGCGGATGAACGCCGAGCAGGGGCTCGACGAGTTGATCGAGGTAGCCGACGGCTCGTTCGAGGACCTCGCGTTCCAGGACAACGCCTTCGACGTGGTCTGGTCGCAGGATTCCCTGCTACACAGCGGTGACCGGGCACGGGTGCTGGAAGAGGCGGTGCGGGTGCTTCGACCCGGCGGTCAGATGATCTTCACCGACCCGATGGCCACGAAGAGCGCCAGCAAGGAGGATCTTAAGCCGATCTTGCAGCGTATCCAGCTCGACACGCTGGCTACCCCGGCGTTCTACCGGCGCGAGCTGTTGCGGCTAGGCGTACGCTCCGTGGAGTTCCATGACCACTCCGAGCAGCTACCCCGGCATTACCAGCGCGTGTATGAGGAACTCGTGCGGCGCGAGGCCGAGCTCGAAGGGCAGGTCAGCGACGAGTACTACACGCGGATGAAGGCAGGTCTGCAACACTGGGTGCACGGCGGTAACGCCGGCAACCTGGCGTGGGGCATCTTCCACGTGCTCAACTGACGGGCGCCGCGTTAGTACTCTTGTGTCGTCCGTGGGTGCGGCAGCTACCTACCGGCTATGGTCGGCGCGACTCGGGAGAGTGCAACGATTCCCGCCGTGAGGCAAAAGAACACGATGACTGTCCGACGGTTGACGGTGGCGCTCGCGGTGGTGATCGAGCTGATCGGCGCAGGCGGTTGTTCGAGCACCGAGAGCGCCCAACGGCAGGCCGGGCAGGCGTTCCTGGCCGCCTGGGCGAAAGGTGATATCCCGGCCGCAGCCAAGGCCACCGACGACCCGGTCGCCGCGGAGCACGTGTTGCACGCCGCCGGGCAGGCGCTGGACTCGACCGCCGCCGAACTGACCCCCGGGGCCCTCACCCTCACCAAGGACGCGACGACGATGGCATTCGCGGCGTCGTGGACCCTGGCGGGGCTGCCCACGCCATGGCGGTACCAGGGCAAGCTCGCTATCGCCAAGGGCGGCGACGGCCAGTGGCGGGTGCACTGGCAGCCCCAAGACGTGCACCCTCAGTTCGGTATCGCCGACACCCTGGTGGTGAACCGGACCCTGCCGCAGCGGGCACCGATCCTGGATGACGCGGGTCAACCGCTGGTCACCGAACGTGACACCGTGACCGTCGGGGTGGAGCCGAAGCTGGTGACCAACCTCGACGACCTGGCCGGCACGCTCGCTTCGGCACTACACCTCAACGCAACCGAGGTGATCAGCGCCGTCGAGCAGGCCAAGCCGACCGACTTCGTGCCGGTGGTCACCCTGCGCCAGGCCGACTACCGCGCCGTCCAGGCCAAGATCCACGACCTCCCGGGCACGGTGTTCCGGACCGGAACCCAGCTCGTCGGGCCGAGCCGGCATTTCGCTCAACCGCTGCTCGGGCAGGTCGGCAAACCCACCGCCGAGGCGCTGCACCAGGCCGGCCCCGGGTATCTCCCCACCGATCAGATCGGGCTGTCCGGGCTGCAGCAGGTGTTCAACGGCCAGCTCGCCGGCGCCGCCAGCGCCACCATCGAGATCCACGACGCCCAGGGCAACACGGTGGCCCAGGTCGGCCAGTTCGCCGGGCATCCCGGCTCCCCGCTGAACACCACGCTCGACACCCGGGTGCAACAGGCCGCTGAGACCGCGCTGTCCGGGGTGGGGCTGCATGCCGCGATCGTGGCCGTTCGCCCGTCCACCGGGGAGATTCTTGCCGTCGCCAACAGCGACAGCGCGCCTTTCGACATCGCGCTGGCCGGCCAGTATCCGCCCGGCTCCACCTTCAAGATCGTCACTGCCACCGCCGTGCTGAGTAGCAGGGTGGCGCGGCCGAACAGTCCGGTGCCCTGTCCGGGCACGGTCACTATCGATGGCCGCACCATTCCCAATGAGAACGCCTTCAACCTGGGCACGGTCAGCTTGACCGACGCCTTCGCGCACTCCTGCAACACCAGCTTCGCGCTGCTGTCGCAGAAGTTGCCGCCCGGTGCGCTCGACCAGGTCGCCGCCGAGTACGGCTTCGAAGCCGGTTGGCGACTGCCGGTCAACTCCTTCAGCGGCTCCTATACCCCCGCGAAGGACGCGGCGGGACAGGCGGCGAATGCCTTCGGTCAGGGCACCGACCTCGTCAGCCCGCTGTCCGAAGCCCTGATGGCGGCAACCGTGGCGCACGGATCCACCCCTGCGCCGATGCTCGTTGCCGGGCAGCCCGCCACCGCGAAGCAGCCACCGCCGAGCCCACCGGCAGCGGTGCTGGCATCGCTGTCTGACTTCATGCGTGCTGTAGTCACCCGCGGTACGGCGACGAATCTGGCCGGCGTGCCCGGCGGCGCGGTATTCGGCAAGACCGGTACCGCCGAGCACGGCAACACCGCACCGCCCCAGGCCGACTCCTGGTTCACCGGCTACCAGGGCGACCTGGCCTTCGCCATGCTCGTCGAGAACGGGCAGACCAGCGGAGTGCCGGCCAACCCCCTCGCGCAGAAGTTCCTCACCGCGTTACACACCACGTCCTGACCCGCGGTGTGGCTCACTGCACTCGTTGGGCGCGTCAGTCGGCCGCCGCCATTCGCCGGCGGACCACCTCGCCGGGAAGCCTGCAGGTGTAGGCCAGGGTCATCACGACGGCGGTGAGTACGGCGCAGAGCCCGACCCCGACGCCGAAGGCCGTCACGCCGAGATTGCCCGCCCCCTTCGACACCGCTGGGTAGGGGCCGAGGTAGCTGATGACGGCCAGACCGGCGAACCAGACCAGCAGCCACCAACCGTGGCGCAGATCCAGTGCCGGCGTGGTGCGTTTCGCAAAGGTCTGCTGTGCCACGAGCAGGACGAAGCCGAGCAGGATGGCCGCGAACATCTTCCAGTTGGTGTCCCACCCGGTCCAGTAGACGATCAGGTTCGACGACAACAGCGCCAGGAATGCGATCACCCAGGCACCTTTGAGGCGAAACGGGCGAGCAGTGTCGGGCAGCTGCTTGCGCATGGCGATCAGCACCAGCGGTCCCATGCCGAAGGACAGCACCGTGGTGTTGGTGACGAACTCGACGAGCTGCTGCCAGCCGGGAAAAGGCAGGAAGAACAGGCAACCGATCACGAACGCCAGCAGCAGGCTCAGCCACGGGACCCCGTTGCTGTTCACCTTGGCCAAGGCCGCCGGGGCGTTGCGGTTTCGGCCCATCCCGTAGGACAGTCGCGCGCTGACCCCGGTGTAGATCAGGCCGGTGTCGCCGGGGGAGATGATCGCGTCGACGTAGAGCAGGACGGCGAGCCAGCCGATGCCGAGCACGGTGGCGGTCGCGGCGAGTGGACCGAAGCTGCCCGAGGCTGTCGCGCTGGTGCCGGGAATGATGTGGTTACCGAGCGAGGCCCACCCGCCCGCGGTGATCGACGAGGACGGGACCGCGCCGATGAAGACGAACTGCAGCGCGATGTAGATGATCCCGCACAGCACCACCGAGCCCACCACCGTCAGCGGAATGTTGCGACCCGGGTTGCTCGTCTCGCCGGCGAGCTCGATGCCCTGGCGGAATCCGAAGAACGCGAACGCGATCGACGCCGTGGGAATCGCCTCGAAGACCCCCTGGAGGCCGAACGGTGTGAACCCGCCGAAGCCGGTGAAGTGGGTGCTGTCGAACGAGACGACGAAGAACACGATCACCACCAGGGCGATCACCGCTAGCTTCCACCAGACCAGCACGTTGTTGATCCGGGCGAACCACCGGACACCTAGGAAGTTGATCACCGTGAAGACCGCCATCAGGGCAACTGCCACACCCAGCCCCGGGTTGGTCAGCACCGGCGTGCCGTTGGCCTGCACCTGCAACCATGGCAGGTAGTTCGTGGCGTACTGGGTCACCGCCTGCACCTCGACCGGGGCCACCGATACCGTCGCCAACCAGGTGATCCAGCCCATCGTGAAACTGGTGAACGAGCCGAAAGCGTAGTGCGGGTAGCGGGCCAGGCCACCGGAACGCGGGAACATCACCCCGACCTCGGCGTAGGTGAGCCCGATCAGAACGAACATCACGGTGCCGATCAGCCACGAGAAGATAGCGGCAGGCCCGGCGATCTGCGACGCCTTCAGAGCGCCGAACAGCCAGCCGGATCCGATGATCGAGCCGACCGCGGTGAACAGCAACCCGATCGTGCCGAAGTCTTTTTTCAGCAGCGTGTCATCGCCGGAGTCAGCGATGCTCGGAAGCCCTACGGCGTCGACCGCCATGGCGGACTCCTCACTGGTCGGCTGCTCGGGACTGGTCGGCTACTCGGGGCGTCGCCGAGGAATGCTAGTCCCCGGTACGGGGCATCGTGACATGATCCATCAGAGATCCGATAGAGCGCCGCAGGAGGACAGCATGGACACGCCAGACCTCAAACCCCGCAGCCGCGACGTCACCGATGGCATCGAGCGCGCCGCGGCCCGGGGCATGTTGCGCGCCATCGGCATGCGCGCCGACGATTTCAGCAAGCCGCAGATCGGTATCGCCTCGTCGTGGAACGAGATCACCCCGTGCAACCTGTCCCTGGCTCGGCTGGCCGAGGCCAGCAAGGAGGGCGTGCACGCCGCCGGGGGTTACCCGATGGAGTTCGGCACGATCTCCGTCTCCGACGGCATCTCCATGGGCCACGTCGGGATGCACTACTCCCTGGTCTCCCGCGAGATCATCGCCGACTCGGTGGAGTGCGTGATGGAGGCCGAGCGGCTGGACGGGACCGTACTGCTGGCCGGTTGCGACAAGAGCCTGCCCGGGATGCTGATGGCCGCCGCGCGGCTCGACGTGGCGGCGGTGTTCCTCTACGCGGGCACGGCCCTACCCGGCCGGGTAGGGGACCGGGAGGTCAACATCGTCGACGCTTTCGAGGCGGTGGGAGCCTGCGCGCGCGGGCTGATCAGCCGCGCGGACGTCGATGCGATCGAGCGCGCCTTCTGCCCCGGGGAGGGCGCCTGCGCCGGCATGTTCACCGCCAACACGATGGCCTGTGCGGCTGAGGCGCTGGGTATGTCGCTACCCGGCTCGGCCAGCCCGCCTGCGGTGGACCGGCGTCGCGACGGGTATGCCCGAGCCAGCGGCAGCGCGGTGGTGGAGCTCATCAAACGGGGGATCACCGCCCGGCAGATCCTGACCCGCGAGGCGTTCGAGAACGCGATCGCGGTGGTGATGGCTTTCGGTGGCTCCACCAACGCGGTGCTGCACCTGCTCGCCATCGCCCACGAGGCGGGAGTGCCACTGGAGCTGGACGACTTCAACCGAGTGGGAGACAAGGTGCCGCACCTCGCCGACGTCAAACCCTTCGGTGCGCACGTGATGGCCTCGGTAGACCACGTCGGCGGTGTGCCGGTGGTGATGAAGGCACTACTGGACGCGGGGCTGCTGCATGGCGACTGCCTCACCGTCACCGGGCGCACCGTCGCCGAGAATCTCACCGAGCTGGATCCGCCCGACCTGGATGGCAAGATCCTGCACCGCCTCGCCGACCCGATCCACCCCACCGGCGGCATCACCATCCTGCGCGGCTCGCTGGCTCCTGATGGTGCGGTGGTGAAGACCGCCGGGCTGGACTCGACCCGCTTCGAGGGCACAGCGCGGGTTTTTGACGGCGAGCAGGCCGCGATGGACGCCGTCGGTGACCTGCAGCCCGGCGACGTGGTGGTGATCCGGTACGAGGGGCCGCAGGGTGGGCCGGGGATGCGGGAGATGCTCGCGGTCACCGGTGCGATCAAGGGCGCCGGGCTGGGCAAGGACGTCCTGCTGCTCACCGATGGGCGCTTCTCCGGCGGCACCACCGGCCTGAGCATCGCGCACGTGGCTCCGGAGGCAGCGCACGGCGGCCCGATCGCGCTGGTTCGCGACGGTGATCCGATTGTGCTGGACGTGGACCGCCGCGAGCTGAATCTGCAGGTCGACGCTGACGAACTGGCCCGGCGCCGGCAGGAGTGGAAGGCCCCCCAGCGCGTGCTGCGCGGCGTGCTGGCCAAATACGCCCGGCTCGTCGGCTCCGCCGCGGAAGGCGCTGTCTGTGGATAACTCGTGAGTGGGAAACAGTGTCATGACACTGTTTCCCACTCACGAGCTCGGGTGGGCACCTCCGGCTGGAGGTACCCACTGTGGCGGGGGACGTTCTACCCGCCGGGGTTGCCGCAGCGGCGGGAGCTGGAGTACCTGTCCCGGCAGGTGAACAGCATCGAGATCAACAGTTCGTTCTACTCGCTGCAGGGGCCGTCGAGCTACCAGGCGTGGGCGGCCCAGACACCTGATGATTTCGTTTTCGCGGTCAAGGGCGGGCGGTTCATCACACATATGAAAAAGCTGCGTGACGTCCACCCGCCATTGGCGAATTTCTTCGCCTCCGGGGTGCTCGCGTTGGGCGCCAAGCTCGGCCCGCTGCTGTGGCAGTTACCGCCCAGTCTGCCGTTCGACGCCGCCCGGCTGGCCGGGTTTTTCGACCTACTGCCGCGCAGCACGGCGGCGGCTGCGGCGCTCGCGCAGCAGCACGACGAGCGGCTCGAGGGCCGCGCCTGGACCAGCACCGACGCCGACCGGCCGCTGCGCCACGCGCTGGAGGTGCGCCACCCCAGCTACCGCGACCCGGCGCTGATCGAGCTGCTCCGCGTGCACGGCGTCGCCCTGGTGGTAGCCGACACCGCTGGCACCTGGCACTACCTTGAGGACGTCACCGCGGACTTCGTCTACGTCCGGCTGCACGGGGACTCAGAGCTCTACGTCAGCGGCTACACCGACGAGGCGCTGGACGTCTGGGCCCAGCGGATCCGTGGCTGGCAAGCTGGTGAGAGTCCGCGTACGGATCACACGATTGCGGCGCCTGCGCCGGTGCACCCGCGGGAGGTATTCGTCTATTTCGACAATGACGTCAAGGTGCATGCTCCAGCCAACGCGATCTCGCTGGCTATCCGACTGGGTCCGGGCGCGGGTCCATGAAACGGGCATCAGCGCACCGAGAGTAAGCACGCGATCGCGATGACCGCAGTGAGTGGCATCGCGGTGAGAAGACCGATGCCGCAGTCGAGCGCAGCTGGCGAGGGGGATCCGTTCGGCTGGCCCGAAACTGGTGCCGGACGCGAGGTCGTGTGGCCCGGCGGCCACTTACTCAACAAGGCAGGGCCGGTAGCAGTGGGACGCGTACTAGCGGAGTGGTCACAGCGGTGATCACGATCTGTGTGTCAGGAGCGACACGACGTGTCGTCCTCGGCACACAAACGGCGATCATGGACGTGTCCCTACGGCCGCCTCGCCGAGTGCATCGAAGACCAGGGCGCCCACTTCCAACTCCTGCAGTCATAGTCCCGACCTCGCTAGCACCGCTCCACAGTTCCCGAACTCCACAGCAGGGCTGTCCCGCGGATACCCGCACAGCTCTGCTGTGGAGTTCGGGAACGTCAGGGTTCTGCCTAGCGGGTGGTGAGCTCGGCGAGGACAGCGTCGGAGAAGGGGGGCCAGGCGTCGCGGGACCAGGGGCCGAAGTCGCGGGTGGTGAGCGCGATGCAGGCCGCGCCGGCCACCGGATCCACCCACAGGAACGTCCCGGACCGCCCGAAGTGCCCGAAAGTCTCCGGCGAGTTCCGGCTACCCGTCCAATGTGGACTCTTGTGGTCCCGCAGCTCGAAGCCCAACCCCCAGTCGTTGGGACGCTGCAACCCGAAGCCGGGCACGATTCCATCCAGTCCCGGATAGCTCACCTGAGTCGCCTCGGTCAGAATCTCCGGCGCCAGCAGCCTCGGCGCCTGCAGCTCCGCGGCGAACCGGGCCAGGTCCGCGCAGGTGGACACGGCACCGACGGCGGCGGAACCCGTCAGCTGTGTCGCGGTCATTCCCAGTGGTTGGAACACCCCTTCGGTCAGGTAATCAGCGAAGCCAATGCCACCTGACGACACCACCGCATCGGCCAGCGCAACGAACCCGGTGTTGGAGTAGATCCGCTTGGTTCCCGGCGCTGCCGAGACCTGCGGAGTGTCGTATTCCAGTCCGGAGGCGTGCGAAATGAGGTGGCGCACGGTGGAGCCTGGCGGCCCGGCCGGCTGCTGCCAGTCCAGCGCGCCCTCCTGCACGGCCAGCAGCACCGCGTAGCTGGACAGCAGCTTGGTCACCGAAGCGAGTTGAAATGGGTGGTCCTGCGGGCCGTGGCTGCCCACTACCGCACCGGAGGCGTCCACCACGGCGGCGGCCACCGTATCGACCGGCCACTGCTGCACGCTGCACAGGCTGTCCATCGGGGCGACAGTACGACAGGCGTGGCAAGATCGAGCTGTGCACTCGGATCGGCTGCTCCTCGGACCCGGACCGTCGAATCCCTACCCGGAGGCCATGGAGGCGTTAAGTCGGCCAGTGCTCGGGCATCTGGATCCCGAGTTTCTCACCCTGGTGGCCGACACCGCGCAACGACTGCGGACCGTCTTCGGCACCCGCAACCGCCTCACCCTGCCGGTGAGCGGCACCGGATCGGCGGGGATGGAGGCGTGCCTGGCTAGCCTGCTGGAACCCGATGACCTGGCCATTGTCGGGGTCAACGGTTACTTCGGCGAGCGGCTGTGTGAGGTGGCTCGCCGGCTGGGTGCGCAGGTGCGTGCTGTCCATGCCCCCTGGGGACGGCCGCTGGATCCCGAACAGCTGCTCGACGCCCAGCGTCAGGCACCGCAGGCCCGGCTCGTCGCGGTGGTGCACGCCGAGACCTCCACCGGGGTGCGCAATCAGATCGCACCGCTACGCGAACTGCAGAACACCGACACGCTGCTGCTGGTGGACACCGTCACCTCGCTGGGCGGGATTCCGGTCGAAGTCGACGCCTGGGGCGTCGACGCCTGCTACTCGGCGACCCAGAAGTGCCTGGGTGCACCGTCGGGAATCGCGCCGGTGACCCTGTCCGAGCGGGCTGTGCAACGGATCCGGGACCGGGAACGGCCGGTCTGCTCGTTCTACCTGGATCTGAGCCTGCTGGACGCTTATTACCAGGGCGATCCGGCGCGCTATCACCACACCGCGAGTTCCACGCTGATCTCTTCGGTGCATGCGGGTCTGGGTCGGTTACTGGCCGAGGGACTGCCAGCGGTGTGGGAGCGCCACGCCCGGGTGGGGGAGCGACTCCAGGCGGCTCTGCCTGAGCTCGGTTTCGAGCTGTTCGCCGAGCAAGGCCACCGGTTACCGCAGCTCACTGCAGCCCGGCTGCCTGACGGTGTGGTCGACGCCGCAGGTCGCAAGGCGTTGCGGGAGGACTTCGGCATCGAAGTCGGTGGCGGCCTAGGTCCACTCGCGGGGACGGGTTGGCGGATCGGCCTGATGGGCCACAACGCCCAAACCCGCCCCCTCACCACCCTCCTCGCCGCCATTACCTCGTGAGTGGGAAACAGTGTTATGGCACTGGTAACCACTCACGAGCGCGTCAGCGCATATCGAAGGTGGCGGGGTCGGGGCCGATGCGGCGATCCGTGTCGAGGTCGGCGATGGCGGAGAGGTCTTCGGTGGAGAGGTCGAAGGTGAAGACGTCGAAGTTCTCGCGGATCCGCGCTGGGGTCACCGACTTGGGGATCACGATGTTGCCGAGCTGCAGGTGCCAGCGCAGCACCACCTGCGCCGGAGTCACGTCGTGCCGCTTGGCGAGCCCGGTGATGGTGGCGTCGGATAGCGCCGCACCTTGGCCCAGCGGGCTCCACGCCTCGGTGGCGATCCCGTGCGCGGCGTGCTCCGCGCGCAGCGCGGTCTGCTGGAAGTGCGGGTGCAGCTCAATCTGGTTGACGGCGGGCACCGTGCCGGTTTCGGCGAACAGCCGTCGCAGGTGCTCGACGGTGAAGTTAGACACTCCGATCGCTCGCACCCGGCCGTCCGCGGCCAGCTTCTCCAGCGCCTTCCAGGTTTCGACGTACCGGTCGGCGGCGGGCACCGGCCAGTGGATGAGGTAGAGATCCACGGTATCCAGGCCCAGCCGCCGCGCGCTGGCGTCGAAAGCACGCAACGCCGGGTCATAGCCGTGATCGGAGTTCCACAGCTTCGTCGTCACGACGATCTCGTCGCGGGGTAGCCCGCTGGACGCGATCGCCCTCCCGACACCCTCTTCGTTCTGATAAGCCGCCGCAGTGTCGATGCTGCGGTACCCAGTCTCCAGTGCGGTGGACACCACACGCTCGGCGTCCTGCGGCGGTACCTGGAACACGCCGAAGCCGAGCTGGGGGATCTGTACGTTGTTGTTCAAAGTCATGGTGAGCACATCACTCATACTGGGCGCAACACGTGGTCCGCGCGAATCGGTGCCACTATCTGAGGACGTCGCGCGACGCGTTGCGACTAGACGGTCTATCGAACGAGTGATCTGATGATCATCGCAGCCGGCCTCGTGATCGCGGTGAGTGCGCTGGTGCAGGGTGCGGTGGGGTACGGGATGGCCCTGGTGGCGGCACCATTGCTGGCGTTGGTCGACCCCATGCTCGTGCCGGTCCCGTTGATCTTACTGACGTCCGGGCACGCTGTGCTCGCGGTGATCCGGGACGGACGCCACGCCGACTGGCCCGGGATCGGCTGGGCGATGTTGGGCCGGCTGCCCGGCACGGGACTCGGCGTGCTCGCCGTGGTGGCGCTGTCGCAACGAGTCTTCAGCCTCCTCGTCGGGCTCAGCGTGCTCGCTTGCGTGGTGCTCTCGTTATTGGCCTGGCGCCCACGTCCCCGACCAGCCTCGCTCATGCTGGCCGGCCTGGCCAGCGGGGCTGGGGGTACCGCAGCGTCGATCGGCGGACCCCCCATCGCGCTGCTGTACCAAGACGCGGCAGGACCACGGGTCCGTGGCACGATCGGTGGCTACTTCGTCCTGGGCTCGGTGACCTCCATCATCGCGCTGGCCGTCGCGGGCCAGGTCACCGGCGACTCGTTAGCGCGTACCGTCCTGCTCACCCCATTCCTGCTGATCGGGTTCGCGCTGTCCGGTCCAGCGCGCCGGCTGCTCGACACCGGCTGGACTCGGCGCGCGGTGCTAGCGGTGAGTGCCGCTAGCGGCGTCCTGCTCATCGGCCGGGTGTTGCTGTCCCGTGGATGAGGCTCTCGCCGGCGGATACTGGGACTCGCGGGTCGCCGACGGCGAGGAGCCCAGTATGACTTCGCAGCGCAACCACCGTCCCGATGACCTTGCCGGCGCGCTGCAGCGTGCCGTCGAAGCCCGGATCCTCAGTGTCGACCAGGCGCAGACCGTGCTCGCCGCCGAGCGGGTCCGAGAACCAGGAGGTCGCCGGCTGCCGGTGACCGAGGCGTTGGGCTACCTGGGCGGGTTGCTGGCGTTGTCGGGGGCGGTGACGCTCGGCATCCAGTACTGGCGCGAAGTGCCCACTGCCGGTCGGCTCGGGCTGTTCGCCCTCGTCGCTGCCGCTACCTGGCTGGTAGGGGCCCGGATCGCGGACGGAGCGGAACCCGCACTGATCAGGCTGCGCGGCGCCCTGTGGTTCGCTTCCTCGGCTGCGGCGGCAGCGCTCGCCGGTCAAGTCGCCGGGGACGTTGCACACGCCAGGGAGTCCGTGGTGTGGCTGGCGGCAGGGGTGGCGGCGGCTGTGCAGGCGGGGCTGCTGTGGCGGATGCGGGATCGGCCGGCGCAGCACCTCGCCTGCCTGGCAGGTGTGCTCGTCGCCGCCGGTGGCGCCGCGGGTATCGCTGGTGGCCCAGCTGCGGTCGGGCTGGTGGTCGCCGCCGTAGGAGCCGCCTGGGTGGCCGCGGGCTGGCTGGCAGTGCTGCCTCCGCCCGTCCTGGCCCTGGTGGGTGGCGGTGTCGCGGTGCTCGCTGGGGCAGGAATCACCGCGGCCGACTGGTCCGATGCCGCCCCGCTGCTCGGCCTGGCCGTGGCGGCTGTGTTCGTGGCGGTGGGGGTGGCAACCGTCCGGACGCCGCTGACCGTCGTCGGTCTCGTCGGCGGGTTCGGTTACCTGCCCTGGACGATCGGGCACTTCTTCGCCGACTCGCTGGGTGTGCCGCTGGCGATGCTGGTGTGCGGGGTTGCCCTGCTGGCCGTCACCCTGGTTATGCTGCGCCGGACTTCGCGCGCCGTGCCAGCCCGCTGACCGCGTTGCTCAGTGTGCGGTTGCTTGGCGGTGGCTCACCTGAAAACCTCGCCGAGGCCGGAAATCCTGAAGACGAGGGCTTTCAACCCTGCTGAACAGCGCGTGCGTCCGCTTGCGCCTTCGTCAGGTCCTGGCCCACCGTCTCGGCGGCAGCGTCCACATCGGCCTGCGAACTGTGGTAGTCGACGGCGACGTGCACCCATCGGCTCAAGTCGTCGCGCATAAAGCTCATGTCGTCCACCCAGTCACGGATTGCCCGCGGTTCACTATCCGCCGTAAAGCGCCTGTCCGCCTGCCTGAATGCATCAAGGAAACTCATGTCGAACTCTGGGTCCGAGTTTTTGCGGTAGTACTGGAACCGTGCGGCGGCGGAATCCGTGTCCGCCATCGCCACCACGGCCTCCTCGCCGTTAACGTGCTGCGCCTGGCCGATGATGGCCTGGCCTTGCTCGAAGATGCTCCGGTAGTGAGCAATGTTCGCGGTGAGCACTGCGAAGGCGGCCTCTCGATCAGCAGGCGACCCTGTTGGGAACAAAGCCAGCGTCAGCGACACTGCCGTCTCATTAATCGGCGTGCTGGGCGTGACGACTCCAAACGGGGACACCAACTGCGAGCCGAAGACCAGGCCGAGGAAGAGCACGCACCCGGTCACCGGCGGACCTCGCCTTTTCGCTGATGGCCACTGCGGCGGTGTCACAACGTGGTAATCGGTCCTTGCGCTTGTCGCGTTACCGACACCGGCGCAAAGTGGCTCAACTGCGGCCAGCCGGGATTTAGTGGGTAAAACCTGCCCGGGCAGGGTCTGGACCGTCCAGACCAGCCCGGCGACACGCGGCACTGAACACTGGCCGTAGCAAGTCATCGTGATCTTTGCCAAGTTGCGCCCGCGAGCGGATCGGCTGGGTCGTCGATTCTCGGGCGGCTGAACTCAACGTTTTCTATGCGCTTCAGATGGTCCCGCAGGGGCACGCATCACTGCAGCGATCCGAGAACTCCTGCGGAAGCACTGTTGCGTTGTCGCGATGAAAGATCGAGGCTAGTCCACCAGCCAGGGCCGTCGCAGCTGCGAAAACACCCAACCAATTTCTCCAACCGTATTGCATGATAACCGCCCTATTGTTTGAACGGCAGTCGACGTTCCTGCGGCGTCCGAGGTGAGATCCGGATGCTCTACAGCGACGCTCCAGCTCGTCCTGGCCGAGGTTGTCGCTTCTCGGCTGGTGATGGCACACCTCCCACCGAACATCCACGTCAGTGCCCCTAACTCTAACGTCCGCGAGTGAACATATTTTGAACAAAAGATACTTCGAAGAGTCGATATTTGAAACATACAGGTGAATGCGGCCGCTCGGCAAGCTTTACTGCAAGCGCAGATGCTCAATCACGTATGCATGGTTCCTCGATTGAGTCTGATGCGTTGCTGTCGTGCTCGGACCAGCCCACAAGCGAGTTCGACGAGCTGTGACTGCTGTTCTTTCAAGCATCAGAGCGGCGCCGCACGTTCGGATGGTCGGTGACTGCGCCCACAGCGGCGGGAAGGCGCCCGCTGTAGTGGTCGATCACGTCCCTGGCTGTGCCCTGCTCGCGGCGTCGGCCTTCCTCCAACCAGATCGCGGTGCTACACCATTCGACGAGCAGATCGTTGGAGTGCGAGGCGAACACCAGGATGCCGGACCGCCTGACAAGATCATGAAGGCGGTCGCGTGCCTTATCCAGGAACCATGCATCGACGGCGCCGATGCCCTCATCGAGCAGCAGGATCTCTGGGTCGATGCAGGTAACCACGCCTAGCGCGAGTCGCACCCGCATGCCGGTGGAGTAGGTGCGCAGCGGCATGGAGAGATAGTCGCCGAGCTCGGTGAACTCGACGATATCCCCGACCCGGGCCTGCATCTGCTTGCGGGTCATGCCGAGGAACAACCCGCGGATAATGATGTTCTCGTAGCCGGAGATCTCCGGGTCCATACCGACGCCGAGGTCGAAGACGGGCGCCACGCTGCCGGAGATCCGCGCCGTGCCACGGGTCGGTTCGTAGATCCCGGCCATGACTCGCAGCAGGGTGGACTTGCCGGCGCCGTTGTGCCCGACGAGGCCGAGCCGGTCCCCCTCGCGCAGCGAGATGGTGATCCCATTCAGCGCCTCGATGATCGGGATGCGCTGGTCGGTGCCGATCTTGCCGCCGGTCTTACCCAGTGGAGACAAGCGCCGCGGAGTCAAGCCCAACATGGCCTTCTTCAATGATCTGCTCTTGGCGTCGAAAATGGGGAAGTCGACGCAGGTGTCGTGCAGGTCGATACCGGGCATCTCAGCGCTCCCTGAGCCACAGCGTCAGCCAGCCGTGCGCGAACAGCCCCCCGGCGAGCACGTCAGTCGGCCAGTGCACGCCGAGGTAGATCCGGCTCGCGCCGACGACCGCCGTCACCGGCACGATCGTTGGTAGCAGCGAGCAGTGTGGGCCGCCGACCAGCCGCCAGGCCGCGCCGGCAGCACAGCCCGGCGCGGGCCACCGTCGCGCCGAACACGGTCAGCCCGACTCTGGCGATGAGCACCGGCTTCGCCTGGGCCAGCGCTGCGGCCGTTGCGATCACCGGGTAGGCCACCTTGGGCTCGCCGAGCAGGCTGACCGCCCGCGCCAGCCCGATCACCACTGGCCGCCCGCGCCGCAGGACGCGATCGGAGAGCCAGATGTCCGCCCGGGTCAAGACCTGTCCGGGCTGGGTGAGGAGCGCCAGGGCACCGACAGCGCCGAGAGGGACAGCGGCAGTGGTCGGTGAGCAACGGCGTAGGCGTGGCGGCATGAGATCCTCCCCGGAGTGTCCGGTAGAGGCCATCAGCACGGGCCGTGCGGTTGGGGCGAGCCTCATCGCTACCAGCGATCATCCCGTGGCGCTGCGCGTCGCCGCCAGCGGGGCACTCGGCGGTGGACCCCGCCACGTCAGTCGTGACGGCGGGCGAGCTGCCATTCCTGGCCGATGGGTCCTGCTCCCACGTCGGGCCCAGGAGGCCGCGATGGCAGCAACAGGTGCATCTCCCACGTCCCGGCCTCCGAGCCATGGCCCATTACCTCGCGCATACTGGCTGCCGCCGCACGGCCGCGGCAACGGTCTCGACGCGGGCGCCTGGGCGCCTATCGCGGACGTACCGGCGCAGGACGTCGAGTTCCTGCTGGACGCACTTCGGGACGCCGACGTGCCCGGATACGCGGCCAAGGTCGGGCCGCCGGGTCTCCGTCGGCAATGCCGGATCTGGGTGGCGTCGCTGCGCTATTCCAGCGCCGAAGATGCCCTGCGCGAGGCGCTGAACCGGATCCACCACACGTTGCACCGCCAGTAGCCTGGCGTGAAGTGAATCGGGGACGAGGAGGATCGAGATGGAGTTCGACGTGGTCGTCGAGATCCCCAAGGGGCACCGCAACAAGTACGAAATGGACCACAAGACCGGCCGTATTCGGCTGGACCGGACTCTGTTCACCGCGACCTCGTACCCGGCCGACTACGGCTTCATCGAGGACACACTTGGCCGCGACGGCGACCCCTTGGACGCCATGGTGCTGGTCGACGAGCCCACCTTCCCCGGCTGCGTCATCCGGTGCCGGCCGATCGGCATGTTCCGGATGACCGACGAGCACGGGCCGGACGACAAGGTGCTGTGCCTCCCGGCGGCCAACACCGCCAGACGCACCTCCGTGACATCAACGACGTCCCGGAATTCGACAAGCTGGAGATCCAACACTTCTTCGAGGTCTATAAGGACCTCGAGCCGGGTAAGTCCGTGCAGGGCGGCACGTCCTGGGTCGGGCGGGATGTAGCCGAGGCGGAGATCGAGGAGTCCCGCCGACGCCTGGCCGAACACGAGCGTGATCGACTGCAAGGATAAGATCGAAACGGCGATGAGGCTCGCCGCAACCGCGCGCTCGGCGCTGATGGCCTCTACTGGTACGAGTAGAGGAGTGCGCCGCTGATGACCGCCGTCCAGATCTCCAGCGTCCGCGCCATCGAGGTTCTCGACTCCCGTGGCCGCCCGACCGTCGCGGTGTGGGTCACCTCGAGCGACGATGTCACCGGCCACTGCTCGATACCCTCGGGCGCGTCCACCGGCAGCGGTGAGGCCGTCGAGCGCCGTGACGGCGACCCGAAACGGTTCGGAGGCCTGGGGGTGCTCCGGGCGGTCGAAGCGGTGAACGGCGAGATCGCCGAGCTGCTCACCTCGCGCAAGTGGCCCGACCTGGAACACGTCGACCTGGCGCTGATCGAGCTCGACGGAACCCACAACAAGTTCCGTCTGGGCGCCAACGCCATCCTCGGCGCCTCCGTCGCGGTCGCCCGAACGATGGCTGCTACCGCTGGGGCACCACTGTGGAGCTGGCTGGCGCCCGACGGGGTGCAGCCGCGGCTGCCGGTGCCGCACTTCAACGTTGTCAATGGGGGAGCGCACGCTCCCAACCAGCTGGATTTCCAGGAATTCATGATCGCCCCGTTGGGTGCGCCGACGATCGCTGAGGCGGTACGGGCTGGCGCTGAGGTGTACACCATGCTGCGGTCGCTGTTAACTGACCTCGGCCACCACACCGGGCTGGGTGATGAGGGGGGCTTCGCCCCGGAGATCACTGAGCCGGAGGAGGTCCTCAGACTGCTGACCGAGGCGATCGACGGTGCCGGGTACCGAGCCGGCCGCGACGGCGTGACGATCGCGCTGGATCCGGCTGCCTCGGGGTTCCGGCAGGTGGACGGGAGCTACCGGGTCGGGGGGCAGCGACTTTCGGCGGCTGATCTGGTGGACCGCTACGCGGCCATCATCGAGCGCTATCCGGTGTGGAGCATTGAGGACGGCCTAGGTGAGGACGATGACGACGGCTGGCGACTGCTGACCGATCGGCTTGGCGAGCGGGTGCAACTGGTTGGCGACGACTCATTCGTGACCGACCCCGACCGGATCCGTCAGGCGGCCGAGGCGGGGATCGCCAATGCGGCGCTGATCAAGCCGAACCAGATCGGCACCATGTCCCAGTGCCTGGAGGCGATGGCCACCTGTCGGCGCCTGGGCTACGCCCAGATGGTCTCGCACCGGTCTGGAGAGACCAGCGACGACCTAATCGCCGACCTGGCGGTGGGCTTAGGCTCCGGCCAGCTCAAGTCCGGCGCGCCGGCCCGCGGCGAGCGAGTGGCCAAATACAACCGGCTGCTGGAGATCGAGTCGATCAACGCTGATCTGCCCTATGGACTTCCCGGCTAACCCGTAGGCGATCACTGCCGGTTGCCGGCAGTCGCGGGGTCGGTCCACTCGTGGCGGAGATACTCGGTGGCAACCATTCCATTGCGTCGGTCGTGAAGTTTTTTGAGGTGACGGGCCAACGGTGGGCGCAGGTTTATTGCACTGAACTCGTTCAGCGGTACGAACGCCGGAGCCAGTCCGTCTTCTTTGAAGCTTGGATGGTCGACGGGGCGGGTTGGTGACAGGAACACGAGGTCGATCAGGCGTTCGGAATAAGGTCGCACCGTTTCGATGATGAATGCGCACGTACCGGGATCGACGAGCATGCCGGCTTCCTCTCGCACCTCCCGCCGGGCGCATGTCGGCAGGTCCTCCCCAGGGCGGGGGGTACCACCGGGCAGGGCCCAATCGCCTTTGTCTCGGCGACCGATCAGCAGTACGCGGTCGTTGAGGAACACCACGACCGAACAACGCAATAGGACGTGAATATGAGACACCGGCGCCAGCCTCCCCTCCACTTGATGGAGTAGAGGCCATTAGCGGAACGCGGTATCCACGGTTACGGCGAGCCTCATCGCCGCTTCCAGTGTTCGTGCCGACGCAAGGGTGGCGAAGTTGCGCGACGGCGCGTGATCGTCGAGACTGGTCGGCAAGGCGATGAGGCTCGCCTCTCAAACGCGGCGCCGTAGCCGTTGATGGCCTCTACCGCACCATCCGTGCTGGCAGCACGGACCGGTAGAGGAGGCCCCTTGAGTCCGCGAGACCTTGTCAGGATCGCGCTGTGAGCGCCGGCGAGCTTGTCGTACTTCGCTGTTCCACGATCGTCTTTCGCAACGGCGAAGTCCTCGTGGTCCACCGGTCGGCCCGAGGGGACTGGGTCCTGCCCGGGGGTCGACCCAAACCGCGGGAGGGAGCGCTGGCCTGCGCGCGCCGGGAGGTCCGCGAGGAAACCGGCCTGAACATCGACCCTGGCCGGTGCGCGTTCGTACTCGATACGATCGCCCCGCTCGGCGGGCAGCGTGTCATCGAGGTGGTGTTCCTGTCTCCGGACCGGCTGTCCGCGCGGCCCGTCGGTTCCGAACCCGGCATGGCGCCGAAATTCGTCGCGGTTGACCGGCTCGGCGAGCTGAACTTACGACCCCCGCTGGCGGGTCACATCCGGGCGCTGCACGCGAACCGGAACTACTCGACGGCGCCATACCTGGGCAACCTGTGGCGGGCCGCGGATAAAGTGCTGGACCGGTGATGACCGGCCCGAGGTACTACTGCTGGTCTTGCTATGCGCCGGCGCAGACCGCATCGGGCCGCTGTGAGCACTGCGGTGGGCGCATCGAGGCGCCGCCGGAGGCGGACTATGCCGACCTGTTGATGTGGGCCCTGGACCACCCCCTTGCCGAGCGTCGGCTCGTAGCCGCGCAGGTACTTGGCCAGCGACGCGAGGCGCGCGCTGAAGGTCGACTCCGGGAGCTGGTCTGGACCCGGGAGGACCCCTACCTGGCCGCAGCCGCGGTGCAAGCCCTGGTAGCGATCGTCGGGCGGCAGGCCTGCGCAGACCTGCTCACGGAACTCGCTACGCGCGGTCCGGCACCGGTTCGCCGGACCGCGACCGACCTGCTCAGTGATCATGGCGGGACCAGGAAGGTGGCCGGATGACCGAGCCGGCAGCGCTGGCCGCGGCGGCAGGCGTCTTGGAGCCGCTGGTCCCGGCGCAGCGGCAGGCAGCTCTGCGCGACGCGGTCGCCCGCGTTGCGCAGGGGCATGCCCGGGTACTTGTGCTCGGCGAGGCCAAACGCGGCAAGAGCACGCTGGTCAACGCGCTGTTCGGTGCACCGCTGCTACCCACCGGGGCGCTACCGCTGACCTCGGTCACGACTGTGGTCGCAGTGGGCCCCGCCGCCCGGGCGGCGGTTCGTTACCGGGACGGCACGCACGCGAACATTGAACTGAGCGCGGTCGCCGAGCTGGTCAGTGAGAGGGGCAACCCGGGCAACAAGCGCGGCGTGGACCGGGTGCTCGTCACTGCCCCCTGTGACTTCCTTCCACCCGGCACGGAGGTGGTCGACACCCCCGGAACGGGTTCGGTCAACCTCGCCAACACCGACGAAGCCCGGCGTGCGTTGTCCACTCTCGATGTTGCGGTGTTGGTGGTGGCAGCTGATCCTCCGGTCTCGGTAGCTGAGCTGGATTTGGTGGCCGATGCGATGGGCACCGCGTCGCGGGCGATCGTGGTGGTCAACAAAGCCGATCTGTTGGCCGATGATGAGCTGGCCGAGGTCGTGAATTTCACCGCGCGGGTGGTTGCCGAACGGCTCGGCCAACCGGTGCAGGTCTTCCCGCTGTCGGCGTTGCCCGCCCGTCGCCGCTGCGACGGGTTCGACACCTTCGCGGCCTGGTTGGCGGGCGAGTTGGAGTCACACGGCTCAGCCCACGCGCTGGCCTCCACCGCCCGCGCGCTGCGCCGCGAGGCAACCGTGCTGCGCGACGCCCTGCGGGTGCAGGAGGAGCTGCTGCGGCGCCGCGGCGAGCACGGCACCGTCACCATCGCCGCTCTGTCGGAGATCCTGGACCGGGCCGGCGACCGGGCTCGGGCCGCCGTGGATCACCTGCACGGCGAGGCGCGGCGGCTGCGAGGCCGGCTCGACGAGACCCACGAAAAGGCGGTCGCGGGTGCCCTGGCGGCGTCGGCTCAGATACTCGCTGAGCTATCCGAGTGTCACGGCGACGGCTCCCCGGAGGACCTCGCCGAGAGCGTCCGGTCCACGGTGGCCGACGCGACCAGGGTTCGGGCGTAGGACTGGTTCGCCGCCACCGCCGCCGACCTTGACACCGGCATGCGGCAAGCCGCAGTCCGGGCGATGGAGTCGCTGCGCGCCGAACTGGCCCAGGCCCGCCGGGCGACCGGCGAGCTGCTGCAGGTGGAACTCTCCGACGTCGTCGACCTGCCGGGCGTAGAGCCACCGCGGACCACCTCCTTCGAAGCGTCGGTCCATCCCGGCTGGGAGGAGCTGGTCTCAGCGGCGGTCAAGCGTCGGCTACCCGCCCGGCTGCGCCGCCGCCAGGTGCTGCGCGAGCTGGAGGGCTGGCGCCAGACGGCTGTCCCGCGCCCCTTCGGTCGGGCCCGCTCGACACTGCAGGACAGCCTGCGCGAGGCGGACCGAGCTGCCGAGCGCAGCATCGAGGCCACCCGCACCGAGCACATCGCGGCGTTGCAGCAGGGCGTGGCTGCAGCGCAGCACGAGCGAGGTCGGTCGGAGGGGCGCGATTGTCTCGGCGCTGGCGGACCTTGCACAGCGCTTCTCCATCCTGGACAAGGTGCTCACTCTGCTGGGCAGCCGCTAGCCGAGGTTCGCCTGCCATCCACACGCAGTTCGGCGAACACGTCGTGCAGCCGGGCCGTGAAGTGCTCATCCCGTTACCGCATCCAAAGGCGCCCCTCTTGTCTGACATCTTTCTTGTCTACCCACTCGGGGACGAGTATTATCGAACATATGTTCGACACTGGCACGCTGGAGTGGCCCCCGCCAGACATCGCGGCGCCTGAGGAGGTCATCGACTGCCTGGTCGAGGACCCACCGGGCGTCGTTGAGCCGGTGCGCTGGTCCGAGTACGTGCCCGACGGCATGTTGGCCGATCTGCTGGCTCAACCCGCCGAGACGGACCCTGCGCATTGCGAGTTCGAGGCGTTGGAACGGGTCGGGGGATGGGAGCGGGTCATCGCCTGGGCCCAAGCCCGGCAGAGTCGGGAGATGACCTCGTTCATGGCTAGCGCGCAGGCCCGGAACCGGGCGCTGGGTGCATATGACTCGCAGGCGCATGACTCGGCGGTGGCCGAGGTGGGTTTGATGTTGCGGGTGTCGGCGGGTACCGCGGCCGCCCGGGTGGGTGGCGCGTGGTCGTTGTGCACCCGGTTGCCGGCGACGTTGGCGGCGTTGGAGGCGGGTCGGATCACTCTGGCCAAGGCCTGCATCATCGACGCCGAGACGCTGAACCTGACCGATGAGCACACCGCCGCGGTCGAAACTCAGGTGCTAGCCAAGGCTCGGCAGCAGACTCCGGGGCAGGTGCGGGTCGCGACCCGCCGGGCGGTGCTGTGCGCCGACCCGGCAGCTGCCCGGGAACGCGCCGAGCAGGCCCGCCGTGAGCGGGGAGTGCGGATGTGGCCGGAACCCGATGGGATGGCCACGTTGTCGGCCTACCTGCCGGCAGCTGACGCTGTTGGGGTGTTCGCGGTGCTCGACGAGCACGCCCGCCAGGCCGGGTCGGCCAGCGACGAGCGCAGCATCGACGCCCGCCGCGGCGACGCGCTGGTCGACCTGGTACTCGACCCGACCGGGGTGGCCAGCGCGGCCACCACCGCCACCCGCGACCACCCCAGCGACGAGCCCAGCGGCGCCTGGGGTGATGCTCGCGATGACATCCCGGTGCCAGACGCCACCAGCCCAGCCGGCTGCCGGTGTGAGTGCGGGCGGTGCCGGAGAGGTGGCGGGGCAGATGTGCGGGTTACCATCCCCTACACCGCGCTGCTGGGCGCCGACGACCTCCCGGGCGACCTCGCCGGCTACGGACCGATCCCCGCCGCCGTAGCCCGCGACCTCGCAGCGCGGGGCACCTGGCGGCGCATCCTCACCGACCCCGCCTCGGGCCGCCCGGTGGACTACGGCACCACCCGATACCGGCCACCAACACACCTCGCCGGACTGGTGATCACCCGAGACCAGACCTGCCAGTTCCCCGGCTGCCGGGTGCCCGCGCACCGCTGCGACATCGACCACGGCATCCCGCACAACCCCGACGCCGGCACAGGCCCGACCAGCGAATTCAACCTCGGTCCCAAATGTCGACGCCACCACCAGGTGAAACAGACGCCAGGCTGGTCAGTGACCCACCACGCCGACGGCTGCACCACCTGGGCCACCCCCAGCGGCCACGTCTACCATTCCCAACCGCCGCCGCTGACCGACCCCGAACCACTTGCTCAACGCCCGACATTCGATCCGGACGAGCCCCCGCCCTTCTGAGTGGTCGCAGGTTGAGAGAGGCTCTGCGACTGCTACCCGACGGCATCCGGCTGCTGCGCCGACTGGCCGCCGATCCTGCGCTGCCCCGCGGCGTCCGGGTCCGGCTCTGGCTGTTGCTGGGTTATCTGCTGCTTCCCTTCGACCTGATCCCGGACTTTATCCCCGTCTTGGGTTACGCCGATGACGCCCTCGTCGTCGCGCTCGCACTACGCTCGATAACCCGTCGTGCCGGCGCAGATGCTCTGGCGAGGAACTGGCCCGGCACGCCCACCGGGCTCCGTACCGTCCAGCGCCTCGCCGGTCTGGCCATCGACCACTAACCCGATGAGGGGTGAGGAGGAACAAGAGTGGGTGTCGATCTGTGGTGGTATCTCGAGGTGAACGAGTTAGCTCGGCAGACGCCGTGGCTACATGACGTTTTCGCCGCGTACGCGCTGTGGGGCGGGCTCGTCGTTCTCGCCGGGATGCTGGTCGCCGGCTATCTGGTGGGCCGTAGACGTGACAGGTCGGTGTCGGTGGTGTCGGCGGTGGTCTGCGCCGGGGTGGGCACCGTGGTCGCGCTGCTGGTCAACCAGGATCTGGTCTCCCCGGCGGTGGGACGGGCGCGACCATGCCAGGTCCTGGCGCACGTGGAGGTGCTGTTGAGCTGTGCGCACGACTACTCGTTCCCGAGTGATCATTGTGTGCTGGCGGGCGCGTTTGTAGCTGGGTTGGCGTTCCTAGGGGTGCGCTGGGCGGTACCGGCGGCCGGGGTGGCGTTGATGCTGGCTTTCTCCCGCGTGTACACGGGGGTGCATTATCCCAGCGACGCCGCAGCGGGGCTGGTGATGGGCGCCGTGATCGGAGTGGTGGTGGTCGTCGTACTGAGGCCGACGGTCGGCCGGCTCGCTAGCCGGATGGCCGGCACCCGCCTGTACCCGCTGGTTGCGTCCCGCCCCAGCACGACTCCACGCTGCGCCCCCGTGGCGCATTAACGCGATCTCACCCCCCAATACGGCACTGCATCCGTTCGACAGGAATGGTAACCACAGTTAGATTTCGCTGCGGCGGCGCTTACTTGGCACCAGCGCCGCGGGGAAAGGCGGACGCGAATGCGGGACGCGCTGCTCGTTCTCGTTGTCTTTTTGGCCTGCGCCGTCGAAGCGGTGGAGGCGTTGACCATCGTCCTCGCGGTCGGAGTCAGCCGGGGCTGGCGCTCGGCGGTGCAGGGCGTCGCCGCCGGCCTGCTGGCCCTCGCGGTGATCGTGGCTGCGCTCAGCCCGACGCTGATTTTCGTCCCACTGGGCGCGTTGCGGCTTGTCGTCGGTGGTCTGTTGCTCATCTTCGGTCTTGGTTGGCTGCGCAAGGCGATCCTGCGGGCCTCGGGGTTCAAGGCGTTGCACGACGAGGACGCGATCTACGCCCGTGAGCTTGCCGCCGCCCGCGCGGCCGGACGGACCCGCCGCGCCGCCGTCGACGACTGGTACGCCTTCACCCTGTCGTTCAAGGGCGTGCTGCTCGAAGGCCTCGAGGTGGTATTCATCGTGGTCACGTTCGGCGCCAACCAGGGCAGCATCCCGCTGGCTGTGCTCGGCGCCGGCATCGCCGTCGTGGTCGTCACCGTCGCCGGGATCGCGGTGCGGGGCCCGCTGGGCCGGGTACCGGAGAACACCCTGAAGTTCGCGGTGGGAATCCTGCTGACCTCCTTCGGCACCTTCTGGGGGGCGGAAGGGGCCGGCGCCCACTGGCCCGGTGCCGACGCGGCGCTGCTCGGAGTCATCGCCGTCGTCACGCTCACCGCGCTGGGGTTCGTCGCGCTGCTGCGCCGGGCGCATGGCCGCCAGATCCCGGGGCCGCCGCCGGTGATCGAACCGATGGAGGTGACCTGATGGGTGCGCTTGGCCGCTGGCTGCGCAGCTTCGGCGCCTTCTGGTGGGATTTCATCGTCGGGGATGACTGGCGGGTCGCGGCGGGCGTGGTGGCAGCGCTGGCCATCACCGCCGGCCTCGCCGCCGCCCGGGTGCCGGCCTGGTGGTTCCTGCCGGTGACAGTGCTCGTCCTACTAGGCGTGTCGCTGCGGCGAGCCATCCGCCGTGCCAGCACCCGGTGAGCACCCACGCAAGCCGCCACGCTGCGCTACGCCTACCAGCGCGAGAGCTGGTTCCTCGACGGTGTGGCGCTGTATGTCGACGCCGTGCACCGCCTGGCGCGGGACCTGAGCCAGCTCGACCTGCACTCGCGCGGTCTGCTAGCCGTCCGCGATCATCTGTTGGATTACGTCGCCTCGGATAACGTCACCAGGCTGACCGCCGAGATCGGGCAGCTCAAGGATCAGCTGTCCGGCGTCCGGTACTGCCTGGACATCTCCGATGGCCGGATCAAAGTCAGTCGGTACGAGGGGGAGGCGGACTACAGCACGGAAGTGGCTGCCACCTTCGCGAAGTTCCGGCAGGGTGCGGTAAAGGACTACCGGGTCAAGTTCTCCAACTACACAGAGATGAACCACGTCGAAGCCGCTGTCCTGGATCTGGTCGCCCGGCTCTACCCGGAAGTCTTCGCCGCGCTGGACGGTTTCTGCGTGCGCCACCGCGACTATCTGGACTCCACGGTTGCCGCCTTCGACCGGGACGTGCAGTTCTACCTCGCCTACCGCGACTTCACCGGACGACTCGAGCGCCACGGCCTGACGTTCTGCTACCCGCAGATCTCCGAGCAGTCCAAAGAAGTCCTCGGCCGCGAAACCTTCGACATCGCCCTGGCCAGCAAGCTGACCGCGGAGCACTCGCCGTTGGTCTGCAACGACTTCCACCTGACCGACCCGGAGCGCATCTTCGTGGTGTCCGGTCCGAACCAGGGCGGCAAAACGACCTTTGCGCGAACCTTCGGACAGCTTGCACTACCTGGCCAGCCTAGGACTGCCGGTACCGGGCAGTCAGGCCCGGCTGTGGCTGTTCGGGCACCCTGTTCGCCGCCATGGGCGGCGGGGACAAGTTCCTGACCGAGGTCACGCGACGGGGCGTGCTGTCCAGCCTGGAGATCGCCGATGCCCGCGACCGGTCTTGCTACTGCCCTGGGCGAGCATGGTGTCCCGCGCCGGAGTCCGCACGGCCTTGCCGAAGCGCTCGGCGACGACGAGCAGTGCGGCTTGCCACAGTGTCTGGGTCAGCGCCAGCAGTGGCACCGCGACCACGGTCACCACGTAGCCGATGATCGACAAAGCCCAGTGCCGGCCGGTGCGGTCGGACAGCCGCCCGGTGCCTAACCGCAGCACCAGCGCGACCGCCTCGCCGAACCCGGTCACGAACCCGACGACGAGCGCGCTGGCGCCTATCGTCGCCAGAAACGGGCCGACGATCGCGCGAGCACCCTCGTAGACGAAGTCCGCCAGGCAGCTGACCAGGCCAAAGGTCAGCACGAACCGCAGCGGAGACAGCCGGTTACCGACCGTCACGCGAGTCCGGCCACGACCGCGAGCACGGCGAGCAGAGCGATCAACATGTAGCCGAGGTAGGCGTCCAGCCGGCCGTTCTGCATTCTCTTCGCGGTGCGCACCAACAGCAGCAGTGGTAGGCGCAGCGGGCGGTACAGGAACCGCTCGACGACCTCCACGACGTCAGCGGTGTAACCGACGTGGGCTCCCGCGGCGTCGCGGTGCGGGTCGCCGGTGCGCCCGCCGGTCTCCCGTTCCAGGACGGTGAGCTCGGATCGGGTGAGCAGCAGGTTGGCCAGCACCTTGCGGGTCGGGTTGGCGAACCCGAAGGGGGTGTACTGGTTCTCGCCGGCCACCCCGCCGGTCGCCGAGCGCCAGGCCGGGACCCGACGCACCGCGAACAGCCGACTGCCCCCGAAGGCGACACTCATCCCCAGCACCGCTAGCAGCAGCAAGGGCATCACGACGACGAGCCAGGACGGCGACAGGGCGGAGAACTCGGAGTAGACCGGCTGCAGCACCCACTCCGATTTGAGCGCCCCGGCGGCGACGTCTCGCCCCACGACGGGGTCGAGTCCAGCGGCCAGCACCCTGATCCAAAGCGGGGCAACCGCGGCCACGCCCAGGCATCCCGCCCCAAGTATGGCCAGACCGGCGGTGCCCAGCGGGCCGACGTCGCGACCGCGGATCGCCTCGGCCGGTCCCCGAGGCCCGAGCACGATGAGCCCAACGATCCGGACAAATGCCACTGCGGCGAACCCGGCGGTGATCGCGACCAGGGCGCCGGCCAGCGCCAGCGGCAGCGCATAGGCCAGCCGACCGATCCGGAACTGCTGCATGAGCGATTCGAGCAGGAACCACTCCGACACGAACCCCACAGTCAACGGCAGGCCCGCCAGGGTGAGCGCCCCGACGGCCAGACCCGTTCCGCTGGCGGGCAGGCGATGCCCAACGCCGCGCAGCGCCTCTAGGTCGGTGGTGCCCGTCGCATCCTCCAGCCCGGACGTGGCCGAGAACAGTAACGATTTGGCCAGGGCGTGCGCCACCACTTGCAAGGTCGCCGCGAGCAGACCCACCGCGACCAGCGGCGGCCGGTCCACTGCGGCTCCGACCATGGCGACGCCGTAGCCGACGCTGATCAGACCACCGTTCTCAATGCTGGAATACGCCACCACTTCGGCCAGATCGGTCTGCACGGTGGCGTGCGCGATGCCCAGCAACGCAGTGAACCCGCCCAGCAGCAGGATGATCACCGCCAGCCAGCCGGGTGGGACCCGCAGCAGGTCCAGGGTGCGCCACATCCCGTAGAAGCCGACGTTGACGGCCACCCCGGCCATCACGGCGCGCAGCGGTCCGGGAGCGGCCCGGTAGCCGCGCGGCATCCAGACGTGCAGCGGGACCAGCCCGACCTTGACGGCGAACCCGCCGACCAGCAGCGCGAACGCGGCATCGCGCAGCCCAGAACGCGGCACCGACGCGAGCTGGGCGAAACTGAAGCCGCCCGCGCGTGCGGCGAGCAACAGAAAACCGAGCAGCAGTGCCGCGCCGCTGACCTTGCCGAGGGTGACCGTGATGATCGCCGCGTCGGCGCGGCCAACTTTGGTCCGCTCGAAGCCGGCCAGCAGGTAGAACGCGATCGTGAGCAGCTCCCAGGCCAGCAGGAATAGGAACGCGTTGTCGGCGGTGACGATGACCGCTACCGAACCCAGCGCCAGGCAGTGCGTCGCTGCCAAGCTCCGGTACCGGACCCGGCCCGGGCGGGCGGCCCACGCCGCACACACCAGGCTCACCGGCACCGCGACCGCGAAACTGATCATCAGGAACAGTCCGGACAGCCGATCGATGGTCAGGGCTGTGGTGCCGAAGCCCAGCGCCCCCGATCCCAGAGCAGAGTCCAGACCGAGCCGAACGCCCGCGCCGGAGATGCCCGCGGCACCGACCACGACCAGCAGCACCGACGCCGCAGCAGCCATCAGGTAGGGCACCGCGCGCGGAATGGCGTAGCGCACCCCTGCCACCAGGTCGATCAGTCCGGCACCGAGCAGGGCCAGCAAGGCTATGGCGAGCACCCACACCATCGGCGGTTCACCGACCTTCCGGGGGGATCCGGCCGACGGCCAGCAGCAGCGCATGCAGCAGGCTGAACGGGGACGGGGGTGAGCCGGGGACCCACACATCGACGTCGACCAGTTCGCCGATTCCCTCAGCAACCGCGTAGCTGGGGGCGACCAGCCCGCCACTAACGGCATCGGTTCCGGCAGCGATCACGACCAGCGGTCGGGGGGTGGCTTCGACCGTGCGGCGTAGTGGCTCGGCCATGCCGTGCGACCCGACCCCGGTGATCAGTAGGACGTCGGCGTGCCGGGGGCTTGCGGTGAAGAAGATTCCCAGCCGGTGCACGTCGTAGACGGGGTTGAGCAGGGCTAGCGCTTCCCACTCCTCCGACCCGTCCGAGCCCGCGTCGACGTGCCTGATGTGCACAGATCGGCGAAACATCCGCCGGACCCGGGCCGCCAACTGGCGGCGGACCAGTTCGACGGCCTCGTCGGTTTCCGGGAGTTGCGGCACGACCAGGGCCTGGCGATGCAGCCGCGCGGTCTGGCTACCGGATACCCAGCCGAACAGGTCCGGCCGTTCCCGCACACACCGTCCACATAGGATGCACTGGCCGGCGTCGAGCTGTAGCGCACCGGCCCGGTTGTGGATCGCCCCTGTTGGGCACAGCGTGTCGTCGACCGGTACGCCGTTGGCAGACCCGACGACTAGTGGGCGTACCGAAGCGGGGAACGCCTCGGCGTAGGGGTCCGACCGGCGCGGGTAGCCGGTGGTGACTACCCCGTTGCGCAGCCCGCGCAGCACCCACGGCATCTACATCACCACCCCGGCGATGGACAACCCAAAACTGGCCTCGTTGAACGGAAAGTCGGTCAGGATGTCGCCGACGAAGATCGACGGGAACAGCATGAGGTTGTGAAACGATGCCGAGCGCGGCGCGCAGTAGCTGATCCGCGCGGCATCGTCGACGTCGAGGAGGTAGAGCACCTCGCCCTGGGGGGCTTCGGCCCACCCCACGGCCTGCCCCGCCCCCGGCTGCGCGACCACGCTGAGCTGGTCGGTGTCGCAATCCGGCAACCGTCCGATCGCCTGACGGGTGAGATAGAAAGCCGCTTCGATCTCGTCGATCCGGACCTGCATCCGAGCCTGCGCGTCGCCCGCGCTGCGGACCGCGACAGGTGGCGGCGCCAGCTGCTGGTAGCCGTCGTAGGGGCGGGACGCCCGGCAGTCGTCGGTGCAGCCCGAGCCGCGGCCGATCGGTCCGAGCGCGCCGTGGGTCCGGGCCAGCTCGGGATCCAGGGGCCCAGCGGTGCGGACGCGATCCAGGAACGACGAAGTGTCCAGCAACGCGCGCACGTCACCGTTGATGGCGTGTTGCAGCCGGTCGAGCTCGGCGGTGACCTCGTCGGCGGGCAATCGGGGCAGAGCGGTCACGCCACCGGGGACGACGACGCCGCGGCCGAAGCGGCTGCCGGACAGCGCGCCGACCAGCCGCAGGGTGTGTTCCTTGTGCAGCCCGAACCGCGCGGTGGCCACGGCTAGGCCGGCGGCGTCGGTGAGCTTGCCCAGGACGTCGAGGTGGTTGGCGATGCGCTCCAGCTCAGCGTGCAGCACCCGGATCATCGCAGCGGCGACCGGGACGCGGGCGACGGCGAGGGTCTCCACAGCGTGCGCGAAGGCCAACGCATGCGCCACCGACGCGATGCCCTCGACCCGTTCGGCCAGCAGCACCCCATCGTCGACGGTCATACCCTCGAACCGCTTCTGTACGCCGCGGTGCTTGGCGTGCGGGCGGATCCGCAGGTGCGGGATGTCCTCACCGGGTGTTTCCACCAGGTATTCCACCGATTCGAAGACACCGGAGCGCACCGGGCCGTGCGGGATGGTGAAAACCCCGGTGCCGTGCAGGTGCACCGACAGCGCCCGCTCGTAGGGCTCGATCCGGTCCGGCTGACCGGGTGCGCCGGGGTGGGGCAACAAGCGGCTGGCGTCATCTCTGTGCGGCAGTACCAACGGGTCCAATCGGGGGTGCCCGTCGGGCAGCAGCCCGACCAGGTCGTGGATCGCCCGCTCGTACCAGAACGCCGCGGGCAGCTGCGGCGTCAGGGCCGGATAGTGGGTGACGCCGGCCGGCAGGGTCGCCGAAAGCGCGGTGACGTCGCCGTCGTGCGCGACCAGCGCGGTGAGCGAGGTTCCTGCATCGGGATCACCCCGGCCGAGCAGCGCAGCGAAGCGCTGGCCGCTGGCCAGGCGCATGTGCAGGGCATGGTGTAGGGCGCCGACCGGATCCTGCGCGGGGCTGCGCACCGCGGACCGGCTCACAACGCACCTCCCAGTTCGGCGGCCCCGCGGGCGATGAGGGCGGCCAGCGCGTCGGGCGGGTGCAGGCCCAGCACCAGCAGTGCGAGCACTCCAACGACCATGGGTGCCACCATCCAGGCGCTCGGCTCGCCGCGCGGCGCTGTCGCGGCGCCCGGGCCGCCAGGGCGCGGCACGAACAGCATCCGGGTGGTCGCCATCGACAGCCCGAGGAAGGCCAGCGTGACCAGGGCGACCATCGCTGCGGCCGGCACGTAGCGGGCCGAGGCCAGGCCGCCGGCGACGATCTGGAACTCGCTGCGGAACAGCCCGAACGGGGGCATCGCAGACAGCGCGAGGATCGCACAGAGGAACAGCGGGGCGGTCCACGGCAGGCGGTCGAGGCCGCCTCGGATCCGTCCGATCTCCTTGGTGCCGTAGGCGCGCACCAGCACGCCGGCACCGAAGAACGCGTTGCTCTTGGCCGCGGCGTGCGCCAGCACGTGCAGCAGCACTCCGGTGAACGCGATCGGGGCGCCGAAGGAAACCCCGATGGCCAGGATGCCCATGTGCTCGACACTGGAGTAGGCCAGCAGCCGTTTGAGGTTGCCCTGCTCGACCAGATACAGCGCGGCCAGCAGCAGTGACAACATGCCGAAGACGAGCAGCACCCCGCGCGGGAAGCCGCTGCCCAGGGTGGTGGCGGCGATCTGGTAGTAGCGCAGCACGGCGTAGAAGCTGACCGCGAGCAGCGCCCCTGACAGCATCGCCGAAACCGGGGTGGGGGCCTCGGAGTGCGCATCGGGTAGCCAGGTGTGCACCGGGAACAGTCCCACTTTCGTGCCGAACCCGACCACCGCCAGCACGAACGCAAGCTGCACCGCCGGGTGTGGCAGCGCCGTCCCGGCGTGCAGCAGCGGGGTGAAGGCCAGGTCGAAGGACGGCCCGAGCACCGAGGCGCCGGCGTAGTCCATGACGATGGTCGCCAGCAGCGCGATCCCCAGCCCGGCCGAGGCGATGAGCACGTACTTCCACGCGGCCTCCGCGCTGCCCCGGGTGCCGTCCAGCGCGACCAGCAACGCCGAGACCACCGTGGTGATCTCCACCGCGATCCACAGCAGCGCGAGGCCGTTCATCAACGGCGCGCACAGCATGGACCAGGCGAACAGGTTCAGCCCGACCCAGAACAGCCCCGAGTAGCGGGAGAAGTCGGCTCGCTCGTGCTCGCCGCGCAGGTACCCAACGGAGTACACGGCGGCCGTCGCGTAGAGAAATGCGGTGCCCAGCTCGAAGACGACCGAGATTGCGTCGGCTCGCAGGAAGCCCAGCACGACCGGCCCGTGGGCCGCGGCGGGCACCAGGGTCAGCGTGAGCCCGAGGCACGCCACGCCGATCGTCACCGAGACAGCGGGCGCGATCCACCGTCCGGGCAGCAGCGACAGGACCACGCCGAGCAGCGGCAACACGGTCAGGGCAAGTAGTACAGCTGGCATGTCCTCACCCCCGCAGCTCGGTGAGCGCTTCGGTGGACAGTGACTCCGACTGCTCGTGATGGACCCGGATGAGCACGCCGAACACCACGACGGCGACCAGCAGGTCGAACAGGAACGCGACCTCGAGGATCAGCGGCAGCCCGGCGGCGACCACCAGGCTGGCCAGCGACACTCCATTTTCCAGCGCGAAGAACCCGATCGCCTGGGAGGCGACGTCCCGCCGGACGATCATCAGCACGAACGACACCAGGATGACGGCCACCGGCACCGCGAGCGCGGCAGCCGGCAGCACCGGGCTGCCCAGCTGAAACCGGGCACTGGCGAAGAACCCGAACGCGGCGACGGCGACGGCGAGCAGAACCATGCTGGCCACCCCGAGGGCGCGGCTACCCGCGATCTCCTGGTTGGTCCGGCGCAGCAGCCGGAACATGACCAGCGGGACCGCTACCACCTTGAGCAGCACCGAGAATGCTGCCAGCCCATAGAGCTCGGGCACGTCCCGGGCGAAGGCCACCACCACGGCGAGCACCGAGATCACCACCGACTGCGCCGCGTAGAGCCGGATCTGGGCACGCAACAGGGTCGCTTGCAGCATGCCGAACTCGATGACCAGCATGAGCACCGCCAACGCGGTGGTCAGCCCGGCGAAGCTGGACGGCGGCTCGGCGACACCGGCGATGAGCGATGCCATCAGCCACCCCCGAAGTACAGCGTGAACACCGACAGAACCGCCAGCATGAAGGCCGCCGACACGAATTCAGTGATCTTGAACAGGCGAAGCTTGGCGAACGAGTCGTCGATCACCGCGATGCCGACGCCGAGCAGCGCACACTTGCCCACCAGCGCCAGGATCGCCAGCGCCACGGCGAGCAGGGAGGCGTCAGACGCAAGCCCCCACGGCGCGATGAACACATTGATCAGGATCACGAACAGGATGAGCTGCTTCATCGTCGAACCCCAGCGCAGCAGAGCCAGATAGGGGCCGGAGTGCTCGAACGACCGGGCCTCCTCGATCATCCCGAACTCGTTAGTGCCGGTATGGGTCTCGACCGGGATCCGTCCCGTCTCGAAGAGGATCACCATGAACAGTGCCGCCGCGGCGAGCAGGTGCGCGGGGCGAACAATTTGGTCAGCCGAGGCCCGGACGGTCTTCGCCAGCGCGTACGGCAGATCGGTACCAGTGACCAGCGCGACGGTGAACACCACGAACAGCACCACCGGTTCGGTGATCGCGCTGAAGGTCTTGGCGCGGCTGGCTCCCAACTGAGCATAGGGCGAGCCGGTACTGGCAGCGGCGATGGCGATGACGAAGCTGGCCAGGGCGAGGATGAACCCACCGCCCAGGATGTCGCCCATGTACCCGAACGGCAGCGGGAACGTCGTCAGCACCGGGATGAGCAGTGGCACAGTGAGATAGCAGGTCATTGCGACCAGCGGCGCGGCCAGAAACACCCAGCCCGTCCCGAACGGCGCCAGCGCCTCTTTACCGAACAGCTTGGCGATGTCGTAGTACGGCTGCAGCACCCGTGACCCACGCCGGCCCTGCAGCCGGGTCTCCACCCGGGCGATCACGCCGTTGATCCCCGGCGCCACGACCAGCACCGTGAGCACCTGCAGGGCCTGGACCACGGGGATAGCTAGGGTCATCGCTGGCACCACCGCATGGCAGGCCAGCTCGTGCAATGCCCGTCGACCACCCCAGACCTCCTCCACCGTCGACCAGCGCGCAGCACTGGATGATTCGGTAGAGACCGTCAGCGTCCCGGGTGGTCCGCGGTTTCGGCGAGCCTCATCGCCGTAGCCTCAGTGTGGCCGGTGATCGTAAGCCGACGCAAGTGGACGCGGCGGTCGGCGGCTAGAAGCCGTACCGGGACAGGCTCAAGCCGCCGCGCTGCTCGTCGTCGTTGATCGCGGTCAGGGCCGGCACCATCTCGCTGGTGACCACGCCGTGCTCGGCCGTGAGCTCGTCGATGATGGCGAAGGAGGCCGCGATCCGGTCCGGTGCGTCGACGATGATCGTCACGACCGGGACGCGGCGGCCTAGCTGCAGCAGCCGATCACCGTGCGGGACGCCCTCGTCGTGGAAACCCCATATTCCGCGCAGCGCAGTAGCTCCCCGAGCGCCGGATTCGCGCAGCCGCCGCACTAGCGCTCGGTGCACCGGTTGACCGTTGTGCAACGCCCGTTCCGAGGTGTAGACCATCAGTTTCTGCCACACTGCCCTCCCGCGCTCGTCGGTGGCCGGCAGGATGTGCGGGGCCTCGAGGAGCTCGCCATCACGTTTGCACACCCGCACCCGTTCGAGGGTGATCAGCGGCCGGCGCAGCAGCCCACCCAGTTCGGGCAGGACCCGTCCGATGCGCTCACCCGAACCTACCGCGATGATCATCATCGGCACGTCGGCGTTGCGCCCGAAGAACCGGGCACGGGTCCGCTGACCGTGCGCCGTCCCGTCGACGCCGAGCAGCACGGTTGCTCCGGCGATGCCACGGCGGTGCAACAGGTCGCATACCGCGGCGAAGGCCGGCACCCGGTAGACGCGCTCTTGGCGGCCGACGTACACGGTCAGCTTGGTGGCCTCGTTGAAGTCTTCGGGCACGCGCAGCGGGCTGATGTCACCGCGCAGCATGCGTGCTCGCTCGAGAGTCACCAGCCCCCGGTGCTTGATCGTCTGCAGGTCGTCGAGCAAAGTCTCGATCTTGGGCCGAGTATCCACCGCGATGGAGACGATCGGTAGATCTTCCGACAGCGTGAGCAATCGATCTGTTCGCAGGTGGTGCTTCAGGCCGAAGCCCTCCACACCACGCAGCAGGACACTGGTAGCGATTTCTCTGCTGCCGAAGAGGTTTAGTTGGGCATCGGCGAAAAAGGCTCCGCCGACCCGTTGCCGCTCACCGGAGTAAGTAGTCAGCTTCAGGCAGTCCTCGTTCATAGGTGGCTCCCGATCAGCCGACCCAGCGCGGCGGCGGCGATGCCGGCGACCAGACTCACCACGATGTTCGCCGCCAGGTTCTGGACCTGGCGATCCTCGCCAAGGCGTTGGGTCTCGAACATCCACGTCGAGAAGGTCGTGTAGGAGCCCACCGCGGCGGTGCCGACCAACAGCGCCCGGTCATGGCTGAAGGCTAGACCGGTGACCAGGCCGAGCAGGACCGCGCCGGAAATGTTGACCACCAACGTGCCGAACGGGAACGCCCGACCCGTTCGGGACGCGATCGCACCATCGACGACGAAACGCAACACCGAACCCGCGCCGCCGATCAGTGCCATTCCGACCCACAACACGACGATCATGTCCGGACCCGCACCCGGCGCACCATGGCGGTGGCAAGGTGGATCGCGGCGTAGCCACCGACGACGCTGGCGGATGCGTAACCGACGGCGAGCCCGAAATGACGAGCGTCGATCATCCTGAGCAACTCCACCTGCATCGTCGAGAACGTGGTGAGCCCGCCGCACAGACCGGTACCCAGCAGCGGCCGCCGGTAGCTGGACAGCGGCAACCGCTCCTGCAGGCGGGTGGCGAAGTAGCCCAGGAGGAAGGCGCCGATGAGGTTCACTGCGAAGGTGACCCACGGCCAACTCGATGCCGACAGGGGATATGACTCGCAGAGCAGGCCACGACACAGGGTGCCGATGGCGCCGCCGGCGAAGATCGCCGCCAGCTCCCGGCGGTCCGGTGTAGGCATCACGGTGACTGATCCAAACACGGCGGTCCGCGGCGCCTCGCGCCGACACAGGTTGTTCGCCGTTCGCGGTCGCCCGGGGCGGTCGTCCCTACCGCCCCGGGCGACCACACCCCCCGCGGGACCCCCACACGTGCTGATCCCTACGGTGTGTCGCTCACTACGGACGCAGCATCACCCAATGAAACATACCAGTGGGTGTGTTTGCGCCGCCACCTGAAAACTAAATGCAGCCTAGAGCGCGTGAGGCGGGTAGCTTTCACAGCGTCATGTCCAGCACCGGTCCGCAACGACCCGGAGCCGGCGACAGGGATGCCAACGACAGGGATGCTGGCGCCGGCCGAGCCGCGTTGCAGCCGCGGGCCCGGGCGACTCGGCTGGCGATCATGACCGCTGCCGCCGAGCATTTCGGTCGCAACGGGTACCACGCAACCTCTTTGGACAGCGTGCTGGCCGACAGCGGCGGAACCAAGGGCGCGCTGTACTTTCACTTCGCCTCTAAGGAGGCGCTTGCGCGGGCGGTTATCGCTGAGATGGTGCAGCGATGGGCAGACCTTCGCGGGCAGGTCAGCCACCCCGGGCTGGACCCGCTTGAGGCGCTGTTGGCGCTGGTCGACGAGGTGATCAGGCGACTGATCGAAGATCCGATCGCTCGTGGTGGTACGCGGTTGCTCAATGATCTGCCGAGGAGCGCTCAAGACGCCGGCGGGCACTACGGCTGCGGCGAACGCGACGCTGCGGCTTTGTTGGCCGAGGCCGCACAAGCCGGCCTGCTCCGGGAAGGGATCGACCCCGCATTGGTCGCCCGGCAGATCGTCGCACTGGTTACCGGCCACCGGCAGATCTGCGATGCCGTGGAGGACCGCCACAGCCTGCGGCAGCGGATTGATGAGGCTTGGACGTTCCTGCTCCCGACGATCGCCACCGACGCATGGTTGGCGTCTTGGCGGGCCGCACGCCCTTGATTGGCCCGACGTGGTATTTCCGGGTGTGTCGCGGCGTGTTGTGGAACAGTTTGCGGTAAGAATTGCCCGGAATTACTTACGCTGATTAATGAGGGCCCCGGCGTCACGGGGGCAACGCGACGCCGGGGCCGTAAACCCGATCCGCCCGGGCGCGGTCGGACAGATCGGGGGTTCATTGCGGCAGGGTTGGTCGACCTGGGATCGGCGAAGCCGACCCGTGGGACCGTCGCCGGAAACGGCGATCACCCGGGTGTCGCGAGATCAGTCTGGTGATGTGGAGGGCTGCTCGGCGGCTGACCGTGGAAGGTCGCTGCCACTGAGATACCCCAGGCGATGCGTCGAGGCCATCCCTGCGTTCGTCCCGCTTTCGGTCGCCGCAAGGTCAGGCGAACCCTTGGTGCCGCCACCGCCTGAAGCGCTGCCGATCATGCATGACGCGGTGGAGCTGTCCGGTGGACTGGTGGGAATCGGCGATGCCGGGTCCCTGCCGAGGGCTAGCACGTCTGAGGCTAACGCTGTATCACGGGGATTCGCAGCGGGGGCGCAGGCTGGAGCATGAGGTGGGGCGTGGGCCGCCACAGCAGGCGCGGAGGTGGCCGCTGGCGTCGTCGCGGACGCTGGCCGAACGACGGGCGCAGTTCGTGGGACCGCCGCGAGTTCGTGGGCCGGCTGCTGCGACCGGATACCGGCGCTGTGCTGGGTGGGCGCGGACATCGGCCGGGATACCGTGGTGAGGACCTGGGTCAGGGGTCGGGGCACAGCGACAGCGCGCACGACCGGTTTTAGAACATCGACCGGCTGGACGGACAGCCGTGGTACCGAGGCGTGGGACAGCACGCTGTGCATAGCGGACGCGACCATGGGCGGCAGGCCGGCCTGAGTGCCGGACCCACCATCAGATGATGCGGCAATGTCAACCGGATCGCTGGCCAGCTGGCCCAAGCCGACGCCTGGCTGTCCTAGATTCTCATTGGCGTGGCCGACACCTGAGCCCAGCAGCCATCCGGCGATGACGAGGCCGGCGAGTACGACGAACCGCAATAGCGCGCGCATCACCCCGCGGGGCGCGTACCTCGCGCCACCTGCATCGGGGATGGTCGCCACCGGTTCCCCCTCGACCCTTCCGTCCAATCCGGCCTGGCCCGGACAGTAGTGACCTCACACTACACGCTGTGACCGATTAACGTAATCTCCGTAGTCATTGATCGGAGGGTTGTAGCCGAGCAATCGCTTCGTCGAGTACCTCGTCGCGTTTGCAGAACGCGAAGCGCACCAGATGCCGCCACTGCGCGGGGTCATCGACGAAGACCTGTACGGGTATCGCCACCACACCGGTGCGGGTCGGTAGATCGCGGCAGAACTCGACTCCGTCGCAATAGCCCAGCGGCCGGATGTCAGCGCAGATGAAGTAGGTCCCTTCCGAGCGGAGCACACCGAATCCCGCTGCACGCAGCCCTGCGGCCAGCCGGCGCTGTTTGTCCTGCAACGCCGCTCGATGCTCCGCCACCCAGCCATGTTCGGCGCGCAGCGCGTGGGCCACGGCCGGCTGCAATGGCGCTCCCGCGACGAAGGTCAGGAACTGCTTGACCGCTCGTACCGCTTCCACCAGGTGCGCGGGCCCGCACACCCAGCCGATCTTCCAGCCGGTGACGCTGAACGTCTTGCCTGCACTGGAGACGGACAGGGTGCGCTGGGCCATCCCGGGGAACGTGGCGATCGGTAGGTGCGGCGCTCCATCGAAAACCAGGTGCTCATACACCTCGTCGGTGATCACCAGTAGATCGTGCTCAACCGCTAGCGCAGCCAGCGCCGCGAGCTCGCAACGGCGCAACACTGTGCCGGTGGGGTTGTGCGGGCTGTTGAGGAGCAGCGCTTTGGTAGCCGGCGTGATGGCGCTGGCCAGCGCGTCGAGATCCAGCGTGAACCGGTCCCCGTCGGGTACCAGCGGCACGCACCGCCGGGTCGCGCCGGCCAGCGCCACCGCGGCGGGGTAGGAGTCGTAGTAAGGCTCGATGAGTAGCACCTCATCGCCGTGGCCGACCAGGGCGAGCAGCGCAGCACTGATTGCCTCGGTGGCGCCGACGGTCACCAGCACCTCGGTATCCGGATCGTGCACCAGGCCGTAGCAGGCCGTCCGCTGCTCGGCGACGGCGTTGCGCAATTCAGGGATCCCCGACCCGGGTGGGTACTGATTGTGTCCGCTTGTGATGGCCGATCGAGCAACCTCGAGCATGCCGGCTGGGCCGTCGGTGTCCGGGAAGCCCTGACCGAGGTTCACCGCGCCGGTGCGCACCGCCAGCGCGGTCATCTCAGCGAAGATCGTTGAGCGCAACGGTTGCAGTCGGGGAACCAGTCCGTGATTTCGCGGGGATCGCACTCCTGTCATCCTGCTGTACGCCGACTCGGCGGGGCACAATCAGCAGAGTGGAGCTGACTCCCAACGAGCAGGACAAGCAGCGCGCGCTGCGCCGGATGAAGGCGATCGCGCTGGCGTTCCTGCTGGGCGCCGCGGTGGTGTTCGTCGTCGCGCAGCTCAATGTCAACGCCGGCCCGTGGGTGGGGTACGTGGCGGCGATGGCCGAGGCCGGCATGGTCGGCGCGCTGGCCGACTGGTTCGCCGTGACCGCGCTGTTCCGCCATCCGCTCGGGTTGCCGATCCCGCACACCGCGATCATCCCGAGCAAGAAGGACGCGCTGGGGGACAACCTCGGTGACTTCGTGGGTGCGAACTTCCTCGCCGAGTCGGTGGTGATCGACAAGTTGCGCCGGGTGGGCATCGGTGGGCGACTCGGTGGCTGGCTGGCGCAGCCTCTCAACGCCGAGCGCCTCACCGCGGAGCTTGCCACCGCAGTGCGTGCCGCGGTGACCGTGCTGCGCGATGAGGACGTTGCCGCAGTGCTGGAGAACGCTCTGGTGAAGCGCTTGATCGAGCAGCCGTGGGGACCGCCATTGGGTCGATTACTCGGTCAGCTGCTCACCGACGGGGCGCACCACAAACTCGTCGACCTGCTCACCGAGCGGGCCTATGAGTGGGTGCGGGACAACCACGGCGCGGTTTCGCGGGTGGTCAGCCAGCGCTTGCCGGGCTGGTCGCCGAGATTCGTCGACGGGCTGGTCGCCGACAAGCTCTACGGGGAGGTGCTGGCATTCGCCTGGGCGGTGCACAGCGATCCCGAACACGCCATGCGCAAGGCCGTCGACACCTTCTTGCTCGAGTTCGCCCATGACCTGCGCACGGACCCGGCGACGATCGAGCGGGCCGAGGCGGTCAAGCTCCAGGTGCTTGCCCACCCAGAGGTTCAGATTCTGTTCGGTTCGGCCTGGGGCACCGCGAAGAAGATGCTCCTCGACGCCGCCGAGGACAAGTCGTCGGAGCTGCGCCGTCGGGTGCGCGACGGGCTGGTTGCGCTCGGTGGGCGGCTGAGTGAGGACGCGGAGCTGAGGTCGAAGGTGGACAACTGGCTGCAGGGGGTAGCCAGTTACGTGGTGGCCAACTACCGCGGTGAGATCATCACGCTGATCACCGACACGGTGCAGCGCTGGGATGCCGAGGAGACCTCCCGCAAGGTCGAGCTGCAGGTGGGCCGGGATCTCCAGTTCATCCGGATCAACGGCACCGTGGTCGGGGCGCTGGCCGGCCTGGCGATCCACACGGTCGCCCAATTCCTCATGTAACCTGCCACGCCCGCCACGTCGGCCGTTGTCTGCGTATCCTAGGCGGGTGCTGCTGCAGTCGTTGGATCTCTGGGTCTTTCAGATCCTGTACTGGCTCGCGGTTCCGGTCGGGCTCTTCGCGTTCATCCACGCTGCGCTCCAGCGGGCCGATGCCTATACCGCAACCGACAAGCTGACCAAGCCGGCCTGGCTGGGCATCACCGGCGCCGCCACGGCAGGTCTGTTCCTGTTCGCACCCTGGGGTAGCTTGCTGATGCTCTGGCTGATCGCGCTGGTGGCGGTGCTGGTCTACATCGTCGACGTCAAACCCGCGGTGACCGAGGTGCAGCGCGGACAGCGCTGATGATTCCCTCTAGGCGTGTGAGTTGCGCAGCCACTCCAGAGTGAACCGGTACTCGGACTCCATCAGCCCGGCGATGTTGTCGGTGATGATCTTCTCCACTGTTGCGCCGATCAGCGGCAGCCCGACGTCGGCCGTCAGTCGCGCGCCGAGCACGCATCCGGCAGGGTCAGGCTCCAGGCGCATTATCCCGCTGATCGTTCCCGGCGCCCCGTCGACCACCGCGTGCACGCTGCCACCTGAGCTGTTCCAGGTCTCCGTACGGCGGATCGTCAGGCCGCTGGGCAGCATAGACCGCAGAAACGACGGCATCGCGTCCTCAGGAACCGCCTGGTGCAGCACCACGGTAATGCCGCGCTCGTCGCGCTCCCAGGACACCAGTTCGCCGCGTGGCCCGCCCACCGTGCGGAGTTTGTCCCGCAGGTATTGCTGGTCGGTGAGAACCTCCCGCATGCGCTCTGGCGACTCCGGGTACCGGTGCCGCAGCGCCAATTGGCTGGCCATAATTCGGAGGCTACCGTGAGCGTCCGTGACGAGCCCCGCGCCGACGAGCCCTGCGCGCGATGCAGTTGACCTTTCCGCGTTCACCACCCTGCGGCTGGGTGGGCCGGCCCGCCGCTTCGTCGTGGCGAGCACGGAGCGGTCCTGCGTCGACGCCATCGGCGCCGCCGATGCCGCTGGTGAGCCGGTGCTACTACTGGCCGGCGGATCCAATCTCGTGATCGCTGACAATGGTTTCGACGGCACCGCCGTGCTGATGGCCACTACGGGCTTTGAGATCGATGGTGCCGGCATGTTGCATGCCGCCGCCGGGCAGGACTGGGACGCGGTGGTGGCGCGGACGGTGGCAGCCGGCTATGGAGGGTTGGAGTGCCTGTCTGGCATCCCCGGGTCGGTCGGTGCCACCCCGGTGCAGAACGTCGGCGCCTACGGGGTGGAGTTGTCCGATCTGCTGCATGAGGTGGATCTCTACGATCGCCGCCGCGGTGCCGTGCGCACTGTGCCTGCATCGGAATTGGCGCTGGGCTACCGGAGCAGCGCGCTGAAGAGCACCGATGCCGCCGTCGTGCTCACGATCCGGCTCAGGCTGTGCCGCGATGGGCTGTCCGCCCCGATCCGTTTCCCCGAACTGGCTCGCGCGCTCGATGTCGATCTCGGCGCCCGGGTACCCGCGGCGCTGGTCAGGGCTGCGGTGCTGAACCTACGTAGGGCTAAGGGAATGGTGCTTGATGCGGGCGACCACGACACCTGGTCGGCGGGATCCTTCTTTACCAACCCGTTGTTGGACGCTGGACAGGCTGCGGCGGTACTGGAGCGCATCCGAGCCCAGGTGGACCCGAATGTTGTGGTGCCGCAGTACCCGGGCGGCACTGGGCGGATCAAGCTGTCCGCTGCTTGGCTGATCGAACAGGCCGGATTCGCCCGCGGGCACCCCGGACCGGGCGGCCGGGTTGCGCTGTCGGGCAAGCACACGCTGGCGCTGACCAATCGCGGCGGCGCGGCTACCGAGGATCTACTCGTCCTCGCACGAGAGATCCGAGACGGGGTGGCCGCCCACTTTGGAGTGGCCCTCACCCCCGAACCAGTATTGATCAACTGCAAGCTCTGAAGCCCTCGAAAGTGTCAGCCGCGGTAGTCAGGGATGCCGGTAGGAGCGCATCGCGGAATGCTGGTCGCGCGGCTTGACGACGATGAGGTCCAGGTTGACGTGGGACGGCCTGGTTACCGCGAAGGCGACCACTTCGGCGACGTCTTGGGCGGTCAGTGGGGTGAGCCCGGCGTAGACGTGGTCGGCCTGCTCGGCGTCGCCGCCGAAGCGCACCAGCGAGAACTCAGTCTCCACCATGCCGGGCGCGACCTCGACGAACCGCACCGGTTGCCCGAGGTGCTCGCCACGCAGTGTGCGGTGCACAGCCGCCTGCGCGTGCTTGGCGGAGGTGTAGCCGGAGCCGTTGTCGTAGGTCTCAAGCGCGGCGATCGAGGTCACCGTGACCAGCACACCATCCCCGGAAGCGATCAACTTCGGCAGCAGGGCCCTGGTCATCCGGAGCGTGCCGAGCACGTTGGCCTCCCACATCCAGCGCCACTGGTCTTCATCGGCCGCCACCGCCGGCTCAAAGCCCTTCGCGCCACCTGCGTTGTTCACCAGCACCCGCGCGGCGGGTATCGCCTCGGCGAAGGCGGCCACCGAGTCGGGATCCAGCACGTCAAGCACCATGGCGCTGCCGTCGATCTCGTCGGCGATCTGCTGGCACCGCTGCACCCGCCGCGCCCCGAGCACCACATGAAACCGCGCCGCTGCCAACGCCCGAGCCGTAGCCGCCCCAATCCCGCTGCTAGCCCCAGTCACCACCGCGGTAGGTCGCTGTTCGCTCACACCGCAACCCTCGCATCCAGCAGGCTCAGCGGGGTAAAGAGGGCATCGATAGCCCCGCTGAGCCTGCTGGATGCGCCAGCGCGCGGGGAGGACGGGCAAGATGGGTTCGTGATGGGGCGGATAGGGGTGGTGTTGCGGCGGGTCGCGGTGCTTTCGGTGCATACGTCGCCGCTGGACGTGCCGGGCACCGGCGACGCCGGGGGGATGAACGTCTATATCGTTCAAACGGCAACCCGGATGGCCCGCCGTGGCGTCGAGGTGGAGATCTTCACCCGAGCCACGTCGTCGGGGCTGCCCCCGGTGGTGGAACTTGCTCCGGGTGTCACCGTGCGGCACATCATGGCCGGCCCATACGAAGGTCTGGCAAAGAACGACCTACCGGCCCAGTTGTGCGCGTTCACCGCTGGGGTGTTGCGGGCCGAGGCGCGCCGCGAGCCGGGCTACTACGACGTAGTCCACTCGCATTACTGGCTCTCCGGTCAGGTCGGTTGGTTGGCCCGGGACCGCTGGGGGGTGCCGCTGGTGCACAGCGCGCACACCCTGGCCAAAGTGAAGAACGCCGCGCTTGCCGAAGATGACATTCCGGAACCGCACACCCGGGTGATCGGTGAGCAGCAGGTTGTGGCCGAAGCTGACCGGCTGGTCGCGAACACTCCAGCCGAGACTGCTCAGCTCGTCGAGCTCTACGGCGCCGACTCGGCTCGCACCGTCACCATCGCGCCAGGAGTCGACCTGGAGCTCTTCACGCCGGGGTCGCGGCAAGCCGCCCGGGCCGTGTTGGGCCTGCCGGCTGACGCCGTGGTGCTTGCCTTTGTCGGTCGCATCCAACCGCTGAAGGGACCAGACGTGCTGTTGCGCGCCGCGGCCGTGATGATGCGTCGGGATCCGGCGCTGCGTGACCGGTTGCGGGTGCTGGTGGTAGGCGGACCGTCGGGTAACGGGCTGGCCGAACCCACCGTATTGCACCAGCTGGCAGTACGGCTCGGCATCTCCGAGCAGGTCGTGTTCGCTGCCCCGCAGGCAGGTTCCGGGCTGGTCGGGGTCTACCGGGCTGCCGATGTGGTGGCGGTACCGAGCTACAGCGAGTCGTTCGGCCTGGTGGCATTGGAGGCGCAGGCATGCGGGACCCCGGTGGTTGCCGCTGAGGTGGGTGGCCTGCCGGTGGCGGTGGCCGATGGGGTGTCGGGTCGGTTGGTGAGCAGTCACCAGCCGGTCGACTGGGCCGATGTGCTCTCTGCCGTCGCGCTGCACCCGCAGCGGCGTGCGGAGCTCGCGACTGGTGCCGCCCGGCATGCCCGGCGGTTCTCCTGGGAGCGGACCACCGAGGCGCTGCTGCGCGTGTACGCCGACGCGGCGGCCGTCTACCGGGCCGACGCGCTGCCCTGTGAGGTCGCGGTGTGAGGGAGGTAGCGGTGTGAGCGCTCCGGCTGAGCTGGATCAGGTCATCATCGGGGTACTCGACGGGTCCGGCCTCGAGCACGAACACCGCGGACCGGGCAGCTTCACCGTCACCTTGCCGGGTACCAAGAGACTGCGGACCACGTGCTGGGTGTTGGTCGGCAGGCATGGGGTCTTGGTGGAGGCATTCGTGTGTCGGCGTCCCGATGAGTCACATGAGGACGTCTATCGCTGGCTGCTGCACCGCAACACCAGGCTCTACGGCGTGCACTACGCGCTGGACAAGGTCGGCGACATCTACCTCATCGGTCGGCTTGCTCATCATGCGCTGACAGCCGAGGAGTTGGACCGGGTGCTGGGTCAGGTGGTCGAGGCCGCTGATGGTGACTTCAACACCCTGCTGGAAATCGGGTTTGCCTCCTCGATCCGGCGTGAATGGGCCTGGCGGGTGGCCCGCGGCGAGTCTTTGAACAACCTCGCTGCCTTTGCACACCTGGTGCGTTGACTCGTCGCTGGCGGTTGAGCTGACTCGTTGGAGCGCTGGCTCGGCGGCGGTAGTGGCGGGGCGGCCCGGGGGGAGGGGGAGTCGCATCTCGGGCCGGCCCCGCCACTGTGTCCCGCGTAAACGGATCCTCCTGGGTGGGGGGAACCCAGGGACCCTGGCGGGCCGCGGTCCGACGGGGGGAGGACGAACCGCGGGCTTGCGCTCACCTGCCGGGAACTGCCATGGGAGCGGCGAGGAGAGCGGTGTCACACTCTCAGCCAAGCGAACAGATCTCAAGCCCTTTCCGGTAGTTGATTGCGGCGTAACCCGATCGGCCTACGAACCGAGCGGTGGCGACCCGACGGGTTGGCGAGTAACGCTTCGTGCGGCTACCGCGACAACACAGTGAGTGCAAGCACCAACACGCTGAGTGTGGGCACTTTGATCGTCCTGGCGCCACTTCTCGGCGTGCGTCAGGCGGTAAGTCCCGTTCGCCAGCGTCAACGAAGAATTGTCCAATGACCCGTCACGGAGCGTATGCTGATGGTTGCGCAGCGAAGTTGTCGCCCAATCGGCTGCTTCTCCAGACCGAAATGCCACTGGTATGAAGTGCGATCTGGCTGCGTGCTTGAAGGGGTAGTAGGGTGCACCGATCTCTGGGAGGTAGATGGACATGAGCATGGCAGCGATCCTGGCCGAGTTGCCGGACATGTGGCGAAGTGCGTTGACCGCGCATGTGCCCGACCCGCGGGGTAACTGCTGGGCTTGTCGCGACGAAAGCGGCGTCGCGGCGTCCTGGCCATGTCTGACTCGTGAGGTCGCCGAAGAAGCTAAGTATCTCTACGAAGGCGGGCTTCCGGGCACCTTCGGCGGGCGCCACGCCGCGCGCAACGGTTGACCATTGGCGCCGCTAGCTGTGATCGACACCACGGTTTGTCGCCCCTGAGCATTTCTCCCAAGGAAACCGCTGCGCAGGGAACCGCTGTGCAACCAGCCTTTCCCGGGGGGCGGGGGAAGCGGGCGAGCAGCGGTTCCCTGCAACGACGGTGGGGTGTCAGCAGGGGGTGCCAGCGCACCGTCGTCGCACGTTAATGTACGGGTAACCCGCCTGTCACGGCCAGCGCCCGTTCGGGCCATTCGGCTGACGCGGATTGATCGCCATTTCGTAGGCCCAGCTTCTGGCTCCGCGGGTGCCCCGGACGCATTGGCGGCGGGACCTCAATGGATCCTGCTTCGCCGCACCTGCAAGGCTGCCGGTATGAGCGTTGGCACCCTGGTCCTGCTTCGCCACGGCGAGAGCGAGTGGAATGCCAAAAACCTGTTCACCGGATGGGTGGATGTGCCGTTGACGCATCTGGGCGAGCGGGAGGCGACGCGGTCCGGTGCCCTGATGCGCGAAGCCGGGCTGCTTCCCGACGTGGTGCACACATCGCTGCTGCGCCGAGCGATCAGCACCGCTTATCTCGCGCTCGAGGTCGCCGACCGGCACTGGATTCCGGTCCGCCGAGATTGGCGGCTCAACGAGCGGCACTACGGCGCACTGCAAGGCCTGGACAAGGCGCAGATCCGCGACGAGTACGGCGATGAGCAGTTCGCGTTGTGGCGCCGCTCATACGGCACCCGGCCACCGCCCATCGAGCCGGGCGGTGAGTTCAGCCAGGACGGCGACCCGCGATACGCCGGCATCGACATCCCTAGGAGCGAGTGCCTCGCCGACGTGGTGGACCGAATGCTGCCATACTGGGAATCGTCGATCGTGCCGGATCTGGCAGCCGGGCGCACCGTGCTGGTTGCCGCGCACGGGAATTCGCTGCGGGCGTTGGTCAAGTATCTCGACGATATCGACACGCAGATCATCGCCGGCGTCAACATCCCGACGGGCATCCCGCTGCGCTACGACCTTGATGATCGGCTGCGGCCGATCACCGCCGGCGGACGCTATCTCGATCCAGAATCGGCGGTCGATGCGATGGCCGTGGTCGCCCAACAAGGCCGGTAGTTCCGCTGCCCAGACGCCAGTGCGGCGCCGGGGATGAACCCACGGTGAACGACGGACGAAAGTTTGCCCTATTGCGGGTGGATGTCCTCACTTGTGGTGCGCCGAGATTAGGGGTTTCGCCCGGTCCGGTGCATACGATTGCGGCGTGACACTCGCAGTCGTCGTGTTCATCGCGATCGGCGCGCTGATGGTCGGGTTGTTCGGGGGGTTCCTGATCAGCCGGCGCTCCGGGACGCCGACAACGCCGCCGTCTCCGGACGGCGCGACGGTCGCTGACTTGGTCCAGCGGGTCGTGCTGTCCTCACACAACGGGATAGTGCTGCTCGACCGGCTGGGCGATGTGGTGCTGGCCAACCCGCCGGCCGTCGAATTGGGCCTGGTCCATGGGCCGCGTCCGGATGAGCGGGCCCGCAAGGCCGCCGAGCAGGTGCGCGACACCGGCGAGGTGGTCCATGTCGACCTTTCGCCGCTGGACCAGGGCGCGCGATCTGGTCGCGGGCCCACCGCTGTTCTCGGGGAGGTCCGGCCGCTGGGTGACGAGTACACCGTGATCGACGCGTCCGATGAATCGGACGCGGTTCGGCTGGAAGCGACCCGGCGAGATTTCGTGGCCAATGTCAGCCACGAGCTCAAGACCCCGGTCGGGGCGATGGCACTGCTGGCCGAGGCAGTGCTGGATGCCGCCGACGACCCGCACGAGGTGCGCCGATTCGGCACCAAGATCCTCAACGAGGCCAACCGGCTGGGCACGCTGGTGACCGAGCTGATCGCGCTGTCGCGGCTGCAGGGCGCCGAACGGCTCCCTGAGCTGGCCACCGTTGAGGTCGACAAGGTCGTCCGCGCGGCACTGGATCGCTGCCGGCTGGCGGCGGAATCGGCCAACATCCGGATCACCGTCGACCCGCCCAGCGGATTGTTGCTCGACGGTGATGCGACGCTACTGGTCACCGCGCTGTCCAACCTGCTCGACAACGCGGTCTCCTACTCGCAGCCCGGCAGCCCGGTGTCGGTCAGCAGGCGGTTGGAGGATGGCTTCGTGGAGATCGCCGTCACCGACCGCGGCCTCGGTATAGCCCCCGAGCATCAGGAACGCGTCTTCGAGCGGTTCTTTCGCATCGATCAGGCGCGCAGCCGATCCACCGGCGGCACCGGGCTGGGGCTGGCGATCGTCAAACACGTCGCCGCCAACCATGGCGGTGCGGTCACGCTCTGGAGCAAACCCGGCACCGGCTCCACCTTCACCCTACGGATTCCGGCCCACCCGAAGGCGCCACAGCCGGACGCTTCGCAAGACACCGTGCGCACCTCGTCGACACCCGAGTATGTGGGAGGACCGCCATGATCAGAGTTCTGATCGTCGAGGACGAGGAGGACTTCGCTGATCCGCTGGCCTTCTTGCTGCGCAAGGAGGGCTTCTCCGCCGCGGTGGCCACCACCGGATCCGAGGCGTTGGAGGAGTTCGATCGCAACGGTGCCGACATCGTGCTGCTGGACCTGATGCTGCCCGGGATGAGCGGCACCGACGTCTGCAAGCAACTCCGGGTGCGGTCCACTGTCCCGGTGATCATGGTAACCGCCCGCGACAGCGAGATCGACAAGGTCGTGGGGCTGGAGCTGGGCGCCGACGACTATGTCACCAAGCCGTACTCGGCCCGCGAGCTCATCGCCCGAATCCGCGCGGTGTTGCGCCGCGGGGCGGAAGGCGCCGATGGCGCGACGGCCACCGCCACTCTCGGACCGGCAGTGCTGGAGGCCGGGTCGGTGCGGATGGACGTCGAGCGGCACATCGTGACCGTCGCCGGACACGAGGTGGGCCTGCCGCTGAAGGAATTCGACCTCCTGGAGTACCTGTTGCGCAACGTGGGCCGGGTCCTCACCCGCGGCCAGCTCATCGATCGGGTGTGGGGAGCGGACTACGTCGGCGATACCAAAACACTGGATGTACACGTCAAACGGCTGCGCTCCAAGATCGAGCAGGATCCGTCCGCGCCCCGGCACCTCCTCACCGTCCGCGGCCTTGGCTACAAGTACGACATCTGAACGGCCACCCGGCGTAGCCTGGCCTCTCGTGCGGCTAGGTGTGCTGGACGTGGGTTCCAACACCGTCCATCTGCTGGTAGTGGATGCCCACCATGGTGCCCACCCGTTGCCGCAGACCTCAGAGAAGTCGGTGCTGAGGTTGGCCGAGCAGATGGACTCCCGCGGGAAGATCACTCGGGCAGGAGCCGATCACTTGATCCGCACCGTGCACGACGCCGTTGAGTCGGCCGCCGCGATGGGTTGTGAGGATCTGGTGGCTTTCGCTACCTCCGCGGTACGTGATGCCTCCAACTCCGTCGCTGTGCTCACCCGAGTACTGGCCGGTACCGGGGTCGAGCTCCAGGTCCTCTCCGGTGAGGAGGAGGCCATCCTCACGTTCCTCGCGGTCCGCCGGTGGTGTGGTTGGTCGGCTGGTCGGCTGCTCATGGTGGACGTCGGTGGCGGATCACTGGAGGTCGCCAGCGGGATGGACGAGGAACCTGAGGTGGCGGTATCGCTGCCGCTGGGAGCGGGCCGGCTCACCCGGTCCTGGCTGACCCGCGACCCGCCCCGCCGGCGCGAGCTGGAAGCCCTGCGCGAGCACATCGTCGAGCAGCTTGCGGAACCAGCGCGCACACTGCGCGAGGCAGGCATCCCAGACCGGGTAGTGGGCACGTCGAAGACGATCCGGTCGCTGGCCCGGCTCAGTGGTGCCGCACCATCCTCGGCGGGCCCGCGGGTCCGGCGTACCCTCACCGATGCCGGGCTTAGCCAGGTGATCGCCTTCATCTCCCGGATGAGCGCCGAAGACCTGGCCGAGCTGGAGGGCGTCAGCGCCAGCCGGTCACATCAGCTCGTCGCCGGAGCCCTGGTGGTGCAGGAGACCATGCGTGCGCTGGACGTCGATGAGATGACATTGTGCCCGTGGGCGTTGCGCGAAGGTGTGATTTTGCGGAGGTTGGATTGGCTGGACTGGTTGGACGGAATCGACCGGACGGCGCAGCCGGGGCGCCGCCCACCTCGACGGACTAGACGCAGAGTGGCCCGAGGTGCACGGTGAGAGATGATGAGGCGCAGTAGCGAACCGCAGGAGCGGGCGCAGTTCACCGTGGCTGAGCTGCTGGCTCGTTATGGCGATCCGGCCCCGGCGGCCGCCGGGCGGCGGCACCGCCGGGCCGACGACGATCGCGACGACGGTGGCGCCGCCGACACTGTGGCCGGTCGCGGCGCGGCGCAGCCGGTCGCTGCGCCGCCGGTCGCTGCGCCGCCGGTCATGGAGCGGAACTGGACTGTCAGCAGTGCAGAGTCGACCCAGCCACGCCTGACCGGTCCCACCCTCCAGCAGTGGGCCCCAGCGGTAGGATCACCGTCCGCGGTCGCGGCACCAATGCCAGTGGCCCCTCCGGCACTGCCCAGGCGATCACCGCTGCCCAGGACGACACCACCACTTGACGGCCCGATCACCGAGCAGTTGCCGCGACTTGATCAAGCGCCGGTGAACTCCGCTAACTGGTCGAGCCGCCGTCCGGCCAGCGCCAATCCTGATACCAGCCAACCCCCCGCCGGGCTGCGCACCGTCAGCCGCGCTATCGCTGAGCCGACTGAGAACGCCATCGTCGCGGATGAGGAGACGGCGCAACAGGCCGGCTCGCCGCTGTGGGAGTGGGCGGTGATGGTGAGCCAGGTCGGGATCGGCATCGTCGGGGGAGCCGCGCTGTGGCTGATCTGCGAGTGGCTCTGGCAGCGGATCCCCGTGGTGGCGCTGGTCGTTGCCCTCGCTGTGATCACCGGACTGGTCTGGGTGGTGCGCCGGGTGCGGGGTGCCGAGGACCTGCAGACGACGGTCGTCGCGGTGCTCGTCGGTCTGTTCGTCACAGTGTCCCCGGCAGCACTGCTGCTCGTCGGCCGATAGCCGGTGTTACCGGCCAACTCGATCCGGGTGGCCCTGTCCACCGCCTCGGCATGGCCTGAACCGATCGCTGTGGCTTTCCAGCTGGCCGCCGAACTCGGCTATGACGGCGTCGAGGTGATGGTCTGGGGCGACGTGGGCAGCCAGGACATCGCCGCCGTCGCGGCGTTGGCGGATCGCTATCGGATGCCCGTGCTTGCCTTGCACTCTCCCTGCTTGCTGATCTCCCAACGGGTGTGGGCAGCAGACCCGGCGGTACGGCTGCAACGCTCCGTGCAAGCGGCCACCGAACTCGGTGCCGGCATCGTCGTGGTGCACCCCCCATTTCGCTGGCAACAAGATTACGCCACGGGTTTCGGTCAGCAGGTCGCTGCGCTGGAGGCCGCCTCCGGGCTTGCTATCGCAGTGGAGAACATGTTCCCGGTGCGCCGTGGCCGGCTTGAGGTATCCAGCTTCGTGCCATCGCCTGACCCGACCGATGTCGGATACCCGCATTACACGCTGGATCTGTCGCATACCGCCGCGGCCGGTGTCGACGCGCTGGAGATGGCCCGGCGAATGGGCCGCCAGTTGACCCACGTACATCTGGCAGACGGCAGCGGCGCGCCGCGTGACGAGCACTTGGTGCCCGGCCGCGGTAGCCAGCCGTGCGCGGAAGTGTGCCTGGGATTGGTCGAGCGTGGGTTCACCGGCACCGTGGTACTCGAGGTGAGTACCCGACGCGCCCGGACTCGCCCTGAGCGCCGCGCATTGCTGACAGAAGCTCTCCTTTTCGCGCGTCTGAACCTCTGAGGGAGAGTCGACGCATGTCGTGAACTCGACGCCACCTACGTCCCAAGGCGCTGACAACGTCGGCCCTGTCGAGTTCACGACGATGACCCTGCTACGCGCTAGCGTGCAGCTGTGCTGCGTCTGCTGATTCTGTCCGTTGCCGGCCACCCGGCCGTGCGGCGGCTTGTCGGCACTGCGCCGGTCAGCCGGTACGTCGTACAGCGTTTCGTGGCCGGGGTGAGCACCGCGCAGGCGGTGGCCGCCACTGCCGCCCTGGTGTCAGCCGGCTTGGCGGTGACCCTGGACCACCTCGGCGAGAGCGTTGCCGATGCGGCCGGTGCGCAGTCCACCGTGCAGTCTTATCTCGAGCTACTGGCGTGCTTGGCGGCCGAGGGCCTGACCAGCCGGGCGGAGGTCAGCGTGAAGCTGTCCGCTGTGGGTCAGCGGCTGGACGAGGCGTTGGCGTTGCGCAATGCCGCTCGGATCTGCGCCGCCGCCGAGCAGGCTGGTACCACCGTCACCCTGGACGCCGAAGACCACACCGTCACCGACTCCACGCTGCGGGTGCACGCCGAACTGCGCCGGAACTGGCCCACCACCGGGGCGGTACTGCAGGCGTACCTGCATCGCACACTGGATGACTGCCGGGCATTAGCGGTCGAAGGCGCCCGGGTGCGGCTGTGCAAGGGCGCCTACGCCGAACCGTCTGAGCTAGCATACCGGACCTCGGCGGAGGTCGCGGGTAGCTTTGTACGCTGCGCCAATGTGCTGCTCGCCGGACCGGGCTACCCGATGTTCGCCACTCACGATCCGCGACTGATCGACATCGTGGGCGAACGGACCCGCTGGTACGGGCGCCTACCGAATAGCTTTGAGTACCAGATGCTCTACGGGGTGCGTCCGGCCGAGCAGCGACGCTTGGCCGCTGCCGGCAACACCGTGCGGGTGTACCTGCCCTACGGATCGGATTGGTACTCCTACCTCATCCGACGGCTTGCCGAGCGACCCGGCAATGTCGCCTTCTTCCTTCGCGCCGCGGTGTCCGGGGGCTGAGCCTCCAGCGCCTGACTGTCGGGCCGCTGTGGCACCGTAGCGCCATGACCACGATCGCTGTCCTGGGCACCGGTAAGATCGGTGAGGCCCTGCTTTCGGGGCTGCTCGATGCTGGCCGCAGTCCAGATGACCTGATGTTCACGGAGCGCTATCCCGATCGGGCCGCGGAACTCGAGCAGACCTACCGGGTACGCGCGGTCGATACCGCCACTGCGGCAGGTAAGGCCGACGTTCTGATCGTCGCGGTGAAGCCCCAGGACATCGACCCACTATTGGCCGAGCTCGCCGGACTGATCCGCCCGAGCACTCTGGTGGTGAGCTTGTGCGCCGGGTTGCCTACCGCGCTCTACGAGCGCCGGCTTCCTGATGGTGTACCGGTCGTGCGGGTGATGCCCAACACCCCGATGCTGGTCGGCGAGGCGATGAGCGCGATATCCGCCGGCCGCTTCGCCGCCGACGCGCAACTGCAGCTGACCGAGGAGTTACTGGGCAGCGTGGGCAAGGTGGTCCGGGTACCGGAAAGCCAGCAGGACGCCGTCACCGCGCTGTCCGGGTCCGGCCCAGCCTACTTCTTCTACCTGGTCGAGGCGATGATCGATGCGGGGATCATGCTCGGGTTACCCCGGCCGATGGTGACCGAGCTGATCACCCAATCCGCGGTGGGGGCAGCCCGGATGTTGCGCGAAACTGGCGAGCACCCGGTGCTGTTGCGAGAGGCCGTGACCTCTCCCGGCGGGACGACGATCATGGCGATCCGGGAGTTGGAGCGGCACGGCGTGCGGGCCGCGATATTGGCGGCCATCGAGGCGGCTCGGGATCGATCGGTCGAACTCGGTGCGGCTCATCGGATCTAATGCTCACTGCAACCGGTGCGAAGTACAACTGATCGGAGTCGCACGGCCACCACCAGTCCCGCTACTCTCATCAGAACAGGTACGTCACGGACCGCGGGAGGGGAAGCCCGGCGGCGCGTGATGTAGTGAGGACGCGATAACCCATGCTGATGAATGAACAGGCCGGGGCGGCCAAGGTACAGTTCCTCACGGTCGCCGAAGTGGCCGCGATGATGCGAGTCTCCAAGATGACGGTCTACCGGCTGGTACATGCGGGTGACCTGCCAGCGGTTCGCGTCGGGCGTTCCTTCCGCGTTCCGGAGGCGGCCGTGCATGGTTACCTGGAGAACGCCTATTTCGATGCGGGATGAGATCAGGGTCGGGTGCCGGCAGCGCCTGACTTTGTGGGGATCCTGCGATGAGGGGTAACCTGGGCGCCCGTTCGCGCCCGTTGCTGGGCGCTCCGCAGCGGACCAGTGATCAGCACATCCAGCGGATCCACGACCAGCGAGGAGGCCGAGCATGGGCTCGGTGATCAAGAAACGCCGTAAGCGCATGTCCAAGAAGAAGCACCGCAAGTTGCTTCGCAAGACGCGGGTGCAGCGTCGCAAGCTGAAGAAGTAATCTCTGCGCGCGAGCGCAGGGAGCAGGCCAGCATGTTGCCTTCCACGGTCCTCGTCACCGGAGCCAGCCGCTTCATCGGCGGGCAGCTGACTGTTCGACTCGCGGCCGATCCCGACATCGACCGCGTCCTCGCTGTGGACACGGTGCCGCCGGGGCCGGAATTGTTGCGGCGGATGGGGCGTGCCGAGTTTGTGCGCGCCGACTTGCGTAATCCGCTGATCGCCAGGGTGATCTCTACTGCCAAGGTCGATACCGTGGTGCACGCCTCGACCAGCGCCAACCCGCCGCACGCAGGCGGGTACCGGAGCGGTCGAAGCACGATCAAAGAGATGAACGTCATCGGCACCATGCAGCTCCTCGCGGCTTGCCAGAGGTCGACGACGGTGGCCCGGCTGATCGTGAAATCCACCGGCGCGGTGTATGGCGCGAGCCCGCTGGATCAGGCGATATTCACCGAACATGACGAGCCTCATGCGATACCGGCCTCCGGGTACATGAAGGATGCGGTCGAGGTCGAGGGCTACGTCCGCGGTTTCGCGCGGCGGCGCGACGACGTGGACGTCACGGTGCTGCGCTTCGCGAACCTCATCGGGCCACGCCTCGATACGGTGCTCAGCCGGTACTTCTCGCTTCCCGTAGTGCCCACCGTGTTGGGCTATGACGGTCGGTTGCAGTTGTTGCACGAGCAGGACGCACTGGCGGTGCTCGAGCGGGCCACCCGAGCGGGGCCACCGGGGGTTTTCAACGTCGGCGGCGACGGGGTACTGCTGGTGTCACAAGCGATCCGCCGGCTGGGTCGGATTCCGGTCCCCCTACCGGGGCCAGCCGTGGCCGCCGTCGGTTGGTTGTTGCACAGTGCGGCACTCATCGATTACGCACCGGAGCAAACCCGGTTCCTCAACTTCGGCCGGGTGCTTGATACCACCCGGTTGCGCACCGAGTTCGGCTACCTGCCCCGCTGGACGACTTCGCAGGCGTTCGACGATTTTGCCCGTGGCGCAGCGTTGCGGCCCACGGTCGACCCGAAGTGGATTGCCACCGCGGAGCGAGGCGTGCTCAGCCTCGCGGGCCGGTTCCGGTAGTCGGTGGTGGGCAGGATGCCGCAAGCGCGAGTGATCCCACTGCACCGCCCCGGCGAAGCGACGGATAGCGAGCTGCCAGCGGGACCGTCGACCGCCGTGGCCGTGGGCGACGATCAAATCGCGCCGCAGTGGTACCGCGAGCTGGCTGGCCTGCTGGAGTTTGCGCGCAGGCGGTGCTCCGGCGACTACGGCGTCGACCCGTTCGGCTTCGACCCGGATCTCACCGACCATGTGCTGCTCCCGCTGCTGCGACCGCTGTACCGCACGTGGTTCCGGGTGGAGACGATCGGCATCCACCACGTGCCCGCCGACGGCGGCGCGCTGGTGGTCGCGAACCATTCCGGGACACTGCCGCTGGATGCGGTGATGACCGCGATCGCGGTGCGCGACGAGCATCCAGCCGGGCGGCAGCTGCGGATGCTCGGCGCCGACCTGGTATTCCGCACTCCGCTGCTCGGCTCGTTAGCTCGCAAATCGGGCCAGACGCTGGCCTGCGCCCCCGACGCAGAGCGGTTGCTGGACTCTGGCGAACTTGTGGGGGTGTGGCCGGAGGGTTTCAAAGGCCTCGGCAAGCGCTACCGCGACCGATACAAGCTGCAGCGTTTCGGGCGCGGGGGATTCGTCGCGGCAGCGTTGCGTACCCGGACGACCATCATCCCGTGCTCCATCGTGGGCGCCGAGGAGATCTACCCGATGATCGGCGACATCACCCCGCTGGCTCGACTGCTGCGCACTCCGTACTTTCCGGTGACGCCGTTGTTCCCGCTGCTAGGGCCACTGGGAATGGTCCCACTACCGTCGAAGTGGTACATCGAGTTCGGTGAGCCGGTCCGCACCGACGGCTACGAGCCGGGCTCGGCTGACGATGCGACGCTGGTCTTCAACCTCACCGACCAGATCCGCGAGACCATCCAGCAGACGCTGCACCGGTTACTTATTCAGCGCCGTAACCCGTTCCTTGGCTGAGCGACGGTCGGGGGTGAGCGCGACGTTGGTAGGCCAGCCGGGCAGCGACCGCGCCCGCGGCCATGCCGATGCCCACCGCGGAGGTTCTGGCCGCTTTGCGACCGGTCCGGAAGTCGCGGATCTCCCAGCCCCGTGCCCGGGCGGTCTCTCGAAGGTTGGGGTCCGGATTCACTGCGACCGCGGTGCCCACCAACGAGAGCATCGGGATGTCGTTGGCTGAGTCGGAGTAGGCGGTGCAGCGCTGCAGGTCGAGACCTTCTTTGATGGCCAACGCTCGCACCGCCTGGGCCTTCGCCGCACCGTGCAGGATGTCGCCGACCAGTCGGCCGGTGTAGATGCCGTCAACAGCCTCCGCGACGGTGCCCAGCGCACCAGTGAGGCCGAGGCGGCGAGCGATGATCGTGGCCAGCTCCACCGGAGTGGCGCTGACCAGCCACACCCGCTGGCCCGCTGCGAGGTGCATCTGTGCCAGCGCCAGCGTGCCGGACCAGATCCGGTGAGCCATCAGCTCGTCGTAGATGTCCTCACTGAGCCCGACGAACTGCGCAGTTGATCTACCGGCTACGAACGACAGCGCCTGCTCCCGACTGGTACGGATCTGCGCGAGGCTGAGCTCCTTGCCGACTACTCTGAACTTCAGTTGCTGCCACGCAAACGACGTGAGCGCACCGGCGGGAAAGAATTTTCTAGCGGCCAGGCCTTGCGCGAAGTAGAAGGCCGACGCGCCCTGCATCATGGTGTTGTCGAGGTCGAAGAAGGCGGCCGCCACAGGATCTGTGCGAACCGCCAGCGCGGTCTCCACTTCCGCGACAGCCAAGCCAACAAGGGTCAACCCGGCGGCGCCTCGCCCGGTAAGGGCGGTCAGGACGGCCGTGTCGTTTCGGATGTCCTGATGACCATCTCGATGGCCGTTCTGGTCACACCGTGGTGGCACTGGGTCCTGCCCTGAATATCGGAGTGGGTCCTTCCTCGTCCCTCTTGCTCACAGCGCGAAGCCGATCACAAGACTGCCGTGATGACTTCCCGTGAGCAACCGAACAGTAAGGATCTACTCGACATACGGTGGGTGGAGTTAAGTTGACAGCTATCCAGGTGGCAACAACCGCGGCTGCAGAATCCACGGCGGCAGCGGCGCAGCGGGCGTTGGTGAATCGTGTGCGGGGAAGGGCCGCCACGGCTCCGGCCGCAACCGCTCGGATCCAGGTCGAGCCGGGTTCGGCAGAACATCACCGGGGCTTCGGGTTGTGGGGAGCCCGGACCGGCTGTTCGTACCGTTCTCGGCGGGCACCGGAACCTTCACTGCAGGCGGATGAAGCAGCAGGTTGGGTGGCACGATTGCGCTGGGTGTGGTCACCGCTGGCAAAGCTGGAACGCCCGGCAGTGGTACTGCCGCGGAGGTTCCATCTACCGGCACCGGCCTGCAGGCTTCCTTCGCCGGCAACGCACCCAGCTCGTCACGGACGCCAGAAGTGATCGTGATGCAGCCAGACCGGTTGTCCAGCGCGGAAGCTCTCGCGACCACCCGATCTAGCAGTCCGAGAGTGCTGTCCAGCCGGGCACTGATGGGCATTGGCAAGGCGGCGCGAACCACTGCCAAGCGGGCCTTCTGCTGCTCGGCCCAGGCGCGCAACGCAGGCAGGCTGCCGGGTTGGCCATGCAGGGCGAGACCGGTCAGCAGCCGGGCACCCGAGGCGGCGTCTGAATCGAAGTCATCGAGAACCCGGACGAACTTGCCCTGCCCCGCAGACCAGTTGCCGGCGCTGTCGGCTTGCTGCGCCATGATCTCGATCTCGTTCACCCGATCGCCAGCGAACTCCAGGTGTTTCAGCGCCTTGGGCTGGTCTCCGAACGTCAATCCGAGTTCGGCGGACTCGGCGGTGCGCTTGAAGGTGTAAAGGGCGTCGCCGGGCACTGCATCGCGGGACAACAACACGCTCATCCCAGACAGCGACATCGTCAGGCACAGTGCCGCAGCCGCTGCCACCACCACGCGTCCCCGGGTCTCGTCGGGAAGCCAGCGTCGCCGCCGAGCGGCCCGCAGTGGCAGGACTGGACTGTTGCCTTCGTGAACCACCGACGAGAACTCCGCCAAGACACGCTGGCGCATCCGGTCACGTTCCGCGGTAGTCGGCCCAACCTCAGCGCCGGTCTGGCGCAAAGCCGCGACTACCGTCAGGTCCCGCTGCAAGGTCTGGTCGGAGACGTCGTGGATACCGCTATCCACTGCGCGGGCGAAGTTGTCCTGCTCTTGCCCGTCGCTGCTCCGACCCCCGGATGTACGCGTCGTCCTCACCACCTTCGGGCCCGTGGGCCGTGTCCCTGGGAGCAACGAGCGGTTATCCGGCTAGTTACGCCCAGGCGCACAGTGTCGGGGGTGAATGTGATAGTCATCGCAGCCCATCCGGCAGCAGCTGCGCCAGCCTGCGGACCGCACGGTGTTGCAGCGCCTTGACCGCGCCCTCGTTGCGGCCCATCACGGCCGCCGTCTCCGAGACCGACATGCCCTGCATGAACCGCAGCATGATGCACTCCTGCTGATCCCGGCCCAGTTGGGCGACGCAGCGCATGAGTTCGGCAGCGGTGGCCTCTTCGACCACCTCGTGCTCAGGGCCGCGGTCGTCCGCGCTGGAGTCCAGAATCTCGGCGGTGGTCATCTCCAGCCGGTACCGGCTGGATTTGACGTGGTCGAGAACCAGGTTACGCGCGATGGTGACGAACCAGGCTCCGACGTCACGGCCTTGGTAGCTCACCGACGAGATCCGGCGCAGGGCTCGCAGGAAGGTCTCACTGGTGAGGTCCTCGGCCAGCGGACGGTCGCTCACTCGGAACAAGATGAACCGGAAGACCACATCGACATACCGGTCGTAAAGTTGGCCGAAGGCGTTCTGGTCACCCTGCTGGGCGGCCGTGACGAGGTCCCATGCGGCGGTGTCTACCTCTGGTCCGGCGTGTTCGATACCGGCACCCTCGGCGGGTTGATCCGCGGCGCCCGGGTCCGGTGAGCCCGGGTCCGGTGAGGCCGACTCGGGCTTGTCCGGATGGGGCGCGCGCGGATCGGGGACCGGCTGGGTGGCGGGGCGGGCGAACTTCACGCGATCAGGCGTCGGCGTAACCGGCGCAGCTGGGGTCGGGGACCCTCCGCACGCGCGGCTGCGGATCGGTCCTGGGATTCCGAGGACCATCTCGGTTGCGGCATGAGCCACTCCTCAGTTCGCTCGTGCCGACCGTTCGCGTCAACGGTCGCCTAAACGGGTCGCCTCAAGGCGTGCGGAAGCATACGACGGCGACACGCTACGCGCTGCACCTCCTAGGCTTCGGGTAGTAGGTCTGCTAGAAGCGAACTGCGGTGCGCGGACAGAACGGACCAAACCAGGCATGGCAACTGCCGCGTGGAGCTGACTCTGATGAAGCACGAGGTGACGTTGCTGGTGCGCGCGCAGTGCCATGCGTGCGCGGCGGCCCAAACGGACATCGCCCGGATCTGCACCGAACTGGACGTCGCGTGGCACACCAGCGATGTGGATGCGGATCCAGAGCTGCGAGCCGAGTACGGTGACCGGGTTCCGGTGATCCTCATCGACGGTCGGGAGCACGGCTTCTGGTCGGTGGAGGAGCCGCGGCTACGCGCCGCGCTCACCGGGTAAGCACTATTACGATCTGATTTCTGGTTGAACCTCTCACCCCGGCACGTGCGAACTGGCGGACATGACTACGACTCGGTCGTCTCCCATCGCGGCGGCTCCTCATGCGTCATCTCGCTTATCCGCCCCGGTGGCAGGCCTGGTTGGGCTGCTGTCGATGGTTGCGGGGTTGGCGATCGGGCACCTGGTGGGCGGCTTCATCTCGCCGACTGCCTCGCCGTTCCTCGCGGTGGGCGCCAGCGCGATCGACCTGACCCCGCTGTGGCTCAAGGATTTCGCGGTTCGGACGTTCGGTAGCTACGACAAAGTCGTCTTGCTTTCGGGCATGGCCGTGGTGATCGGGCTGGTGGGAGTGGCCGCCGGGCTGATCTCGCGGCGCTCCCGCACACCCGGCCTGGTGCTGATCGTGGTGCTCGGCGTGGTTGCCAGTGTCGCGGTGCTGTCCCGTCCCACCGCGGGTTCGCTTGACGTGTTCGCCCCGTTGGCGGCACTGATCGTCAGCGCGGGCGTGTTCGTCTTCCTGCACCGCCTGGGTCGGCTGAGTCAACCTCCGACGGCCAGGGGGGAAGCGGGGATGCCTCGCCGGACACTGCTCGCCGGCTCGGTGGCGGTCGCCGCAGGTGCCGGGATCGCCGCGGCCGGTGGCCAGCTACTCATCGGCCGTAGTGATATCGAGGCCTCTCGCAAGGCGGTCGGACGGATCGTGCCCAGGGCGCCCGCGTCGCCGATCCCGGCCGGGGCGGATTTCTCCGCCGACGGATCGCCGACGTTCATCACGCCGAACCCGGACTTCTACCGGGTGGACATCAACCTCACGCTGCCGCAGTTGAGCACCCAGGACTGGCGGTTGCGCATTCATGGGATGGTCGACCGGGAGGTCAACATCAACTGGTCCCAGCTGACCTCGCGACCGTTGATCGAGCGCCCCGTGACGATGACCTGCGTGTCCAACGAGGTTGGCGGGCCTTACCTGTCCACCGGCAACTTCACCGGTGTGCTTCTCGCCGACGTCCTCAAAGAGGCGGGTGTGCGGCCAGGCGCCGATCAGGTGTACACCACCAGCGTCGATGGATGGACCTGCGGCACCCCGACCACGACGCTGCTCGACCCAACCAGGCAGGCCATGTTGGTGATTGGGATGAACGGCGAGCCGTTGCCGATCGAGCACGGCTTCCCGGTCCGGCTGCTCGTCCCCGGGCTGTACGGCTTCGTCTCCGGCACCAAGTGGATCACCGATATGGAGCTCACCACCTTCGACGCGAAGCGGGCCTACTGGCTGCAGCGCGGCTGGGCGCAGCGGGCGCCGATCAAGACGATGTCCCGGATCGACAGCCCTGGGCCGTTCGAACGGGTCAGTCCCAACACACCGATCACCGGGGTGGCCTGGGCGCAGACCAGAGGCATCGAGAAGGTGGAGGTACGCCTCGACCACGGACAGTGGCTCCCCGCTGAGCTGTCCACCGAGGTCAACGTCGACACCTGGCGGATGTTCCGGCTGCGGGGCCGGTGGGAACCCGGTGCCCACGTCGCCGAGGTGCGCGCGACGGACAAGACTGGCTACACCCAGACCGCAGACCGAGCCGCACCCATCCCCGACGGCGCGACCGGATGGCATTCGGTACAGTTCACCGTCCAATGAGCAGTGTCCAATCAGGACGGCTCACTTACAGCGGCAATGTGTCCTATTCGTAATCTGGGAGCCGTGAACCAACCGCTGTGGATTACCGAAGTAATACCTGTGAGGCCCGGACCGGCCGGGCAGCCCGATGAGGAGTTGAAATCGAGTGAGGAAGATCCAGCGACTGGCCGCGGTCGGCGCTCTGGCGGCCCTGACTGCCGTGGTTGGCGCATGCAGCAACTCGCAACAGCCGGCCACCGGAAGTCAAGCTTCCGCACCGGCCAGCGAGTCGGCTGCGCCCACCGGCGAGGCGACCGCGCCCACTGGTAGTGGCGTCACGAAGATCAGTGACATCTTCGGTCCGGCCTGCAGCCAGGTGCCCACCGAGGGACCCGGCTCGGCCCAAGGCATGGTCAACGACCCGGTCGCCACCGCGGCCAGCCACAACCCGCTGCTGACCACCCTGACCAAGGCCGTGACCGCGGCCAACCTGGTCGACACGCTCAACAGCGCTCCCGCGCTGACCGTGTTCGCCCCGGCTGATCCGGCATTTCAGGCTCTGGAGGCCGAGCACCCGGGCATCCTCAAGCAGCTGACCACCGCTCCGGACGTGGCGTCGCCGAACAGCCAGCTCGCCAAGATCCTGACCTACCACGTGGTCGGCACCCGCTACGATGCCGCGGGCCTCGTCCAGGCCGGCACGCTGGACAGCCTGGAAGGTGCCAAGCTCAAGATCGGTGGCACCGCGGCGGCACCGACCGTCAACGGCGCTCCGGTGCTGTGCGGCAACATTCCCACCAAGAACGCCACTGTGTTCGTGATCGGGCAGGTGCTGTCCCTGCCGGCTTCCTAGGCAACCGCACAGCTACTCACGTCAGGGGCGGCTCCGGATGGAGTCGCCCCTGACGTATGTCGCACGTGCATTGTCGTGGGCTCTTCAGTTCGTAACGATTTCGTATACATCGACCGGTAATTGTTTTGGCTTTCGGGCGCCGGGAACACCCATTTCGTCATCCGTCTGGCGCGATCCGGCCTGGCGGGATCACTGAAAGTAATGCAGGCGGGACGCAAGGCTAGCCCGCCAGCAGACGAGGAGTTGAGGTTTAGTGAGGAAGATCCAGCGAGTGGCCGCGGTCGGTGCTATGGCGGCACTGACCGCCGTGGTCGGCGCATGCAGCAATTCGCAGGGGCCGGCGACCGGCGGCCAAGCTTCCAGCGAGACACAGCAGTCGAGCGCGCAGGCTGCGCCCAACCCGGGGGTCACGGCACCCACCGGCAATGGCGTCACCCAGATCAGTGACATCTTCGGACCGGCCTGCAGCCAGGTGCCTACCGAGGGCCCGGGCTCGGCGCAGGGCATGGTCAATGATCCGGTGGCCACCGCGGCCAGCCACAATCCGCTGCTGACCACCCTGACCAAGGCCGTGACCGCGGCCAACCTGGGCGATACGCTCAACAGCGCACCCGCGCTGACCGTGTTCGCCCCGTCCGACTCGGCGTTCCAGGCTCTGGAGGCCAAGAACCCGGGCATCCTCAACCAACTGACCACCGCGCCGGATGTGGGGACACCTAACAGCAAACTGGCCAAGATCCTGACCTACCACGTGGTCGGCACCCGCTACGACGCGGCCGGCCTGGTCCGAGCCGGCACGGTGGACAGTCTGGAAGGCGCCAAGCTCACGATCGGCGGCACCGCGGCAGCACCGACGGTCAATGGTGCGCCGGTGCTGTGCGGCAACATTCCCACCAAGAACGCCACAGTGTTCGTCATCGGCCAGGTGCTCTCACTGCCGGCTTCCTAACCCGCACCACAGCAGCTTTTACCTGCTGCTGGCACTGTCAGGGGCGGCTTCCCGACCGAGCCGCCCCTGACCCGTGTCCTGGGCAAGCAAGATCGCGACTTTGTTCCTGCGTTCACAAGCGGCTACCGTGGACGCCTGGCAGGACAGCGCCACCAGCCCCGGAAGCGGTTTGCCAGTGGGTCGAGAGGAAGGCACTCGTGACGGTGCACGAGCACGGCAGGTACAGCACTGGGGTCGAAGACCTGCCGTACCGCTCCGTACCCGAGGCTGCGGTCGGCCGCCTCGCCGTCTACCTTCGGGTGCTTACCTCGATGATTGAGCAGGGCGTGACCACGATGTCGAGCGAGGTACTCGCCGGCGCTGCTGGGGTGAACTCGGCGACTCTGCGCAAGGACTTGTCGTATGTGGGTTCCTACGGCACTCGCGGGGTGGGTTACGACACCGCGCGGCTGGTGGAGCACATCGAGCGGCTGCTCGGGCTTACCCGGCACCACAGTATCGCCGTGGTCGGCATCGGCAACCTTGGTCATGCACTTGCCAACTACCCGGGCTTCCCTGACCGTGGCTTCCCGGTCACGGCCTTGTTCGACCTCGACGAGGACCTGATCGGGGTCCCCGTCGGTGGGTTGCCGGTAGACCACGTCGACAGCATCCCGGCGATATGCGCCGAGCGAGAGGTAACCATCGGCGTGATCTGCACCCCGGTCCCCGCCGCGCAAGGGGTGTGTGAGCTGCTTGTGGCTGGTGGGGTCCGGTGCATCCTGAACTTCGCCCCGATCGTGCTGCAGGTCCCCGACGATGTCGAGGTTCGCCGGGTCGACCTCGCAGTGGAGCTGCAAATCCTGTCGTTTCACCAGGTCCGTCGGTGCAATGGCAACGGGGTCGGACCGGTGGTCGAGCCGATCGATCCGATCGCGGTGAGCCGATGAGTCTTCTGGTCGTCGGTCTGTCTCATCGCAGTGCGCCGGTTGAAGTGCTGGAACGAGTCGCGGTGTCGGCCTTGGACGCCGGTAAGGTGCTGTGTCAGTTGCTTGCGCGCGAGAACGTCGCGGAGGCGCTGCTGCTGTCGACCTGTAATCGGGTCGAAGTCTATGCGGTGGTCGCGACCTTCCACGGTGGCCTCGCCGATATCACCGATGTGCTGGCGGGCCAGTCCGCGATAGCGCTCGACGAACTGTCCGAGCACCTCTACGTGCACTACGCGGCCGCCGGTGTGGAGCATCTGTTCTCGGTAGCCGCCGGGCTGGACTCGATGGTCGTCGGCGAGCCGCAGATCCTCGGTCAACTGCGCGCCGCGTACGCCGGCGCCGAACAAGCGGGCACAATCGGGCGCACCCTCCATGAGGTGGTGCAGCAAGCGCTTCGGGTCGGCAAACGGATCCACACCGAGACCGGCATCGGCGCCGCCGGCGCCTCCGTGGTCTCCGAAGCCCTTGCCGCGACGGCGGCCGCGCTGGCCGGTGCCTCGGGGGTCAACGGGGCAGGTGGCAACGGGGCGGGTTTGGCCGGTCGGCGGGTGTTGGTTCTCGGCGCCGGTTCGATGGGCTCGCTGGCCGCGGCGCAGCTACGCCGTGCCGGGGTGGCCGAGATCGTGGTGGCCAATCGCACCCACGTCAGTGCGCAGCGGCTGGCCACGCTGTGCCAGGGCGAGGGCACGCCCGCCCGGGCCGTCAGCCTGGATGATGTGGCTGGCGTGTTGGCCGCGGTAGACGTGGTGATCTGCTGCACCAACGCGACCGGCGCGGTGCTCGGCGTCGAGCAGATAATCGAGAGCCACCGTCGGGTCCCGCTCGTCGTGTGTGATCTGGGCCTGCCCCGCAACGTCGAACCCGGGGTGGGCGGTGTCCCCGGCGTGATCCTGCTGGATCTCAGCGCCGTGGCTCGCCGGCTGGAACAGCGCGGTACCGGGTCCGACGCGGTCAGCACCGCGCACTGCCTTGTCGCACAGGAGGTGTGCCAGTACCTGGCCGCCCAGCGCACCGCGGAAGTCACGCCGACAGTCGCCGCGCTACGCAAGCGCGCGGCCGAGGTGGTGGACGCGGAATTGCTGCGGCTGGACGGACGGCTGCCGGGACTTGATGCCGGGGTGCGCGACGAGCTAGCCCGGAGTGTCCGTCGGGTGGTGGACAAGCTGTTGCACGCCCCGACCGTGCGGGTCAAGCAGCTCGCCGAGGCCGGTGGCGGGCAGGCTTACGCCGACGCGCTGCGCGAGCTGTTCGAACTCGACCCGCAAGCAGCTGCCGCCATCGCCGCGCCGATTCGCCCAGCGTCGACCGATGATCCACCCGGGACTCGGTGATGGCCGTGGCGAAACGGTCACCGTTGCTGCTGGGAGCCGGGGGTGGTGCGTTGGCACTCGCCCAGACCGACTTGGTGGCGCAACGGTTGCGGGCCGCCGGCGTTGCGGTTCGTGTCGTGCCTATCGCCGGTGATGGCTACTCGGCGTTGCGTGCGGCCCTGGCCGGGGGTGCAATTGATGTCGCGGTGCACTCCTACAAGGATCTGCCCATCGCGACGGATCCCCGCGTGGTAGTGGCCGCGGTACCGCATCGCGCGGATCCACGCGATGCGTTAGTTGCCCGGGATGCAATGGTGCTGGGTGAGTTGCCCGCCGGGGCGGTGCTCGGCACTGGGTCGCCGCGGCGGTGCGCGCAACTGCGGGCCCTGGGCCTGGGACTGCAGACGGTGCCGATCCAGGGTGACATCGACTCGCGGATCCGTCGCGTCGATGACGGCGAGGTCGACGGAGTGGTGATCGCCGCTGCCGGGCTGGCCCGACTCGGACGCAGCGATCGTGCCACTGAGTTACTCGACCCGTTGCAGATGTTGCCCGCGCCTGGGCAGGGCGCGCTGGCCTACGAATGCCGGGTCGATGACCTGGACACCGAGCATCTGCTGGGCACGCTGCTCGATGACGCCGGGGTGCGCGCCGCGGTCACCGCCGAGCGGGCATTGCTTGCCACGGTGGCGGCCGCCTGCATCGCTCCGGTCGGTGCGCTCGCCGATGTCGTCGAGGACCTCGATGACGAGGGGCGGGTTGTGCTGCGGCTGTTCCTGCGCGGAGCTGCAGCCACTGTTGACGATGGAATGCTCCGGTCGTCGGCCACTGTGGCGTATTCCGATGGGCCGTATTCCGCTGGGCCGTATTCCGCTGGGCCGAATTTCGCTGGGCCGAATTTCGCTGGGGAGCCAACCGATGCCGAGAAGCTCGGCCGCCTGGTCGCGGCCGAGTTGCTGGATCTGGGTGCTGGCGCGCTGGGTGTGGACCCAGCGCTGCGCGGCCCGGGTCGCGGCCTGATGGGAAACGAGTAGGTAGATGAGCCGTGTCTGCAAGACCGCTGGACAGATTGCCTTTGTCGGTGCTGGTCCCGGTGACGCCGGGATGCTCACTGTGCGAGCGCAGCATCTGCTGAACTGCGCCGAGTTGCTGGTGACCGACCCCGACGTGCCGCCCGACGTGCTCACGCTGGCAGCCCCGAGCGCCGAGGTGCGTCCGGCGGTGGGGGAGCCCGGCGAGGTCGCCAAGGACCTGGTAGCCGAGGCCAACGGCGGCCGAGTCGTGGTGCGTCTGGTATCCGGGGACCCGCTCACCGCCGACGCGGTAGTCGCGGAGGCGCTGGCGGTGGCCCGCATGTCCACCCCGTTCGAGGTGGTGCCCGGGGTGCCGATGAGTACCGCGGTGCCGGCCTTCGCTGGGGTGCCGCTGGGCTCTGGGCACACGGAAGCGGACGTCCGAGCGGGCGTTGACTGGGCGTCGCTGGCCGCGGTACCGGGCCCGCTGGTGCTACACGCCACCGCGTCACACCTGGCTGAGACGGCCGCCGCGCTGGTCGAACACGGGCTGGCGCCGAACACCCCAGTGGCGGTCACCGCGGCGGGGACCATGCCCACCCAGCACACGGTGGAGACCACGCTGGCATCGCTGAACGGTGACATCGGCGAGCTCGTCGGACCGCTGGTGGTGACCGTCGGCTCGGTGGTCGGGCAGCGGACGAAGTTGTCCTGGTGGGAGTCGCGGGCACTGTATGGCTGGAAGGTGCTGGTGCCGCGGACCAAGGAGCAGGCCGGCGCGATGAGCGACCGGCTGGCCGTGCACGGCGCGGTGCCCGTGGAGGTCCCGACTATCTCGGTGGAGCCGCCCCGATCTCCCGCTCAGATGGAGCGCGCGGTCAAGGGGCTGGTCGACGGTCGTTACCAGTGGGTGGTGTTCACCTCCACCAACGCCGTTCGGGCGGTCTGGGACAAGTTCGCCGAGTTCGGGCTGGATGCCCGCGCATTCGCTGGGGTCAAGATCGCCTGCGTCGGGGAAGCCACCGCGGAGCGGGTGGCCGCGATGGGGATCGTCCCCGAGCTGGTGCCGTCGGGCGAGCAGTCCTCCGATGGGTTGCTGGCCGACTTCCCACCCTTCGACGACATTCTCGACCCGGTGGACCGGGTACTGCTGCCGCGCGCGGACATCGCGACCGAGACGTTGGCGGCCGGGTTGCGCGAGCGGGGCTGGGAGATCGACGACGTGACGGCTTACCGTACGGTGCGGGCCGCCCCACCGCCCGCTGAGACCCGAGAGATGATCAAAACGGGTGGCTTCGATGCGGTGTGTTTCACGTCCTCATCCACTGTGCGCAACCTGGTCGGAATTGCCGGCAAGCCGCACACCCGCACGATCGTGGCCTGCATCGGCCCCGCCACTGCCGAGACCGCTATCGAGTTCGGCCTCCGGGTAGACGTCCAACCGGAGGTAGCCCAAGTCGGCGCCCTGGTAGACGCCCTAGCCGAACACGCCGCCCACCTCCGCGCCGAAGGTGCTCTACCACCCCCCCGAAAAGCCAAAAACCGCCGCCGCTAGCCCCTCCCTTCGCCGCGTTCTGGATGCAGACTGCTCCTATTCGGGGTCTGATTACCGCGTTTCGCATCCAGAACGCGGTGGGAGGGAGCGCGATGTATCCGACGAGTCGGCCACGGCGGTTGCGGAGTACGGCGGCGATGCGGGGGTTGGTTCGGGAGACCACGGTGGGGGCGCGGCAGCTGGTGCTGCCGGTGTTCGTCAAGGAGGGCGCGGCGGAGCCGGTACCGATCCTGTCCATGCCGGGTGTCGTGCAACACACTCGGGACTCGCTGCGCAAGGCCGCAGCCGAGGCGGTGGCGGCCGGGCTGGGCGGGATCATGCTGTTCGGCGTGCCCGCTACCAGGGACGCCACCGGCTCCGGCGGGATCGACCCGGATGGCGTCCTCAACGCGGCTCTGAGGGATGTGCGCTGCGAGGTCGGTGACGACATCGTGATCATGGCTGACACGTGTCTGGACGAGTTCACCGATCACGGGCATTGCGGGCTGCTGGACGCGGCCGGCCGGGTGGACAACGACGCGACGCTCGCGGTGTACGGGCAGATGGCCGTCGCGCAGGTGCAGGCTGGCGCGCACCTGGTCGGGCCCAGCGGCATGATGGACGGTCAGGTCGGGGTGATCCGCGCGGCGCTGGACGCCGCGGGCCACCACGATGCCGGAATCCTGGCCTACAGCGCCAAGTACGCCTCGGCGTTCTACGGGCCGTTTCGCGAGGCGGTGGACTCCCAGCTGCGCGGCGATCGGCTGACCTACCAGCAAGATCCTGCCAATGCGCGCGAGGCGCTGCGCGAGACCGCGCTGGATCTCGCCGAAGGCGCCGACATCGTGATGGTCAAGCCCGCGATGTCCTATCTCGACGTGCTGCGCTCAGTCGCCGAGGTCGCCGACGTCCCGGTCGCCGCCTATCAGGTCTCCGGCGAGTACTCGATGGTCGAGGCGGCGGTGGCGCGCGGCTGGCTGGACCGGCGGCGCACCGTGCTGGAGACGCTGACCTCCATCCGCCGGGCCGGTGCTGATCTGGTGCTGACCTATTGGGCGACGCAAGCCGCCGGCTGGTTGCGCTGATCGAGCGCGGCCCGCGGGCCGCGGCGGAGTGGCTACACCGGCGATCATGAGAGCGTGGGCGAGCGCTCTGCGACTCGTCGGCAGCGATCCGGGCGGGTGCGGGGCCGCCGATCACCTGCTGGGCATGCCATGGCAGGGTGCAAGCGTGGGTTTCGCAACGTGGGCGGGGCGTAGCCCGCTGCGGGCGGTGGCCGAGGTGTTGGTCGCGATCGTGCTGGGCGGGTTGACCTGGTGGTGCTGGCACCGCGGCGTCGTCTTCACCGCGACGCGCCGTGGCATTGCGCTCTACCGTATCGAGGGGCGTTGGTGGGCGATCGCCGTCGGCGCGGCCACGGTGGCGGGGATCCTGTTGCTCGACGCGGGACGGCGCATGACGGTGCAAGCATCCCGACAGAACTACCGATGACAGCCCAAGAGTCGGCTCAGCTCTTCGAGCGGGCCTGCGCTGTGATCCCCGGCGGGGTGAACTCCCCGGTGCGGGCTTTCGGTGCGGTCGGAGGAACGCCGCGCTTCATGGTCCGAGCAGCGGGACCCTACCTGTGGGACGCCGACGGCAACCGCTACGTCGATCTGGTCTCATCCTGGGGCCCGATGATTTTGGGCCACGCGCATCCCGCAGTGGTACAAGCGGTACAGGCGGCCGCCACCCGGGGGCTGTCCTTCGGCGCTCCCACCGCCGGGGAGACTGAGCTCGCTGAGGAGATCGTGCGCCGAGTCGAGCCAGTTGACCAGGTGCGCCTGGTCAACTCCGGCACCGAGGCGACGATGAGCGCGATCCGGCTGGCCCGGGGCGTCACGGGGCGCGCCGCGGTAGTCAAGTTCGCCGGGCACTACCACGGGCACGTCGACGCGCTACTCGTCGCCGCCGGCTCCGGCGTCGCCACCTTCGGGTTGCCCAGCAGCCCAGGCGTCACCGGCGCGCAGGCCGCTGACACGATCGTGGCGCCCTACAACGACCTCGACGCGGTCCGTGCCGTGTTCGCCGAACGGGGCACCGAGATCGCTGCCGTCATCGCCGAGGCGGCTGCCGGGAACATGGGTGCGGTTCCGCCCGACTCGGGGTTCAACGCCGAGTTGCGTGAGTTGTGCCACTCCCACGGCGCGCTGCTGATCTTGGATGAAGTGATGACCGGATTTCGGGTCTCGGCCGCCGGCTGGTTCGGGCTCGAGCATGTGCCGGCCGACCTCTACACCTTCGGCAAGGTGATGTCCGGTGGGTTACCGGCGGCGGCGTTCGGCGGTTCGGTCGAGTTGATGTCCTACCTCGCCCCGGCCGGCCCGGTTTACCAGGCGGGCACGCTGTCCGGAAACCCGGTCGCGGTGGCTGCTGGGTTGGCCACGCTGCGGGCCGCTGACCGGGACGTCTACGCCCAGCTGGATGTGGCGGCGACCAGGCTGGCTGGTCTGCTCGATCAGGCATTGGACGCCCACAGCGTGCCGCACCGGGTGCAGACCGCGGGCTCGATGCTCAGCGTGTTCTTCACCGCCCCCGCCGGCGGACCGGTGCGGGACTACGCCGGGGTCCAAGCCACCCAGACTTGGCGTTTCCCGGCGTTCTTCCACGCGCTGCTAGAGCATGGCGTCTACGCTCCACCGAGCGCGTTCGAGTCCTGGTTCGTCTCCGCAGCGCTGGACGAGGAGGCTTTCGCAGTGATCGCGGCGGCGCTGCCGCATGCCGCCCGGGCCGCCGCTGCAGCCAGGCGACCAGGATGAGCCGCACCGTGGTCCACCTGCTGCGCCACGGCGAGGTGCACAACCCGGACCGGATCCTTTACGGCCGGCTACCCGGCTTCGGGCTGTCCGCCGTCGGCGCCGGGCAAGCAGAGAAAGTCGCCGAACATCTCGCCGATCGCGATGTGGTGCAGGTGGTCGCCTCGCCGCTGCTGCGGGCCCAGCAGACCGCGGCGTCGATCGCCGCCCGGCATGGGCTGGAGCTGCTCACCGACGAGGGTCTGATCGAGGCGACCAACGTGTTCGAGGGGGCCCGGGTGTCGGTCGGTGACGGGGCGTTGAGCGACCCGCGAACGTGGCCCAAGCTGCGCAACCCGTTTCGGCCGTCCTGGGGAGAGCCCTACCAGCAGATCGCCAACCGGATGCTCGCCGCGACGTACCGGGCGCGCGACCGGGCCGCCGGGCATGAGGCGGTGTGCGTGTCGCATCAACTGCCGATCTACACATTGCGCCGGCACCTGGCCGGGCAGCGGCTCTGGCATGACCCACGGCGCAGGCAGTGCGCCCTGGCGTCCTTGACCAGCCTGGTCTTCGACGGCGACACGCTGCTCGAGGTGGTCTACAGCCAGCCTGCGGGCTGTTCGGACCCGAGGGTGACCGGGGCATGAGGCGGGCGTTGTTGTTCTTCGCAGCGGCTTTCCTGGTGGCCGGCTGCGCCACCGGGACCGACGCAGTGACCCACGGCGGCACCTTCGAATTCGTCACTCCAGGCGGGAAGACCGACATCTTCTACGATCCGCCGGCTAGCCGGGGCACGGTCGGCACGCTGGCCGGGGACAGCGTGACCGAACCTGGAACCACGGTGTCGCTAGCGGGGTATCCCAACCAGGCGGTGGTGCTCAATGTATGGGGCTCGTGGTGCGGGCCGTGCCGATCCGAAGCCGCCGATCTGGTGCGAGTGGCTGGTGCCACATCGGCTCAGCGGGTGCAGTTCGTCGGGATCGACGTCCGGGACAGTCGGCAGGCCGGCGCGGACTTCGCCCGCGACTTCGGTCTCAGCTACCCGTCGATCTTCGACCCTCCCGGCCGGACGCTGCTCGCGCTCAACGGTGTCCCTCGTTCAGTAGTGCCGCTGACCATCGTCCTGGACCGCCACCACCGGGTCGCCGCAGTATTCCTGCACGCCATCCACGCGCAGGATCTACAGCCCGTGGTGGAGCGTATTGCGGCGGAGGCCTGACCCCTTTCGCGCCCGCGTACGGGGTTGGTGCTACGTGACGAGCTGCCTCGACCTACGCTGAGCAATGTGGGGCTCACCGAACTCGCCATCTCCGGACCGCTGTTGCTGGCGGCGGGGTTGGCGGTGGTGGCCGGTGCGGTGAGTTTTGCCTCGCCGTGTGTGGTCCCGCTGGTGCCTGGATACCTGGCGTACCTGACGGGGTTGGTCGGCGCTGAGGGCGCCGATCGCAGCCGGGGGCGGGTGTTCAGCGCGGTCGCGCTGTTCGTGCTCGGTTTCTCGGTGGTGTTCACCGCCAGCGTGGTGACGGTGCTCGGTGTCGCGGACCGGCTGACCGTCAACGAGGTGATCCTGCAGCGCGTCGGTGGTGTGATCACCATCGCAATGGGGCTGGTGTTCGTCGGGATGGTGCCTACCCTGCAACGCGACCTGCGGGTGCACCCGCGATCAGGGTTGGGGCCCCGGCACCTGCTCGGTGCGCCGCTGCTGGGCGCGGTATTCGGTCTGGGCTGGACGCCGTGCCTGGGACCCACGCTGGCCGGAGTGATAGCGCTGGCCGTCGGCACCCCCGGCGGTGGCCTCGCTCGCGGAGTGCTGCTGGTGGTGGCCTACTGCCTCGGCCTGGGAGTGCCCTTCGTGGTGCTTGCTTTCGGCGCAAGGCGCGCGGTCCGGGCGATGTCCTGGCTGCGCGTACACGTCCGCGGGGTCCAACTCGCCGGTGGTGCGTTGCTCATCGCGGTCGGGCTTGCGCTGGTCACGGGGGTGTGGGCGGAGCTCATCGCCGTACTCCAAGGGCCGGTCCGGGGTTTCGAGACGCCGATCTGATGAACCGATTGGCGCAGTTGACGGCGTTGGCCCGCAATACCTGGCGCGGGTTGACGAGCATGCGCACTGCCCTGGCGCTGCTGTTCCTGCTGGCGCTGGGCGCGTTGCCGGGGGCTCTGCTGCCGCAGTACTCGCTCAACGCCCAGCGGGTGCGGACCTATCAGGCGCAGCACCCGATCTTGGCACCGGTGCTGGACCGGCTGGGTTTCTTTGAGGTCTTCGCCAGTCCGTGGTTCGCCGCGATCTACCTGCTGCTGTTCATCTCGCTGGTGGGTTGCGTGGTGCCGCGCAGCATCGACTACGCGCGGCAGCTGCGCCGGGCCCCGGTGGCCACCCCCCGCAACCTCGCCCGGCTGCCGCATCACGCTGTCGGTCAGACCGCCAGCACCCCCGCTGAGGTCATCGTGGCCGCACGGCGACGGCTGCGTGGTTGGCGAATCGCCGAGGGCGAGGAGCCCGGCGGCGTCCGGACGCTGTCCGCCGAGCGAGGCTACCTGCGCGAAGCGGGCAACCTCGTCTTCCACGTCGCCCTGCTCGGGCTGCTGGTGTCCTTCGCGATCGGCAAGCTGATCGGCTACGAGGGCCAGGTGATCGTGCTCGCCAACGGCTCACAGTTCTGCAACTCCGGCTCGCTGGCCTACGACTCGTTCCGCCCAGGGCGGTCGGTCGACGGCACCGCGCTTACCCCGTTCTGCGTGCAAGTCAACGCTTTCAGGCCGACCTACCTGCCCACCGGAGCGCCAGAAGACTACCGCGCCGCCATCACCTATCAGGGACCCGACGACATCGCCCCCGGCACGTGGCATCCCTACCTGTTGAAGGTCAACGACCCGTTGCGGATCGGCGGCACCCGGGTGTACCTGCTCGGCCACGGTTACGCGCCCCAGTTCACGGTCACCTTTCCGGACGGGCAGCAGCGCAGCGCCGTAGTGCAGTGGCCGCCGGTGGAGCTGGGCACGATGTTGTCGGAGGGCACCACCAAATTCGACCCACCCGGGATCACCGACGACGCGACCCGGCGTACCGGCCAGCTTGCGATCACCGGGCTGTTCGCGCCGACCGCGACATTCCGCGGTTCACTGCTGTCCTCGGCCTTCCCGGACATGCTCGATCCGGCCGTCGCCGTCGACGTGCTCAAGGGCGATCTGGGCAACAACTCCGGCCGCGGACAGTCGATCTTCTCCATCGATCAGTCCATGGTGGACTCGGGGCGCTTGAAGCAGGTGGCGCGACAGAACCTGCGGCCCGGTGAGCAGCTCACCCTGCCCGACCGCACGGTGGTGCACTTCGACGGGGTGACCCGCTTTGTGTCGCTGCAGGTCTCCTACGACCCGACGCAGCTCTGGGTGCTCGGCTTCGCGATGCTCATTCTCGGCGGACTTGGACTGTCCCTGATCGTCAAGCGCCGCCGATTGTGGGTGCGCGTCACAGCGGCGGAACTGGCCGGTACCGTGGTCGAATTGGGCGGGTTGGCCCGCACTGAGGCCGCTGGCTACGGCGAGGAATTCGAGCGGATCGCTGCTGACCTGCTGCCGCCCGGCCGGGCACAGCCACCGGTGCCTACCGTGGCGTCGAAGGCTGTTATATCGAAGGACGGGAGATGAGCGAGTGCTGATCAACCCTGTCGTGGAGTACTACAGTGATCTCGCCTATGGCACGGCGCTGGTTCTCTATCTCATCGCGATGGTCCTGCACGCAGTCGAATACTCAGTGGGCCGAGTTCCGGTAACCACCGCAGCGGCGCGGGTGGCCGTCGAGGGCAACGGGGCGGTCGCCACCCTAGCTCCTCCTGACAGCGAGGCACTGCGCGGAAAGCCCGAGCGGGTCGGTCGGTCCGCCGTGGCGCTTACCGGGCTTGCAGTGCTGGTGCACGCCGGCTCGTTGGCGCTGCGCGGCGCCGCTATCGGCCGAGTGCCGTGGGCGAACATGTACGAGTTCATCTCAGCGATCTGCTGCGTCGCGGTGGGCTGTTGGCTGATCGCGTTGTACCGCCAGCGCAGTGCTGCAACTCTGTTGCGCCGGCTGGGAGTGTTCGTGCTGCTGCCCGTGGTGGTGCTGATGTTCTTGGGTGGCACTGTGCTCTACGCGCGGGCTGCGCCGCTGATCCCGTCGCTGAATTCATACTGGATCACCATCCATGTCTCCGCGGCCATCACCGCGACGGGGATCTTGCTGGTATCGGGGGTGGCCAGCGCCCTGTACCTGGTCGGCGCACCGGCCGGCTCACGGATCGCCGCCCGGCTGCCGGATATCACCACCCTGGACCGGATGGCTTACCGGACCGCGGTGGTCGCCTTCCCAATCTGGACCTTCGCGATCATGGCGGGCGCGATCTGGGCCGAGGCCGCGTGGGGCCACTATTGGGGCTGGGATCCCAAGGAGACGTGCGCTCTGGTCGCCTGGGTGGTGTATGCGGGCTACCTGCACGCTCGGGCGACGGCCGGATGGCGTGGTTCACCAGCGGCCTGGATCAATGTTGTCGGCTTCGCAGTGATGCTGTTCAACCTTTTCTTCGTCAACATCGTCGTTGCCGGCTTACACTCCTACGCCGGGCTGTAGATGCTGTCGCTCATCGGAGGCAACTAGGTGTGATCGGACGACCCGACGAGCTTGCGAGCGTGGACTCGTCGCACGACCTGTCCAGCGCGCAGTTACTCCGGCAGACTCGCAAAGCCCCGCGTTCCGGTTGGCGTCGGGCGCTGTTCGTCGCCTCTGGAGGCTCGGTCAATCTCGGGCAGAGCACTGCTGAACTGCAGCGCGCGGAACTGATCTCCCAGATCAACCAACCGCTCAACGGTTGTTACAAGATCGCGATGCTGAGTCTGAAGGGCGGCGTCGGCAAAACTACGATCACCGCCACGCTGGGTTCGACCCTCGCGTCGTTGCGCGGTGACCGGGTGGTCGGGGTGGACGCCAATCCGGACCGGGGCACGCTGGCCCAGAAGATCCCGCTGGAGACCAGCGCCACGGTGCGGCATCTGCTCCGCGACGCCGACCGGATCCATCGCCATTCCGATATCCGGGCATATACCTCGCAGAGCTCCAGCCGCCTGGAGATCCTCGCCAGTGAGCAGGATCCTGCGGTATCCGAGGCGTTCAGCGAGGACGACTACCGGCGCACGGTGAACGTGCTGGAGCGCTTCTACAACATCGTGCTCACGGACTGTGGGACCGGGTTGATGCACTCCGCGATGAAAGGCGTGCTGGATCTGGCGCACTCCCTGGTCATCGTCTCGTCCAGCTCGATCGACGGCGCACGTTCAGCGTCGGCCACCCTCGACTGGTTGGATGCGCATGGCTATCGGGAGCTGGTCAGCCGGTCAGTCGCTGTGATCAACTCGGTGCGGCCGACCGCAGGCAAGGTTGACCTGGAGCGGGTCGCCACACACTTCGCCGCCCGCTGCCGCTCGGTCTGCCGGATGCCCTTCGATGAGCACCTCGAAGAGGGCGGTGAGATCGATCTCGACCGCCTCGGGCATGGCGCCCGACTGGCCGCGCTGGAGCTGGCGGCGACAGTCGCCGACGACTTCCCGCGGGCGGCCACCTGGGGCCGCGGATAGGGGGGATCAGCTTTCGTCGCCGGGCTGCTGCCGCTTACGGTTCAGGCCTCGGAGGAACTCCGGATCGTCATCCGGTGCAAGCACTGAGCGCGCGACCGGACGCTGCGGTGCCAACGCCTTCCACAGCAGCGCAGCAATTCCACCAACCCCGATCGCCGCCATCACGTAGGTCACGGCGGCCACCTCCTCCACGTCGCCACCCAGCGTAGTAGCGTCGCGGGAAGTGGGCGAACCTGTCACCCGGATGTCATCCGGCGGCCCGGCGTCTTCGGCGCACCGGTGTCATCCAGCGGCTCTGCGGGAAGGGCGATCCAGTGGCGCCGGGGTGGTGAGCGAGGCGAGTAGCGCGCGTACCTCGGTTTCCCGGAACCGCCGGTGGCCGCCCGGGGTTCTAATCGAGCCGATCCGCCCGGCGGAGGCCCACCGGGTGACCGTTTTCGGATCCACTCGAAACAGTGCCGCTACCTCCCCTGGAGTCAGTAGGCGTTCAGTGGACTGTGGCTGGGACATCGCGGGCCTCCCCAAACTCGTCGACCTCGCAGTCGGGACCTACCGGAGTATCGTGACAGGTCACGCGGTAGGTACTCGAACGGTGCTGTAGAGGTAAAGCGCCGGTAATGGGACTAAGCAGCCAAATCGGCCAGTACAGCAAGTCTGGGGCTCGAGTCCAGACCTGAGCAGGTCTGGACAGAGTTTGCCCCTGACCCTGATCATCTTGGGGCAGGGGCCACTTCTTGTGACGGAAATGATCAGGCAGACAGCAGCCGTTGGAAGAATTCGCGGTAGCGCTGGAAACTCACCCGCAGGTCCTCGGTCGATGTGGGGTTGCCGGTCTGCCCGCGAGCGACGTTGCGCTGGATCTCTTGCAATGTGCGGTCCACGAGCACGCTGGCCTCATGGACGGCGGACTGCGGGTCGTCGACGAACGTGCTCTGCACTCGTTGCCACTCGTCCCGAAGGCCAGCCGGGTCGCTGAGGAGTCCTACCCGCTCGGCACTGCCATCGGCGGCGGCTTCTGCGCTCGAGCGGTCATGCGCGCGGCCGGCGGCCGGCTCATCGACGCTGGGATCGTGCGTGGGAAGACCGTGTGCGGGGGGTTCGGCCACCGAAGAACTGTGCGGTGCATCGACCGGCGCGGTGGTCACCGGGTGGGCGGTGCTGCCGGGTGAGTCGCCATGCGGGCGGTCGGTTGCCGATGGCCGATCGAACTCCGGGCCAGGAGTCGGTGGCCGATCGAACTCGGGACCAGGAGTCGCTGCACTGGGATGGACGGTATGGCCCTCGTCGGTCTCGCGGTCCTTTTTATCCATGGCACGGTTCAGTTCACTGTCGATGAAACGTCGTACTCGCCCGCCTAGACCTTCTCGCCGTTCGGGCTCTTCGGATTCCAGCTGAGTGTCCATGGGTACCTCCGAAAGTGATGTCTCGCGTCTTAGTGGTCGAGCACCAGCTCGTCGAACAGCGCGCGGTAATGCACGAACGCCTGCCGGAGCTCCTCGGTGTCAACGGCGCCAGGGCTGCCGTGATTGTCCCGTCGCGCAGCATGCGCCGCGCGGTAATGCTCAACGACCTGTGGATGGTCCGCGGCGACGAGCTCGGCGCGCTCACCGAAGTCCTCTACCGGGTAGCCACGGTCGCGCATCACATCGGTGATCAGCCGGTCAGCTTCATCGAGGGCCCCTGCGGGCCGGTCGACGAACTCGGACTGCACGGCCTCCCACCGTCGGGTGTAGCGGTCGCGGGCCGTCCGATCCAGCGGGCGGATGTCCAACTGGTCGCGGCGGTCCGCGACGTCGCTGAGGTGCCGCGTCGCGTCCCGCTCGCTACCGCGCGCGGCCACCTCGCGGTCATACTCAGGCCCGAATCGTTCCTGCAGCCGGGCCCGGTTCCGCGAGCGCATCGCCAACGCCGCCACGATGACTGCCAGGATAACTGCCAGGATGACGATCCCCAGAATGATCCAACCGATCGTGCCCATGACCGCCTCCATGCACCAAGAGCTGTGTCGCTGGTCGTTAAGTACCCGTTGTCCGGACCGTTACACATATGTCACGACGTTCGGGCAAGTCGACTGGTTTAAGCTCAGTGGTCGTGGTGGCACCGCAGAACTCGTCGACCGGCCGAACTCTCGCTCGCGACATCGCCCTCTACACCGTTGCCCGGCTGGCGCTGGTGACCGTCGCGGCGTTGCTCTTATTCTTGGCCGGCGTTCCCCTGCTGGTATCGGCCCTGCTCGCGATGGTGTTGGCGCTTCCGCTGTCGATGGTGTTGCTGGGCCGGTTGCGGGGCCGGGTGAACACCGGGCTGGCCCTGGTCGCCGCGCGCCGGAAAGCGCAGCGGGACCGGCTACGTGAGCAGCTCCATGGTGACAACTACCGATAGCGCTCGGTATGCGGCCACTAGCCGCTGGTGAAGGCCAGCGCGGCAGCGGTGGCGGCGGCCCACACCAGCAACGCCAACCCGGTGTCCCGCAGCACACAGATCAACTCCGGTCCGGTTGCCCCGCTCCGGACCCGGCGCAGGGCAGGAACGGCGAAAACCAGGGCGAGCAGGGCGGCCAGCGCGGCCCACCGACTGACCGCCAAACCGAGAGTCACCGCGAACGGGACGGCCACCAGCGCGGTGAAAAGCAGCCTGGTCCGGTGATCGCCGAGCCGAACGGCAAGTGTGCGCTTGGCTGTCGCGGCGTCGGTGGGAATATCGCGCAGGTTGTTGGCCACCAGCACCGCAGCCGACATCGCTCCCACCGCAACTGCCGCGAAGCCACCGGTGAGGGTGATCCGTCCACCGACGACGTATTCCGTGCCCAGCACCGCGACCAGCCCGAAGAAGACGAACACGGCCAGCTCACCGAGCCCGACATAACCGTACGGGCGAGACCCGCCGGTGTAGTACCACGCACCGGCAAGACACGCCGCGCCCACCACCAGCAGCCACCACTGCCCGGCGAGTGCGATCAGCGTCAGTCCGGCCACCGCGGCAACCGCGAAGCTGGCCAGCGCGGCGGTGCGTACTGCAGCGGGCGCCGCAACACCGGAGCCGACCAGCCGCATCGGTCCCACTCGGAGGGCGTCGGTGCCCCGAATGCCGTCGGAGTAGTCGTTGGCGTAGTTGACCCCGACCTGCAGGGCGAGCGCCACGACCAGCGCGAGCAGCGCCCGCGCCCATTGTGATCCGGCGCCGAGTGCGGCGGCTGCGCCCCAGCCCGCGAGCACCGGGGCGATCGAGTTGGGCAACGTGCGGGGCCGCGCCCCCTGCACCCACTGCGCGACGTTCGCCACGGTGCAACTCTATGGGGTCGCGCAGCGGGTACCCGGCGCTTGCGTACTGCTGAGAAGGACGTGCGCGGCCGAGATGTACTGCTTCGGGCCGATTCGCAGCCACCGATCCGTGGGTCCAGCGCCGCCGGTGGTGGTGCACTCGACGAGCAGTTTCGCGCGCTGCGCCGCCAGCCCCACTGCCGGGTACTGCGACCCGGGGCCGCTGTAGACGGGCAGGATCGGGAGTTGCACGATGGCCGGCGCCCCGTCGTTAGTCCACAGGTAGGTGACGGTGACCCAGCTGTTGTTGCGCAACCCCAGACCGTCCCAGAAAGTGCCGTCGGCCAGGTCGATCCCGGCCGGGTTGAGCACCTTCCTGCCGAACTGGTCCAAGCCGTCGTGATACCCGTCGTCGTGGGCGGTCTGTGCCTCGGGGGTTCCCTGCGGTACGTCAGGCCAGGACTCGCGGTCCTCGGCGGGGTTCCAGTAATCGTCGGTGGTGTTCCACGGACCGACGTCCCACACCGGTGCCCACTCGCACCGCCCGTTGCTCGCGCAGATCTTCACCGTGTAGTCACCCGAACCGCGGGGAGCCAGCCCCCGGCGTGAGGGCAGCGCGACGAAATGATCCCGTTCGTGGATCACGTGCCCGTTGGCCGTGGTCGCCCCGGTGAGACCCTCACGCGTGGCGAAAACCCGGTAGCTGCGAGCACCATGCGGACGGGCAGCGAGCAGCTGTATACCGGGTTGCGCGGTCAGCCGCAGTGATCGCACCAGTGGGCTTACCCCACCCGGGCCGGCGCGCAGCACGATCCGGGTCTGCACGCCGGTCACCGCGGCGCCCAGCCGTGCGAGTGTCTTCGAGCCGATCGCCACCCATTCGGTCCACGATCCGTCGCCGCGAATTCCCCGGACGTCCACCGCGACGGCCGAGCCGGCGGGTTGATCGGCGACGAGCTCTGTCGCTATCTGACTGCTGAGCTCGGCCAGCGGCTGCACCGCGGTGATGAGCATGCCCTCGGGCCGGCCGGATCTGATGCTCGCCGGTCCGCCGGGGTGGGAGTCGAGGCGCAGGCCGTCGGCGTCGAAGCGCACGTTCGTGTCATCCCAGTCCGGGGCGAGACGGGCAGACCAGGTCGTGATCCGGTCTTGGGCGAGAGCCGGGAAATTCAACCCGCCAACAAGCGCGAGCACCGCGACGACGGCCGAGGCGGCAAGCCGGACCGTGCTGCGCGCACGGCGGCAGCGTCGAGCAGGCGCCACGGGATGCTCCTGACTGTCGAGCTAGCTGTTTCCAGTGTGACTGATGTGATTGTTGGGACGATAGGTAATACAGAACGCCGGTTACGGGCGCGCGTCCATACCCGGAGTGGGTGAACATGTACTTAACGTGGGCGAAAAATGGGTAAGCGGTCAGCGGTTCCGGGCGACGAGCATGGTCCGGACGGCCCTGCGGTCCGGCTTGCCTACGCCGCGCAGCGGTAGCGCATCGAGCAAGACGATCTCCTTGGGCACCTGTGCCCCGGTCAGCAGCCGGCAGGCGGCTAGCCGCAGCGCACCGGGCTCCGGAGGCCGCCCAGGATCGGTGGGTATCACCACAGCGGTAACCCGCTCACCCCAGTCCGGGTCGGGAAGGCCGACGACGCAGGCGGCGGCGACGCCGGGTAGACCGGTGAGAACGGCCTCCACCTCAGCTGGAGCCACGTTGAGACCACCGGTGATGATCACGTCGTCGGCTCGCCCGAGCACCTGCAGTCGGCCCTGACCGTCACACCGGCCGAGGTCGGAGGTCTGGAACCACCCATCCCGGAACGCCACCGCGGTCTGCTCGGGAGCATCGAGGTATCCGGTGGCCAGCATCGGACCCGCCAGCTCGACGTTCCCGCTACCGCCCGCGGCGATGTCCAGCCGGATTTTGACCCCATCCAGCGGCCATCCGTCGTAGACGCAGCCGCCGGCGGTCTCGGTCATGCCGTAGGTGGTCACCACCTGCACTCCCGCTGCCCGAGCCCGGTGCAGTGGCCGCTCCGGGGTGACTGCGCCGCCGAGCAGCACGGCGTCGAATCCAGCGAGGCAGCCGGCATCGGTGTCCAGCAGCCGGACCAGCTGAGTGGGAACCAACGCCGTGTAGCACCGCCCAGCCGCGCTGGTCAGCCGGTGTGCTGCAGCGCTGAACCGGGCCGGGTCGAACCCGCCGCGTAGGTCGAGTAGTTCAGCCCGGTTGCCCGCGAGCGCCGCACGAACCAGCACTTGCACTCCGGCGACGTGCTCGGCGGGCAGCGCCAGCAACCACCGGCCCGGGCCCCCGAGTCGCGCATGGGTGGCCTCGGCGGAGGCGCCCAGTGCAGCGGCGCTGAGCTGCACCCATTTGTGCCCCCCGGTGGAGCCTGAGGTGCCCAGCACCGCCTGGCTCGGGCCCGGGTCGCGGGGCGGGATCGCCTGCCCCAGCCCCACCGGAGCCACTGCCTCGCCTCCCGCCAGCATGGCGCGAAGCGCGGCGTCCAGCTCCCAGACCGCCTCGGGGGACCCGTCACAGTGAATCACCCGCACTGCGGCACCTCTGTCGATACGCCGACCGCTACTGGTACTCCGACTCCATCTGCTGGCTCGTCTGCTCCCCGGCTCCCGAACTCCGCACCAGGGTCGTTGGGCCGGCCGCTGACAACTCTGTTGTGAAGCTCGGGACATCTGGAGCGCATCGGTCCTCCGCCAGTGCTTGGTTGATCTCCAACGGTACTGCTGCGTTACCCCGCGATGGCGCGCGGCCAAGCAGGCTCACGCGCGGGAGATAACTCAACCGACGGCCGGCCGGGACCTAATTGGTTTTGCCGATTCGCCCAGCCGGGCCAGCCTCAACCAAGCCACGCCTAGGTGCGGGGAGACGCGAATCAGAGCGAAGCGGCTTCCTCCTGGGTGACGAAGCGTGACAGTCTGTTCCGGCTCCCCAGGGTTCCTAATCGGTCAAAGGGTTTACTATGCCGACAAATCCGGCTACGATCCCAGACACGCTCTGGACCCTGGCGTTATGCGAGCTCGGTGAATCGCGCTGAGCACCTGCCGTCCGGGGGTTGTCATCCATCTTGCAGGACTATCGCGATTGTCTGACGTCGCAACATCGCGCGAGTGACCCCTTGACGTCAGCATGCTGGCCCCGAGTGTGGCGGATACTCGTGGGTTGGCCTACCCAAGCTCCGGTCGGCTGTGGCCCGACCGGATTCAACGGCCGGCGGCCGAAACTCGAAGCGGGGGTTCGGGGGACGAGCACAGCGGCCGGTCCTGGCGGTGGCGCTGCCCTTGGCAGGGGGCATCGGTGGCGCCACCGCCTATCCACCACAGAGTCGTCGCCAGGCACCGCGCCCCACCGCCCGCGCTGATCGCACCACCGCCTCCGCTGGAGCGGCGGCCGCAGATCCTGAGCGCGTCGCAGCCGGCGACCGGACCGCCACCAGCCACCCGGCAGCGAGTGGTGCTCCTGCCACACGTCCGCGCCGAGCTCACCGACATCCGACCTAAGAGCCGTCGTACAGGAGGGGTTGCCGGTATGGACCAGGACAATTCGCCGCGGCAACACCCGCCGCAGAATGACGGCAGGACCCGCGTCATTGCCGCGAATCTGCAGTGGCACGACGCCGAGCTCGCGCTGAAGGTGGCTCGTCACTGCTTCGAGAGGCGGCGAGTCGCTGGCCCCCAGGACAGCCCGTTACCGGCCACCATGCACGCTTACCACACCCACGTGGCGCTGCACGAGGCATCGCGCGTCATCGCCGTGCTTATTGAAACGTTCCGTGTCGAGGCGAACGCCCGGATCACCACCCCGGGGTCCGGCGCGGGCATCCCTACGCCGCGCGGCGATCAGTCGATGGCCGAGAGCTCATCGACATCTCTTTCCACCACGTTGGCGGAGAAGTCGACGCAGCTATCGTGAATGCTGTGTCACCAGGGGCGCACCAGGGGCACACGAGGCGCGGAGATGCACCGTCATCGGTATCCGACGAACCAATAGTGCGGGGTGGGTTCAGGCCTGAGGATGCGTCGTCACCGTGGTCGTGTCGGCGATATTGGTTAAGTCGGCGACGTCGGGGTCCTGGGTGATCACCGCTTTGGCTACTTGTGAAAGTAGTCGATTGCGGTTGCGGGCGTAGCTGCGCATCAGCGTGAATGCGTCGGCGATGCCGATGCGTCGGCGCTCCGCGAGAATGCCTTTCGCCTGTTCGATCAGGATGCGACTGTTGAGCGCGCTCTGCAGTTGCTCAGCCACCACCTCGCTGTGCCGTAAGGCGCGGAGTTGCAGGATGCTGATAGTGGCCACGTTGGCGAAGGACTGCGCTACCGCGGTGACATCGGCGGGGATCGCGCTGGGCGCGCAACGGAATAGGTTCAGGGCGCCGAGGATCTGCTCGCGCAGGCGCATCGGCACTGCTTGGACCGCGGCGAAGCAGGCGGGTCTGCTCGGTGGAGGCCGCTACCAGGTTAAGGGTGCCCCGCTGGTCGACCCGCAGAATTCCCGCCGCGTCAACATCGAGTAGCTGCACGCAGCGCTCGGTGAGGGTATGCAAGAAGTCGATGCCGTCAAATCCCAGCACGAGTGTGTCGGCCAGTTCGACGAGAGTCTCGGTGATTCGTTCGTCCAACATCTTCTGCTTCCTGCCCGTTTGATCTCTCAGTCGCCGGAACCCACTGCGCCTGCGGCGTCGGTATCTGGTTCAAACAGTAACCTGTGCTCGACCCAGTCACCCGCTACTGCGACAAGCGGCGGCCAGTGAGGTACGCGTGGGCATCAGGCCCAGCAAGGTTGCGCTTACCCAGCCTGACGCTAGCCCCCAGATCGCCGCGCAACGCCGATGAACGCTTGATCACTGGCGCAGGAGTGTGCAACAAGATGCGGGAAGTTGAGGAACATGCCAACGACCGAGGTGAAACCGCTTGTCGGCGAGCAAGGTGCTGGCGAGCAAACCGACCTCATCTGTGCCGTCTGTCCGCACGCATGGGACGTCCACGATCCGATCGGAATCAGGTACTGCTCCGCGACGGTTTCGGGTCAACTCCACCGAGGATGTGTCTGCGTCGGCAACACTTCGCAATAAGGGCCGTCGGTAATCAGTACAGGAACAGCAATGGCCGCTGAGAGGGATCGCTGAGCTGGCAGGCGCGCTCGCTGTTTCCTCGCCGAACTGCCTCGCTTAGTAGTACCACGGGAACGGCGACCAGTCGGGTGCCCGCTTCTCCAAGAATGAATCCCTGCCCTCGACGGCCTCGTCGGTCATGTACGCCAGTCTCGTCGCCTCACCGGCGAAGAGTTGCTGTCCGACCAGTCCGTCGTCGATCAGGTTGAACGCGTACTTGAGCATCCGCTGCGCGGTGGGCGACTTGGCGTTGATGGCGCCGGCCCACTCCAGCGCAGTCGTCTCCAGCGACGTATGCGGAACCACTTCGTTGACCATGCCCATCCGGTGCGCGTCGGCTGCGCTGTACTCCCGCCCGAGGAAGAATATCTCCCGGGCGACCTTCTGCCCGACCTGTCTGGCGAGATAGGCCGAGCCGAACCCACCGTCGAAGGAGCCCACGTCGGCGTCGGTCTGCTTGAACCGGGCGTGCTCAGCCGAGGCTAGCGTCAAGTCGCAGACCACGTGCAGGGAGTGGCCACCGCCGGCCGCCCAACCCGGCACCACGGCGATCACCACCTTGGGCATGAACCTGATCAGCCGCTGACACTCCAGGATGTGCAGCCGCCCGGCTCGCGCCGGGTCGATGGTGTCCGCTGTCTCCCCTGCCGCGTATTGGTAACCCGTGCGACCTCGGATCCGTTGGTCACCGCCGGAGCAGAACGCCCAGCCACCGTCGCGCGGCGAGGGCCCGTTGCCGGTCAGCAGCACGCACCCGACGTCCGGGGTCATCCTCGCGTGATCGAGCGCCTGGTACAGCTCGTCCACAGTCGACGGGCGGAAAGCGTTGCGCACCTCCGGCCGGTCGAAGGCGATCCGGACGGTGCCGTGCGCCACCGCGCGATGATAGCTGATATCGGCGAAGTCGAAGCCGTCGACGCTGCGCCAAGCGGACGGTTCGAACAGCTCGGAGACCATGCGGCACGCTAGCGTCCTCGTGAGTGGCATTCAGTGCTGGAACACTGTTTCGCACTCACGAGCCTTACCGGGCATGCTGATCACTTGTGAACCCGTCCACCGCGCTGGCCACGGTGCTGGTCGACGAGTTGGTGCGGTGCGGGGTGCGCCGCGCCGTCCTTTGTCCGGGGTCGCGCAACGCGCCGCTGTCGTTCGCCCTGCACGCGGCTGAGCAGGCCGGCCGACTGACCCTGCATGTCCGGATCGACGAGCGTTCTGCAGCGTTCCTGGCACTGGGCCTGGCGTTGCGTTCCGCGTTGCCAGTGCCGGTGGTATGCACGTCGGGGACGGCGGCGGCGAATCTGCACCCGGCGGTGCTGGAGGCCCACCACGCCGGGATCCCATTGCTGGCGGTCACCGCCGACCGCCCGGCCGAGCTGGTCGGTACTGGGGCGAACCAGACGGTGCACCAAGCGGGTCTGTTCGGCGCAGCGGTGCGCGCGGCGCCGTCTCTGGCGGCACCGTCGGACTGTGCGCAGCACACTCAGTGGCGGTCTGCAGTAGACCGGGCGGTCGCGGCCGCACGGGGTGCCCTGGGCGGCGGACCGGGCCCGGTGCATCTCAACGTGCCGTTCCGCGAGCCGCTGGTACCCCCGCCGAGTCCGGACGGTTCAGGGCCGGAGGTGTTGGCGGCCCTCAAAGGCCGGTCGACCAGCGCGCCCTGGACCGCGGTGTCGACCGGTTCACCGCTGCGCGCCGAGGTGGAGCTGGACTTTAGTCGGCGCACGCTGGTGATCGCCGGTCACGGCGCGCCACCGGCGCCGCCAGGGCTACCGCTGGTAGCCGAGCCCACCGCGCCCGATTGGCCGGACGCGCTGGCAGTCGGGCCGTGGCTGCTGGGCTCACCCGTAGTCGATCAGTTGCGACCCGAGCAGGTGCTGGTGCTTGGTCGCCCCACCCTTCATCGGTCAGTGCAGCGGCTGCTCGCTGACCCGACGGTGGCGGTCACCGTCCTCACCGACCGACCGGAGTGGACGGATATCGCGGCCACCGCGGTCGCGGTGGGCACCGCGCTGCGCTGCGTCGGATCCCCCGATCCGGAGTGGCTGCGCGGCTGGCAGCAGGCGGATACCCGCGCCGCTGATGCGGTGAGCGCCACCATGGGGCGCCACCCACAGACCACCGGCCTCGGGGTGGCTCGGCTGCTGGTCGCCGCGCTGCCGGCCGGGGCGCTGCTGCTGCTCGGCTCGTCGAACCCGATCCGGGACGTGTCGCTGGCCGCCCGACCGCGGCGGGGTCTGACTGTGCTGGCCAATCGCGGTGTCGCCGGCATCGATGGGACGATCTCCACCGCGACCGGGGCGGCGCTGGTGCATGCCGGACCGGCCTACGCCCTGGTCGGCGACCTGACGTTCCTGCACGATTCGAACGGGCTGTTGACCGCGCCGGACGAGCACCGTCCGGATCTGACCGTGGTGGTCGCCAACGATGATGGGGGCGGCATCTTTGCGCTCCTGGAACAGGGTGCCCCGGAGTATGCCGACGCTTTCGAACGCGTCTTCGGCACCCCGCACGGCACCGATCTGGCGGCGCTGTGCGCGGCGCACCACGTGCCGCACGTTCGGGCGTCGGCCAGTGAACTGGCGGAGCTGGCGGTAGCCCCCGGCCAGGGCCTGCGGGTTGTGGAGGTGCCCACGGAGCGGTCCGGGCTGCGTGCGCTGCACGATCAGATCCGGACCGCGGTGGCGACGTCGGTCGGTCCTTTTGTCGGTGGCAGCGCCTAAGGTCAGTGCCGGGGAGGTAACCATGCGCAAGCGAACTGGATTGCTGATCGGACCGGTGCTGGCGCTGCTGCTGGTGCTGGTCGCGTTGGCAATCCCGTGGCGGGCCTCGAAGCCCGCTCCGGCGACGCCCCCGCGGCCGCCTTCGGCCACGTCGGTGGCGACTGCGCCGCCGGTGGTCGGTGCCGACGGCATCGGGGACCCGTACTTTCCGCGCGCCGGCAACGGTGGCTACGACGTCACCGCATACGACATCGCAGTTCGCTACGACCCGCCCACCGACCGGCTCGAGGGCCACACCGCCATCACCGCCGCGGCCACCGAAAGCCTGTCCCGATTCAACCTGGACCTCAGGTTGCCCGCGTCGGCTGTCACGGTGAATGACCAGCCGGCCACGATCCATCAGGACGGTGGTGAGCTGCAGGTCACTCCGGCTGTACCCGTGCCGTCCGGAGCGCAGATGACGGTGCGGGTGGCCTACGCCGGGGTGCCGTCGAGCGTCTCCGGCGGACCTGGGGTGCACTCGCCGTGGGTGCGCACCGCCGACGGCGCCGTCGCCGTGGGCGAGCCGGATATCGCCGCCTGGTGGTATCCCTCCAACGACCACCCGTCGGACAAGGCGACTTTCACGATCACCGCCGTCGTGCCCGCCGGCCTGCAGGTGATCTCCAACGGCGCCCTGCTCGGTGGACCGGAGGCGGTGGCGCCGGGCCTACAGCAGTGGCGCTGGCAGGAGACCGAGCCGATGGCCACCTACCTGGCCTTCGTCGCGATCGGCAACTACGACATCGTGCGCCGGGACACTCGCTTCGGTCTGTACCTGGCCGCCTACGATCGGGCCCTCGATCCGGCGATCGCGGACGCGGCACGTGCCTCGGTGGAACAGACGCCGCAGATCATCGAGTTCCTGTCCGGGATCTTCGGCCCCTATCCATTCCGCCAGCTCGGCGGGGTGGTCCCGGACGCCAGCCTTGGTTTCGCGCTGGAGGACCAGACCCGTCCGGTGTACGCGCCGACGTTCTTCGATGACGGCCAGAACGTCACAGTGGTGGTGCACGAGCTGGCCCACCAGTGGTTCGGGGACAGCGTCTCGGTGAGCCACTGGAGCGACATCTGGCTCAACGAGGGTTTCGCCACCTACGCCGAGTGGCTGTACTCCGAACGCCACGGCGGCCCCACCGCTGCGCAGACGGCAGCGCAGAACTACGCCCGTCATCCCGCCGGGGACGACTTCTGGCGAACCCCGCCGGGAGCTCCCGGTGCGGACTCGGTGTTCAACAACGCGGTGTATGTGCGCGGCGGGATGGCGCTGCAGGCGATCCGAGCCGCCCTAGGCGACCAGAACTTCTTCGCCGCTGTGCGCGCCTGGGCCACCGAGCGGGCCGGTGGCAACGGCTCGGTGCAGGACTTCCTGGCCCTGGTCAAGCACGTTTCCGGCAAGAACGTCGATACCGTCGCGCAGACGTGGCTGCTCGGCCAGGGGCGCCCAGCAGCGCCGCCGGGATAACCAGCCACTCACAACCCCTCCAGAGCGTCGCGGATCGGGACCAGCTTGGCGGCGGCTTCGGCGACCTCGGAGTCGGGATCGGATCCGGCGACGATTCCGCAGCCGGCGAACAACCGAGCGAACCGACCGACGACCTGGGCGCAGCGCAGTGCGATACCCAGCTCGCCGTCACCCGCGGCATCCACCCAGCCGACCGGACCCGCGTAGCGTCCGCGGTCCATCGCCTCCAGCTCACCGATCGCGCTGACCGCGGCCAGGGTGGGACTTCCGCCCACGGCGGCAGTGGGATGCACCGCGTCGGCCAGGGTGAGCAGCGGCGGCCCCAGCGGGTGCAGTACTCCGCGCACCTCGGTGGCCAGGTGCAGCACGTTGCGCAGTTCCAGCACGCTGGGCGTGGGGGGAACGACCAGTTCGGTGCAGAACGGCTGCAGCGCCTGGGCCAGTGAGTCGACCGCGTAGCGGTGTTCATCGTGGTCTTTGGCCGAGGCGAGTAATTCGACGGCCAGTGCTCCGGCATTGGCGCCGTCATGCGGCCAGGTGGTTCCGGCCAGCACCCTCGAGAGCACCTCGGTGCCGCGCCGGCGCAGCAGCAACTCGGGGGTCGCGCCGACCAGGTGGTCCACCGCGAACGTCCAGCACGACGGGTACCGGGCCGCCAACCCGTGAAGCAGGAACCGGGGATCCAGCGGCTCATCAGCGACCGCCAGCAGGTCGTGCGCGAGGACCACCTTCGCCGGTGCCGCGCCGTCACGCATCCGCGATACCGCGCGCGCCACCGCGTCGCGCCATGCGGTCACCGGTAGCTCACCGTCGAAGTACCGCAGGCCACGGGGGCGGCTCACCGGCACCACCGGACCGGTCGCGCGGCCGGTCTCGAACTCGGTGACCCAGGTCTGGTCGCCGCGCCGGCCGACCACCACTCGCGGCACCACCAGTACCGAGCTGCCCGGGGATTCGTCGAAGGCGAGGCTGGCGAAGGCAACCGGGCCACTGCCCGGAAGACCGACCTCATCACGGGTGTCGAGTTGGGTGCAGAACGACGCCCACCAGTCCTGGGCCCGGGCGAAGCGGTGCGGCCCTTCGGTGCATACTCGGGCCACTTCCCCCCAGGCCACCAGCCCCTCGCCGGCACGGATCCAGGACAGCGCCCCGCGAGGGGAGGGCAACATGTCGAGCAGATCGGTACCGCTGCCCGGCACCAGACGCGAGCGCACGACCAGCCGGTCGGTCAGCGGGGCGGTGGTCACGTCTCCAGCGTATTAGGGCCAGCCGCCGGAGGCGTGTTGCGCGTCGATCTACCGTTGTGACGGCCGCTAAGCTGCCGGCGATGACCGCTCTGGTTACCGGGCCCGTTACCGGGTCCCCACGGCAGACCCGCCACCGCCGGCGATGGCCGGCGTGGTGGATGCTGCCCGCAGCAGCGGCCTTACTGACCGGGCTCATCACGCTGGCGCTGGCAGGCGCGGCGCTCGATGACGCGGCCATCGATGCCCGCACCGGGCACGCCACCGCCCAGGTGCTTGCGGTGACGTCGATCCGGACTCTGGTGCAGTTCACCACGCCCGACGGCAAGATCTACCGCCCGGACTCGGGGCTGGCGTACCCGTCCGGATTGCAGGTGGGGCAGCTGGTCCGGGTGGAATATGACAGCTCCGATCCAACGGGGAACTTGCGGGTTGCTGGGCGCACCTGGGTGCAGGGGGTGGCTCCGGCATTGATCATCCTGCTGGCGTTGTGGGTGTTGGTAGTGCCGGCCAGCTGGTGGTTGCGTCGCCGCCAGGCTCGCGCTGTGTAGGCCCGTACCCGGTTGCCATGTCGGTCGATACCGCCTACTGGCTTTGTCAGCGAACGTCACTGCCTGATTTCGACCCGGACGCGGGCCGGGGATATGCGGCGACGAGCAGCTTCATGAGTTTCGGGAACGTGGGTGTGAAGCGACCCTGGCCCCATTCGAGGTCGGGCTCGTTGGCCATCGACTGGCTGAGCACCCCGACGAGCAGGGTCGATACGAGACAGATGGCCTCATCGGAGTCGGCCTCCGGGCCGAGCTGCCCTGCGCAAACGGCCTCGGCCATTGCGGCACGCTGCAGGGCGACCATCTCCACGCTGGGCGCGAACGCTTCGGCCGAGGGCGCGAAGCTGGGGACGGGTCGCCAGAACATCAGCTGGGCAATCGCCCGGTTGGCCAACGCCCAGCGCCCGCTGGCCTCCAGGCCGGCGGTCAAAGCGCCCAGGCCGCATTCGGCGCCGGCCATGGCCTGACGCATGACATCGAGGTGTTCGAGTTGGCCGCGGAGGAAGAGGCTGTCGTAGATGGCCATGAGGGACGGGAAGTACTTGTAGATCGAGGGAGGCTGCACGCCGAGGCGGCGGGCCACCTCGGCCAGGCTCAGGCCGTTGACCCCCTCCTCGGTCATCACATCCTCAGCGATGTCGAGGATCTCCTCGATGGTTTCCTGACGCCGCCGGGCCCGCCGATCGGATCGAGGGGGCGTATCGGTCTGTGCCATCACACCCTTCTACTGCATTCAGAAGATCAGAATAACATATTCTCTTGTTGACAGCCATAGCTAATTACATTAGCTTAAGCTCATACTGTGTGCAGCAGAGAGGAGGACAGTTCAATGCCTCTCAAGAACGGAAGGTGGTGGCTGACACAGGACCGGTACCAGATCGTCATGAACGCCGCCCCAGCGCGTATCTACGACCTCGTTGCCGATCTGCCGCGCATGGGCGAGTGGAGCCCAGAGTGCAAACGCGTCGAGTGGGCGAAAGGCACCACGGTCCCGGCGGTGGGAGCCAAGTTCGTCGGCCACAATCGGGGCGGACCGTTCAGCCTCTTCCGCTGGTCGCGCCATGGCCGGGTCCTCACCGCCGACCGCGGCCGGGAGTTTGCATTCGTTACCGAAGAGGGGGGCCGCGAGTCCACCGTGTGGCGCTACCGCTTCGAGCCGGTCGAGGGCGGTACCCGGGTCACCGAGTCCTACGAAGTGAGGTGGATACCGGTCTGGGCCCGGATCGTCGACGTTCCAGCCAACCGGCACCGCGAGTTGCAAGACGCCATGCGCCACACGCTCGAGCAGGTCAAATGCACGGCGGAACTAGCGCACGGCGTGGACCCGGCGCAGGGTGGCCGGGAGGGACAGCGTGTTGCCCTCTCAGACGGCTAACCATGACTTTGTAGCACGGTTCCGTCGCAGGCCCGAGGCCGCTTTTAGCGGGGCTGGCGGTACTTGAAGGGCTACCAACCGTAGGGTGGCGCTGTGCCGAGAGCAGGGCTGGACAAGGATCCTCGCGACATTGCGGCAATGTTCGACGGCGTGGCTCGCCGCTATGACCTGACCAACACCGTCCTGTCGTTCGGTCAGGACCGGTGGTGGCGACGGTGCACCCGGGTCGACGTCGCCGCCGGGCCGGGCGAGCGGGTGCTCGATCTTGCTGCGGGTACCGCCGTCTCCACCGTAGAACTGGCTCGTGCCGGGGCGTGGTGCGTGGCCGCGGACTTCTCGTTGGGAATGCTGCGCGCGGGCCTACACCGCAAGGTGCCGCTAGTCGGAGCCGACGCGTTGGCCTTGCCATTCGGCGACGGGGTGTTCGACGCGGTCACGATCTCCTTCGGCCTGCGCAACGTGGCGGACCCCGACGCCGCGCTGGCTGAGCTGGCCCGGGTTACCCGGCCCGGCGGGCGGCTGGTGATCTGTGAGTTCTCCACTCCCACCTGGCGGCCGTTTCGCACCGTGTACCTGGAGTACCTGATGCGCGCGCTGCCGGAGGTCGCCCGGCGGGTGAGCAGTAACCCGGAGGCTTACGTCTACCTCGCCGAGTCCATCCGCGCCTGGCCCGATCAGGGCGCGCTAGCGCAGCGAGTGGCTGCCACAGGCTGGACCGACGTCGGCTGGCGCAACCTCACCGGCGGCATCGTCGCGCTGCACCGGGCCGTCAAGCCCGCACGCTGCTAAAAGTTCAGCGCACTCGGACCTGTGCACAACTGGTGCAGCGGCGCCCGTCGATCGACAGCTGACCTCGGTTCGAATCAGGCGAGACGGTGAACGTCGTCGCTGCCGCGTTATGGCGAGCACCCTCAACTCGTAGGCATCGGTGCCCGCGGTCTTCAAGCTGGTAGAACGGCACCCGGTTTCCCCGCTCCGGTTCAGCCGACCGGTGCCTGCCCCGATGGCCACGGCGTCCACTCGTTATGCCATGGGTACAAGCTAGGCTGGATGCTCGCCATCCTGCTCTGCGCCAGGAGCCTGCACTGACCCAGATCCGCCTGCCGATCCCCACCCGGATCGTTGTCCTGGTGTCCGGCACCGGCACGTTGCTGCAGGCATTGCTGGACGCCGCTGGCCCCGACTATCCCGCCCAGGTCGTCGCTATCGGTGCGGACCGGCCCGACGCCGCAGCGCTCAACCGTGCTGGGGAGTTGCCGACCTTCGTTGCCGACCTGGCCCAGTACCCTGACCGGGCTTCCTGGGACGCAGCGCTCACTGAGGCGGTTGCCGTGCACCAGCCGGATCTGATCGTCACGGCCGGCTTCATGAAGATCCTCGGGCCAGGGTTTTTGGACCGTTTCGGCGGTCGCATCCTCAACAGCCATCCCGCGCTGCTGCCCGCGTTCCCCGGCCGGCACCCGGTGGCCGCTGCGCTGGCGCACGGGGTCTGGCTGACCGGCGCGACCCTGCACCTCGTGGACGCCGGCGTGGATACCGGCCCGATCCTGGCTCAGCGCGCCGTCGAGGTGCTCCCGGACGACACCGAAACGCGGCTTCACGAGCGAATCAAGACAGTGGAGCGGCGGTTGCTAGTGGACGTCGTCGCTGAGCTGGCCCGCCACGGGTGCACCGTCACCGGACGAAAGGTCTCCCTACCGTGACTACCGAGGATCGCCGGCCGGTGCGCCGGGCGCTGCTGAGTGTGTCGGACAAGAGCGGGCTGCCGGAGCTGACCACCGGGCTGCACGCAGCCGGCGTGCAGATCGTCTCCACCGGCTCGACGGCGACCGTGATCGCCAACGCGAGTGTGCCGGTAACGACGATCGAGGAGCTCACTGGTTTCCCGGAATGCCTCGACGGGCGGGTCAAGACCCTGCACCCCCGAGTGCACGCCGGGCTGCTTGCCGACACCCGCAAGCCCGAGCATGTGGCCCAGCTGACTGCCCTGGACATTGAGCCGTTCGATCTGCTGGTCGTCAACCTGTACCCGTTCGAGGCCACCGTGGCCGCCGGGGCCGGTTTCGACGAGTGCGTCGAGCAGATCGATATCGGTGGCCCGGCGATGGTGCGCGCGGCCGCCAAGAACCACGCCTCGATGGCCGTGGTGGTGGACCCGGCGGCCTACGTCGACGTGCTCGACGCCGTCGGCGCCGGTGGGTTCACCCTGGCGCAGCGCCGGGCGCTGGCTGTCACCGCGTATCGACACACCGCGGACTACGACATCGCCGTGGCGTCCTGGCTGGGATCATCGGACTGGATTGGATCATCGGACTCGGGCGAATTTCCGCCCTGGGTGGGCGCCTCCTGGCGGCGGGCGACGACGTTGCGCTACGGGGAGAACCCGCACCAGCAGGCGGCGCTGTACACGGCTGGTGGCACCCGAGGGCTGGCCCGCGCGCAGCAGCTGCACGGCAAGGAGATGTCCTACAACAACTACGTCGACGCCGACGCCGCCTGGCGCGCCGCCTACGACCACGACGGCGTCTGCGTCGCGATCATCAAGCACGCCAACCCGTGCGGCATCGCGGTGTCGGCCGCCGGGGATGTCGCCGACGCGCACCGCAGGGCGCATGCGTGCGACCCGGTGAGCGCGTTCGGGGGCGTGATCGCGGTGAACCGCGAGGTCACCGTCGAGTTGGCCGAGCAGGTCAGCGAGGTGTTCACCGAGGTGCTGGTGGCGCCGTCATATGCCGACGGCGCGGTGGACGTGCTCGCTCGCAAGAAGAACCTCCGGCTGCTGCTGGCGGCGCCCCCCGACAGGGGCGGTATCGAGTTCCGGGCGCTGTCCGGGGGCCTACTGCTGCAGACCCGCGACGCGATCGACGCGCCCGGTGACGATCCGGCGTCCTGGACGCTGGCGACCGGTGCGCCGGTCACCGAGACGGCCCTGGCCGACCTCGCTTTCGCCTGGCGGACCTGCCGCGCGGTGCGCTCCAACGCGATCCTGCTCGCCGCGGATCAGGCCACTGTCGGCATCGGGATGGGGCAGGTGAACCGGGTGGACGCCGCCCGCCTCGCGGTCAGCCGAGCCGACGGGCGGGCGAGCGGCTCGGTGGCCGCGTCCGACGCGTACTTCCCTTTTCCCGACGGGCTGGCGGTGCTGCTCGACGCCGGGGTTCGCGCCGTGGTGCAACCCGGGGGATCGATCCGCGACGCCGATTCGATCGCCGCCGCAGCGGCCGCCGGCGTGCCGCTCTACCTCACCGGAACCCGCCATTTCGCGCACTGACGCTGGTGACGAGCTCGGCCAGCTCGTCGCGGGTGGGTCCATCGGGTACAGGTGGACGCCAGCCGCTGGCGTAAATCTCCCGTGCTCGGGGTTCAACGGCGGCGAGGCTGGCGGGCAGGGCGAGCATGGCCAGGTAGGGCCCGACGACGTTGAGCATCTCGGGGTCGACCGCTGTGGCCGCCATGATCAGATCTGAGGGCAGCGGCCGGGTCAGGTCGATGTCGTGGCCGGACCAGCGCCGGATCAGCTCGGCGTCCCAATATACGTGGTCAGAGAACCACGGCTTGATGTTCGTCTCGCACCAATGGTCGAACTCCAGGGAGCACGAGGTGAAGTCGCGCCGATGGTCGTCGATGAGCTGAACCAACCGTTGGGTCTGCATCAGAGAAGTGGTTACGCCGCGTCCGGCCACCGGGTTGGTCGTGCACACAGCGTCCCCGACGAAGATCAAGCCGTCGAGAGCGATCTGCCCGGCGGCGTTGCGTTGCCCCTGGTAGGTGTTGTGCAGCCGGCCCCCGGGTAGCACCGGGGTTATCGGCTGGGACCGGTCCGGGGCGCTCCATGCTGCCAGGGAAGGGATCGCCCCAATGGCGGCTTCGAACACGTCCTGGGATCGCAGCGCCGCCATCTGACGGTCCGTGTTGGCCCGAGCGATGAGGATGGACACGATTCGGTTGTCGTGGATGAACACCACGGCCTGGTAGCCGGGATAACTCGTCACTATCCCGAAGGGGACGTTCATCGGTCCATGCTCGGCGCCCGGCAACAGCTGGTATTGCCGCGACACGTAGGCAATTCCACAGTCACCGCCCTCGAGCGGCCCCCGGAAGGCCTGGGTGGCCTTGCCGGCACGGCCGGATGCGTCAATGACGAGATCGGCATCCACCTGGTGGCCGCTCACCCGGATCCCGACGCCGCGTCCCTGCTCGGTGCGGACGTCATCGACGTGACCGGTCCGCAGCGTGACGCCGGGTTGAGCCTCGGCGGCTGACCGCAGGACCCGTTCGAAGATCAGACGCCGGCAGCGCAATCCGATCACTCGCTCGGGCTGACCAGGTTGATCGGGCACGGTGGCCAGCTCAGCTCCCGCTGTGATCAAGCCATCCCAGACTTCCGGCATCTCGGCGAGAAGCGCTTCCCCGACCTGCTGACGGAAGGCGTGCGGGTGGTGAAACTGCATCACGCCCCGGCGTTTCCACGACCCGTTCTGATCAGGCCCGGGATCGCGATCGATGACCGTGACCTCATGCCCGCGACGGGCCAGCGCGATCGCGGTGTAGAGCCCGGTCGGACCCGCGCCAACGACGGCTGTGTGCATATCGGGCCCCTATCTGTCTGTCGGGTGATGTGAGCAACTCGATCTATCTGTCGGGTGATGTGAACAACTCGACCACGGCGCCGGGCTGCAGACCGGTGTAGTGCGCCGCCGAGCCTGCTCGACGGGCCACCGCGAGATGTCCCGCCGAATCGATCAGCAGGATCAGGTCCCCTTGCGCCACGTCGGCAAACGTCGTTCCGACAAGCACCTGCTGCGCGCGGGCTGACCACCGGAGTGTCGCCGACGTCCCGGCCGGTAAGCCGACCCTGGCCAACTCGGCTGCTCCGGCGGCCAGCGCCACGTTGCCGAAATGGTCCACGGCCAGCACCTCGGCGCGGATCCGGTCGTCGTCGACCAGGCACACCGGTGCCGGCAGTGTGACCAGGGAGGCCGGGTCAACCGCGGGGCCCAGCGCGTCTGGCGGCACTCCGTGGGCCAGATGCGCGGCGGCCGGCGCGAAGACGTCGCGGCCGTGGAACGTCGCACTGACTACCGGCAGCCGGTAGGCGGGTGTGACCAGCTCATAGGCGGCCACCACCCCGCCTAGAGCCTCCGCCGCGGGGATCAGCAGCCCGTTGTCCGGGCCGATCAGCATCGCGTTACCGCTGACCAGAGCCAATCCGCGCCGCGCGGTACCGACCCCGGGGTCGACCACCGCGACGTGTACCGCCGGCGGCAGCCAGGGCAGCGTGTCGGCGAGCATTACCGAGCCGCGCCGCACGTCGCCCGGCGTGATCGCATGCGTGACGTCGAGCACTCGCGCCTGCGGCGCGATCCGGGCGATCACCCCATGGCAGGTGGCCACGAACCCGTCCGCGTAGCCGTAATCGGTGCACAAGGAGATCCAGCCGAAGCCCGCCACCGCATCGATTATGCGCCACGGTTGACGCGTTGATGAGACGCACTCATCTTGTGAGGCAGGTATACTCATACCATGAGTAAGCGGTTGCAGGTGGTAGTCGATGAGCATGAGCTGATCGAGCTCCGCGCGATCGCCGAGCGCCACGGTACGACGGTGTCCGAGTGGGTCCGCCAGGTGCTGCGAGCGGCTCGGCGGCGGGAGTCTAGTGGCGACCCCGCGCGCAAGCTCGACGCCATCAGATTGGCCACGGAGCATGCGTTCCCGACCGCTGACATCGAGATCATGCTTGCCGAGACTGAACGCGGTTACTTGGGCGATACGGGATGATCCTGGTCGACGCGAACATCCCGATGTATCTCATCGGCGCCGATCATCCGAACAAGATTGCCGCTAGAGGGGCGCTGGAAGGGGCGGTCAATCGAGGAGAGCGACTGGTCACCGACGTCGAGGTGCTCCAGGAGATCCTGCACCGATCCACAGCCATCGACCGTCTCGCCGCGATCCAACCGGCGTTCGATGTGTTGCTCGCGGTTGTGGACGAGGTCTTGCCGATCGATGCGGAGGACGTGGAGGCTGCCAAGCGGATCGTGCTGGGCGGCTACCAACTCTCCGCCAGGGACGCTGTGCACCTGGCCGTGATGAGACGACACGACATCGACACGATCATGTCGTTCGATCGTGGTTTCGACCGGTATCCGGGGCTGACTCGGATCGGATGACCATCGGAGTCTTCCCCGTAGCCAGCGCATCGCGGGTGTGACCTTGACGGTGCTCGACTGTTCGGGTTTACTGGTGAATCGAACATATGTTCCCCTGCGCTGCCTTCCCCGCAGCGGATCCGGGTGCGGTTGTCAGCGCGTACCCACCGTTTGGGAGGAGGCCGCCGGATGGCGGTTGCGAGCGTCGCGTCGGTGCTGCAGCAAGCGCCGGTCGCACCGGCGTCGGCGCTGGAGAAGCGGCTCGACGTCCCGGGCGGCCGGCCGCCATTTCCGGTAGTCGAACCGGTCGCGCCACTGCTGCCCGGTGGGCTGCGGCCGGGATCGGTGGTCGCGGTGCAGGGCTCGATGGCGCTGCTGCTGGCGTTGCTGGCCGCGGCCACCGCGCAGGGGGCCTGGGCTGCGGTGATCGGTGCCGGAGATCTCGGCGTGTTGGCCGCAGCCGAGGCGGGGGTGGTGGTGCAGCGGCTGGCGCTGATCCCCCGACCTGGGCCGGATCCGGCCTCAGTGGCCGCGGCCCTGCTCGACGGGGTGGCCCTGGTGGCGCTGGCGAGCACTGATCGGATACCGCCTGGCGCGCGGCGATCCCTGGCCGCCCGGGCTCGGCAGCGCGGATCGGTATTGCTTCCGCTCGGTCGATGGCCGGGCGCGGACATCGAGCTGGACTGCCGTGCCGAGGCCTGGCATGGCGCGGAGGCCGGGCATGGACGGCTGCGCAGCCGCGAGGTCGTGGTGCGCGCGGTCGGCCGCGGTGCGGCGGCTCGGCCTCGCACTGCCCGTTTGCTGCTGCCCGGTCCCGGCGGTCCGGTGGGGGAGGTGCTCGCGGACCTGACCATCAGAGCGGTGAGCTGATGACGCCGCCTCGGGTGGTGGTGGTCTGGTGCCCGGACTGGCCCGTGGTGGCCGGAGCGGTCGCTGCGGGTTTGGCTGCGCAGACACCGGCGGCGGTGGTAGCCGCCAATCAGGTGCTGGCCTGCTCGGCGGCCGCCCGGGCCCAGGGGGTGCGCCGCGGGCAACGCCGTCGTGAGGCGCAGGGACGGTGCCCGGAGCTGGTGGTGCTCGCCGACGACCCGGACCGGGACGCCCGAATGTTCGAGCCGGTCGTCGCCGCAGTCGAGGCCCTGGCGCCCGGGGTGGAGCTGGTGCGCCCGGGGCTGGTCGCAGTACCGGCTCGGGGCCCGACCCGGTACTTCGGTAGCGAACCCGCGGTGGCCGAGCGGATCGTCGATGTGGTCGCCGCGCAGGCCGGGATGGAATGCCAGATCGGCATCGCCGACGGCCTGTTCGCTGCGACCTTGGCCGCGCATCGAGGTCTGCTGGTGCCACCGGAGGATTCGGCCGGCTTTCTTGCCACCTTGAGCATCGCCGAGCTGCACCAGCCGGCCGCTGATCGGGCCGCCCTGGTGGACCTGCTGCACCGGCTGGGACTGCGCACCCTCGGTGCATTCGCCGCCCTGCCCGTTGACGATGTCGCCTCCCGGTTCGGTCTCGACGGGGTGCGCGCGCACCGGCTCGCCCAGGGGCTCGACGAGCGCCCACTGGCCCGCCGCGACCCGCCGGTCGATCTCACCGTCACTCGCCGGTTCGACCTGCCACTGGACCGGGTCGATGCGGCGGCATTCGCCTCCCGGGAACCAGCGCAGCAACTGCACGAGGCACTGGCCGCCCGCGGTCTGGCCTGCATCCGGCTCGGAATCAGCGCCTGGACCGAGGCCGAGGAGCAGCTACACCGGGTGTGGCGCTGCGCTGAGCCGCTGACCGCGTCCGGGATCGCCGATCGGGTCCGCTGGCAGCTCGACGGCTGGCTGACCTCTCGCGGATCACACCGCGGGGCGGGTATCACGCTGCTGCAGCTGATCCCGGAAGAGGCGATCGGCGGGCAGGCCCTGCAGCGCGGGCTGTGGGGGGAGTCGGGGGAAGACGACGAGCGGGCCTGCCGGGCCCTGGTCCGGGTGCAGGGGATGCTGGGACCCGAAGCCGTACTCATCGGAGTGCTCGGCGGCGGCCGCGACCCCACCGATCGGGTACGCCTGGTGCCCTGGGGCGAAGACCCAGCTCCGGCGCGCGACGCGGATTCTCCCTGGCCAGGCCAGCTGCCGGCGCCGTCCCCGTCTCGGGTGCCCGCCCGCCCGCTACCCGCCGCGGTTTTTGACGATGCCGGACGCGTCATTGGGGTGAGCGGACGCGGAAAGCTCACCGGCGTGCCGTACCGGATCACGGTGGACGGGAACCCGCCGCGCCGGGTGCTGACCTGGGCTGGGCCCTGGCCGGTCGAGGAGCGCTGGTGGGAGCCTGGCGGAGGACGGCGCTGCGCGCGGTTGCAAGCGGTGCTCGACGCTGAACCTGCCGGGCCGCTCGCGGTACTGCTGGGCTGCGAGACGGGCCGCTGGAAGGTCGAGGGAATCTACGAGTAACGGTGGCAGACGGCGCCCACGTCGGGCCTACGCCTACGCTTGGCGGTGATGTCATCCTTCTACGAGTTGCACTCTCACCGCCCGTTCGAGTCGCCAGTGCTGCTCCTCGCGACGGAGAGCTGGGTCGACGCCGGCCTCGGAGCTCAAGCAGCGATCGCTCACACTCTTGAGAAGATCTCGACAGAGGTGCTGGTGACCTTCAACACGGACGAGCTCATCGATTTCCGGTCTCGTCGTCCCATCGTGCGGATCTGCGACGGAGTCGTCGATAAGTTGAGCTGGCCCGAGATCCAGCTGCGGGCCGGTCAGGATGCTGCAGGCAGAGATGTTCTCGTCTTGGTGGGGCCAGAACCCGACATGGCGTGGCATGCCTTCGTGCGGGCCGTCGTGGACCTGGCCACGCAGCGAGGAGTGCGGCTGGTGGTCGGTCTCGGTGCCTTCGCCGCTCCTGTTCCGCACACCCGTCCGGTCAATCTGATGGCGATCGCCACCACGGCTGCGCTCGCGGCGCAGGTGGGAGTGGTGCCTGGCACCGCGGAGATGCCGGCCGGGATCCAGACCGCGCTCCAAGAAGGTTTTGCCGCCGCAGGCATCCCCGCCATCGGGGTATGGGCGCGAGTGCCCCACTACTTGGCGAGCGTCCCGTACCCGGCGGCCTCCGCCGCGCTCGTCGACGCCCTGGCAGCCGTGGCCGGGCTGGAACTCGACGCTGCGGAGTTGCATGCCGCCGCCGGCAGTGTCTTGAACCAAATCAACGAAACTATCGCCGACAGCGAGGAATACCGTGAGTTGGTGCGTCGCCTCGAGGCCGCATTCGACGGCGAACTGACCACACCATTCGACTTCTCTGACCTTCCGTCAGGTGACGAGCTCGCCGCCGAGCTCGAGCGTTTCCTTCGCGGCGAGCAAGGGGAGTAGTCGAGACGCCTGATGACCCATACCCAGATCACCGATTGAGTGCGATGTCATGTCTGTACAGCGACCGTGTCGTGGCCTGCAGTGCCTCGATTCTTGCCAACTCCGCAGGTGAGGATGTCGGCGATGGTGTGCACTGTGAAGGGGTTTGACGGGGTGAGCTGGTCGGCTTCGGCGACCATGCTGTCCTGAACCTGGACGGGGATGACTTCGTCCTGGCTGGTGCGGATGTAGGTGCGCGGCAGCTGCCCCCACCTCGAGATCAACCCGGGCGTCGGCGAGGACGACTTGAAGCGGCTCGTCGGGTTGAGTGGCGTAGGCGAGAACCGCCGGAACCTGTAAAGGGTTCAGGTCGGCCATGAGCAGGGCGTGTTGCACGGCGAGCACGTCAGGGTCGGGGGTTCGGGGGTTGGTCCGCGAGACCCGGTCCACCCGGGATGACCGAGGAAGGCCATCCGCCGAGCTCGGCCAAGCGGGCTGTCAGGCGCCGGGGCGGTCGGAGCGTGGGCGAGCACGGTCGGGGAAGCGACGCAGCAGCACGCGCTTCGGGCCATCATCGCTCAAGGCAACAGATCCTGCCCTACCGCTTGTATTGGTGGTCGTTCGTCGCGCTGGTCCGATCGTGGCCGCGACCTCGCTGGCCGACCAGGTCGTAGCCTAGGCTGGGAGTAGATCCAGAGCCGCCTACGGTCAACGGGCCAATAGGCATAATCTCGGTCCCCGGCAGCGCTGGGGCCACTGGATCATCAGGTTCGACGACCAGGATCCGAACTTCTTGGAATCCGAGGCGCATCCGGTGCTCTGCTTCCACTGGGTAGGTCACGCATACTTCAGCGTGCCGTTGACCGCCGACGACCGCCTTTCGCGGGTCGTCGCGCGTGAGGTTGGAAGCGCGGAACCGTCGCAGGGTTGCTCGGACAGCGCGAGCCGTTCCCGACGTAACTCCGTCGGGCACACCTCCGGGACAACGACAGCGCCCAAGCCGGTTTCGGAAGTCCAGGTCCTTGGGTAGCCCGATGTGCTAGAATCGAACGTATGTTCGGTTACGGCACAGTCGAGGAGCTGCTCGTTGCGGGTATCCCGGTCGACGAGGACGCTTTCGACCCGGCATGGCTGGATGAGGCTGCCTGGTTGGCTGAGGCCTCGGGACCACTGGAGGCATCCCAGCCACCGGTGTCGGCGTGTGCACCGTCAGGGTGGCTGGCGTTGGAGTTGGATCACGGCTGCGCTGATCTCGCTGCGCTGTCGGATGGCGAGCTGATCGACGCGATGATCGGGTTCGATCGGGTGGCCTCGTGGGCATTGGCGCGCCAGGCAGTGTTGCTGGCCGAGTTCGCCCGGCGCCGTCCGGAAGATCATCCGCTGGCGGCCAATTCGGATACCCCGTCGCGGTGCAGCGAGTTTGCTCCGGATGAGGTGGCTTTGGCGTTGCGGTTGTCGCGGATGACCGCGACCGGACGGCTGGTGATGGCTCAGACCCTGGTCGGAGAGTTGCCCGGCACTCTGGCCGCGTGGGAGGCCGGGGCGATCGATTCGCTGAAGGCGAGGGCAATCACTGAGACTTCCTACCTCCTCCCAGAAGCACAGCGGGGAACGCTGGAGGCGCGGGTGCTACCCCGCGCTGGGGCCCAGACGATCGCTCAGTTGCGGGCCGCGCTGACCCGGGTGGTGCTGGCACTCGACCCCGAGGGGGCAGCTGCGCGCCACCAGCAACGTCGCCAGGATCGGCGGGTGGTGGTCTCCCCCGAAGAGGAAGGCATGGCGTCCCTGCGGGCGTTGCTGTCGGCTCCGGATGCCACCGCCGCCTATCAGCGGCTCTGCGACCTCGCCCGTGGGCTAGGCAGCGAGGACGCCCGCGGGATGGACGCTCGGCGCGCCGACCTGCTCGTCGAGCTGCTCACCGGGCGACGCTGCGCAGCCACCGGCTCCTGCATAGACCAGCAGCGTTCCGGCGACTGCGATCGTCCCGACGATGACTGTCCCGACGATGCCAGCGGTACCGCGCCCACCGAGACCACGCCGGACCCGATCCCCGACCCCGCTGACCAGACCAGCCCCACCAATCCTCCCAACGCACCAAGCCAGGGTGCCCACGGCTGCAGTTCCACCTCCGCCGCCGGGCCGGGCAAGCCGCTGGTCTCTGTGATTGTGCCGATCACCATGCTGCTGGGACTGAACGAACAGCCAGGAGAGCTGGTTGGCCACGGACCGATTCCCGCCGAGCTGGCCCGCGAAATCGCCGCGCAAGGCACCTGGCGGCGGCTGCTGACCGACCCGGTCTCGGGCACCCTGCTCGACTACGGTCGCACCACGTACACCCCACCGGCCGGCCTGGCGGACTTCGTCCGCGCTCGCGACGTGTTCTGTCGCAACCCGATCTGCGGCCAATCTGCCGCCCGGGCCGACCTCGACCACACCACCCCCTACCACCCCGACGGCACCACCAGTGAACACAACCTGCACGCCAGCTGCCGCCATCACCACCGGCTCAAGACCCACGCTCCCGGCTGGCAGGTCGAGCAGCATCTCGACGACCGGATCACCTGGACCACCCCCACCGGACACAGCTACACCAGTCATCCCCACGACTATCGACCCGGTCCGCACTCTCCACCCGGTGACGACCCGCCCCCCTTCTAGGTCCACATCATGGGCTGGAACAACCCGCCGGTGCAGTGGGCGGATTTGGAGCGGGCGCTGTCCGGGAGGACTGCCGGCAGATCAGGGAACCGCGACGAGAAGCAACCTGGTGACGGGGGGGACAGCCCGGCGTGGGCTCGTCACCGGGATCGCTATGAGCCACCGTCGCTGCTCACGTCTCCCCAGTTCTCGGAGATCCAACCGCGTATTCCCTATGCCGAGTTGCACTGCCACTCCAATTTCAGCTTTTTGGACGGGGCCAGCCATCCCGAGGAGCTGGTCGAAGAGGCGGCCCGGCTGGGATTGGATGCGATCGCGATCACCGACCACGACGGGATGTACGGGGTGGTGCGCTTTGCCGAGGCAGCCCGGGAGCTGGGCATCAAGACCGTATTCGGGGCGGAGCTCAGCCTCGGCCTTACCGCACCACAGAACGGGATACCCGACCCGGAGGGTGAACACCTGCTCGTGCTGGCCCGCGACCCCGAGGGTTACCGCAGGCTGTCCCGGGTGATCAGCGAAGCCCAGATCGCCGGGAAAGAGAAGGGCAAGCCGGTCTATGACCTCAACGAGGTAGCAGCCGCTGCGGGTGGGCACTGGGTGGTGCTCACCGGTTGCCGCAAGGCTGGGGTGCGGGCAGCGCTGGAACGTGAGGGGCCGGCCGCCGCGGCCACCCAGCTTCGCCGACTGGCCGAGCTGTTCGGCCCGGACCACGTCGTCGTCGAGCTCACCGCGAACGGGCTGCCAGACGACACCGAGCGCAACGACGCACTCGCCGCACTGGCCGCAGCGCAGCGGCTGGACACCGTCGCCACCACCGCCGCGCACTACGCCACCCCGTCACGGCACCGGCTGGCCACCGCGCTGGCCGCGGTCCGGGCCCGGCGCAGCCTGGACGAGATGGACGGCTGGCTACCGGCTGCGGCAACAGCACACCTACGCTCCGGAGCCGAGATGGCCGACCGGTTCGCCCGCTGGCCCGGGGCCGTCGAGCGGGCCGCCGCGCTGGGCCGGGAGTGTTCTTTCGACCTACACCTGGTGGCGCCGGACCTGCCGCCGTTCGCCGTCCCCGACGGTCACACCGAGGCCAGCTGGCTGCGCGAACTCACCTGGATCGGCGCGGCCACCCGCTACGGCAGCTACGACGAGCGTCCCGGTGCCTACCACCAGATCGAACACGAGCTGGCCGTCATCGAGGAAAAGAACTTCCCCGGCTACTTCCTCATCGTGCACGACATCGTGGGATTCTGCCGGCGAGCCGACATTTTCTGCCAGGGCCGTGGCTCGGCGGCCAATTCCGCAGTCTGCCATGCGTTGGGCATTACGAGCGTTGACGCGGTGGTGATGGACCTGCTCTTCGAACGGTTCCTCGCCCCGGATCGGGACGGCTACCCCGACATCGACCTGGACATCGAATCCGACCGTCGTGAAGAGGTCATCCAATATGTCTATGAGAAATACGGCCGGGACTGCGCCGCCCAGGTCGCCAACGTGATCACCTACCGGGCCCGCTCGGCGGTGCGGGACATGGCCAAGGCGCTGGGCTACTCGACCGGGACCCAGGACGCCTGGAGCAAGCAGATCGACCGCTGGGGGCCGCTGAACCGGGCCACGGACGACACCGATATTCCCGAACCGGTGTTGGCGCTGGCCGCCGAGCTGGAGGGATTCCCCAGGCATCTGGGCATCCACTCCGGTGGCATGGTGATCTGCTCCCGGCCGGTGGCCGAGGTCTGCCCGGTGGAGTGGGCACGGCGGGACAACCGCTCGGTGGTGCAGTGGGACAAAGACGACTGCGCGGCTGCCGGATTGGTCAAGTTCGACCTGCTGGGGCTCGGCATGCTGTCGGCGCTGCACTACGCGGTCGATCTGGTGGCCCGCCATTACCGGCACCGGGTGCAGCTTTCGGACCTGCAGCCCACCGACCCGGCGGTCTACACGATGCTGGCCCGGGCCGACTCGGTCGGGGTGTTCCAGGTGGAGTCCCGCGCGCAGATGGCCACCCTGCCGCGGCTGAAACCGAGAACGTTCTACGACCTGGTGGTCGAGGTGGCGCTGATCCGTCCCGGTCCGATCCAGGGCGACTCGGTGCATCCCTACATCCGGCGCCGCAACGGCCAGGAGGCCTGGGACTATGACCACCCCCGGTTAGCGAACGCGCTGCGCAAGACGCTGGGGGTGCCGCTGTTCCAGGAACAGCTGATGCAGATGTCCATCGACGTCGCCGACTTCTCCGCATCCGAGGCCGACGAGCTGCGCCGCGCGATGGGTGCCAAACGGTCCACCGAACGAATGGAACGCCTCCGCGGGCGGCTGTTCGAGGGCATGGCCCGGCATGGGATTCTCGGCGAGCTCGCCGAGAAGATCTACGCCAAGCTGCTGGCCTTCGCCAACTTCGGTTTCCCGGAAAGCCACTCGATCAGCTTCGCCTCGCTGGTCTACTACAGCGCCTGGTTCAAGCATTACTACCCGGCGGCGTTCTGCGCCGCCCTGCTACGAGCCCAGCCGATGGGCTTCTACTCCCCGCAGTCATTGATCGCCGACGCCCGCCGGCACGGGGTCACCGTTCGAGGCCCGGACGTCAACGCCAGCGGCGTGCACGCCGGGCTGGAACCGGCCGCGGAGGGCGCGCCGGAGCATGCGGTGCGGCTAGGACTGGCCATGGTGCGCACCGTGGGCCAGCCGCTGGCCACCCGGCTGGTTGAGCAGCGGCACGCGCACGGCCGCTACCGCAGCATCGCTGACGTCGCGCACCGGGTGGGGTTGACCACCGCCCAGGCTGAGGCTCTGGCCACCGGTGGGGCGTTCGACGAGCTGACCCCGCAACGCCGGCAGGCGCTGTGGTCCGCCGGAGCGGTGGCCGCGCAGCGACCGGACCGGCTGCCCGGCACCGCAGTGGGGATCGTCGCGCCACCACTGCCGGGGATGAGTGCGTTGGAACTCGCCGCGGCCGACGTCTGGGCCACCGGGGTCTCGCCGGGCAGCTTCCCCATCCAGTTCCTCCGGGCCGATCTGGCCGAGCTGGGCGTGGTGCCCGCCGCGCAGCTGCGGGAGTGTGACGATGGGCAGCGGGTGCAGGTCGCCGGCGCGGTGACGCATCGGCAGCGCCCGGCCACCGCGGGCGGGGTCACGTTCCTGAACCTCGAGGACGAGACCGGCATGGTGAACGTGATCTGCTCACCGGGTTTCTGGGTCCGGTACCGCACCATCGTGCGGGCCTGCCCGGCGCTGCTGCTGCGCGGCCGGCTGCAGATCGCCGAAGGGGTGATCAACGTGCTCGCCGAGCATGCCGCAGCGCTGGACATGCGAGTGTGCTCGAACTCTCGCGATTTCCGGTGAGAACCAGCAGCCACGACCTGTAGATCACGATCTGTGTGACCTGGGCGACACGTTTTGTCGTCTACGTCACACAGACAGCGATCATGGTGGGCAAAGCGAGATCTGAGAAGGTGGCGGGTATGCCCGAGACCGCTGATGATCACCTTGCCGAGGCCGAGCTCGCCGAGCTGGACTTCACCGACGCGGTCTTCGCCGACCAGGAATGGGAGGAGCGCAGCTTTATCGGCTGCCGGTTCACCGAGGCTGATATGCGCGGGCTGCGTACCCGCAGCTGCCGGTTCACCAACTGCGACTTCACCAACACCGACCTGGGCGCCTCGCAGCACCGCGCGACGGCGTTTCACAGTTGCACCTTCCAGCGCACCACGCTGACCGACTCGATGCTGGAGCACTGCTCCCTGCTGGGCAGCACACTCAGCGACTGCCGGCTGCGGCCGTGGACGCTGCGCGAGGTCGATCTGCGCCTCACCGGCCTCGGACACGCCGATCTCCGGGAGGTGACGCTCGCCGGGCTCAAGCTCACCGAGGCGAACCTGGTACAGACCGACCTGCGAGGCGCTGACCTGTCCGGAGCGGACCTCACCGGGGCTCGGCTGCTGGGCGCCCGGTTGGAAGGCGCCGACCTGCGCGGGGCCCGGCTGGACGCCGACGCGCTGGTGCAGGCGCGGCTGACCGGCGCCCGGATCGACGTGGACACCGCGATCCGCTTCGCCGCGGCGAACGGGCTCCGGGTGGATCTCGGGACGTAACGGGCGTAATGCAAGGATGCCCTCGTGACTGCGGTGCTGCTGGACGGCAAGGCAACCCGGGACGAACTCTTCGCAGATCTGCGGATCCGGGTGGCTGCGCTGCGCGGCAAGGGAATCACTCCTGGGCTCGGCACCGTCATCGTCGGCGATGATCCCGGCTCGCATGCCTACGTGCGGGGAAAGCACCACGACTGCACGAAGGTCGGCATCGCCTCGATCCGCCGCGACCTGCCCTCGACCACCACCCTCGACGAGCTGTTCGGGGTGATCGACGAGCTGAATGCGGACCCATGCTGCACGGGTTACCTGGTGCAGCTGCCGCTGCCCGTCGGGCTGGACGCCGGTGCAGTGCTTGAGCGGATCGATCCGAGCAAGGATGCTGACGGTTTGCATCCGGTGAACCTGGGGCGGCTGGTGCTCGGTGAGCCGGGACCGCTGCCCTGCACCCCGCGCGGCATCGTGGCGTTGCTGCGTCGCTTCGACGTACCACTGGCCGGCTCGCGGGTAACCATTGTGGGCCGCGGCATCACCGTCGGTCGTCCGCTGGGTTTGCTGCTGACCCGGCGCAGCGAGAATGCCACGGTCACGCTGTGTCACACAGGTACCCGGGACCTGGCCGCCGAGGTGTCCCGCGCCGACATCGTGGTCGCCGCGGCGGGACGACCCGGACTGATCACGCCGGAGAGGGTCAAGCCGGGGGCCGCGGTGATCGACGTCGGGATCACCCGCACCGACGCTGGGCTGGCTGGGGACGTCGATCCGGCGGTGGCCGAGGTCGCTGGGTACCTGGCGCCGGTTCCGGGCGGGGTGGGTCCGATGACTAGGGCGATGTTGCTGGCCAACGTCGTCGAAGCCGCCGAGCGGGCCGGCGCGTCATGACCACCCGGACGAGTCTGCGCCCGCAGATGGCGTTCGGTCTGGTCCTGGCCGTGGTGGCGGTCGCCATGGTGCGCATCACGCAGTACCACTGGCGGGAGGGCACAGTGATCATCGGCGGCGCGCTGCTGCTGGCCGCGGGATTGCGGGCGGTGCTCCCGCCGGAGTGGACCGGGTTGCTCGGGATCCGCCGCCGCGCCTGGGATGTGGGCACTTACTGCACCTTCGGGCTGCTGATACTCGCCGTGGCGCTGACGATCACCGGGGGACCGCTGACCATAGGGTGAGCTCAGCAGGAATGGATCACGGGGAGGATCGATGGCACGTTCCGGCACGGTCGCAGTCATCGGGGCCGGCTTCTACGGCTCGACCACTGCGCAGCGGCTGGCCGAGTATGACCTGTTCGACACGGTCGTACTCACCGACATCATCGAGGGCCGGCCGGAGGGCTTGGCGCTGGACATGAACCAGTCCCGACCGGTGGAGGGCTTCGAGACCAGGATCGTCGGCCAGACCACCGGGCGCGACGGTTCCGGCTATGCAGCGATCGCCGGCAGCGACATCGTGGTGATCACCGCCGGGCTACCGCGCAAACCGGGGATGAGCCGGATGGACCTGATCGAGGTCAACGCCCGGATCGTCCGGCAGGTTGCAGAGAACGTCGCCGAGCACGCCCCCGACGCGGTCGTCATCGTGGTGTCTAACCCGCTGGACGAGATGACCGCGCTGGTGGCACTGGCCACGGGGTTTCCTCGACACCGGGTGATGGGTCAAGCCGGGATGCTCGACACCGCACGGTTCACCAACTTCGTCGCTGAAGAACTCGCCGTCCCGGTGTCCTCGGTGCGCACCCTGACGTTGGGCTCGCACGGCGACACCATGGTCCCGGTGCCCAGCGCCTGCACCGTGGATGGTGCGCCGCTGAGGGACCTGTTGCCCACAGACAAGATCGAAGAGCTGATCACCCGAACGCGAAACGGTGGAACCGAAGTGATCGCCCTGCTCAAGACCGGGTCGGCGTACTACGCACCATCTGCAGCGGCGGCCCGCATGGTGCGCGCGGTGCATCAGGACTCCGGCGCCGTGTTGCCGGTGTGTGCCTGGCTCGATGGCGAGTACGGGATCTCCAATGTTTACCTGGGCGTTACCGCCGAGCTGGGTCGCCGTGGGGTAAACCGAGTGGTGGAAATCTCGCTGACCACGGGCGAGCTCGCGCAGCTAAAGCAGGCAGCGCAGGCCGTTGCGGCTAAACAGGCCGACGTGCGCGACCTATGATCGGTGGTAATTCGCGACAGGAGAGTCCGTTCTCGTGGACAAGATCAAGGTAGTGGGAACCGTTGTCGAGCTCGATGGCGATGAGATGACCCGGATCATCTGGCAGTTCATCAAGAACAAACTGATCCTGCCCTACCTCGACATCAACCTCGACTACTACGACCTTGCCATCCACCGCCGCGACGCCACTGACGATCAGGTCACTGTCGACGCCGCGCACGCGATCGAAAGGCACGGAGTGGGGGTCAAATGCGCCACCATCACACCCGACGAAGCCCGTGTGGAGGAGTTCGGCCTGAAAAAGATGTGGCGCTCACCCAATGGCACGATCCGCAACATTCTCGGTGGGGTGATCTTCCGCGAGCCGATCATCTGCGCCAACGTCCCCCGTCTCGTGCCACACTGGACCAAGCCGATCATCATCGGTCGGCACGCGTTCGGCGACCAGTACAAAGCCAGCGATTTCACCGTTCCTGGACCGGGCACGGTGACGATCACCTACACCCCCGATGACGGCCGGGCGCCGCTGGAGATGGAGGTCGCGAGGTTCGGCGAGGATGGCGGTGTCGCGGTTGGTATGTTCAACTACCGCAAATCCATCGAGGACTTCGCAAGAGCATCGCTGCGCTATGGGCTGGCTCGTGAGTATCCGGTCTACCTATCGACGAAGAACACGATCCTCAAGGCATACGACGGCATGTTCAAAGACGTGTTCGCGGAGATCTATGAATCGGAGTTCAAAGCCGACTTCGAGGAACACGGTCTGCACTACGAGCACCGGTTGATCGACGACATGGTGGCCGCCGCGCTGAAGTGGCCCGGTGGCTACGTCTGGGCGTGTAAGAACTACGACGGTGACGTGCAGTCCGACACCATCGCGCAGGGCTACGGCTCACTGGGCCTGATGACCAGCGTGCTGATGACCCCGGACGGCCGGACCGTCGAGGCCGAAGCCGCGCACGGCACCGTCACGCGGCATTTCCGGCAGCATCAGCAGGGCAAGCTCACCTCGACCAACCCGATCGCGTCGATCTTCGCTTGGACCGGTGGCCTACGCCATCGTGGCACCCTGGACTCGACTCCCGACGTCACCCAGTTCGCGCAAACCCTGGAGCGGGTCTGTATCGACACCGTCGAGAGCGGCAAGATGACCAAGGATCTAGCCTTGCTGATCGGCCCGGAAACCCCGTTCCTGACCACCGAGGGCTTCCTCGACGAGCTCGACCGGGGATTGCGGGCTGCCATGCATGAAGATCGTCACAGCGTAGCCGGTGGAAAGTAGGTAGGTGGGTTTGACCAGGCAGCGGTGGATCATCCTAGGAGTCGTGCTGGTGGGCGTACTGTTGTTGATCTCCGAACATAACCGCAACAACCCTGGTGGCGGCATCATTACCAGCAACGGTGCACGCCCGTGCACGGTGACGGTCACCGCGGATTTGCTCAACGTGCGGTCGAGTCCCGACGGCAATGCGCCCGTGGTTGACATCTTCGACAAGGGTGTGGTGGTGTCCGCCGACCGGATCACCCGCAACGGCTTTCGCCAGCTCGGGCCGGATCGTTGGGCCGCGCAGGAGTTCCTCGATCCGACGGCGGACAGTGACTGCGGCTGACCCGGCTGCAACAATCGCGGTATGTCGTCTTCTGCCACCGGCCCCGTCTCCGGTCCTGTCACCGGCGCACGCCCCAGAGTGCTCTCCGGTATCCAGCCCACCGCGGACTCGTTTCACCTCGGCAACTACCTCGGCGCCATCCGGCAGTGGGTGGCGCTGCAGGCCGACCACGAGGCGTTTTATTGCGTGGTCGACCTGCATGCGATCACCGTCGAGCAGGATCCCGAGAAGCTGCGCCGCCGCACCCGGCTGGCCGCGGCCCAGATGCTGGCCCTGGGCGTCGACCCGGATCGCTCCACGGTGTTCGTGCAGAGTCACGTTCCCGAACACACCCAGCTGTGCTGGGTGCTGGAATGCCTCACCGGTTTCGGCGAAGCCTCCCGGATGACCCAGTTCAAGGACAAATCCGCCAAGCAAGGCGGTGACCGGGTGGGGGTCGCGCTGTTCACCTACCCGATCCTGCAGGCCGCAGACATCTTGCTGTACCAGGCCGACCAGGTGCCGGTGGGCGAGGATCAGCGCCAGCACATCGAGCTCACCCGGGACCTCGCTATCCGGTTCAATGCCCGCTACGGCCCGACGTTCACCGTGCCTGCACCGCACATCGTCAAGGGCGCCGAGAAGATCTACGACCTGGCCGAACCGACAGCGAAGATGAGCAAGTCCGCGTCCTCGCCGGCCGGCGTGGTCGACCTGCTCGACGACCCGAAAGTCTCTGCTAAAAAGATTCGCTCGGCCGTCACCGACACCGGCCGGGAGATCTACTACGACCCAGCCACCAAACCCGGGATCTCGAACCTGCTGGTGATCTACTCGGCGCTGTCCGGACACAGCATCGACGACCTCGTCGCAGCGTATGACGGCAAGGGGTACGGGGCGCTGAAGTCCGACGTCGGCCAAGCGCTCGCCGACTTCGTCACCCCACTGCGCCAGGCGGTGGCCGGCTACACCGACGACCCCGCCGAGCTGGACAAGCTGCTCGCCCGGGGCGCTGAGCGAGCCCGCGACGTCGCTGGCCAGACGCTACGCACGGTGTACAACCGGGTGGGTTTTCTGCCGCCGACAGGCTAACCGGGCATTGCTTCACTAGCCTAAGAGCGCATGCGGGGAACCAATCCACAGCAGACGGACACCAAGCTATCCCCGCTGCAGCGATACCGACTGCGTTACTCCTGGTTGGACCATTTAGTACGCGCCGGCAAGTCCTACACCGCCAACCACGGCGACCATTACGCCGCGGCAATCACATTTTTCAGTGTGCTCTCGCTGGTGCCGCTGTTGATGATCGCCTTTGCGGCGGCGGGTTTCGTGCTCGCCGGTGACCCGCAGCTGCTTCACCAGTTGCAGGATCAAATCCACTCCGCAGCGCCAGCGGGATTGGGTGCAACTCTCGACCAGGTCATCGACGGGGCGATCAGATCTCGCAGAAGCGTGGGGATCGTGGGTCTGCTCGGCGCGCTGTACTCCGGGCTGGGTTGGATGGGTAACCTCCGCGAGGCGCTCACCGCCCAATGGACGGGCGAGCAGCCGCCTGAAGCGGCGGGTTTCCTGCGCACCAAGGTGTTCGATCTGCTGGCGTTGCTCGGTCTGGGACTGGCGCTGATGGCGTCCTTCGCACTGACCGGTATCGGCACCGCGTTCGCGAGCCTCGTGCTGAACGCGCTAGGACTGGGGCGGATCCCCGGTGCCCGGCTGGTACTGGTCGCCCTCGCCGTGGCGGCGTCGGTGGCCGGTATGTGGCTGGTATTCCTCTGGGTGATCGCGCGGCTGCCGCGGGAGCCGGTACCGCTGCGCAGCGCGACCCGCGCCGCTTGGTTCGGGGCGGTGGGTTTCGAGCTGCTGAAGCAGGCGTTTGCCATCTACCTGGATAGCGTCACCAACAGCCCCACCGGGCGACTGTTCGGCCCGGTGATCGGCCTGATGGTGTTCGCCTACTTCGTATCCCGGTTCCTGCTGTTTCTCACCGCGTGGGCTGCAGTGGTCACAAAGAGCGCCCCGGAGACTGAACCGGAGAACTTACCCGAACACCACCGCCCCCCCCAGCAGGTCCCCGCGCCCCAGGCCGCGCCGACCCCTCCCGGGGTAAGCGCCGAATCTTGAGCGCGGTGTAGGGGAAACATCAGCCGGTCCAGGGTTTTACCCTGATACCGCTACGCTGCGGATGAGGTGTACTGGTCTCAGCGGGTTGACCCCCGATGTGATCCACTCGGGACCGCCCCAGATACGAGGAGACCACCATGCAGACCCTTCTCAAGGTGCTCGGGATCATCGCGCTGATCTGGATCGGGTTCATGGTGTTGGGCGCTGTGTTCAAGTTCCTCATCTGGGCTCTGGTTATCGGTGCGGTGCTGTTCGTCGGGTCGGCCGCCTATGCCGCGGTGAAGAGCAAGTCAGACCGGCAGGCGCTCAACCGTCGGTGATGATCAGGCCGGGTCCCGCCTAGCCAGCACGCGTCGGACCAGGTGCATCGCGACGGTCACAGATCGATCGCGGATCTCGGCCCGGTCGCCGGGTAGCACCGGGTCGCCGGCCAGCGCCGTGCCGTCGTTGGTGGTGACGCATACGCACACGTAGCCGACCGGCTTGGCGTCGGTGCCGCCACCGGGGCCGGCCACCCCGGTGATCCCCACGCCGACGTCGGCAACCAAACGGTCCCGGGCCCCGTCGGCCATCGCCCGGGCGACCTCCGGTGACACCGCGCCGTGCTGCTCGATCAGCTCCGGTGCCACGCCCAGCAGCTCGGTCTTGGCGGCATTGGAGTAGGCGACCACACCGCCGGCGACGTAGTCCGACGATCCTGGTTGCTCGGTGAGCCGGGCGGCGAGCAGGCCGCCGGTGCAGGATTCCGCGGTCCCGATCCGTCGTCCCCGCAGCAGGCCGGCGAGCTGCTGGTCCAGCGACGTGCCGTCAGTCGAGAACAGGTACCGGGCATGCTTGACGCGGATCTGCTCCACGAGCGCATCGCGGATCGCCTCGGCACCCGGCCGATGCCGGATGTCGATCACCAGTTCCGCGCGCCGCAGACACGTGGTGATCTCCAGCGGCGTCAGGTCCAGAGTCTCGCCCACCTCGCGCAGGGTCACCGCGATCTGCGACTCGGGCAGCCCGAACAGCCGCAGTTGCGCGGACTCGAAGGGCTGGGTGCGGGCCAACACGGCTTTGGCGGCCGGGGTGGCCAACGCCGCGGGCCACATCGTCTGCAGCTCACGGGGCGGTCCCGGCAACACGATCACGGTGGGTCCGCCGTCGACCTGCACCACCAACCCCGGTGCCGTCCCCACCGGGTCAAGGGCCTGCGCGCCGCGGGGCACCATCGCCTGCTTGCGATTCGCCGCCAGCAACCCTGCTGGATCGAAGCCTGACAGCCGGCGGAACCGGGCGAGGATCACGGCGATCCGCTGTTCCATCAGCCCATCGAGCTCCAGTTCCACCCCGGCGAATCCGGCGACCACCTCGGCGGTCACGTCGTCGGCAGTCGGGCCCAGCCCACCGCTGGTGACGACCAGCTCGACGCCCTGATCAGCGAGGAACCGCAGCGCCGCAGCCAGATCCGCTGGCCGATCTCCGACGCGGAGCAGATGCGCTACCTCGACGCCCAACTCGCCCAGTCGTTGCGCCAACCACGGACCGTTGCGGTCGGTGATCAAGCCGGTGAGCAGTTCCGTCCCGGTGACCACGATCCCCGCCCGGACATCGGTGCTGTTACTCACGAGACGCACGCTAGCGCGGCAGGCATGCTTGCCGCTGGGAGGCCACGATGAGACTCCGGCGCACCGCTAGCCCCACCTCGCCCGATCCGGGCACGCCGACGCTGATCGGCGTCGATGATCTCACAACTCCGTGGTGGGCGAAGGTCGGCGAGGACATGGCCGGTTCGAGCGCCGGCCGGATGCTGCGCGCGGCACCGGTGGCATTGGGCGTCCTGGTGCGGCTAGCTCGGCAGACCTCGCCGCGATTGACCTTGCTGGCAGCCGTTGTCCAGCTGGTCTCGGGATGTGCAACGGCGTTCGGGTTGCTGGCGACGGCGAACGTGTTCACCCAGCTGCGCGTGGTCTGTACCGGGATGCCCCCGTGCTCGTCGCCGACGAGCCCACCGCCGCGATGGACGCCCGTGCCGAGCACGCGGTGTTCCAATCCCTTCAGTCGCTGCGGCGCACCGGCGCCGCAGCGGGCAACGGTTCCGCGGCTCATCGGACCACAGTGCTGATCATCCACCGGCTGGCCAATGTCCGCCACGCCGACCAGATCGTCGTCTTGGACCACGGCCGCATCACCGAGCAGGGCACCCACCAGGAACTGATGGCCCGCGACGGCGGGTACGCCGAACTGTTCACTCGCCACCGAGTGCCAGAGATTGGCACTGGCACCGGTTACAACGCTGCGTTGCTGGCCGCTAGGCTCGGCGACGACGCTGTGACGCTACCAACCCACCATGGTTACCGGGGACGGCGCGGCCGGCTACCCGTCAAGAGTGCCGTATGACCGGATCACTGCCACCGCATCCGTACGACCGGGTGAACTGCCCTGCACCTGGGTCGCCCAGATCCGACCTGGCGGAATAATCGTGACCCGCTGGGGCCCGGATTACCACAACGGTGTGATGTCTCGTCTAGTCGTGCACGACGATGGCACCGCATCCGGCCACTTGTCGAGCAACCTGGCCTTCATGCGCTTGCGGGCTCAGCAGGACACCGCCTGCCCGCTCGATGACGGCGAAACCGGAGACGCGCAAGTCAGCACGACGAGCCTGTGGGTCTACGAAGTGGTCGGCGACTTCTCCGGCGCGCTCACCGTGGGCCTGTTGGTTCCGAACTGCCACAAGATCGCGGAAAGCGATGCCCACGACGAGTACCGCCATCTCGTTCGGGTCCATGACCCGACCACCGGATCTTGGGCAACGGTCGACGTGCACCGCGGGGGGGGGGGGCGGCCGCTCCAGTCCGCCAGCACGGCCCACGACGGCTGTGGGACGAGATAGAACAGGTCCACGTCTGGTGGGTCGAGCATGGCCGGCCGACGCATACCCGGCTCGGCGTGACGGTGACGAACACTCAGCAGTGGGCATGGCTCGACCACCCCGACCAACGCGTGGCCCTCTGACCAGTGCCAGCCGCAGCTGCGCTAGCGGTGCCGCCCGCGGGAGACCAGCGCACCGAGTCCGGCGAGCACGGCGATCGCCAGACCGATCCACAACGCCACCGGGAGCAGCGCGCCCCCTTGGCCGAAACCGGCCGTCGAGTTTCGGGACGCGGCGTTCACCCCGGCACCTGGCGGAGCGGCAATGGCACCGGGAGCCCCGTCCGGGCTGGCGGTATCCGCTGGGGGAGTCTCGTCCACCAGTTGACCGACTGGGTGACCGGGAGCAAGCGCGAATCCGTAGTTGAGCAGTCTGGCCGCCTGTTCCGACATCGACACCGGCCGCTGCTCGCCGCGCATCAGCACCACGATCAGGCGCCGGCCGCCGCGCTGCGCGGCGTCGAGTTGGGTATGCCGGGCGTCGTCGGTGAAGCCGGTCTTGCCGCCCAGCGCGCCCGGGTAGGTGCTGAGCAGCTTGTTGTCGTTGCTGACCACGAACCCGGGTCGCTTGCCGTAGCCGGGAAAGTTCGCCTGCTTGGTCCCCATCAGCTCAACCAGCAGCGGACGGCTGAGCACCTGACGAAATGCCAACGCCAGGTCGTAGGCGGACGCGCTCATGCCCGGGCCGTCCAATCCGGACGGGGTGGCGGCGCGGGTATCCAGTGCGCCCAGCCGAGCGGCCAACTCATTCATCTGCTCGACGGTCGCTGTGACCCCGCCCAACTGGCCGGCTAGGGCGTGGGCGGCGTCATTACCGGAGACCAGGAACAAGCCGGTGAGCAGCTGCCGGACGGTGTAGCGGCCGCCTGGGCCGATACCGACGCGGCTGCCGTCCTGGTCGGCATCGGCCTGCGTGCCGACGACGACCCGGTCGGTGGGCAGCTGGTCGGCGGCCAGCAGAGCGGTGAACAACTTCAGCGTCGAGGCTGGACGGTTGCGCGCGTGGGGATCCTTGGCGGCGAGCACGTCCCCGGAGCCGGCATCAGCGATCAGCCAGGACATCGAGCTGATCCCCGCCGGCGGGGCGGGCGCACCGGCGGGCAGTATCAACCCGCACTCGCCCATCCGGGGCCCGCCCACCGGACGGTCGGGAACCGACATCGGCGATGGCAGCGCAGTACCCGGAGCCGGGGCTTCTGAGGAGTCGACCGGTGGCGGCGGGGCGACCTGCTGCGAGCACGCGGTCTGCGCTGCGCTGGGTGCCGCGCCAAGCAGGGTCATCGCACCGAGAGCAACAACCAGCACCGCAAGTACTCGGGATCGAACCGTCCGCACCGGGCGAAGGTTAGCTGGGCGGCGGGTGAGGATCCGGTAGGGGATGCTCATTAGGTGAGCAGTCACACCAACCGGGGCATCGACTGGGACGCGCCGCGCCGCGCCGCAGGCCGCAGCGCTCGGTTACTGCCCCTACTCGCGGCTGCAGGTCGGCGCAGCCGGGCTGTGCGATGACGGCCGGATGGTCACCGGCTGCAACGTGGAGAACGCCTCCTACTGGGTTGGCCCTCTGCGCGGAGTGCACGTGGACACGCCGCACGGCATCCGCCCAGTCGGCTTGTGAGTGCCAAACAGTGTTATAGCACTGGTTAACACTCACGAGGCGGCGTCGATCACGACGCCTTCCTCCCCCGGCTCTGGCACCTTGCGAGCGCGGACCCGACGCTGGGCTGGGCGTGGTGGCGGCGGTGGGGTCGTGGGCAGGGGAGCGGGCGTACCACCGCCCATGATGATTTCGGCGAAGGTGGCCATCGCCTCGTCCAGTTGCGCGGTGTAGCGCATCTCGGACTCTTGGTTCGCCTGCCGGACTAGGCCGAACAGCGAGTCGACATCGGGCCGGTTGGCCAGCGCGCCATCGAGCACCCCCAGACGCTCGGTGACTGAGCCGATCCGGCCGCCGACGCCTTCCTCCAGCCCATCGAGCCGAGTGGACAGGGCATCGAGCCGATGGGTGACCGACTCCAGTGCACCCGCCAGCAACTCGTGCACACCCTTGTCGACCTCGTCGAGCCGGCTCCGCAGTCCGGTCTCGGTGCTGCCGATCTGCTCGCGCACCGGTCCGTGCACGGCAGCGGGCAGCCCGTCGAGCCTGGCGTCCTGCCGGTCGAGGTGGTGATCCAGGTCGTCGATCCGCTTGTGCAACCCAGCGATCCGGTCTTCCAGGCCGTCCATCCGCCCGGCGACGCCTTCGAACCGGCCCGCCATCCCGTCGAGCCGTCCACCGAGCTCGGCGAACGGGGTGGCCAGCTTGTCCACGATCGACTCGACGGCGCGGCACAGCCCGGCGATAGCGCTGTCCTGAGCCTCCAGCTTCGACAGCGCCTCATCGACCCGTTCGGCCAGCACGCTGACCTCGGTGCGGTCCGGCATCTCCGACAGCCGCTTGCGAACCGAGCCCAGCGACTCCAGCGGAGCCAGCCGGGCGTGGATCTCGTCCAGTGCGTCGAAGATCTGCTGCTGTTCGCTGTCGCGGATCTCGGCGGCGCGCACGAGCATGCTGCGCATCCGATCGAAGGATTGCGTCGCTGTGTTGGTCACGGGCTTGGCCTTCGCTAAGGGGAACGGAGCGATCCTGGTGGGCGCGAATCCTAACCATCCCGGCAGCGGCTGCGGCAACCGGGAGACCACGCTACGCAGTAGCGATCTCCCACGCCAGATCGCACTGTGGCGTACCGCCGGAGACTCAGTGCACCTGCAGCCGATCTTCGAAACCGCCGACGAGGTCTCGCCAGGAGGTCGCTTCGGTATCGAAGGGAGCACTGGGCGCCAGCCGGGTCGGATCCGGCCGCACCAGGAAGGAGACCAGCCAGCCCAGTGGCTCCGAACTGGCCAACGCCTTGTCCGCGGTGTCCGAGCCAGCCCACCGCGAGGCGTCGGTGATCAGTTCCACAGCCAGCTCCAGCTGTCCGGGGTCCACCGTCTCGGGACCACCGGCGAGGTCGTCGGCCAAGCCGGCGAGCACGTAGGTGTTGCCGTCGTCAACCGCCACCGCCAGCTCGCGATCCTGTGCACGCTTGGTCACCTGCGGCCAGGTGGACACCGCATCGAGGTCGTGGCCCTGCGGGGTGTCGGTAAGGTAGCGGGCCAGCGCACGCGGCGAACTGAAGACGTCGATGCGTCCGCCCCTGCCGAGAAAGACCGGCGCGTCGTCGAGGTAGCAGCGCAGCGTGTAGTGATCACCCAGATCACTGATGATCCGGATCGGGTCGATACCGACCTCCGACCAGAACGCCAGCGCAGGATCGCCGGCGGTCTCGGCTTGAGCGGCGGCCTGCGCCTCGACGGCGGACTGCTCCTCGGACACTAGGGCCTCGGACACCACGGCCTCGGACAGTTCGGTCGCCGCCGCGTCCAGCGCCGCCGCGTCGACGTCAGGGCTGCGAATCACCCCGTCGACGGCGTCGATCACCTGGTCCCACCGCTGCGCGATCACGGTGCATAACGCATCCCATCGCCGCGCGCCGTCCCGACCGCCGAAGGCCAGCGTGCCACCGTCGAGCATGGCGAACCCGGCAGTGGAGTCGAGCACCTCGCCGACCACCTCCAGACCGCAGACATCGGCCAGCGAGCGGGCGATCGACACCACGTCGGCGAGCTCGCCGATCACCCAGGTGTCCGGCGACTGCGCGACCAGTTCAGGTACTCCGACCAGGTCGTAACGATGGGAGTCCGTGGGCCGCAGGTCCGGCGCGGGCAATCGCGGGACCAGCCCCCAGGCCGGATGGTCGACCAGATCGTGAACACCGGCGGTGCGCACGAAACCGACCAACGCTGCGACGTCGGCGAAGGCGAACAGGTACTCCTCGTCGCCGAGGAACGCCTCCCACTCCTCACCGTCAGCACGCCAGCGCGGCGCCCACAGCGTCACCAAGTCCCCAGCGGTCACCGACAGCTCAATCGGCACAATGTCCGCAGCCATGCGCGGCAGCGTAGTGCTCGTGAGTGCCAAACAGTGTTCCAGCACTCAATGCCACTCACGAGCTCTATTTTCGCCAGCCGTCGAGGGTGGCGCGGATCGCGGCCTCGAACAACTCACCGGGTGCGCCGGCCCCAGCCGGCATCGCGCAACCCAGCTCCAGTGACACCAGGCCGTGCACGTTCGCCCACAGCGCGGTGGCGATCAGCTCCGGGGCGACATCGCGTAGTAGACCTGCCGCGACCGCCCTGCGGACCGTGTCGAGCAGCGGGGCGAAGGTGGCCTCGGCGTGCGCGTAATCCTCCGGGGCGGGCTCGAAGCCGGGCACCGGCGAACCGAACATCACCGCATACAGATGCGGATCGGCGAGCGCGCTGGCGCGATAGGCGCGGCCGAGCGCGAGCAGGTCGGCCAGCGGATCGTCCGAGGGCGTCACCGTGTCCAGGTGGGCCGCAAACCTGGTGAACGCCTCGATGAACAGCCCCCGAAGGATTCCCGGCTTGCCGCCGAACAAGGCGTACACCGCACTAGTCGAAGTGTCCGCGGCGGCCGCCAGCCGGCGCAGACTCAGCGCATCCGGGCCCTCGGCCGTGAGCAGCGTCCCCGCGACGTCGAGCAGGCGGATCCGCAGCGCATCATCGTGCAGTTTCGGTCGAGCCACCCGCTGAGCCTATCGCAAACACTGTTTTATAACAGTATTTCCGGTTAGAGTCGGGTGAGGAGGTCACGCAGGAGGGTGCCCATCCGAACCGCGGCGGTGGCGGCGGTGGCGATCATCTCCTGCGGGTCCAGGGGGGCACCGGTGAGGCCGGCGGCGAGGTTGGTGACCAGCGAGATGCCCAGCACTTCGGCACCCTCGGCACGCGCGGCGATGGCCTCCAAGACGGTGGACATCCCGACCAGATGCGCACCCAGCACTCCCAGCATGCGGATCTCGGCCGGCGTCTCGAAGTGCGGACCGGGGACCCCCGCGTAGACGCCCTCGACCAGGCTCGGGTCGATCTCCCGGGCCAGCGCGCGCAGCCGGGGGGAGTAGGTGTCGGTGAGGTCGACGAACCGGGGCCCGACCAGCGGCGAGGTCGCGGTGAGATTGAGGTGGTCGCAGATCAGCACCGGCTGGCCGACCGACAGCCCCTCGGTGATTCCACCAGCGGCGTTGGTGAGCACCACCACCCGCGCTCCCGCCGCACAGGCGGTACGCACCCCATGCGCGACCTGCCCCGCGTCATGGCCCTCGTAGCCATGCGCGCGACCGAGCAGCACCAGGATGCGGCGCTCGCCCAACGGGCCGCCCAGCTGCACCGAGCGGACCGTCCCGGCGTGCCCGATGACCTGCGGTACAGCGAACCCCGGCAGCGCGCTGACCGGCATCTCGACGGCGGGAGCGCCCAACACGTCAGCCGCGGGACGCCAGCCGCTGCCGAGCACCACCGCGATGTCGTGCGAGGGTGCCCCAGTGCGTTGGGCCAGCACCGCGGCGGCATCTTGGGCCAGTTGCGCCGGGTCAGTCACGACCGGCAGCCTAGGGTCAGCGTGTCGGGGATCTATGGGCCGGGGAACTACGGGCCGGGAGCGAACTCCGCCACCACCGGCTCGAACAGCTTCATCCGCCCGGCGCCCTCACGTTCGGTTGGCACAGTGACCGAGACCATCCACAGGTCTGCCTTGACTGGGACCAGCCGCAGGTACGTGGTGCGACGCAGCTCACCGCCCTCCTGGGTCCGAAACGTGGCGTCCAGCGCGCCGCCGGACAGTTTCTGTCGCTGGGTCTCGACGAGCTCCGGCACCGCCTGTGCCAGCTTGCGCAGATAGGTGGTCAGGTATTGGTCGACGCCGCCGCCGGTGAGCGCTCCAGTGACCCGCTCTACGGCGACGACCTCCGAACCGTCCGGGGACACGAAACGCGCCATGGTGTCCGCGGCCGATCCCAGTCCGCGCTGCTCGAGGAACACTGGCCAATCCTGCGCAACGGTGACGGTGAACCGTGCCGGCGGGGTGCCGGCCGGTTCGACGACCTGCAGCGTCCTGGGGATGAGCACCCCGTCATCGACGGTGTCGCCCGGGGTGTGCTGACCCCCCAGACTGGGGACCGCCGGCCGCCCGCCGGCCACCCTGACGGCACCGAAGCCGGTGATGGCGGCACCGAGGAACGCCACCACGGCCAAGATCCACAGGATTGCTCTGCGTCCAGCGCCTGTGCCGTTGGCGCGACGTGCCGTGGTGTGGCTCGTAGCGGTGTGCGGATCAGCGTCCGACGCCACGGCGAAGGGCAGCGGACCCGGGTCAGTCGCGAGTTGGGCGGGCCGGCGGGGCGTCTCGGGCGCTGCCGGGATGTCTCCGGCGACGCGCACCCGGCCAGTGGTCGCGACGGTACGCATCGCTGATCGGGGTGCAGCCGGGTCGGGCGGTGCTCCCAGCAGCTGGCGTACTTGCGACAACGGGATCCGGCGTGCTGGATCCTTGACCATCAACCCGCTGATCACCACGGCGAGTGGTCCAGAACACGACGGTGTGGGTACCTCGTCGTGCACCACCGCAGCCACCGTCGCCATCGCGGTACCCGCGTCGTAAGGGGGCCTGCCCTCGACCGCTGCGAACAGCGTCGCGCCGAGCCCCCACAGGTCTGCCGCCGGATTGATCGGCCCACCGGAGGCTATCTCCGGAGCGATGTAAGCGGGGGAGCCCAGCATCAGACCCGTCGCGGTCAACGTCTGATCGGCCGGATTGCGGGCGATCCCGAAGTCGGTGAGCTTGATCCGGCCATCGTGTGCCATCAGCACGTTGCCGGGCTTGACGTCGCGGTGGGTGATGCCCGCGGCGTGCGCGGCCTGCAGGGCCGCCGCCACCGCGGCTCCGATAGCGACCACCCGATGCGGTGGCAGCGCACCGTCGCGCAACAGTTCCGCCAGGCTGGCCGACGCCACCAACTCCATCACCACGAATGGCGCCGCGCCCTCCCGGGCCACGTCGTAGAGGGTCACCACGTTGGGATGCGACAGCGCGGCGATCGCTCTGGCCTCCCGCAACGACCGCTCGCGCAGCGCGTCCGCTTCGGCGTCGGGGATGCCGGGCGGCAGCAGCACTTCCTTGACCGCCACCGGCCGCCCAAGCACCTCGTCGTGTGCTGACCACACCGTGCCCATGGTTCCCCGGCCCAGCACCGCGCCGAGCCGGTAGCGCCCGGCCACCAAGCGGGGTGCGATGTTGGTCACCGGCCCATGATGCCCTGCGTTGTGGTCGCCGCCGGTGTGTGTCATACAGATGTGATGGTGGACAGAACATCGCCGAACACCGCCCCGAAGACGGCTGAGTCGGGCTTCGCGATCAAGCCGGTGTATCACGCGGCGGACGTCGCGGACGGGTTGGCGCAGCGGCTGGGTGAGCCCGGGGAGTTCCCGTTCACTCGTGGGGTGTATCCCGCTATGTACACCCAACGTCCCTGGACGATGCGCCAGTACGCCGGGTACGGCAGCGCCACCGAGTCCAACGCGCGATACCACCAGCTGCTACGGGCGGGCCAGACCGGCTTGTCGGTGGCCTTCGACCTGCCCACGCAGATGGGTTATGACTCCGACGAGGCGATCGCGCACGGCGAGGTCGGCAAGGTCGGGGTCGCCATCGACTCGATCGAGGACATGCGGACGCTGTTCGACCGGATCCCGTTGGATGAGGTGTCCACCTCGATGACGATCAACGCCCCGGCGAGCGTCCTGCTACTGCTGTATCAATTGGTGGGTGAAGAGCACGCCGTGCCGGGTTCGAAGCTGACCGGGACGATTCAGAACGACGTGCTCAAGGAATACATCGCGCGCGGCACCTATATCTACCCGCCGGCGCAGTCGCTGCGGCTCACCTCGGACATCTTCGCCTATTGCCAGGCCGAAATCCCGAACTGGAACACCATTTCAATCTCGGGCTATCACATGGCCGAGGCGGGGGCGAACCCGGCGCAGGAGATCGCCTTCACGCTGGCCAACGGAGTGCAGTACGTGCAGGCCGCGCTGGATGCCGGGATGGTCGTCGACGAGTTCGCCCCGCGGTTGTCATTCTTTTTCGTCTCTCGCACCACGTTGTTGGAGGAGGTCGCCAAGTTCCGGGCCGCCCGGCGAATCTGGGCGCGACTGATGCGGGAGCGCTTCCATGCGCAACATCCCAGGTCGCTGACGCTGCGTTTTCATGCCCAGACCGCCGGCGTGCAGCTCACCGCACAGCAGCCCGAGATCAACATGGTGCGGGTGACCGCGCAGGCGATCGCCGCGATCTTCGGTGGCGCCCAGTCGCTGCACACCAATGCCTACGACGAGGCGATCGCTCTGCCCACCGAGAAGGCCGCCCGGCTGGCCCTGCGAACCCAGCAGGTGTTGGCTTACGAGACCGATCTGACGTCCACGGTGGACCCTTTCGCCGGCTCCTATGCGATCGAGACGATGACCGACGAGGTCGAGGCAGCCGCGATGGCGTTGATCGAAAAAGTGGACGAGCTGGGTGGCGCGGTGCGCGCCATCGAGGCGGGATTTCAGAAATCTGAGATCGAGTGGACCGCATACCAAACCGCTATGGAGATCGACTCCGGTGACCGGGTGGTGGTCGGGCTCAACCGGTACCGGCTCGACACCGAGGATCCGTACCAGCCGCTGCGGGTGGACCCGGCGATCGAGGACAGTGCTTGCGAGCGGCTTGCCGCGCTGCGCTCGTCGCGATCCTTCACGGAGGTCGATTGGGCGTTGGATGAGCTGCGACACGCCGCCAAGGACACCACCCGCAACGTGCTGTACCCGATGAAGCGGGCGCTCGCCGCCCGCGCCACGGTGGGTGAGGTCTGTCACGCATTGCGCGAGGTATGGGGTACCTACATGCCAGCCGAAAAGTTCTGATCGCACAGGCTGATTACCGGGACAGTCCCACCTACTAACCTGTAACGCAACCTGCAGGCTTGTCGATGAAAACGACAGATGAACCGAGGCCGTTCACTTCACGATCGCTCGCCTGAAACTGTGAGGTGATGCGGCGCAGCCGACACCCTGGAGGTTGCCCGTGCAGACTCACGACAGTGACCAGACGAGTGGTCCCATCTACGTCTCACCGAACGCGCCAGCGGGGTCCTTTGACGAACGCGTGAGCGATGACGAGTGGAGCTTGTACTCGAATCGTCACGGGTTTGCTGAAAGTCTTGATCAGGTAGTGCGCCATATCCAGTCCGCCGACAGTACCACCTCGCTCACATTCGCGGTGTACGGTAGATGGGGAAGCGGAAAATCAACGGCCCTTAAGTATCTCGAACGCAGCCTCGCGCCCGACGCCGAAGGTGGCCGGATCACGATCTGCCGGTTCGACCACGTTCAGCAGAGCGAACGTGATGTCTTTGCTCTCATGTGTAGGATTTGCCATGAAATTGATTAGGAAGCCGGGCCATCTCGTCGGCCGCAGTCGACCGGTAGCGAGCTACACGGCGTTGAACGCCGTGAACGGCTTTCTCGTCACCCACAGTGTCGGTGATGCCGCCGGTCAGGCACACTCACGGAATGAGCACCGAGGCAGCGATCCTCGCCGCCGCTGTCGACCGGCGAGCCGGCAGCGTGCGCGCGCTGTTCCGCGGCTTTCCTGTCGAACCCGAGCTGGCTGCCGAGCACCGCAGTAAGCGTCCCCGACGAGTCGGAGCTCGACGCCGCGGGGCGTCGGCGACCGCCGTGGGAGGTGCTGGGTGACACTGCCGGGCTCCGGTCTGCTCCCCTATGTCGGAGCGCCACTGGATATCGCCGCCGGTCGAGGTCCGACCTGGCTGGACTGGTGGTTGTCTAGCCATGGCGGGAAGCTGACGGCCTGGCGCAGACAGATCCACGCCAATCCGGAACTCGCCTACCAGGAACACGCCACCACCGCAGTGATCACCGGGTGCCTGCGCAGCGCCGGTCTGGCGCCCACCGTGCTGCCCGGTGGCACCGGTCTGATCTGTGACGTCGGCACCGGTACCCGGTGTGTTGCGCTGCGCGCCGACATCGACGCACTGCCCATCTCGGAAGCCACCGGGCTGCCGTTCGCCTCCACTGTCGACGGCAGGATGCACGCGTGCGGGCACGACGCGCACACCGTCATCCTGCTCGGCGCAGCGCTTGCCCTGGCCTCGGCTCCGGCACTGCCCGGCCGGATTCGGATGGTCTTTCAGCCGGCTGAGGAAGTGATGCCCGGCGGCGCATTGAGCGTGCTCGCTGCCGGCGCTGTGTCCGGTGTGGAGCGGATCTTCGCGCTGCACTGCGATCCCCGGTTGGGAGTCGGTCAGGTGGGTACCCGGGTCGGACCGATCACCTCGGCGTCGGACCTGGTCGAGCTGCGGCTGTCGTCGCCCGGTGGGCACACGGCACGCCCGCACCTCACCGCCGATCTCGTGCATGCGCTCGGAACCGTGATCACCGGCCTGCCTGCGCTGCTGTCCCGGCGGGTCGACCCACGGTCAGGCACTCTGCTCGTGTGGGGGGCGGTGCAAGCGGGCGACGCCGCAAACATCATCCCGCAGGAGGGGCTGCTTCGTGGCATCCTGCGCACCGCAGACCGAAGGATCTGGGCCGATCTGGAGCCACTGATCCGCGAGCTGGTCACCGCTCTGTTGGCGCCCTCCGGGGTGGGTTTCGACCTGAGTCATGTCCGCGGCGTTCCGCCGGTGGTCAACGAGGCGGTCAGCACCGAGCTGCTGCGTGACGGTGTCTCCGCGGCGCTCGGTGGTGATGCGGTGGCGGCTACCGAACAGTCCTCCGGTGGCGAGGACTTCGCTTGGTACCTCGAACACGTGCCCGGGTCGATGGGCCGCCTTGGCGTCTGGGCCGGCGAAGGCGCGCAGCGCGATCTGCACCAGTCGACCTTCGACCTCGATGAGCGCGCGCTGCCGCTCGGCGTGCGGGTCATGGTGCACACCGCACTGGCCGCGCTCGGCTGACGGCACCTACTGAGTGAAAACAAGCGCTGGAACGACTAGGTGGTCGCGCGGTGCGCAGGGTGCTAGGCGCGAGGTCGACGCTGCGTCATCGGAACGTCATTCTGTGTAGTCGGATTCCGTGCACGCTAGGTAGTCATCGCCGGTGTTCCCTGGTAGTGCGCTGCCAGCTCCTTCGCAATCGTCGCAGGTCCTGCCGCACACCAGAGGCAACGGGCTCGCCGCCCAACGGGTAACGGGCCGCACCGCAGCGGCGTACCTACGCCTGTGCCCACCGCCCCGGCATGGCGTCTCACCAGCGGCGGTGGGATCGGTTGGCAGCTGAGCAGCGGCGAACGGCGGCGCCCGCGTGGGTACCAGTCGCGGTGCCGTCGGTAAGTCCGCGCCAATGAGTAGGTAATCGAAAAAAACGGCTTTACGGCATAGGTGACGACATTCGAAATTAGGTGGCGAATAGATGTTGTCAGGAGACCTCCTGCTCGCCAGAGTATGTATTAGCCAAATCGGCAAGAGGAAGTCGAAGAGGCACTTCTGTCCCGGCCCATTGTGGGCAATTTCAAGGAGGATATTCATGTCTGACGTATTGAGCTACGCCGACGTCGATGGCCAGCACGTGGAGCTGCTCCCGGCTCGTACCGTCATGTCGATGTTCCACGCCGGCTGTGGCTGCGAGGGTGGCGGTGGCGGCGAAGAGGCCGGCGACGGCGGTGTCGGCGGTAATGGTGGCTCCGCGCAGGGTGGCCTCGGCATCAACATCCTGAGTGGCCTCGGCGTCCTGGGGACTGGCACCGCCAGCGCGGGTGACGCGACCGGCGGCAACGGTGGCTCCGCCAACGGCGGCGGCGTTCACTGAGTCAACGGTAGCTGAATTAAGCCGGTATCACGTGCGGTGTGCGTTTGCTAGGGAACGGGCACCGTCAATAGCCGGCGGCAATGCTGAAGGTGGTGCTGGGGCAGCCGACTACCCTCCAGTCGTGCAGTACCTCCGCGCGATGACCCGATCGCGTGTAATGCCGTCGGCACTGAAGGGACGGCCGCAATGCGGCCGTCCCTTCAGCTTTTTACCCGGGTATTTTTACCCGGGTAGCTCCTGGATACCCGGCGAGGATCAGGGACCTATGCCTGCGCAGGGCCGGCTGCGTAGTTCGGTGACGTAGTCCTCCGGGGCGCCGGCCGCTTCAGCGGCGTCGGCGACGACGCCGAGGTAACGCGCCGATGGCAGGCCACCTTCGTAGGCGTCTAAGACGTAGAGCCAGGCGAGCACCGAGCCGTCGAGCGTGTGCACCCGCAGTTTCAACTTCTTGTGCAGCCCGAAGTCCTCGCCTTCCCAGCGGTCGAGCAGCTTTTCGTCCTCCGGAGTGACGTCGTAGATGACGACGAACACCTGGGACCCGGGGTCTTCGACGACGGTGGCCAGGGCGCCTTCCCAGCCAAGGTCTTCTCCGCCGAAAGTCAGCCGCCACCCGATCAGCCACCCGGTCATCGCCGTCGGCGAATGCGGCGCGCGCTGCATCATCTGGGCGGGATCCATGTTGGACCCATAGGCGGCGTAGAGCGGCACGCGCGATAGCGTAGCTGCCGCGCGATGTGTCCCAGCGTTCCCGCCACCGCTCGTGGTTACGCGTTGTTCACCGGCGTGCGCACTGAGCGTGCATAGCATGAGGCAACCGCTAGCGCACCCACGCGTCTTACTAGGTATCAGGCCGGCAGGAGGAGGTTGCGGATGCGGATCGTTGCTTGCGGGCTGATCGCTGGCGCGGCCCTGTTGGGTGGTGCCCCGATGGCCATGGCCGATGTGGCGGGCGGCAGAACCAGTGCGGACAGTCAAGCCGCACCGCAGGCCGAGGTGAGCATGCTGGCGGTGTCACTGACCGTGGGCGGTGCGGTGGCGATGGCAGGGTCCGGCGTGGCGCTGGTGCTGACCCGGCGTCGCACGGTCAGTCGTCCACCCAGTCAAGTGTCCGGTTGACCGCCTTGCGCCACTGTCGGTAGAGCTCCTCGCGTCGTTGCCGGTCCATCGCCGGATCCCACCGCCGGTCCGCCGCCCAGTTGGCCCGGATCTCGCTGGTTTCCGACCAGAACCCGACGGCGAGGCCAGCGGCGTAGGCGGCGCCCAACGCGGTGGTCTCGCGGATCACGGGTCGGATCACCGGGACGCCCAGAATGTCTGCTTGGAACTGCATCAGCAGCTCGTTGCCCACCATCCCGCCATCCACTTTCAGCGAGGTCAACGGTGTCCCACCGCCGGCTGAGCCGGCAATCCAGCCGCAATCGGCGTTCATCGCGTCGAGGATCTCCCGGGATTGGAATGCGGTGGCTTCCAGCACCGCCCTGGCCAGGTGGCCCCGGTTGACATAGCGGGTCAGCCCGACGATGGCGCCACGCGCATCGGCGCGCCAGTGTGGGGCGAACAGCCCGGAAAACGCCGGTACGAAGTAGGCGCCACCGTTGTCGTCGACGGTAGCCGCCAGCTGTTCGATCTCCGCCGCCGACGAGATCATGCCGAGGTTGTCCCGCAGCCACTGCACTAGCGACCCGGTGACCGCGATGGAACCCTCTAACGCATACACCGGATCCTGCGATCCGATCTTGTAGCACACTGTGGTGAGCAGCCCGTTGCGGCTGTGCACCTGCTCGGTACCGGTGTTGAGCAGCATGAAGTTACCGGTGCCGTAGGTGTTCTTGGCGTCCCCGACGGACAGGCAGGCTTGGCCGAAGGTGGCCGCCTGCTGGTCACCGAGGATGCCGGCGATGGGAACCCCGGCCAACACCGCGGGCTCGCGCACCGTCCCGTAAATCTCCGACGACGAGCGGATCTGCGGCAGCATCGACGTCGGGACGGCCATCTCCTCGGCGATGCCCTCGTCCCAGCGCAGTGTCTCCAGATCCATCAGCAGGGTCCGCGAGGCGTTGGTGGCGTCGGTGAGGTGCAGCCCACAGGTCGGGCCGCCGCTGAGGTTCCAGAGCAGCCAGGTGTCGATGGTGCCGAAGCACAGTTCACCGTTGCGGGCCCGCTGCCGGGCGCCCTCGACCTGATCCAGGATCCAGCGGATCTTCGGGCCGGAGAAGTAGGTGGACAACGGCAGCCCGGTGCGGTGCTGGTAGCGGCTGGCGCCGGTGGACCCGCCGAGGTCGGCGCACAACCGGGCGGTGCGGGTGTCCTGCCAGACGATCGCGTTGTACACCGGTTCGCCGCTGAGCCGGTCCCACACCACCGCGGTCTCCCGCTGGTTGGCGATGCCCACCGCGGCGATGTCCGCAGCAGTCAGCTCGGCTTTGGCCAGTGCCCCGGCGGCGACCTCGCGAGTATTCGCCCATATCTCCAGCGGATCGTGTTCCACCCAGCCGGCTTGTGGGTAGTGCTGCCGGTGCTCCCGCTGGTCGGCGCTGACCACCCGGCCGTCGTGGTCGAAGAGCATGCAGCGGGTGGACGTGGTTCCCTGGTCGATCGCCGCGACGTACTGCTGCATCACCTCTGGACGTTAGCGGGTTGCGCACCGCCGCGATTCGGGAACTCCCTACCTCGTGGGGAACCAATTGCTCCGGCAGCGATCCGGACGTGGTGCGACCGGCTGGGCCGGCGTCACCCTCATCGGGGCCGCTTTCGCGATCACGATGTTGGGTACGACGCTGCCTACGCCGCTGTATCCGCTGTACGAGAAGGCTTTCGGTTTCGGTGAGCTGGTCACCACGGTGGTGTTCGCCGCCTACGCAGTCGGGGTCACGGCCGCCCTGCTGATGTTCGGGCATTGGTCGGATCAGCTGGGCAGGCGACCGATGCTGCAGGCGGGACTGGCCCTGTCCGGCCTTTCCGCTCTCGTGTTCCTGTTGGCGGGGACGCTGGGTTGGTTGTTCGTCGGCCGGGTGCTGTCTGGGCTGTCGGCTGGTATTTTCACCGGGACGGCGACTGCGACGATCGTGGACCTCGCTCCTGAATCCGGTAAGAAGCGGGCGAGTCTGATCGCGGCTGCGGTGAACATGGGTGGCCTGGGTGCGGGTCCGTTGCTGGCCGGGATCCTTGCGCAATACGCGCCGCTGCCGTTGTCCCTGTGTTTCGTCATGGATCTGGTGCTCGTCGTGGTCGCCGTTGTTGCTGTCCAGGTCGTTTCCGAACCGGTGCGGCGGGCCAGCACACTGCGGCTGCGGCCACAGAAGATCGATGTGCCGATTGATATGCGCGGCGTGTTCACTCGGGCGGCGATCGCTGGCTTCGCCGGATTCGCGGTGCTCGGGCTGTTCACCGCGGTATCCCCGGCGTTTCTCGCCACGGTGCTGCACGACACCAGTCATGCACTCACCGGTGCGGTGGTGATCTCCGTGTTCCTCGCCTCGACAATCGGCCAGTCGCTGTCGTCGCTCATCAGCGATCAGCGTGCCCTCATAGTGGGATGCGTCGGTCTCATCGCGGGGATGGTTGCGGTGGGGGCGAGTCTTCCGCTCCATTCGCTTGCGGTGCTCGTCGTGGGAGCGATCATCGCCGGGCTCGGGCAAGGCTTGAGCTTCCGGGCTGGGCTCGGCGCAGTGACCGGCGCCGCGCCGTCGGACAAGCGCGGTGAGATCACGTCAAGCTACTTCGTGATGCTCTATATCGGCATCTCCATCCCGGTGATCGGGGAGGGCGCCGCCGCGACGGCCTTCGGCCTCATCTCCGCCGGCATGGTGTTCGCGGCGCTCGTCGCGATCCTCGCCGCCGTCGCGCTGGTATTACTGGTGCGCAGCACCTCGCGGTGATCACTGTTCGTAGCCCACCACACACAATGATCACGCAAGAGGGAACTCAAGGGGGTCGTCACGCGGTAGCGTGCAGCAGGCGAAGCGGGTACAGGCAGGGGGTGGGACCGACCGGTGCAGCAGGCCCAGCGCGAGCCCCAGCAGTCCATCGGCGGTGCAGCCCCCGGGCAGCTCGGTCCGGCGCAGCGAGCTGCGGATTGGCAGCGGCTGGCCAGCGAGCAGTTCGACATCGCGGTCATCGGTGGCGGAGTGGTTGGGTCCGGTGCGGCGTTGGACGCCGCCACCAGAGGTCTGAAGGTGGCGCTGGTGGAAGCCCGGGACCTGGCATCGGGCACGTCGAGCCGGTCGTCGAAGCTGTTTCACGGCGGCTTGCGTTACCTGGAGCAGCTGGAGTTCGGGCTGGTGCGGGAGGCTCTGCACGAGCGGGAGCTGATGCTCACCCTGCTGGCACCGCACCTGGTCAAGCCGGTGAACTTCCTGTATCCGCTGGCCCACCGGATCTGGGAACGGCCTTACGTCGCCGCGGGGTTGGCGCTTTACCAGACGTTGGGCGGGTCACGGTCAGTGCCGGGTCAACGCCACCTCACCCGGGCCGGCGCGCTGCGGCTGGCTCCGGCACTCAAGCGGGACACCCTCATCGGCGGGGTGCACTACTACGACGCGATCACCGACGATGCCCGGCACACCATGACGGTGGCTCGGACCGCCGCCCAGTATGGCGCTGTGGTGCGAAGTTCGACCCAGGTCATCGGCTTTCTGCGGGAGGCGGATCGGATCTGCGGAGTCCGGGTGCGGGACTGCGAGACCGGTCAGGAAACCGACGTCGCGGCGCACGCGGTGCTCAACTGCACCGGAGTGTGGACCGACGAGATCCAGCGATTGTCCGGTGGTCGGGGTCGGTTCCGGATCCGCGCCTCCAAGGGGGTGCACATCGTGGTCCCGAGGGACCGCATCGTCTCCGAGAGCGGACTGATCCTGCGCACGCCGACATCAGTGCTGTTCGTCATCCCGTGGCGCAGCCACTGGATCCTCGGCACCACCGACACCGGCTGGAACCTCGACCTCGCACATCCCGCGGCCACTCGCGCGGACATCGAGTACCTGCTGGACACGGTGAACTCGGTGCTGGCCACGCCGCTGACCGAGGGCGACATCGAAGGTGTCTACGCCGGTTTGCGCCCGCTGCTGGCCGGCGAGAGCGAGCAGACCTCGCGGCTGTCCCGAGAACACGCGGTCGCCCGGGTGGCGCCCGGCCTGGTGGCGATCGCGGGCGGCAAGTACACCACCTACCGGGTGATGGCGGCCGACGCGGTGAACGCGGCGGTTCCCGATCTACCCGGCCGGGTTGCTTCCTCGATCACCGCCAAGGTGCCACTGCTCGGCGCGGACGGCTACCACGCCCTGGTCAACCAGGCCGACACACTGGCCGCCCGGCACGGACTGCACCCCTACCGGCTGCGCCACCTGCTGGACCGTTACGGCTCGGTGGTGCACCAGGTGCTAGCCCTGGCCGCCGACCGCCGAGATCTGCTCGCGCCGCTGCGGGAGGCGCCCGACTACCTCCGGGTCGAGGTGGTGTACGCCGCCAGCCACGAAGCAGCCCTGCACCTGGAGGACGTGCTGACCCGGCGCACCCGGATCTCGATCGAGTACCCGCATCGGGGCGAGGCATGCGCCGCTGATGTCGCCGACCTGATGGGCGAGGTGCTGGGCTGGAGCGCGGCTGAGCGGGAGCGCGAGGTACAGATCTACCTTGCCCGGGTGGCCGCCGAACGCGACTCGCAGCGCCAGCTCAACGACTCCACCGCCGACGCCCGCCGCGCCGCCGCCCCCGACCCCCGCCCGCAACTCCTCGCCCCCGTCAGCTGACCCCGTCGTCCCCGATATTTCGGGGAGCGGGGTGCTGGGTGATCTGGCACAGGGCGGTGCCTTGGGTGACTGGGGCGCCGGGCCGGGCGGTGAGGGCGGTGATGGTGCCGGGGTGGTGCGCGATGACGGGGTTTTCCATTTTCATCGCTTCGAGCACCACGATGAGGTCACCGGCGTTGACTAGGTCTCCCTCGGACACCGCGACCTTGACCACGGTGCCCTGCATAGGCGCGATGACCGCGTCACCCGATACCGCCCGGGCCCGGCTGCCGCCGCGTTTGCGTGGCTGGGCCCGGCCGGTGCCGCCACCTCGCGGGGCGAGATCGGCCGGCAGCGAGACCTCCAGTCGGCGACCGCCGACCTCCACGACCACCCTCTGCCGTGGCGGCGGTAGGGGGATCCCCTTCGGGGCGCCGTGCGGCTGGAGTGGCGGGCGAAACTCGGTCTCGATCCACCGGGTGTGCACGGTAAACTGTTCGCCGTCGGCGGCGGCGAAGGCCGGGTCGTCCACGACTGCCCGGTGAAATCCGATGACCGTCGGCACTCCCTCGACGGTGAACTCGGCCAGCGCCCGCCGGGCCCGTGCCAGCGCCTGCTCGCGATCCGCGCCGACGACGATGAGCTTGGCCAGCATCGAGTCGAACTGGTCACCGATGACGGTGCCAGCGCGTACTCCGGCGTCGAGCCTTACACCCGGTCCGGACGGCGGATCGAAGACCGTGACGACACCGGGAACGGGGAGGAAGCTCCGGGCCGGATCCTCAGCATTGATCCGGAACTCGATGGCATGGCCGCGTGCCGGCGGATCAGCGTCCATGGTCAGTTTCTCGCCGGCGGCTATCCGGAACTGCTCGCGGACCAGGTCGCACCCGGTGGTCTCCTCCGATACCGGGTGCTCCACCTGCAGCCGGGTGTTCACTTCGAGAAAGGAGATGGCGCCGTCGGCGCCTAACAGGAACTCGACGGTGCCCGCGCCGGTGTAACCAGCCTCGGCGCAGATCGCTCGGGCCGCCTCGTGGATGGTGTGGCGCTGCTCATCGGACAGAAACGGCGCAGGCGCCTCCTCAACCAGCTTCTGGTGGCGGCGTTGCAAGGTGCAGTCCCGGGTGCCGACTATCACGATGGTGCCGTGTTGATCGGCCAACACCTGCGCCTCGACATGACGCGGTTTGTCCAGGTAGCGCTCCACGAAGCACTCGCCGCGTCCGAAGGCCGAGACGGCCTCGCGCACCGCGGAGCCGAACAGCTCGGGGATCTCCTCCAGAGTATGGGCCACCTTCAGGCCGCGCCCGCCCCCGCCGAAGGCGGCCTTGATCGCCACCGGTAGGCCGTGCTCAGTGGCGAAGGCCACCACCTCGTCGGGGCCGGACACGGGATCTCTCGTCCCCGGCACCAGCGGTGCTCCCGCCTTGCTGGCCAGCTGCCGGGCGGTGATCTTGTCGCCCAGGTCCCGGATCGCTCGCGGCGACGGTCCGATCCAGATCAGCCCGGCGTCGATCACGGCTTGGGCGAAGTCGGCGTTTTCGGCGAGAAACCCGTAGCCGGGATGCACCGAGTCCGCGCCGGCCCTGGCCGCGACGTCGAGCAGCTTGGTCTGGTCGAGGTAGCTGTCCGCGGGGGTGTCTCCGCCCAATGCGAACGCCTCGTCGGCCAGCGTCACGAACGGAGCGTCGCGGTCACCGTCGGCGTACACGGCGACACTGGTCAGCCCGGCATCCCTGCAGGCCCGGATCACCCGGACGGCGATCTCCCCGCGGTTGGCGATGAGCACCTTGCGCAGGACTGGCGGATCCGGTGCCTCCGGGGCTGGGCTCATTCGCGTCCGCGCACCGTGCGCTTGATCCGGGCCAGCATCGCGGCCGCGCCGCGCAGCCGCAGCGGGCTCACCGCGTCGGCCAGCCCGAACTGGAGGTAGAAGTCGTCCGGCGTGCCGAGCACGATCGCCACTGGCTCGCCGTCGAGCCCGGTGTGCAGGATCGCCGCGAGCCCTCGGGTGGTGACCGCTTCCTGGGGTGCGTCGAAGTGCAGGTGCACCCGGCTGTCATCGGTCACCTCGACGGCCAGATACAGCGGAGACTGGCACTCGGGTACCCGCTGCATCGCGTCGTGGGTCAGCGGCGCTGGCAGCTCGGGCAGCTCTCCAGCTAGCTCCACCAGTAGCTGAAGCCGGTCGGTGGGGCTGACTTCGGTGAACTCCTCCGCCAGCTCGGCCAGCCGCGGCGCCAAGGCTGGCGTGCTCATCCGGACCATCCTCTCCTCGTCCGATGAGGGCACTGCTGACCATGCCACAAGGTCACGACCACAGCGACACCACGGCCACCCCGACCTCGGCGAACAGTCGCCGGGTCAGTGGTAGGCTGATGCCGATCACGCTGGACGGGTCACCGTTGATCCCGTCGACGAACCAGCCGCCTCGCCCGTCCAGGGTGAACGCGCCGGCCACCTGTAGCGGTTCCCCGGTGCCGACGTAGGCGGCGATCTCCTCCGTCGACGGTTTACTGAACCGGATGACCGTGCTCTGCGCGCCGCTGGCGGTCGCGGTACGGACGCCGTGGTCGAGCCGGACGACCGCGTGCCCGGTGAGCAGCTCGCCGGTGCCGCCGGCCATCGCCTGCCAACGGCCCAGCGCGGCGGCCGCGCAGCCGGGCTTGCCGACCAGCTCGCCACCGATGTGCAGCATCGAGTCGCACCCGACGATCACCGCGTCGGGGTACTCGGCGGCGATGTCCGCCGCGACCGCGTCGGCCTTCGCGCGGGCCAGCGCGGTGACCAGCTCTGCTGGCGTCGCGTCGGCCAGCGTGGTGGCGAGGGTGTCCTCGTCCACTCCGGACACCGACACCACCGGGTCGATCCCCGCGCTGCGGAGCACCGCGAGCCGGGCGGGGGATGCTGACGCGAGGACCACCACCAGGGGGTTAGCCACGGGTGGCGAACATGCCGGTGAACGTCATCCGCAGCACGCAGTCCTCGCCGCGGTGCGCGGAGCCGACGATCTCCAGCAGGCCGAGACCCGGACGGCTACGGGAGCGGCGTGCACCGATTACCTCGAGCTGCATGCGCAGCAGGTCACCGGGGAACACCGGTGCCAGCCACGACATGTCGCGGCCACCCGGTGAGCCCTGCGAGGTGGAATCGGCCAGCACGGTGTCCACGTACGCGCGCATCCACAGGCACGCGGTGAACCATCCCGACGCACACAGCCCGCCGAGCACTGAACGCCTGGCTGCCTCCTCGTCCAGGTGGAACGGCTGCGGATCGAACCTTTGATTGAACGCGAGCATCTCCTCCCGATCGACCTTGACCTCACCAAGATCGATCACGGTGCCCGGAGCCAGATCCTCGAACGCAACCGTCGCCATACCGCCGATCCTGCCATCGCTGCTGCGCTGGGTTGCCCTCCGCTTCCCGAACTGCACATCAGAGCTGTCGTGCCGGCAAGATACCTTGCTAGAAGTACCTATTCGTGTCACGGCCCAGCAGTTGCGTGGTGTGACGTAGCGCGGCGCCATCGCTTCCATCTGTTCGATCAGCAGCTTGATGGCCTCCGGTTGCTTGTTTTGCGGGGCAGTAGTCGAAATCAAGCCAAGCAACAGGCGCGAGCCGTCAGCTTCCATCTCGCCAACCGTACCGCAAGTCATCTCTGTAACAATATTGTGGAACGAGTGTTGTGGGTCGACTTCCGGAACGGTTTGAACCCGGTTTTCGGACCGGCACGATCGGCGTGGTCGTGGTGTTCCACTTCCACGAATGTGGAACGCATGCCCCCGTAGATCGTGGCCCGCAACCGACCTTCTGCAAGGAGTTAGAAGTAGTCGAGCAACTCGGGCGGTGGGGTAGCCATCAACGGCTCCAGGCAGCGCAGGTCGTCGCGGTGGCGGTACGTACCCCGGGTGACAGACGCGGGCAGCGCCGCCAGCAGCTACGCAAGTTCAACACCTACTATTGAACGATGGTGGCGATGGTGGCCTGGTTGGTCGCTGAGGGTGTCACGCACGTGACCATGGAGGCGACCGGGGGTGTATTGGCGACCGGTGTTTCATGCTCTGTGTGAGGCCGAGCGGCCGTTGGAGGTGTTGTTGGTCAACGCTCGCCATGTGCGCAACGTCCCGGGTCGCAAGAGCGACGCGCTCGATGCTGCGTGGCTGGCGGAGTGGGCCGCGTTCACTGCCGGATTAAGAAGCGACGACTTCGACTGACGGCACTTCGGGAGGACCAGCGACACGGTTCTAAGGAAGCCGAACACCCGGCCCGTGCCGCTGGCCACCCGACCGCTGACGCGCTAGCCGAGCGTTCGGTATATCGGATGTCGGTGACCTACCGTTACCAGAATGGTTGCCGTGCGTAATAGCAGTGTCGTCAGGACGCGGTCGCCCGAGGGCGCGGGTGATCACCGCGACCGAGTGGGCATCGCCGGTGTGCGTGCCGGCGAATTCGACTGAGCCCAGGCGTAGGAGCGAGCGGCACGGGAACCGGACCGCGGCCTGCACGCCCGATCCCTTGACGCGGTCTGTGGACAGACGTCGCGCACCCCGTCGGTGTCCCACACCGACGGCGAGGCTCTACACCGCCTCTTGTTCTCCGACCGGCTCCCGCGCCGTGCCGACTATTCCAATTTTGTTATCGACATTGAAATTGAACGACAGAAGCTTTTCATATCTCAAAGTCGTAATCACGTCATTAAACTGACATATCGGAAAATTAACAACGGGAGTCTGGCTGCCTACGTTTGCCGGCAGAGAGACCGTCTTTGATGAAATTTAGAATGCCGACGTTAACACCCGCACCTACGCACGTAATCTGCACATCAACGGTTGGATGTTCGCTGAGATGGTTGACCGGGTAAAAATCGAAGGATGCCATGCTGAGACCTCCATTACTGAGCCGTATGCGGCACTTCCACCACACGGAGTGGCCAGTGCCAGCCACTACAGGAAAGAGGGGAACGAACAGCCGGCTAGTACGTCTTGTGTCTCGTCCTATCGGATGAAATCGTTGCGGCGAGCGGCATGCTCTCACTCCACCACCGCGCTGGCGCCCGGGAGATCAGCCTGCTCAGGATCAAGGGAACGTCACCCCGCCGCGGCCTCGGGAAACCACTGCCAGATGCGCTCTCACCAGAGGAACACCATGATCACAGATAGTGGACAAGTCGGATACCTCGGCTACATCTTCCGCTGGAGGCCTTCGAGCCCCATCGAAAACCGCGGGTGTTGGTGAGGGTCGTGTTGGTGAATGCCTAGAGGTGCTGCGCATCGTCGAGCGCGAAGGCCAGTGGGTCGAGGCCAGTATCACGAACTGGACGGTCGCAGTCCAAGAACACAAGTACGGACCCTTGAAGGGCGTAGAGATGCCCGAACCCACCGTCACTGACCGGGCGACAATCGCGGTGCACCTAGCGGCCTTCGGTTCGGCCAACGTGCGCAGCGTCTACCAAGCCTGGCGATTCGCCATCAGGGCGATCGAAACCGAGGAAGCAGCACTGCGATGGAAAGCGAACGACGACTACCCGGGGCCGCCCAGTATCCGCGACCTGAAGGATCTCCGGGAAGTGCTATAGCCCGAGGAACTTGCAGCGCGTCAAGCGCTGGCGGACGCCATCGCCGAGGAACTCGGCGACCGGTAGCGATGTTTACGGTAATCGCCTGCACTCGGAGTGCAACGCGTGCCGGTGAGGCAACACGGCCAGCCGCGCAGCCGACCAGGCAAGTGAACTCGGGCATCGGCACCGGCTGGCGCGTTACCTCACCGGCACTGACTCGCGCTTTCGCGTGAGGTTAGGCTAACGATCCCTCGACGGTCTCATGATCCGTCTACTGAACGTTTATGGGTTCCCGTTCGGGTTTCCTCGGCCGCCCCGGTGTGGCGGGGGCCCGGAATACAAAGCAAAGCGAAGATCTGGTTTTATTCTGCCGAAAGCTGGGAGGCGCAGTCCTGTCTGTGGGATCTGAGGGGATCGCGCGGGCGAGGGGACTGGGAGATAAGGGAGCACCACCATGCTGTTCGGCCTAGGTACCCGACGAATGGGGCGCGTCGGAACGCGGCTGGCGTTCGTCTCGTCGATGGTCGTGCGTACCGCGGCTACAGCGGCGGTGGTCCGACCAGGTCAGCCCGGCGGGCTGAGGCGGGGGACCGGCGGAGGCGGCGCTCAAGAATCGCCTCCGCCGGTTGGTGCTGCACTTATAGACCATGACCACGTGGAGGGATTTGGGGGATCGCGTGTACGAATTGTGGTCTGACGATTTCGAGGTGCTGCATGGGTGGTCTCGATCAAGCGGTTGCCCGTGTCGGACCTGGCCGACTCACCAGCGTCCGACAGCACCACGCCCACCGAGCGCAGACCGATGGAGGTCAGCGGTGGCTGACGCGGGAGACATGCCTGAGCTGAGCCCACCGATGATGATGGTGACCGGCGCCTGGTTGCGATCAACTTCGTCACCAGATGGAAGACCACCTTGTGTGCGCTGGGTGGCAGTCGGCTGGTCACAGTGATCAGCGTGGTGGGGGCGCTGTGGCTGGCCCAGGGCCACACCACCCCCGGCCGTCATCTGGGGGGTGGCCAGTGCGGCGGTGTCTGATCGTGCTGACCGCGGCCGCCGCCTGGCACCCCGTCGCCGGTGCCGCTTTGTTCGCGCTGCTGCGCCGCCGACCCGCCCTCGTCGCGCACGCCACCGCTCCGATGATGAAGTTGGTCATCGACCGGGCCCCCGATGACCTCGCGGCCGCTGTCGAGTCGGCCCTGCCCCGATACAGCACCGAGCTGCTGTGGCCTGCCGCTGCTCTGGCCCGCCGCTTGTACGACGATCTTCCTGCCACGGCCGCCGCAGCCGACCGGGCCCAGCGCCTGGAGAACCTCGGCCTGCGGTTGTCGATGCTGGGCCGGTGGGAGGACGCCGTGATGGCCACCACCGAAGCCGTCGGGCTCTACCGCCGGCTGGCCGCTAACAACCACACCGAATTCGAACCCGACCTCGCTGGGTCGCTGAACAACCTCAGCGTGACGCTGTCGGACCTGGGGCTACACCGCGACGCCCTGGCCGCCAGCACCCAAGCCGTGGACATTCGTCGTCGCCTAGCCGCGGTCAACCGCACCGCGTTCGAACCAGGCCTGGCCATGGCGCTAAACAACCAGTCAGTCGTCTTATCAAACCTGGGCCGACGCCACGACGCCGTGGCCGCCAGCACCCAAGCCGTCGAGGTCTACCGCCGGCTGGCCGCCACCAATCCCACGGCGTTCGAACCCCACCTCGCCCGGGCGCTGACCAACCACGGCGCCGACCTATCGGATCTGGGCCGGCTGCAAGACGCCCTGACCGTCACCACCGAAGCCATAGACATTCACCGCCGGCCGGCCGCCGTCCATCCCGCCGCGTTCGTACCCGACCTCGCCCGCGGATTGTGGGTTTTCGCGCGGGTACGCGCCGCCGGGCGCGTGGAGCTACCGCAGGCATTAACAGCCGGGCGAGAGTCGGTCGACCTCTTCGAAGAGTTATGCCGACAACGGCCGCAGGTATTCACCAGCGACCTGCACGGCGCACGCGCAACCGTAGCCGAGGTGCTTGAAAGTCTTGGCCATGGGTGAGTGTCGTCAGGCTGGAATTCGCCCGCCGACAACCACCCCACCCGGGGCCAGATCAGGTGACCACACTCACATGGGCAAGGGATTCTCTCTTAAGGCCCGCGACCGCGTGACCTGGGGGAGCCGCGAACGTAGTGGTGGCGGCGGCTTATCGAGGATCCGCCGGCAGCCATTGAAATTGAAACACAGTCAGATCAACCCGGTGGGCGTGTTGAACGCGGAGCGGGCGGCGAGCAATGCGCTGACCGGGGCGCGCCCCTTTCCGCCCCGCATCAGACCGATCGCCGAGACAGGACTGCGCCTGCCTAGATAGCGGTATCCCAGGACCCGATCTCGCGCTGCCTTGTGTGCTGACCACCGCCATGCCGAGGTGCACGAAACCGAACAGGTTCATGAAACGGCTCACGAGACGGTCCCTTTCGTCTACCCACTCCGTCGCGTCAACGTTCTTGCAGTTGGTACGAGACGTCCGCAGCGAGATTGCATCCTGGTGTATTTGCTCTTGCATTGGCATGCAGGGTCTGGAACTGTGACTAAGAGTGATGCGCCGATGAGCCAGCCCGAGCAGGGAGGTCGCATCGTGGGCGTCCACGCACTAGCGACTAAGACCATACACGGGCAGCTGTGTCATTCTCGGCTGGCACGATGGGCTTGCCGTTACGCGGAAGGCCCGCACCACCTCCGAGCAGCTGCTCTGCCAAGCCAGGACGAAGGCCGACGGCATGGTCACCGAGGCCACAACCCGGGCCGAGACTCTGCTCACTGACACCCGGAGCAGAGCCGACACCCTGGAGCGGCAGTCCCGGGAGAAGGCCGCATCGCTGCAGCGCGACGCGACGCGCCAGCACACCGAGATCATCGGTTCGATCAGCCAGGAAAAGACCATCCTGGAAAAGAAGATCGAGGATCTGCGCACCTTCGAGCACGAGTACCGCACCCGCCTGGCGACCTACCTGGACTCACAGCTCCGAGAACTCGACGAGCGCGGATCCGCCGCATTGACAGACCCGACACGCTACGAGCAGATCTCCGTCGCCTCCGCGTGAGAACGGGCACGCAAGGGACACGAATCAAGATTATCGAGCGCCCGGAGTGTGGCAACTGCCGCAGGATACGACGGGCGCAATGCGGTGTTTCGTCGCGTCGGCAAGCTGGGCTTGGACGAATCGGGCGGCTTTCCTGTGGCTGTGGGACTCATTCGGCGCGGCGCGCGACCGACTCTGTCGGTGGGCGGATGCTGGCGGCGGATGGTCACCGGGGCACCGTCAACTTCGTGATCTGCGTGGCTGGGATGATCGACGGCTTGCTTCTGGGATGAGGAGGTCTGGTGACCGTCGGTGCGCCGTCCTACAAGGGGTTTCGCTTCCCGTCGGAGATCATCAGCCACTGTGTCTGGCTCTGCCACCGGTTCCCGCTCAGCTTCCGCGAGGTCGAGGAGATGATGCTGGAACGGGGCGTCGTGGTCTCCCACGAGACGATCCGGCAATGGTGCTACAAGTTCGGCCAGACCTACGCCAACGAGTTGCGCCGCCGACGGCCACGCCCCGGGGATAAGTGGCACCTTGACGAGGTGTTCATCAAGATCAACGGAAAGACCCACTACCTGTGGCGGGCGGTGGACCAGGACGGGAATGTTCTGGACATTCTGGTCACCTCCCGGCGAGACACCACGGCCGCGACCAGGTTCTTTCGTAAGTTGCTCACCGGATGGCAGTACGTGCCTCGGGTGCTGGTCACCGACAAGCTCGCCAGCTACCCCGCGGCGCGACGCCGGGTTCTGCGGTCGGTGGAAACACCGCCGGTCAAAGTATCTCAACAACCGGGCGGAGAACTCGCATCAACCGACCCGGGCGCGGGAACGAGCGATGAAGAGGTTCACCTCAGCGGGGCATGCGCAACGGTTTCTGTCCGCGTTCAGTGGGATATCGCCGCACTTTCGACCGGGCCGTCACCGGCTGCGCGCCGACGAATACCGCCGCGAAATGACCGGCCGGTTCACCACCTGGAACGAGGTCACGGGCACGGTCACCACCGCCTGACCGACCGCACCGGAGATCCGCCCGCAGCCCGATCCACCCATGCCCATGCGCTCCAGGCAGTCCCAGCAAGTTGACGGTGCCAACCCGCTAACCGCTGTCAAGGTTGCTGACTCACCTGTGGTGGGAATGGCAGGTGGGCAGAAGGAGATGGCTCAGTTAGGCACGCTGGGTCCGATTTTGATAGTTCTGTCCGATACCACGACGCATAGCGCGGGAATGTCTCGGCGAAACCAGGGCCGGGGTCGTGGTCGGCCAGCCGCCAGATGCGTTCCGAGGTGTACCAGTGGTCGGCGCAGATCCTGGCGAGGTGCCGTTCGCTACCGTCGTTCGCGCGGATTTCCTTGCCGGCCTGTTCGCGGGAGGTGTGCCGGTTTGTCCAGGGCAGACCGATGTTGCTGACTACCGTGTCGATCATTGTGCGGAGTACGGTCGGGGTCGGGTGGTTGGCGTGCAGGACGGTGCCCGGTGGCAGTGCGTCGGCGTGTGTAACTAACCCCGCCAGCACACCGGCTAGGTCGTCAACGGCGATCGTGGACAACCTGACCTGGTCGGCGTTTGGCAGACCGCTTAGCAGACGGATGAGTTTGACGAGTTCGGGTACGAACCAGCGGTCGCCCACACCGTAGATGAGGTGGGGTCGTAGGACGATCCCACCGGCGGCTCGGACCGTGTCCTCGGCCGTCAACCGGGTTCGGCTCGCGGGTGATAGCGGTGCGGGTGCGAGATGTTCCGGTTCGACGTTGCGGTGCGGGCCTTGGCCGTAAACGGCCGCCGTGCTGATGTAGATGACGCGCCTTACGCCGGCCCGGGCGGCCTCGCGCAGCAGCGCGCTCGTGCCGCGGTCGTTGACCGCAGCGCACTGCTCCAGATCAGGTCCGACGTATGAGGCCGCGTGCACCAGCGTGTCGATGCCCTGACAGCTCCCGATCAGTGAATCGGGCTTGGTCAGGTCGCCGAGCAGTTGTCGCGCGTCTGGTATGCGATCCGCACCGCGCACCAGCACGCTGAGCTCGACATCCGGTCGACCAGCCAGCGCGCGGGCCACCGCGCTGCCGATGAACCCCGTCGCGCCGACGAGCAAAACATGCCGGCCTGGGAGACGTTGCTGATCTAATCGGGTGCGCTGGTCGTGCGGCATTCGTGGTGGCTCCTCGCGCGCGCCTACGGTGGTGGCCTTTCCGGGACTGATACCTTGCTCACGTAACGTTATTGCGGCGTGGGGACATCATGTGGTTAAGCAAGCTCGTGCAGCGGTAACAAGGGAGCAGCTTCTGCGGAGCGCGGCCGAGATGTTTGATCGGTATGGATACGGCGCCAGCCTCAGCGACATGATCACCCATGCTGGAGTGACCAAGGGTGCGTTGTACTTCCATTTTAGTTCTAAAGAGGACCTCGCGCACGCTGTGATCGAGCAGCAACACGCGCTGTCGGTGGCTCCGGCCCGCCAACGTCTTGACGAACACGCGCCCGGCCTGGAGTCGGTGATTCGGCTGTCCCATTGCCTGGCCCGCCAGCTCATGGACGACGTCATCGTTCGGGCCGGTATCCGGCTCACCCTTGAACACGGCACGTTTGGTGCATCCGCCGCCAACCCGTACCGGGATTGGGTCGCGGTGACCGAACAGCTGCTGCGCCGTGCCATCGACGATGGTGATCTTCGTGATTCGGTCAAGCCCGCGGCGGTGGCCAGGTTCGTGGTCAGCGCGTTCACCGGCGTGCAGCTACTTTCTGAGGTGCTGAGCGTTCGGCAGGACCTGTGGCAGCGGGTGGCGGAGATGTGGGACATCCTGCTGCCCTCCTTAGTGTCGGCTGGCAAGCTGCCCTATTTTTTGCGTGTGGCCGCTACCGGGTCCGCTGAGCACAGCGGCGAGTTCGGTTCATGCTGAGCAGTGGTTCCCGGTCGAACAGGGTGGGGCATCCAGCGTCGGGTTACCGTAGCTGAGGTTGGTGATTGTCACGGTGCCCTGGGCTGCGGTGTGGCCGGTTTGAGCGAGCACCATCAGCACGCGAGCGCTGGCTGCGGATCGCTGCTGGACCGTGGCGCGGACGGAGCTGGGCTCATCGAGTTCGATGAACCGGGAAAACGTGATATCGCATGTCGTGGGCTGAGCGTCAGGCCAGCCCAGTACCGCCCGGCTGGCCTGACGCATCCCCTCAAGGCCCAGCATTCCGGGTACGTGGTCGAGTGGATGATCAAACAACACAGGGTGCTCGGTGAGAATCCGCAGCGGCCATTCCCCTGGCTGCCAGCACTGACCGAGCACCACATCGTCGGCTTCGTGTAGGCCGATTTCCGCCGGTGGCACCGGTGCCGGTTGCTGTTGCCGCACTGTCGCTTGTGGACACTGTGGCGATCGAATGCGCTGGTACAGCAACGGCCCGATGCAGTGCACCCAACCAGCGCCCCATCCAAACGGGGCGTCGTCGCGAAGGAACTCCACATCGAGTCGCAACGCACTGGCCGATCGCGTGCGCCGACGCAGTTCCTGAGCCCGCACCACCAGGACGATCTCGGCAGGTGCGGCACCGGCCCACAGGCCATCAAGGTCGGCATCGTAGGCCATCCGGTCCATCAGGAACCGATGCTCCGATGGCACCTGGTATGCCTCGTGGCACAGCAGGAGCCCGACCTGCCTGATCGTCTCGGCCAGCAGCAACGGATCGTGCCTGCCGTTGCGAACACGGTAGAAACTGTGGCTACGCGACCACTGGGCCGCGCAGACAAACGCGTCCGCGCCGGTCCGGCGCCAGTCGGTGAGCAACACCTCAGACACCGCGCGCCGATGGACCAGGTGCCGCGCAACGGTGGCGCTAAACGACAGTCGATCACGCTGCGACACCAGCTCGTCCACCCTGTCCAGCATGGTTATCGGATCCATGTGGTCCATGTCGCCTCCCCGACAACGTGGCTCCGGCAACGTCGACGGCCCAATGAGGATGACATAAAAACCGACCGTCATGGATTTTCTGTGATTTCGGTCGTGCGTGAGCTCTTCTGTGATTTCTGTCTCACCAATGTGCTCAGCGAAGTCGCAGCGCGGCTATCCACGGGCCGTGTGGCCCATTGATCAATATTGGCGGCCCGGCGTCCAACTCGGCCAACGTAGGGAGCTGATCCGGTGAGGCCAGCACCAGGTGGGCCCCTGCCGCGGCGGCGGCTGCGGCAAGGTCGTGTGCGCAAAGCTGCGGACTCACCGGCAGGGGCACCATGTCTTGGTGGACGGCACCGGCGAAAGACTCGTCGAAACCGGGACCGTCGGGCAGCATGATCAGCACTCGATCGTTGCGGTGCACGTCCAGCTCAGCCAACACGGCGGCGACTGCGGCCGCCCGGTCAATGAGCCGGGGCAAACTCAAGGGGTCGGCTTTCGCGTCGCGGCTGGCGCCGAGCGCCCGGGCTGCCGCCTGTCGCGCGTGTGGGCTGGTGGCGGAAGAAGAAGAGCGTGCGGTGCCTGCTCCGAAATTTCCCGCTGGTCAGTGTCTGCCTGCTGATTCGCTGCCGGTGCGTGCCCACCGCCGGGTGTCCCCGCTGAGGAATGGACCGGTCGCGTGGCGGTGGCCGGACCTGCACCGCCCTGCTCGCCGGTCTCGAACCAGGACCAGCCTCCGACGTGATCAGCTCCTGATCCTGGTGATGAGCCGCACACCGCCGCAAGGGGCGGATCAGCCAGGAGGCGGTGTTTGCCAGAATAACTGACCTCGTGCGGGTCAGCCTCGCTGGCGGGAATATCCGCATTAATGCGCTCACCACGCACCTGGTCATACGTCGGCGTCTGGCTCATGGCGCGACACCATAGGGGCGCCCCGACCGGCACGGCCCCCCACACCATGTGGACAACTGGTCGACACTGTGCACCAACGGTGGAGAAACTGTGGACCATGCGCGAACGACGCGGAGCTCATAGAACCGACCGCCACGCTCAGTAACGACGACCCCTTACCAGCTGCATACGAGCCAGGCTGTGGTTTCGCTTTGCAACCATGCGGACTGACAAGCCACCCGAGCGGAGCAACATCTTCACAAAAGGTTTGTTGCGACCGCTGTGACCGATACTCCGTGGAGTATCACCAGGCAGCGGCGCTAAGCGCCTGAGCCCGGGTGCGACGTTGGAGTGAATCGCGTTGCTTAAAAACCAACCGTTTGGTATATTTTTGCTGAGTCTGGCATTGTGCGGGATTTAGGAGACGCTGCTGCACCTTAAGTTGTTGTGGGAGTGGGTCAGTAATCAAACGGGGATTATCGTCGTGTCTTAGGGGTCGTGAGTCGCACGGCGAGATCGGTCGCTACAACATCGGTCGGTCAGACACAGGTACTCTGCAAGACGGTAACCACGACAATTTCTTGAGTGAGAGTAAATGGCTATCCAGCTCGGGGCGTGAACATGGCGAGTTTAAAGTTTCTGCCTCATTGGTTACACCAGCAGGAAGATGAGATCCGTTCGAGTGAGCCGTTGTCCATTGACTACGCCGTCGAGTGACTGACAAATCCCGTGGCAGTCGCTACGGGCAGGACGCATGCAACATCGCTGCGTGCATGCGGTTTACCCGGGCGGCAAGGGAAAAGAGGGCAGTGTCGTGGCCAGGTCGAAACAGGCGACCATGGTGGCGAGTTCGCTGACAGCGGACGTGCCTGACGCGACGAGAGTTGAGTTGTGGTTTCAAAAACACTGACTACACATACGGCGAGTGCGTCGCTTGGGACAGCCGGTACGGGCAGAATACCGGTTTGATGTCATGCTAGCCGCAGGCTGAATCAGAGTGAATTTTCAGAGACTCCGCTTCGTGAGGTGGAGTCATGACATGTCTATCAGCGAAGTGGAGGTACACCTATGGGCGCGAGCGATAAGGCCAGGCAAGACTTCGATGTTATCGACGTCGATGGTGATGGTTACATCACCGCCAGTGAGCTGCTGAAGGAGTTCGTCAAGAACAATCCTAAGGTCAGCGATGACAACATCGTTGCGATCATCCAGATGGCCGACGACGACGGAGACCAGAGGATTTCCTACGAAGAATACGCGAAATTCGTGAAATAGATCCCCTTTCCAGCGGTGCTGCTCGTGTGTCGACGAGTGGGATCACTCTAGTGAAAGAGCTTGACGGCACATCGATGGCAAGTGAAGCTCGCCCGTGAGCGTGCCTGCTTGACTGTCGGTTAATCGAGTCAGGATGAGGGTCGTCGGGCTACCAATCAAGATTGCTGCATCGGCCAGTGAAGAGAAGACGGGGGTTTTCAACGTGGCGTTTTTCGCATTCAGACAACGATCGGGTGCACGGGATAAAGAGTTCATCTTCCAGCTTGCCGACGAGGACAAGATCGCCCACGCTCGAAAAATTGTGTCGGGCGAAGAAACAGACAGAGTGCACGTCATGGGCCGGATCCAAAAGAGACCGCAGCCGTATAACCCGGACTGGGATTATCACCTAGACCCGAACACTATCACGTTCTTTAACATGGCGATTGAGGTGTGCGACGCAAACATGCAATACGTTGAAGACCATCTGGACGAAGCTTGCGGGGCATTTCTTCCCGGCTGCTTTTGGTGCCCATGGGATTCGAGAGTCGTACGCGAGATCTCCGAATAAGCGAACTTGTAGACCACGGCAGCCGGGCGCGGGCAGACCGGGCCCGGCCACACCCAGGGGCACTCCATCTTCCGCGACCATGCTTGCCAAGGCCGACCGGGCCCAACGGACCTGGCGCGCCTAACCGAGCTATGTCACGGCACGGCTTCCAAGAGCACCCGCATAGGTCGCGGTGGTCGACTCCATATTGATTGTCGCGTCCGTGCGATCACAGTAACAACCGCAGACTTTGATCCGAACCCAAAATATGATTATCGCGCGTGGCTTCACTGAAACCACGACAGCGTCTGAACAGGAGTAGTGTGCATGACAATTTCATTTAGTGTCCCCTCGTCGATGGATACCTCCGACGAGGCCCGGACAGACGAAGTCGAGACGAGCGGCGGCAAGGTCAGGGGAATCAAGGAGGGTGACATCTCCTGCTTCCTCGGCATCCCGTACGCCGCCCCGCCCTTCGGGGACAACCGGTTCCAAGCGCCCGTCCCCGCGTCGTGGGACGGCGTGCGGGACACAGTCACATACGGGCCGACCGCCCCCCAGATCCCCGTCCCCTACCCATTCAGCGAGATCATCGACGAGCCGGTCATTCCCGGCGATGATTGCCTCAACCTCAATATATGGACACCGGACGTCGACGCCTCGGGACTGCCAGTCATGGTGTGGATCCACGGCGGCGCGTTCCGCACCGGCTCAAACGCGGTGAGGACCTATAACGGGTCCGCGTTCGCACGTGACGGCGTCGTCTGCGTGTCGATCAACTACCGCCTGGGCGTGGAAGGCTTCGCCGACCTGCCCGGCGCCCCGCCGAACCGGGGCCTGCTCGACCAGCTCTTCGCGCTCAAGTGGGTCCAGGAGAACATCGCGGCGTTCGGCGGCGACCCCACCCACGTCACCGTCGCCGGCGAATCCGCCGGCGCGATGAGCGTGACCACGCTGCTGTCCCTCGACCCCCGCCATAGCCGCGGACTCTTCCACAGGGCGATCATGCAGAGCGGCGCCGGACACTGCGCCCAGACCAAGCAAGACGCGGCGCTGGTCACCAAGGAACTGGCGAAGCTGCTCGACGTTGAGCAGCCTACGGCAGAGGCGTTCGCCGAGCTTAAGCTTGCGGACATCCTCACCGCCCAGGACGCCATCTCGAACGAGGTCACCACCACGCCGGACAAGGACAAGTGGGGCGAGTCCACGGTCATGAGCGGCATGGCCTTCCTCCCGATCATCGACAGCGACCTGCTCACACAGCGCCCGATCGACGCCATCGCCGCCGGCGCCGGCGAGAACGTGCCGGTCCTCACCGGCACCAACACCGAGGAGTACCGGCTCTTCCTGGCCCCAACGATCGCGGTCCTGGGTCCGGAGCAAACGTTCAAAGACATGCTGACGTCCTACGGGATAGACCCGGCCGTCCCCGGTGTCTACGACTTCTACAAGAGCAGGCTGCCGGCCAACACCAAGGCTTTCGGCATCTTCTCCGCAATCACCACCGACTTCTTCTTCCGCCTCCCCGCCTGCCGCGTCGCCGAAGCGCGGACGGCCGCACCCGCGACCACCCACATGTACGAGTTCACCTGGCGCTCTCCCCGCCGAGTACCAAACCCAAGCGGCCTGCTCCAATCCCCCGAACTCGGCGCCTGCCACGCGCTGGAGCTCGGCTTCACGTTCGACACACTCAGCACGGCCCACTCGATCACCGGTCCGACCCCACCCCAGGGCCTGGCCACCGCGATGCATACGGCATGGGTGGAGTTCGTCAAGTCCGGCGACCCCGGCTGGACTCGCTACGACACAACCACCCGTCCGGTCCAGACGTTCTCCGACGCCGGGAACATCACGATCGTCAACAACCCCCGCGCCCCCGAGCGGGAGAAGTGGAACGACTTCGTGACTCCCTGACGCCGCGCTGCGACTATCGCGAAGTCTGCGGCTCCGGGCGGACGTGCACCTCCACGACCACCCGATTTTCGTCCGCAAGGGAAGGATTTTTTGACCGACACAGTGACGTAGCGGGGGTGTCGGTAAGAACGGCGTAATGAGCCGCCGACGCAGCTGTTGCTGCTGGTCACAACACTGATCCTTTAGCAGCGCTGGGCCTTGTCTGGAGTACCCAAGCGCTGCTGGCGGCGGTGCGCTGACCAGGTGGATACCACCGATTGTGGCTCCTAGCAGCTCTTACCGGCACCCTCCTCGCAGAAAATTCGGTTGCTGGCCACGATCTGCAGGGGCATGCATTCCACATTCGTGGAAGTGGAACACCACGGCGACGCCGATCGTGCCCGTCCGAAAACCGGGTTCAAGCCGTTCCGAAAGTCGACCCACAATACTCGTTCCGCAATACTGTTGCGGAGATAACTTGCGGCACAGTTGGCGAGATGGGGGGCTGGCGGCTCGCGCCTGTTGCGCGGTCTTGATCTTGGCTACTGCTGTGTGTCCACCGGCAGACAGTGACTGCAGCGCCAGTTCGATGCCTTGACTGTCGCCGGCATCCCCACACAGCGGACCTACCGCGACCATAAGACCGATCCCAGCGTCGATCGGCCCGGGGGTGACCTCGGTGCTGGGATACGCCCGCGAAGGCGACACGATCGTCGTGCACACCCACGACCGGCTCCGCTCTCCCGGGAAGGTTTACGTGATCAGGGCGGGGTAGCGTCGTGCAGCGTCAGTTCGTCACTTTTGAGACGTCCGGGGGCGCAGTGTCGCGAGCTCAGTCATCAGCCGTCGGAGGACCCGAGCCTAAGTTCCGGGACGGCAGGGTGATCCCGCTGGTACCGCCTCCGGTGGATGGGGTGCCCGGTCAGTCGGCGGTGCCTGCGGGATCCCCACCTGAGCTGGAGATCCGGTGGGAGGCACCGGAGCCGCTGCTGCCCGAGGAGTCGGACCTCGGCATCGCTGTAGCGGGCGTCGGGGCCGGCGCACCCGGGGGCGGCGGGCCTCCCGCGCACCGGCTGGTCACACTGGGCGACTCGCTGACGATGGGTGTTTAAGAGCCTCGCCAACACCGACACCGGCTTGTCCTGGCCCGCCATCCTCGCTCAGACGATAGACCTGAGCGAAACAGAGTTTACCTACCCCCGTTTCCCGGGCCCGGTGGACTGTCCGGGTCTGCCGCTGAATCTGGAGGCGATTGTCCGCGGCATCGACGCAGCTGGCGCCGGGAGTCCATTTGGTGTCCGACAGATACGGGAGGCATTCGCCGTCACGGCTGCCGTTTCCCATGTCAAGAGCTATTGGGAACACGGACCGGGAAGTATTCTGCCGAGCGCGGGCGCGTCCTATTATGACAATCTTGCCATTTACGGATGGAATGTGCGAGACGCCTACACGTACACAGTTGGTGACGCATTGACGGCGGTGACCTCGCAGCCCAGTGGGCCGGCCGCGTTTTCGCCGATAGTCTCCCACCACGGAGATCGGGCCATGCTGATCACCCTGCAGGGGCCTGCGGGGGCCACCGCGGGTGCTTCCGATCCCACCACGATGGTCGACGCCGCACGATGGCTCGGGGACAACGGCGGGATTGACACACTCGTCGTCGCCCTGGGGTCAAACAACGCGCTGCCCAGCGCCATCACGTTGCAACTGGTGTGGAGCAACGGCCCACACAGCTCCGGTTACACGGTTTCCGCTCCCGCCGATTTCGAGACCGACCTCAGGGAGCTCCGCGACCGCATCGCCGAGATCAATGCTCGCCGCGTCATCTGGGCCACCGTCCCGCACGTGACTGTCGCCCCCCTCGCCCGCGGCGTCGGGGCCAAGCCCAGCGGTTCGCGCTACTTCGCCCGGTACACCCACGCCTGGATCACCGACTCCGAGTTCGACCCTGCGGTCAACCCCTCTCTGACCGGCGAACAAGCACGGGCGATCGACTCCGCGATCGACCAATACAACTACTCGATCAAGCGACTCGTCTATGCGGCACGCACAGCTGAGCAACCCAAAGACTGGCTGCTTCTGGACATATGCGGGCTGCTGGACCGACTCGCCTACCGCCGCTACATCGACAGCCCCGACAGCCGCCCCTCCTGGTGGGACGACAAAGCCTACGACCTACCCCCCGCGCTGCAGATGCTCACTCCCCGCCCGGACACGCGGTTCTTCGAATCTGACGCGTCAGGGCGCACCCAGGGAGGTCTCGTTGCGCTCGACGGAATACACCCGACCACCATCGGCTACGGCATCCTCGCCCAAGAGGCTCTGGCCGTGATGGCGCACGCCGATGCAACCCTGCCCGGGCAACCGGCACCACCAGCGCCGATTCAGGTCGACTTCGCTCGACTCGTCGCAGCGGACACCCTCATCTGCGACCCACCCAAATCACTGACCCACGATCTCGGGGCCGTTCGCGTCATCAACGAAATGATCGAAATCGGCTCCGCTCTGCTGGGAAGACCCGCAGTCTAAGAACTCCAAAACGTAGAACGTGATCCCGCCGCGAATGACTCAGCGGTCATCACGTGGTGGCGTGCAGTGCGCCGTGTGACACGGGGATGCGCGACGTGGAGGATCGTCGGGCGAGGCTCGGGGGGATCGGAGATACTCTCTGTGTAACAGGATTTCCGCATTGTGCGGAGTCGCCTCCCAGCGCCAAGTCCACCACGCGTCCCGTGCCCCGAGTCGTCTCCTTTTCCGTCTCATTCGTGTTCGTTCGCGGGCGCCCGCCAGCGAACGCGAGGCCGCTCCGGCGCAGGTCATGGACGACGCCGACCGGATGCGGACACACCACGGAGTCCTGAAAATTCGGAAGGTCGGCTGTTCGACCCCGCCCCTGGCCACCTCTGAACAGCGCAAGCGCTCATCTGTGATGATTTGTCTTGGTCTTGGTCTCACTAGCTGCCCGCTTCGGCTGCTTACACTCGCCGACATGGCACGCAGGAAGCAGGCTCGGAAGGACGTGACCGGTATCCGCATTGCGGAGACGCACATCAGGTGCGGCAGCATCGCCATGGGCCCGTGAGCGTCCCGCGATCGACGACTCTGCTGTGGCGCTTGGGCCAGTTGGGTCGGGCGTGCTGGCCAGTGCCGCGGAGGGTGGTGCGACAGTGATCGACTCGGGGCGCCCTCGGATGGCGGAGTTGGCGGTGGTCCAGAGGGCGGCGGTGATCACCGATGGGACTGGATGCCAACCGCCCTCGCCGCCTGAGCCGGTGGGGGTGTCCAGTGAAGGCGGTGGGTGATGAAGCGCGCGAAGCGTGGTGTTGTCTCGACGGTGGCCTGTGCGGCCGTGTTGATCATCGCGGCGTGCGGCAGCGGTAGAAGCTCAGGGTTCGCGCCGCGCAATAAGGTGTCGATCCAGGGTCAGGAGATCAACGTTCTGTTGCCGTACAAGGTCCCGGGGCGGCTTTTGGCGGAGTTCACGCGCGAGAGCGGTGTGAAGGTGAGTGTCAACGTCACCAGCTGGGACGCGGTGCGCTCCAAGCTGGTCGTGGCCAACACGGCGAAGACCTACGTTGCTGACGTGACGGAGTTCGACTGGTCATTCACGGGTCAGTTCGCCGCCGCGGGGTGGTATGAGCCGGTCGAGAAGGTGCTAGATCCGGCGCTGGTGGCCGATCTTTCCCAGGCTGACGCGGCCTTCAACGCGGGCGGCCACACCTACGCGGCCTGCTACTCGAATGACTATCGCCTGTCGCTGTACAACGCCAAGATGTTCACGGCGGCCGGCTTGAGTGAGTTCCCGAAGACGTTCGCCGAACTCGGTCCGGCGATGACCAAGCTGAAAGCCTCGGGCGTGGATTATCCGCTCGGTATACCGATGGGTGCCACGGAAGGCGGCGTCACGCCGTGGTATTTGCTTACCCTGGCGTTGGGCGGCCAGCTCTTCGACAAGGACTTCAAGCCCCTGTTCGCCGACCCTGGCTCGGCTGGCTACCGGGCCCTGCAGTTTGAGGTCGAGGCGCTGAAGAACGGCTGGGTCTCTCCGGGCAGCGTCACGCTGGACAACCGACCTGCGTTCGACAAGTTCGCTGCCGGCTCAAGCGCGATCCTCTTCGCCTCGAGCCCAGGCAACCTGTCGACCGCCAACGACCTCAAGGAGTCAAGCATCGCCCCCAACGCTAAGCCCGCGCTCGTCCCCGGTGCCCGCGGCCCGGGCACGACATTCGGTTTGCCCGAGGGCCTTGCGATCCCGGTGACGGCCAAGCACAAGGACGCGGCCCGCGCCTTCATCGAGTGGTGGATGCGGCCGGCCACCCTTCGCGTGCTCTACACCGAAGCGGGCATGCTGCCCTGCCGCAGCTCGGTCGTCACGTCCATGGCCAACAGCGGGGAACTCGCAGGCGGCACCGTCCTAAGCGACGAGCTCGGCCACGTCGTGCCGCTGTTTCCGCAAGGCGCGCCGAAGTGGTACAGCCAGTTCAGCTCCACCGCGCAGGGCCTGGTCAACGCCGCCGTGAAGGGTGACATGAGCGTCGAAGCGGCGCTCAAGCAGCTCGCCGCGAAGGCGACCGAGCTAGCCGGTTCGTAGGCGGCGATGGGCTCGGACATCTGCAAGAGGGAGCCTCACACTGGTGGCGAGTCATCAGGGCCCTCCAGGCGGGTCGATCTGGCTGCGCGGGAGGCGACTCGGGTCGGGATGCTGATGGTGGCACCTGCGGTGATCATCACCGCAGCGCTGGTCATCTATCCACTGGCCACTGGCTTCGAGACAAGCCTGAGGTCCGGGGACACGGCCGTTGGTGGGCAACCGCGCTTCGTCGGCCTAGGCAACTACGGCGACGTCCTGAGTTCCTCGACCGGGCGCGACGCGATCGCACACACGCTCGTCTACGTGGCGCTGGCGGTGACCCTCGAGCTCGCGCTCGGGTTGATCGTCGCTGTGGCGCTGCATCGGGTCTTTCGTGGACGCGGCATCGTGCTGGCGATCCTGATCCTGCCGTGGGCGCTGCCGTCGGTGGTCAGCGGTGTGCTGTGGCGGCGTGTCTTCGACCCTGATAGCGGGCTGCTTAACAGCATGCTTGCGCAGCTGCACCTCGTGAGTCACCCGCATGTCTGGTTGGCGAGTCGCGGCTGGGCGCTGGTGTTCATCACGCTGGTGCATGTCTGGGGTGTGCTGCCGCTGGTTAGCCTCATTCTCATCGCGGGGCTCCAGAGCATCCCTGATGAGGTTTACAGCGCCTCGGCGGTCGATGGGGCGACGCCGCTACGCCAGTTCCGTTACATCACGCTGCCGCTGCTTGGGCCCTCGATCGCGGTCGCGCTGACCGTCGGCACAGTGTGGGCGATCAAGATCTTCGATGAGATTTATGTGCTCAACGGCACGGCGCTCAACACGCGGTCGATTCTCATGGAGGTCTACAACACCACGTTCGTCAACGCCGACTTCGTCCACGGCACAGCGTTCGCGTTCATCCTTACCGTGGTCACCGTGCTGTTCGCGGCCATTTATGCGGTCGCCCTCGGGAGGTCGAGGACGTGACACGCTCCCCCGCTGCGCAGCTCGTGCGGACCGTGGTGATCAGCGCGATCGTCTTATGGTCGCTGGCGCCGATCGGGATCGGCGTGGCCACGAGCCTGTCGACGCAGGCCGACGTGCAGGAGATACCGGCCCACTGGCTACCTCATCACGCGACGCTCGACGCCTACCGCTCGCTGCTAGGCGGCACCGGCGACTCACGGGCTGGCGGCACCGTCTCGGAGAGCGGTGCGTTCGCCCACGCCATGTGGAACAGCGCATCGATCACGTTGATGTCGACGCTTGCGATCCTGTGCGTCGCGATCAGCGCCGGCTATGCGTTCGCCCGCCTGCGCTTCCCCGGCCGCGGTGCGTTGTTCTGGGCGATCGTCGCGACGATCGTCGTCCCGGTGTTCACCGTTGTCATCGCGTTGTTCGGGCTCATGGCTGATGCTCACCTCATCGACCGCAAGCTCGGGTTGGTGCTGGTGTTCGTCAGCACGACCACGCCGCTGGCGATGTGGCTGGTGTGCAACTACGTCAAGGGGCTGCCGGCCGAGCCCGAAGAGGCTGCGCTGATCGATGGCTGCACGCGTTGGCAAGCGTTCTGGCACGTGGTATTGCCGCAGATGCGCTCGGGCATCGCCGCGCTCAGCGCGATCGTCGTGCTCTCGGTCTGGGGTGAGTTCCTGATCCCACTGCTGTTGACCTCGACCAGCGCGAGCAAGCCCGTGACGGTGCTCATACCGGAGTATGTCGGCAAGTACACGACGAACTACCCGCTGCTGGCGGCGGCGGGCGTGCTCGCGCTGCTACCACCCGCGGTCGTCGCCCTCGTCCTGAATCGCCACATCCGGGGGATGCTGAGTGGATCGTCCTGAGGCCACGAGGGGCGGGATTGTCCTCGAGGGCGTCGGCAAGGAGTTCCTGGGCGGCGTCGTCGCGGTGCGCGACCTGAGCCTCGCAGTCGAGCCGGGCGAGTTCGTCGTGCTTGTCGGCCCCTCGGGCTGCGGGAAGAGCACCACGCTGCGGATCGTCGCCGGACTCGAGGCGGTGACGGTCGGTGAGGTGCGCATCGCGGGCCGCGTGGTGACCGGTCTGCCCCCGCGGCATCGCAACGTCGCGATGGTCTTCCAGAACTACGCGCTGTACGCGCACATGACCGTGCGGGCGAACATCGGCTTCGGACTGAAGATGGTGGGCACGCCCAAGCGCGAGACCCGCGCGCGGGTGGACCAGGCGGCGGACATCCTCGGCATTACCAACCTGCTGGACCGCAAGCCGCGCCAACTCTCGGGTGGTCAGCGTCAGCGCGTGGCCATGGGACGGGCCATCGTCCGCGAGCCGGCCGCGTTTCTGATGGACGAACCGCTGTCGAACCTCGACGCGAAACTGCGCGTCGAGATGCGCGCAGAGATCACCAACGTCCACCGGCGCATCGGTGCGCCGACGCTTTATGTCACCCACGACCAGACCGAGGCCATGACCATGGGTGACCGCGTCGCGATCCTTCGCGACGGAGCGCTCGAGCAGATTGGCACACCGCTGGAGCTATACGAGCGGCCCGTGAACATCTTCGTCGCCGGATTCATCGGCTCACCAGCGATGAACCTCCTGCCAGCGAAACTCGACAGCTCCGGTGACGCGTGGCACGCGTCGATCGGCGGCTTCCGCCTGCTGATCCCCCCGAAGGCGCGCGCAGCACTGCGGCCGTTCGCCGGCCGCGAGGTTCTGCTGGGGCTGCGCCCGGAGGACTTCGTGTCCACCGACGACGTGCGCGACGGCAAGCACGGAATCATCGAGGCCACGGTGCAACGAGCCGAGTCGCTGGGGTCCGAGCTCCTCGTGTACCTCTCCATAAACGACGCCGCCGCCTCGCGGCCACTCACGGTGCGCCTGGATCGCCGCACCGCGATGCGGGAGGGCACACCCGCCCGGATCGGCGTGGACCTTCAGCGACTGTACTTCTTCGACTCCCACAGCGGCGCCGCCATCAGATGACCACGGCGCACGACTGACCCGCCCACCCGTGCGGCCGACAGACGTGATCGATCGACTGACCAACCTGGACCCCGCAGGGCACTGATGTGTTGGTCGATGACAGCCTCGGGCAGGGTGGTCTGATGCGTCGTTGTGTCCGGGGCGGACAACGGTTCCACACGACCGTGGCGGCACAGCCCGCGCGATCGCTGGAACAAACTCAACCGTGGTGGACAGCCCGGAGCAGATAGTGAGAGCCGGTTCGACGACGGCAGGTGCCGACGGTGTCCAATAATCGGTTGAGGTTCCTGGGCGAGGAACACCCGGGTTTGGGGATGAAACACCCGCCGGTACCCGTACGGGATCGGCCCGTGCGGGCGACCCGCCACCGCGTTGGCCGCCGCCGCCCGCCGGCCCCGAGCGGACATCTTGGCCGACTCGTACTCGCTGTCCACCGCGTCTTCGAGCAGCGAGCGGCGGTCCCGACCATTACCCGGCTCGTAGCACCGGCCGTGCGTGGTCACGTAGATCGACACCGACCGCTGCTCACACAACTCCACCAACCGCACCCACTCACCGACCCGGCGACTGCCCCGGCTGCTCTCCCAGATCATCAACACCCGTGCACCGAACCGGTCGGCCTCCAGATCCGTGATCAGCGCATCGAACCCACCCCGCACCTTGCGCGCATACCGCGACGCGCTGACCGACTCATCCCGATAAGAACCCTCGAGCAGGCTCCAGCCCTGCTCACCAGCCACCCGAACATGATCCGCGTGCTGCTCCTCCAACGACCGAGCCCGCCCCGACCGATCCAGACTCACCCGCAAGTAGTCCCGGGCACTCTTGCCCGTTTACCCTGCTCACCACCACTCAAGGCCACCATGCGACGAAGGGTACCTCTAACAAGGTGTCACCGAGCTCGGGCAGCTCTGCTGTTGAGTTCGGGAACTGTGGGGCTGGTCATCCGTTGCGCCAGGTTCGATGACTGGGATGGCGCAGCCGGTGTGCGGGGTCGGCCCAGGCATTGTGTGGCGACGGCGGCGCGGCAGCGGGGCGTGCCAGCCGCGCGAGCACCGCGACCAGCGCCGCAAGCTCTTCGTCAGTCGGCTCGCCCCGCACGATGTGGACAGCTCGTGAGTGGCATTGAGTGCCATAACACTGTTTCCCACTCACAAGGGAATGTTCCCATGCTTCTTGGGCGGCAGGGTCTGGCGCTTGTCTTTGAGCATTCGTAGCGCGCGGGCTACGTGGGACCGGGTGTGCGACGGCGGGATCACCGCGTCGACGTAGCCTCGGTCGGCGGCGACGTAGGGGTTGAGCAGGGTGTCTTCGTAATCCTGCTGGCGCCGCGCGCGCAGTGCGTCCACCTCGTCGACCGCAGCGGCCGCGAGTTCCTTGCGGTGCAGGATGTTCGCTGCGCCGGAGGCGCCCATCACGGCGATCTGTGCAGTCGGCCAGGCGAGGTTGAGGTCCGCGCCGAGGTGCTTGGAGCCCATCACGTCATAGGCGCCGCCGTAGGCCTTACGGGTGATCACCGTGACTTTGGGCACGGTGGCCTCGGCGTAGGCGTAGATCAGCTTGGCGCCGCGCCGGATGATGCCGTTCCATTCCTGGTCGGTCCCGGGAAGGAAGCCGGGCACGTCGACGAAGGTGAGAACCGGGACGTTGAACGCGTCGCAGGTCCGGACGAACCGGGCGGCCTTCTCGGCGGCGTCGATGTCCAGGCAGCCCGCCAACTGGGTGGGCTGGTTGGCCACGATCCCGACACTGCGGCCTTCGACGCGGCCGAAGCCGACCACGATATTGGGCGCGAAAAGCTCGTGGACCTCCAGAAACTCGCCCTCGTCGACGACGCGGGTGATCACCTCGTGGATGTCGTAGGGCGCCTTGGCGGAGTCCGGGATCAGTGTGTCCAGTTCCCGGTCGGAATCGGTGAGGGTGTCGAGCACCTGCCCGTGGCTGATGTCCGCAGCGTCGAACACCGGCAGTTCGGACAGGTTGTTCGACGGCAGGAAGGACAGCAGTTCCTTGACGTAGGACAGCGCGTCTTCCTCATCGGTGCCGAGGTAGTGCGCGTTGCCCGATTTGGTGTTGTGCGTCCGGCCGCCGCCGAGCTCCTCGAAACCGACCTCCTCGCCGGTCACCGCCCTGATCACGTCCGGGCCGGTGATGAACATGGCCGACGTCTGGTCGACCATCACGGTGAAGTCGGTCAGCGCGGGGGAGTAGACGTGCCCGCCCGCGCACGAACCCATGATCAACGAAATCTGCGGGATCACCCCGGACGCGTGGGTGTTACGCAGGAAGATCTCGCCGTACAGCGCCAGCGAGACCACGCCCTCCTGGATCCGGGCGCCGCCGCCCTCGTTGATCCCGATGATCGGGCAGCCGGTTCGCATCGCGAGATCCATCACCTTGACGATCTTCTCGCCGTACACCTCGCCGAGGCTGCCACCGAAGATGGCGGCGTCCTGGCTGAACACGCACACCGGCCGGTTGTCGACGGTGCCGTAGCCGGTGACCACGCCGTCGCCGTAGGGCCGGTTGGCCTGCTGGCCGAAGCTGGTGCTGCGGTGCCGGGCCAGCTCGTCGAGCTCGATGAATGACCCCGAGTCGAGCAACAGGTCGATCCGCTCGCGGGCGGTCTTGCGGCTCTTGGCGTGCTGGCGCGCCGCCGCCCGGGCCGATCCGGCGTGCACCGCATCCTCGTCGCGGCGTAGCAGATCGGCGAGCTTGCCCGCGGTGGTGTGGATGTCCGGCTCCATGACGGCCGACCCTAGACTGCGCACGTGTGGTCCGATCTTGAGCGACCGCCGCTATGTGCGGACGCGCTGCGGCGGGCTCTGGTGGCGCCAGCCGGACCGTATGCCGCGCTGGACGTCGTCGCCACTGTGCCCTCGACGAACACCGCGCTGGCCGCTGCTGCCCGCGCTGGAGCGCCGGATCGCACAGTGCTGGTCGCCGAGCACCAGAGCGCCGGGCGTGGCCGCGCCGCGCGCAGCTGGATCGCTCCCCCCCGGTCTGGATTGGCGTTGTCGGTGCTGCTGCGGCCCACCGAGGTGCCGCAGGCTCGTTGGAACTGGCTGCCGCTGCTGGTAGGAGTGGTGCTGTGCCGGACTGTCAGCACCCTGGCTGAGCTGCCCGCGGTGCTGAAATGGCCCAACGACCTGCTGCTGGGCGGGGATCAGCGCAAGGCAGCCGGGATCCTGGCTGAAGTGGTCCCTGAGGGCCCCGCGGTGGTGGTCGGCGTCGGGCTCAACGTCACGCTGCGACCGGACGAGCTGCCAGTGCCCGGCGCGACCTCGTTGGCCATCGAGCAGGCTGCCTGCACCGATCGCGACCCACTGTTCCGAGCCCTGCTGCGCGCCCTGGACAGTGAGCTGCGGCAGTGGTGCCAGCACAAGGGTGATCCGATCACCTCTGGCCTGTGCGACGCCTACCAGCAACGCTGCGCGACCCTGGGTCAGCAGGTTCGGGTGGAGCTGCCGGGGCAGCCCGAGCTGGTCGGCGCCGCGGAAGACATCGACACTGAGGGCCGGCTGGTGGTCCTGGCGGATGGGCAGCGGCGGGCACTGTCCGTCGGTGACGTGACTCATGTTCGCGGCCAAGATCACGATTTTGGTGCCAAGAGTGACATCTCGTGTCGTTCTTGGCACCCAGACCGTGATCACCGCGGCTGACGGAAGAGTATCCACATCAGCGGGTGCTATCCACAGCTTGCGTGCACCTGACCTCCGGGCGTCAGCCCGTTCGATGATGCTCGTGTCTGTGGTGATCGAGGAACTTTCGGATTCCCGCGACGGGGTGCTCACCCTGGACGAGGCGGTGCGCGGCGGGCTGACGCTGCGGCAGGTGCGACACCGGGTCCGCACCGGGCAGTGGACCAAGCTGCATCCAGGTGTCTACCTGGTCGGCCGACGTGAGCCTGACCAGCGGGCCAGCACGAGGCAGCGGTGGCCTGGGCAGGTCCGGGAGCTGTGGCGAGCGGGTTGACCGCGGCCTGGTGGTGGCAGCTGCGGGACTGGGCGCCCGGTGCCACCGAGGTGACAGTGCCATGGACGCGATCTCGCCGCTGCCCGCCCGATGTGGTGATGCGTCGGGGCAACCTCGACCTGGTGGATTTGGTGTTGGTGCGCGGGCTGCCGGTGACCGCGTTGCCGCTGACCGTTCTGGACGCGGCGGCGGCGCTGGGCAATGACTCCGGGCGACCGTTGGTGGATCGAGCGCTACAGCAACGAGTGTCGTTTGGTCAGCTGCATGCCGCGTACTGCCGATCGTTTGGCAGGCACGGGACGCCGTGGCTGGGGCGGGTGCTGCGGCAGGCAGCGGACGGGGCATGCTCGCAGGCCGAAAGGGTCACGCACCGGCTGCTCCGGGAAGCCCGGATTGACGGCTGGGTGGTCAACCATCTCGTGGTGTTGTCCGGGCTGGAATACTGGATCGATCTTGCCTTCGTGGAACGCCGGTTGGCCATTGAGATTGATGGGTGGGCGTGGCATTCCGATGTCGAACGGTTCGCGCGTGACCGGCGTAGGCAGAATGCGCTGGTTTTGGCGGGGTGGACCGTGCTGCGCTTCACCTGGCATGACCTGACGTCGCGGCCGCAGGTGGTGGTGGCCCAGATCATGACGGCGCTCCGATCATGATCACTGCGCAAGCGCTACGGGTCGGTGCAGGCGGTCGACGGTGTGGACCTGCTGGTCGCGCCCGGCGAGGTGGTGGCGCTGCTCGGGCCCAACGGCGCGGGCAAGTCGACCACGGTGGACCTGCTGCTCGGGCTCACCTGCCCGGACGGCGGGAAGGCGCGCATCTTCGGCCGGTCGCCGCGCGAGGCGGTAGCGGCCGGGGAAGTCGGCGCGATGCTGCAGGACGGCGCATTGCTGGAGGACGCGACGGTGGGGGAGACCGTCGGGCTGGTAGCCGCGCTGCACCGCAGACCGCTGCCGGTCGCCGAGGCGCTGCGTCGGGCCGGTGTTGCCGAGCTGGCCGGACGCCGCTGCAACAAGCTGTCCGGGGGGCAGCAGCAGCGGGTCCGCTTCGCCGTCGCGATCGTCAGCGACCCCGATCTGCTTGTGCTCGACGAGCCCACGGTGGGCATGGACGTGGCGACCCGCCGGTCGTTCTGGCACTCGATGCGGCACTTCTCCGACGCCGGGCGCACCGTGCTGTTCGCCACGCATCACCTGGAGGAGGCGCAGGAGTTCGCCGACCGGGTGGTGCTCATGCGGTCGGGACGGATCACCGCGGACGGCTCGGTGGCCGAGGTCCGGGCCACGGCGGACGCTGCGCGCCGTCGTCGCAGGGGCGCACTACAGCGCGCTGGCTAGCGGCCCACCCGACCGCCCGCGACATCGAGATCACCGCGGCCGGGCTGGAAGAGGCGTTCCTCGCGCTGACCGCCGACATGGAGGAGGTCTGATGAATGCGACATATCTGGCTCTGGAGGTCAAGCGCGTCGTGCGCGGCGCCCGGTTCATGATCTTCACGGTGGCCTTCCCGGTAGTGATCTACCTGATCGACGCCAACCTGTTCGGCAGCGGTGGCGACACCTACCTCGACGGCCTGGCGATCGCCCCGTCGCTGATGGTGCGGATGGCCGCGTTCGGGGCGATGTCCGCGGCGCTGTTCACCGGTGCCCGGGTAGCGTTGGAACGCAAGGGCCATCCTGGCTGGAGGTCCGCGATGACGGCACCGGCGGATCGGCTAACGGTTCCGGCCACGGGATAGCCGGGCTGCGCGAGCGGCTAGCCCCGCTGGGCGGCACCGTGGAGGCCGGTCGGCTGCCCGGCGGTGGGTTCCGGTTGCGAGCCAGCGCATGATCAAGGTGCTGGTCGCCGACGACCAGGCGCTGGTCCGCGGTGCACTCGCCGCAATGCTCGGGCTGGAACCCGACATCGCAGTCGTCGTCGAGGTTGGCAGCGGCGGCCAGGTGCTCCCGGTCGCCCGCCGTACCCGTCCCGACGTCGCCCTGCTCGACGTGCAGATGCCAGGCGCCGACGGCCTGACCGCCGCCGGGGCATTGCGGGCCGAGCTCCCGAGTTGCCGGGTGTTGATCTGCACCACCTTCGGCCGCCGCGGCTACCTGGCCCGCGCGATGGCCGCCGGCGCGGCCGGGTTCATCGTCAAGGACGCCCCGCCAGAGCAGTTGGTGGACGCGGTGCGCCGGGTGCACGCGGGGCTGCGGGTGGTCGGCCCGACGCGGGCCGCGGAATCGCTGACCAGCGGCGCCAGCCCGCTGACCGGCCGGGAGCACGAGGTTCTCGTCGCCGCCGCAGACGGCGGTACGGTCGCCGATCTGTCCCGGCGCCTGCACTTGTCCGCGGGCACCGTGCGCAATCACCTGTCCGCGGCGATCGGCAAGACCGGCGCGCGAACCCGCGCCGAAGCGGTGCGCATCGCCGAGGACCACGGCTGGCTATAGGCCGAAAACTGACCAGGGGGGACACCATAGTGACGATCTTGGTGACTGGCGCGACCGGAGCTCTCCACCGGCACCCTCGACGACGATATTCGGATCGAGCAGCACACCAACGCCTTTGACGCGGCCGCCCGGGCTGGCGTCGAACACCTCGCCTACACCAGCGTGACCGACGCGCAGATCATGAGGTATCGCGAGACCTGGAAAGCCTGATCGGCCGCAGCCCCACCAGTATCGAGACTGCCGTCGCCGCAGCTCTGGAGAGTCAGAGCGGTGCCGCCCCGTCGTAGACGAGAAGGCCGTCGGCCCGCTGCCGGGCCACGTCCGTCGGGCGGTGTTCGTGTACGCGCCCGTCATGCATGAGATGCAGCACCGGAAGCTGGGCGGTCAACACCGCGAAATCCGCGATCATCCGGCGGTGACAGCGCCACCACACCGACTCCGAGCAGAACACCGTGGTAGCGCGATCGCGTACCCCGTCGAGAACGTCCCGGACCGCGTCGACGAAATCGGGGGTTCGCATGTGGGCCGCATACCCGGCGAAGGACTGGTTGCGCAGCCCGGTGTCCAGTGAGTCCGGCGGTGGCTTGCGCCAGCCGCCCAGCCGCTGTTCCCAGCGGTACTCGATGCCGTGCTCGGGCAACCACCGAGCCATCTCATCGCGCGCCACATCGGGGTTGCGTCGGCTACCCGGAGCGGTCCGCACATCCACCAGCTCACGAATTTCGGCAGCACGTAACAGCTCCAGCAGTCGAGCGCGGTCGGCGGTGCCGTGACCGAAGGTGAACAGCGGCATCAGTAGAGGATGCCCGCGTGCCGCAAAGGTGCCGTGAACTCGACAGCACCGGCCTCCCCGTCGACGAAAACGTCTGTGCTGTCGAGTTCACGACCAGAATCGGTCCGGCTCGTGCTCAAGAGGAATTGATCCGGGCGAGTTTGCGGCCGACTTTCAGGTAGTAGGCCCCGGATCTTCCATTGACCTTGTCCTTGAGCACCGCCGCGAGTGGTTCGCGAGCCTCTTCGGAGGTCAACGTGATCTGATCCTGGCCAGTGTCGGACTCGACGACGATGCGCAGGCCGTTCTGTTCGGCGACGCGGCGGACGTCACCGTTGCTCTTGGCGAATCCCAGCGCCTTGACGATGTCATTGACGGTCTGGCTGAGATCCGTGACCGAGGGAAGGTTCTCGACGTCGCCGAAGGTGCGCTTGGAGAAACGGGCGACGAACTCCTCGCGCGCTTTCATGGCCGCGTCCACACCGTGGATCGCGGCTGTGACCTCGCCTGCCAGGATCTTCTTCAGGTCCATTGGATGCAGCGACCCGGCCGCCAGCCGCTCGCCGGCGACGGTGAGTTCGGTATCACGCCACTCGCTCAGGGCCCGGAAATACGGCTCGACCAGGTGATCGGGAACCGACATGATCTTTCCGAAGATCTCGCCCGCAGGGGCGGTCAGCGGAACGTAGTTGCCCCGGGACTTCGACATCTTGGTCCCGGTCCCGTCGGTGCCCTCGATGAGCGGGGTAGCGACCACCAGTTCCGGGATTTGGCCGCAGACGTCCATGACCTTGCGGCACATCTGCATGTTGAGGAACTGGTCGATCCCGCCGACCTCCAGGTCGGTGTTGATCTCGACCGAGTCCAGCGCCATCACCACCGAGTACAGCAACTCGGCCAGCGACAGCCCCTGGCCAGCGTCGAGCCGTTTGCGGAAGTCTTCGCGTTGCAGCGGCATCGAGACCGGGATCTGCGCGGTGATCTCGATCAGCCGGGGCAGCGTGACCTCACGCAGCCAGTCGCCGTTGTGCCGGAACTGGGCTCGGGTGAAGTCGAAGAACGGGCTGACCTGCTGGCGGTAGGTGCTGAGGTTGCGGGTGATGTCGTCGTCGGTGAGCGTGGGGCGTTCGTCGGAGCGACCGGACGGATCGCCGATCTTGGCTGTGACGTCACCGACGATGAACACCACCTGATGGCCCATCCGCTGCAACCGGCTCAGGATGAGCATCGGCACCGCGTGCCCGAGGTGGACCTCGGCGCCGGTGGGATCGATGCCGAACTTCGCGACGAACGGCCGCGTCTTCGTCTCGGCCGCCACGACCCGCTGGGCCAGGGCGTCGGCTGACGGTTGAAGCTCCTGGGAGCGCTCGGCGATCAACGTGGCCTGCTCGATCGGGGACAGGTCCGACAGGTCCAGGCCGCGCCGCTGCGTGGTCAGCTCCAGCAGCTCGCGCACGGTCGCGTCGGCCGCGAGGTCCGCGCCCACCAGCAGAGCGGTGGCGCGGTCAACGGACTGGCTGAGTCGGGTCATGGAAGCTCTCCGTGGCATGACATGTTGGTCGCTACCCTAACTGGCCGAATAGTCTGGGCGGCGCAGCGATCGGTTTGGTAGCCGCCGCTTGGTAGACCGGTTTGATGAACGCAGTGTCGATCGCGCGGGCTCGGGTGTCGGTCACCGGAACTTTTTTTCTGCACGGTGCCGTGTTCAGCTCGTGGTACGCGCGCCTGCCGGCGATCCAGGAGCGGCTCGACCTCACGCCAGGGCAGTTGGGGATCGCTCTGTTCGGTGCCCCGGCCGGCCTGCTGGTGGCCCAGCCGGCGGTCGGCGCGCTGGCGGCCCGGACCGGGTCGCGCCCCATTGTCGCCGCAGCCCCGCTCTACCTCGGGGCGGTGGTCCTGCCGGCGCTCGCAGTCGACGCCGTGACGCTGCTGCTGGCTCTGGTGCTGGTGGGTGCGGCGAGCGGAATCCTCGACATCGCGATGAACGCCCAAGGCCTCGCCGTCGAGCGGGTATCCGGGAGACACCTGTTCAGCTCACTGCATGCCGCATTCTCCTTCGGGGCGCTCGCCGGCGCGGGAGTCGCAGCTGCGGCTGCCGGCGTGGCCGCGCTGCCATTCCTGGTGGCGAGCGCTCTGGTGGGCGCGGTGGGGGTCGCGACGCTCGCGCCGGGACTACTCCACGACCGGGGAGTTCCCGGTGTGCCGCTGTTCGCCCGGCCGAGTCGTCGGCTCGCTGCGCTGGGTGTGATCGCATTCTGCGCGCTGCTGGCCGAAGGGTCGATCTTCGACTGGAGCAGCATTTACCTCGCTACCCAGGTGGGCACCACCGCTGGGGTTGCGCCACTCGGGCTGGCCGGCTTCTCGCTGTGTATGGGGGTGGGTCGGCTCGCCGGCGACAGCGTGGCCGCCCGCGCAGGCTCGACTGCGACTGCTCGCGGTGGCGCGTTGGTCGCTGCGCTCGGTCTCGGAGTGGCGCTCGTGTGGGCGACGCCCATAGCGTCCGTCGCCGGGTTCGCCCTGATGGGCCTGGGTCTGTCCGTCGTCTTCCCGCTCACGCTGCGTGCCTCTGCGTTGGGCAGCCAGGCAGCTGCGGCGCCCAGCGTGGCCGCTGTCTCCACGGTCGGCTACGGCGGGCTGCTCATCGGGCCGCCAGTGATCGGAGTGCTGGCCGACGCCACCGACCTGCGCGCGGCGCTCGCGCTGGCTTGCCTGCTGTGCGGGGTCGCCGCCGCGCTCGCGACCCACCTGGCCCGGGCGCGAGCTGGTTAGCGCACGCCCGAGCGTCGGCTTATTTCGCCGCTTTGGGCAACCGAGGTTCGATCATCTGAGCGATTCGCAACGCCTCGGCACACGGATCAATCGGCGGGGCATTTGCCGGCACGGCGACACTCACCGACAGTGAAACCGATCCGCCATCTATCAACTGTGCGCATTGCGAACCCTTGGGATCCACTCCGAAGTGGGCGCCGGCTCGACCGTTCACGGTGTTATCCATGAAGTTGATGAACATCGGATCCTGCCGGTGCGCCTGGTAACCGGCCAGCGTGGAGTTGTCGCGCTCAAGGCTCAGCGTGAAAGAGGTACCCTTCCACCGGCAACCGACCACGCCAGCTTTGTTGAAGCTCGTCCGGGTGCCCGGTTGCACACCCAATGCGGTCAGCTCGGGATCCGACAGGATCGTGCACATATCGACCCCATTGGCATTGGCGACGGCGGGTGGAGCTGGGGGCGCGGGGGTCTGGGCAGCTTTCTGGACACCACATCCAGCCGCGAGCATCCCCACAATGGCCACCGCGACAGCGCCGCGTCTCACGACGCAACCTCGGCGTGCTTGCTTTCGGCCAGCGCGCTGAGTTCGCCGTAGACCCCGTCGAGCACGTTCCGTAGTGCGGCGAGCAGCACGTCCAGCCCGTTGATCGCCTCTGTCAGCTTGAGCAGGACCTTGCCGACCCGGGATGTGACTCGCGCGGTCTCTTCGGCTGCTTGGGCGACTACCACTGGGGTGGCGAGTCCGGCGGTGCCTAGTTCCTCGGCGGCCAGGTCGACCAGTTCCCCGACCAGTGCGGCGATGAGGTCGCGGACGGTGATCCGGATTCCCGCCACGAGTTCCCCGGCCATGGTGGCCGCCGTGTTCAGGGTGTCGGCCGCTCCGGCGGCGGCCTGGACCAGGTTGGCCACGTGCCGTGCCTGCGATCGGTACGCCTCGCTGGCCGGACCGCCCCACACCCAGCTGGTGCCTTCGGCCGTGGCGGCGTAGTCGGCGCTGACCGCGGCCATCTCCTTGCCGATGTTGGCCCAGCTGACGGCGTAGGCTTTGATCATCTCCGGCTCGCCGGTCAGCGCGTGCAGGACTTTTCGCAGCGGTTCCAGGTGCTCCATCATCCAGGAGACGAGCTGGCCGGAGAAATAGCCGATCGGATCGGTGCCCGCGCAGAGCATGTCCAGCCCAGCGCCGACACCGCCAAGCGCGACCTTCGCCCAGTCTCCCTGTGCGACACCGTCACCGATCTCCTCGCCTGCCTCGACGGCGGTGAGTCCCTTCTCCCAGCCGCCTGCCTTGACGAATTCGTCGACCACAGAGGTGAGATGCTGGTGGTAGATGTTGCGAACGTCCGTGCCGCTGTCGATCAAAGGATTGGTCATTTCGCAGCGCCGATCTTCGTCAGATCGGACGCGGCGCCACAGTCGATGCGTTGGTAGGAATCGGCGGAAGCATGCAGATCGTTGGTGATACGGCGTAGCGCCTGGGCGGCCTTTTCCAACGAATCGGCGCACCGCTGCTGTGGTCCGGCAAGTAATCCGGCGATCGGCCGGCACAACAGCCCGTAGGCATTGTCCATGCCGGCGACCTGCCGACCGGCATCGGCGGCGGTGCCGGCGCGAGTGGCGAAATCGTCGACGGCGGTGGCGTGGTCACGGAGCTGATCGGCGTCGACGTGAAAACTGTGGCCCATGGGCGTCGGATCTCCTGGTCAGCGAAGGTAGGAGGACTGGCTCAGATCGTCGTCGTCATCGGGTCGGTGGGTCGTGCGAGCGGGCCGTGCCGGCGCGTCCTCGGCGATGTCCGGAAAGCGGTCGCGGTAGCTGGCGACGATCCGTGCGGCGGCATCGTCGCTGCTGTCCGGGACCGACGCGGTCACCAGGTCCTGTACCTGCGCGGCCAGAGTGCTGTGGGCTCGCCGCAGGCAGGTCATCAACTCCGCGGACAACCGGGCCGGGTCTCCGGCCCTGGCCCGGTCGGTGAGAGTCAACTCGGTGGGCACGCCCTGGGCGTCCACACTGACGCGGACCATGCCGTCCGCCGAGGTCTCCGTCACCACCAGCTGGGACATCTCATCCTGCAGACCGCGATAGGTCTGAGCCTTGCGTTGGAGCTGCTCGGCCCACTCGATCAGGCCTTGACCCGCGTGGCCCAGGTCCACGGCGAAGTCGGGACCCGGAGCGAAGTCGGAATTCGGATTGTCAATCATTGATCACAACTTTCTCCTATGGCGTGCGCCATCGACCGCGTAAGCACATTACGTGCCTCGACGCGTCCGGTTAAGGAATTCGCGCCGGCGCAGATTTGCTCGCAGTGCGACGCGCTGGCGCCGCCGTTGCAACAACTGATGACGCTTCACTCCGAGGAAGGCGGCGCAGCCGAAGAGCCCGACCCAGACCAGTACGATCAATGCGATGTTGAGCAGCAACGTATCTCGCCTCCACGGCCGTGGCCGCAACGTGTGCGGTCATCCTGAGACCTGCGCGCCGCGGACTGTACCGGCCCGCCTGGTCGGCCCCGCAGCGGTACCGTGATCAGTGGCGACGAGGAGGAGCTTTGCCCTACCCAGAAGACCTGCTGCTCGACGATGAGTGGGTGGTGGTCCACAAGCATCCGCACTGGAAGATGCTGGTGTTGCCGGTGCTGGCTTTCCTGCTCATCGTGGGGCTGGGCTCCTACGTTGCAGCGCTGATCGCTGGGCGTTCCTGGCAGCTCTACGGGTGGATCGGGCTGGCGGTCGTCGGTGGTATCGCTGTGCTGTGGTTGACCGTGGTGCCGTTGCTGCGCTGGCGCACCACACATTTCGTGCTCACCACCAGGCGAGTGCTGGTCCGTGAGGGGGTGCTGTCCCGCAGCGGTATCGACATCGCGACCAACCGGATCAACACTGTGCAGTCCCGGTCTTCTGTGATCGATCGGATGCTGGGTTGTGGAACGCTGATCATCGAGTCGGCCTCCGATGAGCCGCTGGAGTTCGACGACATCCCGCAGGTCGAGCGGGTTCGCTCGCTGCTGTACTACGAGGTGAACCCCGGACCTGCCGCGTCATGACCGCGAGGGACGTCGGCTTACCTGACCGGCACCCGGCGGTCGGGCTGCCCGAGCGGGTGACGATCTGGGAAGTCGGGGCGCGCGACGGTCTGCAGAACGAGCCGGCAGTGGTTCCCGTCGAGGTCAAGTCCGAGTTCCTGGACCGTCTGGCCGGCGCGGGGTTGCGGGTCATCGAGGCGACCAGCTTCGCGCACCCCCGGTGGGTGCCGCAGCTGGCCGACGCCACCGAGTTGCTCGAGCGGCTCACGCCTAGCGACGGGGTGCGCTACCCCGTCCTGGTGCCCAACGAGCGCGGCCTGGATCGGGCGCTGGCGGCAGGCGTCACCGACATCGCGATCTTCGCCTCGGCCACCGACAGCTTCGCGCGACGCAACCTCAACCGTGACCTCGAGGCGCAGTTCGCGATGTTCTCGCCGGTGGTGCGCCGGGTTGCGGCGCAGGGCCTCGGAGTACGCGGGTACCTCTCGATGTGCTTCGGCGATCCGTGGGAGGGCGCCGTGGCCGTCGACCAGGTCGTCGGAGTCGGGTGCAGGCTGCTCGACCTGGGTTGCGACCAGCTCTCCCTGGGCGACACCATCGGGGTGGCCACCCCAGGGCACGTCGTCGCGTTACTCGACGGTTTCGCCCGCGCCGGCGTCGGGACCGATGCCCTCGCGGTGCACTTCCACAACACCTACGGCCAGGCGCTGTCCAACACCCTGGCCGCCCTGCGTGCCGGGGTGAGCTGCGTGGACGCCTCGGCTGGGGGGCTGGGTGGCTGCCCCTACGCCGAGTCGGCAACCGGCAACCTCGCCACCGAGGATCTGGTCTGGATGCTCGACGGCTTAGGTATCGAGCACGGGGTCGACCTCCACGCCCTGGTGCGGACCAGCCTCTGGATGGCCGACCAACTCGGCAGGCCCTCGCCATCCCGAGTGGTCACCGCCATGGGAGGCCCTTCAAGGACTCCGCCGCATTCAGCAGGCTCAGCGGGGTAGAGGAGGTGCGAATAACCCCGCTGAGCCCGCTGAAATGCGAACGGCCCCTAAACAGCCAGCTACCCTGTCACAGGACCTCGTTGAGCTTGCCGGTGGCGACGTCGAAGACGAACCCACGGATCTGGTCCTGGTGCGGCACGAACGGGCTCAACTTGATCCGGGCAATCGACTGCCGGACGTCCTCGTCGAGGTCTGGGAAGGACTCCGCGCCCCACGCCGGTTTGATCCCGGTTTCATCCTGGATGGACCTTTTGAAGGCGTCGTCGGTGAAGGTGAGCATTCCGCAGTCGGTGTGATGGATGAGGATGATCTCCTGCGTGCCGAGCAGTCGTTGGCTGATGGCCAGCGAACGGATCTCGCTGTCAGTGATCACACCTCCTGCGTTGCGGATGACGTGCGCCTCGCCTTCGTTCAGGCCCAGCATCCGGTAGACGTCGAGGCGCGCATCCATGCAGGCGACGACAGCGACGTGCTTGCCGGGCGGCATGGGTAGCGGCCCGGAGAAGGTCTCGGTATAGCGGGCGTTGTTGGCGAGCAGATCATCGGTTACGGACACAGGTTCTCCTGGTGTGCGGGGATGAAGTGGACACCGGGGATCGGCCGCGGGGCGGGGAGGCCATGCGCCAACGCGCGGCCTACCTACAGAACTGGTCAAAAGCGTGCATGCGCCGGCTCGGCCAGAACTGCTCGAGGACAGCACGCCGCATGCACATATCCTTACCTGCCGATAGCCCGGTGGGCAAGAGCCGGTGAGGCGACCTCCCATAGCCCCGATCAGGACTGCAGAAGTGTTAATGCGGCGTCGTGTAGCAGTCCGTTGGATGACAGCGCTGTGCCGCCGTCGTATCGAGCGACCCCGTCGAGGTCGGTGAACCGACCACCGGCCTGCTGCACCAACACCTGGACGGCCGCCACATCCCAGGGATTGACAATCGGTTCGGCGGCCAGATCGATCGCTCCCTCGGCGACCAGGCAGTGCTGCCAGAAGTCGCCGAAGGCCCGGCTCTCCCACGTTGCGTCCACCAGCGAGAGGTAAGACTCCCGGCTGCGGTGCTCCGTCCAACTGCCCAAATCGGTAGTGGACAGGTAGGCGTCGGCGAGGTCACCGACCCCGGAGACCGTGATGGCCCGGCTGGTCCCGTCTGGATCTCGGGTGTGGGCACCCGCCTCCGTAGCGGCCCACCAGCGACGCCGCAGCGCCGGTGCGCTGATCACCCCCATTACCGGCGTGCCATTCTCGACGAGCGCGATGAGAGTGGCCCAGACCGGCACACCGCGCAGGAAGTTCTTCGTTCCGTCGATCGGGTCCAGCAGCCAGGCCCGACCGGCATGGCCAGACGGTCCGCCGCGCTCCTCACCGACCACCGCGTCGCGCGGCCGGTGGACCCGCAGCACCGCGCGGATCGCGTCCTCGACGGCGAGGTCAGCGTCGGTGACCGGGGTCCGGTCGGGTTTAGTCTCGACCCGCAGGTCCGCAGCGGCTGCCCGGTCCAGCGTGATCCGGTCCGCGGTATCGGCCAGGGTCAGGGCCAGGGCGAGATCGCACGTATGGTCGGTCATAGCAGCACAGGCTGCCAGGTGGTCCTAGTCTGATGGCGTGCCCACTGTGCTGCTCGTCGAAGACGACACCGGCATCGCTGTGCCACTGTCTCGCGCCCTGCAGCGGGAGGGCCACGACGTGCTGGTAGTCGCCGACGGCCACACCGCGCTGGCCCGCGCCAACGACGAAGAGGTCGACCTGCTGGTGCTCGACCTCGGGCTGCCGGGGATGGATGGCCTGGATGTCTGCCGCCGGCTGCGTCGGGTGCGCCCAGACGTCCCAGTGCTGATGCTCACCGCCCGGACTGATGAAGTGGATTTCGTCGTCGGGCTCGACGCCGGCGCCGACGACTACGTCGCCAAGCCGTTCCGGTTGGCCGAGCTGCTCGCCAGGGTGCGCGCTCTGCTCCGCCGTAGCGTGCCCGACGCGCTTGAGGTGGGTGGGGTGCGGATGGATCTCGCCGGCCGCCGGGTGCTCATCGACGGTACTGAGATCGGGCTGGCGAACAAGGAGTTCGAGCTGCTGCGGGTGCTGCTGTCCCGGTCGGGTCAGGTGGTCAGCCGCGAGGAGATCCTGCGTGAGGTGTGGAAAGGCCTGGAGCTCAAGAACACCAAAACGTTGGACATGCACATGTCGTGGCTACGCCGCAAGATCGGTAGCAGTCGGATCGCCACCGTCCGGGGAGTCGGGTTTCGCTTCGATGCGCTGTAGAAATATTCCGTAACCGGCGTAGCGTTCCGTCGTGCGGTGGAGGATCCTGCAGTCCACGCTGATCGCGGTAGCGATCACCGGGCTGGTGCTGGGTGGCCCGCTGGCGTTCGCCTCCTGGCGCCTGGTGGAACACTCCACGCGGGCCAACCTGCTGGCCCGGTTGGCGCAGGTGGTGGTCCGGCTGGACGATCAGAGTTCGGCGGCGACGCCGAATCCGTGGGCACATCTGGGCTCGATCGCCCGAGCGCTTCCCCCCGGCGGGCAGCTGGTGGTGGACTCACCACGGACCGGCCATTCGGTGATTGGCGCCGACCCTGGTCCCGGTGCGGTGGTGGAATCGCTGGCGCTGGGGCCGCGCGGCACCGTCCGGCTGGCGGTACCCGGCGGCGGAATGCGGGGCGATCAGCTACGAGCGGTCGCGGTGGTCGCTCTTCTCGTCGGGCTGTCGGTGGGGATCGGCGCAGCCGTCGCTACCGTCACCGCGCGACGGTTGGCGGGGCCACTGGAGGACGTCGCCGACCGGGCCACCCGGCTGGGTATGGGAGATTTCCGTCCCGCGCCGGCCAGACACGGCATCCCGGAGCTCGATCGGGTCGCGGACCTGCTGGACACCTCGGCGGCGGCGCTGGCCGAGCTCATCGCCCGGGAGCGCGACCTCGTCGGCGACGTGTCACACCAGCTGCGCAGCCGGCTGACCGCGCTGCTGCTACGACTCGATGAGTTGGCCGCCCACCCGGACCCCGATACCGCCGCGGAGGCCGAGGCGGCGCTGGAGCAAGCCGAACGGCTCGGTGCGGTGCTCGATGACCTGTTGCGAGCCACCGAGGAGGCCCGAGCCGCCACCGCCGAACCGGTGGAGCTGGCCGAACTGCTCGGCGAAGTGGTCGCCGACTGGCAGCCGCAGGCCGATGCCGACCGGCGCCCGCTGCGGCTGCGGGTAGCCGACGCGCTGGTAGCCCGGGTTACCCCTGGCCGGCTGCGCGAGGCGCTCGGAGTGCTGATCGACAACGCGCTGCGGCACGGCGCCGGGGTGGTGACGCTGTCCGCCCGGTGGACCGGGGTGGGACCAGATCGGATGGTCGTGGTGGAGGTCACCGACGGCGGCGAGGGGGTGCCCGAGGAGCTGGCCGCACGCGTCTTCGACCGGGGGATCTCGGGTGCGTCCTCGACCGGCGTCGGGCTGGCCCTGGCCCGGGCGTTGGTTGAGGCCGACGGTGGACGCCTTGAGCTCAGTTCGGCGCGGCCGGCCAGATTCGCCGTGTACCTGCGGGTGCCGCGAGGCGAAGAGTTGCCCGGGCCCCCCCGGCCGGGTGCCGGCGTGGTGCGTTGACTCAGCCGACCTGCACTTGGCGGCGTACGTTCTGGTCGGGGAAGACGTATCTGCGGAAGGCCCACCACCGGAAGATCATCGCCAGCAACGTTCCGATCACGTTGGCGCTGGCGAAGTCAGCGGCCTCCTGCGCGAGCAGGCTGACCGCCGGGACCTGCAGTTCCAGCACGTATCGCGAGACCCACAGCGGCGCAGCGTTGAGCACCAGTCCGATGCCGCAGACCAGGAAGAACAACGAGGCCTCGTGGCGCCGTTCCCGGCCGCCCCGGGTGCGGAAGGACCACTCCCGGTTGAGTACGTAGGACACGATCGTCGCCACCAGCACCGCAACGATCTTGGCGGTGACCGGCTTGGGCTCCAGCACCGTCGTCTTGAGCAGCGTGAACAGCGTGATGTCGACGATGTAGGTGATCCCCCCGACGAGGGCGAACTTCACTAGCTCGCGGTGCCGAACAGCGATATCGCGGTAGGGCTGCGGGACTCGGATGAGCACCGCGTCGACCATGGACACGGCGGCAGTGTACGGACCGTAGGTTGGAGCCCCGCGCACCGAGCTCCAGCTCTCAGGCTCCCGAACTCCAGTGCTGTACCGGGTCGCTATGAGAGCGCTGCTGTGGAGCTCGGGAAGAGCAGGGCTGTCGGGCACGCAGCAGGTCTCGGATAAGATCGGCAACTCGTGGACCTCCGTACCGGGTTGCCTGTCGTCGGCATGGTGGGTGCCGGGCAGCTGGCTCGGATGACCCACCAGGCCGCTGTGGCGCTCGGGCAGTCGCTGCGGGTGCTCGCGGCCGGTCCGGACGAGCCGGCGGCGCTGGTGGCCACCGATGTGGTCCTTGGCCGGCACGATGATCTGGCCACGCTGCGACGGTTCGCCGAGGGCTGCGACGTGCTCACCTTCGACCATGAGCACGTTCCCACTGAGCACCTCCGGGCACTGGTTGCCGCGGGTGTTCGGGTGCATCCGGGGCCGGACGCGCTGCGCCATGCCCAGGACAAGCTGCTGATGCGCCGGACGCTGGCCGGGCTGGGCGTGCCGGTTCCGCCGTTTCGCGAAGTCACCCGGCCGCAGGACGCGGTGTCCTTCGGTGCCGAGCACGGCTGGCCCTGCGTACTGAAAGCGGTCCGCGGCGGCTATGACGGGCGGGGTTTGTGGATGCTCAACACCCCCACCGGCGCGCGGCGCGCGGTGGCCGAGCTGCTTGCCGCAGGTACGCCGTTGCTGGTCGAGCAATGTGTGGCGATGCGCAGGGAACTCGCCGTGCTGGTAGCCCGCTCGCCATTCGGGCAGGGCGCGGTGTGGCCGGTGGTGCAGACGGTGCAGCGGGAGGGGATCTGCGTGGAGGTGCTCGCCCCGGCGCCCGGCCTGGACGCGGAACTCGCGCAAGCCGGCCAGCAACTGGCCCTGCGGTTGGCGGCGACGCTGGAAGTGGTCGGCGTGCTAGCCGTCGAACTGTTCGAAATGCCTTCTGGGCAGTTGCTGGTTAATGAGTTGGCGATGCGGCCGCACAACAGCGGGCACTGGACCATTGAGGGTGCCGCGACGTCCCAGTTCGAGCAGCACCTGCGCGCGGTACTGGACTACCCGTTGGGGTCCACCGCACCGCGCGCCCCGGCCTGTGCGATGGCCAACGTGCTGGGCGCCGACATCGCGCCGATGATGGGTATCGATGAGCGGCTGCACCATCTGATGGCTCGCTACCCGCAGGCGAAGGTGCACCTGTATGCGAAGCCGCAGCGACCTAGGCGCAAGATTGGGCACGTCACGGTTCTCGGTGAGGCGCCGACGCCGGCGCGCAACGTGGCGGTCGCTTCGGCGGTCTTTCTGGCCACCGGAGCCTGGCCGGACGGGCACCCGGTGCACGAGCGGGGACAGGAGACGGCGTGAGTCTGGTCGGTGTGATCATGGGCAGTGACTCGGACTGGCCGGTGATGCGCGCTGCCGCGCAGGCTCTCGACGAGTTCGGGGTGGCCCACGAGGTGTCGGTGGTCTCCGCGCACCGCACCCCCGCGCGGATGCTCGACTATGCCCGCAACGCCGCAGGCCGGGGCCTGAAGGTGATCATCGCGGGGGCTGGTGGGGCGGCACACTTGCCCGGGATGGTGGCTTCGGCGACGGTGCTGCCGGTGATCGGGGTGCCGGTACCGCTGGCGCACCTCGACGGGCTGGACTCGCTGCTGTCCATCGTGCAGATGCCCGCCGGGGTGCCGGTCGCGACCGTGTCGGTTGGCGGCGCGCGCAACGCCGGACTGCTAGCAGTCCGCATCCTAGCCGCCTCAGACCCCGCACTAGCCCACCAAATCGCGACCTTCCAGCAGGATCTAGCCCAACGAGTGCTCGACGCCGACGCCGCCCTCCGCGCCGCGCTGGACTGAGTCGGCATGTACGAGTTGGGGGCGGAATATGAGGCTTTGCGGGAGGTGGTGCGGGATCTGGCCGAGAAGGAGATCGCGCCGTACGCGGCGGAGGTCGACGAGCTCGAGCGGTTTCCGCGGGAGGCCCAGGCTGCGCTGGTGCGCGCGGCTTTCCACGCGGTGCACATCCCGGAGGCCTACGGCGGCCAGGGCGCGGACTCGGTCGCGACCTGCATCGTGATCGAGGAGGTGGCGCGGGTGTGCGCGTCGTCTTCGCTGATCCCAGCTGTGAACAAGCTCGGCACGATGGGCCTGCTGCTGGCCGGCTCAGAGCAACTGCGCGAGCAGGTGCTGCCGTCACTGGCCGCGGGGTCGATGGCGTCCTATGCGCTGTCCGAGCGGGAGGCGGGAAGTGATGCCGCGGCGATGCGGACCCGAGCCCAGCGTGTTGGCGACCACTGGGTGCTCAACGGCACCAAGTACTGGATCAGCAACGCCGGCCAATCGACCTGGTATACCGTGATGGCGGTAACCGACCCGGCCAAGGGCGCAGCTGGAATCAGCGCCTTCGTCGTTCACAAAGACGACCCAGGATTCTCGGTTGGGCCCAAAGAGCGCAAAATGGGGATCAGGGGTAGCCCGACCCGAGAAATCTACTTCGAGGATTGCACGATCCCTGCCGACCGGATCATCGGCGATCCCGGCACCGGGTTCAAGACAGCCCTGCAGACCCTGGACCACACCCGCCCGACGATCGGAGCGCAGGCCGTCGGAATCGCACAGGGTGCGGTGGACGCCTCGATCGACTACGTCAAGCAACGCAAGCAGTTCGGCAAGCCGATCGCCGATTTTCAGGGTATCCGATTCATGCTGGCCGACATGGCGATGAAGACCGAGGCGGCCCGTCAGCTCGTCTACGTCGCCGCGGCGCGCGCCGAGCGCGGTGCGGGCAAACTCGGGTTCATCACCTCAGCGTCGAAATGCTTCGCTTCAGACGTGGCCATGGAGGTGACGACCGACGCGGTGCAGCTCTTCGGTGGCTACGGCTACACCCGGGACTTCCCAGTCGAACGGATGATGCGTGACGCGAAGATCACCCAGATCTACGAGGGCACCAACCAGATCCAGCGCCTGGTGATGGCCCGCACTCTGCTCGGCGGCTAGATCACTAAAACGCACAAGTTCTGCCCTATGGGTCAGACCTCAAGATCGCTCTTGTCCAGCTCACTGGACTCCACCGGCAATGACACAACAGGGACCGACGCATCGACCTCGTCGAACTTCTCCATGCGTGCCTGGTAGTCGTCGGTCGCCGTTTCTTCCGCTTCCTTCTGGTAGTCGGCGGGCTCTTCCACTGCCCCCTTGTCGCTGTCGGCTGCTCCCTCGTCGGTGGAAGATTCGGGATCAAGCTCGGCGTCCTGTACGGTGCCCTCTGGCTCAGTCATCGCCAGCTCCTTTCGGTGTGCCCCCTCCAAGTAGATCTTGAAGCGATACTCTGACCAATACCCGTCACGGAAGATCATCAAACATTGGATGCCCCATCCGTGCCATACGGCTGCCCTCGGCGGCCCCTGGTTACACTAGGAAGGTTACGCTAGGAACTCCCACCGTCGAGGCTCACACGACAACCCGGCCGGCGGACAGCTGCTCGTCAGAAACGGCCGACTAGACACTGCCCTGGGCCTAGACGGTGGCGGGGTGGCGTGATGGCCGCCGCGGCTCCGCCGCCTTCGGGACGGTGACTACGCAGTCATCCTGGTCCTGGGCACAGATGGTTTCGGTCCCGTCGGGCTAGTATGCGCGGACGCCGTGGGAGGCGGATAGCGACTTGACCGGGTCCAGTCCGAGGTCAGTCCGGTCTTGGTGTGTCTGTGCTGTTTGGACAGGATCAGCGCGATGGTCTTGTCGCCGTGGTGTTCGGCCAGACGTCGCACGAGAGCGAGGGTGTCCTTGCTGGTCGCCCGGGTGTGATCGCCGCCTTTGGGTTGTCGTCACTGGACAACTCGGTGCTGACCGCCCTGCCAGTTGATATGCAGCTCGGTGACGCGGTCTTCGGCGTTGATGGCGACTACAAGGTGGTCGATTACGGCCGGAGCAGCTGTTGCGCTCGGTGATCGTGGTGGTCGCGGCGTGGAATACCTTGGCCCGATATTGGCGCCGGACCCAGCGGATTTTCAGTTGCCGTCAGCTGGTCAATTTCAGCTGCCGTTGACGGCATCCGAGCCCCAGTGAACCCTTCCACGGAGATCACCCAGATTTATGAGGGAGCTAACCAGATCCAGCGCCTGGTGATGGTCCGCGCCCACCCTGCTCTGCGGGTAGCTCCCGGTAGCCAAGTAATGGCCAGTTTGAGGTCAATCCGTGATGCTTCTGCCTTTACCGTTTGGTAGCCCGACGCACCCACGTGCCCTGGCTACCGATCGGCCATCACTTCGCGCCGCGACTTGAGCCGCTATTTGAGCCGCTATTTGAGCTGCTATTTGAGCTGCTACGGACGTGATCACCTGAGCTGCCACCTAAGCGGCCACCTGATCCCCCACCCAAGTACCCATTTGAGCCACCTACATGTCCGCCTGAATGAGTACCGCCGGGTGGAGGTCCGCTGGGTGGAGGTCCGCTGGGTGGAGGTCCGCTGGGTGGAGGTCCGCTGGGTGGGGGGTTGACGGGTGGGGGGTTCCCGGCTGGAGGGTCGCCGGGTGTGGTGCCGCCACCTGAGTGGTGACCGGTGCCGGAACTCGGGTAGGGGGTCGGAACGCTGCGGGGCTGGACCTGCGGAAGATCGGCTGGCTGCGGCGATTCTTCGTAGCCACTCCGACTGGGCCCATTGGGTACCGCGACCTGTGGTACTGCGGCTGGCGGCGCCGCGACCGGCACTATGGACGGGTGGTGCACCGCTGTCTGATCGCTGAGCAGGGTCACTCCTCCTCGCGTTGAAGCGTGATCGGGACTTGCTGGCGCACTCGGCTGGATCGCAAGCTGGCCACGGACCGGGCCTGAATCCCCGCTACCGGCGACCGCGGTACCAGCGTGGTTACTCGCTGGTGGAGGTGTCGTCGACCCTGTGGACGTACCCGATGGGAGAAGCGGGAACGCGACGATCCCTACGACAAGTGCAGCAGCGGAAACTAATCCACCGACTATCAAGTCAGTACGGTGTATCGACGGGGGTCGCCCAGGTTGTCTAACGTCTCGTCGGGTGCGCCCAGGTGCTTGGCGTGGACCGGCGACCTGCCTGTCGACCGCGCGCGGTGGCGGCGGAGTTGGTTCGGGATGTCCGGCGTTTTGGCGGAGCCGACGAAGTGGTTGGCCTGGACCGATTGCTAAATCCGCTGAGGGCGATGGTGGCAGTTCGGGTTGCGCCGTGTTTTGCCGTGGTCGCCGGAAAGGTTGGCCTAGACCAACGTCCCGCCTGCCGGGCAGGGGCACGGGGCCGAGCATAGGCGCGGGTGCTGGGGGAGGCGCGAGTGCAGGCGCAGGCGCAGGCGCAGGCGCAGGCGCAGGCGCAGGCGCAGGCGGAGTTGCGGTCTGCGCGGCGTTTTGCCGAGGCCGTCGAAGTGGTTGATTTGCAAAGACTTCTGGCCGCTCGGGTGTGCATTGCAGCTGCGCGGCTGGCCCGGCCTGTTCAGCGTCTTCCCGGGCTCGCCGGCGTGGGCGACCTCGCCAAAATCCGTGTGTCGCCGGCCGGCGGGACCGTCGCTCGTGCGCACTTCTATTTCTCGGAATTGGATCCGGCATGCTCGGCTCCGGCTAGCTCAGTGACGCTCTTGCGAAAGCAGGCCGTGCCGTCGGCGCAGCCTGAAAGGCGGCTTGCAAAGGTGCGAGATCAGCGAGCCCGGTAACCCCGTCAGTGCCGCAGGTCGCGCACTCAGGCGAGTAGCGAACAGCCGCCGGGAACGTCCGCTGAGCTTGTGCATCGTACATGACCAGCTTCGGGTTGACGGCCTTCCGTGCCGACGCCGCCGTGAAAGTCCGCACGGTTTCCGCAACCTGCATTGACGCCACGACACCATTGAGGAATATAACCGAGGGCCTAGCCTCCTCGGTGCCGTAACCGTGGTCTCGTTCATACTCCTGCAGCTCTGGCGGCGCTAAATCGTATGCCGCCCGTTGCGGGTGAATGAAGCCACGGCACTCAAGGCAGCCGGCTCCCGGTGCGACGACCTGGACTTGGCCTCCGAGTTTGGCCTCTAAACTGTCGGTCCCGAGCCTGGCACCGGTGCCTGCATCGATCAGCGGTATGAGGTAGCGAATAGATAAATGGTTCAACGACAGGCGAGCGCCGTGCGTGTCGACGCAGCCGAGCAGCAAGTCTGCTGCTTTGGCGTGGTGGAGAGCTGAGCTGTCCAGCAGCGGCGCTGCCACAGCTGTTACCTCGACTCCCGGCGCCACGCGCTCGATGAGATCCCGGAAGACGTCGACCTTGTAGCGTCCGACGTCGTCTGGTCCAGCGCCGATGAGGCGATTGAGATTGCTCAACTCGATACGGTCAGGATCAATGAGAATCAGGTGGCCGATGCCGAGGTAGGCGAGTTCTAAGGCAACGAACGATCCAAGCCCGCCAAGGCCGACGACAGCCACTCGTGCTTTTGAGAGGGCCTCCTGGGTGGCCGCCCCGAGCAGGGGAAGCTGGCGGTCGTGACGTGCGTCTTGCGGGAACACCGACGCAGCTGCGGAACTGGAGGCCGGGAAGTAGTGTAAGACGGGCGAATCTTCGGAGAAGCTACCCACGATAGTCACTTGCTGCACCGGCCGAATCGTCGAGATGGTGCGCTGATAGTAGTGGGCGTCTAGGCTGTTCTGTCCCACGACCATCGTGGCGTGATAGAACGGTTCGGGCAGCATCGAGGCGAGCCGGGGCATCTTCATTCGGTCGTTGGACCAGTCAATGCTGCTAAACGTTGTATGAGGAGCCGAGTCGAAGGGGTGTGAGTGGACCTCGATGAGACTCCAGCCTTCGCGGCGACACCGAGTCAGAGCGGTCGCGACGAACTGGCCATTGGGACTTATTGCTGAGGGCGACTGGTGATCGAGGTCGGTGGGTTGTGCCCGGAGCAGCTCGTGACCTACCAATCGTATCCTGCTCGCTGACACGTTGGGCGCGGCGAGGATGAACGCCATCTGTTCATTGCCGCCCCGGCTTCCCGGCCTGTCATTGGTAGTCAAAAGATGACTGCGGAGCTCTGACCACAGGGTGGAACTGAGTACGATGTCATCCACCTCGCGCGCCATTATCGTGCTCCGCTCAGAGTGCGCCGGTCGCGGAAAATCGTTGCGATCAGGTCGAGGTACGTTAGAAGACTGTGCCCACGAAGCAGATCAGCGCCACCAGCCGGCCGCCATCCGATAAGGTGTACGCAGAAGTGTCCCCAGCCGTGGTTGAGGTGCTCCTTATCGGTACTCGGCCCGCGTGTGAAAAAGTGGTTGAGTGACTGTCCTTCGGTCGTCCGGAGATCGTGGTCCGTCCAGAACCATTCTGGCGGTACCGACGGATAGCCGGGGGTGCCGTACGGGATGTCGATCAGGACTTCGATGTGGGACTTGTTCCAGCCTGCCGCGATTGGAAACCGTTCGACGTAGAACCAGGTGCCGCTTTCAGTGTCGAAGCGGGCGTCACCGAACCGCCGCGAGAGTAAGAGCGCCTCGGTTTTGAGTCGGCTGAGCCTGCGCCGCGTTTCGAGATCTTTCGTTATTGACGGCATTACCCCGACCTCGCTATCAGCCGTAAGTGAACGGCGTCACCACTGAGTAGTCGACTGCATTGGCCGGCAGCGGTCTGTGATCTTCGAGTTTAACGATCTGGCCATTGGGCATACTTGCCATCACCCAATCGGACAGCACACTGTTGGCTTGGCGCTTGAGGTCGGCGGCAGTGGGCTGCTCTCCGCGCACGTCGATAACCTCGCCGTTAACTATGTAGTTACCCATCTCAGCCTCCGCCTTGTTGTCCGAGCGCCCCTGTACCTGAGTGACGGAACAGGCACTGATTGTCACTGCACTCACTGACCGGTGTTTTCTGGTAGGTTCCTGCCGCGGTTCGGCGGAAGCAGTGAGGCCGTTCTGCCTTCATGATCCACCTCGGGGCCGCGGTCCTTGTTCAAGTTCATCGCGCCGTACCGAGATCGCGTTACGCATCCCGTTATCGAAAACTCTGAGTTATGATGCGTACGCGCACCGGATTCGATTCAACGTTTTTTTGCGTAGTTTGCGCGGTTCGGTAGCCGCGGATCTGCGTCAGGATTACACCGTCAGGAGTGCAGGGCGGACATCGCCAGCCAGCTGTCCCACGGCACGGTCCAATCGTAGATGTCACCGTCAGCCCCGGTGAGTGGGGTCGGGCTGTTGGTGACCTCGACCGGGTCTCCGAAGATCGCGGTGCCGAAGTACTCCTGAGCGTTCGCGGTGGACAGGTTCACGCAGCCGTGGGTGACGTTGGAGGAACCTTGGACGCCGGTGGTCTCCGGGTTGGCGTGGATGAACTCCCCGTTATTGGAAATCCGTACCGCCCAGTGCTCGGGTATGTCGACGTATCCATAGGCGCGGTTGGACATCAGTACGGTCTGGGCCTTGTTCATCACCACGTGGATGCCGCTGGTGGTGTTGCGATTGGGGTCGGAGCTCAGTCCGTAGCTGGCCGGGAAGTTCATCACCTCCTGGCCGTCCCGGATGACAACTATGCGGTGGCTGTTGACGTCGGCCTCGACGATCTGGGCGCGGCCGATCATGAACCTGGTGCTGATGTCTTCCTTGCCGTAGGAGCCGTTGCCGAGAGCGACGCCGTAGAGCTTGGCGGTGACGCTGACCTTGGTGCCGGATTGCCAGTAGTCCTTAGGTCGGTAGTGCGCCCGGGAGCCGCCGTTGTCGTCAGGTAGCCAAGCCCACGATCCCTCGGTAGGCACCGAAGCCTGTACCTGCAGTGCTCGCTCCGCAGCGGCCTTGTCCGATACGTGGTGGTCGAACTGCAGGATGATCGGGGCGGCGATGCCGACGGTGTCGCCGTCGCCGATGTTGAGGGTGGCGTGGAGTTGCCGCTGCGGTGTGACGGTGGTGAACGTGCCGGCCACCGGCACGGACAGCCGGTCAGGGCCGGCCGCGCTGCCGCTCCAGGTGTAGGTCTTGGCGTAGCCCATTGCCTCCGAGCTGATCCAGCTGTGCCGGTCTGCGCTCAGAGTGCCGGCGACCGCTCGGCCATCTGCATTGGTCAGCGCCACCTGATTCAGGATGCCGCCGATGACTCGCACCGAGACGGGCAGCGTCGGGCTGACGTTCGAGGCCTTGTTTCCCGGCAGCGTGCTGACTTGCGCCTGCGGGTGTGGCGCAACCCCGCCATTGGATGGTCCCGGGGAACTCCCTGAGCACGCGACAAGCAAAAAAGCCACCACAAGCAACATCAACACACGCCGCATGATTCCCCGCCGAACCTTCCCGATCGCTGCCCACGCACAGGCTATCGCGGGGAACCGGGTGGTTCGCGCCGAACTGCCGGTGGCGCCCGGGTTAGTGCCGGACGGTGGTGATTCGCTCGGCGGTGCAGCGATCGGTCAGAGCGGCGGGGTCAGCACCGGTGCACTGCACCAGGGAAGCGTCGGCCGCGAGCACCGCCAGGAGCACCTCACCAGGCACCGTCAGGTCCCAGCTTGTGGTGCATAGCAGGCGGTCACCGGCGCCGAGGCCAAGCACCGTGGCTCGGGAATGGGCAGCGGCGATGAGTGTCTCGACGTCAGGTCCGGGTCCGCCGGAGGAGAACGTGTCGCCGTGTACCCGAACTTCGCTGGCGTAGTCCCGAACCCCGGGCGGTAACACCGAAATACCCATCCCCAGGGCATCGAGCCCGACCGCGGCCATCTCGTCGGCGCCGGTGGCGTCGCCGATTCGATCAAGACCGAATAGCGCTACCTGCGCCCCATGCGGCGACACGGTGACCGTCGCGCCGCACCACCAGGCGCCCAGCAGCACCCCGGCGGTCTGCCAGTGCGGTGGTAGCAACACCGCGACGATGTCGCCGGGTTGGACGTCGAGCTCGTCGCGTAACCAGTTCGCGGTCTTGGCGGCCCAGTTGGCCAGGGTGGCGCCGGACAGTTCGATCCGGCTGCCGGCGGCGTCGTCGTAGTGGGTGATGCGCGGTCTGGCCGGGTCCGCGCGCAACAGCGGGCCGAGCAACTGGTCGGTGATGGTCATCAGTTGGTCTAGCTTAACGTCGCGACCACTGCGTGCCGCGTGGTGGCTCAAGAGACGCAGGGCACCTTGCCACCCACCATCGACGATCTCGGTGGCGGCGCTGGAGCCGGCGGCTGTGACGTGGCGCTGTCAGCGCTTGCGGTATCGGCGATCGGCCGCGCGACGTCGTTCACGGCCGGGGTCACTCCCCGCTGCGGCAAGGCGCCCGCGACCCGCGATCTGCCCCGCCTCAGGTAGTCCTTGCCGAGGTAGACCTGCACGGTGCCGGTTGCCAGTTGAGTGTCCTCCTCGACCGGCAGGCCGCCCAACGCGTCGGCCACTGCGCGCGCGGCGTCCTGTCCGCCGGTCGGGTAGCGCACCACGCTGGTGCGTCGGACAGCGCTGTTGCCGAGCGTTCCCGGCGCAAATCCCTGTCCGGTCAGCTGATCGGACACCGATTTGGCGAGCCCGCGCACGGCCGAGGCATTGAATACGTCGACCGCGAGCGTCGGTTTGACCTGAGGGTCGGGCTGGAGGTCGGGCTTGAGGTCCGGCGTGGAAGGGACGCCGATCGCCTGCCCGACGAAGGCGCGCACGGCGTCGGGATCGACGTTGAGCACCGCGCCGTCGGACTCGCTGATGCCGTCACCCAATACCGGAACGGTCTCGAAAGCCACGTTGCCGGCGGCGAGGCCCTGAATCCGAGCGGCGAAGTCGAGCACATCGAAGCCGTCGTCGAGCACCAGCGACTGCTGCGTCGCATTGATCAGCTGATTGATCCGACTCGGGTTGGTCAGCGTGCCCGCAGTCAGCACCTTGTGCGCCAGCGACGCCATATACGCCTGCTGGCGCACGATGCGGTCAAGGTCACCGCGGGGCAATCCGTGCCGTTGTCGAACGAACGCCAACGCGTCCGGCCCCGAGATCAACTGCGGTCCCGCGGGGAAGTTCGCCCCAGAGAACCGGTCGTGAACCGGAGCCTTGAGGCATACCTGGACTCCACCGACGGCATCGGTGAGCAGCGAGAAGCCGAGCAGGTTGATCTCCGCGTAGTGGTCGATACCGACGCCGGTCAGATCCTTGACGGCCTGCAGCAGCAACTTTCGGCCCGCGGCGATGGATTCGGTGCGCACCGTCGCCGGGTCGGCGCCTTGTGCGACCAGCCGCTGGGCGGTGGCGTTGCGCGCGCGGGCGAACGCGGAGTTGAGCTTGTGCTTGCCGTACCCGTCGGGCAGCTCCACATACAGGTCCCGCGGCAACGAGATCGCCACCGCGTGCTGGCCGTCATTCGGGATTCGCACCAGGATCATGGTGTCGGTGAGCTCACCCTCGTTGTCACCAGCGCGTAGCCGGGCCAGTACGTCGGGGGCGAGCGGGTTGTCGTGCGCGTCAGTCCGGCTGTCCAGGCCGACCAGCAGGAGGTCGGTGGCTCTGTCCGGGACAGCCCAGCCGATCACGTCCGTGGTGCTCAAGCCCTCGTGGAGGGTCTTGAATGTTGCCCACCCGTATCCGGTGAGGCCCAGTACCAGTACCGAGACCATCGCGAGCACCAGCTTGGCGAGCTGCAAGCTGTAATTTCGGTGCCGCCGGGGCAGCGTCCTGTTCAGGGGCAGCGGGCTGCTGGCCGGCCTGCGCCGCCGACCCGACCGGTCGGACCCCCTCGACCGAGCTGGCCTGTCGTCCACGGATGCCCCTTCTGGGTCTCGCGGCTGGTGTGGCGGCAGTACTTCCTAGTCCAGACGTGTGAACCCTGGTCAGGTTGCCGTGGCACACTCGACCGCCGTTGGTCGCCTACTCCCGACCCCAGTGGTGGGAGCCGAGCGGAGGGTGCGCGGATGCGGTTGCTGGTCACCGGCGGTGCCGGGTTCATCGGGTCCACGTTCGTGCGTCGGGTGCTTCAGGGTGCTGAACTGACATTGGCCGGTGCTGAGGTGGTGGTGCTGGACAAGCTGACCTACGCCGGTAATGAGGCGAACCTCGCGCCGGTCGCGACCGAGCCGGCGCTGCACTTCGTCAAGGGCGACATTACCGATCAGCCGCTGGTCGCCGATCTGATGGTCGGCATCGATGCGGTCGTGCACTTCGCCGCGGAGTCACATGTCGACCGCTCGATCCTGGGTGCTGACCCGTTCGTGGTGACCAATGTGGTGGGCACGCAGATTCTGCTGCAGGCCGCGCTGGAGGCGGGTGTGTCGCGGTTTGTGCAGGTTTCCACCGACGAGGTCTATGGGTCCATCGAGTCGGGCTCGTGGTCCGAGAATCACCCGCTGGAGCCGAATTCGCCCTATTCGGCGTCCAAAGCCAGCGGTGATCTGCTCGCCCGGGCCTATGCCCGCACCCACGGCATGGACGTGCGGATCAGCCGCTGCTCGAACAACTATGGGCCCTACCAATACCCGGAGAAGGTTATCCCGCTGTTCGTCACCAACCTGCTTGACGGGCTGGCGGTGCCGCTATACGGCGATGGGCTCAACGTGCGGGACTGGTTGCATGTCGACGACCACTGCCGTGGCATCGCGCTGGTGCTCGAGCGCGGTCGGGCTAGCGAGATCTACAACATCGGCGGGGGCACCGAGCTGACCAACACCGAGCTCACCGGCCTGCTGCTCGATGCTCTGGGCGCGGACTGGTCGCAGGTTGCGCCGGTGGCCGATCGCAAGGCCCATGATCGCCGATACTCGGTGGACTGGACGAAGATCCGCACCCAGCTCGGCTACACCCCTGAGGTCGACTTCGCCCAGGGGCTGGCCGAGACGGTGCGCTGGTATGCCGAGCACCGGGACTGGTGGGAGCCCTTGAAGGCATGAACTTGTCACTGTTGGTGACTGGTGCGCGTGGTCAGCTCGGTCGGGATCTGGCGGCGGCAGCTGACCGTGCCGGGATCATCCGGATCCACGCCCCGGGCTCGGCCGAGCTCGACATCACCGATCCGGCAGCGGTATCTAATGCAATTTCACTGGCTGGGCGCGGCAGCCGGCTGGTGGTGATCAACGCGGCGGCCTACACGGCGGTGGACGCCGCCGAGCGCGAGGGTGCTGCGCGGGCCCACGCGGTCAATGCGCAGGGTCCCGCGAACCTGGCCCTGGCCTGCGGGGCCCATCAGGCGCATCTGGTGCACATCTCGACCGACTACGTCTTCGCCGGCAACAGCGCGGGGCCCAACCAGGTGGAAGACCACACGGCGCCGCGAACTGTGTACGGCCGAACCAAGCTCGCGGGGGAGCGGGCGGTGCTGGACTCCGGTGCGTCCGGGCATGTGGTGCGGACCGGGTGGCTCTACGGCGCGCACGGCGCCAACTTCGTCCGCACCATGGCGCGGATGGCCCGCCGCGACGACCCCGTCAGGGTGGTTGACGACCAGCACGGCAACCCCACCTGGACGGCGGATCTCGCCGAGGGCCTGATCGCGCTCGCGCTGGCCGCGGACCGGGTGCCGGCCGGCGTGCTGCACTGTGTCAACGGCGGCGCCACGACCTGGTTCGGACTGGCCAGGGCCGTGTTCACCGAGATCGGTGCCGACCCGGGCCGGGTACGGCCGTGCAGCACCGCCGAGTTCCCGCGGCCCGCGCCACGCCCGGCGAACTCGGTGCTGGACACCGCCAGCTGGACCGTCGCCGCCCTACCCGAGCTGCGCCACTGGCGGGCGGCGCTGCACGCCGCCGTCGCTGCCGGAGCGCACGCTAGCTGACGTGCCGAGCGTCGTGAACTCGACAGCACCGACCTTTTCGCCCCGCCAAAAGGTCGGTGCTGTCGAGTTCACGGCACACGTCGGCCGGCGGGGTTATTTCAGGGCGCTGCGTATGGCGCTGGCCGGCAGTTTGGCGTGCATCATCATGACGTTGTAGCTGCCGTACTGGGTCATCGTGAAGTAGATGTCCGCGCCCTTGGAATCCGGATCGAAGAAAGCGCCGTAGAGGTCCGGGTACTCGCGCGATGTGGCGACCGGAATCTCGTCGCTCCACGGTCCAGCAGGCTGCGGCGCCAACCGGACCACGATCTCCTTGCGCGACTCGTCGAGATACATCATCTCCCAGCTCTTGAGAGTCTGGTCGTAGCGCACCGACAGCTCACCCACCGGCCCATCGACGATCGGGGTCGCGATCGCGCTACTGCCCCGTTGCCAGCTTTTCCCGGTCCAGTACTCGTAGGCGGATTGGTCGAGCAGTTGCTGCTCGGGGACGCGGGCGACGTGGGCGTCACCGAAGCGGCCATTGGGCGTGCCATAGGCGTAGACGAAACCGTCCCGCCGGGCAAAGGCGATCATCTGAAACTGATCGTCGAAGCCTGCGGTGTTCGGCCGGCGCGCGCTGGAGGCGTCTTTCCAGGTCTGACCTCCGTCGTCGGAGTAGGCGATACCACTGTGGTTGGTGAGCCATTGGCCTGGCTGGGTGAAGCTGCGGATGGACATGTAAGCCAGGTAGTTGCGCCCGCTGACGTTGATGCCGCCGGTCGGGATCTTGGTCATCTCGACGCCGTCCTTCTTCAGCGACGGCAGCAGCTCCTTGGCATGGCCCGGGCGGTCGGTGACGTAGTCGTTGAACGACATGCCGTTGGACGGATTCCGGTCAGTACTGCGGGCCAGCGTGTTCGAGCGCCAGTCGATCGTGCCGGGGTTGGCGAATCCGCTGCTGATCCCGGCCCATCCGAGCCCGAAGGTGTCGCCGAAGGCGGCCAGGATCTGCCCTCGCTCGTCGGTCCACATGATCCCGAGGTCGGTGCCCTTGACCTGGTACCGCGTCTCGGTTGAGTTGATCGACTGGGCACCGGTCAACACGGCGACCGGGTTCGCCCCGCCGAGCGGAGCGGTCTGCGCCACCCCAGGCGCTGCTGCGCTGACCGTGACTGCTACAGTTGCCGCGCCCAGAGCCGCTAAGATGGCCCCGATCTGAGTTCGGCGAGTGAGCATCGTCCTCCCCCTCCTGTACGAATGCGCGCGCCATCGCGCGGGCGCAGTCATGCGCCAGCGTTTGACGTAGCTGAATGCGATGGCCCCCAGCACTCGAATGGGGGTGACCGGCCTTCCTCGGAGCCTTCGGCGTAGCTGTGTGCGACCTACGCCTATCATAACGGCTTGGTAACGCTGCTCCGCTACTCCCCGTGGGTGAAACCTATCCCGGTGTATCCGTCATCGGTGGGCAGTGTGTTCGTCACTGGTGACGTGTGAATTCTTCACACGTCACCGGCCCAGTCGCGGGCCTTCCGGTAGGCGCGGACCGTTGCGTCAGCACAGCCTCGCCAGCTGTAGCCGGCCGCGTGCGCGCGTCGGGCGGCCGCCCCGGCGGGGTCACGGGTGGCGCCGTCCGCCCTGGCCAGGGCGGTAGCCAGGGCGGCGGGGTCGCCCGGCGGGACGAGGGCGGCGAGCCCACCGGCGACCTCTCGCAGTGCCGGCAGGTCGGAGCACACCACCGGTATCCCGGCCGCCATCGCCTCCAGTACCGGCAAGCCGAAGCCCTCATCGCGTGACGGCAGCACCACCGCCGTCGCGCCAGCGACCACGCAGCGCAGGTCAGCCTCGTCGAGATAGCCCACGGTGTGCACCCTGGACGAGGTCGTCAGCGCCGGACCCCAGCCTGCCGGCCCGGTAAGCACCAGCGGCGCGAGCTCACGGCGTGACCGGTGCGCCTCAAGTAGCACGTCGAGGCCCTTTCGCGGTTGCGCTGCCCCGACGAACAGCAGGTACCGCGGTGGCAGACCCAGCGTGGCGCGCAGTGCTTCGGTGGGCGCCACAGCGCTTGACCATGCGCGATCCACCCCCAGCGGGGTGACCACGACCTGCTGTTCCGGGACGCCGAGCCGGCGGGTCACCTGCTGCGCCACCGCGTCGCTGGGTGTGCAGACGATCGCCGCGCGGGCCACCGAGCGCTGGACCAGCGCGGGCAGATCACGCTGCGGCGGGGACAGAAAGTCTGGTCGGTCCAGAAACGCCAGGTCGTGCACGGTTACGACGCCGCGCGCCCGAGTCGACGGTGGCAGTACGAAGTTAGTCGCGTGCAGCACATCGGCGTTGCCGGCGAGCAGCTCGGTGGGAGGCCAGTCCACACTGTGCCACAACGCCCGCAGCACCCTGGCTGGGACCGGGCCGCCGCGCACTGCGACCCCAGCGGGTACCGCGCCGCGCAGCTCGATCTGCCCGCGAGCGGTGAATGCGGTCACTGTGACGTCCACGTCGCAGCGGGCCGCCAGTTCCCGCAGCAGCGCGGCGGTGTAGCGACCGATCCCGCTGCGCTGTCCGAGCAGTGGCGTGCCGTCGATCAGCACGCGCAGCGGGCGCTCGGCGGGTGGTGAGCAATCAGTGCACATCGGTGTGACCGTAAGCCACCGGGTTGATTGATCAAATCCGCCGCAGATGTTCAACCGGGACGCACCTCGGGTATGCCTTGCTAGACATGAACTTCAATCCGCGCTGGCTCAGCGAGCCATTCGACGACGTGCGGCCGCCGTTGCAGCTGCAGATGGTTGCGACCGACCGTAACGTTTCGCTGGCGCGGCGCCGGTTGCGCGACTGGCTCACCGCCGACGTTTCTTCCGAGCTGGTCGACGATCTCGTGTTGGCGGCTTATGAAGCGATGACCAACGCGGTAGAGCACGGCTACGCTGACTGCCCGCACGGGCCGGTGCGGCTACAAGCACGCCGGAGCAGTGACCACGTCCTGATCACCGTCTCAGACGACGGTAGCTGGCGGGTTCCCATCAACGACCATTTTCGCGGCCGTGGTCTGTCGTTGATTCGCCTGCTCGCCGACGATGTCCACATCGCCGCCGGTCCCGACGGCACCGTCGTGCGCCTGTGGGCCGAGGCGCCCTACGAGGGCTTAGCCCACCTCCGGAGCCGTCCGGCGGCTCGCCGGGCCACCTCGTTGGGGCCACCGGCGGCGAGGTAGGAGAGCGCCAGTGCGGCATCGCGGCGCAGCGCGCCGGTCACCCTGGTCCGCGGGTCGGGTGCGGTCAGCGGGGTGCCGCGCAACCGGTCAGGCGCGGGCCGCGGGTGCCGGCAGAACTCGACCAGCGGCGCCAACACCGTCTCCCAGGTGAAGCGCTGGGCCACTGCCGCGATCCGGTCGCGGCAACCGGCCGCGAAGTCTTCGTCGTAAAGCACCCGCTGCAGCGCCGCTGCCAGCGCCGTCGGATCTTGCGCGGGCACCACCATACCGAGTTGCTCCGCTGCGACGAGCTCAGCGAAGGCGTCACCGTCGGTGGTGACGATAGGTAGCCCCGCCCACAGGTAGTCCAGCACCCGGGTCCGGAACGCGAACGTGGTCTCGACGTGCTCGAAATGGGTGGTGACACCGGCGTCGGCGTCGAGCAGCCAGTTCTGCCGGTCGGCATAAGGCACCCAGGTTTCGTTGAAGAACACCTGCTTGCCGGTCAGGCCCAGGGTCTGGGCGAGCCGCCGGGTCTGGCCTGCCATACCCATCTCAGGCACGTCGGGATTCGGGTGGCGCATCCCGAGGAAGACCAGGCGCAGGTCCGGGTGCTCGACGTGCAACGCGTGCACGGCGTGCAGCAGGGTCAGCGGGTCGAACCAGGAGTACACACCGCCCGCCCAGAGCACGACTTTCTCCCGCGGAGCCCGCCCTGATGACCCCAGTCCCAGCGTGTCGCGCAATCCGAGACCGGTGCGCTGCGGTGGTTTCCCGGACAGCCCGAATGGCGCCACTGCGAGCAGCGAGCGGGTTGTCGGGTCGGCGTCGTAGACGGTGGGGGACAGCCGCCCGATCGCGGCCAGATGTCCGAGCCAGAAATGCCGCTGCCGCTGCGAGGCGCACAGGAAGAAGTCACCGCGGCGCAGCTGGGTGGACAACACCGCGGTGACCGCGTCGACGACCTTGGCGCGCTGATCGTCAGCCAGATCGCGGCCCTGCTCGAGTTGCTCAAGGTGCATCGGGTCGTAGATATCGGCGATCACGATGTGGTTGGACGTCTTCAACGACGGTACGTGCTCGAGTACGTGGCCTTGCAGGACTACCAACTGGGCCCAGTCCAGCTCGGGGCCCATCGACCGGGGCGCTACCTGCCGCACGTCGAACTCGGCTGGAGCCGGCAGGCTGTGCTGGTTGAGGCTGATCAGGCGCACGTCGTGCTCGCCGGAGAGCACCTCGGCCATGTTCCAGGCCCGGATCGCCGGCCCGGCCATCCGCTGCGACACCGCGTCCGCGGTGATGATCAGGATCCGCCGGCGAGCCCCGTACACCTGCGCGACGCCGAGTGCCTCGACGATCGCGTCGTGCGCGAGCAGGTAGGGGACCTCGGGGGAGGTGCGCTCCAGGGCGTTGCGCATCAGCGGCAGCAGATCGGCGTCGGTGCGAACCCGGGCGGCCTGCTCGACCCGCCGGGACGCAGCCAGCGCGGGCAACATCTCGACGAAGCGGTCGATGGCGTAGATCCCGGCCATGGTCACCCGGGGTACTTCCATCGGGCCGGGGGTTTCCGTTCCGGGGCTGCGGCGGGTCATCTCCAGCTCGGTGGGGTCGCACTCGCCGCGGGCGGTGGCTCGCCGCACGGCCAGGGCCAGCGCCGCAGGCAGCACCGTGGCCAGCGTCTCGTCGGAGACGTTCTTGTACAGGGCGGCGAGCGCGTTGCGTTCCAGCAGGTAGGTCTCGCGCGCCGGGTCGGCCCCGCGCAGCGAGGCATGGTGGCGGTGATAAGCGATCGACCGCGGCTCGTAGCGCACCCGGTACCCGCGCAGGTTCAGCCGCCAGCCGAGGTCGACGTCCTCGCAGAACATGAAGAACCGCTCGTCGAACCCGCCGAGTCGCTCGAAGACCTCGCGCCGGACCAGCAGCGCGGCGCCGGTGCCGAACAGCACGTCGCGGGCGGTGTCGTGGGCGCCGTCGTCGGGTTTACCGATGTGCGGCTTGTACCCCATGCCGTACCAGGTCAGGCCGCCGTCGACGTAGTCGATCCGTTCGCCGTCCCAATCGAGCACCTTGCTGGCCACTGCCGCGACGCCTCGATCGTCCCGTAGCACCTCGGCGGCGGCGCGCGCCCAGTCGCGGTGCGGTCGGGCGTCGCTGTTGAGGAAACCGACGATCGAGCCGGTGGCGTGGCTGACCCCGAGGTTGCAGCCACCGGCGAAGCCGGTGTTGGTGGCCGAGCGGATCAACCGGGCCTGCGGCACCGCGGCGGCGATCCGCTGCGCGCTGCCATCGTCTGACGCGTTGTCCACGCAGATCAGCTCGAGCCCCTCAGCGGGCCAGTCCAGCTCGTCGCGCAGCGCCCGCAGGCACGCCACGGTGTCGTCCGCACCCCGATAATTGACCACCACCACCGACACCGTGCCCTCATTCACGCGCCGAAGCGTGCCCCATCCCGCATCAGGTTTTTCCCCCGGCCCACCGTTGTGGCCGCAACGTCAACAGCACTGTGTCTCCCGAGCTCTACAGCAGAGCTGCCGGCCGTGGCGTGGACAGCGCTGCTGTGGAGCTCGGGAACTACAGAGCCCTTGGGGGCGGGAGGCTTGCCGATGCGGGATCAGGGGCGGGTGGACCAGGTGGTCCAGACGGCGGCGCGAGGAACCGTCGCGCGTTGGGTGATGCGGTGGCGGGCGAGCAGGGTGGCGGGTAGGTGGGTCGCTAGCTCCGCCAGCACTTGTAGTCGCAGGGCGAGCGCGAAGTTGGGGGTTTCGGGACGGTGCCGGCGAAACGGTAGGACCAAGGTCAGGACGGCGAAGCGGGCCAGCTCGCGGGCGGCCACCCTGGCAGGGGCGCAGCGCAGCAACACCAGCAGCCGGTTGCGCTCATTCCAGCGGTGGAAGGTGGCCGTGCCGTGCCGGGCGGAGGCGCCCCCGACGTGCTGGACCCGGGCGCCGGACACGGCGACGATCTGATGGCCCGACAGTCGCAATCGCCACGATGTGTCGGTGTCCTCGTAATAGCAGAACAGCGACCCCGGGACACCGCCCGCGGCGCGCAGCGCGTCGGAGCGCAGCAACGCGGCGCCACCGCAGAAGCCGAACGGCAGCGCCCTGGTGGTGTCGCAGCCGTAGCCGATGCGGGTGAGCGCGACGCCGGTCGAGGTCACGGTGCCGTCTCCGGTGTGCAGCACCGAGGACGCGGCGGCGGCCCTGTCATCGTCATCCAGCGCCTGCTCCAGCGCCGCGAGCCACCCCGGCTCAGGCTGCGCGTCATCGTTGAGCCAGGCCATGAACGGCGTGCTGACGTGCGGTAACGCGGCCGCCAGGGCGCCGGCGTAGCCGATGTTGCGGGTCATCCGGAGCACTTCGGGACGGTGCGGGGCAATCTCCTGCGCGGTGCCGTCAGTCGAGGCGTTGTCGACCACCAGCACCCGGTGCGGGCAGGTTTGAGCGGCTAACGCGTTCAGGCAGCGCCCGATCAGACCGCGTCCTCGCCAAGTGACCACGACCACCGTGGTTCGCGAGCGTGACACGGGGCGTGACGGTACCCGTGCCGCCCGGCACGCTCGTGCCACACTTCGGCGCGTGCCCAAGCTGGTGGTTCTGCTGGAGCAGCTGCTCGCACCGGTGCCGGGGGGGACCGGGCGGTACTCCCGCGAGCTGGCCGCGGCACTGGCCGCCACTGCGCCGGCCGGCTGGACGGTGGGCGGCGCGATAGCCCGGCACGCCGACCCCACCCCGGCGATCATCCCCGGAGTCGAGGGGCCACACCGGTTGCCACTGCCACCCAAAGCGCTCGTCGCTGCCTGGGACTCCGGCGTCGCACTCTGGCCCGGTGGCGACACCGTGCACGCCCCGACGCCGCTGGCGCCACCGGGACCCAACCGCGGCCGGGATCTGGTGGTCACGGTGCACGACACGGTGCCCTGGACCCATCCCGACGGGTTGACCCGGCGCGGGGTCGGCTGGCACCGCCGCAATATCGGGCGCGCGGCTAGCCGGGCGGATGCCCTCGTGGTTCCCACCGCCGCGGTTGCCGACGACTTGCCGCGGCACGTGCCCTGCCAGGCTCGGCTGCACGTGGTTGGCGAGGGGGTCAGCGCGGCCGTGACAAGCCTGCCGCCCGACGCCGCCGCCATCGCCACCCAGCTGCGGCTTCCGCCGCGATACGTGCTCGCGGTCGGCACCATCGAACCCCGCAAAGGGATCGATACGCTGCTCGCCGCGTTGGCTGCGCCGGATGCCCCGGATCTGCCGGTGGTACTGGTCGGCCAGCCAGGTTGGGGGCAGGTCGATCCGGCCGCACTGGCGCGGCGATGCGGGCTGGACCCCGCCCGGGTGCAGGTGTTGGGCCGGATCGCCGACGCTGAGCTAGCCGTCGTGCTGCACGGTGCAGCGGTGCTCGCGGCGCCGAGCCTGGCTGAGGGTTTCGGCCTGCCGGTGCTGGAAGCGATGGCTGCCGGCGTACCGGTCGTGCATTCCGATGCCCCCGCGCTCGTCGAGGTAGCCGGGGACGCCGGTGTCGTGGTCGCCCGCAATGACCCCGCGGCGCTGGCCACCGCCCTGCGCGTGGTGGCGTCGGACCCCGCCACGATGCAGGCCATGCGTGCCGCGGGTCGGCGTCGAGCGGAGCAGTTCAGCTGGGAACGTACCGCCCGCCGGGTGTGGTCGGTGCACCTCGAGATACGCCAGTCACGAGTACGCACAGTGATCTCTTAGGCTCCCTGCGTGTTCACCGAGCCACGGGTGCTCATCGACGCGACGGCGGTCCCAGCAGACCGTGGTGGCGTCGGTCGCTACGTGGATTGCTTGGTCGCGGCGCTGGATGCAGACGGTGCCGCGCCGATGGTGGTGTGCCAACCGCGGGACGCGCAGCTCTACGCCACGCTGGCCCCGCACGCCGACGTGCTGCCTGCCGTGGAGCGCCTCGTCGCCCGGACCGCGCGGCTGACCTGGGAGCAGACCACCCTGCCCTGGCTGGTCCGGCGCTTGCGTGTCGATGTGCTGCACTGCCCGCACTACACAATGCCGCTGACCACCCCGGTGGCCACGGTGGTCACCTTGCACGACGCGACGTTCTTCACCGACCCGAAAGTGCACTCGCCGGTCAAGGCGCGCTTCTTCCGAGCCTGGACGCGGACCTCGCTGCGCAGGGCCGATGTGTGCGTGGTGCCCAGCGCGTCGACGGCCCGCGAGCTGAGACGCGTCGCCAGCGCGGACGTCGCCCGGAATGTGGACAGCCTGCACGTGGTGCACCACGGGGTGGATGCCGACCGCTTCCACCCTCCGTCGCCGGAGGAGATCACCGTTGTCCGGCACCGGCTGAGCCTGGACGCCGGCCCCTACGTGGCTTTTCTCGGAGCACTTGAGCCGCGCAAGAACGTGCCGGCGTTGATCCGTGGGTTCGCCCGGGCAAGTCAGATCCGGGCCGGCCGGCCCGACCTGGCCGCTCTGGTACTGGCTGGGCAGCCAGGCTGGGATAGCCAGGTTGAGCGCGAGCTGCAGGCCGTGCCGCACCGCGTTCGGGTGATCCGGGCCGGCTACCTCCCGCTGGCTGAGCTGTCCGGGTTCCTCGGTGGCGCTGCCGTGGTGACCTACCCGTCGTTGGGGGAGGGATTCGGGCTGCCGGTGCTGGAGGCGATGGCAGCCGGCGCCGCCGTGCTGACCACCCGGCGGCTGTCCTTGCCCGAGGTCGGCGGGGATGCGGTGGCCTACTGCGGCATCGACGCCAATGACATCGCCGCAGGTATTGTCGAACTGCTCGATGACCCAGCTCGCCGGGCGGAGCTGTCGGCGGCCGCGCAGCGGCGCGCCAAGGACTTCTCCTGGGCGGCGAGCGCGACGCTGCACCGGGAGGGTTACAGCCACGCCGTGGCGGCGCGCCGCCGGTCCCGCTAGCCCGCTCGCGCACACCGGGGTGCAGAATCGAACGCCGTGCCCCCCCGCGATGCCTATGGTCAGGACCTGGCGGTCGTCACGGTGACCTACTCACCCGGCGAGACCCTGGACACGTTCCTGGACTCGGTGGTCAAGGCCACCAGCCGGCCGCTGCGAGTGCTGCTGGTCGACAACGGCTCCACCGACGGAGCTCCGGAGCGCGCGATCCGCCGTGATGGTGTGCGCCTGCTGCGCATCGGGGAGAACGTCGGATACGGCACTGCCGCCAACCGTGGGGTCGCCGAGTTGGGGCCCGAGGTGGGTTGGGTGGTCGTGGCCAACCCGGACATCGAGTGGCACCCGGGCAGCCTCGACGAGCTGCTCGAGGCCGCGCAGCGGTGGCCCCGAGCGGGGGCGCTGGGACCGCTGATCCGGCAACCGGACGCGACGGTGTACCCGTCGGCGCGGCTGCTGCCTGCGCTGGGCCGCGGCATCGGGCACGCGGTACTCGGTCCGATCTGGTCGAGCAACCCATGGACCACGGCTTACCGGCAGTCCGACACCGCCCTGGGTGAGCGGACCGCTCAGTGGTTGTCCGGGTCATGCCTGCTGCTACGCCGGACCGCATTCGAGTCCGTCGGCGGGTTCGACTCCCGCTACTTCATGTACTTCGAGGACGTCGACCTCGGCGACCGGCTGGGTCGCGCCGGGTGGCTCAACGTCTACGTGCCCAGCGCGGAAGTCACCCACCTTGGCGGGCACGCCACCAGTCGCGTCTCCGAGACGATGCTCGTCGAGCACCATCGCAGCACTTACCGTTACCTTGCTGACCGCCATCCCGGCCCGCTGTATGCCCCGCTGCGGCTGGCATTGCGAGCTGGTCTGGCCGGCCGGCTACAGCTGGTGGGACGCGCTGGCCGGCGCCGGTAGCTTCCTTTCGCCCGAAAAGCCTGCTTCGGTCTAAGATCGTCTTCTCTCGGGAGGCGCCGGATGGACCGAAACATACGCACGGTGGACGACGTATTGCGGCTCCTGGACGGGCTGTTCGCGCCGGGGCCGACCGCTGGACAGCTGAGGCCGGCTCCTCCTGGTGGGACAGTTTCTACGCGGATCGCTCCAAGCCCGTGCCGTTCTTCGTGGCGAAACCGGACGAGAACCTCGTCTCCTACCTCGACCGTAGCCTGATCACCCCGGGTCGTGCGCTCGACTTGGGCTGTGGCCCCGGCCGCAACGCCCTGCACCTCGCCTCGGCGGGATTCACGGTAGACGCCGTGGACCTCTCCCCGGCGGCCATCGCCTGGGCGTAGGACCGCGCCCGCGATGCGGACGCCGAGGTCCACTTTCTCTGCGGCGACGCCTTCGCCCTCACCGCGACCGGCCTGGGCGGCCCGTATGACCTGATCTACGATTCCGGCTGCTTTCACCACTTGCCACCCCACCGCCGCATCAGCTACCTGGCCTTGCTCGATCGGTCCCTCGCCCCCGGCGGCCATCTCGCCCTCACCTGCTTCGCGGCGGGCGAGATGGGTTCCGAGCTGCCCGACGCCGACTTCTACCGCCACTCCCGCTTGGAAGGCGGCGTCGCCTACACGCCGGAATCCCTGCGCTGGATCGTCTCGCACCTGACGGAAGTGGAACTGCGCCGCATGCGTGACGAGCCACCCGAGTCACGCTGTTTCGGCGAGCCTTTTCTCTGGACGGCCCTGTTACGCCACGACGCTGCGCGCTAAGCCCTTGGAAGAGCAGCTCATCTGGGCACCGTGAGGTTTGAACGCCACCAAGCCACCTGCGCACCGGCTCGAACAACGCTCCGAGAGTTCGGTGAGCAGAACAAGCCGAAGACCTGTGGATCTGTACCGTAGGCGAAGCTGACCCCAGCAGATGTACGAGGAGACCGGCGAAGACGGCAAACGCCAGTACGCGTCGCGTCACCCGCCCGCGTAGCGATGGAAACGTCGCGTCGAGCAAGTGTCCGTGGTGAACGCTCGCGTCGAGTGTGAGGTTGCGGCGGGCGTAGCCAAGAGCGCGGGGATCGACGTCGCTGGCGTGCGTCTCCACTCCCGGGACCGCACGGGCCACGATGCTGGCGATCGGCGCCGTTCCCGCGCACGAGCACCGGATCACCTCCGGTCGAGCATATGGGATCTGGCAGAACAAGATCATCCTTGGGCATAGGCGATAACACCGTGGTCCGCGAGTCGTCTCCGGAGGGCTGTGCGCACGGCCGGCCACTCCGGCGCGATGACGCTGTACCACGCGGTATCGCGCCAGCCGTCGGGAATTTTCATGTGCCGGCGGTGAATTCCCTCGAACTGCGCGGGAAGCGCTTCCATGGCGGCGCGTGAGCGTGCGTTGCGCGCGTCGGTCTTGAGTTCGACGCGCTCACAGTCGAGTGTGTCGAAGGCGTGGGCGAAGAGCAGCAGCTTGGTTTCGACGTTCGCTCCGGTGCGCCACCAGGACTTACCGATCCAGGTCCAGCCGATCTCGAGCCCGTGGTGCTCGGGCCGCAGGGCCAGGTATCGGGTGCTGCCGATCGGCGCGCCGCTGCGGCGCTCGATGATCGCCCAGCCGCCCTCCGTGCCTTCCTCGGTGGCGGTGAGGGCCTCCTGCATCCAGCGATGAAAACGCGCCCGGTTCTCGCAGGCGTTGGGGAAGGCCGTCAGGTACCGCCACACGTCCAGGTCCTGGCCCGCAGCGAACAGGCCGTCTTCGTGCGTGCTCGCGAGTGGCTCGACCATTACGAGCTCGCCCTCGATGCGCTCGGTCAGACGTGGCCACCTACTCATGTCGGCCAGGATGACAGCGGAGGCCGAAGCAGCTGAAGACGTGGGCTAATCGGGTCTCGGGACGGGCCACCCGGTGAGGGATCCGGGTGCGGGCGCTCCGACGACCAATGTAAACGTCGAGGCACCATCGATCATGGCAACAGATCCTGCCCTGCTGCTGGGACCACTTCAGATGAAGCTGGTGGCGCGCCCGTTTACAACACTGACTCCGTTTCCGGGGCCGTTAAGCCCTCGGCCGCGTTCGGGGCGACGCCGGCAAGGTCGAGGCGGGGGGACATGTCTAGATCGAATTTGCCCGTTAGGTTCACATGGGTCCAGAACAGCGGGGTCAGCGTGCGCCGGTCGGCCTCGGTCATCCGGCTGGCCCAGTCCGGTTCGGACAGGACGCGTTCGACCAGGACCGTGTGGAGGTGCACGAGCGCGGCCTGCAAGAGGTGAAGCGCGAGCATCGAGACCTCGGCGTGCTCGCGGTCCGGGCCGGTCATGACGCATCCGAGTTCTTCCAGCGCCTGGTAGGTGGGGTGCTTGGGGCCGCCGCCTCGAGTGAACCGGCAGCGCTATTGACCAGCCGGGAGATTTGCCCATACGTCGGTGGTTCCGGCTGCAACGCTCGGCCGCGTGCGATCACCGCGCTCCGCAGCGGCTCGCGGCGGAACTCCGTTGGGCACAGCTCCCGTGACAGCCACCCCGCCAGCTCCACCCGATCAGCCTTCGTGCACTCGCTGAACCCCAGCCGGGTCCCACCAGTCTTGTTGGCCACCAGATCCCAGTCCGGCTTCACCAACGTCCAGGAAGCGATCAGGTCCTCAGGCTCCCACTTGTGGCGCATGAGGTGCACAACGCGTGGCCGCCGGAAGGGGCTCAGCTACCTTGCACTTCGGCGTAGCTTCGGTATTCCCGGGCCATGTAGCGGCGTGAGGCGAAACAGGCTAGTATCGAACATATGTTCGATACTAGCCTCGACGAAGAGGTCGCCTCCGTGGGTGCCCCAGTCGGCGAGGACTGGTTCGATCCCGCCTGGCTCGATCAGGCGCCGGCACCGGAGGACACCGGTCAAGTGCCGATGGCGCAATGTGCCCCGTCGGGGTGGCTGGCGCTGGAGCTGGATCACGGCACGGTGGACCCAGAGAGATTGTCGGATGCGGAGCTGATCGACACCGTCGTCGGCTTCGAACGCGTGGCGGCGTGGGCGGGAGCCCGGCAAGCCGCGCTGCTCGCAGAGTTCGCCCGCCGCCGCCCGGATGACTCCTCGCAGCCAACCAGGTCGGACGTCCCGTCGCGGTGCAGCGAGTTCGCCTCCGACGAAATCGGGCTAGCGCTGCGCTTGTCGCGGACCACCGCAAGCAACCGGTTGGTGATGGCGCAGGTGTTGGTAGCCGATCTGCCCGGGACGTTAGCCGCGTGGGAGGCCGGGCAGCTAGACGTACTGAAGGTGCGGGCGATCACCGAGGCCAGCTACCTGCTGACGAGTGAGCAGGCGACGGCGTTAGAAGCACGGGTGCTACCCCGTGCTGGGCAGCAGACCGTGGCGCAGCTGCGGGCCGCGCTTGCTCGGGCGGTGTTGGTGATCGACCCGGACGGCGCCGAGGCCCGATACCGCGAACGGCGCAAGGACCGGCGGGTAGTCGTCTCCCCGGACGGGGAAGGCATGGCCTCGTTGTGGGCGCTGCTCTCCGCCCCGGATGCCACTGCGGCGTACCAGCGGTTGTGCCAGCTGGCCAGAAGGTTCGGCGCCGACGATCCACGCGGAATGGACGCCCGTCGTGCTGACCTCCTCGTTGACTTGCTGACCGGGCGACGATGCGCCGCCACCGGTGACTGCCCCTACGACTGCGACGGCCACTGCCAGGAGGCTTCCGCTGGTGACGCGTGCGCTGATGCAGAGGCCGGCGATGGTGCTACGGATGCCATGCCGGCGGGGCATGATCCCGCGCCTAGCGCGTGGGCGGAGGACTGCTGCGGCGCAACCCGCGGTGGCGCGGGCCCGGGTAAGCCGCTGGTGTCGGTGATCGTGCCGATCACAATGCTGCTCGGGCTTGATGAACAGCCCGCGGAGTTAGTCGGCTATGGCCCGATCCCCGCGTCGCTGGCCCGAGAGATCGCCGCCGAGGGAACGTGGCGACGGCTGCTGACTGACCCAGTATCGGGAACTCTGCTCGACTACGGCCGCACCACCTACATCCCCCCGCTCGGGTTGGCCGACTTCATCCGAGCGCGGGACGTCTACTGCAGGTTCCCGACCTGCCAGCAGCGCGCGGCCACCGCAGACCTTGATCACACCATCCCATATGAGGCCCGGAGCGGTTCGACCAGCGAGCACAACCTGCATGCCGGCTGCCGGCATCACCACCGGCTCAAGACCCACGCTGCCGGCTGGGATGTCGAGCAGCACCCCGACGGCCGGGTCACCTCCACCACCCCAACCGGACACAAATACACCAGCTGGCCCTACGACTATCGCACCGATCCAGAGCCGCAACTGATCGCTGGCGGCGGCAGCGTTGGCGCTGGGCACGAGCCGCCCGATCCCGATCCTCCTCCCTTCTGACACGCAGGCCGGCAGCTCGGCGATGGCACGGTCTCGGGTGTCCCGCTGTACCGGTCCTCAGCGCGCAGCGACAGACTAGGTGCCATCCGCGATCAGGTGATGAACCTTCGAGGAGATGGTGCCGTGGTTTCGTGTCCTGGCGTCGCGCCGGTTGAGCCGTTGCCGGGTGTCGAGGCCGTAGTGCTGGTCGGGGGCCTGGGTACCCGGATGCGGCCGCTGACCCTGTCCGCACCTAAGCCCATGCTGCCCACCGCGGGTGTCCCGTTTCTCACCCACCTGCTGGGTCGGATCCGGGCCGCGGGAGTACGGCAGGTGGTGCTGGGCACCTCGTATCGCGCCGAAGTGTTCGCGACCCACTTCGGGAATGGGTCCACCCTGGGTCTGGAGTTGGACTACGTCGTCGAGGATGAGCCGTTGGGCACCGGCGGCGGCATCCGCAATGTCGCATCCAAGCTGACCGAGCCCGACGTGTTGGTGTTCAACGGCGACGTGTTGTCCGGTCTGGATCCGGCGGAGGTGGTGCGAACTCATCGCAGTGCGAGGGCGGACGTCACGCTGCACCTCGTGCGGGTATCCGATCCGCGAGCATTCGGATGCGTGCCGACCAGCGCGGACGGCCGGGTGCTCGGATTCCTGGAGAAGAGCGACGACCCGCCGACCGACCTGATCAACGCCGGCTGCTATGTGTTTCGCCGGGAGGTGATCGACTCGATCCCGGCCGGGCGTGCGGTGTCGGTGGAGCGCGAGACGTTTCCCGGATTGCTCGCGGCAGGTGCCCGGGTCCATGCCCACGTGGATGCTTCCTACTGGCTGGACCTGGGGACGCCCGCCGCTTTCGTACAGGGCTCGGCCGACCTGGTGCGAGGCATGGTTGGCTCGCCCGCGTTGCCCGGACCCGTGGGGGAGGCCTTGCTGTTGTCCGGCGCTACCGTGCATCCCGACGCGCGAGTCGCGGATGGTTCGGTGGTGGGCGTGGACGTCGTGGTGCACCGCGGAGCGCAGGTGCTCGGCTCGGTGCTGATGGACCGTGCTCAGGTCGGTCCCGGCGCACACGTGCAGCGCAGTGTGCTGGGCATCGGCGCGCAGGTAGGTGCGGGGGCCGTACTGTACGACGCGGTGATCGGCGACGGTGCGGTAGTCGGGGCCCGCTGCGAGCTACGCAATGGCGTGCGGATCTGGCCGGGGGTCCTCCTTCCCGACGGCGGCGTGCGCTTCTCCGCCGATGTCTGAGACCTGCGCTGCGACGTGCTCGCGATCCTGGACCCCGCAATACCCGTTGGATTTCCGGGCGGTGTTGGCTCCGTTGCGCCGGGGCCGTGGGGATCCCACCATGCGGATGGATGCCGACGGCACCGTGTGGCGCGCGGCCACCACCCCGGTCGGGGCTGTCACCCTGGCACTTCGCCGCGAGGCCGGTGGCCCGGTGCACGCCACCGGGTGGGGACCGGGCGCGGCCTGGGCGCTGGACCGGTTGCCCGCGTTGCTTGGAGCCGATGACGACGACAGTGCCTTCGTGTCGCACCATCCGCTGATCGCGCAGGCCCGGCACCGGGCACCCGGCCTTCGCCTCGGCGCCACCCGTCGGGTGTGGGATGTCCTGGTTCCTGCGGTGCTGGAACAGAAGGTGACCGGCGTCGAGGCTCGACGCTCCTGGCGGGAGCTGTGCTGGCGCTTCGGAGAACCGGCGCCAGGCCCCGCCGGGCTGCGGCTGCCACCCGACCCAGCGGCGGTGCGCGCGATCCCGGACTGGGAGTGGCACCGCGCCGGGGTCGACCGCTCGCGGCGCCGTGCCCTGCTGGCGGCGGCAGCAGTGGCGCACCGACTGGAGGGCGCGGTCACATCGGCTGGGAAGGCCGGCCGTGATCTGCTGTGCAAGGTCCCGGGGATCGGGATCTGGACGGCCGCCGAGGTGGCTCAGCGGGCCTGGGCGGACGCCGATGCCGTGAGCGTCGGCGACTTCCACATCCCGTCCGTTGTTGGTTACGCACTACTGGGCAGACCACTAGATGATGCCGGCATGCTCGAGGTACTCGCACCTTACGCACCACAGCGGCAACGGGCGGTGCGCTACATCGAGGCTTCAGGGTTCCGCCTTCCCCGCTTCGGCCCCCGGTTCAGCGCCCGGGATTACCGCGCCATGTGAGCAGCGCCATGTGAGCAGCGCCATGTGAGCAGCGCCATGTGAGCAGCGCCATGTGAGCAGCGCCATGTGAGCAGCGCCATGTGAGTAAAGGGTTATCCGGTCGCAAGCAATTCGGCCAGGCTGGGCAGATGGGGATGCCGGCGGCCCGGCGCGGCAGCGTCGTACGCCTCGTGCTACTCGCAGTGCTCTGGGGATCCAGCTTCGTGTGGATCAAGGTCGGGCTCCGCGGGTTCACGCCGATGCAACTGGTGTTCCTGCGGTTGCTGCTCGCGGCCGGCCTGCTGCTGGTGATCTGCCGGACCCGCGGGCTGCGGATGCCGCACGAGCCGGTCGTATGGGTGCACTTCGCGGTGGCCGCGACTGTCGGCAATGTGGTGCCCTTCTTCCTGTTCGGCGTCGGCGAGCGCAGCGTCGACTCGAGCCTGGCCGCGATCCTCAACGCGACGACTCCGCTCTGGACGATCGCGGTGGCACTGCTGGCGCGCACGGAGCGCGCGATGTCGGCGTCGCGTGCGGCCGGCCTGCTCGTTGGCTTCGCCGGCACTGTGGTGATCTTCGCGCCGTGGCGATCGGGCGGCAGTCTCAGTGGCGCCGCGGCCTGCCTCACCGCGTCTGCCCTGTATGGGGTGATGTTCGTGTACGTGGGTCGGTTCCTCACCAGTCGAGACCTGGCTCCGACCGTCCTGTCCGCTGGCCAGCTCACCGCCGCCACCGTGCTGTCGGCACTCGCCCTACCGGTCGGCTGGCACGCTCCGGACTTGCGTCCGGACGCCCTCGGCAGCGTCGCTGTGCTCGGGCTGCTCGGCACCGGCGTCGCCTACATCCTGAATTACCGGCTGATCACCGACGATGGCCCGACTGTGGCCTCCACCGTCACGTACCTGATCCCGGTGGTCGCCGTCCTGTTCGGCATTACCGTACTGGGCGAGTCGCTGAGCCTGCGGGCGCTCGTCGGCATGGCGGTGGTGCTCGTCGGCGTCGGCCTTGTTCGGCTCAGCACAGGCCAGCCGCCGGACTCCACCGCCGCGCTACCAACAGTGCGAGCGGCCGCCCGTGGCGATGGGCCCAGCCCCGAAAGTCGGAGCGGTCGGTGAGACATCGGCACGGTCATGTTCCGTGGGCGGCGGCGTTATGCGGGAATCGTGTCCGTTCGGACCGGTATTTCGCTAAATCAGCGTGGCGATCCGGTGAATTCTGCCGGCGATCTCGTTGACCTTGGTTTTCATCAGCGCCTTCGCCGTGCGGCGCGTGACGGTGGGCGCAACGCCGAGTATCTGCCGCCGACCCTTCCCGGTTATCTGTCGCACCACTACCGTGGGGTCGCAGCCAATGCAGGGAGGTCACGATGGCAGTCGATGAGACACCAGCGCTGTCCGCTGCACAAACCCAGCAGCCACCAGCGGTCGCGATGCTTCAGCTGACCATGGGGGCCCTGGTATCCCAGGCAGTCAGCGTGATCGCCAGGCTCGGTGTCGCCGACGTGCTGGCTGCCGGGCCGCAACCGGTTGAAGAGATAGCCGAGCGGGTGGGTGCGCATCGCTCCGCGTTATATCGAGTGCTGCGAGCGCTCGGCGACGTCGGTGTCGTCTCCGAGCTGGAGAATCGGCAGTTCGCCCTGACGCCCCTGGGTGAGTTGCTGCGCAGTGACGTCCCCGGCTCATTGCGGGGTTGGGCGACCATGGTCGGGATGCCATTTCACCGTTACCCATGGACCGACCTGTACGAGACTGTCCAAACCGGCGAATCGGCGTTTGACCGGGTTCACGGCACTAAGGTTTTCGACTACTTGGCGGAGCATCCCGAGGATGCCGGGGTCTTTGACGCGGCCATGACTTCCATCTCCACAAATGAGAGTGTCAGCATCGCGGAGGCGTACGATTTCAGCCGTTTCAACACCATAGTGGATGTCGGTGGCGGACGAGGCGGTCTGCTTGCCGCGATCCTGTCCGCCAACCCGCACCTTCAAGGCGTACTGTTCGACGTACCGACAGTTGTCGCCGGTGCCGATGAGGAACTATCGGGCGCCGACGTCGTCGACCGCTGCAAGGTCGTGAGTGGAGACTTCTTCGATTCGGTACCTGACGGCGCCGATGCCTACCTGCTGAGCTCCATTATCGATGACTGGGACGACGACCAAGCGGTGCAAATCCTGCGCACCTGTCGAGCGGCGATGTCCGACACCGCTTACATGCTGCTTGCTGAGGTCGTGCTACCGGATGGCCCAGCGCCATCAATAATGGGGAAACTCGCGGATTTGGAGATGCTGGTCATGACCGCCGGCGGTCGTCGGCGCACCGAGGCGGAGCACCGCGGGTTGCTTGGCCAGGTTGGCCTTCGCCTGACCCGCACCATCCCGGGCGCAGGCATGGTCAGCCTCGTAGAAGCCGTCCCCGAGCCGCCAAGCTGACACGAATCGCGATTCGGCTCCGACTGGCGCTCGGCAAAGGTGCCGTGATCGCGGTTCGGCTCCGAATGGCGATCATCGGAGGGCGCCAAGCAAGGCTGCTACGTCGGGTGGGGGAGCGTTCACCGGCCACCAGGCTAGGTCTAGGGACTCTGAGCTACGCACGGGGATGGCGCCTGCCGGGGCGTGCAGCAGGAACCGCACGTCGAAATGCCGGGTGGGCAAGCCCAGCGAGCAGGTGATCGGGTGGACGTCCAGGTGCACCGGTTGCGGATCGATCTCCAGATCGCTGATGCCGGATTCCTCGGTCGCCTCCCGTAACGCCGCCGCCGCGAGCCCGGCGTCGCCCTCCTCGCAGTGCCCGCCGAGCTGAAGCCAGCGGCCGACCCGGGGATGCAGGGTCAGCAGCACCTGCGTCCGGTCGTGTGAGAGGACCACCGCGGACGCCGTCAGGTGGCCGGGAACGCAGGATCGGGCGCAGGCGTCCGGGCGGCCGGCTAGAAACCCGAGGAAGGCCTGGAGCAGGGCCCGCTGGCCGGGGTCGCCGGGCCGCCAACGCGACAGCGTCTGCGTCGCATCAGCGTGCACAGCCGCATTCGGTGCCGGGGCATTCGGTGCGGTGACGGCAGGACCGCTGACGTTCGAGCTAGTGATCATCGCGGTGGATTATCGCAGCACCAATCCATCATCCGGATCACCCGGTGGGCGCGGTTGCAGCGGTTGCGTAGGGTGACCCACGGCGACCGCGCCGAGCGGCCGCCAGTCCGGTGGCAACGCGAGCTCGGCGCGAACCAGATCCGGGCAGAACAGCGTCGAGCCGACCCAGCAGGAGCCCAGACCCTCAGCGGCCAATGCGACCAGCAGACCCTGCACGGCGGCACCTGCGGCGACGGTGAACATCGCCTCCTCGGCGGATTGCCGGCGCGCGTCGGGGTAGGCGTGCGCGCCGTCGGGCACCGCGACCGGCACCAGCACCTCTGGAGCATCGAAGAGCAGATCGCCGCGCCGTACCCGGCGCTCGATGCGGTCCTCGGTCAGCCCGTCGCAGTGCAAGTCGGCCCGCCACGCCTGCCTCATCGCCTCGAGCAACCGACGACGAACCTGCCGGTCAGCCAGCCAGACGAATCGGACCGGCCTGGTGTGATGCGGTGCCGGCGCGCGCAGCGCGATTCCGACCGCGCGGCGCAGCGCCTCAGGATCCACCCGGTTGCCACGAAACGAGCGCACCGATCGGCGTAGCAGCATCGCCTCCGCCCGGCCGGCAGCTCGTCCTCGGTCCAGCGCCTCGTCGGTGCCCAGCCAGAATAGATCGTCGATCAGCGGGCGGATCAGGTCCGCCGCGGTGCTGGCGTCGTCGTCACACGCCAGCCCGCGCAGCACCGCCACCGGCACTTCAGCCAGCTTGCCCTTGACGAGGTCGGCGGCGGCGGCCACCTCGTCGGCGACGGCTATCTCGGTGACCGTCAGCTCGTTGCCGTGCCGGTCGACGGTGCCCAGGTAGCGGTGCAGCACTCGGAACCCGGCGGCCCCGATCGCGGTGTCCGTCTGCCCGACTCGCCAGGCCCGGCCCATCGTGTCGGTGATCACCACGGCGACGTCGACGCCCAGCTGCGCAGCCAGCCCATGACGTAGCCGCGCGGCGCTGGCATCTGGGTCGACCGGCAGCAGCGCGACCTCATCGGGCGCCACGTTCGACGAGTCCACTCCCGACGCGGCCTGCACCACGCCCAGCGAGTTCTCGGTGATCAGCGTGCGGCCACGGCGAGCGATCACCCGTCGCGCCTCGGTGGCGACCAGCGACCGGCGTGCCGCGTCCCGCTCCGACGGATCAGTCGGCACGGTGACCAGCCGTCCCTCGACCTTCGAGATAACCTTGCTGGTGACGACGACGACGTCACCGTCGACGAGCCACGGCGCGGTGGTGACCAGCGCGCCGATCAGATCGTCGCCGGGTCGGAACTCGGGCAGTCCTCGAACCGGCAGGATGCGGATCTCACCTGCGGCGGCGTGGTCGATCACTGCCGCAGGGCGAGATCCAGGGCCGCGCGCGCCATTGCCGCGGTCGCCACAACGTCGGTCATCAGTAGCGGGATCTCTCGGACCTCGATCCCGGGCACCGTCGCCCGATCCCCGGTGTGCACCAGCCACCCGTCGAGGATCCCACCCGCACAGCGCGCTCCATAGTGCGCAGCCACCGCGCCCGCGTCACATGGCACACCGATGGCGGCTAGGCAGGCTTCGGCCATCCCGCGCACCGCGCGGCCACCGACGATCGGAGATAACCCGATCACCCGGGCGGAAGCGTTGCGCAACGCGGCCCGGATCTTCGGTACCGCCAGCACACTCCCGATCGACACCACCGGATTCGACGGCGCGAGCAGCACGGCGTCTGCCTCGGCGATCGCGTCGAGCACCCCGCCGGCCGGCTCGGCGGTATCCGCGCCGACCGGCACGAACTCGATGGCCGGCAGTTGCGCGCGGTGCCGGATCCACCACTCCTGAAAGTGCATCGAGCGGCGGCCCTGTTCGTCGTCGACGACGACGTGGGTCTCGCAGCGATCATCGGTGGCCGGCAGCAGCCGCACCCCGGGGCGCCACCGATCGCACAGCGCCGCGGTCACCGCGGACAGCGGATAGCCGACTTGGAGCATCCGGGTGCGGACCAGGTGGGTGGCCAGGTCCAGATCCCCCAGCCCGAACCACTCCGGATCAGCCCCATAGCGCGCCAGCTCCGCTTTGACCACCCACGTCTCACCAGCACGCCCCCAGCCGCGTTCGGCATCGATGCCGCCGCCGAGGGTGTACATGCAGGTATCCAGATCCGGGCAGATCCGCACTCCGTGCAGCCAGATGTCGTCGCCGGTGTTGACGACCGCGGTGATGTCATGCGCGGCGGTGTCGGGCCCACCAAGACCGAGCGCGGCCTTGAGCCCGAGTAGGAACCGCGCGCCACCGACGCCGCCGACCAGCACCACGACTTTCACGGCAGTGATCAGGTTTTTTTGTCGTTGGCCGAAGGCTGGTGGTCGAACGTGGTCTGCACTTGCTGGGAAGGTGTGAAGCGCTCTGACTCCACGTACGAACGGTAGGACGCTCGGTCGGCGCGAGTGAGCGCGACATCTTCAATGAAGGGGGTGAGCAAATTGCGGGGCCATAGCTGGCGCGCTCGCACCGCGTTGATCTCCGCGCAGAACACCACAATGACCGCCTGGAGGTAAAGCCACGCCAACAACCCGAGAACCAGCCCGAAGACGCCATAGATCTGCGAGGCACCGTTGAGTTCATAGCTGACGAACAACGCACCCACGATCTGCAGCACCTCAACCGCGACGCCGGCGCCGACCGCACCAGGCATCAGGTCAGCCAGCGGAACGTCCCGGGCGGTCAACACCCGGAACCCGATGAGAAACGCACCCACGTTGACGATCATCGCGACCGCGATCGCCGCGATACGGATGCCGGGGCCGGAGCCGTAGCCGTAGGCGACGGCCACCGGGCCGACCGCGGCCAGCGCGGTGGTGATCAGAACGACTGCCCCGATCAGGACGAACAACACCAGGCCACGTAGCCGGGATAGCACTGGGTCGGGGCGGGCGAACCGCGGCACGGCCCAGACCCGATTCAACGCCGTCTGGATGGCCACCGAGACACCCAGGCCGCCATAGACAGCGCCGAGGATGCCCAAGAGCACGCCCAGGCTGCTGCCGTGGATCGAGCTGACGTTCTGCTGTAGTTGCGGCCCGACGATCGGGAATTGCTGCAGCGCCGAGCCGAGCACCGCTTGCTGCCAGGCGGGGTGGCTCTGCAACGTGTAGCCCAGCACACTGATCAGCAAGAGCAGCCCGGGAAACAGCGAGACGAAACCGTAGTAGGTGATCAGGACCGCGAGGTAGCCACCCTGATCGTCGACGAATTTGTAGACCACCGCCAACGGGAAACCCAACCAGGTATGACGCCGCTGGAAGCCGTCCAGCCGAGCTGTTATACCCATCCCGCGTCCTCGCCGTCCCCGGATAACGCACTCGAGACACTGACGTTATCCCGGTGCTGATCATCCGTCGAGTCGGCCGGGCCGGTGACTGGTCAGCGCCAGAAACTGGTCAGCGCCAGAAGAGGAACTCCTGAAGGCCGGCCACCGCTGTCAACGGATCACCACCGAGGGCGGCGAAGACCGCGAAGCTGGCGCCGAACAGAGCATTTCCCACCGTCGGTACGCCGATGATCAAAACGAACAGTAGCAAGGGCGCATACCAGCCGAGGCTGCCGGCGAACCTGCGAGCTCGGGCGGGCAGATAGGGCTCTAAAACGCCGAACCCGTCGAGCCCCGGCACCGGCAGGATATTGAGCACGAACGCCAGGATCTGTACCAGAGCGAGATAGGACAAGCCGGCCGCGAGCCCGTCCGGCAGGCCAGTGGTGGCGACCACGACGGTGATTGCGGCACCGAGGGCGAGATTTGTCAGCGGACCGGCCAGTGACACCGCCGAGGCGACCGCTCGCGAACGCAGTGCAGCACGGTTGATCCACACAGCGCCGCCCGGGAGCGGGATGCCGCCCAGCGCCAGCAGCGCCAGTGGCATCAGCAGCGACATCACCGGGTCGGTGTAGCGCCGGATGTCCAGGGTGAGGTATCCCTTGGCGCGCACCGAACGGTCGCCGCCTCGGTAGGCCGTCAGGGCATGCCCGAACTCATGCAGGCACAGCGCCACCGCCCACCCGCCGAGTACCAGCGCCACGATGCCGGCGGTGCGGGCGGTGCCGCCGGTCAACGCCGCGAGTGCGCCACCGGCGACGGTCGTCGCGAGCAGCAGCAGGAACAGCGGGCTGGGAGCCAGACCGGTGGCGGGCACAGTCCTACTCTTACCCCTGACTCTTACCGCCTGGTCGCCCGGCCCGTCGACCCGGGGAAGCGACCACTGCGGCCCGATGACTACGCGGCGTGTCAACTGCGACACGCCTTGTAGGGCTGTGGGTCAGCCCCGAGAACTTGCATCCCCGATCACAGGGGTGTAATCACAAGGTTGTTATTCTCCCGGCTGGAGCCCGGGAAGGCGCGAAACCGGGGAGGAACTCTATGGCGAGAAGGGCGGACCGCCATGGATGAGAGGGACATCAGCTGGCCAGCGGAGGGCAGGATCGAGCTTCAGGGAGACTGGGGGCCATTCGACGGGCACGACCAACAGGAGCAGGACTGGCAGGAGCGCGCGCTGTGCGCTCAGACAGATCCAGAGGCGTTCTTTCCCGAGAAGGGTGGATCCACCCGGGAAGCGAAGCTGATTTGTGCGGGCTGCGAGGTCCGCGCCGAGTGCCTGGAGTACGCGTTGGCCTTCGATGAGCGGTTCGGTATCTGGGGCGGGCTGTCAGAGCGCGAGCGTCGCAGGCTCAAACGCGGCGCGGGCTGATCCTGGCCGCTGCCCGGGATCCGCGCCGGTCGCGCGGGGGCGTTACCGTGTGCCCCCACCAACGGGGTATGGACAGGGAGGAGTCGGCGTGTCGCGCAATGCTGGGGTACCTGTCGGTAGGGGCAATGCCCGTCGTGCCGGCGGTTCGCCCAGCGCCAGCAACGTCGCGACGCCGGTAGCTCCCAGCGCGCCTGAAGACAACGGCGTGGCGGAAACCGGCCCAGAGCAAACCGGCGCAGGGCAAGCCGGTACGCGAATCCGGCCGCGGCCCTCGCCGCTGCCCAAGAATCCTGACTCGAAGTCTCCGCTGAGCGCTAGCGACTTGAGCGTGCTCACGTTGGACGACGTCGGCATCGGCACGCGCATCCGGGAGTTCCTGCTTTCCCCGCCCGCGTTGCTGGCTGCGGCGATGACAGTGCTCGCTGTACTGCTCAATCGCCACCGGCTGGCGCTGGACTTGTCTGGTGGCCGGTTGTTGCCGGTGGAAAGTCTGGGCCAGACCTGGTCGTCCTACCTCGCGTCGTGGCACCCGGTCGGCGGGGGGAGCGCGGCCCCCGCGCCAGCTGCCCTGGCGGTCCTCGGCATGCTCGGCCTGCCGGTGGGGTCGCCGGCCGCTGCAGTCTCGTTGCTGCTGTTGGCGGCGCTGCCCCTGGCGGCGCTGTCCGTCTATCGGGCCACCCGCGCCCTGCCGGTCAGTCGCGAGCGCAGAGCACTGGCCGCCGCTGCCTACGCGTTGCTCCCGCCAGCCATCGCTGGGCTGGCACAGGGCCGAATCGACGTCGTGGTGACCTACCTACTGCTGCCGCTCGTCCTGGCCGGTGTCGCGTCGGTGTTAGGCGGTCAGACGGGCCGACGATCCGGTGGCTGGCTGTCCACCGCGGCTGCCACCGCTCTCGGGATCGCGGTGATCGGCGCGTTCGCCCCCCTCGTGCACCTGCTGGTATTGACCGTCGTGCTCATCGGCTTCGTGGTGATCCCGGCGCCCCGGGTGACGACGCTGCGCCGCGCGGTCGGGCTGTTCGCCGTGGTACTGCTGCCGCTGGGGTTGCTTCTGCCGTGGCCGGCAGTGGTGATTCAACGTCCTGAGGTGCTGTTGCAGGGGGTAGGCGCGGTCGTGCCCGAGCAGGTTCCGGGCTGGCTGCGGCTGCTCGCTTTGGATCCCGGTGGTGCAGGCGCCGCACCGTGGGTAGGCGCGGTGGTACTGCTAGCCGCAGTGCTCGCGCTCGCCGTTGCGCCGTCCCGGGCGATGCTGCCGGCGGTGGGGATCGTGGCGCTGGGCGCGATCGCGGTGGCGCTGTTGATCCGGTTGCCGATGCGGCCGCTGGTCGGTGGTGATCCTCGGCCTGGTTTCACCGGAGGTGCGCTGCTGTTCGCCGGCTGCGGGTTGCTCTGGATGGTGCTGCTGGCCGGCCGCACCGCGGAGCCGACTCGGCAGTGGCTCGGTGAGCGGTGGACTACGAAATTGTCGGCGATGCCGTGGGTCGGGTTGGCGGTGCTGTCAGCGGCAGCTGTTGCGGTGGGTACCGGCGGTCCACTTACCAGCGGTCCTCCGGCCGGTCTTCCGGTTCTGGCGCCATCACTGGCCGCTGAGCTGGACCGGTCGGATACCTCAGTTCTGGTGATAGGCGCCCCGGGTGAGCCGGTACGGCTGACCAGATCGCGGACCGCACGCTTCGGCGACGATGACATTGCCCCGCTGCGTGCCACCGGCGCCCGGCTGGAGCGGGCGGCCGCGGCATTGCGCGGCGGGCAGCCGGGCGAGACGTCCGCGGCGATGGCAGACGTGGCTGCCACCGGGGTGCAATTCGTGGTTCTTCCCACCGCTGCGCAGGGTGTCCGCGCTCTCGCCGCAGCTGGACCGCTGGCTCGCTCGGCGCCCCGGACCGCGGATGGCAGACCGGTTGTGCGAGTAGTGCGGCCAGTATCGGGCGCGGAGCTGTTGGGTCCCGCGCTGGCCGAGCAGGCGCGCAGCGGTGCCGCTCCACCCATCGAACCGGGGGTCAGCGGGGTGCTCGCACCGGCCCAGCCGCCTCGGCTGGCAGTTCGGGTAGCGCCCGGGGCGGACGGCCGGTTGCTCGTGGTCGCGGCCAACGACGAGCCGGGCTGGCAGGCCAGCGTGGATGGCCACCCAGTGCCGGTGGTACGCGGGTGGGGCCACCAGGTCGCGGTCCCGGTGCGGGGTAACTCTGCCGAAGTCCGGGTAATCCGCTCCGACATTCCCAGGACGGCGCTCTTGCTGGTCGAGGGTGCACTACTGCTGCTCGTCGCGGGCACTGCGCTGCCGTCTCGGCGCCACTCGAAGAGGTAGCGCGCCGCGGTCGGGAGATCTGCTTGCGCGTCAGTCCACCCTGTGTCAGTCCAGTTCTGGCGAGCCGTCGATGGTGTCTGGATCGAGCCCCAGATAGTTCGCCACCTGCTCGATGAGCACTTCACGAACGAGATCCGACAGGTCGCCGCCGTCCTGCGCGCGAGTCTCCAGCGGTCGTCGATAGAGCACGATCCGGGCTCGAGTGGGTAAGCCGGCGCGGTCCACGCCAGCCTGCACCAGCCGGGCCAGCGGGACGTTGCCGTCCTCCACGAAGTCGCTGCCCCAGCTGACAGTCGTCGGATCGCAGTCAGTGACCTCTGGCACCTCGTCAACGGCGACATCGAGCCGGTCGAGCTCGGTGTGCCAACGCTCGTCGATCGGTTCGAGCGCTTCCAGCACGATTGCGTCGAAGCGCTCCGCGCGGCTGCGCGCCGCGGGCAGCGTGGCCGGGTACAGCAACCCCCGCACGCCGCGGCCGCGCCGGTCGCGGCGTCTGCGTAGCCGCGAGCGGGCTGACCGGGTCACCGCCATCTGTCGAGACTACGCCGCGGTCGAAGCTGGCCGGCGCGGTGTTCCGCGCGCCTGCGGTCCTCGGCCGGACCTGCGCGCTATGGTCCGGGCCGTGCGCAGTGGGCGGCGATGCTTAAGGACCGGGTGCACAAACGCGGCAGTTGCCACGCTCACCTTCGTCTATGCCGACTCCACGGCGGTGGTGGGCCCGCTAGCCACCTGCAGCGAGCCACATTCCTACGACTTGTGCGAGCGGCACGCGCTACGGCTGACCGCGCCGCGGGGCTGGGATGTCGTGCGTCACGACGGCGAGTTCGCCGAGCCGGAACCCTCAGTGGATGATCTCACCGCGCTGGCCGAAGCGGTACGTGAGGCTGGTCGAGCCGACCGACCGGTGGATCCCGTCAGCACCGCTGCCGCCACCGGCGGCGCCCGCCGCAGCCACCTCAGGGTGCTTCCAGACCCGGTAGACGACTGAGCCGCATTCCCATGCCGCGGTCAGCGGGCGCAGCGGGATGACCGATACTCGAATAACCCCGCCCAGCCTGCGCGATGCGAGCTAACGTCTCGGTGAGACCAGACCCGACGGGAGGAGAGCAGTGCCTGACCTGTCAGCGATCGTCAAGGCCTACGATATCCGGGGCATTGTCGGGGAGCAGCTGAACTCCGCGGTGGTACATGACATCGGGGCAGCCTTCGCTGAGCTCATCGGGCGTTCGGCTGGTTCACCAGCAGTCGTCATCGGGTATGACATGCGGGATTCCTCACCCGGCCTGGCAGCAGCCTTCGCGCAGGGCGTGACGAGCCGCAGCGTCGACGTCATCTCCATTGGGCTGGCCAGCACCGACATGCTCTACTTTACCTCCGGGTGCCTCGACTTACCGGGCGCGATGTTCACCGCAAGCCACAATCCGGCCCGTTATAACGGTATTAAGCTCTGCCGAGCGGGCGCCGCGCCGGTTGGCCAGGACAGCGGCCTCGATGAGATCCGGATTGCGGTAGAGAGTGGCATGGAGCCAGGACCGGGTGGCGGTGTTGTCACCGAGCGGGACATGCTCGCCGACTACGCAGAGTATCTGCGCTCCCTGGTGGACTTGTCCGCGATCCGCCCATTGCGCGTTGTTGTGGACGCCGGCAACGGAATGGGTGGGTATACCGTTCCCGCGGTTGTCGAAGGACTCCCGCTGAGCGTCATCCCGCTGTATTTCGAGCTGGACGGCGATTTCCCGAATCACGAGGCCAACCCGTTGGATCCAGCGAACCTGGTGGATCTGCAGGCCGCTGTGCGCGAGCACAACGCCGACCTGGGCCTAGCCTTCGACGGCGATGCCGACCGGTGCTTCGTGATCGACGAGAGCGGCGAGCCGGTGAGTCCCAGCGCTATCGCCGCACTGGTCGCGACCCGTGAGTTGGCCACTGAGCCCGGTGCCACAGTGATCTACAACTTGATCACGTCACAAGCCGTGCCGGAGATCGTCGCCGAACACGGTGGGCGGCCGGTACGCACCCGGGTCGGGCACTCATTCATCAAGCAGCGGATGGCGGAAACCGGGGCGATTTTCGGTGGTGAGCATTCCGCGCACTACTATTTTCGCAGTTTCTGGCGCGCTGACTCTGGAATGCTCGCCGGGTTACACGTTCTCGCCGCGCTCGGCCGGCAGCAGCGGCCGCTATCGGCGCTGATGGCCGAGTTCAGCCGTTACGCCGCATCCGGTGAAATCAACTCCACGGTCGATGACCAGCGGGCCAGGATGGCGCTCGTGCAGCAGCGCTTCGCGGCCCGAGACGGCATCCAGCTCGACGAGCTCGACGGCCTCACCGTACGGTGCCCCAACGGTTCGTGGTTCAACCTGCGCCCGTCGAACACCGAACCGCTGCTGCGCCTGAACGTCGAAGCCCGGGACACCGCGGCGGTCGAGGTGTTGCGCGACGAGGTGTTGGCACTGGTGCGCGGCGACTGAGGAGGCGACGACAATGGCCGTGGACTTGGACGCTGCGCTGATGGAGATCTTGGCGTGCCCGTGCCCGGCGCACGCGCAGCTGCGCAGTGGTACCGCTGCTGATCCTGACGCGGATGCCTTGACCTGCACCGCGTGCGGACGGAGCTTCCCGGTGACCGATGGCATCCCGGTGCTACTGCTGCACGAGGCGTTGCCCGGGACCGGACCGGACGCCGACAGCGGCGGTGGCGGCGGGTGATGGAATCCGACCGTGGCCACCGAAGTCAGGCTGACAACAGCCAGGGTGATGACGATGACTCACTGGATGACCCTGGGCGCCTGGAGAGTATCGATACCGGTGGCTTGCTGCGCGCCGCGGCAACGGCGGGCGCCCAAGTGCGTTCCACGGCGGCCGCGGCCGAGGAGGCGGGTCTGCGGAGGCTGACCGGGGAACGTCCACGTGCCCTGGTGTTGCTGACCCGTTCGGGTGCGGCATCGGCCGCAGCACCGCTGCTGCTTGCTCTGCTGGGGCCGTCGTGCCCGGTACCTGTGGTGACTACCCGGTCGGTGCCGATGTGGGTGGGCGCGTTGGACATCGTCCTGGCCAACACCACCGATCCCGGCGATCGGGAGCTGGCCGAGGGCCTTGCCCGTGCGGTCCGTAGAGGAGCCCAGTTGGTGCTCACCGCGCCCGCGGACGGCCCGGTGGCGGCCGCAGTGGCAGGTCGAGCGGTGCTGGTGGTACCCAGAATCGAGGTGCCACCGGGGTTGGCGCTACCGCGGACGCTGACCGCCGGTCTGTTGCTGTTGGATGCCCTGGGGCTGCTCGCCACTGACGTCGAGGCATTGGCCGGCGAGCTGGACCGGGAAGCCGAGCGCGACCACGTCGCACACGAGTCGTTGGTCAACCCCGCCAAGTCCCTGGCGTTGCGGCTGACCGGGCGAACCCCATTGCTGTGGGGTACCGATCCGGTGGCCACGGCGGTGGCGGGGCATTGCGCCGCGGCGCTCGCCGCGCATGCGGGGGTGGTGGCGCACGCGGCGGGATTCCATGAGGCGGCAGCGCTGCCGGTGCTGCGCCGAGAGGCGGTCCGCGGCAGTGCGGAGACCGACGTGTTCAGTGATCCTTTCAGCGATCCGCTTGAGGATGGGGCGCCGCACGGGGCGCTGCCGGCGGTCCGGCCGGTGCTGCTCGGGGTGCTCACCGATGCCGGCATCGAGTCTGAGCGGGCCATGGCGTTGGACGCGTTGCCAGCCGCTGATGTGGTGACCGCCGACGAGGAGCTGATGGTGCGTCAGGGTGATCCGGGGGCCGCGGCGAGTGCTGCCGCGGTACTGGCCCTACGGTTCGACTTCGCCGCGCTGTACCTCGGGTTGAGCCGGGGTGTGTTGGGCAGGCCCGGTTGGCTCGGCTCGGCCGGCTCGGTCGTTGAATGAACGCAGGCGGTAAGGGAGGGGTTGTGGAGCTGTTGCGCAACGCGGTGCGGCCTTACGCCTGGGGTTCCCGGACGGCGATTCCGGAGCTACTCGGCGGCCCGGTCCCGGCCCCGCACCCGCAGGCCGAGCTATGGCTGGGAGCGCACCCGGCGGATCCGTCGGTGCTGATGCACGCAGATGGCGCCCAGACCTCCCTGCTGGAGGCGTTGCGTGCCGACCCCTACCGGCACCTCGGCCCGCGCTGCGCACAGCGTTGGGGCGGCCAGTTGCCGTTTCTGCTCAAGGTGCTCGCCGCAGAGGAGCCGCTGAGCCTGCAGGCTCATCCGTCCGCGGAACAGGCAGCTGAAGGCTTCGCCCGCGAGGAGATCCGGGGAGTCCCTCGGGACGCGCCGGAACGCAACTACGTCGACCCCAGCCACAAACCCGAGCTGATCTGCGCACTCACCGAGCTCCAGGCGCTGGCCGGGTTCCGGGATCCGGAGCGCACCGTCGAGTTGCTCAAAGCTCTGGACGTGCCGGAGCTGGCGCCCTACCGTGCGATGCTCGCGGCTGAGCCCAATGCCGACGGGTTGCGAACCCTGTTCACCACCTGGATCACGATGCCCGAGCCAGCGATGAAGGCAGTACTGCCCCCTACCCTGGATGCCTGCGTTGCGTTATTGCGCCGCAACGGCGTGTGCGGAGGCAACTTTCGAAGAGAGTGTCGGGTGATTCTCGAGCTGGCCGAGACCTATCCGGGCGACGTCGGAGTGCTCGCGGCCCTACTACTCAACCATGTCGTGCTGGCGTCGGGAGAGGCAATGTACCTGCCCGCCGGCAACCTGCACACCTATCTGCGGGGCACCGGTGTGGAAATCAGTGCGAACTCGGACAACGTACTGCGCGGCGGTTTGACCTCCAAGCACATCGACGTGCCCGAGCTGCTGCGGGTACTTGACTTCTCCTATGGTGCGCTGCCGGTGCAACGCGGTGAACCAGTGGGGCCGCACGAAACTGCGTATCGCACTCTGGCGGAGGAGTTCCAGTTGACTAGGCTGGAATGGGCGCACGGCGAGTCGACTCCGATGTGCCTGCACAGTCAGTGGCCGCAGATCCTGCTGTGCACTCAGGGCTCAGCGCGGCTGCATTCCCTCGACGGCGGCAGCGTCACCGTGCGCCGAGGTGGCTCGGTATGGCTGGCCGCCGAGGATCCCGAGGTCACTGTGTGCCCAGGCCCCGGCCCGGTGCAGCTATTCCGCGCCCTACCCGGCCTAGCACCGTTGCCAGTGCACCCCGGGCCGTCATTCGGCTCCGAATAGCGATCTATCAGCCGTCGAAACCGCCATTCGGCTCGGAATGGCGGGCTGGGTAACAGGAGGAGAGAGGGTGTCAGCGGGGGCCGGGAAGACGGCGATCGTCGCGGCGTTGGCGGCGAACGCCGGTATCGCAGCGGCGAAGTTCGTCGGATTCCTGGTCACCGGGTCATCGTCGATACTCGCCGAGGCGGTGCACTCGGTAGCCGACACCTCCAACCAGGGGCTGTTGCTGCTCGGCGGCAAGCGCTCCCGGCGGGAAGCCACCGCAGAGCATCCGTTCGGCTACGGTCGCGACCGCTACTTCTACTCCTTCGTGGTCGCGCTGCTGCTGTTCAGCCTCGGTTCGGTGTTCGCGCTCTATGAGGGCGCCCACAAGCTGCACAGCCCCGAAGAGATCACTTCGCCACTGGTGGCCATCGGGATCCTGCTCGTGGCGGTAGTGCTGGAGGGTTTGAGCTTCCGTACCGCGGTCAGGGAGTCCAGGCCGCTCAAGGGCGCCGGTAGCTGGTGGCGGTTCATCAGGCGGTCGAAGTCCCCGGAACTTCCGGTGGTGCTTTTGGAGGATTCGGGCGCGCTGGTCGGGCTGGTCTTCGCCCTGGCGGGCGTCGGATTGGCGGTGCTCACCGGCGACCCGACGTGGGATGCGATCGGGACGCTAGGCATCGGCCTGCTGCTCGGTGTCATCGCGGTCATCCTCATCGTCGAGACCAAGAGCCTGCTGATCGGCGAAGGCTCCGGTCCCGAGGAGCTGCGCACCATCTGTACCGCGATGGTGGGCCGCGGCGTGGATCGGGTGATCCATCTCAGGACCCAGTACCTCGGCCCGGACGAGCTGCTGGTCGCCGCGAAGATCGCGGTGCCGGCCACCATGTCCACCGCTGACGTGGCGAGGGCCATCGACGAGGCCGAGGCGCGGGTCCGCGGCGCCGTCCCCGCTGCCCGGATCATCTACCTCGAACCGGACCTCGATCGCACGCCGGCTGGCACCATTTGATCAACATTGTCCGAAGGAGTGTGGTGGGTGTTTGAGTCACTGTTGATCGCCAACCGAGGTGAGATCGCGCGGCGGGTCATCCGCTCCGCACGTGCGATGGGCATCCGAACCGTCGCGGTGCACTCCTCGGTAGATGCGGAGCTGCCGTTCGTCGCCGAGGCCGACGAGGCGGTGGAGCTGACTGGGGCACCTGCGCAGGCTTACCGAGACGCCGACCAGCTACTCGACGCGGCCCGTCGGACCCGCGTGGTTGCGGTGCACCCCGGTTACGGGTTCCTGTCCGAAGATCCCGGGTTCGCCCGCGCCGTGTCCGATGCCGGTCTGGCGTGGGTCGGTCCCAGCGCTGAGGCGATCTCCGCGATGGGTGACAAGGTGGCTGCCCGGGAAACCGTTGCGGCAGCCGGGGTACCGGTGGCGCCCGGTTCGACTCACGCCGTGGCGACGCAGGACGCTGCGGTCGTTGAAGCCGAGAAAGTCGGTTTCCCCGTCATGCTCAAGGCTGCCGCCGGCGGCGGTGGGATGGGCATGGCGGTAGCGACCGACGCCGCAACCGTGCACGCCGAATACGCCAAGGTCGCCGCCTTCGCTCACCGGCTCTTCGGCGACTCGAGGCTGTTCGTCGAGCGGTACTTCCCACGGGTACGGCATGTGGAGGTGCAGGTTCTGGGGTTGGCCGACGGTCGGGTGGTAGCGCTGGGCGAGCGCGAATGCTCGGTGCAGCGGCGGCATCAGAAGGTTGCCGAGGAGAGCCCGTCACCCGCCGTCGAGCCGGATCTGCGTTGCCGGATGGAACACGCCGCGGTGCTGGCCGCCGCCACGGTCGATTATCGCAACGCGGGAACGGTGGAGTTCCTGCTCGACCAGGATACCGGTGAGTTCTTCTTCCTGGAGATGAACACCCGGCTGCAGGTGGAGCACCCGGTCACCGAGGTGCGCTATGGCGTGGACCTGGTGGCCGCCCAGCTGCGTATCGCCGAGGGCGCCGAACCTGGTTTCGACGTCGACGCTGTGACCCCCATCGGGCACGCGGTCGAACTGCGGGTAAACGCCGAGGACCCGAAGCGTTTCCTGCCAGGTCCTGGGCCGGTCACCGAGTGGGTGGAACCGAGCGGTAAGGGAGTGCGAGTCGACTCTGGCTACGCGGCGGGCACCACAGTGACGCCGTTCTACGACTCGCTGCTCGCCAAGCTCGTGGTGCACGGCCCAGATCGGGAGCAGGCGCTGGCGCAGGCCCGCATGGCGGTTGCCGAATTCATCGTCACCGGCCCGAAGTGCAATCTGCCCTTCCACGCCGAGCTACTAGAGAACCAAGAATTCGTCTCCGGCCAGTACGACACCGGTCTGGTCTCCCGGATGCGCCCCTGACCCCGTTGCGACTGCGCTGAGGCTCCCGAACTGTAGGGCTGGTCTAGCGTGTGCGGGCGTGGGCAGGCTGGTGGTTATTGAGGGGCTCGATGGGGCGGGTAAGCGCACCCTGGCCGACGGATTGGTCACCGCGCTGAGCGCCCGCGGCGCGAGTGTGGCCCGGATCGCGTTTCCTCGTTACGACCTCGACGTTCACGCCGAGCTGGCGCGCGACGCGCTCTACGGGCGGCTGGGTGATCTGGCCAGCTCGGTGCACGGCATGGCGGTGCTGTTCGCTCTGGATCGGCGAGCTGCCGCCGAAGAGCTGCGCGCGCTGCGCTGCGGCCACGACGTGGTACTGCTGGATCGCTACGTCGCGTCGAATGCGGCATACGGCGCGGCGCGGCTGCACGAGGATGCGCAGGGCCCGTTCGTCGACTGGCTCCGTGGCCTGGAGGTCGACCGGTTCGGCGTCCCGGTGCCCGATCTCCAGCTGCTGCTGCGGGTGCCGATGAGTGTTGCCGCTGCCCGTGCGGATCGTCGGGCCGGCGCCGACAGCGCGCGCGCGAAGGACCTGTATGAGACCGATCATGGACTGCAGGCGCGGTGCGCAGCCGTCTATGACGGTCTGGCCGCCAGCGGCTGGCTGGCCCCGTGGTCTGTCTTAGACGGCCCGATTTTCGGCGGCCCGATTTTCGGCGGCCCGATTTTAGCCGGCACGGTCGCCGGCGCCTCCGCAACGAGCAACCTCAGCGAACTGGCGGTGCGGCTGCTCGGCTAAGCGACTGCCGCCCGACGGGCGGGACCGTCGCGCGCAATGCCACGATGGTGGCATGGCAGCTCGTGTGCTCGTGGTGGAGGATGATCCCGCGTCCGCTGAGATGTTGTCCATCGCGCTGCGTCAGGCGGGCTTCGAGACCGCGGTGGTCGGCGAGGGCACCAAGGTAATGCCCGCGCTGCGCGAGCTGAAGCCGGACCTGGTGTTGTTGGACCTGATGTTGCCGGGCATGAGCGGCATTGACGTGTGCAAGGCGATCCGTGCCGAGTCCGATGTCCCGGTCGTGGTGCTCACCGCGAAGAGCGACACCGTCGACGTGGTGCTGGGCCTGGAGTCCGGCGCCGACGACTACATGGTCAAGCCGCCCAAGACCCAGGAGCTGGTGGCGCGGTTGCGCGCCCGGTTGCGCCGTATCGAAGCCGATCCCGCCGAACAACTCACCATCGGCGACCTGGAGATCGACGTGCCGGGCCACCGGGTCAGCCGGGACGGGATACCGATTTCGCTGACACCGCTGGAGTTCGAGCTGCTGCTCGCGCTGGCCCGCAAGCCGCGCCAGGTGTTCACCCGTGAGGTGCTGCTCGAGCAGGTCTGGGGCTACCGGCACGCCGCCGACACCCGCTTGGTCAACGTGCACGTGCAGCGGCTGCGCTCCAAGGTCGAGCGGGATCCGGAGCATCCCGAGGTAGTGCTCACCGTTCGCGGTATCGGATATAAGGCCGGCACGGCGTGAGGCCTGCGCCGCTGCCGATACCCGGATCAGGGATCATTTCGCGGTGACATCGCTCGCCGACCGGGCGACCGACCAACTGCGCCCGGTCGCCGGAGCGGCCAGCGAGCTGGCCGCCATGTTCGGCGCGGTGTGGCGCCGCTCCCTGAAGGCGCGGGTGGTGAGCAGCACCGTCGCGCTGTCATCCACCGTGGTGTTGGTGCTGGGCATGGTGCTGCAGGCGCAGCTTGCTCAGCGGCTGATCGAGAACAAGACGCAGGCGGCGCTATTACAGGCCGAGAACAGCAGGATCCTGGTGGAGTCCGAGCTCGGCGCGGTGGATCCCACCTCGGCGTCGTTGGCGGGCCGGCTCACCACCGCTGTCGATCGGCTGACGAATCCGGATCCGACCGGTACGGGTCCCGCCACGGCTAGCGCCGGCACTTACGAGCCGGTGCTGGTCGACGGCGGGGACCCGTCCGGGGTGGTCGGCACCGGTCAGAAGATCGGTCCGCTGGACGACGTCCCCGCGGTACTGCGCTCCGCGGTGGAACGCGGCGCGCTCGCTCACAAGATCACCACAGTGCAACGCGGTTCGACCGGGGTGACAATGCTGGTCGTCGGCATGCCAGTCGCCAGCGCGGGCCGCACGATGCAGCTGTACCTGCTGTTCCCGCTCACCGCGGAGCAGCGCACCCTGACCTTGGTGCAGTCCACCCTGGTGCTCGGCGGGTTGGTGCTGCTGGTGCTGATCGCGGGCATCGCCAGCCTGGTGACCCGCCAGGTGGTGGTTCCGGTCCGGCAAGCCGCCGAGGTTGCCGAACGGTTCGCCCACGGCCACCTTGAAGAGCGCATCCCGGTCGTCGGGGAGGACGACATGGCCCGGCTGGGCACCTCGTTCAACGAGATGGCCGCCAGCATCCAGCGGCAGATCCGTCAGCTCGAGGAGTTCGGCGAGCTGCAGCGCGGTTTCACCTCCGATGTGTCCCACGAGCTGCGTACCCCGCTGACCACGGTCCGGATGGCCGCCGATCTGCTCTATGAGTCACGCGACAAGCTGCACCCGGTGCTGCACCGCCCGGTCGAGCTGCTGGTCAGCGAGCTGGACCGATTCGAGACGTTGCTGGCTGAGCTGCTGGAGATCTCCCGGCTGGACGCCGGGGTCGCCGAGCTGCACGGTGAGACCGTCGACCTGCGCGACACCGTGGCGAGTGCGGCGGCCTCGGTGCGCGCGGTGGCCGACCGCGCCGGCACTGCGCTAGAGCTGGATCTGCCGGACGATGAGGTGCTCGCCGAGGTCGACCCGCGGCGGGTCGAGCGGATCCTGCGCAATCTGCTGACCAACGCGTTGGACCACGGCGAGGGTCACCCGGTTGAAGTGATCGTCGCATCCGACTCCGACGCGGTCGCGGTGCTGGTACGCGACCACGGCATCGGGCTGCAGCCAGGCCAGCAGGACCTGGTGTTCACCCGATTCTGGCGGGGTGACCCATCGCGTGATCGGCGCACCGGTGGCACCGGACTCGGACTGTCGATCAGCCTGGAGGACGCCCGCCTGCACGGCGGCTGGTTGCAGGCCTGGGGTGCACCCGGGCAGGGCAGCGCCTTCCGGCTCACGCTGCCGAGAAGCCGGGACATCGAACTCACCGCAAGCCCGCTGCCGCTGGGTCCTCCCGGGAGGTCCCCGGGGTCGGGGCCAGCCGTGCAGGGACCTCGGGTGCCCGCTGGACCGGGGCGCTAACGATGCCGATGCGCCTGTTACGCCTGCTGGCTACCGTCCTGCTCATCGTTGCTCCCCTGGCGGGCTGCGCGGCAGTCCCGGAGAGCTCCGATCTCGAAGTGGTGCGGTCCATGCCGGTGGGTTCCGGCTCGGCTACACCAGTCGGTCCACAACGGGGGGTAGACCCTTTCCGGTTGGTGCGCGAGTTCATCGAGGCCACCGGCAACCCGGCGAACGGGCACGCCGCCGCCCGCGCTTTTCTGTCCCGCACCGCGGCGGCGAACTGGGACGACCGCGCCGGCCTGACCGTGATCGAAGATGCACCCGGGGCTGCCCCGCAGGCCGACCCCAATGGCGGCGTCCGGCGCATCCGGGTGGGGGGTTCGCGGCTTGGTGTGCTCACCGCCGATGGCAGCTTCATGCCCTCGGCGGGGGCCTTCTCCATTCCGCTCGACGTGGTCACCGAGCATGGTGAGTGGCGGATCACCAACCCCCCGCCGGGTGTGCTGGTGGAGGCCAGCGCCGTGCAGCGCAACTACCGTCAAGTCCGGGTCAGCTTCGTCGACCCGAACCGTGGCACCATGGTGCCCGACCTGCGCTGGGTGCCGGCCCAACCGGCGGCCACGCTACCCGGGCGGGTGTTGGACTTGCTGCTGGCCGGACCGTCCGAGCGGCTGGCCGGTGCCGTTCGGACGGCGATCCCCGGAGGGACCCGGCTGCGATCCAACGTGCTGGTCAGCCGCTCGGGACGGACGGTGATCAACCTCAGTGGGGTGGACGCGCTGACGGATCAGCAACGGCGCCTGGTCGCGGCGCAGATCGTCAGTTCTCTGGACGGCCTGGTCCCCGCCCCGATGCGACTACTCGCCGACGGTGAGCCGCTGGTGCCGGCGCAGGCGGAGTGGCGCTCGGCTGATATCGCCGCCTACGCCGCGCCGACCGGGCCGCGGCCTGACGTGCCAGGGCAGGTCGTCATCGGTGGGCGACTGCGCAGATTGGACGGCACTCCGGCAGTGGGCCCGGCCGGAGCCGGCCAGTTCAGTGTGCTCCGCGCGGCCAGCTCGAATCCTGGTGGGGACCTGTTAGCGGCTGTGGTGGGCGGTCCGGACGGGCGTCCGCAGCTGCGGGTGGGCCCATCAGACGGCGATCTGGCGGCGGTGCCGTTGGACGCGGACACCATGAGCCGACCCACCTGGCGGCCCTCCGGCACCGAGGTGTGGACGGTGATCAACGGTCGCACGGTGATGGGCGTCGCCCTTTCCGGGGCCGGCCCGCCGTTGACCTACCAGGTCAACGCGACTGAACTCACCCGGTTGGGGACAATCTCGGAGCTGCGGTCGTCCCGGGACGGCGTGCAGGTGGCCGCGGTGGTCGGCGGTCGGCTGGTGGTGGCCGCGGTGGTGACCGAGTCGGGACTGGTGAGCCTGCGCCATCCACAGGTGCTGCGAGACGGCAGCCTGCCGCCCCTCGCCAGCGTGGACTGGGCGCGTCCAGAACTCCTGGTGGTGGCGTCTGCGGGGCCGTCCCCACAGGTGTCGTCGGTGTCCGTGGACGGGCTCACCGTTCGGCAGTTGTCCGCCACCAACCTCACCGGCCCACTCACCGAAGTCGTCGCCGCACCCGGCCGTGAGGTGTTGGTGGCAGACGCCACCGGGTTGTGGGCGTATTCGGACACCCAAGAGGTGTGGGAACCCTTGCTCGGCGGGATCGGACCCGGTTCGGCGCCCTTGTACCCGGGCTGAGTTGTACCCGGGCTGAGTCACCAGCGCAAGCCCCGCACCGCGGCAGTGGGGACGGCCACGACTGTTGTGCACAACTGCCGGCTGCCGGCGTGCGGCTGGGCGGGCCACTGGCACGCTTGGTGAGGTGTTGAGGCCGCTGCTGGATCTACTGTTGCCCGTCGAATGTGGTGGTTGCGCAGTGCCCGGACCACTGTTGTGCCCGGACTGTGCGGGGCTCCTGGGCTCCCCAATGCGGGTCTATCCGCCGTGTTGCCCGGCTGGCCCGCCGGTGTACGCGCTGGGCGCCTACCGTGGCCGGTTGCGTACCACGCTGCTGGCCTACAAGGAACACGGCCGCCGAGACCTCGCCGGCCCATTGGGCAGCGCCCTCGCCGCCGCGCTGCTTCAACTCCCCGTTCGCGGATCGGGGGTGTGGCTGGTGCCGGTGCCGTCGAGGCGGGTGGCTGCGGGTCGGCGTGGGGGGCAGCATGTGACGCTGCTGGCCGAGCGGGCGGCGGCTTCGCTGGCTGGCGCGGGGGTGGCCGCGGCGGTCGCGCCCGCGTTGCGGGTCGGCCCCGGGGTCCGCGACTCGGTCGGTTTAGCGGCGGCGGCTCGGCAAGCCAATCTGGCGGGACGGGTGCTGCCGCGCCGGGCTGGCCTGCCACCCGCCGGTACTGCCGTCGTACTGATCGACGACGTGGTGACTACCGGGACGACCGCTGCGGCGTGTGCCGCGGCGCTGCTCCGGACGGGTGTCGATGTGCCAGCAATCGTGGTGCTCGCGGCCGCCGGTTGTCACGCACCGTCGTAACCGTCGACTGCGTGATACCTACCACAGCGTTGACCCTGCGACGCGCGAGGCCAAGGCCTGGCGAGCGCACCGTCAGCGGACTACCGTCCGGGCATCAGCATCGCTGCCCGTTCGGGAGGAGGCGAGCAAGCCATGGTTCTGACGCCGGCGGCCGAGTGATCATCGCGGACGGCCCCGCTGCTGCCGTCCGAGTATCATCACTGGTAGTGCCACCGGTGTCGCTGAAGTCCCTGTTGGACAACGCGAGGAGGTCGCCCGTGAACATTGTCGTGAAGGGCCGGAACGTCGAGGTACCCGATCACTACCGGATGCACGTTACCGAGAAGCTCGCCCGCGTCGAACGGTATGACCAGAAGGCCGTTCATTACGACGTCGAGCTGTTCCACGAACGCAATCCCCGGCAGTCCAAGAGCTGCCAGCGGGTCGAGATCACTGGTCGGTGCCGCGGGCAGGTAGTCCGCGCAGAGGCGTGTGGAGCCGACTTCTACGCCGCCCTGGACGCCGCGGTGAGCAAGCTGGACAACCGGCTGCGCCGAGTCGCAGACCGCCGCAAGGTGCACTACGGACGCCGCCACCCCACCTCCGTCGCAGAGGCCACCGCGCCGTTGGCGGCCACCCTCACCTCCGATATCGACGCCGCCGTCGAGACGAACGGCCACCGGACGGGGTTGCTTGACCCACCCGAACCGGAACTTGACTACGAGTTGCCCACCCAGCGGGCCGAATCACCGATTCTCCAGTCACCGGATGGCCGGGATGCGCAAGGACCGGGGCGCATCGTCCGGCGCAAGCGGCACTCCGCCACACCCATGACCGTCGACGACGCGCTTTACGAGATGGAACTCGTGGGCCACGACTTCTACCTGTTCGCCGACGCCACGTCCGGACTGCCCAGCGTGGTGTACCGCCGGCACGGCTTCGACTATGGCGTGATCCAGCTCGTCTGACGCGGCCCTACCTTAACCATGATCGCCGTCTGGGGGCGTGACACGGCATCTCGTGTCGCTCAGGGCACCCAGACGACGATCATGGCGTTTGAGTGCGTAGCTGACCTGCGCTGATACCGTCGTGGCCGGGCTGGGCATACGATGGCCCGCAGACCGGCGGCGTGGCGTGCCATGCGGTACGCCACGCACCGCCCGCCGCCGACCCGCCCTCCAACGGGTGCCCCGATACGAGTGAGGTCTCCACGGTGGTCCTGTCCCGACTGCTCCGCGCCGGCGAGCACAAGACTGTGCGCCGGTTACGCGCCATTGCAGACCACATCAACGGTCTGGAAGGCGACGTCGCCAGCCGGTCTGACGCTGACCTGCGCGCCAAGACCGATGAGTTCCGCCGCCGCCACGGCAACGGCGAGTCTCTGGATGATCTGTTGCCCGAAGTCTTCGCGGTGGTCCGTGAGGCCGCGAAGCGCACGTTGGGCCAGCGCCACTTCGACGTTCAGTTGATGGGCGGCGCCGCGATGCACCTGGGCAACATCGCCGAAATGCGCACCGGTGAGGGCAAGACGCTGACCTGCGTGCTGCCGGCGTACCTCAACGCGATCGCAGGCAAGGGTGTGCACGTCGTCACAACCAACGACTACCTGGCCAAGCGTGACTCCGAGTGGATGGGTCGGATTCACCGCTTCCTCGGTCTGGAGGTCGGGGTGATCCTGTCCCAGCTGAGCCCCGACGAACGGCGCGCGGCATACAACGCCGATATCACCTACGGCACGAACAACGAGTTCGGCTTCGACTACCTGCGCGACAACATGGCTTGGAGCCTCGCGGACTGCGTGCAGCGCGGGCACAGCTACGCCATCGTCGACGAAGTCGACTCCATTCTCATCGACGAGGCGCGCACGCCGCTGATCATCTCCGGACCTGCGGACCAGTCCTCCCGCTGGTATGGCGAGTTCGCCCGGCTCGCCCCGATGCTCAAGCGCGACGTGCACTACGAGGTCGACGAACGCAAGCGCACCGTAGGGGTCTCCGAGGAGGGCGTCGCGCTCGTCGAGGACCAGCTCGGCATCGAGAACCTCTACGAGGCGGCCAACACGCCGCTGGTCGGGTACCTCAACAACGCGCTGAAGGTCAAGGAACTGTTCACCAAGGACAAGGACTACATCGTCCGCGACGGTGAGGTCCTGATCGTCGACGAGTTCACCGGCCGCGTGTTGCACGGCCGGCGCTACAACGAGGGCATGCACCAGGCCATCGAGGCCAAGGAGCAGGTCGAGATCAAGGCCGAGAACCAGACCTTGGCGACGATCACGTTGCAGAACTACTTCCGGCTCTACGACAAGCTCGCCGGGATGACCGGTACCGCGCAGACCGAAGCCGCCGAGCTGCTCCAGATCTACAAGCTGGGTGTGGTGTCGATCCCTACCAACATGCCGATGGTCCGCACCGACCACGGTGACCTGGTCTACAAGACCGAGGAAGCCAAGTTCAACGCGGTCGTGGAAGACATCGCGCAGCGCCACGCCAAGGGTCAACCGGTTCTGGTCGGAACGGCGAGCGTGGAGCGCTCCGAATACCTGTCCAAGGCACTGGTGGCCGCAGGGATCCCGCACTCGGTGCTCAATGCCAAACAGCACGAGAGAGAGGCGATGATCGTCGCCGAGGCTGGCCGCAAAGGCGCGGTCACGGTGTCCACCAACATGGCCGGCCGCGGTACCGACATCATGCTGGGCGGCAACCCCACGTTCCTCGCCGATGTCGCGTTGCGGACCCACGGGCTGGACCCAGTGGAGACGCCGCAGGACTACGAGGCCGCCTGGGAAGCCGCGGTCAACGATGCTCGAACCGAGGTCGAGGCCGAGGCCCGGGAGGTCGTCGCCGCTGGCGGGCTGTACGTGCTGGGTACCGAGCGGCACGAGTCGCGACGCATCGACAACCAGTTGCGTGGCCGCTCCGGGCGCCAAGGCGACCCCGGTGAGTCCCGGTTCTACCTGTCCCTGCGCGATGAGCTCATGGTGCGGTTCAACGGGCCGCTGGTCGAGTCGATCATGACCCGGCTGCGACTCGAGGACGACGTCCCGATCGAGGCCAAGATGGTCAGCAGGGCGATCCAGTCCGCCCAGACCCAGGTCGAGCAGCAGAACTTCGAGATCCGCAAGAACGTGCTGAAGTACGACGAGGTCATGGACCTGCAACGCAAGGTGATCTACGCCGAGCGGCGCAGGGTTCTCGAGGGTGAGGACTTGCGTGACCAGATCGAGCACATGATGACCGATGTGATCACTGCCTATGTCAACGGCGCCACCGAGAATGGCTATGCCGAGGACTGGGACCTCAACCAGCTGTGGACGGCGCTGAAGACGCTGTATCCCATCGGCATCAAGTACGAGTCCATCGCCGACGACATCGGTGACCTGACCCGCGAGACGCTGCTGGCCGCCGTGCTCGACGACGCGCGGGCTGCGTACTCCCGGCGTGAGGCAGAGCTCGCGGAGATGGCCGGTCCGGACGCGATGCGGGAGCTGGAGCGCCGTGTGGTGCTCTCGGTGCTGGACCGCAAGTGGCGCGAGCACCTCTACGAGATGGACTACCTCAAAGAGGGCATCGGGCTGCGCGCGATGGCCCAGCGCGACCCGCTCGTGGAGTACAAGCGGGAGGGCTTCGTGATGTTCAGTGCCCTGCTCGAGGCACTGAAAGAGGAATCCGTCGGGTTCCTGTTCAACGTTGCGGTCCAGGTCGCCGAGCCGGAGATAGTCGAGGACCCCTCGCAGGCCCCACTGGCCCCGGCCCCGGCGCTGGCTCCGCTGGTGCCCGCGCCGGCCGGTTCGGCCCTCTCGCAGCTTGACGGCCAAGCCGACGACAGTGGTCTTTCCGCGGCACTGGGCGGCTCACCCGCGCTGAGCAACGGCGGCGTGGCGCAGCGGCAGTCCCCGGCGCTCACCTACACTGGACCCACCGAGGATGGCGGCACCGAGGTGCGGGACCGTGGTCGCCACGCCGGCAACGATGCCGGCGGACCCGCCCGCAACGCGCCCTGCCCGTGCGGTTCCGGCAAGAAATACAAGCGCTGCCACGGCGCCCCCACCATAGCCCCGCACTGAGCAGGGCCGGCACTGAGCGCGCTGCGCGCGGCGCCTCGGGAACGAGACGGCTCGCCGCTTCGTGGAGGTAGCGGGGTTGCGGCCGCCCGAGTCCTCACGGCCTGGACCCTCACGACGCGCACAGCCACCGCCGTATGAGGCATCCTGGCACGTCTTACAACCACGTGCAGCAGTTCTGCTGCTCGCGACGTCGCTGATCCTGCCGTGGCGTCAGCGAGCGAAGGCGGAATCTTCGGGCTGACCGTTCCACGGCGTCAGCCGGAGTACCACCAGTACCTCGGTGTAGGCGTCCAGAGCATCATCTGGAAGCGCGGCAACCTGCGCGATCGTGGTCGGGTCAGGAACGATCCGGTACACCTATCGGTCTTGCCGCTGCCGGATCAACGCCTGCATCTCCTCGAACGGCTCGGCATCCGGTGCAGATCTGCGAGGTCCATGGAGTGCTTCACTTGATCGAGCACGATCTCCCACTCACGATCGAACTCCGCGACCAACGTCGGGTCAAGGAGGTTCTCGGCGCTGACTTCGAGGAGGTCCAGCTCTGCACTCAGCACCCCGAACTCCACAGCAGCGCTGTTTGGCGGCTGCTGAATAACTCTGCTGTGGAGTTCGAGAACGGGAGGGCTCACTTTCGGCGTGCTTTCAGGTCTCCAGTGGTGAGGCGCATCTGCAGCGCCGTGCACTGCCAACGACTGCCGTGTTTGTCGAAGCGGGCGGCTAGCGCCCGAACGCCGGTGGTCAACGTCACCAGCGCGACCGCCTCTAGTGCCCCGCCCGCCTGGTGCTGGGCGAGCACTCTGCGCATTCGTGGTTTCAGATGGCCGGCGGTCACCTGCAGCGATACCAGGTAGGTCAGCAGATCAGGATCCAACACCGCGGACAGCTGTCGCGCCGGACGCCGGCCGCCGAGGATCTCCACCGCGGCCCGCAGTACCCGTTCAGCCAGGACGGCCGCTGCGGGATCGGCTGCCGGTAGCGCGGTGGCCGGCGGCGGCAGCGTGATTGTGGTCGGCGTCGCGGCCGGCAGGAAGTCCACCAAGCGGCGCAGTACCGGCCGCTGCGGTAGCTGGGGATATGGCTCGGCGATGCTTGCGGTCAACGAACGCTCCTCGTCTGGAACGACCACGCGAGTTGCGCGCAGTCGGTCGACGGCGGAGCCGGAGACGCCGTGTTCGGACGGTCCGCGGCGACAGTGCCGCAAACCGTGGCCACCGGGTCGGAGGAGGGGCAACGATCCGGTGGGAGGGAAGTATGCGCGAGGTAGCGGGGGCTGTCGTCGAATGTCGCCGAACCGGGTGGGATCTGTGCGTGATCGGCTTACTTCGGTATTTGGCGCCGGCGGGCCCACTCGAAGCACACCACCGCGGCGGCGCTGGCCACGTTGAGCGACTCGACATTGCCGGCCATCGGGATGCCGACCCAGCCGGTGAGCTGTGCGGCGACCGCTGCGGAGATGCCCGTGGTCTCGTTTCCCAGCACGTAGGCCACCTGCGGTGGGGGTGGGTCGCCGAACAGCGACTCGGCGTCCGGTGCCGAACCGGCCAGTCCGAGTACCCCGAACCCGGCGGCGCGCAGCGTGGTGCAGGCCAGCTCGGCGGTGGCGCTGCGCAGCACCGGGGCGTGAAAGGCCACCCCGGCCGAAGCCTTGATCACCAACGGGTCGATCGCGGGCACGCCCCGGCGGGGCAGCACCACGCCGTCGATGCCTGCGGCCGTCGCGGTGCGCAGGATCATTCCCACGTTGGCCGGATTGGTGATCGCGTCGAGCACGAGGACTGCCGCCGGGCTGCGCAACGTCTGCAGCGCGCGATCCAGCGGCCGCATCCGGGGCGCGACCACGTCGGCCAGGATGCCCTGGTCGTGCCGGCCATTGCCGGCGAGCACCTTCACCCGGTGCGCTGACGCCCGCTGCACCGGTACCCGCCGGCGCGCCGCGGCGTCGAGGATCTCCTGCATGGTGTCGCCGCGGGCGTGCTCGGCCACGATCACCTTGTCGATGGACAGCGCCGGGTCGATCAGCGCCTCCAGCACCGGTTTGCGGCCGTAGACGGTGATGAAGGTGTCCCGTGGGCTGGCGACATGCTGGCCGTTCGGGGCACGGAAATGCTTGTCGGGCGAGGGCACAAGATGAAGGGTAAGCCGACGTCGACCGTGGGCGGTGATCTAGTCTGGATGTCCGCAGAGAGGGGCGCTGTTTCGCCGATGAGGGTCTATATCCCCGCTACGCTCTCGATGCTGCGGACGCTGGTCGATTCCGGGGAGCTGATCCCGGTCGCCGGCACGGCATTCGCGCTCACGCCGATGCTTCGCGAGTCCTACGCCGCCGGAGACACCGAAGAGCTGGAATACGTGGCGATGAACGAGGCGGCCCGAGCCTCGCTGCGACTGTTGGCCCCCGAGCTCGAGGACGACCCGGCAGCGCTGGCGCGCCGCGTCGTGGTGGCCGCCGACGTCGAGCGGGTGCGGTTGCGTCCCGATCTCGACGATGCCGCCGTCACGATCACCGGTTCGGTCGCGGCTTGCGCGGTAGCTGCCGTGCACGTCGACGTAGCCGAGGCGGAGGATGCGGTGCGCGCCGCGGTGGCGGTGGTCGACGCTGCCGATCTCGGTGATCCGGACGCTGAGTTCGCGCTCGGCGACGCGGAGGACCACGACATGGCCTGGTACGCCACCCAGGAGATCGCCTTCCTGCTCGAGCTGCTGTGAGTATCAGACATGGAGACCTCGATGGACGCGATCACGTCGCCTCCGACTCCGCGCAATGAACCGGTCCGTAGCTACCCGCCGGGAAGTCCGGCACGCGATTCGCTGACCCGCACGCTTGCCGAGCTGGCCGACCAGCGCGCTGAGCTGACCATGACTATCGGCGGTGTCCAGCGGATGGCGGGCGGGGCGCGCTTCGATGTGGTGACCCCGCACCGGCACGCCCACGTGCTGGGCACCAGCGCGCAGGCCCGTGCCGTCGACGTCGCCGATGCCGTTCGCGCCGCGACGCAGGCCGCCCCGGCCTGGCGCGAGCTGTCCTTCGACGACCGTGCGGCGATACTTCTGCGCGCCGCGGACCTCGCTGCCGGCCCGTGGCGTGACAGGCTCAACGCCGCCACCATGCTCGGCCAGTCGAAGTCGGTGCAGCAGGCTGAGATCGACGCGGCCTGCGAGCTGATCGACTTCTGGCGGTTCAACGTGCACTACGGCCGCCAGATCCTGGCCCAGCAGCCGAACTCGGCCCCCGGCGAGTGGAATCGGATGGATTACCGCCCCCTCGACGGGTTCGTCACCGCGATCACCCCATTCAACTTCACCGCGATCGCCGGCAACCTGCCGACCGCGCCCGCGCTGATGGGCAACACGGTACTGTGGAAACCCACTCCCACCCAGCAGCTCGCCGCGCACGTCACGATGCGGCTGCTGGAGGCTGCCGGGCTGCCGCCCGGGGTGATCAACCTGGTCACTGGTGACGGGGCCGCGGTCAGCGAGGTCGCGCTGGCCGATCCGAACTTCGCCGGGCTGCACTTCACCGGCTCCACCAAGACCTTCAAGGCGCTCTGGCGCACCATCGCTGATCATCTGGACAGCTACCGCAGCTACCCGCGCATCGTGGGGGAGACCGGCGGCAAGGACTTCCTGATCGCGCACTCTTCGGCCGACCCCGCCGCCGTGACGACGGCGCTGGTGCGCGGCGCGTTCGAGTACCAGGGCCAGAAGTGCTCCGCGGTCTCTCGGGCGTACCTCGCCCGGTCGCTGTGGGACGGCGGCCTGCGCGAACAGCTCGCCGACACCACCCGGACCATCACTTATGGCGATGTCGCCGACCTGTCGAATTTCGGCGGTGCGGTGATCGACGCCCGGGCCTTCGCCAAGCACCGCGCCCTGCTGGCCCGGGTCGCCACCGACCCGTCGATCGAGGTCCTCGCCGGGGGTGGCTGCGACGACTCGCAGGGGTGGTTCGTGCAGCCCACGGTGCTGCTCAGCGCCGACCCCACGCACGAGATATTCGCCACGGAGTACTTCGGACCGATCCTCGCGGTGCACGTGTACCCCGCCGCCGACTACGCCGCGATCCTCGACGTCATGGACTCCTCCAGCCCCTATGCCCTCACCGGGGCGGTGTTCGCCACTGACCGGGAGGCAGTGCTGCGGGCTCAGACGGCGTTGCGCTTCGCCGCAGGCAATTTCTACGTCAATGACAAACCCACCGGGTCGGTCGTGGGTCGCCAACCCTTCGGCGGCTCACGCGCGTCGGGCACCAACGACAAGGCCGGCTCAGTGATCAACCTGTTGCGCTGGACCAGCCCCCGGGCGATCAAGGAGAGGTTCGACCCGCCCACCGACCTCGTGAGTGCGTAACAGTGTTCTAACACTGTTACGCACTCACGAGCCTGCGAGCGCGGCGAGCAGCACGCGCACGGACATCGCCCGGCGGTGCGCGGCGCCGTCGAGCTCGTCCAGGGCGCACTCCGGGTCGGCGGGGCGACCGAGGTGGGTGCAGCCTCGGGGACAGTTCTCGATCGCCGTGGCCAGGTCGGCGAAGGCGCGGACGACGTCGTCGGGAGTCACGTGCGCCAGGCCGAAGGAACGGATCCCCGGGGTGTCCACCACCCACCCACCGCCGGGTAGCGGCAGCGCCACGGCGGAGCTGGAGGTGTGCCGTCCCTTACCCACTCCACTGACCACCCCGGTGGCCCGCAATGCGTCCGGCACCAGCCGGTTCACCAGCGTCGACTTGCCCACTCCGGAGTGTCCGACGAGGACCGAGACCCGACCCGCCAGCCGCGCCCGCACCGCGTCCACCCCGGTTTCCGGGGCGGTGACCAGAGCCGGGATGTCCAGCGCGGCGTAGCGCTCCAGGACCGCGTCCGGCGCGGCGAGGTCACGCTTGGTCAGGCACAACACCGGTGTTAACCCGCCAGCGAAACCCGCTACCAAGCAGCGATCGATCAGCCCGGTCCGCGGCGGCGGGTCGGCCAGCGAGGCCACGATGAATAGCTGCTCGGCGTTGGCCACCACGATGCGCTCGTAGGCGTCGCCGTCGTCGGCGGTGCGGCGCAGCACGCTGGACCGCTGCTCGACCCGGACGATCCGGGCCAGCCCGTCCGGTGCGCCGCTGACTTCACCGACCAGCCCGACCTGGTCACCCACCACCACCGGGGTGCGCCCGAGCTCGCGGGCCCGCATCGCCGTCACCCGGGCGGTCGGATCGTCATCGGGCGCGCAGGTCCACCGGCCGCGGTCCACCGCCACGACCATCGCGCCGATGGCGTCGGCATGTTCGGGGCGGCGCTTGGTGCGGGGCCGGGAACCGCGCCGCCCCGGCCGGACCCGGATGTCGGATTCGTCGAGTCCGTGACCACCGCGGTCACCGGGCCGGCTCAGCCCGCATCACCGGCCAGCATCTCCGACCAGCGAGCCGGAAACTCCGGCAGCGTCTTGGTCGTCGCGGCAATGTCGTCGACAGCGATTCCCGGTATCACCAAGCCGAGTATCGCGCCCGCAGTAGCCATTCGGTGATCGGCGTAGGCGCCCCAGGGCCGGTCCGGCTCCGCGCGCAACGGCCGCGGGTGGATCTCCAGGCCGTCGCGCATCTCCCGCACGTCGCCGCCCAGAGCCGCGATCTCGGTGGCCAGCGCCGCCAGCCGGTCGGTCTCATGTCCGCGTAGGTGGGCGATGCCGCGCAGCCGGGAAGGCCCGCTGGCCAGTGCCGCCAGCGCCACCATCGTCGGGGTGAGTTCCCCGACGTCGTGCAGGTCGGCGTCGACACCCTCAAGCCGATCGGGACCCGAGACGGTCAGCCCGCGCTCGCCGAAGTCCACCTCGCAGCCCATCTCGGCCAGCAACCCGCGGATCGCGTCACCGGCCTGGGTGGTGCGCCGGGGCCAGCCCGGTACGGTGACCCGCCCTCCGGTGACCGCGGCCGCAGCCAGGAACACCGTCGCGTTGGACAGGTCCGGCTCGACGTCATGGTCGCCACCCACGATCGGGCCCGGCTCCACTGTCCACCAGGTCGCATCGTCGGTGGTCACCCTGACGCCCCGGTCGGCCAGCATCTGCACGGTCATCTCGATATGCGGCCGGGAGGGTACCGGCGGGCCATCGTGACGGACTGTGATGCCTCTGTCGTACCCGGCGGCGGAGAGCAACAATCCAGAGACGAACTGGGAGGAACCCGACGCGTCGATCCGCACCTCACCGCCGGGCCGGCCAGGCACGCCGTGCAGCACGAATGGCAACGCGTCCCCGTCGATCCGGCACCCCAATGTGCGTAACGCGGCCAGCACCGCGCTCATCGGTCGCTGCCGGGCGCGCTGGTCGCCGTCGAAGCGCACCGGGCCGTCGGCCAGCGCGGCCAGCGGCGGTACGAAGCGCATCACGGTGCCGGCCAGCCCGCAGTCCACCGTGGCGCCGCCGCGCAACCCGCTGTGCGCCGCCACGGTCAGCTCGCCGGTCGGCGCGCGTGAAACGGGCACTCCCATGGCACCCAGCGCACCGACCATGAGATCGGTGTCCCGGCTGCGCAGTGCTCCCCGGATGGTGCCGCCAGTGCCGGCCAGCGCGGCCAGCAGCAGTGCCCGGTTCGTGATCGACTTCGATCCCGGCACGGTGACGGTGGCGCGCACCGGTCCGCGCGCCAACGGCGCGGGCCACGGCGGCGCAGTGACAGTCGTCATGGTGCCATCATTGCGTACCCGGCTGTTGTACTGGTCGTGCCACGATGACGCTATGTGCGGTAGATACGCCTCGACCAGGGATCCCGCGACGCTCGCGGTCGACTTCGATGCGGTGGACGCAACCGATGGCGCGGCACCTGGGGCGCACTACAACGTCGCACCGACCACTCCGGTGTTGTCGGTGGTGACCCGGCATCCGCGCGATCCACAGGGCGCCCCCGATCCGGATCGGTCGGTGCGCAGTATCCGGGTGATGCGCTGGGGACTGGTGCCGCATTGGGCCAAGGACCCGGCGGTCGGCTCCCGGTTGATCAATGCTCGGACCGAGACCGCGGCCGACAAGCCCGCGTTCCGCGATGCGGTGGCCCGGCGGCGCTGCCTGCTACCCGCCGACGGTTGGTATGAGTGGCAGCGGGGAGGGGGCCATAAGCAGCCGTTTTTCATCACCCGGGCGGACGGCGCTGGGCTCGCCCTGGCCGGACTGTGGTCGACGTGGCGGCGTCCGGACGACCCGGCGGCCCTGTTGGTGACCTGCGCGGTGCTGACCACCGAGGCGGTGGGCCCGCTCGCCGAGATTCACGACCGGATGCCGCTGATCCTGCCCACTGCGGCGTGGCAGGCCTGGCTCGATCCGGATTCCGACGATCCCGGGGGGCTGCTCGCGCCGCCGCCCGAAAATTTGATCCATGGCCTGGAGTTGCGGCCGGTCTCCACGGCGGTGAACCACGTCCGGCAGGACGGTCCTGAGCTGGTCCACCGGGTCGAGCCGGAGCAGCCGGCGCTGCTGGATCTCGATCAATTGCGGTGACTGGGCTGACTGTCCCGACGCCGTCCGGTCCGGCGCTCGTCGAGCTGCACGGTCCGCAACGGCCGCCGCCCGGGTCTGGCGCGGCGTTGCTGCTCGGGCACGGTGCGGGCGGCTCCACCGACGCGCCCGATCTGGTGGCCGCCACCACGGCGGCGACCGCTGCGGGAATGCACGTCGCGCTGGTCACGCAGCCCTACCGGGTCGCTGGGCGGCGCGCGCCGGCACCGGCCAAACAACTCGACGAGGCGTGGCTGGCTGTGGTGAATTACCTATCGGACGCAGAGCTCGCCGGCCTGTCGCTGATCTTCGGGGGCCGTTCCTCGGGAGCCAGGGTGGCGTGCCGCACCGCGGCAGCGGGAGGTGCGGTGGCGGTGTTGTGCCTGGCCTTCCCCGTGCACCCACCGGGGCGCCCGGAGCGCAGCCGGATGGATGAGCTGGATGCGGTGGACGTGCCGGTGCTAGTCGTGCAGGGCGAGCGGGATCCCTTCGGTCGTCCTGAACCCGCCGCCGGCCGCGAGGTCGTGCTGCTGCCCGGAGACCACTCGCTCAAGGCAGACCCCGCCGCGGTGCAACGCGCCGTGGGGCAGTGGCTACAGCGGTGATCACGACTTATGTGTCACAGGCGACATGACGTGTCGCCTGTGATACACAGACGACGATCATGTTGGTGGAATGTCGAAGCCAGCTGGGGCGTTGCTCTGCCCCGTGGTACCAACAGCCCAACAGACCGACTACCGGTTAGCGCAGCAGCGCCCACCTACGACGCGCAGGTCCGGTTCGCTAGGCCGGACGCCCGGTTGGCGCGTACCCTCGACCACCAATGCGTATCTGGGCATGGGGGTGGTCGGAGTGGTGCAAGCCGACAGTGCAGAACCCGCGCAGCCCAGCTCGTCCGAATCCAGCCTTGCGCAACCAGGCTCCGAAAGGACTACCGTGCCAGGCCGCCCTACGGCCGTAGGTGAGGAGCCGGCGCCGACGGACAGCTCCGACCAGAGTGCCGAGGAGCAGGGCGCTCAGGAGACTCCGGAGCAGCGCACCGCGCGCTTCGAGCGTGATGCCATGCCTCTGCTCGACCAGCTCTACGCGGCCGCGCTGCGGATGACCCGTAACCCGGCCGACGCCGAGGACCTCGTGCAGGAGACCTACCTCAAGGCTTACGGCGCCTTCGCGTCCTTCCGGGCCGGCACAAACCTCAGGGCATGGCTGTACCGCATCCTCACCAACACCTATATCAACGGATATCGCAAGCGGCAGCGCCAGCCGGTGGCGCAACCGACTGAGGAGATCACCGACTGGCAGCTGGCTCAGGCTGCCCAACACACCTCGGCGGGTCTGCGCTCGGCGGAGATGGACGCGCTCGACCGGCTGCCCGACTCCGACGTCAAGGATGCTTTGAGCCAGCTGGCGGAGGACTTCCGGATGGCCGTCTACCTGGCCGACGTTGAAGGCTTTGCGTACAAGGAGATCGCCGAGATCATGGGTACCCCGATCGGGACTGTGATGTCGCGGCTACATCGCGGGCGAAAGCAGCTGCGCGACATGCTCACCGGGGTGGCCCGCGAGCGGGGTTTCCTGCGCGATGCGGAGGTCGCATCGTGAGCTGCGGAGATCCCCACGACACCGACTGCAGCGAGGTGCTCGCCGAGCTGTGGCTGTTTCTGGACAACGAGTGCGACCACCAGCGAGGCGAGTTGCTGCGGCGCCATCTCGACGAGTGCGGCCCGTGTTTGGAGGAATTCGGTCTTGAGGAACATCTCAAGGCACTGCTGGCGCGTAAGTGCGGCGGTGACCACGCACCCGACGCGCTGCGGCACAGGTTGCGCCAGTCGATCCACGAGATCATGCTGCGCCAAGCTGTTCTCGGCGCTGAAGTGATTGTTCAGCAGGATGACGACGGCGCCATCGTGGAAGTGTCGACCACCGTCGAAAGCCACGCCTGGCTGTCGACGGAGAGCTGAGCTCACCTGGTCCCACTGGGCCTGATCCCACTGGGGGCCGGTCAGTGGCTGTGACGGGCCCCCAGTGCGGCTCAGGTGTTCGGACGCTTGCCGTGGTTGGCGGCGTTCTTCTTGCGGCTACGCTTCTTGCGGCCTCGCTTGGACACGACGTCCTCCCTCCCGGGATAGGTTGATCTTCTACGATTCGATTGCGATCGTGGAGAGTGTGTCACGGTGCGCCATGACGCCGCCCACCCTGGGCCGCTACGCGTGGTTGGATAATGAAGCTGAGCGTCGAGGAGGGCGATCCATGACTGAGGAGATCCGGGCTGAGATGGTGGCCAACGTGTGGAGGATCGTGGTCGCCGAAGGCGACGCGGTGTCCGACGGTGACACGTTGGTGATCCTCGAGTCGATGAAGATGGAGATCCCGGTGCTGTCAGAGGTCGAAGGAACTGTCTCGAAATTGGCGGTCGCGGAGGGTGACGTCGTGCAACAGGGCGACCTGATCGCCGTAGTCGAGTGACCTAACGTAACAACGGTCACTCGGCGAAGTGATTCAATTTGCGCGCCGTTAACGGCGGGGCGTCGTGTGAGAATGAGGTTAAGTGCCATCCTCAACGACAAGCTGGCCCGGCGCCTGATTAAACGCGCCGGACCAGCTTGTCGGTTCGTACTACATGCGGATCAGACGCCGTTACGGGCCCCGGTACGAGCGTTGCGCCGCTTCACGGCACGTCGCTCGTCCTCGCTCATACCGCCCCACACGCCGGCATCCTGCCCGGATGTGAGTGCCCAGCTAAGGCACTCAGCATTAACCGGGCAGCGACGGCAGACGGCCTTCGCCTCGGTGATCTGCAATAGAGCGGGGCCGCTGGTTCCCACGGGGAAGAACAGCTCGGGGTCCTCGTCTCGGCAGGCCGCGCGGTGGCGCCAGTCCATGGTGCTTGCTCCTCGTCGATCGCGCTGGCGAACTCCGGTGTCCCAGCGCCGTCGTTAGTCTCTCATTGGCTTGTGAATGATTTCACAATCACCCGCGATGTCAAGAGCTATCGACGGGACCAGTTGGTCAGTTCACCCGACAGGGTGCCCAGCCAGCTGAACTGTTAACCGCATGTGAAACCGATTCTACAAGCGCTATTCGGGCGTAGCTGTGCGTCACGGTTGCTTGATCACGACTGCCCGCTCCGCTCGCTCACCGCGATAGGATCATCGCGGTGAGCCCAAGGAACCCATCAACCCGGATGGCTGGTGGACTTCTCAGCAGCTAGCTCTATGGGTCTTAACGACAGCGGCCGCCAGAACGTTTCGGACCAGTTTTCGCGCCCGCTCGGCGTGTCCCTTGACAGCGCGGCCATCGTGGCCGCGACACCATGGGGGCAGCGCGGAGGCGGCGGTTAATCTGCAGTGGTGATCGCCGAAGTAGTCGTCCGCGGTGGGGCGGCGTGAACACCGCCGCGCCTGGTCCGATACGCGTGGCCGGAGTGCTGGTGGGCCTACAGGGTTTAGCTGGCGTCGTGTTCGCAGCCTGGTTGCTCGTCGAGGCGGTGCGCGCAACCAGCGGTCCGGTGCCGGTTGGGGCCACCGCGGCTTGGCTGGCGAGCTTCGGGATCCTGTTGCTCATCGTTGGCGTGAATCTGGTGCGGGGCCGCCACGGTGCTCGAAGTCCGGCTGTCGTCGCTCAGCTTCTACTGCTCGGTGTTTGCTGGTACGCCGCGGGCCCGTCATCCCAGCCTGCCTATGGCGTGGCGGCTGCGGTGTTCTGTGTGGGCGTGCTGGTGCTGCTGTTCTGCCCGGCTGCACTGCGCTGGGCCGCTGGCAGACGTCGCGAGTTCAGTTGAGCTGCGCTCGCAAGCCCCGTGCGGTGGATTCGAGAAGCTCTGCGTGCTGTGGGAACTTGGCGATCCGCGATTCGAGGAATTTGGCGCCGTCGAGGAAGCGGCCCTGCCGGCCGAGCGTCTGGCCCAACTCGAGGAGCTCTTGGGCTCCCACCCCGGGCAGCGCCAGGCGCATCCGCAGTACCCATTCGAGGTCGGCGGCGCGTCCCAGGCCCCGGTAGACCGTCCGCAGGTTCTCCAGGATGCGTGCGAAGATCGCTCTCCGGGGCGCCGTAGTCAGCAGGTGCCGACCGAACGGGACGTCGGGACCGGCCTGGTTGGCGGTGCGGAACAGTGCCTCGCAACTGGGCAGGTCAAGCAGGGCGCCGCCATCGAAGGCGTCGAGGTAATGGTCGGTGGCCATCGGCCGGACGAGGAAATGACCGGGCATGCTGATGCCCTCCAGTGACACCCCGGCACGGCGTCCCACTTCGAGGCAGACGACTGACAACGTGATCGGGATCCCGAGCTTGCGGTCGAGCACCTGATGTAGCAGAGAGTTGCGAGGGTCGTAGTAATTCGTGGTGTTGCCGGCGAAGGCCTCTTCGATGAACAACCGGTGGATGAGCGTTTCGAGCGAGTCGATCCCCTGGGCCAGCCGATCCAGTTCGCGAAGCCAGGTGCCGGCATCGAGGTCGGGTTCCGCACCGGCGGCGATCGCGAGCGCGCCGACATCCAGCTCGGGCCCAGGCCCGCGCCCGGCCAACAAGGCGATGAAGTGCTCGGCTGCGTCCACGGTGTAGCTGATACTACTGTTCACCGGCGTGACGCGATGCTGACCAGCGACAAGAATTCCGCTGGCCAGCATCGTCGTCCGGGCCGCGATCAGGAGGCCTGCTTGGTCTCCCAGAAGATCTTGTCGATTTCCGCGATGTAGTCCAGCAGCTCTTGGCCGGTTTTGGGATCGGTCGAGCCCTTGGTACCCGATGCACCCGCAGCCTTGGTGGCCTTGTTGAACAGCTCGTGCAGCTGTGGGTACTTCTCGAAGTGTGGCGGCTTGAAGTAGTCGGTCCACAGCACCCAGAGATGGTGCTTGACCAGGTCGCTGCGCTGCTCCTTGATCTCGATGGCGCGCGAGCGGAACTCCGGGTCCACGTTGGACTGGTACTTCTCCTGGATCCCCTTCACCGACTCGGCTTCGATCCGGGCCTGCGCCGGGTCATATACGCCGCACGGGAGGTCGCAGTGCGCAGTAACCTCCATGCGGGGGCGGTGCAGAATGCGCGACGACAGTCGCATCGTTCCTCCCTGACAATGTGGTGTTTTGACGTCACGCGATCTTACTCGCGACTGGAGTGCCGAGCATCCCGGATGGTGATCTTTCGTGCGGATAGGTCGCAACGTCGCCGGGTGGCCGTGGCGGCGTGCTGTGGTACGCGGGCCTTCGATGTCTCCGACGCTGTCAGATGGCGACGTACTGCTGGTCAGTCTGCGAGCCCGGCCACGCCCTGGCGCGGTGGTCCTGGTCGGGTGGTCGCAGCGCCCCGACCAGTTGTCGGTCAAGCGGGCAATAGGCCGCCACGGTGACGGCTGGTGGGTCCTAGGCGACAACCCCGCCGCGTCCACCGACTCCCGCCAGCTAGGTACCGCAACCCCGATAGCCGTCGTCCTAGCCCGCCTATCGCCGCATCCCCGCATTCAGCGGGCTCAGCGGGGTGACAAGCACCCGTATAACCCCGCTTAGCCCGCTGAATGCGGGACAGCGGCGCGAAGCTCCGCGTAGCGGGTCTGACAGTCCCGCCAGGTGGGGAGGATGGCGGCGGCTTCGGCGAGGGTGGGGGCTGTGCGGTCTTTGTCGGAGAGGATCAGGTCTTGGTCGGTGGGCCAGGGTAGGCCTAGGGCCGGATCCAGCGGGTGCACGGTGTGTTCTGCGGCGGGGTTGTACCCAGTGGAGCACAGGTACGTCATGACGGTGTCATCGGTCAGCGCGATGAACGCGTGCCCGAGGCCCTCGGGTAGGTACACCGCGCGGGCGGTCGCGGTGTCCAGCAGCACCGACTCCCAGCGGCCGAAGGTGGGGGAGTCAACCCGGACATCGATCGCGACGTCCAGCAGCGCACCCCGGGAGCAGTGCACGTACTTCGCTTGGCCGGGTGGCACGTCGGAGAAATGCACCCCGCGGATCACGCCGCGGCGGGAGACGCTGTGGTTGGACTGCGCCACATGCAGCCGGTGCCCCGTGGCGTCGAGGAACGCGCCTTCGTGGAACGGGGCGAGGAACTGGCCCCGCGCGTCGGGGTAGACCTTCGGAGTGAACTCGACCACTCCGGGGATCGTCAGCTCACGGAACTGCACGGTGCTCGAGCCTAGCCAGGGCTCCACGCTAGCTAGCGGTCTGGCGGCACAAAGCGACTTTAGGCACCTGATGTGGTGACAATCTAGATCCACTTCGGCGGAAGTTGTCCCTCAACTGTCACAGCCGGTTGCACAAGGCGCATAACCAATCGGCAGTTCACGCGTTGGTGAACTCGACAGGGTTGTGACACCTCGTTGCCAGCACCGGAGCGTTTGGCCGCGGTTGGCGAGACGGGAAGGTGGTGCCGTGGCCGAGCGCGCTGAGCGGGTCGAGTTCGTGCCCTTGTCGCTGGACCCTGCTGAGGTGTCATGGGTGGCGCCGGGCCGCTCCCTTGCGGCGTTCCGGGCGGGCCGGTCGGTGTCGCTGCCGTCAACCCAGGCGGCGTCGATTCCGCTCGCGCAGTACTCAGCGCCGCCGAGCCCGTTGTCCCAGATCACCTTGCCGCAGTCGGCTGCGCTGGTCTGTGAAGGTGGCGTGGTCGTGCAGGCCAACCAGGCCGCGGTCCAGCTCGCCGGTAGGTGGTTCCCCGATTCGCTGACCGGCCTCCCGTTGCATCGCCTGCTCAGGGGACCAGATGGCGGCAGTGCCAAAGACACCGACGCCGAGCTGATCGGACCGGACGGGCGTGCGGTACCGGTGCGGGTGACGCGTTGGACGGTGCCGGGCACGGATCTGCTGATGGTGTTCTTAGTCGACGTCTCCGACCTGTGCTCGGCCCGTCATGCCGTGGGTACCGGCGAGCTTGCCCAGGAACACTCCGGACTGCTCGAGGCGCAGCGGATCGCTCAGGTCGGCAGCTTCACCTGGGACTGGCTGAGTAACGAGATCACTTACAGCCCGGGCCTGGTGGAGCTGTTCGCCGGGCACTGCATCGACGCCGCCGACCCGTTTTGTCACATCCATCCGGAGGATCTGCCCGATCTGCTCCGGCGGGTGCATGAGATGGCTTCCGACCGCGATTCGGGCATTCTGGAGCTGGAGTTCCGCGGTCTGCCCGAGCACGGTGACAATTACTACCTGTGCCGCCTGCGAGCCGAGCGTTCGACAAGTGGGGAGGTCCTGCGGCTGGTAGGCACCATGCAGGACGTCACTGCGACTCGAGCAGTGGAGCGGGCGCTGCGTGCGGAGCAGCATCGGCTGGCACAAGCGCAGCGGGTGGCCCGGATCGGTACCTGGGAGTGGGACCCCGGCTGCGACCGGCTGGTCTGGTCGGACATGATGCAGGACCTCTACGGAGTGGCCGTCCGGCAGACCACGTACCAGACCTTCCTTTCCCTGGTCCATCCTGATGACCGGGAGTGGGTCGACGAGCTCTGGCGGCAGCTGGTAGTCGACCAGTTGCCAGTGGAATGCGAGCACCGGGTGCTCCGACCCGACGGGACGGTTCGCACCGTCCGCTGCCATGGCGCGGCCGTCCCGGACGCCTCCGGGTCTGCGCGCCTGCTCGGCACCGTGCAGGACGTCACCGAGCAGCGGGCTGCTGAGACCCGGATGATGCGTTCTAGCCAGCGCTTCGCCGACCTGGTGGCGATCGCACCAGTCGGCATTGGGATCTTCGATGACAACGACCGGATCGTCGACGCCAACGAAGCGCTGTGCAAACTGTTGGGCTACGACCTGGAGACGCTTCGCGGGATGAGCTCCGAGGCGCTCGCGCACCCCGACGATCGGGCCGACCGGTTGCGCACCCTGCGCGCCCAGCATGGAGCCGGGTCCTACACGGTGCCGCAGCGGATGCTGCTGCGGGCCGACGGTGATCCGGTGTACTGCGAGCTCAACGTCTCGGCATCGGTGCAGGACGACGGCCAGCGATTCCTGCTGGTGATGTTCACCGACATCACCGACCGGCGCCGGGTGGCCGCGTCGCTGAGCTACCGTGCGACGCACGACGAACTCACCGGCCTGCCCAATCGGGCTGCGATCACCGACACCCTGACCGAGATGCTGGCCTGTGGCGACCGCGATATCGCGGTGCTGTTCTGCGACATCGACAACTTCAAGCGGGTCAACGACGCGCTCGGCCATGATGCTGGTGACGAGCTGTTGGTCGCGCTGGCGCGGTGGCTGCAGGACGGGTTACCGCCGGGTTGCACCGCCGGCCGGCTGTCCGGCGACGTTTTCGTGGTGATCAGCTCCGACGTCGCCGCCCAGGGCGGCATCAGCTCGCTCGTCGCCACGGTCTCGGGGTTGTTGCGGACCGCGACCCCGCTGCGCGGCCAGGTGATCCGGGTTTCGACCGCGATTGGAGTGGCTGTGCCGGACGCCTCGACTCGCAGCGCGCAGGACTTGATGCGCTTCGCCGACGCGGCCATGTTCGAGGCGAAGCGGACCGACACCGGGCATTTCGCGATGGCCGACCCGGCGCTGATCGAGTCAGCCGATCAGCAGGTGGAGCTGGAGTGTCAGCTTCGGGAGGCGATCGCTCGCGACGAACTACAGTTGCACTACCAGCCGGTGGTCAATCCGGACGGCGTGATTGTCTCCGCGGAGGCGCTGATCCGCTGGCAGCACCCGGAACGTGGAATGCTCAGCCCAGCCGTGTTCTTACCAGTGGCCGAGCGCGGCGGTCTGATGCGTGAGCTCGACCGGTGGGTGCTGCGGACTGCCCTGCGGGAGGCGCGGGGCTGGGTGGCATGGGATGGTCGCCCGGTTGCCGTCGCGGTCAACCTTGCCGATCCCGGTGATTCCGACTTCGTGGCGACTGTTGCGACCGCGGTGGCCGAGAGCGAGCTGCCCTGGGACCGGCTGGTGCTGGAATTGGTGGAAACCGTTTTGGTCGACCTGCCGGGCGCTACTCGCCAGGTGATGGCTGAACTAGTCGAGCGAGGGGCGCGGTTCGCGGTCGACGACTTCGGTACCGGGTATTCTTCGCTGGCGCGGCTGAAGGAGCTGCCCGCGCAGATCGTCAAGCTCGACGGCCGATTCATTTCGGGGGTATGCGACGACCAGCAGGACTTCGCAGTGGTCCGCGCGGTGGTCGACATGGCCCGCGCGATGGGTCGCGTCTGTGTCGCCGAGTGTGTCGAGACCGCCGACCAGTTCCAGGTGCTCCGGGACCTAGGCGTGGATGCCTACCAAGGCTGGCTATTCTCCCGCGCCCTCCCCGCACCCGATTTCCGTGCCCTCCTCATGCGCGGCCCCCTACTTCCCTAGCCCACACTCGCCAGCCCCATCTCGATAGCCCTGACATGGAGACATATCGGGACTATCGGACCCGGTTTTGCCCCGATATGTCTCCATGTCGGGGCTGACTGTCAGTTTGCGGTGGCGGTGCGGCTGGCGATGGTTGCGCCTAGGAGGCCTAGCGCGGCTAGTAGCGCTAGCAGGACGAGCAGCGCATGCGCGGGCGAGCCGAGCAAGGCCAGCAGTGCGCCGCCGGCGCCGATCAGAGTTGCGGTGGTGAGCTGTTCGGACATCTGCGCCGCGGAGGAGTGGAAACCGACCTCGCCGGCGCCGGACTGCTGCAGCAGCAGAAACGATACCGACGAGTAGCCCAGCCCCATTCCGATCCCGGCGACGCCCCACAGCGGCAGGGCCAACCACGGCGTACCCCAGGCAGGTGCGACCAGCAGTAGCCCGGCGTCGCCTGCGGTGAGCAGGATGAAACCGATCCGCAGTAGCCGCTGCCGGGGTAGGACCGGATGGTGACCTTGCCATGCTGAGGCCGCCGACCAGCCGAGCGAGCCGACCGCCAGCGGGATCCCGGCAGCGGCCAGCGTCCAGTGGTGGGTGCTGGTCAAGATCAGCGGCAGGTACGAGTTGGCGGTGAGGAACACCCCGGCGAGTAGACCCCGCGCCGCCACCACGGTCGCCACGCCACGGCGGGCCCGAAACACACCGTCGGGCAGCAACCGGCGCATCGACGCCAGCAGTGCCACCAGCGCCACGCCGGCCACCGCAGCGGCCGAGACGCTGGGATGCTGAGCCGCCCAACTCAGCGCGGAGACTCCCGCTGCGGCGCCCAGGGCGGCCAGTACCACACCGCGCCGGCGAGCAGTGCTGCCTCGGCCCGGGTCCGGTGGGCCGAGCCGGCGCACCGTCGGCACCACCAGCCCGACTGCGAGAACCACCACCGGGACCAGGCCGAGGAACACCCAGTGCCAGGACAGCCGTTCGGTCACCACTCCGGCGAGCGGCGGTCCGATCAACGAGGGCACTACCCATGCCGAGGACATCAACCCGAAGATGGCGGGACGGGTCCGCTCGGGATAAACCACCGAGATGAGCACGTAGACCGCCACCGTCAGGGTGCCGGCGCCCAATCCCTGTAACACCCGCCCCACCAGCAGCTGCGCCATACCGGTGGCCGTACCGGCCATCGTTAGACCGGCCCCGAACAGCACCGGGCCCCCCACCAGCGGAATTCTCGGGCCGACCAGATCACACCATCGGCCGCCGAGCACGGTCCCGAACACCCCGGCCGCCATGAACGCCACGAACGGCCAGGCGTACAGCGACAGCTCGCCGAGGTCGGCCACCAAGGCCGGCATGGCCGTCCCCACCCCCATCGCCTCGAACGCCACCATGCTGATCAGCAGCAGCACGCCGATCGTGGTCGCGCGGCGGCTCGGGCCGAACAGCTCCGAGCGAACCGTCGTCACGGCCTCGGGAATTGCGCTCACGGCGACCAGCCTGCAACCTCGACCCGGGTACAGGTCAAGCATGGGGCGTGCGAGGGGCGCGTGTCGTGAACTCGACCAGCCCGACGTCGGGAGGGGCTGGGAACGTCGGTCGAGTCGAGTTCACGGCCAGTAGCAACATCGGCTCCGGTGGTCCGATGGGCGCTGCGGTGCCAGTCTGGGGGTATGGAGTACACGCAGCTGGGTCGTAGCGGCCTTTCGGTGTCCCGACTGTGCCTGGGGACGATGAACTTCGGCCCGGAGACCTCGGAGGCGGACAGCCACACGATCATGGATCGGGCCCACGAGCAGGGCATCAATTTCTTCGACACCGCGAATGTCTATGGCTGGAAGAAGGGTGAAGGGGTTACCGAGCAGATCATCGGCCGATGGTTCGCCGGCGGTGGCGGGCGCCGGGAACGCACCGTGTTGGCGACCAAGCTCTACGGCTCGATGGGGGACTGGCCCAATGAGACCAAGCTGTCCGCGCTGAACATCCGGCGGGCTTGCGACGACTCGCTGCGCCGGCTGCAGACCGATTACATAGACCTCTATCAGATGCACCACGTGGACCGGGCCACCCCGTGGGATGAGATCTGGGAGGCCATGTCGGTACTCCGGCAACAAGGAAAGATCATCTACGTCGGCTCATCGAACTTCGCCGGCTGGCACCTGGCCAAGGCGCAGGAGGCGGCTCACCGGCAGCATGTCACGGGCCTGGTCAGCGAGCAGTCCATCTACAATCTGCTCACCCGATGGGTCGAATTGGAGGTGCTGCCCGCCGCGCGGGACTACGGCATCGGCGTGATCCCCTGGTCGCCGCTCAACGGCGGCCTGCTCAGCGGGGTACTGCGCAAGCAACGCGAAGGCGGCGGCTCGCGAAGCACCACCGGACGTTCGGCCGACGCGCTCGAAGCGAACCGGGAGCGCATCGACGCCTACGAGAAGCTGTGCGCCGACCTCGGCGAGGACCCCGCCAACGTCGGGCTGGCCTGGCTGCTGCACCAGGACGGCGTCACCGCGCCGATCGTCGGTCCGCGGACCGTCGCGCAACTGGACAGCTCACTACGAGCCGTCACGATCACTCTGAACGCCGACGTGCTGGCCAGGCTCGACGAGCTGTTCCCGGCGCCCGGGCCCCACGGCGTCAAACCCGCCCCGGAGGCCTATGCGTGGTAACGAGCTCGCTAGAGATCTTCCGGGTCGTCGGCGTCGTCCCGGGCTAGGTAGGTGGCCAGCCGCTCGACGGCGTCCTCAAAATCCGGGTGTTCGTCGACGAACGCTCGGAGGCGGGCGGCCAGCCACTCGACGCGGAGCTGCTCGCCGCCGCGCCGGTCTTCGAGTTCCTCAATGCCACGGTCGGTGAAGTACATGGCTCAACCTCCGAGAGCGGCGGTGATGAGCTCGCGCTGCTCGACCTCATGCACCTTGGCCGACCCCGCAGACGGAGCTGCCATGGCACGCCGGGAGATCCGCCGCAATCCGCCCAGCCGCTCGGGCATCAGCTCGGGCAGGCTCAGCCCGTAGAACGGCCAGGTGCCCTGGTTGGCTGGTTCCTCCTGCACCCAGTACACCTCGGTCGCGTGCGGATAGCGGTCCAGCGCCGTGGCCAGCCGTCGCTGGGGCACCGGATAGAGCTGCTCGACACGCACGATCGCAGTATCGGCGATGCCACGTTGCTGGCGTGCGGCGTGCAACTCATAGCTGATTTTGCCGCTGCACAGCAGGACCCGGCGCACCGCCGAGCAATCGATCACCATCGGGTCATCGAGAACCGACGCGAACCGGCCCGAGGTGAAGTCCTGCACCGGGCTCACCGCCGCCTTTAGGCGCAGCATCGACTTCGGGGTGAACACGACCAACGGCCGGTGCACGCCGTCTAGGGCATGCCGGCGCAGCAGGTGGAAGTAGTTGGCCGGAGTGGACGGCTGCGCCACGGTCATGGAGCCCTCGGCGCATAGCTGTAGGAACCGCTCAATGCGTCCCGACGTGTGGTCCGGGCCCTGCCCTTCGTGACCATGCGGCAGCAGCAGAACGACATCGGATCGCTGACCCCATTTGGCCTCACCCGAGGAGATGAACTCGTCGATCACCGGCTGCGCGCCATCGGCGAAGTCACCGAACTGCGCCTCCCACAGCACCAAGGCGTCCGGGTTCGCCACCGAGTAGCCGTATTCGAAGCCCAGCGCAGCGAACTCCGACAATGCCGAGTCGTAGGCCATGAACTTCGCCTGGTTCGGGGCGAGGTTATTCAACGGCGTGTACTCGGCCCCGGTCTTACGGTCGATCAGCACCGAGTGTCGTTGAACGAATGTGCCACGCCTGGTGTCCTGGCCGGACAACCGCACCGTGCGGCCGTCCAGGCACACCGAGCCCAGCGCCAGCAGTTCGGCGAAGGCCCAGTCGATGCCGCCCTCGCGGGCCATTTTCGCCCGTTTTTCCAGCACTGGTCTGACCCTGGGATGCGGAGTGAAACCTGCAGGCAGGTCAACGTGCGCGTCGGCGATCCGCTCGATGACGCTGCGATCCACCCCGGTGGACAGTCCGGTGGGTACCGGCTGCTCGGTCTCGACCGATTCGCTCGGCGCCGCAGCCCGTTTTTCCAGCTCTCGAACCTCGTTGAATACGTGTTCGAGCTGCTGCGCGTAGTCCTTCAGGACGCGCTCGGCCTCCTCGACGGACATGTCTCCGCGGCCGATGAGCGCCTCGGTATAACCCTTGCGGACCGACCGCTTGGTGTCGATGATGTCGTACATTTTCGGCTGCGTCATCGACGGGTCATCGCCCTCATTGTGACCACGGCGGCGGTAGCACACCATGTCGATCACAACGTCTTTCTGGAATGCCTGCCGGTATTCCACGGCCAGCTTGGCCACCCAGACGCAGGACTCCGGGTCGTCACCATTGACGTGGAACACGGGCGCGCCGATCATCTTCGCGACGTCGGTCGAGTACTCGCTGGACCGCGCGTACTGCGGTGCCGTGGTGAATCCGACCTGATTGTTCACGATCACATGCACGGTGCCGCCGGTGCGGTATCCGCGCAATTGGGACAGATTGAGCGTCTCGGCCACCACGCCTTGCCCGGCAAAGGCGGCGTCTCCGTGCAGTGCCACAGGCATTACGGTGAAACCGTCCGGGCCCTTGTCCAGTAGGTCCTGCTTGGCTCGCGTGATGCCCTCCAGCACCGGATCCACCGCCTCCAGGTGCGACGGGTTGGAGGTCAGGGACACCTTCGTCTCGCCGTCGCCGAACATCCGGTAGTACTTGCCCTCGGCGCCCAGGTGGTACTTGACGTCACCGGAGCCGTGTGCCTGGCCGGGGTCGACGTTGCCCTCGAACTCGCGGAAGATCTGCGAATACGGCTTGCCCACGACGTTGGCCAGCACGTTGAGCCGCCCACGGTGCGGCATGCCGAGCACCACCTCGTCCAGCTCGTACTCGGCAGCCTTGTCCAGCACCGCGTCCAGCAGCGGGATGACCGTCTCGGCGCCCTCCAGAGAGAACCGCTTCTGCCCGACGTATTTCGTCTGCAGGAACGTCTCGAAGGACTCCGCGGCGTTGAGCTTGGACAAGATGTACTTCTGCTGCGCGCGGGAGGGTTTTTCATGCACCCGCTCGACACGCTCCTGCAACCACTGCCGCTCATCGGGCGCCAGGATGTGCATGTACTCCACCCCGACGTTGCGGCAGTAAGCGTTGCGTAGCACGCCCAGGACGTCGCGCAGCTTCATGTGGGAATGCCCGGCGAAACCGCCGACGGCGAACGTCCGATCCAGGTCCCACAGGGTGAGGCCGTGGCTGAGCACGTCGAGATCGGGGTGTCTGCGCTGGCGGTAGTTCAACGGGTCGGTGTCGGCCATCAGGTGGCCGCGGGTGCGGTAAGCGTCGATCAGCTCGAGTACCCGGGCGGTCTTGGTGACCTGCCCCTCGGGAATGTCCTGTACCCAGCGCACCGGCTCGTAGGGCACCCGCAGCGAGGCGAACACGTCGTCGTAGAAATTGTCGTCGCCCAGCAGTAGCCCGTGTACCCGGCGCAGGAACTCGCCGGACTCGGCACCCTGGATGATGCGGTGATCGTAGGTGGAGGTCAGCGTGATGATCTTGCTGATCGCCATCTCGGCGAGCGCCTCGTCGCTGGCGCCTTGAAAGGCCGCCGGGTACTCCATCGCACCGACGCCGATGATGGCGCCCTGCCCGGACATCAGCCGAGGCACCGAGTGGTTGGTGCCGATGGTGCCCGGGTTGGTCAGCGTGATCGTGGTGGCTGTGAGGTCCTCGGCGGTGAGTCGGCCGTCGCGGGCCTTGCGGATGATGTCTTCGTAGGCCTGCCAGAACTGGGCGAAGGTCATCACCTCGCAGCCCTTGATGGAGGTGACGACGAGGCTGCGTCCCTTGGCGGTCTTGAGATCGATCGCCAGGCCCAGGTTGACGTGCTCGGGCGCCACGACCGCGGGTTTGCCCTGGTCGTCGGTGGTGTAGTGACGGTTCATCTGCGGGTGCTCGGCCAGCGCCCGCACGGTCGCGTACCCGATGAGGTGGGTGAAGCTGATCTTCCCGCCACGGGTCCGCTGAAGATGATTGTTGATCACAATGCGGTTGTCGACAAGCAGCTTCGCCGGTACCGCGCGCACGCTGGTGGCCGTCGGCAGCTCCAGCGAGGTCTCCATGTTCGCCACCACGCGGGCCGCCGCGCCGCGCAGCGGGGTGGTGGTGTCGTGGTGGGGATCGTGCTGCGCTTGCGTGGGCCCGGCGGCATGCGCCGTGCCGGTGGCACCGTTGGTCGGTGGCTGCGTGCGCGGGGGCTGCTTCGCCGGTGCCAGCGTGCTGGTGCGCGGAGCCTTGCCGTTGACGGTGCCTTGCGATGCCGGCCGGTAGTCGGCGAAGAAGTCGTGCCACGACGAGTCCACCGCCGAGGGATTGGCGAGGAACTGCTCGTACATCTCCTCGACGAGCCACTCGTTCGGGCCGAACTGCACAGGGGGGTCGCTGCGGGACACTGCCGAAAGTCGCCTCTATCCGTTCTGCTGCGGGTCTGCGTCAGGGGCACTGACGCAGCTTCCAGGCTAGCCCCCGTCGCTGCGAATAAGGTGTTCGGCGCGACCCTTGGCGCGCCGGTGAACGGGCGGACAGTCGCTGGAGGTCAAGCGCCACGAACTACGCGGCGACGGTGCCGTCTGGCGAGCCTGCGGCCCACAGCCGGGCGTAGTGCCCGTCTGTCGCGAGCAGCTCGAGATGGCGGCCCTGTTCCACGATCCGCCCGCCGTCGAGCACCACGATCCGGTCCGCCTTGGCTGCGGTGGCCAGCCGGTGCGCGATGACGATGGTGGTGCGGCGCGCGGCAAGCCGATCCGCGGCGGCCAGCACTATCGACTCGGTGGCCGGATCCAAGGCCGCGGTGGCCTCGTCGAGTAGCAGCAGGTCAGGCTCGACCAACTCGGCGCGAGCCAGCGCGATCAGTTGCCGCTGCCCGGCTGACAGTCCCTGCCCTCGCTCGTTGACCGGTTGACGAAATCCGTGCGGTAGCGCGGCGACGGCCGCCAGCGCGCCGACCCGCCGGGTCGCCGCCTCCACCTCGGCGGGCGATGCCTTCGCGACGCCGTAGCTGATGTTGCCGGCGACGTCGCCGCGGAACAGGTGCGCCTCCTGCGGTACCACGCCCAGCCGGTGGTGAAACGCCGCCGGGTCGAAATGGCGCACGTCGATCCCATCGATCAGCACCGTGCCCGCCGTGGGATCGTAGAACCTGGCCAGCAGTTTGACCACGGTGGACTTGCCGGCTCCGGTCGCCCCTACCAGCGCGACGGTCTCGCCGGGCGCGATCCGCAGTGACACCCGGTCCAGCGCGGGCGCTTCGGCACCGGGGTAGCGAAAGGTCACGTCACGCAGTTCCACCTCACCGCGCAGCCGGGGCGGCACCGCCACGGCGTCGGCACCGGGGGGCGGCACGGAGATCGGCGTGTCCAGCAGCTCCCTGATGCGCCGCAGCCCGACCGCGGCCTGCTGGTAGCCGTCGAAGACCTGGGACAGCTGCTGCACGGGCGCGAAGAACAGACCCAGGTAGAGCAAAAAGGCGGTGAGCACCCCGGCGGTGACGGTGCCCCCGGCAACTCGGGACGCCCCGACGCCCAGGACCGCGGCGGTCGCAAGGTCCGACAGCAGCGCCACGAACGGGAAGTAGGTGGCGATGTAGCGCTGCGCGCGCAGCCGGGCGCGCCGGTAGGCGTCGCTGCGGGCGGCGAAGTCCCGAGCCGAGCGCCGCTCCCGGGTGAACGCTTGGGTCACCCGGGCACCGGAGACGTTTTCCTGCAGGTCGGCGTTGACCTCACTGACCCGCTCCCGGGCCTCGGTGTAGGCCGCCGAGGACAGCCGCCGGAACACCACCGTGGCCGCGATCAGTACCGGCAGACCGAGCATCGCCACGGCAGCGAGCCCGGCGTTGATGACCAGCAGCGCAACGGCCACCCCCAGGACCGTCAGTACGCTGATCAGCGCGGTGGACAACCCGGTCTGCAGGAACGTCGACAGCGCATCGACGTCGGTGGTCATCCGGGTCATGATCCGGCCGGCCATCTCGCGTTCGAAATAGTCCATTCCGAGCCGCTGCAGGTGCGCGAAGCTGCGCACCCGCACCAGGTACAGCAGCGTTTCGCCAGCCCGCGCGGCGACCACCGTCTGGGCGGCGATGACCAGCCAGTCAGCAGCTACTACCCCGAACCCCACCGCCACCGCGATGACGAGTAGCTGCGGCGCGTGCCCGGTGATGGCGTCGACGGCCAGGCCGCCCAGCGCCGGGAACGCCACGGTCGCCAGCGCGTCGAGGCCCACCAGGATCGCGGTGAGGCCCAGCCAGCCCCGCACCGGTCGCAGTAACCGGCGCAGCCGGAAGTCCGGATCCGGGGCGGTCGGGTCGGCGCCCCGGATGTCGGGCAGGGCGGTCGCCGGCGATAGCGCGGCCACCGCCGCGAGCAGTTCCGGGGTCGGCCCGACGCCGCCGAGCATGCTGGCCCCAAGGCCGCCGCGGACCGCGCCGGCCGCGTTGCGGGCGGTCCGTAGCACATCGCTGGCGTCTTGCGGTGCGTCAATCGGCGCACCCGCCGGCCACAGCTGCGCGGTGCTGCCGTCAGGACCCGGCTCCAGCACACCGGACGGGGTGGTCGTGACGTTCTCGATCACCTCATCGGGGCCGGCGAGCAGTGCACGGAACAACGCGCACCGGGTGGCCAGCTCGGGCTGCGTCCCGACGTCGATCACCCGGCCGCCGTCGAGTACCGCGATCCGGTCGGCCAGTGCCAGCGAGGACCGGCGGTGCGCGATGAGCAAAGTGGTGCGCTGGGCCGTGACCCGACGCAGGGTGGCGTGAATGGCCGCTTCGGTGGTGGCGTCAACCGCGGAGGTGGCGTCGTCGAGCACGAGTATCCGCGGGTCTGACAGCAGTGCTCTGGCCAGCGCGATCCGCTGACGTTGGCCGCCGGACAGGGTCAGTCCCCGCTCGCCGACCGGGGTGTCGTAGCCCTGCGGTAGCGCGGAGATGAACTCGTGCGCCGCGGCGTCGCGCGCCGCCCGGTACACTTGCTCGTCGGTGGCATCTGGGCATCCGTAGGCGATGTTGGCTCGCACCGTGTCGGAGAACAGGAACGCCTCCTCGAACACCATCCCCAGGGCCCGGCGCAGCGACGCCAACCGCAGCCGCTGCACGTCGACGAGCTGACCGAGCGGTCCGACCCGGATCGCGCCTTGGTGCGCCTCGTAGAACCGGGCCAGCAGCAGTGAGACGGTGGATTTGCCCGAGCCGGGCGTCCCCACCAGGGCTAGCGTCTCGCCCGGCTCGATGGCCAGGGTCATCCCTTCGAGCACCGGTTCGCTGCGGGCGTAGCCGAAGTGCACCGCGTCCAGTTGTATCGCCAGCGGACCGTCGGGGACATCGATCGCGTCCGGTGCGTCGGTCACGTCGGGTTGAGAGTCGATCAGCTCGTAGACCCGCTCCACACCGGCTCGGGCCAGCTGCGCGAGGACCACCAGGCTGGCGATCAACCGAGCCGGTCCGACGAGCAGCGCCAGGTAGGCGGCGAAGGCCACGAAGGTCCCCAAGCTGATGTTCCCTCGCAGCGCGAGCAGGCCGCCTAGAGCGAACACCCCCACCTGACCCAGCGAGGGCAACACGGCCAGCGTCGGGGCGAAGGTCGCGTTGAGCCGGGCTGAGCGCATCCGTTCGGCGAACAGCACCCGAGCCCGGTCCTCGAGCCGGGAAACCGCCCGGGCCTCCTGGCCGAAGCCCTTCACCACTCGCACGCCGGTGACTGTCTCCTCGACATGCTCGGCGATGTCGGCCGCGCGCTGCTGAGCCGACCAGGTCGCCGGAAACAGCGTGCGCCGGGTCCGGGTGGTGACCAGCCCGGCAGCCGGCACCACGACCAGCGCGATCAGCGTGAGCAGCGGGGACAGCCACAGCATCGCGCCCAACGCGACGGCGAGCAGTACCAGCACACCCGCCGTCAGCGGGACCACTGACAGCAGGCCCTGCACCAGTTGCAGGTCGGAGATGGCCCGCGAGACGACCTGGCCGGTGCGCAGGCTGTCCTGCTTGGCGCCGTCGAGCTTCTGCACCGCCCGGAACACGGCGTTGCGCAGGTCGTGCTGCACGTCCAGAGAGAGCCGCCCACCGAGGTAGCGGCGTACGAAGGCGGTTGCGCACTGCAGCAGCGCCGCCCCGACGAGCGCGGCGACCAGGGCGCCCAATCGCGCGGTGGTATGCGCGACTGCGTCGTCCACCGCCAACCGGGTGAGCAGCGGAGTGAGGGCCTCCATGCCGACCCCGATGCTGGAGGCGAGCAGAGCCGCTACGGCGACCTTCGGGTGGCGCCAGCAGGCTGTCGCGAGCCGGCGGATCCAGCCGACCCGCTTCGCAGGGATCTGCTCGGGCACGATCGCCAGGTTAGGCGGCTGCCCTGACCGCGGGTGGGTCGTGGAACTCCGGTGCCGGCCAGTGGATCAAACTTGAGGGATGGAGGCTCTGCCACCTGGGTTGTGCACGGTGCCCTTGCGCGCCACGGTCTGCTCGGCAACCGCCGCCTCGAGCTGACGCGGGACCACCAGCACTTGGCGTGGTCGGCAGAAGGGATTGGAATTCTTCGCGGGCCGTTCGAGCGGTTCCGAGCCATCGCCGATGAGGTGACGGTGCGCAGTGACCCACACATCGCAGGGCCAGCGGCGCCGGCGCAGCCACCCTGAGCAGACCGGGCAGCGGCCAGTGGGGTCCGGCTGGTGTTGCACGAGCAGCTCCCGCCACCCGTCGGTGATGGTCTGGATGTGCCTGCGCGCCAACGGCGCCGACAGCGTCGCACCGGCCCGCGCAGCGATTTCCTCCACGGCCGCCAATCGCTCCAACACCGCTCGTCGCACCCGACGATCCACTACCTACCTCCTCGTCGCTCCCCGACCTGACCGAGGCGCACCTGCCCTGCATAACGACTCGGTCGAAACGCCGTGACGCCGCTGTGCACTGTCTACCCGACTTCGCACGCGGACTTAAACCCCCCTCACCCTGGCATCGCGATGGTGTGAGGTGATCATTCGGATCGGTGCAACGATCGAGCGACGCTCGTGTGACGAGCATATTGCGAGGTCAGCGGCCTAGGTATGGCATCGATGCGACCTGGGTAGCCGTCGACATCCGGTCCAGTATCCGGGGTCTGTCACCGTCGGTGATCGCGTCGCGGCGCAAGTGCACCCGGATTGCCTAGTATTCGCGCCGGAGCCCACCAAGGGCGTCGGCGGCTCGTCCCTGCGCGGATAGCCCTGGTTGCTCCGGTCAAAATAAGGTCGAGCCCCACCGTCGAACCGCCAGCCGAGGAGGACGCAGTGCGCGTCGAGGTCGATCCGACCATGTGCGAAGGCCACGGGCAGTGCAACGCCGTCGCGCCCGAGATCTACGACTTGGATGAGGGTGGCTACTGCCTGATCAACAACTCGGACGTCCCCCGCGATCTGGAGTCGCAAGCCGAGCAAGGAGCCCTGGCTTGTCCGATGCTGGCCATCACGATCACTCGCTGAGCGTTGCGGGCCGAGCCGTCCCACCCGCATGTCGTTGTCTCGGTGAATTAGCGCACTCGGCCGACGCGCAATCTGCGTCGTTCAGGTGATGTTTGGGCGGCGCAGGCACGAAAGGGATATCATGGACCGGAGTGGTCCGATCGAAGTCCTCGATTTGCAGATGTTTGCTGGGCTCACAAACCCGGAGAAGCCCCCGCCGGACTCGCCCCTCGGCCCGGCGGCGCCGCGCCGCGGCGGTACAGCCCCCAGTTTCCGCCGCGGCGCGGCCACCCAATCCACAGTCATCGATAGTCCTGCCGCTTTGTGATACAGGTAAATTCGACGATGGAAGAAAGTGGTATGATTGTGCGTCGAGAGCGCGCGTCGATGCAATTGTTGTTGGTTCCAACGCAATTTGCCCGGACTGCGCGGACTGGGCAATTTCGCGATGTCGTTCTATTCTGCTATTTCGCCGCAGGCGTCCGATGAGCGAACCCACCACCGACCAGGACTGCGAGTATCTGCAGCGCGCAATTGAGCTCGCGGAACGTTGTCCACCGTCGACAACAGCGTTCTCGGTGGGTGCGGTGATCGTCGACGCACACGGTGCGGTGCTCGCTACGGGGTACTCGCGCGAGGTCGATCCCCGCGAGCATGCCGAGGAGGCTGCGCTCGGCAAGCTCGCACCCGATGACCGCCGCTTGGACGGAGCCACCATCTACAGTTCGCTCGAACCGTGCAGCACCCGCGCCTCCCGGCCGCACAGCTGCACTGAGCTGATTCTGGCCACCTCGATCTCGCGGATCGTCTTCGCGTGGCGTGAGCCCGATCTGTTCGTCGACTGCCAGGGCGCCGAACTTCTCCGCGCGGCTGGTCGCCACGTCGTGGAGGTGCCCGATCTCGCCTATCTGGTCCGTCGCACCAACGGCCACTTGCTCCGCTCGTGAGTGCGAAACAGTGTTATAGCACTCAATCCCACTCACGAGCTCGGTTGCTGCTCGGCCCGGTGCTGCGGCACGTCGGTACGACGACCGCGACAGTGTGGGTGCAGACGTCTCGGCCGGCGCAGGTCGAGGTCCTGGGCTGCCGAGCATCGACGTTCACCGTGCGCGAGCAGCACTACGCGCTGGTGGAGATCAGCGGATTGGCGCCGGGTTCGGTCACGACATACCAGGTGCACCTCGACGAGCAGTTGGCGTGGCCGCCGCCGGCCTCGCCGTGGCCGGACAGCCGGATCCGTACCAGAGGAGGTGCCAGAGAAAGCGAGAGTCCGGTGCGGGTGGTTTTCTGTTCCTGCCGGCGCGCCAAGCCCGATGACCCCAGATCGGCGGCCGCCGTGGGTCCGGATGCGCTGGACCTTTACGCCGTCCGGATGGCCACGATGGCGCCGCAGGACTGGCCGGATGCGCTGCTGCTGCTCGGTGATCAGGTCTACGCCGACGACCCGACCCCGCAGACCCGGCGCTGGATGGACTCGCGCCGCGACACCACTGTCCCGCCTGGGTACGAGATGGCGGACTTCACCGAGTACGTCGCGCTGTACCTGGAAAGCTGGACGGATCCCCCGCTCCGGTGGCTGATGTCCACGGTACCCACCGCGATGATCTTCGATGACCACGATGTTCGGGACGACTGGAACACCTCGGCGGCGTGGCGGGACCGGATCACCGCCCAACCCTGGTGGCCCGAACGAATCCGTGGCGCACTGGCCTCCTACTGGGTGTATCAACACATCGGCAACCTGTCCCCGCAGCAGCGCCGCGCCGACTCGAACTGGCGCGCCGTCCAGGACGCCAGCGGGGACGCCTGGCCAGCGCTACAGAAGATGGCCGACGCCGGTGACGGTGACCCCGGGTCGATCTGGTGGAGCTTTCGCTGGGACATCGACGGGGTGCGACTGGTCGTGTTGGACACTCGCAGCGGCCGCAGATTGACCGAGGGTCGGCGCGCGATTCTCGACGATGACGAGTTCGCCTGGGCGGAGCGTGCGGTCAGCGAAGACGCCCACCAGGCGGCACATGTGCTGATCGGCAGCTCGCTGCCGTGGCTGCTGGCGCCAGCGATCCATGACGTGCAGTCAGCCAATGCGGTGGCTTGCGCGCGCGGCAGCGCACGGGGCGAGCGCATCCGTCAGGCGCTCGACCTCGAGCACTGGGCGGCATTCGAGGACTCCTTCCACCGGCTCGCCGCGCTGCTGCGGCGGGTCGCGGCCGGCCCCCGTGCGCCTGCGACGATCAGCGTGCTCTCCGGCGACGTGCACCACAGCTACGTGGCACGTGCCGATGTCGAGGGCTCGCCCGTTTACCAACTGGTGTCCTCGCCGGTGCATCACCGCGTCCCGTGGTACGCCACTGTGGCGTTGCGGGTTGCCTGGTGGGGTCCGCTGGCCGCGGCGGTCCGTAGCGTGGTGCGCCGCGCCGGCGTAGCGGATCCGACGGTGTCCTGGCGACTGCTGCGCGGTCCGATCTTCGGCAACGCGGTGGCCGGCCTGACGTTTGCGGATCGCAGCGCCGAGCTCATCTTCGAAAGGAGCGATCCTAGCGGCCAGCTGGAAGCGGTATCCCGGATCGAGCTGGCCGGTGTGTCAACGACTTGTCAGAGACCGGCAACAACTCCAAGGCAGGAGAGTGATCGACGATGAGGGTTTTCACTGGAGCTGACGAGTTGCGCGCCGCGGCTGGTGAACAGCTGGGCGTGAGTGACTGGATGACCGTCGAACAGCAGCGCGTCAATGCGTTCGCTGACGCGACCGAGGATCACCAATGGATCCATATCGATCCGCAGCGCGCCGCCGCAGGCCCCTTTGGCGCCACAATCGCGCATGGGTTTCTCACCCTGTCGCTGTTGCCGCATCTGATCGACCAGACCTACCGGGTCGAGGGCACCACAATGGTCATCAACTACGGGCTGAACAAGGTGCGTTTCCCCGCTCCGGTGCCGGTCGGGTCCAGCGTGCGCGCCGAGGTCGCGCTCGCGGAGGCAACCGAGGTGACCGGCGGTCTGCAGCTAGTGGTGCGCGCCACGCTGCAGATCGAGGGCAACGCGAAGCCGGGTTGCGTGGCGGATTGGGTCACCCGGGTCTACTTCTGACCCGCCGTCTGACAAGCCCGGGCGAGGTCGTCGGGTCGCAGCCGGAACACCTGCAGATGTGTCCCGTGGTACTTAGCACTCTCGCCGACCCACTCCATCCCGATTCGCCGCGCGGTAGCCGCCGCCCGTGAGTTGTCCGGGTCGACTACTGCAAACAACTCGACCAATGAATGCTGGAAGGCCCAGTGCGCCACCGCCCACGCGGCCTCGGTGATATAACCGCGGCCCCAATACTCCCGCGCCAGCTGGTAACCGATCTCGACGTCGGCCTCGGGCACGGGCATCGGCAGCAGGCTGATCCCGCCGACCAACGTGCCGCTGTCGCGCAGAGTCAGCGCCCATCGGCCAGTCCCGGGCGTCATGTCGCTGCGTTCGGCGTCCCAGCGTTGCAGCACCAAGTGCATGGTGGCCTCATCGGGGATGCGATCGATGTCGTGCAGCCACCGGCTGACGTCGTCGTGGCCGTAGATTTTCAGCGCTGCCTGCGCGTCAGTGGCCGACCAGTCGCGTAGCCGGAGCCGGTCGGTATACAGCACCTCCACCATGGATTGAAATCTACCCCGGCTCGATGTGTCCTGGCGGGTATCTCGGCTCCGATGCCGGCTTGATGTTCGCATTCATACGAAAGATGTTGTCCGGGTCGTAGCGAGCCTTGATCCCAGCCAACCGCTGGTATTTCGTCGGACCGTAGGCGGCTCGCACCCGGTCCTGATCATAGTCGGCCATGACGTTGATGTAGCCGCCCGAGTCGCTGGCATGCGGGACAAGTGCCTGCCACAGTGATCGGGCCCAGGCCCGATCGGTCGCCAGCAACTCAGCGTCCGGAGCGATAGCCGCCACGTTGACCATGAACCGGGTCGCTCGGCTGCCACCGAATGCGGTTTCCTGCTCACCGACGTCGGCGAATGCGCCGCCCAACGAGAAGATCGTGGTGAACGACATCGGTGAGCTCTTTCGCGGTATGTTCTCGCTGAGGACCGAGATCGCGTCCTCGCTCAGCTCCCGCAGGTAAAGGCCTTTCTCGTAGGCGTGAACACCCCACGGTGCAGTCTCGTCCAGGATTTTCTGCAGCTCGACGTACGGCAGCGGGGTCACGAACTCGAACAGCGGCGGTAGTGCTTCCCTGATCGGTGCGATCAGCCGGTGATGCTCCAGCGCGGATCCGAATCCAGCGATCATCAGCCCGTACCCGGGTGTCCCGTGGTGCGCAACAGGGACGAAGGGCGCGGCCGGTGCGGGTATACCGGCGGCCATAACGAGCCCGGCATTACGCGGCAGCGACGCCGCCACCTCCCGGCCGATGCGAAGTGCTTCGCTGCCGTGTTCGGGCGTCCAGAAGAACATGCCGAGATAGACCAGCGGACCGATCTCATGCAGCCGGAACTCGAAGCCGGTGACGACACCGAAATTGCCGCCGCCACCCCGCAGCGCCCAAAACAGATCATGATGCTCGTCGGCGGAGACGCACAGAGTGCGCCCTTCGGCGGTGACCAGCTCCGCGGATAGCAGGTTATCCACGGTCAACCCGGCCTTGTGGACCAGCCAGCCGATCCCGCCGCCCAGAGCCAAGCCGCCAAGCCCGGTGTGGCTGATCGTTCCGCCGGTGACGGCGAGACCGTGCCGGGCAGTGGCTGCGTCGACGTCACCGATGGTGGCGCCGCCACTGCACCACGCCCGCCGGCTGCCGGGGTCCACTGATACCGCGCGGACATCGCTGAGGTCGATCACCAAGCCGCCCTCGGAGTGCGCGGCTTCCCAGGAGCCATGCGCACCACCCCGCACCGAGATGTGCACCCCACGTTCGCGTCCGAAGGCGATGGCCGCTGCGACGTCGGATGGGCCGGTGCACCGGGCGATGACCGCGGGACGGCGATCGATGCCACCGTTCCAGACCGAGCGGGCTGTGTCGTAGTCGAAGTCGGAACTGTCGATCACCCGGCCGGTGAGTTGAGTGCGGAGCGCGTCGGTTCCCATCATCTGCGTCATCGCCTACCTTCACGACAGATGAAGTGGCGAGTGCACCGCAGGAGGTTCCGCGCTCAGGGCTCCACTTCCGAAGGGCATTACGCTAGGCCATGCGATTCGGTATAGCGTCAGCCTCTTGGTGGCATTCCGCGCGTCCAAATGGCGGTCACCTAACGGTGTGCGATCAACGGCTCGCTCTCGGGGTACACCTCACGGGCCACCTCGAGGAGGTGCGCCGCCGAGATTTCAGGTGCCGTGTCTGCGAGCGCGGCCTGTCCGGCGTTGTCATAGCACATGTCCGTGCGTTCGGAGCCGCACGGCGACAATCAGCCCTCCGCGGCTGAACCTGATAGAATGCCAGATATGAGCCACGAATACAAGAAGGCAATGGAGCACGAGACGGCATCTCAGTCGCACAATGCGCCGGGCGGCGCGATGAGTGGTGGTTTCGGCGGTTGGACGCGCTGGAGCGAAGAATCGCACACCGAAACAGACATCAGGGAGTGCACTGACCAGCACTGCATGAACGTCGAGGTGAATTGCGGTTTCCAGGGCTTGGATCCAAGCTCGCCGCTGTCCCAGTCGGCCGGCGTGAGCGACGACCTCCGCGCTGCGTGGCGGGCGAAACTCGACAGTGAGGGCAAGCCCAGCTCGGGGACTCAGAGTCTGAAGGAGCTTGTCTTCGGTACGGGTTCTGACCGTCCAGCGTCCTGACGACCCAGCGTCCGGCGCAACACCTGTGCCTAACGGCCCCTCAGACCACGGCGTGCGGCCCCAGCCGTGCGCCGTCGAGGTATCTGCGGAGGCACCGTTCGATCACGTATTGTTGATCCTGTCGCCTGGCATGCCGCCAAGTGGGCGATCCTCGAAGCTCATCTGAGTGAAGGTTCATGTGTTGTTCACTTTTTGACTAGCTGAGGTCTACCTGTTCTGGGACCAAGTTGCATAAATTGCGCGAGCAGCCCTACGGCTGCGGTCGCCCAACTTGCTCCCACCTACGGAGGTCTCGTGAAACTCCAGCGACATCGAGCTGTACTCGGCTTGCTGGCTGGGTCGGGATTGCTAGTCACCGCGTGCGGCTCGGACACCGGCGGCGGCGTTGGCGCGCCGTCGACCAACCCTGGCGGCGCGGTGGCCATCACCTGCAGTCCCGGATCGTTGACTGCCGCCGGATCCACGGCCCAGCAGAATGCCATCGCACAGTGGATCAAGGACTATCTCAACAAATGTTCCGCAGCCAACATAAACTATGCCGGCGGGGGTTCCGGACAGGGTGTTCAACAGTTCGCTGATGGAAAGATAGACTTTGCAGGATCCGATTTTCCGCTGGCCGAGGGCAAGGAACAGCAAGCGGCGGACGCACGCTGTAAGAATGGGCCCGCAGTCAATATCCCGATGGTCGGTGGACCGATCGCTATCGGTTACAACGTCCCCGGAGTCACGAAAACGCTGAACCTCTCGGCGAGCAACTTGGCAAAAATCTTTGCTGGAAAGATCACGAACTGGAACGATGCGGCGATCACGCAGGACAATCCTGGCACGCAGCTTCCATCGCTGGGCATTCAGGCTTTCCACCGATCTGATGGTTCCGGCACCACCTACAACTTCACCAACTACCTGGCGAATGACGCTAAGACGGACTGGACGTTCGGTACCAACAAGAACTGGACCGCACCGGGTGGGCAAGGAGCAAAGGGTAGCCAGGGCGTTGCGCAGGGGGTTAAGTCCACACCGGGTGGTATCGGATACTTCGAGCTTTCATTTGCGACACAGAGCCAGATACCCTACGCGGCGGTCGGCAATGCCGAGGGCAAGTTCATCGCGCTTACCCAGGACAATGCGGTCAACTTCCTGTCCAAAGCCAAGGTGCCTGGTACTGGTGGTGACTTGAAGCTGCAGTTCAATTACGCTACTACCGATGCGACCGCCTACCCGAACCTGCTCGTGACCTACGAAATAGTGTGTTCGAAGGGCAATGCTGCGGATAAGCTGCCGTTACTCAAGAACTTTTTGGGTTACGCGGCCAGCCCGGCTGGTCAACAGGAGCTTCCAAGTCAGGGATCCATACCGTTGCCGGACAGTCTGCAGCAACAGGTGCGGCAGACAGTCGGATCTCTCGGCTAGTGCCGGGGTTATTTGCTGGGCCACGCCGGAATGGAAGAGGGCGGTTATCGATTGCGCACACTCAGAAGTTCCCGGATATGAGGATGTAGCATGGACGAACCAGAAAGCGCGGCGGTTTCGACGGCGCCGTCCGTGCATGTTCCGGACACCGGTGGACCTCACGCGTCGTCGCTAGTGAGGCAACCTCCAATGTCGAGCACGCCATCCGGCGAGAATTTAGACCGGCGGACTCGCCGGCGTGGTGATGCAATCTTCCGGATGCTGGCTCAAGGATCCGGCGCTGCGCTGTTGGTCATCATGGCCGCTATCGCGGTGTTTCTCGTGCTGCAAGCGGTCCCCGCGCTTAATGCGGACACCACGAGCTTCCTCACTACGCTGAAATGGGCGCCCGACGGTACACCATCATCCTTCGGTATCGCGGCCCTAGCTTTCGGTAGTGTGTTGACATCGCTGTTAGCGTTGCTGATCAGCGTGCCAGTGGCCGTCGGTGTAGCGCTCGCCACCAGCCACTATGCGCCACGATGGCTAGCCCGCCCGCTGGCCTATGTAGTCGACTTGTTGGCAGCCGTTCCGAGCGTTGTCTTCGGATTATGGGGCTTGACCTATCTAGTCCCCAACATCATTGCACCGTCGACGTCTTTGAATCATTATCTGGGATTCATTCCGTTCTTTGCCTCCAACGGTACCTACGGAAAATCGATCTTCGCCGCCTCCATAGTGCTCGCGGTGATGGCGATTCCGATCATTTCCGCCATCTCCCGTGAAGTGTTTATTCAGACACCGCGCGATCAAGTTGAAGCGGCGTGGGCCATCGGTGCGACAAAATGGGAGATGGTTCGCACCGCGATCCTCCCATACGGGCGCTCGGGCATTATCAGTGGGACGGTGCTCGGGTTCGGTCGGGCAATAGGAGAGACGATCGCGGTAGCGCTTGTGCTGTCGGCCAACTACGAGATCAGCCTCCACATACTTGAACCCGGGGGTAACACTATCGCGGCTAATATCGCCACTCGCTATGGAGAGGCTGGTGAGATAGGCCGGGGCGCGTTGATCGCGTCGGGCTTGGTGCTATTCATCATCACGCTGATCGTCAATTTCGGGGCTCGCGCGATCGTCGGGAAAAATAGTCGCGGAGGTGCGTCATGACGCTGGTGGGTGTGGCGTCGACGGTGAGCTCTGCGCTGATTCGAACGCGGCTGTCGGCCTGGTCGCTCACTGCGATCGCGGTGGGCACTGTCGCGGTGACCGTGGTGCTGTTCGCTGCCACGCCGATGCAGGGACGGGTCGCGTTTCTGCTGTTCGCAGCAGCACTCTACGTGACAGCGCTGACGACCGTGTCGGCGCTGGTCGAAGGCCGACGCAGGGCCAAGGACAGATTGGTGACCAGCATCGTGGTGGCGTGTTCCGGTGCCGCCGTTTTGCCGCTGATCGCGGTGCTGGGATTCACGATCGCCAAGGGCACGGCCGTCCTCAGCGGATCATTTCTCACCCACACGATGCGCGGCGTCGCCGAGCAGGACGCGAATGGTGGCATATACCAGGCAATCATCGGCACACTAGAGCAGGTCGGCTTGGCCACGCTCATGGCGGTCCCGTTCGGCCTCCTTGTTGCGATCTACCTCGTTGAATACAGTTCCGGGCGGTTTGGCCGTTTCGTGAGCTTCTTCGTCGACGTGATGACCGGCCTTCCCTCGATCGTTGCCGGGCTGTTCATCTTCGCATTGTGGATCCTCGCGTTGGGACAGAGCTTTTCCGGTTTCGCTGGCTCAATGGCGCTGACGGTCTTGATGTTACCCACCGTGGTCCGGTCGGCTGAGGAGATGTTGAAGATCGTCCCGGACAGCCTCCGGGAGGGTAGCTACGCGCTGGGGATACAAAAATGGGTTACCGTGGTACGAATCGTGTTGCCCTCAGCTCTGGCTGGAATCGTGACTGGGGTGATGCTCGCTATTGCCCGGGTCACCGGGGAAACCGCGCCGCTGTTGGTCACGGTATTCGGCAACCCGGCGCTCAACTTCAATCCGTTCTCCGGAGCGCAGGCTTCGCTGCCACTGTTCGTGTTCAGTGAGGCAGGCTTACCTAATGAGACGGCAATCAACCGGGCCTGGGCGGCGGCCTTGGTGCTGATTCTGGTCGTGTTAGTCCTCAACGTTGTCGCCCGAGTGCTTGCCCGCCTCGTGAGTGTCCGCAGCTGACCCTCTAAAAATTGGACCTGTCATGGCCAAGAATGTCCAGATGAAAGATGTCGACATCTACTACGGCAAGTTCCATGCTGTGCAGGGGGTGAATCTGTCGGTGCCGCCACGCGCCGTTACCGCGTTCATCGGTCCCTCCGGCTGCGGCAAATCCACGGTGTTGCGCACGATCAATCGGATGCACGAGGTCATCCCAGGGGCGCGGGTCGAAGGCCGGGTAGAGCTCGATGGGGAGGACATCTACCGGCCAGGTGTTGATCCAGTCGAAGTGCGTCGTGCGGTAGGCATGGTGTTCCAGCGACCGAACCCGTTTCCGACGATGTCCATCCGAGACAACGTCGTCGCAGGCCTCAAACTGCAGCGAGTGAACGACAAGGCTCAGTTGAATGAGGTGACTGAGCGTTCCCTGCGCGCCGCCAACCTGTGGAACGAAGTGAAGGACAGGCTCGGCAAGCCCGGCGGCAGCCTGTCGGGCGGCCAGCAGCAGCGGCTGTGTATCGCGCGCGCGATTGCGGTGCAACCGGACGTTCTGCTGATGGATGAGCCGTGCTCGGCATTGGATCCGATCTCCACTCTCGCGATCGAAGACCTGATTGGGAAATTGAAGCAGGATTACACGATCGTCATCGTGACGCACAACATGCAGCAGGCTGCTCGGGTATCTGACCGGACCGGCTTCTTCAACCTCCTGGCAGTCGACAAGCCGGGGCGCCTCGTGGAGCTCGACGACACGGAGAAGATCTTCTCCAACCCGACAGAGAAAGCCACTGAAGACTATATCTCGGGGCGGTTCGGCTGATGTCATCGATCGAGAGCTGGGGGCCGATGAACACACCGCAGGCGTACCGTTACTTGCCGGTCGATCCCCAGACTCTCGGTTTGCTGCGGATTCTGAGAATCGGGGATATAGAGCTGCAGCTTGACGGGCACCGGCTCCTAGTCCGGGGCGCGGCGGTTCACCTGCCGCACAAGGAGTTCGTGATCCTGCGGCAGCTGATGGACAACGCCGGTCGGGTCGTCACCCGGCGTGAGTTACTGGACAACGCATGGGGTCCGGATCGAACAGGCGCCCGCAACTACTTGGAGGTGCACATTCGTCGGATTCGCACGAAGATCGAGAGTGACGTGGACCGGCCGACGCGTATCCGGACGGTGCGCGGGGTCGGTTACGTCTTCGACTTGCCGCAAGAAGAGACTAACCCAGGCGGCGGCTAAGCAGACGGCGGCTGGTGCGTTTGTGAGTCTTGAGGCTGCGGGTTCTGGTGCGGCGGTGGCTGCTGAGACTGGTGCTGGAACGCCGTGGCGGCCGCCGACGAGCTCGGCGTCCGAGGTAGTTGCTCGGGCTCCTTCTCGCCGGACAAGGCGCGGGTTTCTGCCTTGAAGATCCGCATCGATTGCCCCACCGAACGGGCCATATTCGGCAACTTGTTGGCACCGAACAGCAGCATGAAGACCGCTGCCACGATCAACAGATGCCACGGGCTCAACTCGCCCATCGTCGCCTCCCTGGTCAGCGCCGCGCTAGCACACACGCTTGTAATCTTGCTGCTTAACATACTCGCCTCGGGCGGTCTGGGTTCAACGCGCTTGGGTGGCCTGCGCGATGGTGCCGGCATGTCGCTAGGCACCGGCGTCGGCGCCCGCGTAGTAGTGGCACGATCACGGGGTGCCGCGCAGTGTGGGGGTGGAGGAGGAGCTGCTGCTGGTCGACCCGGACAGTGGCCGGGCGCTGGCGTTGGCCGCAGCGGTGCTGCGCAAGGCGAACGACGGCGGGCAACCGGTTGATGAGCAAGCCCTCACCTCCGAGCTGACCCGCCAGCAGCTCGAGACCAACACCCGGCCGTGCACCTCGCTGGACGAACTCTCAGCGGAACTGCGGCGGTGTCGGCGTGCGGCGAACGAGGCCGCCGAGGGCAAGGGCGCCCGGATCGCCGCACTGGCCAGCTCGCCGCTTGCGACCGAACCGTCGATCAGCTCGTCGCCTCGTTACCAGCGGATGGTGGATGAATTCGGCCTGACCGCCGAGGAACAACTCACCTGTGGCTGCCACGTGCACGTTGAGATCGACTCTGAGCCGGAGGGGGTGGCGGTGCTGGACCGAATCCGCGGATGGCTGCCCTGCTTGCTCGCGCTCAGCGCGAACTCGCCGTTTTGGCAGGGACACGACAGTGGCTACGCCAGCTTCCGGTCGCAGGTCTGGGGCCGCTGGCCGTCGGCGGGGCCGACCGGGCTGTTCGGCTCCGCCGAGACCTATCACGCCACCACGCGGGCGATGATCGCGTCTCGGACGATACTCGATCTGGGGATGGTCTATTTCGACGCGCGGCTGTCCCGCCAGCACCCGACGGTGGAAGTGCGCGTTGCCGATGTGTGCCTCGACGCCGACGATGCCGTGTTGATGGCCGGCTTGGTCAGAGCCCTGGTCGACACCGCTGCGCGGTGCTGGCGAGCCGGCGTTCCCGCGGTACCGCTTCGTACCGAGCTGCTGCGGCTGGCGAGCTGGCGAGCCGCCCGCTCCGGTCTCGACGGTGATCTCGTCGATCCGGCGGGCCGGCCGGCGCCGGCAGCACAGGTGATCCGCGCACTCGTGGACCACGTCCGCCCGGTGCTGGACGACTACGGCGACCTCGAGGTTGTCGAAGAACTGGTGGGTACCGTGCTCAGCCGCGGCAACGGGGCACACGCGCAACGGCGAATCTACCGCACCGGCGGACAGCTGGCCGACATCGTCGCCTACGCCGTGGATCGCACCACCGCGTAATACGGCTACCCGAAAGCACCGGGATGGAGGCTGACTTTGCTAGCGCGACGCAAGGCCCTGGTGACCAACGACGACGGCATCGACTCGCCGGGCCTCGTTGCGCTGGCTGCCGCAGCGGTTGCGGCCGGCCTCGAGGTCGTGGTGGCCGCTCCCGCGCGGCAGTCCAGCGGGGCCAGCGCAGGAATCATCGCGACGACCCGGCAGGGTCAGACGCTGATCGAGCGACGGCAGCTGGCCGATCTCCCCGGCGTCGAGGCCTACGCTGTGGATGCCCAGCCGGCGTACATTGTGCGCGCGGCGATCCGCGGCTGGTTGGACCCGGCACCGGAGCTGGTCCTGGCGGGTGTCAACCTCGGAGCGAACGTGGGACGCGCGATCCTGCATTCCGGCACCGTAGGAGCGGCGCTGACCGCCGGGTTGAACGGTTTGTATGGGCTAGCCGTGTCGCTCGACGTCGGCTGGCACCCTGCTGGCGCGCCGCACTGGTCCACCGTCGGGCACCTGTTGCCGGACGTCCTGGAATTACTGGCTGGTGCTCCGCACGGCACCGTGCTCACGCTTAACATCCCAGACCGGCCAGCCGAGGCGCTGGGCGAGATGCGCTACGCCGCACTCGCGCAGTTCGGAACCGTGCAGACCACCGTCGACCGGGTGGACGACGGTGAGCTGCACCTCGCGCAGGTCGAGACGCAGGCTTCGCCGGCGGCGGACACCGACAGTGCCCTGCTCGCGGCCGGGCATCCGACCCTGACCGCGCTGGAGTCCGTTCGCGAGGTATCCGGGCCGGCGATCCCGCAGTGGCTGGCATCGGCGATTCACCGCATCGGTTGATTGCCATCTCGGTGCACTCGGTGGTCAACGCAGATCGTTACCTCGATTTATCGTGCCGGCGGTTGCGCGCTTCGCCGACGGTGAGGACGGTGGTACGTGGACGGCAAAGCCAGCATCCTTGAGACCCTTGGAGCCACAGCATGTCCACTCAGATCAAAGACCACCGACGGGCCGCCGACGCTCGTGACGACCGGGACCCCGGGCCGTTGCACGCTTCCGCGGACATGACCGCTGAGCCGGTCGCCGCAGACCCGACCACCCAACGGGTGCAGGACTCGATGGTCCAGCTTGTGCGTCAAGGTCAAGACACGTCACTGAGATCGCTGCAGGTCTGGGCCGATCTGGCCCGCAAGCTCGGCTCCACCGCGCCGAGCTCGCCCGCAGGCGCGACGATGGTCGCACTCGCCCACGACCCGTTCGAGAAGCTGCTTGAGGCTCAGCGTCAGGTCGTCGAGGAACTCGTCGCCACTCAACGTCAACTTGCCCAACGGCTTTTCCACACCACCGCCACCGGCGGCGATGGCCTCGCTGCTCGGTAGGCCACCTCAGCAGTAAAACCCTCAAGCCGGCCGATTGCGGCCGCGGGAAACGGCGTGCAATGACGCGGCCGTGCCCTGATAAAGCATGCGCGAGTCCCGACGTTTCGGTGAGATAGTCGTCTGCGCCGCTCAATGGGGCCTGCCGGTAACAAAGACCACGAACTCAGAAAGGTAATTTCGCAATGAGCAATTCCCTGAATCTCGCCCATCAGTGGTGGGACACCCTCGACCAGACCGACCGTCAACGGGTCTGGGATGCCCGCTACAGCTATCTGTCCGGCGACCTCGTGGAAAGCATGGCCAACGCCGGCGTGCCGGTGGTCAGCGATGGCCGTTGGTCCTGCGTCAGCGTCGGACCCACCGGTTTCACTGTGCCGATCGCCGTCCAGCAGCTCCTCGAGCGGCTGCCGCAGGTCCCCGACGAAGACAGCTCACTTTCCGTTCCGTAAGTCGGGCGTGGTAGGCCGGGGGAGTGCGTTGACCAGCCGGTCCAGCTCGTCGTCGGTGTTGTAGTAGTGCACCGAGGCGCGGACCAGTTCGGATAGGCCACGGCGCGGCAGATCCAGGCGGGCCGAGCTGGCGACTGAAACGCTGGTGTTCACCCCCGACTCGGCAAGGCGGCGCCGCACAGCCCGTGCTGGGACCCCGTCGACGGTGAACGTGACGATCGCACAGCGGCGCAAGCCCTGATCGTGCACGTGCACCCCGTCGAGGGCTGCCAGCCGCTTTCGCAGCCTTTCGGCCAACGCCGTAACGCGTGCTTCGATGGCATCGAGTCCCCAGGACAGCGCATAGTCGATGGCGACCCCCAGACCGATCTTGGCGGCGTAGTTGGTCTCCCAGCTCTCGAAGCGCCGCGCGTCTGGGCGGATCTCGTAACGCTCCGGAGCGGTCCACGTGGCGGCGTGCATGTCGAGGAAGGGCGGCTCTAGCTGGTCGAGAAGCGCGCGACGCACGTAGAGAAAGCCGGTGCCGCGTGGACCGCGCAGGAACTTACGTCCGGTCGCGGAGAGCAGGTCAGCGCCGATGCGATCGACGTCGACGGACAGCTGGCCCACTGACTGGCAGGCATCGAGCAGGAACGGTATCCCGGCCTCGCGGGCGACCGCGCCGACCTGTTCAGCGGGGTTGACCAGCCCACCTTGGGTCGGCACGTGGGTGATCGCGATGAGCTTGACCTCGCCGCCGCCACCACCAAGGCGGCGGCGCAGGTCGGCGACGCTGAGCTGGCCATGCTCGTCATCGTCGACGACTTCCACGACCGCGCCGGTGCGGCGCGCGACCTGAAGGAACGCGATGACGTTGCTGGCGTACTCAGCGTGGGCGGTGAGGATGCGTTCGCCCGGCTTGAACGACATGGCGTAGAAGGCCATATCCCAGGCCCGGGTCGCATTCTCCACAACCGCGACCTCGTCGGCCTCGCAGCCGATCAACCGAGCGATCGCGGTGTACGTCGCTTCAGTGTGCTCGGCGGCCGCATCGGCGGCCTCATACCCGCCGAACTCGGCTTCCCGACGTAGATGGGCGATGACCGCTTCGGTGACCTGCGACGGCGGTAGCGCCGCCCCAGCGTTGTTCAGGTGCGCCACCCGACTTACCCCTGGGGTATCGCGCCGGGCACGGTCCACGTCGAAGGCCACAGCACACCCTATTCGCGCCGGTATACCCCACGAGCCTGCACGTATCGCCTGAGTGCTCTGCGCCTCCCGAACTCCACAGCGGAGTCGTTCGGCCGACCTTGGACAGCACTGCTGTGCAGTTCGGGAATATGAGGGCTGGTGCGAATGCGGCGCTAGCAAGGGCTGAGCTACCGCGCTGGCGGTAAGACCTCGTCGCCACCGTCGACCCCCGTTAAGTTAAACGCTCAGCTGGGACTGTTGTGTTCGACTTGGGAACCTTGCCGGGACGAGTTATCGATGTCGACGGTAGGTTTGCCGTCTGCTGTGGTGTTGCCAACCACAACGCAGCCGTTCGAGCCGTCGATGATGATGATTCCACGGGTGATGTTGGGCCCGGAGATTTTGTTGTCACGGAGCTCGACGTTGGGCCAACGGCGTATGTTCACGGCTTGGGCACCGTTGGACGCGCAGGTATTGCCGATGAAGCTGATGGATGGGCCGCTGGTCGGGGCGGCGTGGTTGCCACTCTGGTCGCCGGTGGCGATCAGACACTGCGCATCGACGTTGCGGCAGGTATTATCCGCGATCACGACGTCGTAGGTGGGTGGGCCGTTGCTGTCGTAGGTTTGGAAACAGTCGGGGTGCGGCGGGTTCGCGTAGCCGGTCGCAGAGATGTCTGTGATGGTGTTGTCAGTGATTCGGTGACCGTTGCCGAAAAAACGCATTCCGTCGGCGTCGCCATTGTCGCGGGCCACTGTCCCACTCACGGTATTGTGGCGAACCGCGATCTGGCGCCCGCTGATCCAGATTCCGGCGGTGGCGACATGGTGCACCGTGTTGTCCTCGATGATCGAGTTCTCGCACGGATTGCAGGTGATCCCGCTTCGCTGGGTGTCTTGGACGGTGTTGTGCCGGATGGCCAGGTCGGTGCCGTTGGCGAAGAGACCGTCGCCGCCGACGACCGTGAAACCCTCGATGATGACGTGGTCGGCCGAGACGTGGATGCTGCGCACGGTGGCCCCGTCGGCGAAGAGTCTGACCGGCGAGGCCGCGGAGCCCGGACGGTTCATCGTCACGTCGGTGTCGGCGAGGTCGTGACCGGTGAAGCACACCGTGGTGCCGGGGGAGGCAGCATTCAGGGCCGCCGGGACGTCGTCGGCGCGGGTGACCGTGCGGCGGCAGTCGGGCGGCCCGCTTTGGTTCGGGGCTGGCGCGGAATTCGGGCTTGACGGGCTCTGGCTGGACCCTGGATTCTGACTAGCTGGAAGGTTCTGGCCAGCCGAGGGGCTCTGGCCCGTGCAACCGCCGACGAGCAGCAGAAGACCCAGCGCGGTCATCCAGACCCTCACCATTCGGCGCCGCCGCGTCACCGGTGCCATCACCCGGAGTCCCGGGACAGAATGTTCACCGGAGCAGGGTATGGCCCCGCGGTCGTTGTCGGCGTAACCCACCGTCGGCATGTCGGATTCGTACGGTGGGCCAAGGGGGGAAGAAGGTGGTCATGACCACCCAGCGGGATGGGATGGACACGAGCAACCGGACCCGTGTGACTGCAACGCGGCGCTGGGCGTGGCTGCCGGTGCTGCTGGCGGGCGTTGGGTTGTTCATCGCCGTCCAGCAGGCTCTGGTGATCACCGGAAATCCAACATTGGTGCCCTCGCTGCTCGTGCTCGGGGCACTGCTGATTCCGGTGACCTTCGTGGTTTACATCGACGGTCGAAACCCGGCCTATGACCTGCCGCTGAGCGTTCTGTTGAGCTGCGCGCTGCTGGGTGGCGTGCTGGGATCCTCAGCCGCCAGCGTGCTGGAGTTCGACACCATGCGACGGCTGGGTGATCTGCCGACGGTGTACATCGCGCTGATCGAAGAAGCGACCAAGCTTCTGGTACCGGTCGCGATGCTGATCTTCACGCGGTACCGGCGCAACCCTGCCGACGGGCTACTTATCGGAGTGGCGGTCGGGATGGGTTTCGCCGTGCTGGAGACCTTGGGTTACGGATTTGTGACCCTGCTGGCCAGCGGGGGAAACCTGTCCGACGCCGAGGGGCTGTTGTTGCTGCGTGGCATCCTCAGCCCGGCTGGGCACGCCGCCTGGACCGGCCTAGCCGCTGCTGCGCTGTGGTGGGCCCATGCCCAACGGTGGAGACCACGCGGGCTGGCCGCCGTGATCGGCACCTTCGTTCTCGTCGTGATCGTCCATACGTTCTGGGATGCGGTCGGCATCTGGTACGGCTACCTCATCATCGGGTCCATCAGCCTCGCCCTGCTGCTACGCCAAACCCACCGCACCGTTCTCACCAGATAAGCAGGCCCACCGACGAGCGCAGCGAAGTTTTTACTCCGGCGGCGGACCCTGCTCGCCGAGGCGCTGCTTCAGCTGGTCGCCGCCCTTGTCGATCAGGTCCGAGTGCTTGCCGCCGGTCCTCTGATCGGCGTAGCCCTCCGCCTTCTCGATGCCCTGCTCGACCTTGTCCGGGTGCTTGGCGGCCACTTCCTGGACCTTCTGCTTCAACTCGCCGATCTTGTCACCGAGACCCACGATGTCTCCTCTCGAGTTCCGGCACACGGTGTGCCGGTCGGTATTGGCTACCCCGAACCACGCGCAGACTCACATCATGACCGAAATTAGCTCGACTGGGGGTGGCGGCGGCGCTTGGCGCAGCGACCGGGTGAGCCGGAGGGTTCATCCGGAGACGTCTGGGGAACCCGGATGACACGGCTGAACAGGGCGGCACGTGCCCGACGAACGGTGAGGTGAACGACCGGATGGCAATCACGACGACCAACCCCGCGACCGGTGAGACGCTGCGTACCTTCGAGGCATTGGCCGACCGGGAGATCGACGCGCGGATCGCCAGGGCAGCGGCTGCCTTTCATAGCTACCGGAAAACCACCTTCGCCCAGCGCGCTGAGTGGATGCACGCGGCTGCCGGCATCCTGGAAGCCAAAACTGAGGACATCGCCGAGCTGGTGACCCTGGAAATGGGCAAGACACTGAAAGCCGCCAAGGCTGAGATAGCGAAATGTGCTGCCGGTGCGAGGTTCTACGCCGAGAATGCGGAGCGTTTTCTTGCTGACGAACCAGCCGACCCGGAGTCGGTATCCGCCGCCAAGGCATATACCCACTGGCAGCCGCTCGGCCCGGTGCTGGCTATCATGCCTTGGAACTTCCCGTTATGGCAGGTAATCCGGTTTGCCGCACCTGCCCTCATGGCGGGCAACGTCGGACTGCTCAAGCATGCGTCCAACGTGCCGCAAACCGCGTTACGGCTTCAGGATGTGTTCCTTGAGGCCGGTTTACCGCAGGACGTCTTCCAGACCTTGCTCATCGGTTCCGACGCCATCGAAAAGGTGCTCACCGACACAAGGGTGGTGGCCGCGACCTTGACCGGCAGCGAGGGCGCCGGCCGATCCGTCGCAGAGATCGCCGGCCGTGAAATCAAGAAGACCGTGCTGGAGCTCGGCGGCAGCGACCCCTTCGTCGTCATGCCCTCCGCCGACTTGACGCATGCCGCCGCGGTCGCAACTACCGCGCGCTGCCAGAACAACGGGCAGAGCTGCATCGCCGCGAAACGGTTCATCGTCCATGCCGATGCTGCTGAGGAGTTCCAGTGGCGGTTCGTCGAGAACATGTCGTCGCTCGTCGTCGGAGACCCCACCGACGAGCGGACCGACGTCGGCCCGCTCGCGACCGAACAGGGTCTGCGGGATGTCGAAGAAGTGGTGAATGACGCCGTCGGTAAGGGCGCCCAGGTGCTCTGCGGCGGCCAGCGGCCGGATCACCCGGGCTGGTTCTACCCGCCCACCGTGATCACCGGGGTGACACCGGACATGCGGATGTACCGCGAAGAGGTGTTCGGCCCGGTCGCCCAGCTCTATGCGGTGCCGGACATCGACGCGGCGATCCGCCTGGCCAACGACACCGCCTTCGGCCTGGCGTCCAACGCATGGACCGGCGACCCCGCCGAACAAGACAGATTCATCGAGGAGCTGGAGGCTGGTCAGGTGTTCATTAACGGAATGACCACCTCATACCCCCAGCTGCCGTTCGGTGGGGTGAAAAACTCCGGTTACGGGCGTGAGCTGTCAGACCTCGGTATTCGTGAATTCTGCAACGCCAAGACGGTGTGGATCGGGAACCCTCACGCAGACGACGCTGGGAGCCCTCCGACCGAGTAACAGGTGGCACGGCACCCCGGTCACGCGCGCCCCAGCACCGCCCACGCCCGGGCCTGCAGTTGGAAGGGCCCATCGGGCGAGCCCAGGAGCTCGGCGAACCGGTGACGTAGCGCCGCACGCCGCGCCGGCGGTAGCGATACGCAGAACGCACCCGACGGAGCCACGCCGAGCTCCAACGGGGCCCACAGGTCGGCAAAGTCGCGGTAGGTGGCGCTCACTACCACCGGGCCCATCTCCACCTCCACCAGACCGGCGTCGTGCCACAGTCGGCCAAGCTCTCCAGGGGAGCAAAATGGCATTCGCCGGCCCTCGTCGAGAGCGCGTGCCGGTTCGCCCTCCACGTCGATGGCGGCGTCCCAGAAGGCACGCAACAGTCGCATCTGTCCGGCGTAGTCCCACACGGTTGCCGCCACCACGGCACCGGGGCGCGCCACCCGGCGCATCTCGGCGACGCCGGCGGCGGCGTCAACCATGAAATTCACAACCAGCTGGGCGAAGACGGCGTCGAATGTCGCAGCCTCGAACGGAAGCGCCTCCGCTGTCCCCACCCGGACATCAGCCCCCGGCACCCGTACCCGGCAGGCGCGGGCATAGCCGTCGGAAGGATCGACCGACGCCACCAGCGCCGGCTCCCCGACCGCGTGGGAAAGGGCCAAGGTGAGCGCGCCCGGCCCGCACCCCACGTCGAGCACCCGGGCGCCGGCAGCCACCCCGGCTCGCTCGACGAGGGCGGCGGCCAAGGCCGGCCCGTAGCGCCCGACCAGGAGGTCGTAGGCCTCGGGCGACGTTCGGAAAGAGGCCAGGTCGTCCGTGGACACGACGTCAGGATGCCACGCGCGGCGGAGTAACGGCCCCCACTCGTCACACCACGGTGGTCAGCCACCTGCATGCGTTGTGGATCGGGTCAGTGGCGATCTGTTCCTGGGGAGCTAACGCTGTTGAGTACCGTCGGCCTTTCCTGTCCACGGCCACTGACACGGTGATCGCCAGCATGATCCGTCGGCCAGCATGCGCAGCACGTTGCCGGTTGGCACTCCAGCGGTAGCGCTACCGACGGTTCGGGTTCGCTGACGTCCCCGGAATGCGACGGCCACGCCTTCCGCGGCGCTCGCGGTCCGCTCGTCGTGCACCACTGCTACCGGCACACCTGAGCTATCTTCCGGGCTGCTGGGAAAGTCCATTGTGGGCACGCCGCTGTTCAACAGCCGCCCGGGCTGATAAGTGAATTGTGCTCCCCAGCCCGAGCGGCGCTGGTAAGACAGGAAAGTCACCGGACCCAGCAGCGGGCCGATGGCTGCGAGCATGGGATGCACGGTGCCCCCGGTGTGGAGTGTTCCCGATTTTATTGACACCGATTTAGGCTGCCAGGTCGGTTAGTTCCCTATATCCTAGCTCGTATTCGAGGGGTGTCAAGTATCCGAGGGTGGAGTGTCGCCGGCGGCGGT
>JAHEXI010000042.1 GCA_023252195.1 Pseudonocardiales bacterium
TACCAGCTCATCAAGTCCAAACCTGAGCACACACAGCAGCCTTCAGCCGCTTGACATCCATAGGGGCATCAGCCCATAACAGAGATAAGCCCCTGACTCGGCCGGGACGAGCCAGCCGGATGTCGCGGGGACAGCGGGCCGTCAATAGCTGGTGAGCAGGCGTCGCAAGACGTTTACTCCGAAGACCAACGCGTCTTCGGGGACTCGCTCGTCGATTCCGTGGAACATGGAGGAGAAGTCCAATGTGCGTGGCAGGCGTAATGGGACGAAACCGTATCCTCGGATACCTAGCCGCGCGAAGATTCGGTTATCTGTTCCTGCCGGCAGGCACCAAGGGACGGCACGCGCGGTGGGGTCCTCGGCGCGTAGCGCATCTTTCATGGCTTCGACCAGCGGGCCCTCGAATGGCACCTCCAGCGCCGCTTCCCGGTCGATGACCTCGCAGTGGACGCGAGGCCCAACGAGCCTTTCGAGCGTGGCGAGGAACTCCGCTTCCAGGCCAGGCAGGAAGCGGCCGTCGATTACGGCCGCGGCGCACTCCGGTACCACATTGGTGGCGTATCCAGCAGTAAACCGGGTGGGGTTGGCGGTATGGCGCAGCATGGTGTCGACGAGCCGGGCCGGTGATCCGAGCCGGTGCACGATACCGTCAAGATGGTCGTCGGAAAACGGCAGGTCATAGCTTGCGCACAGTTCCTCGAAGAACCGCAGGTTCGTTGATGTGAGCTGTTGTGGCCACTCGTACAGCCCAATTCTGGAAATAGCTCCGGCGAGTTCTGTGATGGCGTTGTTGGGGTGCACCATGGCGGCATGGCCGGCACGGCCGTTGGTGGTCAGCCGGAGCCAGGTCAGCCCGCGCTGTGCGTTATCGATGAGGTAGAGGCGGGTGCCGCCGCCGACTTCGATGGAGAAGCCGCCGACCTCGCTAATCGCGTCGGTGCAGCCGTGGAACAGTTCGGGCTGCTCAGTGACGAGATATTCGGCGCCGTATCGTCCACCGAGCTCCTCGTCAGCGAGCCAGGCGAAAACTAGGTCGCGTCGGGGCCGCGTCCCGGAGCGGGTCATCTCCCGCAGCAGCGCGACCATCATTGCGTCCATGTGCTTCATGTCGACGGCGCCACGGCCCCAGACGTATCCGTCGATAACCTCGCCGGAGAAGGGAGGAACCTGCCAGGCTGTGGCATCCGCGGGTACCACGTCGAGGTGCCCGTGTACAAGCAGGGCGGGGAGTCGTGGGTCGGTGCCCGGGATGCGTATAACCACGTTGGCCCGTCGCGGAGCGCTCTCTATGTAGGTCCCGATGAGCCCGACCTCGTCCAGCCACTCCATGATTTTTTCGGCGGCACGTCGCTCGCCTGGGCCGTCAGGGTCTCCGTAGTTGCTGGTGTCGATGCGGATCAGCGCCGCACACAGCGAGACGACCTCGCTGTCCGCCGTCGGGTAGTTGAAGGTCATTCGGACTCCTCGGGGGCCGGCCGGCAAGTTTTCAGGTGGCCCCGTTTGTAGGCTCGTGTGATCAACGTTGCCTCTACATCGATCTGATCGGACAATCCGCCGATCGTGTTGGTGATAAATCCGTACAGCTCTCCTTCGTGAGCGACGCTGACCTCCACGACGAGGTCGTACGTCCCCGCGGTCGCGGCGCAGTACCGCACTCCTGGATGGCGCGCGAGCGCGATACCGACGCGCTCCAGTTCGGTGGGGCGGACGACCAGGCAGAGCTGCGCCTGTACCGGCAGGCCAAGCAGCGCCGGCGATACCTCCGCCCGCAGATGCAGCAACCGGCGTTCCAACAGCGAAGTGACCCACCGCCGGGCGGTCGGCACCGACACTTCGAGTGCGGCCGCGAGGTCGGTGTAGCTGGCCCGACTGTTGGTTACCAGCAACGAGGCAACCTTCTGCTCTATCGGCGTGAGAGTGGCGCGTTCTGGTGGCGTCGGCACCGACGCGACTGTCGCGCGGGCAAGGGCCGCGATTTCCTCGTCGGATAGGTACGGCGCGTGCCATTCGGCCACCGTGATGAAGGTGCGGAGCACTGCATGGGCACAGGTGTCCCGAACGCCGACGGTGCAGGGAATCTCTGCGGTCAAGATGTCATGGAGTTGGTCCTTGCTTGTCGCAACCAGCTCACACCAAATGTCGGCGGTGCCGGTCACCGCGAACACGCCTCGGGTGTCCTGTCGAGCCGCAAGCGCCTCCCCGACTCGGTCCGTGGCCCCCGGATCCACTCTGACCTGGACATGCACGGGGCTCCCCAAGCCGCAGCGCAGGTCATCGTGGATGGCGGTGACCCGCACCGCGTGACTGGAGATCAGTCGTTGGAGACGCCGCGCCACGGTGCGCTCCTGCTCGGCCAGGGCCCGTGCGATCTCACCCCACGAGGCTCGAGGACTGACCTGGAGGGCGGCGACTAGCCGCCGATCTAGATCGTCGAACTTGACTTGATCGGACATCATCCTAGCTCATCCCGTCTGAATCATGACATTTCCATTATAAACTTGACTATTTATACCACAAGTGGCACGGTGGTGACCTTGGTTTGATCAGCCGTCGAGAACGGGGTGAACCCGATGGCTACCAGCGCCGCGACCGCGGGACTGCGTCCGCGCATCCGGCAGGTTGCAGCCGCTTCAGTGGGCAACGCGGTGGAGTGGTACGACTGGCTCGCCTACTCCTACCTCGCCGTCTACTTCGCCGACCAGATCTTTCCTCGCGGTGAGGGACAGCTCACGCCGCTGCTCGGCGCCTACGCTGTCTTCGCGGCCGGTTTCGTGATGCGGCCCGTCGGCGGGCTCCTGCTCGGGGCCTACGCCGACCGGCAGGGTCGACGCGCCGCGCTCATGTTGACTATTGCGCTCATGGGTGTCGGCCAGCTGGTCATGGTGTTTATGCCGACCTACAATCAGGTGGGGCTACTTGCACCGTTGTTGCTGACGGTGGCGCGGCTGGTGCAAGGCATGTCAGTCGGTGGCGAGTTTGCGATCTCGGCGGTTTTCCTCGTCGAGTCGGCGCCATCCCACCGGCGCGGCCTGTTCTCCAGCTTTAGCTACGTCAGCTCAAACCTCGGACAGTTCCTCGCCGCCGGCACCACCATGCTGCTCACCGCGGTACTCACCAATGCAACCGTGCACGCCTGGGCGTGGCGAATTCCATTCGCGATAGGCGCCGTTGCCTGCATGGTCGCATTCTGGGTGCGGCATAGTACAGCGGAGACGTACCCGCTCGCGAGTAGAATACGCGGCGGCCAGGCGACGCCACCCCGGCTGCTTGAGTTCGCGGTGCACTACCCGCGTCAGACGCTACTCGTCGTCGGTATGACCTTGGCCGCCACCGTCGTCTTCTACACCTGGACGAGCTTCCTGCCCACCTACGCGCAAATCACCGTCGGCTTCGATCCCGGTAGCGCCGCTGCAATCGGCACCATCGCGCTAGCGCTGTTTACCGTGTTGCAGCCTTTCGCCGGTATGTTATCCGACCGGGTCGGCCGCAAACCGCTGTTGGTGGTGTTCGGTGCTGGCTTCACGCTACTGACTGTCCCGATGCTGAAGCTACTGAACAATTCATTTTGGAGTCTACTGCTAACGATGTGTTTCGGCATGGTGTTGCTCTCTTGCTACACCGCGAACGCCGCTGTCATCATGGTCGAGCTGTTCCCGGCCCGAGTACGCACCGTTGGCGTCGGTCTGCCCTACTCATCGACGGTCGCCCTCTTCGGCGGCACCGCGCCATATCTTGCCACACTGTTGATCGAACACGGCCGAGCCAGCTGGTTCGGGTGGTATGTCACGGTGCTGGCGCTAGTGTCCACCGTGATCTATATAGCTATGCGCGAGACCCGCGGTAAGTCGCTGGACAGTCCCTCGTTCGAAACGGCTGCCGAGATACCAGGATACAGCGCGGCGCACCCCGTACGAGCGAACTGATGACCCGAGAAATAGCTGCGAGAATCGCATTTACTAGCGCGCCGAGCATGGATGGAACGGAGACTGCCCGATGCAGATAGGAATCGACCTGGAGCACTCGTCGTGCTGGAGCATTGAAACCGACCGGAAGGGTCCCGACCGGTCGCCCTCCGCTGCCGAAGCAGGATACCTCGGTCACTGTACTCACATCATCGAAGAACTCCTCGGCGCCGGGCTAAGGCGGCTGGAGGCGGAGTGGACGAGTGACACGCTGACCGGCTTGGGTCTACTCGTCCTACCCGTTCCCGCCAGCCCGGAGTGTCGCCAGCTCAGCCCCTCGGAGGCTGCTCTGCTCACCGAGTTCGTGTCGGGAGGCGGCGGCGTGTTGCTGCTCGTTGACGGTACTCGTCGTGGCGACTGCTCTACTGGCATCACGCTACCTGGCCTGCCGCACGTGAGACTCGGTGAATCCTTCGTCGTTGGTCCCCGCATGTCGGGCGAGCCGCATCTGCTGAGCTACGACGTCACGGCCACAGTCGATGTCGAGCATCCGGTGACCGATGGTGTGGCCAACGTGTGCCTCCACCGTGCCCGCCCGATTCCCAAGCACGCCGACCTGACCCCACTGGTGCACTTCAACGGTCACGTCGTCGTCGCTGCTCAGCTGCGCGGGCACGGAAGGATCGCGGTGGTGGCCGGCGAAATGTTCACCCTCCCGTTCCTGGGCCGCGCTGACAACACACGACTGCTGGTGAACCTTGTCGGGTGGCTGGCTACCGGCGTCGTGCCTGCGGCCGCAGGTCGAGCGGCAGAACTCGTCGCAGGTACCGACAGGTACCCATCCCGGGGCTTCCCCGCCGCGGAAGGCCTGGAGCAGGTTGCGGGATTCCACATCGTGGATACACGCCCTTACTACTCGCTGCTCGATCGGATAGCAAGCGGCGGCCTACCCCACCCATACGAGGACTCGGACACCTTCCTCACGGAGGCTGAGCTGCGCTACCACGAGTTGCCCCGGGTCATCAGGCAAGCGGTGAGCCGCTTCCGCCACCAAGCCAATGAGTACGGCGTACTGCTGGTCAAAGGGCTGCCGGCCGACCCGCAACTGCCGCCGACCCCGGCAGATCCTCGGGTACCCGTCGACAAAGGCACCTGGTTAAGCGAGCTGTGGCTCGCCGGATTCGGCGCTGCCCTTGGTGCACCCTTTGCCTACCAACAGGAGCGAGATGGGCGACTCTTCCAAAACATCGCACCGACGCAACGCAACGCGAGCAAGCTGTCGTCAGAGAGTTCCGAAGTGCTGCTTGACTTCCACACCGAGGTTGCGTTCCATCCATACCTACCCGACTATGTCATGCTCTACTGCCTGCGGCCCGACCATGAGCGGGCAGCAAAAACGATCGTCGCTAGCGCGGTCATGGCGCTGCAGGAACTGTCGCCACGCGACCGGGCGGTGCTCTACGAGCCGGTATTTCGAACCGGTGTGGACTACTCATTCGGCAGCCCACACGGCATGAAGGGCAACGGACCGCTGCTACCGGTCCTGTACGGCGATCCGTACCACCCTTACCTCACCTTCGATCTTGATTTGATGATTGGCCTGACGCCCGCCGCGGGACGCGCGTTACGAGCCCTGCGGACGGCAGTGAACATGGCGCGTCGCTGGGTTCGGCTCGACAGCGGTGACCTTATGATCATCGACAATCGGCGAGCGGTACACGGCCGCGCACAGTTTGAGGCCCGCTATGACGGGCGCGACCGGTGGCTGCAACGTGTGTGCGTGGTGCGTGATCTCGCCCCGTCCGCGGCCGACCGCCGGGGCAGCGGTCGAGTGATCGACACCGCATTTGCGGTCTGATGTCTGGCGACAATGGGGGCAGGCCGTCCAGCCGTGACGAGCGGCCCGGATCAGCCGTCGGTGGCCGCTGGACCGCAGAGCTTGGGTTGGTGAGCGTCGCGGCGGGATGGGGCCTGACCTTCACCCTGATCCAGGAAGCGATCCGAGACCTACCCCCGCTGGCGTTCGTCGCATACCGGTTTCTCGCGGCGGCGCCACTGCTGGCGGTGCCTTACGCCAGCGCGCTGCGCCGGCTCCCCGCCCGTGGCTGGCTCGTGGGTATGGCGCTCGGGGTGCTGTTGATGAGCGGCTACGTGACGCAGACCATCGGGCTCGCACACACCTCGGCGTCAAATGCAGGATTCATCACCGGCCTGTACGTGATATTTACCCCCCTGCTCGGATGGGTGCTGCTGCGCCAGTCGTTGACACCGTGGACGGTGTCATGCATCGCGGGGACGACGCTCGGACTATTACTGCTGTCCGGATTTGGTGGCGCTTGGCGACCGTTCGGAGACGGCGTGATGCTCTTGTGCAGCGTCTCGTTCGCCGCGCACATTCTCGCCACCGACTGGGCACTCAGGCGCTTTGCCGTCGGCCCGCTGGTGGCCGTCGAGCTGGCGGTGTGTGCGGTGCTGTCATTTCTCATCGCGGCTGCCGCGAACGATCTGGTCCGCCCGGCTGGATGGGCGGTGTGGACCGCATTGCTGTTTACGTCTGTCATAGCCAGCGCACTCGCCTACTTTGTGCAGTCCTATGCGCAGATACGCACGTCACCCACGCACACCTCGCTGATCCTTGCTACTGAGCCCGCGTTCGCAGGCGTGTTCGGCTACTGGCTCGCCGGTGACCGAATGGCAGTGATCGGCTGGTTGGGTGCCGCGATAATGTTGGCGGCGATCCTCGCGATGGAGATAAGACCTTTCCTGGTCAGACGCGCCCAAGCTCAGTGCGCGGCGGTGGGGTCGCCACAAGCGTCAGCCATCGCAACACAGGAAGGGCGCCGCAGCTCAGACTGAGGGATTTCTGAACCGAAGACTTCGCCAACAAAATAACCAGCAGAAGATGCGAGATGTTAGGAGATGCAATGAGTACAGCACATACTCAAAAACAGCGCTGTTCTTCATCCAGGGCCGCTCTTGTAAAGGAGCTCGCTATGACCCAGAAGAGGTATACGGCTATGAACGGTTACCCGCGGGAGATGAGCGTCCGACATTCGGAGGAGGTCGTCGAGAATGTCGTACCGCACGAATCGTGGTGGCGCCGAGTCCCAAGGCGATGCGGCACCCGACGGCTCGAACGCCTACGCCGGGCTGACGACCAGCAGCTTGCGCGACGCGTGGAGGACATCATCGTCACACTCGGGCTGACGCAGACCAACTTCAGCGCCAGCGGCGGCGACACACTCCACGTTCCGCAGGTAGTTTCGGTGAGCGGTGGGCCCCTGAAGAGATTGGACGTTCGCATCCTGCACGGCCAGACCCTGGACGACTTCGTCGCACACGCCCCGGCGATCGCGAACGAGCTCCGTTTGGCAGAGGTTTACATAGTTCCGCTTGATTCCTCCCTGATCCGGTTCGAACTACTACCGGAACCGGTCTGAGTCTCAGCGTCGGTGGCCCGTAGTTTAGGGGTGTTAGGTGGCTGTTGAC
>JAHEXI010000043.1 GCA_023252195.1 Pseudonocardiales bacterium
ATCACTGCATTTTCATCCGATGAATCACGCAGCAATCGTGTGACTCTCGCCTACCGACCCGGTACCCATGGATGAAACAGCCTGGACACCAGGGGTTTTCGGTGGATGCGAACGAGTATGCATGACCCCCTCTCCGGCTGGCCGCCGCGACACGCATCGGCGAACGTTCGTTTTGCGATGGACCTACCTGCGGCGATGTGGTAATGATTCATTAGATGATTCAATGATGCATCAGATGAGACGTCCTGGGAGGCTGAATTGCCCGTCGACAAGAGCGGTCGCGTGGTTCTGGTCGGGTCAGTTCCGCTGCTGCATCCGGAGGCCCAAACCGTCGAGGACATGCTCGACGGCTGGCGCAACCAGCAACTGTGCCGCAACCTCGACCACGAGACCATCAGCAAGCGCATCGCCCTGGTGCGCCGCTTCATCGACCACTGCAACGAGTACCCCTGGGCCTGGACACCGGCGATGGTTGAAGAGTTCTTCGCCGATCTGCGCGGCATCAAAGGCCGGGCGCAATCGACCGTGCGCGGCTACCAGAACGGCCTACGGTTGTTCTGCTCGTACATCGCTGATCCGGACTACGGCTGGGATCGGGTATGCGAGCAGCGCTTCGGCACTCACCCTGCGCAAGTGTTCTTCGAGTGGAACACCGCTGCCCACGTCCAAGACAACGAGCAGAATCCGCTCAAGCGGCCCTTCACCAAAAAGGAGCTGCAGGACTTCTTCGATCATGCCGACGAGCAAGTGTCCCTGATTGCCAATGCCCGTAAGAAGGGCTGGCTGCCGGCTTACCGCGACTCGGTGATGTTCAAGGTGGCCTACTCCTACGGGCTGCGCTTCAATGAACTGCGACACCTGCAGACCGTCGACTTCTCGCGCAATCCGCACGCCGCCGAATTCGGGCGCTATGGCGCGGTTCTGATCCGGTACGGCAAGGCCAAAAAAGGCTCACCGCCGAAGCGGCGCACCGTGTTCACGGTGTTCGACTGGACACCCGAAGTCATCGCCGACTGGCTCACCCACGGCCAACCGTATATCGACGACAGCATTGACCTGTTCCCCAGCGAGCGCGGCAGCCTGATCGCTGAGACCACCCTGCTGCGCCGCTTCCGGCGCTACTGCGACGAACTGGATCTGCCGGCCGGACTGGATCTGCATTCGTTTCGCCGCTCGCACATCACCCACCTCATAGAGGACGGCTGGGACGCCAAATTCGTCCAAGACCAGGCCGGCCACGATGTCGCCAGCACCACATCCCTCTACACCGGTGTATCCAGCGACTACCGCACCCGCACACTGCGCCGCATGCTCGATCAGACCGTCAAAGATGCGCTCTCCTTCGGGGAAGAATCATCATGAAACGCGAAGTCGACTACACCTGGCGCCTCGCCGAGCTCATGGCCGCGCATGGCATGCACAACAGCACTGACCTGATCCCCCGCCTGGCCGAACGTGGCATTCAGCTCTCCCGACCCCAGGTCTACCGTGTTGTCCACCAACGGCCCGAACGTGTTTCGCTGCAACTGATGGCCGCGCTATGCGACATCCTCGGCTGTGGCGTGGAGGACCTGGTGACCGTCACTGCCACCGACGTCCGACGCCGGAAGACCGCATCCGGGGCAGCCGCTACCCCGCCGCCGAACGTGGTCGAACTCAACAAGTCGGTCCGGCCACGGCGGGCGCGGGTCATCACCGATGGCCCCGATTAATCCCAAGCCACGATCCAGGCGCCGCGGACGCCCACCCGTCACCACCGGTCACTACGAATGCAGCCGCTGCCATCGCAAGGCCAACACACTGCGCGTCTACTGGCCCGGCGATCAGCTGTGCCACAGCTGCTTCTACACTGCGATGCGCACCCACGGCATCTGCCCCAACTGCGGGCACGACGGCGTCCTTCCCGGCCGCCTCAACCGCACCGACCCACGGCCGGTCTGCCTGACCTGCGCCGCCATCCCCGGCGATTACGCCTGCCGCACCTGCGGCCACGAAGGCGAAATCCACCGCCGCGGCGAATGCGCACGATGCGCTCTACGCGACGACCTGTGCAAAATCCTGCTGCACCATCCCGCCGACCCGGCCGCCATGGAAACCCTCCTCGAAGTGCTCTGCGGCGTCGACCGGCCCGAAAGCATCCTCACCTGGAAGCGCAACATCCAGGTACTGCAGCTCCTCGGCGGAATCACCTCCGGCGCAATACCCCTCACCCACGACGGCCTCGACACCGCCGGCCCGGGCCGACACATCGAACACCTACGCAGCATGCTGGTGCACCACCACCTCCTCCCACCACGCGACGAACACCTCGCACGATTCGAACGCTGGCTCGCCACCAAACTCGACGCCATCGACTCCCCGACAGTGCGAGGACCCGTGGAGCAGTTCGCCACCTGGCACCACCTGCGCCGCCTGCGCAGCGAGTCCAAGCCCGGCCAAGGAACCGACGGACCCAAACGCGCAGCACAACAAGAGATCACCGAAACCATCAAATTCCTGACCTGGCTCGAGCAGACCCACGACCGCACCGCTTCAACCTGCAGCCAGCAGGACGTCGATGAATACCTGGCCTCAGGTCCGACCACCCGCCATTCGATCCGGACGTTCTTCGTCTGGGCCAAACGCAGCAAGATCAACACCTCAATCACCATCGAGCACCGACAAGCCAGAACATCCCCGACCATCACCCAAGACCAGCGCCTCGCGTGGCTCAAAGAACTCCTCACCGGCGACTCCGAGAGTCTTCCCTACCGGATCGCTGGAATCCTGCTGCTGCTCTACGCGCAGCCGTTGACGAAGATCGCCGGCCTGCAGACCACCGCTGTCATCCGGGTAGGCGCCGAGACCCGTATCGCGCTGGGCAAAGAACCCACCCCGGTGCCCGAGCCGTTCGCCTCCCAGCTGCACCATCACCTCTACAACCGGCCCAATCAACGCACCACCGGCGGAGCCATCGCCACGCCCTGGCTGTTTCCCAGCAGCCGGGCTGGCCGTCACCTCGACCCGCAATCAATCATGCATCGGCTTCGATGGCTCGGCATCGAGTTGCTGGGCTCACGCAACAGAGCCCTTCGCGAACTCGTATCGCAAATACCGCCACCGGTCGTCGCCGAAATGCTCGGCTACAGCGACCAAGTCACCCAAAAACACGCCGCCGAAGCCGGCAACACCTGGGCGCAGTACGCATCCGCCACCGATCGGAAGCACACTCCGACAACACCACCTGGACGAACCATGACGACCGACTCTCCGCAGGTTTGCCCCACCGACGACAAAGACGAACCGGACACGGATACCTCCGAGCCCACGTTGTTCGACCTCGATCCCCCGGTTCGGCCCTACGACGTCCACATTGAGTCACTAGGAGCCGCGGCGGCCGCATTCGACGACGCCCGCGGCGCGGTCCAGGTGGCCACGAACGCCCTCGGTCAGGCGCGCGCGACAGCTAAAGCAGCCAAAACGCAGCTCACCGACGTAGTGCTCCAGGCGCATCTGGCCGGCGTATCTTGGGCGAAAATAGGTGAGGCCCTGGGTATCTCGCAGCAATCGGCCTATCAACGCTGGGCTCGACGTTTACGCGAGGACGATAACGCGACAATTCACGATGTCGAGGACGGCGATGAATCCGAAATCCCGATCTCCTAGCTGACACCGTAAACGACCTCAAGCCGCACCCAAGCCGCCGATACCCATCGATGACTCCACGAGCCTTCCACGACCCCATCTCTGAGCGCCGATCCAGCAGACAGACCGATCGCACCGAATACAGCGGAATCACCCCACCGAGGCGCGACTTGCATTGGTGTGAGACGTATTCCACCTAGCTGCCGTGTCTTCGAAGCGCTGATGACGCGGCAATGGCCGCTGCGACCGCGAAACCAGCGACAGCGGTAGCGAGCGTGAATTGCTCACCGAAGGCGCCGATGCACAAGCCGCCCAGGACCGCTCCCAAAGCGCCCATCGTCTGATTAATGGAGCGCCTCGTGGCGTTCACGCGCCCGAGCAGCCGGTCCGGTGTAAGCGTCTGCCAGTAGCCCATCTCGTTGGCATTCTCGATGCCGGCTGCGATCCCTTGGAATCCCAACGCAACGAAAATCACTGCATCGCCCAAACTGGATTCAGGGGCGCAGGCCACGAGCAGCCACGTGATCGGGTATGCGGTGCGCGCCAGAATGATCACCCGTCCCACCCCTATTCGGTCACCGGTCGACGGTGCCAACGAGGCCCCGATCAGACTCGCGACACCGAAGACCGTCAATAGCATTCCGAATGCGTAGGGGGTGAACCCCATGGAGCGCAGGGCCAGCAGGGAAAGCGCTGTCATCGCTGCCCCGTTGGCGAGGAACCATATGTGTGTCGACACTGCCAGCGGACCGAGAGTCCGGTGGCGGTAAGTCCATTTCAGGCCTTCGCCGATCTCGTGACGGAGGTGGCGCGAGCGTGGTTCTGGTTGGGGTTCGGGGGCATGGACGCTCGCAATCAGCACAGCCTCGACGAGGTAACTGATCGCGTCGACGACGATGGCCGCGGGAGCGCCCAAGAGGCCCACGAGTCCACCGCCCATCGCCGGGCCGAGGGTTTGGGCGGCAGCGTCGGCCTGATCGAGACGCGCGTTCGCCGCAACCAATTGTCCCGTCGGTACCAGTCGGGGAAGCAATGATTGCGTGGCGGCGAACCCGAATACCGAGAACGCCCCGAACGCCAGCAACGCGACGACCAGCATCCACATCTGCAGACTGCCGGCCAACCACAGAACTGGAACCAGCCCCAGGCTCAGAGCACGCCCCACGCTGGCCCACACCAGCACAGGTTTGCGGCGCCAGTGGTCGACATACACCCCGGCGACAAGTCCAAGGGCCGCGTACGGAACAAACTGTGCGGCGTTGACCACGCCAACCTCGAATGGGCTGGCACCGAGCAACTGGACGACCAAGACGGGCATCGCGACCGCAGAGATCGCCGACCCGATGGAACTGAGTGCCGCAGCCACCCAAAAACGAACAAAAGCCGAGCGAGTACCTTCACCCGCACTATCCCCCACGACACCACTGTCTCACGGCGAACAGGCAGCTCGAGACCAGTCTAAAATACCTTTCGATCGGTAGGACTCGATATCTGGTCGAGAGCCGACACTGCTAACACCTTGCCCGTTCTGTGGACAAGCCACTGGGCCCCGATCACCTCTGAAGGCAGCGGGGGGTGCGCGTGCTCGCAGTTCGTTTGGTTACCCGCGGAGTACTACTGGCGATTCGTGGTTGCTGTTTGCGATCAGGATCGTCGCTCGATCCTGAGGCTTGCATTCTCGGAAGTAGCGGCGCTGCGCTTCAACATAGCGCCGCATGGTGGGATGGTCCGGGTCTGGGTTACTTCCATCTCGCAAGGCCATCCTTCGTGCGGTTTCGATGAAGGGAACATCGAGGAACACGGATAGGTCCCAGCTAGTGGCAAGCTCGTTGCGGTGCAGGAAGATTCCGTCCACCACGAGCACTGTGCCCGGGGCGGCCAGCTGCGGCTCCGGCATGAGAATCGTGTCAGTGGTGACGTCATGGCAGGCGGTGCGGTATCGCCGAGATCCGCCGGGCCGAAACGGGACAAGGACATCGGTATAGAACTGGCGATAGTTGTAGGAGTCTGACCAGAACCCCTCAGGCGAACTACGGCCCAGCCGGTACCGAACCTCGCGGGTGTTGTGAAAGTCGTCGAGTGATACTCGGACGACTGGTCGTTGTCGGTCTCGTAGAAGTTCGGCTAGTGCGTCCGCGAAATGGGTCTTGCCGGCACCGTCGGGCCCGTCGATCGCGATCCTCGGGCAACGCTGACCGTCGAAGACAGGAATCCGCGCCGCGACGAAGTCCAACGCATCCACTCGACCGAAAGCAGCGCTCATCACCGGCGGTCCTGCGTATCACCGGCCAGAAGCGCATGCACGTGCATGTCGTGCCAGCCGTCAGCGTGCAACGCAGCACTCCGCCGGATGCCCTCCACGCGAAACCCGGCCTTCTCCGCAACCCGACAAGAGGCGAGGTTGGCGACCGAATGCTCCAACCCAATCCGCTGGAAACCGACTTCACGGAATGCCCACTGACACAAAGTAGTAAGGGCTTGAGAACAGAGTCCTCGTCCACGCCACGCTGGCGCCATCCAGTACGCCGCTTCAGCTGAACCATCGTGCAAATCCACGCATTTGAGCGAAATACGGCCGGTCAATGAATCGCTGGTGCGGTCAACCAGCGCCCAATTCAACTGAGCCTCTGCAGTCCACCCGTCACGCCACTCGCTAATCCACTGGCGCGCTTCGTCCTCAGAATCGGCGCGCCGCACATGCCAGCGTTGGATCTCGGGGTCATTGAAGGCGTCCACGACCGCGCGAGCGTCAGACAGTCGCCACGGTCGGAGCAACGCAATAGAGCCCACCGACAACGACGGATGAGGAGACAGCGGATATCGCCGGCGGGATCAAAGTCGGCACACATGGCATCATCGCGCAAAATCCGAACCTAGACCAACGAGAACGCGGCATCCACGCGTAGGCCCTTCATCGCAAATCTTTGATCATAGCGATGCCGAGGGGTCCATTGCCTTGGCCCACCACGCGAAATCCCTTGCGCTCGTACAGATGTTTGGCCGGATTGCGAACATGGACATTAGTGCACATTGCTTCTGCATGTGGCGAAAGCTCGGCGAACAGTGCATCCAGAAGCAAGCCGCCGATGCCGGCTCCCCGCGAGCCTGGTGCGACAGCGATGCAGAGTTCCGGCAATGGCGACCCGGCCGCATCAGTGCGCAATGGCGGATTGCTATGGTACGTCCACACCGCACCGATAGCGATCGCGCTGTGATCCTCGGCAAGGATCGGCACGATGCCAACAGGTGGGAGCAATTCGAGCACTTCGCCGTCACCGGGGTCAGGAAGTGGCCAGTCTTCGATAATGCAGGCATGGCGGGCCATCTCGACGACGAAAGCGTGATCGTCAGCGGTCGCCGAGCGGAGTCGCACTCTGGACTGTGCCATCGGCAGATTGTGGCAGAAGTTCCCTGCTGCACGCATATCGATTTTTGACGAGATGGGATGTACGGGCGCGGCGCGAAACAGTCGCCAGCAAACATTCCGTGGACGGTTAACCAAGAGCCCAAAGGGCTTGCCAAGTGTGAGTCCATCACAGCTGCTGCCAGCCGCCCATCCCGAAACTGCCGACCCTATCGATATCAACAATCACCGGATTACGGCTGAATCGAATACTGAGGGTTACCAGTA
>JAHEXI010000009.1 GCA_023252195.1 Pseudonocardiales bacterium
GAAAGCGTCATCATCGCGCACAACCTCATACTAGCCTTCGATGTAATTCGACCAGGGCGACACTCCACATCCAGCAAATCATTCACCCGAACGAATTAGTTATTAACTTACAGTTACTTAATGCCCAGAGCGGATGTCCCAAGAGACGTCAAACCAGGGTGCTGCCTCTGGTGGCATCAGGAAAGCTTGATTGCCGAAAGTGAGCTCTAGCAGTGCAAATCTGCGCGGCCGCAACTCAGTCTCGGTGATCTTCGCCTTCAGGCGGTGCCGCGAAGAATCAGCCGGAGGGTGGCCTCCGGGGCGTCCCAGTGTGGGAAGTGGCAACAGAGGTCGAACCAGTGCAGCTGCGCATCGACTTTCACTGGTTTCGACCGTAGTGGTAACCGTCGCACGGCAATGTCATGTCACTGTCAGTGACCTTTGCGGAAGCAGCGTCGCAGCGCAGAACCGGCGGTCAGCCGCCGACGTGGATGCCGGGACGGCAGGCCGGGTTCTTCTCGACCTCGCGCAGGATCTCCCGCACGACTGGCGCGGTGTCGCCTCGGCCGAGGATCAGATAACGCAGAAGGTGCCCGATGGGGTTGCCCTCGGCCCATTCGAAGTGGCAGTGCGGACGGACGCCAGTGACGTCTCGCAGCGCGAGCAGGATCGCGGCGATCGCGTTCGGGATGGCGGGGCTCTGGGCGCGTAGCACGCGGTGCCCGTCGACTTCGACGCCGTGGACGGTCAGCACGTCGCTGAAGCTGGAGGGGTCGATGACGTCGATCTCCAGAAACAGCACGTCGGCGGCACCGGGTACTGGGTTCATGGCCCGCTGTGTCGCCTCCTTATCGGCGTACTCGGCGCGGTCACCGGCTTGGCGCTGGTTGGCGACCAGGTGCAATCTGCCGTCGAAGGCCAGCGAGTCGGTGATGAACCTGCGGGCGGCCTCGTCGAACTCGATCCGGTCGGCGCGCAGTTCGGTGCTGCGCGACACCCGGGAGACCAGGGAGATCGCGATGATCCCGGCGATGAACACCGCGGAGATCGCGATGCCGTCGGGCTTCTCGATCACGTTGGCGCCCAGCGCGTAGAGCAGCACGATCGTCAGGACTGTGAATGCTGCCGCGGCCCAACGTCGTCGGCGCCGCGCCGCGGAGATCGTCACGGCGATCGCACCGGAGACCATCATCGCCAGGATGCCGGTGGCATACGCGCCGGCTTGGGCGTCGACGTTGGCGCCGAAGACGATGGTGATGGCGATGCTCACGGCGGTGTAGACCAGCACGACCGGGCGCACGGCCCGGCCCCACTCCGGTGCCATGCCGTAGCCGGGCAGGTAGCGCGGCACGATGTTGATCAGCCCGGCCATCGCGGACGCTCCGGCGAACCACAGGATCAGGATGGTGCTGACGTCATAGAGGGTCCCGAAGCCGTTGCCGAGCAGATCGTGCGCCAGATAAGCCAGCGCCCGGCCGTTCGCCTGGCCGCCGACCTTGAACTTCTCCGCGGGAATCAGCAGCGTCGTGACGAAGCTGGTGGCGACCAGGTACCCGCTCATGATCAGCGCGGCGGCCATCAGGAGTTTGCGGGTGTTGCGGATCCGCGACGCCAAGCGTTGCTCAGCGGTCGCCCCGTCCGCGGCTACCAGTGGCATCATGCTGACGCCCGTCTCGAAACCCGACAATCCCAGCACCAGTAGGGGGAACGCGAGCACAGCCGGTCCCAGGATGCTGCCCCTTGAAGTGAGTGCGTCGGTCCAGCCGGTCAGCGCGCCCGCCACGGTGAACACGTGGACCAGACCTACGGCCGCCACGATCGCGTTGAGCAGCAGGAACACCGCGACCAGCGGGATCGCCACGACGACCGCCTCGCGGAACCCGAGCAGGAACACCCCACCCAGGATCAGCAGCAGCACCACGGTGATCGCGACGGCGTGGCCCGCCAGGAAGCTCGGCCGGTACGGGTTCTCCAGCAGGTGCACCGTGGCATCCGCCGATGACAGGGTGATCGTGATGATCCACGATGTGGCGACGAACCCCAGCAGGACCAGCACGAACACTTTGCCCTTCCAGAAGGGCAGCAGGTTCTCCAGCATCGCGATCGAGCCTTGGCCGTGCGGGCTCTCCCGGGCGACCCGCCGGTACATCGGCAGCATCCCGAACAGCGTCAGCGCCACGATCAGCAGCGTTGCCAGCGGTGAAATCGCGCCCGCGGCCAGGGCCGCGATCCCGGGCAGGTAGGACAGCGTGGAGAAGTAGTCCACCCCGGTCAGGCACATCACCTTCCACCACGCCTGCGGCGGGGCGTGTCCCTCCACGGCCTCCCGCCCGACCGGCTGCACCTGGTCGTGCAACAGCCACCGGGCCAGCCCGCGCGACGGAACTCTCGGCCGCACCGGGCTGTCGACACTCGCGGGTATCACGAGCTCAGACGCAGAACTCATCTGCCTAGAATGCCCGCCCGCATCCCCGCGCACGCCACGCGATCCGCGTTCCGGCTCGACCCTGATCGACTGAGCCACAGATCTCTCCCCGGATGGCTTCCGTCTGAGGTCTTGGTGCAGTACCGACCTGACCTAGGCCAAGTGCCGTAGGTTCGGCGCACTCGCCAAGTGTCATGATCGCGGTTTGGGAAGAATGACCCGCGGTGACCGCGGTTAATCCTTCCCAAACCGCGATCACTGGGGCGTAGCCGCCGAGCCCAGGAACGCTCTGACCTCAACTATCGTTAAGGCCAGCGGAGGAGCAGCCATGGAGGAGCTCACAGTCGGGCAACTCGCCGCGCGCAGCGGTGTGGCGGTCTCGGCGCTGCACTTCTATGAGCGCCAAGGCCTGATCAGCAGCCGGCGCACCTCGGGTAACCAGCGCCGCTACAAGCGAGACGTGCTGAGGCGGGTGGCGTTGATTCGCATTGCCCAGCGAGTCGGGATTCCGTTGGCCGACGTGGCTGCCGTGCTCGTGCTGCTGCCGGATCGCCGCACCCCCACCCGGCAGGACTGGCAACGGATATCCCAACGCTGGAAGGCTGAGCTTGACCAGCGGATACGGCATCTCCAGCGGCTGCGCGACGACTTCACCGATTGCGTGGGATGTGGCTGCCTGTCCATCGATCGCTGCCGGTTGGCCAACCCCACTGACCAGCTCGGCGAGCACGGTCCTGGCCCCCGGCGGCTACTCGAGACGGCTCCTCGGCCAGGCCAGCGGTAGCGCAGCGGACTTCAGCACAGCTGTCCCCACGATGACGTAGGTGGCGAGCAGCGCAATGGCGCAGAGGCCGAGGGCTGTCAGCGTCAGTGGGTTGAGCGCCTTGAGCGGCAGCTGCCGCAACGCCTGGACCAGCAGCAGGGCCATCCCGGCTGCCACGCTGGTCACAGCCAGCGCGATCACCTTCAGCTGGCGGGCACGGGTCATCGCGGTGCGGGCTAGGAGCACGGCCGGAACGGCGAGCAAGAGCAGTCCGTGAATTGCGATGATGTGCGGCGCAACGAGGTCGCCGCCCTGGGTAGCAGGTCGCAGCAGACCGTACTGCGGGCCCACCGTCGCGGCGTCCGGTCCCAGGTAACCGGCTGTTTGCCGGGCGAAACCAGCGCCTACGCCGCCCTGGTACACCCCGCTGTTGTTGGAGATCATCACGAACCCGATCGCGCACCCCAGCAGGAAGGTGATGACGCCGGCGCAGACTCCGAGCCGGAGGCTGGTGCTGGTGCGGCTGGATCGAAAGGCCGCGACGAGCAGCACGATGACGCCGATGAGAAAGATCCCGGCGGTGCCCCCGGCGCCGCCGCGCATCAATGCCGCGTCCAGGGCAGTGGTGAAGTTGTAGTGGCTGGGTACCCCGCGCCAGGCCTGGAATCCGATGATCGCGGTCTCACCGACGCTGAACAGGATCACGGTCGTTCCGATGACGTGCCGCTGCCACGCCCGGGTGCGAAGTGCGGGCAGGATGAGGGCGACCGACCACGCTGTCAGCCAACCCGTCTCGGCGAACGTCGCTGGTTTGCGTAGCGACACCGGCCCCGAGACGGGACCACCGGTGATCACCAGAGCTGCAATGTGCACCACCATGGTGACGAGCAGGACGGTGCCGATCACCCACAAGACCCTTGGCCATCCGGTCGGCACGCCCACGGTGGTGGCTGACCGGATCTTCCCTGCGGCTACTGCCATCACCGGCCTCCTTCCCGCCAGAGCACTGTGCTGGCGCATCTAGTAAACCTAGCAATCGAACGATTAGAAATCAATGGATTAGATATCTATCGGTTGTGCTATTGTTGATCTATGCCGCCGCCCGTCCGCCCGCCGATCGGTTTGAAGCTCGCGCGTACCGCGAAGGCCGTCAGCGCAGCTTTCGACGACGCGCTGACCGCGGCCGGCGGATCACTGCCCATCTGGCTGATCCTCATCTCGCTGAAGACCCAGCGGCTGGGCAACCAGCGCGAACTGGCCGAAGCGGTGGGGATCCAGGGCGCGACGTTGACCCACCACCTCAACGCCATGGAGTCGGCCGGGCTGCTCACTCGCCGACGCCATCCGGATAACCGTCGCATCCACATCGTGGAACCCTCCGAGGCGGGGGATGCGATGTTCCATCGCCTGCGTACCGCCGCCGTCGCCTTCGACCAGGGGCTGCGGGCCGGCGTCACCGCCGACGAGATAGCCGTCCTAGAGCAACTCCTCGACCGCGTGCACCACAATGTCACTGCCGCACCGTCGGGCTAGCCCGACGACCCTGACGTGAGCGTTGTTTGGGTACAGCGACAGCGCTTTGACTTCGCAGGGGTGGTGCCGGGTGAGCGCGTGCGCGCTACCGTCGGTTCATGGCGCGATCTGTGCGGAGCCGCCGGACCGCGACCATGGCTGCACTGGCGGCGGAGCTCGGAGTGTCCCGCACCACAGTGTCCAACGCCTACAACCGGCCCGATCAGCTATCCCCCGAGCTGCGCGAACGGGTTCTGGACGCGGCCCGGCGGTTGGGCTACCCGGGCCCGGATCCGGTGGCCCGGTCGCTGCGCACCCGCCAGGCCGGGGCGGTGGGCCTGCTGCTCACCGAGGCGTTGTCCTACGCCTTTCAGGATCCCGCTGCGATCAGGTTCCTCGAGGGACTGGCGATCGCCTGCGGGGATGCCGGCCGGGGATTGCTGCTGGTTCCGGCGAGCCCGGACGCTGACGACGGGAAGCCGGCTGCCACCGTGCACCGGGCTGCGGTGGACGGCTTCGTCGTGTACTCAGTACCTGATGATGACCCCAGCCTGGCCGCGGTGCTGCAGCGGCCGCTGCCCATCGTGGTGTGCGACCAGCCCCACATCGAGGGCGTCGATCACGTCGGGATCGACGATCGGGCGGCGATGCGCAGCCTCGGTGCCTACCTGATCGGGCTGGGCCACCGCCGGATCGGCGTGGTGTGCATGCGCCTGGGGAGCGACCGCCTTCATGGGTTCGCCGACGTTCAGCGGCAGCAAAGCGCGCGCTTCCACGTGCAGCGGGAGCGTCTGGCCGGGCTATCCGACGCATTTGGGGCGGCGCTGCTGGACTGGAATGTCGTCCCCGTAGCGGAGCGGTTGGACCACACCATCCGCTCGGGTGCCTCGGCGACCAGCGAGCTGTTGGACAGCGACTCGACGTTGACCGCGATCGTATGCACCTCCGACATTCTCGCGCTCGGGGCGTTGCGCGAGATCCGCCGGCGGGGACGACGGGTCCCGGAGGATCTCACCGTCACTGGCTTCGACGGGGTGCTCGAGGCTGAGCGGGCCGGGTTGACCACGGTGGCGCAGCCGGTGCTGGAGAAGGGCCGGGCGGCTGGGCAGCTACTGCTGGACCGCTCCCAGCCCACCAGCCGCACCATCATGCTTCCCACCGAGTTGCTGGTGCGCACAACCAGCGGGCCTGCGACCTCGTGAGGTTTCCTGGCCGCCCAAGGCGGCCAGGAAACCCCCAGCCCAGCGCTGCACATCGTGGGTCATCACCTGCCGATGCAGTGCCCGCATCCGCCTGCGTTCCTCGTCGGGCTCGACGGTGATGGCCGCATCGATGGCGTTCTTGATGCCGTCGAGGTCATGCGGGTTGACCAGGAACGCGCTGGTCAGCTCAGCCGCCGCGCCGGTGAACTCGGACAGCACCAGGGCTCCGGTGAGGTCGTGGCGGCAAGCCACGTACTCCTTAGCCACCAGGTTCATCCCGTCGCGCACTGGGGTGACGAGCATGACGTCTGCCGCCACGAAGATCGCGGTCAGCTCGTCACGCGGGATCGATTGGTGCAGGTAGTGCACCGCAGGGTGACCGATCCGGCCGAATTCGCCGTTGATCCAGCTGACGGCTTGTTCGATGTTGTGGCGCATGCGCTGGTAGTGCTCCACCCGTTCGCGTGACGGGGTGGCCAGCTGCACCATGACGACGTCGTCGACCGAGATTCGACCTTCGGCATACAGCTCTCCGACGGCGCGAAGTCGCACGTCGATGCCCTTGGTGTAGTCCAGCCGGTCAACTCCGAGCAAGATCGTTACCGGGTTGCCCAGCTCGGCGCGGATCTCCGCGGCGCGTTGCTGGATCGGCCGGCTGCGGGCCTGCCTGTCCAGCGCGGTGGAGTCGATGGAGATCGGAAAGGCGCCGACCCGGACGGTCCGATCCCCGAGGTGGACCTGGCCGGGCCTGGTGCCCATCCCGACCGCGCTTTTGGTCGCCGACACCCCGGCCAGCCGGCGCGCCAGAAACAGGAAGTTCTCCGCGCCACCGGGCAGCTGGAAACCGACCAGATCAGCGCCGAGCAGGCCCCGGATCAGCTCGGTGCGCCAAGGCAGCTGCATGAACAGCTCCACCGGCGGGAACGGAATGTGCAGGAAGAACCCGATCCGCAGGTCCGGCCGCATCTCTCGGAGCAGCCGAGGCACCAGCTGCAGCTGGTAGTCCTGCACCCATACCGTCGCCCCGTCGCCCGCGATCTTGGCGGTGGCGGCGGCGAATCGCTCGTTGACCTCCTGGTAGGTGTTCCACCAGCGCCGGTGGAACACCGGGGGAGCTACCACGTCGTGGTAAAGCGGCCACAGCGTCGCGTTGGAGAAGCCCTCGTAGTAATCGGTAATCTCCGCTTGGGACAGCGTCACCGGATGCAGGGTGAGGTCCTCGTCGACGATCGGCTCCACGTCGACATCGGGCACGCCGGGCCAACCGACCCACGCGGCGCGGCGCGAGCGCAGCAGCGGATCCAGCGCGGTGACCAGTCCGCCGGGGCTTGACTTCCACCGCTGCGTGCCGTCGGGCAGCCGTTCCAGGTCCACCGGCAGCCTGTTGGCGACCACCACGAAGTCCGCCGCGGTGGTCGCGGTGCTCGTGGTGTCGGTCACCGGTTAGCCTCCTTGTCGCACACCGGGTGCGCTTACCATCATCTTCGCACCCGCCGGCGTAGCTCAACTGGCAGAGCAACCGCCTTGTAAGCGGTAGGTTCGGGGTTCGAGTCCCCGCGTCGGCTCCACTTTGACCTGCTATTACTGTGTATCCTAGCGATCAATAGTGGATCACTGCCAATCAAACTGACGGCGAGTACGCTGCTGTAGTGAAAAAAGACACCGGTAACCGGCGCGAGAGTGGATCAATCCGTCGGCGTGGCAACTCGCTCCAGGTGCTCGTCTACGCCGGCCTCGATCCGCTCACCGGCAAGCGGCTCTACCTGTCCGAATCGACGACCGACGAGGCCGAGGCAACGCGGATCCTGAACCGCTTTCGGGCTGAGGTCGACGCACAGCGGAACGCCCGGACCAAGGCGACGCTGGGTGCGGCAATCGACGCGTGGCTCCGGATCCATGAGGTCGAGGAAAACACCCGGCAGGGCTATGAGGCCTATGCGCGGAACCACGTCAAGCCTGCGCTCGGCGATGTGCCCGTCGGCAAAGTCACTGCGAGGGTTCTTGAGGAGTTCTACGCTGAGTTGCGCCGGTGCAGTATGAGGTGCGACGGTCGACCAGCTGTCGACCACCGGACTGACAGGCCGCACGAGTGCCGCGTCGTCCGGCACCGTTGGCCACCCGGGCGCCGGCCCGCCGGTGGGCATCCCCCACACGACTGCTCCGTGGTCGGTTGCCCGGTCATCGAGTGTCCGCCGCACCGGTGTAAGCCACTGTCCGCGACAACGATCAGACATATCCACTTCGAGATAAGTGCCGCACTGTCGGCGGCGGTCCGTTGGGATTGGATCAAAACCAACCCTGCTGAGGTCGCGAAGAAACCGCGACAGCCGATCCCACAACCGAATCCGCCGACGGTCGAGCAGGCCGGCCGGATCGCCGCCGCCGCATGGGAACAAGACGAGAGCTGGGGCACCTTCGTCTGGTTGGTGATGGTCACTGGCATGCGGCGCGCTGAAGTGCTCGCACTCCGGTGGCCCGATGTCGATCTCAAGACCGGCAAGCTGACCGTCCGGCGCAACTATGTGCGTCTCAAGGGCAGAGGTATCGAGAAGGACACCAAGACACATCAGATGCGCCGGATCTCCCTCGACCCGGCAACCATCGAGGTGCTGACCGAACATCGCGCCCGGTATGAATCAATTGTACGTACACTCGGTCAGGAACCGACCAGCCAAGCGTTCCTATTCTCCCACGAGCCAACCCACGCCCGGCCCTACGACCCGGACGCCGTTTCCCATCGCTACATCAACATGTGCGCCAAGATCGGTATCGACAGCCATCTGCACGCCCTCCGGCACTACTCAGCGACCGAGTTGCTTACTGCCGGTGTCGATCTTCGCACCGTAGCCGGCCGGCTCGGCCATGGCGGCGGCGGCGCCACCACATTGAGGGTCTATGCAGCTTGGGTCGGCGAATCCGACCGGCGAGCAGCCGAGATCCTCGGCAGTCGTCTCCAGCGGCCCCATCCTCCTTCTCCATAAGACACCGGCACATTGTCATACAGCGGAGTCACAAGCCAATGTGCCTCTCGTTCCGGAGGGCCGCACGGATCGGGAGTAAACGGCTGGACGGGTCAGGGAGCGCGCCGAGTTGTGGACCATCTGTGGACATCGTGCGATGCCAGAGCAGCGCGGCCGAGTTAGACGCAAGCCCAGATCGGGTGTCTGATCCGGTGTCGGTTGGTGAGGACTTTCCATTACGTCTTTCAAGCCGGGCCGACAAGGCAAAGTCGATCACACGGTCACTGACGGAACATGGAGGGAACATGCTCTCCAACAACCACCAACATCAGGACGCCCTACCTAGCATAGATCCCCAGCTACCGACGCATAGGCTTCGTCTATCCGATACTGAGCAGTGGCTGGGAGCCGCCTTCACACCGAGGGGATCGGTCGGGGGGCCGCTGCCCAGCGTCAGTCAGCAAAAAGTCATCGAATTCGGTATACTGGCCTGCGGTCGCGGATCGAGCAGCGAATCCATTGCCGCGCGGCCATCATGTCGCCTTACGAATGAGGCCAACGTAGCCGGCGACAAATAGAGTGGCTAGCGCCCACACGAGAAATTGAAGCACCCAGCTGGAGCCTGTAACTACTTGACCCCAGCGAGTGGTCGTGTCAAAGTCGCAGCGGCTGCGAATACCGGTGCTGCCCAGTGGTAAGCCACGGTCGATACCGATGCCGATCTGTTCGGTCAACGAACAAGAACCATCCGGGTGGCTAGCTTGTGCGGTATGCATGGCGACGTAGCGTCCTGGCGCAATGAGTATGTGCCCAGCAACGATACCCAATCCTGCGGCTGCAAATAGCACGACTAGCAGCGCAAGAGCGATTCGACTAATGAGGTACCCGTAGCCACCAAGTGCTCCCCACGTGCGGTGCACCGTCTTCGTCAGCCATCCACCGAGGTCACCGCGCTCGTAAAGATCCTGTTGTTGGGCGATCAGTATCTTGCGAGCATCGGCATCATGACCAGCAGCCCTTCTTACAGAAGCGAGCTGCTGATAAGGCTGAGGCCGGTACCCAGAGGTGTGGCGGGCAATCAAGTGCAACCACTCACTCCAACGAGAGTCCTCAAGAGACGTATAGACAAGGCCGGACAGTCCGATGCGGTTCCGGGCTGCTTCGCAAGGGGACCTACCCCTTAGCGCCTGGGGGCACACGAGTGCCGGAGGTACGATAAGCCGTTTCACTTCCATATCTCCCAGGTCCACCACGAAACCGTCCTCATTACTAATCAGTCGCGCATCCCGCAGAGTCAACAGACCACCGATACGAGCTCCCGACAGGCGCACATACCCGGTAGCTCGAAAGCCATCATCAAGGAACAGGTCGCTATCGACCTGAAGTCTGTCCCCGTGCAGAGCGGGGCCAACTTTGTTGGTCAATTCCGCACCCGACAGGGTCAACGGCCCGGTGATGCGAGCTCTCCAGAGTTGCACCGCACCACACTCGCCGTGTCCGAGCGCTCGAAACCCCTTGCTGAGGAACAGACCGCCGTTGACCTGAAGCCGGACGCCCGCCAAGGCAGGGCCAGTCTTGTTGGTGAGCTTGGCACCCGACAAGGACAACGAGCCGGTCATGTGAGCCTCCAACAGATCGACCGCGCCTTTTTCGTCGCACCCAGTCGCCCGAAGCCCCATACCAAGAAGGTCACCGTCGACCTGAAGCCGGTTGGCCACCAGGGCGGGACCAGTCTCATTAGTCAGCTCAGCATCCTCCAAAGACAACAGGCCGGTGATGTGAGCCCTCGACAGCCGTACAGCACCGAGCTCGCCGTGCCCGGTCGCTCGAAGCCTGTCGAGAAACAGACCGCTGCCCACCTGAAGTCGCACCCCGTGTAGGGCAGGACCAACCTCATTGGCCAGCTCCGCACCAGTGAGGGACAACGAACCGGTGATGTGAGCTCCTCCCAGGCGTACCGGCCCAGTCACCCGAAACCCCTCATCAAGCAACAGGCTGCCGTCGATACGTAGCCCATCGCTGTTCAGTGCCGGAACGCTGGAACCGGTCAAGGTCAACCAAGGCAGGTGAGATTCCTCCAACAGCACCGGGTTCTCAAAGCTGCAGTCCCGCAGCTCCAGCCCGACCGCGGCCTCGACATGGTTGAGGTCCAGAGTGCCGGTGATGCGTGCGCTTCGGACCCGAAGGCCCCGTGGATCCTGTGGCGTGTCGCAACGCTTGAGTAGGAGCTCTCGCAGCAGCTCAGCGCGGACGATGTGCTCGGGATCGTCGCTTGCCGACAGCCGCTCGATGGACAGCTGGCTGCACTCCAACACATCTCCTAAGGCCACTGCATCAACAAGCTCGCGTTCCCGAGAGGTCAGGTCGCCCAAGCGTTCGCTCATATATGAAGGATCGAGTACGAGCGGCCGGAAGTCACACCTAGGCTTCGCGAAACCGGTGGCCCCCGATGACGCCCCGAGCGTGCCGTTCAGAGCGCCAAATTTTGCACACCCCTCCCAGCCCCGCCGCGACACAGCGGGTACAGGAGCGTGTAGCAGCCGTGTAGCAACGACACCGGCAAGACGGCAGACAACCCCACACGAGGTCCGAAGATCCTTCGAGGTAGGGACACCATGTGTACATTGCGGCACACGGTCCGCCCAGGCCTTACAAGCGAGGGCTCGCCAATGACAGCGCAACCTGACAGCAACACCAACGGATCCAGGCATCCGCAACGACATGGGTCCGAACGCCGCGCGGGTACGTCACGGTCGGTGTCGGATCAAGGGACGGACTGGGGGTCAAGGGATCTTCGGCCACTACCTTGGCGGCAAATGGATCCTCAGCGACCGGCCGAGTTGATCATAAGGTCGCGGGGGGACATGGAGGGAACAGCGGGGAGCTACTGAGGGAGCATGCTCTGTAGCGGAAGCGGCTCCTACGGCGCAGAGGAGGCTCCACCTCACATACCCACGCTTGCCCTATGCTTCGGAGCGGCCAGTTGGATCGAGGCTTTCGAGGGTGGACTGTTGACACATACGATCGACCTAAAGCATTTGCTCAGGCGCCTAGCTGGACGGGGGCAAGTTCGGACCGAGGCCGATGTCCAGTCCGACATTAAGTTACTATTGGTGACCGCAAATCTCAATCTTGCCGAAGATGATATTGTGAGTCTTGAGGTGCCGCTTCGAGACGGTACCAGACGTCGGATCGATATCGAAGTTGGCAACCTAGTGATCGAAGTAAAGCGAGATTTAAGGAAGCCTGGAGTACTTGACGACGCGATCCCACAGCTTGCCGCTTATGTTCAGGCGAGAGCCAAGCTGGTGTCCTCCCGCTACGTTGGGCTAGTGACTGACGGAGCAGACTGGCATGTATACCATCTGGCTAATGGCTCACTTAAGCCTGTCACTAAGTTTTCGATAGATGCGAAAGACCCGGATGTCGATAGACTCACAGTTTGGTTAGAAGCCATACTGGAAACCCAACAAGATCTTCTTCCCTCCCCCTTAGAGATAGAGCGTCGACTCGGCTCGACGTCGCCATCCTATGAGCTCGATCATGTTTCGCTCATCGATCTATACCGGTGCTCCGAGGGCAACCGAGAAGTTGAACTTAAACGCGAGTTGTGGGCTAAGCTATTACGAACGGCGCTTGGCTCCGCTTTCGAGGACAACGAGTCCTTGTTCGTCGACCATACACTGCTGGTGTTATCCGCTGAACTCGTAGCCCATGCAGTTGTTGGTTACAACATCACAGATCCGGCTTTGTCAGCGGCAACTCTCGTGCGCGGTGAAGCATTTTCGGCTGCTCAAATATATGGAGTTGTGGAGGCTGACTTTTTCGATTGGGTTCTTGACGTTGAGGGTGGGAAGGAGTTCGTCAGCTCGCTGGCTCGTGGACTCGCGCGGTTCCGATGGAAAGATGTTGAGCATGATGTGTTAAAGACCCTGTATCAGTCTGTCATTGACCCGAAGACGCGGCACGACCTGGGAGAGTACTTCACGCCGGACTGGCTTGCCGAAAAAATGATTGACGATACAGTGACCAGCCCGTTAGAAGAGCGAGTTCTAGATCCGGCATGCGGTTCGGGGACCTTTCTTTTCCACGCCATCCGAAGGTATCTTGAATGTGCCGATTCGGCTAAATTGAGTAATGGTGAGGCGTTACAAGACCTAACGCGTCATGTTATAGGTGTGGATGTTCACCCGGTTTCTGTCACTCTAGCGCGAGTAACGTATCTTCTCGCAATTGGAACCGACCGCCTAACGGCTCCAGACCGAGGACCGCTTCCAGTACCGGTCTATCTTGGTGATTCGGTTCAGTGGGACCAGCATCCGGAGTATCTATCCCAAGGTGAGGTACGCATTCCGACATCGGGTACAGATTTGGCGGAGGGACGGGAGTCAACGCTATTTGGTGATGATCTGACATTTCCTTCGAGTGTATTGAAAGACGCTGGAGACTTCGACAGGCTTGTTTCCGTGCTGGCCGATAAGGCGATCACACATCGCCCTAACCAGCACTATCCGAGCATTAGGTCCATCCTTAACAGATTTGCGATATCGGAAAATGATCGCCCGACACTTGAAGAGACGTTCCGAACAATGTGCCGGTTACACGCAGATGGTCGGAACCACATTTGGAGCTATTACGTCCGAAATCTAATTCGACCCCTCTGGCTCGCGCAACAAGACCACGCCGTAGACGTCTTAGTTGGTAACCCGCCATGGCTGGCGTATAACTATATGACTCCAGCCATGCAGCGACGCTTTACTCAGTTGGCAAAGGACAGAGGGTTGATCCGGGGAGGGTTGGCTGCGGCAACTCGTGAATTGGCTGCCCTGTTTGTGTGTCGCTCGGTCGAGCTTTATTTGAAGGTTGACGGACGATTCGCGTTCGTCATGCCTCGTGCTACGCTTTCTCGAAGGCAATACCAGGGATTCAGAACAGGACGATGGTCTTCTTCGGGGATTGCTCACCTAAATGTCTCTTTTGTGGAGGCCTGGGATTTAGACGGCGTGCGTCCTCATCTTTTCCCAGTGCCTGCGTCTGTGGTTATGGGCAAGCTCTCACCCAGGAAGCCTACGGCACTAGGCGAGCACGTGAAGGTCGTGCAGGGAAGACTACCCAAGGCTACTGTTAGTTTTGCGGTTGCGGCACCAATGCTGTCCTGGAGAGAGGGTGTCGTCCGACAGATTTCGTCTGACGTGAGCATTAAGACATCCCCATACAAGTCTCGCTTCCGTCAAGGGGCAGTTTTAGCTCCGCAATTTTTGGTGTTGGCCATTGCAGGGCCTGCGAGTCCACTAGGAGTCGGCGCCGGTCGTATTTCGTTGAAGTCGCGCCGGTCGGTGTTTGAGGGGAAGCGGTGGCGTAGCCTACCCGGACTATCAAACAATATTGAGTCACAGTTTTCACGCCCAACCTACTTGGGTCAGTCGATATTGCCATATTTCGCTGGAACTCCCGTGCGTGCGGTGTTGCCGATCTCAGGGTCAAAATTGATGTCCCCTGCGGAGATTGAGGAATACGATGGGCTCAGCGACTGGTGGGACAATGCAGAACGCATTTGGGGCGAAAATAAGGTAAGGAGCGACAAGTCTACGTTGTTGGAAAGAATAAATTTTCACCAGCAGCTTGCCAGTCAGCTTGAAGCGAGCAGTCACCGCGTTGTATACACGAAGGCTGGCAACCGGTTAGCGGCTGCTCGAATCTCCGATTCGACAGCGATTATAGAGTTTTCACTGTACTGGGGAGCTGCGGTTAGTTCTGATGAAGCGCTATATCTGACAGCGCTATTGAATTCTGAGGCAGTCCTCAGGGTTGTGGCTGAGTACCAAGCGCGAGGCTTGTTTGGTGCAAGGCATTTCGATAAGTACGTGTGGAATCTGCCAATCCCAGAGTTCGATAGAAGCGATAGGGTGCATATCGCAATATCACAGTTATCGCTGCAAGCTGAACAGGCGGCGGCAGCGCTAGTAGTCCCCCCAGAAGTAGGTTTCCAACGTGCCCGGAAGCTGGTCAGGGAGGAACTCCAGCGATTGGGAATCGCGGCGGAGATTGAAACGCGATGTGAGCGACTATTGACTCGGGACGGATTATAAGCGGTCGTATTCGGGATGGGAAAGTGTCGCCGTGTTGACGGAGGACCAGGTGATTGATGTTGGTTCGTGATTATCTAATTGAACGGGTGATGGAAGGTGCTGCCCGGGGCAACCGCGGCGCATGGTACGGCAGAGAGACGTCCTAGATTCGACCGGGCGTGACCTCACGCCGGGCTAAGTTGATCTAGGGGACGGTAGCGAAACGGAAGCGCAAACCGCACCACAGGTCCACGCTCAACCGTGTAAAGCCACACCACCCTGTCTCTTGGCTACCAACGACAACCGCGTTCGACACGGTGAACCGCCAAACCCAGTCCAGGTTCGGGACAAAGGTTTCGGACAACGGACACCCATCACTTACCATCACGCGACTGTTACGTAACGTTGTTACCGAATTTGGCTCTATGGGATCTGTGAGTGTCGTTGCGGTGCTCCTGGGTGGGAGTGCTCCAGGCTTTGTGCCGGCAGCTCGGTGTGACCCGTATTGGGATCTGGCCGCTTTGGCGTGTCTTGGTCTTGACTTGTCCGCCGTGGTTGCCGGCACTGGCCTGGCCCACCAGTTGGCCTGATCAGAAGCCTGTTGTCCGCCGATGGCGTGACCCGTCACAGATGTGCCGCTCGGTGACTCCATCCAGGCCGGTGCCGACGTTGACCCGCGCCCAGGAAAGGGGACAGGCCGTTGCCCATGTTGGCAGAAGTCGTCGATGCCGTCATCGGTGTGGACACCCATCGCGACACTCATCAGGTGGAGATCGCTCTCCCGACCGGGACACCGATCGCGACGGTCACGATCAGCAACGACAGCGCCGGTTTCGCCGCGCTGCTCGGGTGGATCTTCGATCATGCCCCGGGTCCGCGGTTGGTGGTGTCGATCGAGGGGACCCGCAGCTACGGTGTCGGCCTGGCCCGCGCGGTCGCCGCCGCCGGGTTGATGGTCATCGAGTGCGAGCAGCCCCACCGCAAGACCCGCCGCGGCAAGGGCAAGTCCGACCCGATCGACGCGCACCTGGCCGTGCTCGCGGCGCTGCGCTGCGACGTCGAGCGGTTACCGACCCCGCGGGCTGACGGTGACCGGGAAGCGCTGCGGATCCTGCTCGGCGCCCGCCACGACCTGAGTACCGCGCACACCGCACAGACCAACCGGCTGCGGGCGCTGTTGCTGGGCGGGGAGGACACCGACCGCCAACTCGCCCGTGGGGCGCTGTCCGAGACCGTCCTGGCCGCCCTGGCCAGGCGCCGCAGCCCCCGCGACGCCGACCGCGCCCAGGCGGTGCGCCACGGCGAGCTGCGCCGCCTCGCCGTCGCCCTGCGCGAGGGCAGCCGCGCGCTGCAGGCCAACCGCACCCAGCTGGCCGCCATCGTCGCCGACCTCGCCCCCGGGCTGACCGACCGCCGCGGCATCGGACCGGTCAGCGCCGCCCAGGTGATCATCAGCTTCTCCCACCCCGGACGGTGTCGCAGTGACGCGGCGTTCGCCGCGCTAGCCGGCACCAGCCCACTTGCGGCCAGCAGCGGGCGCACCACCCGCCACCGACTCAACCGCGGCGGCGACCGGGCGCTCAACCGCGCCGTGCACACCATCGCCCTCACGAGGATGCGCTGCTGCGAACGGACCCGCGCCTACGTCACCCGACGCACCGCCGAGGGCAAGACCCACCGCGAGATCCGACGCTGCCTCAAGCACTACATCACCCGCGAGCTCTACCGCGCCCTGACCACCACCATGACCCCCGCGAACAGCCCCACCGATGTCTGACACCCCATCCCCGACCCCGTCGCGTGACGCACCCGTGACGCCACCCAGCTACCTGAACTGCCAACACCCGATCCCGGCCGGCCACGGACGGCGCTACTGCAGTCCCCGCTGCCGCCAAGCCGGCTACCGCCGACGCCACACCACCACCCCCCAACCACCACCACTGCCCCCGACCCGCCCCCGCCGCGACACCACCATCTACGCCTGCCCCGACTGCGACACCCGCACCCTCGGCCAACAACGCTGCCCCGACTGCAACACCTTCACCCGCCGCCTCGGCCCCTGCGGCCACTGCCCGCACTGCGACGAACCCGTCACGGTCAACGAACTACTCCAAATACCCCTTGACAACACATAGAAGCGTCAAGAGCACCGCCTCCGGCGGCGCGACGAGGCTGAGTTGATCGCCCTACGCGGCTGCCCACCGAGCACGGCCCGCTCGCTGCGCGCGGCCTACCGGCCGTGCTCGCGCGGGCCGCCCGGTGGGCACGATAACCTGCCGCCTACGTAAGTATGCTACAAGCCGTCATCGGACTCTTCTTCACTGCTTATGAATAAACTTCCAAAACCCAAATGTCGCAATGAAGACGGCTCCCAGCTAGGTAGCCTTGCCTCCAATCAGGCCGAGGATTGCGCCAAAGCCAGAGCCTGCGAATAGTTTGCAGCCGCCGGCTGCGTCGGCGATCTCTGGTGTTTGGACAGGGAATATTACCATCGATAGCCATGCCGCAATGAATATGGCAGTAAAAACGCAAGTTGCGAGGAGTACGAGCTTGAAATGCCCGGTGTATTCTTTTGTTGAGATAACTGAAACGTGGGCTCTAAGCTCATCTGCCTGAACCGTTGCGGGTGGCGAGGTTATATATCCACTACCCTTGGACACGGCCGAATTAGGGTCGGTCATCGGTCTGTCGCCTCCCCTCGCCGCGACTTGTCGCTCTGGCACTATTTGCATCCGCCTCTACCTTGGCGACCAACGCGGCGAGTTGCTCGGGTGACAGGTCCCCTCGCTGCTTATCCATTTCAACGGCAACGTTGGTTCCATCCGACTTCGTGAGAACGACAGTTGTCCTGGTCGGCCTTCGGAAAGTGGCGATCAGTAGGTCTCGGGCAGCTTTAGAAAACGCGGCGACGCCGATTGTGGCTACCAGGGGAATCAAATCAAACAACGTCAGCATCGGGCCTCCTGCGCCTCTGGGTAGTACGTGGTCACCAGCACGTCACCAACCAGCCTGGGCCGGAAGAGTCAAGTGGTCTGCCGATCACCTGGTCATCGCAAGGTCCACGACCTATGTTACTTCCAGTTTTCTTCGCGCACAGCCGGTAACATTCGAGCGGATCATCGTACCTGCTAGCGGCTGGTGTCCGCTACATTTCGTTCACACAGTGACAACACTGTAACCGTTCGTAGCGATCACTCCACTCTGACGTGCTGTCGGGTAGCAGGCCTCGGCAAAGTCGTTTCTTAGCTGGCCAGTTATAGTGCGACGGGTCTGAGTGGGTCCCCTGCGTGGTGTCAGAGGTCCTTGGCGATGTTGCTGGCGCCGGAAAGCCGCAGGAGGCTGATGGTGAGGTTACGCAGGGAGGCCATGGCGCGAGGTCCGTGTCCAGTGCGCACCTGGGAGTGGTCCTCGGCGGAGGTCACGTCACGGACCCAGCGGAGGCGAGTTCTCCACGTACCAGTGGCCGCGAATCCAGGTGGCCAACTGGTTGGGTTGGGCTTGACGTGTGGTCAGCGAGGTGACGGCGTAGACAGTCTCGGTCCGCCATGTGCGGCTGCTTAATTTGCGGCTCTCCCGGGTGATCTGGATGGCTTGGACTGCGTGCGGGAAAAGAATTCCGGCGGAGATGCTCACAGCCTTGAGGACGCCCTTTTCGCCTCTGCCGTGACCGCGCGGCGTGGACTCGTTGGGTGGGCCACCATCGATTCCCAGCGCGGGAAGCACCTGTGGTGCGGTGTCGGATATCCATTCGGTGATCGCGGTGAATGACCGGGCACCGGCCAGAACCCCGCAGACCGCCAAGACCAGGATCGTCGTCACTGGCGCCGCACACCGCAGCGGCGCCATGACACGCAGCATCCCAGCAACCACCGGCTTGACTGACCACCACTCCCGAGGAGAGAAGTGTCCACGTCGTGGTAACGGCGCCCGTAACCGCTGCATTGCAGAAGTCACCTCAGATACGAGCTGTGCTCCGATCGGGTACAAACTGCATCGCCCAATACTACCCAAGGGTCAACCAACATCAACCGATGTCTTCGCAGGTGAACACAGGCTCCGATCAATAAAGCCCTGGCCTGCGTTGTCTCGTGCCCTGCACGAGGGGTATCTATGGTCTCTCACGGTCAGTCACGGCTAACCGAAACCGCTGCTCAAGAGCTCTGTCCTGCGCATGTCATGTGGTTCCCAAGCTCTAGACCAATGCACACGTGCCTCCAGCGGGTCTCCGCTCCGGGGTGCCCAGGAACGGACGCGAAGGTAGTGAGTGGGTCACCAGTTCGCGGGTATCCCGTCCTGCGGTAAGCCAACACCCCGCGTGAGCGCTCCAAGCTCGGTGGATGTCCGCCGGCCCGCGCAGGCGTAGGCGGCGATGCGCGGCGCTGCGGGCCGGGGATGAGGTGACTCGATCCCCCACCTCTCGTGATAATGCCGGGGCAGGGCAGCGGCGGGGAAGCAGTGGTGAGCCAGCAGCGTGTTGATCAGCCGGTAACGGTCTGGAACACGGCTGCCGTCGGAGCCGCTCATCGTCAGGTCATACCCTGGACCGATGCCCCACCTCCAACAGACTGTCATGACGCAGGCGCTGTTTTGGCTACTCGCTGCCATTGCTGGCGCAGTCCTACAACACGTCTTCACCACGCTGTTCGGTGAGCGAATTGATCAATTCCTCGTTTCGATACTAACCGGCCGACACAGGGGGGCGCGGCCGCTCCAAGGGACTTGGCGCAGCGAGTATCAGTACCGCTCGGACGATGAACCAGTCGTACGGACAGACTTGCACACCGTGCGGATCAAAAGGTTAGGCCAGCGCGTGATCATCAAGAGTCTTGAGGAGACTGACAGCTCGCGCATACGAATTGAGTGCACATTCAGCGAGCACGGCGTGCTTACGGGTACATGGCACGAAGATACTCCCAGTGGCAGAGCATACTTCGGTGCTGTCCAGTTGCTTCTTGTTCGTACCGGTGACGAACTTGTGGGCAAGTATGTCGGGTTCAGCCGCCGAGACCGGGTACTAGCGGGTGACTGGACAATCCGGCGTATCACGTAAAATCATTACCGCCCATCTCGGTCGTAATTGCGTAGGTCACGCGTGGGTCCCAGCGACCCTCGTTCCGATATGGCTCCTTTGATTGCCAGCAGCACGTTCTCTTGCGCCGGCCCAAACCACGGCACCGCCCGCCAGCTGACGACAGCAGTGACGACAACGTCGACGACAACCCGCCACCAGCAGCACCGTCCGGGACCGGGTCGCGTCGCAGATCGACGGGACGAGAGAAGGCTTGCGTGTTCCTGAGTCAAGGGGTCGTCAAGGGGTCGCAGGTTCAAATCCTGTGACTCAGCTACGGGCAAAGGGTCTCAATCCGACTCGTCAGGTGCTGGAAGTGGATACCGGTAAGCAGTTGGGATGAGCACTGATCTGGCGGGCACCCAGCCGCTCCATCTTCTTACTCTGCCTCCGCTACATCTGATGCCGTCCGCCGTCCGGATCCAGTCGATACAATCGACAACTACAAGATGGGTCGGTTGGTGGTCCTCAGCGTGGCGGACCTCTCCGTCGGTGAGGTCTACCCCGGCACGCGGACTGGCACTGCCCTTGACCTCGATATGGATCTCTTCAGCTTCCCGGCAAGCTGTGATGTCCCAGGATTCATGATCGCCTACGTCCTCAACCTGGTAATCATTATTGCGATAGAGCGCTGAAACTGTTTCGACTGCGTGATCTTCGATAGCGTGGCGCAACTCAGCGTCCGACTGACGGCCACCGCGCAATGTCCGGCTCTCACTCTCTGACTGTTGTAATCGTGGTGGCTCAACCGGCTCCGCGCGAGCAAGATCCCGCACCTCGGAGATCTCGGGGATTATAGAGACTAGATCGTATGGAAACTTAGTGAGGTATCCTTGAGCTGCGCGCAGCCGTCTGCGGTCCGACAACGCATACGGGAAGTACAGAGGTCCGTTTATAGACTTCGCCAGATCATCACGTACCTCCCGGACTTGCTCTTCAAGTTCCCGGAGTCGTTGCTGCGTAACCGGGGTGCGGAGCATCTGGGTGCCTGACAACGGCACAAGCCATCCTGGCTCCTCGCCTGACTGCGGATGCTGTCTACCGTAAGATCCACGGCTTTGCCGGGTAATCCGCGAAATTTCTAAGGGACCAGTCACGTGCGAATAGGCGACAATGGCCGGCTCCGCTTGCTTGCTCCAGTGCAGAACAAGATCTCCGGGCCGCACATGCTTCGCCAAGGAGTAGGATCGATGTTCCCCACCGCTTTCCCCAACCTGGGGAGCCCAGAGGTTCGCCGCTGGACTCCTGCTCGTACTTGCTGGTGAACGAGGGTGAGCAGCCCCTGGGCGTGCTCAAGGCGCGCTGCGGGCATCTGCTGCTCACCGGTGGTCAACCACAGCACGGCCAGCCACCACCACAGCACGACCAGCCACCACCGGGGCCGCGGTGCCAGCGCTGCCGTCGAATCTTCTTGAATGTGTAGAACAACTTTGATCGCGACCGATCGAAACAATTGATCTTCGGGCAACCCAGTACAGCAACCGTGGCGACGGCAGCCCACCATGACGAGCGCCAGCAAGCCGACTGAACGTGCATCTACCGGACTTCGATCGCGCGCAGTTCACACCGACGTGGTGAGCAGAAGCCGCCGCCATGTAGCAGCCGTGTAGCAACAACTCCGAACGACGGCAGACCGTTCCAGACCACCTCCGAAGATCCTTCGAGGTCGGACAACCTGCGCACACTGCGGCACACGGGGCGCCCGGGCCTTACAAGCAAGGGGTCGACGGTGACAGCGCAACCCTGACAGCAACGGAGCCGTAAGTGACGCTTCCTCTCCCTATGGTGTCGCCTCACGGCCGTTCCAAGATCGTTGATCATGGTGTGAGCTGCAGGATCTTGAAGGGTCGGTCCATGACGCGGGTTGCCCAGCGGGTCGTTTCGGTGATGTCGCGTCGTCCGAGCAGGTGGATCGCGCCGATCGCAAGATTCTCAGGGCGGCCATGACTCGAAGGGACAGGTCGACCCCAGCGGCCGCGAGCCCGCTGAGCAGCGGGGCGAACTGGGGGATCTCGTTGCTCTTCACCCCGACCTCGACCTGGCCCAGCACCAGCTGTTCACCGTGGGTGGCCGCGGCCAGCAGGTGCACCTGGGCACCGTCAGCGTCGATCGCGCCGCGCACGGTCTTGCCGTCCACCGCGATCGCCACCAGCGTCGTCTCGTCGGCTTCCTGACCGGCGGCGTTACCGGGATCTGCACGATCCCGGGCGGCCGCTTGCGCGTGCAGCCAGGCGCCGATCGCGGCGTCTACCGCGGCCGCATCAGCCCCGGTGAGCACCCGCCACAGGGTGGACTTCGACGGGAACAAGCTCCGCGAGCCCCGCTCGGCGGGCCGGCCGTGGAGCGCGACCAGCAACTCGGCGGGCACGTCAGCAACTCATCCGGCGATCGCGGTGAACGATCTCATCCCGGCCAGGACCGCCGCCGCGCACAACGTCAACACGACCGCGACCGGGTGATCTCGGCCCTGCCCACCGCGCCCGTCGGACACCGCGGAGAAGCGTCGTAGCAGGTCAGGGTCATACAGCGCGGCCGAGGGCAAATCGGTGTCGGGCGACTCGCCCGCCACCGCGCCGTCGAGTGCTGTCGCGTAGGCGTCACCGATGACGGGATGAACCAGCAACGAAGCTCCGGTGGCAACGAGAAGTCTGTGAAGGGACCGCTCGTCTTACCGGAGCTTCGTTCGCCTACCAGCGCGACACGCCGAAGATCGTCATCTCGGTCACCAGACCGCCTCATCACCCCAAGTGATCTTGGAACGGGCGTGGGTGTCGCCTCCCTATGGTGTCGCCGACACTCAATTCCTCAGTGCCGTACACACATAGTACGCAAGTTAGCACAAGTAGTTATGGAGCCGCCCCGCATGAGCGGTTCGTGCCTCCGCTTGGGTGAATAAACTTCACGTGAAGCTACTCAAGGTTAAGATTAGTACACGGTCGGGGAGTCAGGAGTAACGATGTCTCGATTGTGACGAGCGTGCATGCTCATCTTCTTCCTCCTCGCGATGCCCGCGCTCCTTCGACCTGGTCGAGGCCCCTAAGTGATTTAATATCTGGCAAAGCGACAGACATCACTCGCACTCCATGCCTTACGAGGCCGAAAAAATCGCAACTCTTCTTTACCGATGTAGACCATTCGGAAGAAAGGCGGCGCTACTGACATTTCCGTGGGTGGATTCCATGGTCACGATGGGGTTCACTCTAGGTCCGTTGGCCTGCGGATACGACTGGGATTTGGTCATCTGTTGGGGTCAGCGGGGGTCTTCGGGGGTGCCGCGCGTTGTGGAGGGCAGGCCCCTGGCCTGCCCGCAAAGCTGCCCGAAGGGGTCGTGGAGGCTCGCAGGTCCAGGGTGGCGCCTGCGCCATCGCGCAGCGACGCCGAAGGCGCCCTTGACCTGGGAGGGACGGCCCCGCAGGCTGCGCGGCGCCGCCGGAGGCGCCCACAGAAACGACACAAGAGCCAGAAAGGCTGCCTTAGACATGGGAATTCTGTATAGAGCCATAATTTCCGCAGTGGGATCAGTGCTGTTACTATGCAGCTCGGGCACCAGCGAGTCCCTTCCGACGAACTACTCAGCTGCGCTTCCTGCAACGTATCAAGTTGATCTGGCGTGGCGGCCATCTTCCAATCTAGGTGCGTGCCCTATATCCGGACTTCAGTGTTTGGGTGGCATCGATGTCGGTCTTTACTGCATCCAGCACGGTTACGACAGGTCCGAGTTGCGGAACCCGTATGGCATCAATGACTGGTATTGTGTCCACGACAATGGCCAGGGTGTCGCTCGTCTCGACAATGGAAATCTTTCAGAAGCCTGCCGACAGCAGTACCACGACGAGCGGGCACAAGCTCTTACTAATGATCCAAGCAGTGGAACATCGCCGAAGTGCTACGTAGTAACCTAGGCGATGAAACCTAGCCGCCAACTCGGATCGGCAACCAGCGCTTCTCGTCGTCGCTGGACCGAGTTGCAGGCCTCCAGCGCGCGACGCGCCGACACCACGCACAGGGGTATTCGAGGGTGGCGCCCAGGCTGACGGCAGCGCGTCAATCAAATTCTCCTGCACGCAATCCGCCGGTGTCGGCAAGGCGCCCGCTGTAGTGCCCAGCTAGGGATCATCCCCTTTACCGCGACGTGGCTACTGCCGCCGGCCACGAGATGAATCTTGGCTGTCAGGTCTCTCCACGGTGCGCTGATCAATCCTGACCTCAACGATCATCTTTACGTGTACAGCTGAGAAGTACAGCAGCCGTGCCCCACGAGCCAGAAGACGCCGGACCCTGAGACCATCCTTGACATGCGCAGAGGAAGATCACGCGGCTGCACTGCCGATCTCTGGGGGTCAAGGGGTCGCAGGTTCGGGTCCTGTAGTCCCGACCAACAACGAGGCCCGCTGACGCTGGACAAAGTACCACGTCAGCGGGCCTTTTCACGTTCGAGTCGATCTTTACGGGTCAGGGACCACGGAGCCGCCCCCTAGCGTCCAGCCCGCTACCGCGTCCCGCTCCATGCGGCCCCTCCGCGCAGCAATCGTTGGCTGGCGATCATCAAACTGGCAAGTGGGTCACTTCGTCAGGATCTGCCGAGACAGCTTCGTGTCAGCGGTTCACCGCTGCACGCTGAGCGCAGATGTCGGAGGAGCGGTTGTTACTCTCGCGCATGCTCCGTGGCATACAGTCCCGCGAGGGTGGGCTCAAGCATCGTAAGGTGCGCCAACAGTGCCGGGGGCATAGCAGCACGAGCAGTCGCGTCGTAGTCCGCCAGGAAGCGCAAGTGCCGAATGCCGTGCACTAACACATCGACGTAGCGAGGCATGGGCGCGTCAACGGCTGCGTTGGTTGGGGGACGCCCGACCGTCTCAAGCAGCTCGACGCTCACTGGGCGCGCCTCCGGCCAGACGCCCGGCACTGACTCGTTCCGATCAACCACGACAATATAGGTAAGGATGATATGAGGCCCATCGGCGCGCCATGAAGTCGAGTGCACCAACCGAGCATCATCGATGAGACCATGCTCCGCTAGAATAAATTCGACCTCATAATGCGTGTCGCTGTCCTGGGGGATCGGCGGAGATCTCCACGCATCCCCGTCATTGACGAGCCAAATGCCTTGCTCGTCAGCGGCCACAGACCAGACTTCCACCAACACATTCATCGTGCCGCACATCAGCGCTCCTCTCGGCTGTTCGGCTCCTTGCGGCTAGCCCGAGCCGCCTGCATTAGTTGACCCGCCCGGGCTTTTGATACCCCAATCTTGTCAGCGAGCCCCGCCAATGATGTTGCCTCACTTTCCCAAATTCGAGCGACCGTGCTGGCCCGCAGCTCCGCCCCCTGCTCCGCGAGTGAGCGGAGCGCGTCAGCGAAGGTAGTAGCGACCTGAAACGCTACGCGCGGGTCAGACTCCTGCTCTAACGCCTCTTGCGCCAGGGAATAAGCCCGGTGGATCTCCGCCAAGGACGCTGCGACTCGCGCAGGTGCGTCGTTCCCGGGCTGGTTCACGTGACAAGACTACCTGAGCCGTCTAGGCCCTCCTTGACGAACGTCTAGGCCCCCCTGTACGGTCTGTCTGTCAAGTCCCCCCTAGACGGAACTGAACCCGTCGAGTAACCGATCGAGGCAGGAGCAGTCCCAGATGCACGATCAGATTATGGAAGAACCTGAGCCGCCGGCCGAGGCAGAGGGCCGGAACCCGGCTAGCTGGCGAGGTTTCCTCCGGGATCAGGCCTTGCGCAACGCCCTACAGAAGCGAGCGACGGGGGTGCCGACGTACTCAGTGCCCGAGGCCGCGGCTCTGCTCAGCATCTCCCAGGAGTACCTATACCGGCTGATCCAGACCGGCGGTTTTCCAGCCGTGCGGATGCGGCTCCGCAGTAGCCAGGGGCGGTATGTCGTGCCGGCCAAGGCGGTGGAAAGCCTGCTTGGTGACGCGTTCTCCGCGGGGAGCTGCCTGGAGCTCGACGAGTGGACGAAGCGGTGGCAGGCGAACATCGCAGGCGGTGCGGCGTGACCAGCGGGCGCGATCGTCAAGCGACAGGCACCAGCTGTCCCATCTACGACCCCGACCTGCTCAATCTTGACACCGACCGCACCGATACACCCCGGCCCGGCGGGCCAAAAGCCTGGACAGCTCCCCGCCGGGCCGGGTTCCCCAACCACTGGTAAGCAATCGAGGAGATCGAAATGTTACAGGTTGATACCTGGACCTTATGTCCACTATGGACGTTGGCCCGCCGATCCGCCGGTACCCCAGGGGACGGTCGAGGCGTAGGTGTGTTGGTCGCGACGATCTATCGGGCGATTGAGTCCGGGCATCTGGACGTGTTGAAGCTGGGCGCCGGTCGGGGCATGTTGCGGGTGACCGGGGCCGCGGTCGTCTCCTGCGAACAGTCGTGCATGCAAGCGGCGTACCGGTCATGGTTCCCCGGTGGCACTGCTAGCGATGTGGAGCAGTCCTCCCGGGGGGAAGTGGCGGCAGAGGGTGGCGCGGCATGACCGGCCACCGCACTCCCGCGCACCTGCGGCCCGCGCCCGATCCTTCCCCGGTGGTGAAGCTGGCGTGCACCGCCTGTCAGTACGTCTACGAGCCGGATCTGGCTGATTTCGGCAGCGGGAACACTGGCTGCCCGCGGTGTGGTGGGTGGACCTGGATCGCGCAGCTGGACACCACCAACACCAGTGACGGGGGCGGTGGTCTCGCGTGAGCGCCGCCCGTACCCCGGAGTGGGCTCTGGTCGAGGCCGCGCAGGCCGGGGACCGGGAGGCCTTCGGTGCACTTTATGGCCGGTATGTCAGCGGGGTGTCGCATTTCCTGGGCAACCGGGTACGCGACCGGGGCCTGGTCGAGGACCTGACCAGCGAGACGTTCACCCGCGCGCTGCGGCGGATCGACTCGGTGGTCGATCAAGGCCGTGATCCGGGGGCGTGGTTGACCACGATCGCCCGCAACCTGGTCTTCGACCACACCAAGTCCAGCCGCTACAAGCTCGACACCCCCACCGCGCACATCACCGACCGCGACTGCCACGACCGCGGCCCCGAGCAGACGGTGATCGACCGCGACACCGCCACGCAACTACGCCGCCACATTGAGGCGCTCAGCACCGATCAGCGGCAATCTATCCGGCACCGCTTCTTCGACGATCTCTCGGTGGCCGAAACCGCGGCCGCGATGGACCGATCCGAAGGCGCGGTCAAGGCGCTCCAACACCGCGCGATCAGCCAACTACGCGAGTCCTTGACTCGGGACGCCGGTCCGCCCGCTACCTCACCACACCGCCCGGCCGATCCACTGGACCGCGCGCGCCACGCCGTAGCCGAGGCCCAGCAGCGTCGGGCGGTGCAGGACCGCAACGCGGTCGCGCCAGGTCGGGCGCAGCGGCTGGGCCGGTGGCACAGCGACGACCAGGCCGCCGAGCTCGCCGAGCAACGCGGCCACGACCCCGACGCACTGACCGCGGGGGATGCGGCATGACCGGCCGCTGGCCGACCGGGACCCCGATCGCGCAGCTCGGCACCGCGGAGGGTGATCGGTGATGACCAGGAGAGATCGGGAGCGTGCCGCCTGGTCGCTGCGCGCCGTGATCCGGGTCGTGGCCCGGGAGGTGTTCGGGGCGCCGATGGTGACCCGCCACGTTCCCGGGTTGTCGACCCCGCTGCAGGATGTGGAGCCGATCGCCGGAGTGCGGGCGGCTGTGTTCGCCCGAGACGTGGCCACCGGTCAGGTGCGGGAGTACGCCAAGCAGGCCCGCGGCGCGGGTCATAGCTGGGATGACATCGCTCAGGGCCTAGGCCTTGACCGGGTCGACGGCCCGCAAACCCGGGCGCAGCGGGCTTATCTGCACCTGGCGGCGGCGCACTGGCGGTGCACCTCGTGCGGTGCCCTGGTCACCGACCGAGGCCCATTTAAGACCGCACCGGAAGCCAACGAAAACGGTCACGCCACCGGGTGCGCCCGGTATGCAGCGGAGATCACCGCCTACCGGCAGGGCAACGACCAATGACCGGCGGTAATCGACTCACCGGCGGGGTGCCGGTGATGGCGCGCAACTAGTCCGGGCCCGGCGGTCACTGCGCCAAGACCACCCGGCGGTCCGGGTTCCCCCACCAGTTCCACCTAATCAAGGAGAACACCCATGGCAGCGACCACTCATATCCCGACTGTCCATAGTGGACGGTCACAGGCAACATCCCAACCGGCCACGGCGGTGGGGGCGGTGTGGACCGGGTTGGGCACCGCTCAGGCCAAGGGCCGGGCGTGCGTGATCTGCACCGACAACCTCCCGACCGATCGACAGGGCCGGCGGGCGTCGGCGGCGGTGATGGTGGGCCGCGGCCCGGGCGGGACACCGGTGTTCGCCTGCCCCGGCGTCTGCGCCACCCGCGCCGCCTCCCTTGCCACGGTTCACGCCAGCACCCGCCTGGCTACCGGCGGTGAGCTGCGGTGACCGATCACCCGATGTTGGCCGTGATGGTGCTGGTCTGGCTGGTCGGCTTCGTGCCGGGCTGGTGCGCGGGCTGGACCGCCCGAGCCAGGGACTCCCGAGCCTGGCACCGCGGCCTGATGCGCCAACTCACCCAGACCCGCGCGCAGCTCACCGACGCCCTCAACCAACTCGACCAGGCACTCGACGAGCTCGACACCACCCGGACCTGGGCTGAGCGGATACCCCCGCCGCCGCTGGTCCCGGCGGTCCATGTCCACGTCGATGCGGCGCTGCCCTCCTGGCTCGCACCGCACCCGGCACTGCTGAACAACACCCCCCGAATCTCGAACGCGATGCCGGTGCTGCCGGCGGAAGAGGTGCCGTCATGAACACCACGTTTCACTCCACGGCCCGGCGGATCCGCCGGCCGATGCTACCGAAGGTCGCCCTGACCAGCCTGAGCCTGATCGGGCTGGGCTGGGTGATGCACACGATGCCCGACGCGACGCCGGGTCGGGTGTACTGGCCGTGGCTGATGATCACCGGTCTGCTGGTGTTGGCCGGGGTGGTTGGGGTGTGGCGCCACCGCCGGGGCGGCTCAGCCGGGTTGGTCACTCGCTGGGCGCGGCGCGGGCGCCGCAACCACGGCCTGGCCAGTCCGTGGGCGATCCTGCGGGTGTCCTCCGGGTGGGCGATGCGCCGCCGCGCCAGCGTGTTGCGCCCGAGCCTGCGTCAGTTGGGTTGGCACCGGCGACTGTTCGTCCCGGCACGCCACGTCGCGACACCACTGGCCCGGGTGGGTTGGCTGCGGGTGTGGTCCCCGGTCGAAGACGTCACCCTGCGCATCGGCGGCCCCCGCACCGGCAAAACCGGGGAACTGTGCGGCCGGATCCTCGACGCGCCGGGTGCGGTGATCGCCACATCCACCCGCACCGACCTGATCGAACTCACCGCACCCTGTCGCTCCCGACTCGGTCCGGTGCATGTGTTCAACCCCTCCGGGATCGCAGGGATGGCGTCGACGATCACCTTCGACCCACTGTCCGGCTGCGAGAACCCAGCCATGGCGACGTCTCGGGCGGCGGATCTGCTGGCCGCGACCTCCGCACCCGGTAGTGGTGGGGATCGGGAGTTCTGGGCTTCTCAGGCCCGGCGGGTGTTGGCGGCGTTGATGCACGCCGCCGCCCTGGGTGGGGCGTCGATGCGCGACGTGCTCGCCTGGGTCGCCGACCCCGACCAGGCGGCCGGGCAGGTCCAGCAGTTCCTCCGCCGCTCCCCGCAACCAGCCTACGAATCCGACGCGACACAGTTTCTGGACACCAACGACCGCACCCGCTCGTCGATCTGTTCGACGATCATGCCCGCGCTGGGGTGGCTGACCGACGCCACCGCCGCAGCCGCCGCCACCGGCGGCGGGTTCGACGTCGAGGCGCTCCTGGACTCCCGGGGCACGGTGTACATGCTCGGCGCTGAGGACGCCCACACCGCGCCGCTGGTCACCGCCCTGACCGGACACATCGCCCGGGAAGCCCGCCGCCTCGCCGCCACCCAACCCGGCGGCCGACTCGACCCACCGCTGACGTTGGCGCTGGATGAGGCCGCGCTGATCTGCCCCATCCCCCTAGATAACTGGACCGCGGACATGGGCGGCCGGGGTGTCCCGATCCACATCGGCGCCCAATCCCGCGCGCAACTACGGCAACGCTGGGGCGACACCGGCGCCGCCGCGATCCTCAACAACGCCGCCACCCTGCTGATCTTCGGTGGCGCCCGCGACCCCGACGACCTCGCCGCCTACTCCACCCTCACCGGCGAACGCTACGAGCAAACCCCCACCTGGGACCAAGAGGGCGCGCTGACCTCGATGAGCCAACACCGGGTCCCGGTGCTGTCCCCAGCGCAGATCGCCCAGCTCCCCGCCCGCCACGTGGTCATCATCCGCCGAGGCATGGCCCCAGCAGTCGGCAAAGTCCAAATGGCCTGGAAACGCCGTGACGTCCGCGCCGCCCAACGGGCCAGCGCCTGGGCCGACGGCACGCTGCGCTGGGCCACGGAATGGGAACGACTCCACGACCGACTCGGTGAGTGGATCGAGGCCACCGAGCTTCGCGGTGTCCCACTGGCCCAGCGACTCCGGATCACCATCCCATCCCGCCCGCTGCCGCCCGAGGCTACCGACCCTGCCGAGTTCGAGGGGAGTGACGCGTGACCAGCACCGACAACACCAACCACACCGCCGGTGATGGTGGGAGCTCTAACGGGACCGCCTATGCCACCACCAGCTCGGTCACCGGCTTGGCCCGGGAGATCGACGGACTCCGCCGCGACCTGACCGAGATCCTCCCGCTGAAGGCTCGGCTTGATGAGCTGGCCGACTTGGTGACCAAGCTCGCCGACGCCACCGCCGTCCCGGCCGGGGTCGGGATCGTGTCCTGGCTGGACCTACCCACCGACCCTCCCGACACCGCCCTAGCGGTGCTCACCGAGCTGATCCGGTGGATGGAGGTGGTGTATCTGCGCTACTCGGATGCGGCGCGGACGCTGCCGGAGTGCTGGTTGTGGCACCCCGATCTGGTCGAGGAACTGCTGTGGCTGATGGACGCCTGGTGCGCCGCCTACCACGACAACACAGCCCCAGTGTCGCTGGCGGCGGACTGGCACGACCGCTACCGACCCGGCGTCATCAAGCGGATCAACACCACCGCCGGGCGCTGCTCGCTGGAAGCCCACCAACCCCGCGACACCGACACCGAGCCCGATGACAGCGGGGCGCCGGTGGTGCCGCTGGCCGAGGCAGTGGCACCGATCGCCGGGTGGTGGGCCACCCACCGCCGCGATCCCGCACCGCACCCCGACCCGGCGCACCTCGCGACCGCAGCAGCCCGGCGTCGCCCGGGGACCCGACGATGACGACACCCGTGCGCACCCCTCGCGAACTGGCTGAGCCCAGCGGGTGGGCGCGGTGGACCGTCTGGCTGGCCGGGCTGGCCGTCGCCCTGGGTGCCGGAGTGGCCACCGCGCACGGCCTCTATGAGGTCGCGCTCGCCGCCGGCACCCCGAAGGGCTTGGCGTGGCTGTATCCGTTGATCACTGACGGGTTGGCGTTGGTTGCCTACGCCACCACCGCGCGGCTGGCCGACCACGGCCGCCGCTACGCCTGGACCGTCGTCGTAGCCGCCGCCGGACTGTCCGGGCTGACCCAAGCCAGCTACCTCGCCGGGGGAGTCGCGGCGGCACCACCCGCACTGCGCTTCGCCATCGGCGCCTGGCCCGCGATCGCCGCCGCCATCGTCGCGCACCTGCTGTTCCTGCTGGGTACCCACAACCAGCCACCCAGCAAGCCCGGCGGGTCGGCCGGTGGGCCGCTCCCGGGCGCCGCCACACTGGCCGACCCTGTGTCCCCGGCGCGGCCCCCGCTGCCTCAGGCGGTCACTTCTTCTTCTACCGCTCTCCCACAACCCACCCGACGCGCGGCACCAGCCGCTGTTCAACCCGATCTTTCTGGGCTGTACAACGCGCGGCCGGTTGAACAGCAAGTTGAACACCCGACGATCACCGCGAGCCACCCGGCTGTACAGGCCAGCGCCGCCCGCGACGCCGCACCCGCCCGGGTCCGCGCACACACCGCCGCGACCGGCCACGCCACCACCCACGGCCAGCTGCCCACCGTCTCGGAACTCATGGCCCTGGCCCAAGTCGCCCGAGGCACCGCAGCCGCAGCGCTGAAAGACCTCCGACAGCACCCGACCCAGCCCGAGCAGCACCAAATCATAACTGCCAGCAGCGAGCAGAAGGCGAGCCAATGAGCAGGAACACCGATTTACCCCAGCGACGCACGACCAACAGCAACAACCACAAGATCCAACCAAAGACAGAACCCGCAACGCAGCACAACGAGATAGAGAGCACCAACGAGATGATGAAGTGTCAACCAGACAGTCAAAAGCCAACAACAAAATCAAAGGATCACGAGGGAGCGGACCCTTGCATCACGATCCGATGGGGCGGGCGGGCTGTCGCCCTCCGCCAAACCCACCTCCCGCGTGTGGATCTTGACATGTCGCGTGTTGATCTTGCGGGGGGTGGGGTGCCGTGCTAAGGATCGCTTCCGGGCACTCGGTGGACTACTACCTCAACGCGGTGGCCACCGGCCGCGAAGGCTACTACACCGGGGCCGTAGCAGAGGGGGAGCCGCCCGGGCGCTGGTACGGCCGTGGCGCCGCGCAATTGGGCCTGTCGGGGTTGGTCGACGCCCAAGACATGACCGCCCTCTACAAGCACTTCATCGACCCACGGGATGCCGAGCGCTTCAAAGACCCGGAGCAGTGGGCCGAGGCCGACACCCTGGGCCACACCGGGCGGCGCTACCTCACCGCTGAACAGTTGTACGCGGCAGCGGTGAACGCTGAACCCACTGCGGACGCTGAACGCCGCGATGAACTCCGGCTGGCCGCAGCGAAGGCTGAACAGCACAATGTCGCGTTTCTCGACGCCACGTTCAGCGTGCCGAAGTCGTGGTCGGTTTTACATACCGCGTTCGAGTTCGAGGAGGCCAACGCCCGGCGGGTCGGGGACCTGGAGGCGGCCGAGGCATGGGGTGCACACCGAGCGGCGGTGGAGGACGCGGTGTGGGCAGGTAACAACGCGATGTTGGACTACATGTCGGACAAGGCCGGCTACTCCCGGGTCGGGCACCACGGGGGCGGGGAGGGGCGGTTCATCGACGCCCACGACTGGACCATCGCGAGCTTTTTTCAGCACGACTCCCGGGAGCACGACCCACACCTGCACATCCACAACACCGTGCTCAATCGCGTGCAGGGCGCTGATGGGGTGTGGCGCACCTTGGACTCGCTGAGCCTCAAGACGTGGCGGCCGGCCGGGGCGGCGGTCGGTGAGCGGACCGCCAGCGAGCACCTGATCCGCTCGATGTCGGCGCGGGTGGCGATGCGCCCGGACGGCAAAGCCCGCGAAATCCTGGGCATCGCCACCGAGCTGCTCGAGTTGTCCAGTTCCCGATCCCGGGCGATCGCCCCGAAGGTCGCGGAGTTGGCCGCAGCCTACGAAGCGGTCAACGGCCGAGCGCCCAAGGGAATGGCGTTGGCCCGGTTGACCCGGGAAGCCTCGGAGAAGACCCGCCCGGGCAAAACCTCAACCGGCCAAACCCGCGAACAGTTCGTACGCGGGGTAGACCGGGACTTTTCCACCAAAACCGGGGCCGGGCTCGCGCAGGTCGCCGCCGACGTCGTGGCCCGCGCCGGGGAACCCGTCGAGGCACCGCCGTGGTCGGAAACCGCGGTGATCCAGACCGCGATCGACGCGGCGCAGGACAAGAAATCCGGGTGGACCGAGCCCTACCTGATTCCCGAGTTGGACAACGCCCTGCCCGATTACCCGGGGGGCTTGGACGGAGCACAGATCGCGGCCCTGTTCGACGGGACCGCCGCCAAGGCGCTGCCCCAAGTGCACTCGTTGAAGGCACCAACGCCGGGGCACGACGAAACCCCGTCTGAGTACCGGTTGGCGAACGGGAAACCCGCCGACGAGCGACCCGGCACCGAGCTCTACGCCACCCGGGAACACATCCACACCGAACGGCTCCTGCAAGACGCCACCGCCCGCAAAGGCGCCCCCACTCTCGACACAGCTGCGGCGCAGGGGTTCCTCACCAGCTTGGCCGAGTCCGGGATCAAACTGGGAAAGGACCAGGCCGCCGCGGTACTCGGGGTGCTGACCTCTGGGAATGCGGTGGAATCCCTCGTCGGGCCGGCCGGTACCGGTAAATCGTTCGTCACCGGGGTGATCGCCCAAGCCTGGACCGACCCCACCCTCTGGGACGGGCGCCAGCAGCGAGCGATCGGGTTGGCGACCACCGAGGTCGCCACCCAAGTGCTGCAAGGCGAGGGCCTCGACGCCCGCAACATCGCCCAATGGCTGGCCATCCAAGACCGCCTGGCCGCTGGCCGGCCCCATGACGGTGACGAGGCGTGGCGGTTGTCCGACCGGGACCTGGTGATGATCGACGAGTCCTCCATGGTGAACACCCCCGCGCTGGCGGCGGTGTATGAGTACGTCGCCGCGGCCGGGGCGAAAACCATGCCGACCGGCGACCACCGCCAACTCACCGCGATCGGCGCCGCCGGCGGCATGGAGCTGATCGTCGACGCCGGCGCATCCTATGAACTCACCGAGGCCCGCCGATTCACCGAAGAATGGGAACGAGCCGCGTCACTGCGGCTTCGCGCCGGGGACGAAACCGTGCTGAAGGAGTACCACAAACACGGGCGGCTGATCGACTGCGGAACCATCGAGGAGGCGGAAAACTCCACCGCCACCGCCTGGCTGGCCGACACCCTGTCCGGCAAGCATTCCCTACTCACGGTTAACTCCAACGACCAGGCCGCCCGAGTGTCGGCGAAGCTACGGGCGGAGTTCATCAAACTCGGCGCAGTGGACGAGGCCGGTGGGGTACCGGTCGGGGTGCAGGGCAACTACGCCAGCGCCCACGACCTGGTTCAAGCCCGCCGCATCGCCCGCGACCTGGCCGGCTATGAGGGCAACGCCAGCGGCCCGATCAACCGGCAGCAATACCGCGTCCTTCGAACACGCGACGACGGGGGCCTGGTCGTCGTCCCCGTGCTGGGCCGCGACCCCGACGGCAACGAGGAACACGGGGCGAAGCTCACCCTGCCCGGGACCTACGTCCGCCACCACATCGAACTCGGCTACGCCGCCACCGAGTACTCCATCCAAGGCGTCACCGTGGGCACCGACCACAGCCTCACCACCCCGCAAACCAGCCGCGCCTCGTTCTACATGAGCATGACCCGCGGCGCGGACAGCAACACCGCGCACATGGCCACCCGAACTGTCACCGACGCCGACGCCCCCACCGGCGCGGTACACGACGCCATCCACCGCACCCCCGCAGCGATGCTCGCACTGTCCTTCGACCGCGACGACCCTGAGCGCAGTGCCCTGACGATCATGGCGGCGTCAGCGGCCGAAGCCCACTCGGTGCAAACCACGGTGAAGAAAATGGCCGACTTCGCCGATCACGCCGCCGTCGGGCGCACAGCCGGCTGGCTCGACCACCTCGTCGACCAGGGCCACCTCACCCCCGGACAACGCCAGAGGATGGCCGCCGAGGACGGCGCCGCCACCCTGTCCCGGGTCCTGCGCCGCGCCGAAGTCGCCGGCCACGACCCCTACCAGGTCCTGTCCAACGCGGTCACCAAACGCTCCCTCGGTGACGCGCGGCAGCTCACCAACGTCATCCACGACCGCATCACCAACAACCGCGCCCTGTCCTTGGACCCGGTCGGGGACTCCGCCACCCAATGGATCCCAACCCTGGCCAACCCGGAACACCAGCGCTTCCTCGACGTCCTGAGCCAGGCCACCGACGCCCGCCGCGTCGAGCTGGGCGACCAAGCCGCCGAGGCGCAACCGGCCTGGGCCATCACAGCGTTCGGGCCGCTGCCCAGCGACCCGCAGGAACGCCAAGCGTGGACGACCAAAGCGGGGATCGTCGCTGCGCACCGCGAACTATCCGGGCACGACGACCCCACCAGCCCGCTCGGGCCGCCACCCAAACCCGGGCAGGTGGAGCACTACGCCTCCTGGTTCGCCGCCTCCCGCGCACTCGGTCACTCAGCCGAGGACACCGAGGAGATGCGGATGAGCGACGGGCAGCTCCGGATGCGGATCCGCGCCTATCAACGCGAACAACTCTGGGCGCCGCACCGGGTGGTCAACGAACTCGCCGGCACCCGACAAGCCGCCACCACCCACCGCAACCACGCCACCCTCTGGACCGCCCAAGCCAACGCCACCACCGACCCCGACACCCGCGAACGGCTCCACCAGGAAGCCGCCGACGCCGCCGCCCTCGCCGATCTACTCGACACCCGAATCGGTGAGCTCGCCGAAATCGACGAAATCTACGCAACCTGGCGCGTGGACACCGCGCCCACCCGCGCCAACCACGACCGCGCCCGCACCGAACTCGCCAACCGCCACACCACCAACCCACCCCCCGACGACACCACCAGCACCATCGACTGGCTCGCCCACCAAACGGCCTGCCAACAAACCGAAGACCCCCACCGCGACATCCACGACGACCACGAACTCACCCACACCGCTGAATCCGTCGACCAGCTGGCCGCCCTCGACCCCACTCCCGACACCAGCGCGCAGCCCTACCTCGAGGCAGCGCCACCCGACATCCGCGACATCGCCGCCACCGAACCCACCCGTGGCACCGACGACACGGTGCGAGTGCCCACCGCGCCAGAAAGCGCCGACAACCTCGCCCACGCCCGCCGCGCACTGGCCGAAGTCCACCAGCGACGAGCCGACGAACAACGCTATGCCGCCGACGCCGCCCGCGCCCAACAAATAGCCCGCTGGCACCAAGACGACCTCGTCGCCCACCAGCACACCACCGCCCATGCCGTACCCGAGCTGGCTATGGACGGCACCCCATGACCGACCCGACGAGCAGCTACCCGCAGCCGCCCAACAACGCTGCCGCGATTGCCCACCGCTCAACGCTCGGTGTCGACGGTCCCCGCACTGACCTTGCGCCACCACGAGACGGCCTCCGCCAGCTCGCGGCGCTGCCGGCCCTCCTCCGCCGCGCGCCACAACGGGGACTCCGGGTTACGGGTCACCGCATAGACCTCAGTCCCCGGCATGATCGAGCCATCCGCCATCCGAAGCGGCAGTTGAAGCGGCGGATCAGGACGCTCACCCAGCACCCAACTCAATGTGCGCCAGACCCCATGCGCCCACCACCCATCCCTCACCGCGACAGCCCGCAACGGCACAACGCCCAGCCGCTTCAACTCCTGATCCACCGCGCGTGGATCAACAGCAGCCACCGCCGTGCACAACGCCAGCCGCGACTCGACCCGCGCCGCGAACCGTGTCGCCGGCACCTCGCAATGGGTGATCGGCGCCGGTTCGTTACGAATCAGCCAACACAGCGCATCGCACTGACCACGGGCCTGCACACAACCGGTGATCTCCAACAACTGAAACGCCATGCCCCCGTACGCCGCAACCTCATCCTCCGGCGGCATCACCCACTCCGGAATAACCTCACGCCAGGTCGTCCCCGTCATACCAGCGAGTATGACCACCCGCACCGACAAACCCAGCGAGTCCACCACCCACCACGTCGACCCCAGCTCGGGAGCAACCCCACGTTCGCGCTCAAGGCCGCGCAGGCCAAGCGACTCAGCGGAACGCCTGCGGCGTCCTGCCCCCACTGCCCCCTCACCCTGACGGGGATCGTTTCACGTCGTCGTCGCAGGTCAAGGGCGAACCCGCCCGGGACCCTGCACCCGGACGGAACCGTCCTTCGGACCGCTGCGCGGCCCCTGACCTGCTCCGAACGCCGCAAAGTGCCGCCTAGATCGGGTGAAGGGGAGAACCGGCAAGACCTCCACCCACCGGCCCAAGGGGCCGGAGCCTCCGGCGGCCGGAGCTCCGCCCCGAACCCCGGCACCACTTCGGAAAGCTGGGGAAGGTCACCAGGCTGGTTGTCTCCTCACGGCGCGGACAAGCCCTGCCAGACAGCGGGCCACTCCGCGCAAGGGAAACCCGCCCTTGCACTCCGGACCCACCGCCCGGCAGCCCCCAAGGGGCGCCGCGAGGAAACAACCACCCACACCACCCGCGTACAAGGCAAACCCTCACCCGCCCGCCTCGCATCGGGCGCCCGGTGACGATCCTTCCGCCGGGAACCGGTCCCAGCGGAAGAAGCAGGAGATCAATCTACGATCACGAATGGAGGGAGAGGGAGGCGCGTGTCACCTGCGGCAGGCCTGGCCTGCCGGCGATAGTCGGCCGAGGAGTCGTAGGGGCCCCGGGGTCAAGCCGTTACTCCCGATCCGCCCGGCCCCTCCGGACGTGACCTGCTTCCCACGGCGACGATCACTACCCAACGGTCATTCCGCCGGAGGGGCCGGGTGGATCGGGACGCGCCGCTGATCTAGAGATTCGCTCTGAGTCTGGCGATGATCCGGCAAATCATAGATCAAATCGGGTGTCATACTGATATGGTGACTCCGACCCAACAATTTATTATTCAATTAACAGCGCTGGGGATCGCCGCACTGGCGGTACTGGCCACTTTGACGACTGTATATGTTAATGACAGAAGAGTCAGATTGGCCTCACGGCTTGTGTGTTTGGATGACTATTTACGAGAACAGCGAAGAGCAACATCCGATTTGCTTGCACTCGGCGCTCGCATCATGTCAAATGTGGGCACGTTTTGGAACGAACCGAGTCTTGACCCGGCACAAGTTCAACACTGTTCTCAAGATGTTAACACGCTTAATCACCTCAGCCTTGAGCTCGCGTTCCTTAGCGGTGGCAATATTCTTGCTGATGCGGCTGAGCGACACATGGTAGAGGTGACCAGGCTTGTAGGCATGGCGTTGAATGTTGAGGATAAGAGTAAGTCGCAACAACATTTTGACGAATGTATGTCAGAGTGTCTAAGAAGCGGAAGGCGGGTGTATCATATTGCATCGGTCGTCCTAACACCCACGATTGCGCGGGAAAAACCGCGACTGGAATGGCCAGACACGGCAAGTGTTGAAGCAGAGGTAGGTAAGCTGGAGAGGCGGTATCCGTGATGACCATCTAGACCATGACTGGGGGTAGCGCGGTGTGATGGAGATGCACGCGCTGGTCAAGAAGTCTGGTGGGGTCGCATCGGTTGCGATATGGGTTGCACGGTTGCGGTACTTCGCTGCTGTACCGGCTTCCTTGCTCGAAGCTTCGGCAGGTCGTCCCACTAGCGGGCTGCCACGGACTGGATCCTTGAATGCTGCTGATGGCTCGCGAAACGTCCGGTTACCTGGAACTACTACGAACGGTGACTTACGCGCGAATGATCCCGCCACGGGCTACAACACATGGCCGAAGTCGCCGAAGGAGCCTCCGTGAGTTCGTCTGCGTACGCGCGTGGTCCAGCTCTAGCCTGTCAACCTTGCGCGGAGACGCTGCGCGTACCACACTGACGTGCCCTAACACGGTGGAATTGCGACACAGATGATCGTGAGGACAGCTGCCGAAGGGGACCTCAGGTGACGCAGGTCGTCATTCAGCCTTCGTACGGCAGCACCGCAGCTCGACGGCGGTGGGGTAACACCCTCGACAACCTAGTGCGGTTCGTCGAGTCTCCATACGCAGGCGCGCTTGGCACTGGTCAGCTGGCGGAGCTGCGTACTTGCCATCCGTCCGGTGAGGCGCGCTTTTGGGGAGCTACGGAGAAGCACGACAAGAATATGAGCACCCTCACCACAGGTGACGTCGTGCTCTTTACAGGGCAGAAGCACGTTCGAGCGGTCGGCGAGCTCGGCAGCAGTTTTCGTCAACCAGCATTTGCGGACTTGCTGTGGCCGCCAGACCCTGAGTCTGGTAGTTGGAGCAACGTATACAGCCTGCTGAGTTTCCAGCCGGTGATGATCCAGTACGAGGAAATCTGGGATCTGCCTGGTTTTAACCAGGGCGACAACTTTCAGGGGCTGCGGTTCTTGGACGCGCAGAAGGGGCAGGACATCCTCGCAGGGCTGAGTATCGAGACTGTTGCAGCTGCACATCTGGCCGCCCAACAGGAACGGTTGGTCGAGAAGGCGCTGTTAGGCGCAGAAGTGATCCCACCTGAGGCCATCAATACCTCCGTCACGAGTTACTTTCAGTCGGGTGGAACTGTGCTCGTTCGTCGTGCGGAGGCATTGCTCGTCCAGGAGTATCGAGGCACGCTCGACGGGCAACCCGTCGCTAGGTTCCGGACGCCTGAGGGTGGATTGACCGACCTCTACGTTCAAGGGACAGACGGCGCCGAGATCATCGAGGCCAAGGGATGCGCCGATCGAACCTTTGTACGCCAGGCGCTGAGCCAGCTTCTTGACTACGCACCCCATAGCCCGGAGCCGGCGGTCCGGCTGGGTGCCCTCTTCCCGATGCGCCCCACCGACCCGTGTATCGAACTTCTGCATAGATATGGCGTCGACTGCATCTATCGAACCGCCCCGGGGTCTTTCGTCCGCCTCGCAGCGCCGGACGACGTGCGGAAGTACGTGCGGAAGAGATGGATCTCGAAGCCCGACGCCGTAGTCGGGTAGCCCTGAGCCATTGGTGGCGAACCGGTGCCGCAATCCGGCTTGATCGCATAAGAACCAAATCGGCGGACAGGGGTAGGTGACAGGCGTGTGACCTGGCGTGATGGTGTCTGTCGTCCGAGACCTCTTCGTCCCGAATCCGGATCAGTTCTGCTGGCTAATACGGTTGAATGCTGTTGTTGCTGGTCGGGATGAGGCGTGATGATGGTTGTACACGGTTGAAAGCGGATGAGTGGTGTTGCTTGCGCTTCCGTTTCGCTACCGATACGAGATCAACATCGCTCGCGAGGCCACGCCCGGCCGGAGTCGGGACGACCTATATCGCTGCTCATTACGAGTTCGTCGATTCGTGGTCTTATCACGTCGACAACCGTCCCGATCAGGACCTGATGCTTGTGGACGGACCAGGCTGGACAGGCTTGAACCGCATGCAACTGCAACCTTGTATGCAACCGGATGGAGTCCTATGGGCTGGTCAGGCAGTTGGTGGTGTTATCCTGTCCTGGCTTGGGCTCTACGGTTGCGGTACTTCGCTGCTGTACCAGGTCCCTGTGTCCATTCACGGGTTGAGCTGTGATGTCATGCCGTTGAGATTGTGGGCAGCCAGGGGTTGCCGGTGAGGGCGGTGAGGGCGGTGTGGATGGCGTCGATGGCCTGAACGCCGTGACCGCGGGTGCTGACCAGGTAGGAGCGGACGCGACAGTATCCGGCGAGGGTGGTCAGCGTGTGCCAGTAGCCGGAGACGGCTTGGTGTCGTTTGGGGCCTTTGAGAGCCTGCTCTGAGGCGTTGTTTGTCCAGGGCACCGCGAGGTTTCGGGTGAAGGTCCAGACCTGGTCGGCCTTGTTGTGGAGGCGGGTGGCGAGGTTGTATCCGGGGTGGTGGCCTTTGGCCCAGTCGCGGTGTCGGTTGGTGGTGATTCCCCACCCGACTGCGTGGTCGTAGCGTTTCCGCAGGTCGGCGAGTAGCTGGGGGTCGAGGTGGTCGCGCCCGTCGGTGGTGGCCTCGGTGACCGCGGCGGCGGCCTCGCGGAGCGGGGTGATGACGTCTGCGGCCCAGTGCTGCTGAGTGGGGTGCAGCTCCAAAACACCTTTGCAGTGGCGAATCAGGTGGGCTGCGCATTGCCCGACCCCGGCGAGTTGGGCGTCGAACTGGTACCAGCCGGCGTAGTCGTCGCGAACCAGATAGCCAGCGTAACCGTCTAGAACACCCAGTCCCGCGAGGGCGGTTTTGGATCGGGAGCCGATCGGGGCGTAGTAGACCAGCCGCGCATCGGGGGTGCGCACGGTGACCGCGTGCGGGGACCCGGGCACCGGTTGACCGTGGGCGTCGGTGTCCTTGCCGATCACGTTGGTCGGGGTTTCGTCGGCGCAGAGGACCTCCTCGGCCCGCAGCGCGGTTTTCATTGCCTCCTCGAATCCGGCCGCGGCCAGCCGCTGAGCGAAGCGCTCCAGGGCCCGAGCGACGAACCCGGTCGACACCGGCGCCCCCAGCAACGCCGCCATCAGGTGCGCGGTCCGTTCGAGGGGCACATTGCCCTCGCTGGCCAGCAGGATCGCCGCAGCGTTGATGTTCGGCCCGTAGGTCACGTTGCCGGCCGCCCCCCACGGTGGCACCGCGGTGGTGATCTTCCCGCAGCAGCCGCACCGCCGCCGCGGAAGCAGGTAGTGCACCTTTTCCATCACGAGCGGTGGCAGGTCCCACACCTGCGCCCCGCTCATCCCCGCATCTGCGCCGTCGGCCAGATCCGCGCCGCACCCCGAACAATCACCCGGCGCGGGCAGTGCCTCGGTCCGATCCGGCGTCACCGTCGGCGCCAGCCCCGAACCCTTGCGGCCCGGCTGCCCACCGGGCTTGCGATCGGCTGACCGTTCCCGAGACGAGCGATCCGCTCGCCGCTTGGCCTTGGCTGTGATCGAATCCGCCGACGGCGGGATCGAGGAATTGGTCGAATCCCGTCCCAGTCGGGCCTCCAGCTCAGCGATCCGGGCGTGGGCCCGCTCCAGCTCCGAGGCCAAGCCCACCACCAACCCCGCCAGCTCCTCATAAGAGGGCGACGGCGGCTCGGGCGGTGACACAACCCAGATGATCGACGATCAAGCACCCACGATCGAGCCTGACACACCGACACGATCACCAACAGTCCACCCAACATCAACTCATCTGCGACAGCCCAGCTCAACTGGACCCGTGAATGGACACAGGTCCCTCGCTCACAAAGCGGTGCCTTGAAGTCCGTTAGCGTCGGCGGCCAGAGTTGCCGACACTTGTGGGCGCTCGCAGTCGTATTCCAAGCTGCCTTGGCCTGATATGCTGCACGAAGATCGAATAAGCGCCTGAACTCTTGTGCGCAGGCGGGGCAGCAGAAGCAGCGCGGTGAGGTAGGCTAAGTCACGGGGAGCCGTAGTGGACTGCTAGGCGACCGTATGAGGCAAGCGATCGCAGAACGGAAGTCGCCTGATGGAAACCGCGTCACCACAGCCTGCAGAGGAAACAAGCGCTCGGTCACGTAAGGCGCCTCGGCGGCAGTTCCGGCGAATTGAGATTTTAACGACCATACTAACGGCCGTAACAGCCGTTGTTGCGCTTATCTTGTCAGTGATTACTACGGTGCAGCTAAACCGTAGGGCCGACATATTCCTGACCATGCCTAAGATAATTCGGATCTCGCAGGGAATTCCTGCTCTGGGAGTTACTGCGGGTACTTCCCAGCTATCTATATGGATCCAGCCAACTCTCATGGTATATCAGAAGACGGACGTGGCCAGCGTAGTTACCTCGGCGCGTCTTAACGTGACTCCTTCGCCGGTAACAAAATCAGCACTATCATCGTCAGTATTACCATACCTCTATTGGCTCGAAGTGGACAAGTTCGTCTATAATCAGAACACAGGCCTAGCAGATCCTGTCTATGATTCTGATCCCAGCCCAATTGTGGTGGCGCAAGACAAACCCCAAGCGATGCACTTGCGGTTCTTCGCGGCGCAACCATTTTTGACTCCGGGTAGGTGGCAAGCGGTTCTGACTGTGGAGCGACAAGGACAATCTACTCTCATGAGGAACTTCTGTATTGACATTTCGGAGAACAATATATCTCGATTTTCCACATCTGCTTACATCACTTACCGAAACGATCAAGCAAAACAGCAGCAGACCTCGTCGTCAACAACTGGCTGTTATCACTCGCCGTAGATAAGAGTCTCTAACCTTATTGCCTAACCTTATTGTCAATTTTGCCCAATTAGGCTAGTTGCTACTATCAACGCCGTATACATCGCACCTGGAGGGAGAGGGAGGCGCGTGTCACCTGCGGCAGGCCCTGGCCTGCCGGCGATAGCCGGCCGAGGAGTCGTAGGGGCCCCGGGGTCAAGCCGTTTACTCCCGATCCGCCCGGTCCCTCCGGACCTGACCCACGGGTTACCGTGACAAACCGTGCCTAACCGGTGGTGCGCGGAGGGGCCGGGCGGATCGGGACGCGTAGCGGGCTTGACGCTGGGGGGGCGGCTCCGCACAATGCGCGCCTCCCTCTCCCGGACGCAACCACTGTTGGTTCACGTTGGGTTTACCGTGTCGCGCGCGAGCCGCCCGGCGCGCTCGCGGAGCGGAGCGGGAGCGAGCGCATAGCCGGATGTAGCGGCGGCGCGTCCGGGCCGTGTCGGCCCGGCTTGAAACCGTACAGAATGTTTTCACCGGTTACGGAAGGTCAACGCTGCGCGGTGCCGACTGATGCTTGGCAGTGAGGATGGGCGTTGGCGCGCATCGGGTGGGTCTGAGTCTCAAGCGGTGCCTCGCCCTGCCAGAGTCATTTCCCGTCTTAGTTGATCGCTTGCACGTGTCGCTGGTCGATCACGTCGCAGTCGCCTCCAGACGCGATCGGCGCGCTCGGCATATCGACCAACCGCATCCACCGACAACGTCGCGCGGCATAGCCTGCCGCGCGTTAGACACGGCCGTGGCTGCCACTGTCCACCGTGGACAGATTGTCAATCACGATGACTGCGAAAGTCCGCCGTCACTGTGCAGAGAAGCCAGCACAGACAGCCACGTGGTCAGCGTGACCAGCTGGTGACGACCAGCGGGGGATCACGCAACCGCCTTGTAAGCGGTAGGTTCGGGGTTCGAGTCCCCGCGTCGGCTCCACTCCGAACAGGACGAATGCCCCACATCCCCGGTTTCGTCGTTCCACGTGACACCATTCGTGACGCGGATGAGTCGAACCCGGCCTGTGATCCGTCACCCGCGCCCCGTGTCCAGCTAGGTCAGGGACGATGACGACCACGCACGACCTCATTACAAGGCATCTGTACCGTCCTAAAACACCGACGACTCGCGCTACCGGTCGCTGAAGACAGAAATGATCATCGTCCGCTGCCTCATCAACGGTGCCTCAGCGCGTGCTGCGGTGCGGCCGTCCGCTCATGCCGATGCGAGGACTTTGCGTCGGCATCCCGGTCGATGAAGGCTTCGGGAGGAAGCGCAAGCGCTACGGCTCGGGCTTCCCGTTGCAGTGGCGGGCCGCCTTCCGGAAGGAGCGACAGCGGAATGTCATCGACGCCGGAGGAGAGCGGCCCAGACTGATCAGCGACGAGGAACTCCAGACACTCTCGATCGGTGAGCTGAAACCGCACAACGCCCCGATCACCCTCGTCGGGTACGACCCGAATTGGCCACGGCTGTTCGCTCGCGAGGCCGACCGGATCCGCGTCGTGCTGGGTGACATGGCCCTGCGTATCGAGCACGTCGGCTCGACCTCGGTACCAGGACTGGCGGCCAAGCCCATCATCGACATCCTGCTGATCGTGGCAAATTCCGCCGATGAGCCGTCGTACCTACCAAATCTGGAAGCGACCGGGTAGGTGTTGCGCATCCGGGAGCCCGATTGGTTCGAACACCCCTCTTCAAGGGCCCGGACACCAACATCAACCTGCATGTGCTCAGCGCTGGTGCATCCGAGATCGATCGAATGCTGCGCTTCCGCGACTGGCTGCGGGCCACCGACGCCGATCGGGACTATTATGCGCGTGTCAAGCGTGATCTAGCTCAGCCTACGTGGCGGCACGTGCAGCACTACGCTGACGCCAAGACCGCAGTGATCCAGGAAATCACGGAGGGGGCGGACGCAATCGATTAGTGCACTGGCCAAACTGATCAGTTGTCGTACGGGATGTGGCAAGCGGTCAATGATTCTCCGGGTGTAGTCACGGACTTATCGAACAGTCAGAAGCCGACGAGCTGACGTCACGAGGCGGCGGCCGCGTTGAGGCGCTGTTCCCTCGACGAAGGATTCGGCTCATTGGACACCAACGCCCTTGGCGAGGCACTCGAAGCGCTTACCCAGCAAGCAACCGCCGGACGACTCGTCGCGGTGATCAGCCACATGCAGGACGTCGCCGAGTACTTCGACGACGTCCCGCTGGTGAGCAAAGACGTCGGCAGCAGCGAAGCGCGGTGGGCAACCCCCGCGGAACGGCGACCACCTCCTGACCGACGAACTCGGTGAAGGGCTGGTCGAATGACCTCTACGAGGAACATTCTAGTCGCGGCCGCGCCGGACACGGGCCGGTGCCCAGTTCAGGCATCTACCAGGCGCTGGAGCGACGCGGTCTGGCCGCCGGCATCACAGGGCTACGGCCTCGAAGGCCCCTTTGGTCATGACGACGAGATCACGCACCTGGCCCGATGGCGGTCAATTCCGGTGCTGTCTGTCCGGGCGGTTATCGTGTGCGGTGTGACCGCCGCAGCAACTCCCGGACCACGGCACGGCTACACCGGATCGTCGTTCTCCGACGCCACTCCGGCCGAGGTCCGTGCCGTGCTGATCCCGGAGGAAGCCGCCGAGTTCGATCAGCAGTGGCGCGAGGTCATGGCTAGGGCCACCGAGACGCTAGACCTGTCCGAGGTGCTGGCGACACTGGAGTCTTGGCGACGGGTGGCTCGGCTGACCGCGGTGGCCGGGCCCGAGGCGCACCGGGTCATGTACCGCCGGGCGGCCGCCCGGCTGGCCGGGGAGGACATCCCGGTTGACGAGCCGCTCACGCGCACTAAGGCCCGGCTGGGACTGTAGCCGCCGTTGTACACGGTCACCACCGACGAACAGTCACAGCAGCAGGTCGAGGCGCTTCCGGCCAAGGCGCTAGCCCCGTTCGCCGAGGCCCGCGCGACGCTGGAGGTCGCGCCCTGGAATGGCGCGCCGTACCACAAGCACCGGCCGGGCAGTCCCATGCGAGCCCTGACATTCGGCCCGGCCGGACAGGGCGACATCGTGTACCTGATCCTGGACGATCGCCGACGGGTCGACATCCTGGTAGTTGTCTGGCTGGACTGACCGGTCAGGCAGCGGCATACACCGACAACGGGATCTGGGCCAGATACGTCGTCGGATGCACCGCTACCATCGGTCAGGGCGCCCGGCCTGCACGGCACCGATCAGGCCGTGGATCAGCACATCCCCACCATCCCCCCGATGCCACCCACCAGGAAGAGCACGCCGAGGAAGGCGACCAAAGACCCCGCGCCCCGAAGCCCGAAGGCAGACGACAGCCACGAGGCGGCGATCATGACCCCGGCCGCGCCCGCCAGTTGCAGTGTCGAATAGAGTATGTCGACCACGAATCGGCGGACGCCGCGAGCATCGTGGGCGAAGCGCACCATCTCGACCACGAACAAGATCACGAACAGGGCGAGAAGGAAGAACGTCGGGCTCTCCCACACGGCGTGAAGAAGGTCACCGGGGCCGAGTGCGACGTGACGGTTTCCGAGATGCAGTCCCAGCATCGACGCCAACAACACTTCAACGGCGCCGAACACCCCGGAAAGGTGAAGGTTGTACGGTGCGAGCAGCCAGATCCGCTTCCGCAACCGTTTCGACACCTCCGGTGACGGATAGGTGCTGGCCTTGCGATAAGTGACGGGACCTTCCGCGCCCGGAAAGTCCATGCGCTCGGGAAGGTTGTGGTGGGGTGCAAAAAGGCGCCGCCGCCGCCGGAGGCGATGTGCTGACGCACACCATCCTCATGTTCGTAGCGGGCGTAGTAGTGCTTTCCACTCTTCAGGGACAGCACCAGCTGGGCGCCACACGGCTGGATGATCTCCCGTTCAAGGAACTCCACATCCCGGTCAGAATGGACCTCGGTGCCCTTCCTGCCGCTCTCGACCTCCTTGGCCATACACAGGATGATCCGGTCCCCGGGCTGCACCTGGTCCAGGGCGACCCCAGCGAAGTACCGCAGTTGGGCTTCGTCGATATAGGACCCGAACTGGATGTCGATGCCCCACAGCCACCAGCGGTGCGGGACCCTGATCGCGAAGTAGCTGCGACGTTGCAGTGTTTTCCACCCGCCGATCCAGCGCTTGCGGCAAAAGATGCTGGTGAAGTTGACCAGCCCGTCATACCAGTCGTGGCTTCCCGGAATGGCGAAAAGCTCCGGAGCTTCTCCCGCGGCGCACGGCAGCGCCGCCCGGTACGGCCCGAGCATGCGGTTCTCATACTCCCCGGCCTTGGGCACCGGGTACACCTGATCACCCCCCATGACCAGGATCCGCCCCCGCTCGGTGGCGTAAGTCTCGCCGTCCCAGTCGAGCTTGAGCTCCTCGGTGGCCAGCAGCCTGGCCACGGTGTACGTCGAGTTCCATCCGTCACCGAGGTCGGCGACGTGGTCCAGCCACAAATCAGCTTGCCCGGAGCGATCCGCGACCTCCGCCGGCTCCAGCGCCTGTAACTCCCGATTGTCGGCGTAGGAGCTAAAGACACCGGAGACCAGAACCCGGACCGCGGTGTCGACGAGCTGGTGGGGATCAAGCCAGCGCACCATGGGCCTACGCACGAACCCAAGCTCAGACCGATCGCAGGACGACGGGCGAGCAAGGCACGGCGCTGGCATGTCGACGGAACCCTCAGGTATCTCAACCATGCTCAACATTCTCCCAGCGGGACGGGCTAGACGCGCACCAGCAGGGCACCCGGGTCCACCCGCATCTGCAACCCCCGTACTTCACCCACGGGATCGCCGTCGAGTTGGGCCAGCTGTGGAGACTCCGCGCTGATGATGACGGTGCGGCCCTGCCAGTGCTGCACGATCCGGTGGCCACGGCAACGGCGGGTCAGCACCCGCGCGGTCACCGCCAACCATCCGAAGATGTCCCTCGGTCCGATGGACACCACATCCAGCAGCCCATCGTCCACCCCGGCCGCGGGCATCAACACCAACCCGGCGAGAAGCCTGCCGCAGTTGCCGACCACCACCGTGCGGACGTGATGGGGCGGCGCGATTCGGCCATCCACGGCCAGAGTGATCGGGAATCGGGGGCCCTTCAGCGCGATTGCTCCGGAGACGAAATACGCCAGCGGGCCCAACCGAGCCTTCCAGTCATGCGGCGCGCCGGCCATGATTGCCGCGTCGAAGCCCACTCCGGCCATCACCAGAAACACCTGTTCCTGCGTGCCGTCGATGATCACCCGGCCGACGTCGATCGCGCGGTTGTTCCCGGACAAGGCAATCCGAGTGGCTTGGGCCGGGTCATCCAGCACAATGGCGAGGTTACGAGCCAGCACATTGGAGGTACCCGTGGGCACCAGGCCCATCGCGGTGCCCGATCCGGCGAGGACCTGCGCTACATGACGGACCGTGCCATCCCCACCGCAGGCAAGCACCACATCGGCGCCAGCGGCCAGCGCGATTCTGGCCTGACCGCCACCCGGGTCCTCCACGGTGGTCTGAAGCCACAGCGGTGGAGCCCACCCCAACTCCGCGCACACCCCCGTGATCTGAACATGCAACTTCGCCCAGTCCTCGACGGTGTTCGGATTGACCACCACTGCCGGCAGCGGGCAGTCCGGCAGCGAGTGCGGGGCCGTGCCTGTCTTGGTGGTATCGCTGGGAGCTTTCGTGCGGGTGTGCCCAATGCCCCCACGGGCGCGCACGTCAGATGGTCCACTGGGTACTCGCCGAGCTCCGACTACGTCACGTATGCGCATCAACGGGGTCGTGCCGGGGTTGGTGGTGCGCACCGACGTCATGTCGGTGTTCCGTCCCGGCATACACGACAGCGGGTGTCATGATGCGGCCGAGAACGACGCGGAGCGAGGATGTCGGGCGTGCGGAGAGTAATCGGTCAAGGCAAAAATATTACCCTCAATTGGTTCACTACGCCAGCGGTGTGAGTCGCCTGTTCACCCCAAACCCGCGCGGTACGCAGCTCGACAGCAAGCATTCCCTTTTTTCATTCAAGCCCGTTTCCAGCCGATCGGGACTGCCTGAGCTGAGATGATTGGGGCACGGAATCAGCTCCAGCTGACAGCGGCCAGTCCCTGAGATGTCCTCGATGAGATCAAGAGCGCACCTGCGGCTGCGCGGGTGGTGGATGGCCCGGTGGCGTTATGATCCGTCATCGGTGCAGGCTTGCTGATAAGGCATGCCGAGCCCGCCTGATGTATTGCCCGCTCGCCGGGAGTCCGTAGCCGACGCCGATGACGGTTGCTCCGTGCCCGACCCAGAGCAGCGCGTGGCGCGTGCGGCGTGAGGACCCCGCGAATAACCCGCTCACGGCGTAGGCAGCCATCGCGGCATTCTGAGCCGCCATCGCGCGCTTTCCCTCGGCTGCGGGCAGCAGCCCAGGGCCGCGATCGTAAACACCGGTAATCACCGTGCTCACCAGGTTGACGGCATTCTGGCCGGCGATCGCCAGCAGCGCCGGCCGAGACGGAGCGCACCTCCGCCAGAGCTGCATGCCCACCGCCGTCACGCCGGCCTTATCGAACATGGCGTCGAGTCCGGCGCCGAACTGGCTGCTCTGATCGAGCGCACGAGCAAGATATCCGTCGACAAGATCGAGCAAGCGGCCCACAGCCACCTCGGCGATTCCGGCCGGCGTGTGTAGCCGGCGCGCGCCGTGGACGGTCAAGAGCAGGCCGGCCACGCTGACCAGGTTGGGCACGGTGACGATCTCCTGCCCGCGCAACCTCGTCACCTGGACATTCTGAACTAGGCAAGGTGGTCTTGCACCCCCGGTACGGTACACGGACAACGGGGTAGCGTGGAGCAGATGGCCCGGGCACCCAGGAACCCGAGATCAGCCCCGCGGCCCCTGCACCACCGAACCTTGCACCAGCGGCTCCTGGATAAGCTCACCCGGTATCGCGGCCCCAGCATTGTCGACGGCACGCGTGGTCCGGTCGACCTCGCGCGAGAAAAAGCAGTGGAACGTCCGCTCATGCCGTGTAGCGGTGCTGAACAGGGACGTTCGGATGTCGGTGGACCGGTCGAAGCGATCATTTGTGGCAGAAACTACATTTATTTTGGTTTCCGCACAAAGATGAGCATTTGCGCGTGTAGATGAGCGCACCGAAAGGTAGGCGACCTACCGAAGCCTGCGCAGAACCCGGCCGCCGCTGGTCACTGTGCGGCCTGCCATGCTGGCCCATCCGCCGCACAGTGTTAGGGAAGTAGGGACCGGGTGGCTCCGGCGCTGTGATCGTCGTAGCTGTCGCTGCCAGGTGGGATAGCGAGCCTGCGACGCGCAGAGAGGGTAGTGCCGTGGCGGTGGCCGGATCCCAAAACCCGCCCCGCTCCATCCTCACCGGCGGAGGCCAGCCAGGACACATCCCGTGCGACCACCAACGCGCCGGCCCGTGGGTGTGGCCAGTGAGGATATACGGCTGGCGGTGGTGACTGGATTGGTTCAGTGATCGTCAGCCTTGTTGACCATCCCTAGCTGCCGGCGTTGTGCCCCCCAGACGATCGCGATGCTCATAGCGCATCTGAGTGAGCAGCAACGAGCATGCACCGACAAGCAGCACGTCGATCTTCATCTACACGACTCAACCAGGGCGTAAAATCAGAGGTCTAGATCTCGCCGGGACTCCCCCGGAACGTCACCGGGCACGTCGTCTCGGATGCGCTGGTGTCTGCGCTCCTCGTGCTCGAAGAGCTCAGCCTCTAGCTCGTGCTTCTCGGCGATCACGCGTGCCTCGTCCGCTTGCGCCTGGTGATGCCCCTTGTGCCACTGCGCCTTACCCTCTCTGCGGAGGTCATCGCTGCCGGTGACGCTTCCGACCGCCTCTTTCAACTTGCCCTTGGCCTTATCAGCGATACTCATGTCCATCCAGCCTCTCTACTTCTTCCTCACTTCCTCGACTCGCAGGGACCGAGTACCCGCGTGGCGAGCATTCCAATCAGTCCGCGCTGCCAGTGCAGCGCGAGAGCCAGCTGTGCCAGAACCCGAACCTTGACGTCAGTGCTGGCACTCGTGACCGAGGGTAGTCGTCAGCAACCATCCGCCGCTCGCCCCCCACTCCAGGCGACCAGGACTACTGGAGCGGGCACATGACTAGCTGCCCGGCCGGACGTTTCTGCTCGCCGGTGGGTTTCAACCCCAACTCGCTGATTGGCTGGCCGTGGTGAACACCCGAGCCTGGCGGGCGTTGAGATGCGCGCCGGTCGACCGGATCGCCGCTGATAAGGCCGCGATGCTCATCCTGCCGCCGGTCGCTGCGCGGATCGCGCCCCTGCACCGGGAGGCCGTCTGCGTTGTTGAGCAGGTGGCGTATCGGTCTGCCGGGGAGCGGACCGGCCAGGTGCAACTTCCCCGGAATGACCGGGTGGTGTCAGCCGACTAGGCATGCCCGCGTGGTTCAAACGATGGCACAGAGAGTTGCGGCAGGTGCTCGCGGGGGTTGCCGGTCACGGTCGGTAACAAAACTGCTGGGGAGGCGATGAGATCAGATGGGAGTAATGTCGCGATCACGCCACTGGGGGCGAATGTGGGCACCTGGGAGAACGTCACCAACGCGGTGAAGGGTGCCGCCACCGCAGCGCTGGACCGCCGCACTCGTGATTGCTGGCGGTGCGGGGAGGCCGAAGCGGCATCGGCAACGACCACGAAACCACCGTCCGCACCACGGCCAGCGTCCGCCCCACCAGGGCCTCAGGTAGTGTCTGCCACGCCGTGCGGGGTCCGCGCCAAAGCATGTGTGCGGTGTGACCACCGCAGCAGCTCCTGGACCATGGCATGGCCGTAGCGGACCGTCGTTCTCCGACGTCACTCCAGCCGGGGTCCGCGCCGCGCTGATCCCGGAGGAAGCGGCCGAGTTCGACCAGCAGTGGCGCGACGTCATGGCTAGTGCCACCGAGACGCTGGACTTGTCAGAGGTGCTGGCGACGCTGGACTCTTGGCGGCGGGTCGCGCGGCTGACCACGGTGACCGGACCCCAAGCGCACCGGGCCGTGTAGGTTCGGGGTGCGAGTCCTCGCGTCGGCTCCGGTTTGAACAGACACTATCTTAAACGCGATCATCAGCGCCTCCCGCGAGCGTTCGGGCGGCATCGATGAGCTGCCGAGCGGGGCGCTGCGGGCCGCGTCAGTGCCGCAGTGGATCCGGTGATCGCTCACTCAACCGAACTAGCGCGCGTCGGGACTGGTACGAGCGCATGCGATCGTGTCAACGTTCCGTTGGTGAACCAATCACTGAACGGAGATCGGCGATGAAGCGTGGCTTGTCTGGTGTGATGGTCCTTGCCCTCGGCGCGGTCGTGCTGGCTGGCTGCTCCGGAGGCAGTGAACCGGCCGCGGCAACGTCGACCAGCGCTGGATTGACTCCCGGCATCACCACCCGTGGCCTAGGAACGGCCACCACGACCCCGGACACCGTGACCATCGTCATCGGAGTCCAGACCCGGGCGCAGAGCGCGAAGGCCGCCCTTGACGCCAACACCGACAAGGCAACCGCGCTGATCAACGTGCTGAAGAGCAAGGGAGTCGCCCCAGCGGACCTGCAGACCAGCCAGCTGTCGGTCAACCCGACGTCCGACTCGGCGACTGGGCGGATTACTGGCTACGAGGTGACGAACCAGGTCACGGCCAAGCTGCACGACATCGGGGCCGCGGGCGGGCTCATCGACACCGCCGGTGACGTAGCAGGTGACGCGGTGCGGCTACAGCAACTCAGCTTCTCGATCGCGGACGACAGCGCGGCACGGGCACAGGCTCGCGCCAACGCGGTGCGGCAGGCCCAGGCACACGCCAAGCAAATGGCCGACGGGGCTGGAGTGAGGCTGGGTCAGATCCGCTCGATCACCGAGGTACCGGCCAGCCCACCGGGCCCCTTGGGCCGGGATGCCGCGGCCGCTGCACCCGTCCCCATCGAGCCCGGTACCCAGGACCTCACCGTCATGGTCGAGATCGTCTACGCCATCGACCAGTAGTTCTCACGGCACTGTTGCGTTAATGGAAAGTGGGCAGGGCTGAGCGCCGTGGCGCTCGATCAGATGGCGTGGAGGAGTTTCGAACCGGACTGGCCGTCGAGGATGTCGACCTGGACAACCGTGAAGCGGCGGCGCTGCAGCCAGCGGGCTATCAAGTGTTCCCGATCAACCCGCTGGCCGTGTCCCGGCATCGCGATCGCTACGTAGTCAGTCGACACCTCGGCGTGTCGTTGGTGGGCACGGCGGCCGGAATACGACCACTCTGGGTGATCCCTAGCTAGCGGTAGGTAGCCGGGATCGCCTCGAACTACGTGGTCACGCCCTGGGAATCTCCGTGGCGACCCCTGGATTCTCCTCGAACCGCGCTTGTGCCGCTCCGGTGCTGGCTGCGATTGGGTCGGCCCACATCCGGTGGTCGGCTGCGTCGCGGGCAGTGTCCCCCCGCACCTGAGCGGATCGTCAGATGGGTCTCCTCCCAGCAGCAAGGTGGCTCGCGTGCATCTCAGACGATCCTCGCTGAAACGTTCGACCTAAGTACTCGACTTCTGGAATCTTCGTATCTTTCGATCCTGACTAAGTAGTAGAAAATCGGCTCCCACAGCTAGGTGGTGGCGTGCAAAGTTCTAGGGAACGAACGCATGTTGTCATGCGACCTTTTTCTGGCATGGTGGGATACGCCGAGTCGACAATGTGTCGATGTGGTGTTCTGTTCCAGGACCTGGTGCCACTTACGAGGAGGATCTGAATGCCTGATGCATTGAGCCTTGCCGAGCTTGACGAGCAGCACGTGGAGCTGGTGCCTGCTCGTACCGTCCTGTCGCTGTTCGTGAGCGACGGCAGCCCGGGCGACGGATCCGACGGCCGCGGCGCCGGAAGCACCATCACCAACGACGGCATTGGATTCACCCAGTACGCCACCCACGGTATCGGTACCGGTGGTGCGGGCGGCGCCGATAGTGACGGCTAATTTCCCCTTCAAGTCAAGTTGGTGTGGGGGAGGCGATTCACGTCATCGCGCAGTGAGGGAACCCGTCGAACCGACGCAACGGTGAATCAGTTACTCGGCCCCTCAGGACTGCGGCGACTCGCCGCGTCAGCCAGCGTCACTCGGATGCATTCTCGAAGCTGCGATTCCAGCCGCTGTATCGGAAGCCCTTGGGGATCGAAGATCGTCTGTACTGTTAGTCCGTCCACGTGGGACACGAGCACTCGAGCGATACGCCGCGCCTCGGTCTTGACCCACCGTCGGTCCGGGTACACCGCCTGGACCGCCTGCTCGATGACGTCCAACCACAGTCCGTAGCGGACTTGGGCTTCGACGCGCAGGGCGGGCTGGCCAGCGGCCAAGCCGAGGAAGGTGAACCACACGATGGCTTCGGTGTGTTGGCGGGTGTTGACGGGGACGGCCTGCAGTAGCGCGCTCGTCAGGGCCTGCGTCGGATCGAGTTGGGCAGCCAGGGTGTCCTGCATCCGCTCCATGGCCTCGTCGAAGACCAGGCGGAACGCGGCTAGCAAGAGTTCCTCGCGGTTATCGAAGTAATGAGCGAGCACGCCAGCGGACCAGCCGGCTTCGCGGGCGACCGCTCGTGTCGTGAGGCCATCCATGCCGTCTCGCCCGACGACCCGCCATGCGGCGCGGACGAGCTCTCGGCGACGGGCGTCGTGGTCGACGATGCCCTGTCCCGGTTCATTGGACGGGAAGTCACTCTCGCCTCCATACTCCCCTCAAATGCCAAAACTCGAGGAGTGGTGGCCCGACATCGAGGGACTGGCTCCGACCGAACACATCCAGGCGGGGCGCATCGATACCGGAGATGACCGCGACGTCGTCACCCAGGAGGACCTCGGGCTGGTGTCACCCCCGCGCGCTTTGGCGTGAAACAGGCCGGCCAGGGCGCCGGCGGCGCGGGTGAGGTTGTAGGCGATGGCTGCCAGCGTGAGCCAGGCCGCGTTCGCGGCGAATGATGCCGAGGGCATATGGGCCATTGCTGAGTCTTTGAGGTCTGCGTTGACCTGTTCGATGATCGCGTGTTGGCGGTGTTGTGTCTCGGCGGCCACGAGTTGCAGGGTCGAGTCGGTGATGAACGCGTGGTAACGCCAGGCGGTGAACAACTCGCCCTGGCCGGGGGCGACGTTTTTGTCTTTCACCCGCCGGACGATCAACCGGACCGTGAGCTGCTCGGATTTCCGCCGCGACCGATATGCGGTGTAGGTGGTTTCGGCGATTTCCGCGTCGGAGATCCACTGCCCGCTGACCTCGTCGTAGATCGCCTGCGGGTAGGCGATCGGAACCCAGGAGTGCGCCTCGATGGCCTCGATCGCGGCCCGGACCGGGCGGGTCTGTTTCGTGGTAATCGAAAAACGCACGCCAGCCCGGACACAGGCGCTGACCACGGCGTGGCTGTCGAACGCCGAGTCCATCCGGGCCAGCAGCACGCCGGTGGCCCCAGCCTGACGCGCGGTGGTGATCGCCTCGGCGACGAAGCTGGCCGCGCCCTTGGCCGAGCCCGCCGAGCCCCGACTCAGCCGGGTACCGACAATCACCGGAGCCGCGATCGGCGTTCACCTCGTAGATGCCCTTCGCACTTGGCCTGATGGACCCTAGACAAGTCCCATCTTCCCAGCTCGGAGGGCATCTACCCCTATCCGACACCCCTCACACCGCACTTTCACCGGTGGATCCAGGCTGAGAAGTGGCAGATCGAAGCGGCTAGAGCGTTTCAGTTTGCCGAAAGCGAAACGCGGTTCGCCAGCCAAGGACCATGCAGAGCAGGTCGGGGAGGGAGAGTAGCGCGGTGACGACGGAGGTAGCGGTGGCGGCGATGCTGACGGTGGCGCTGGAGGAGGCGCGGCAGGGCCTGGCCGAGGGCGGTATCCCGATCGGGGCGGCGCTCTTCGGCCCGGACGGTGAGCTGCTGGGGCGCGGCCACAACCGTCGGATACAGGACGGCGACCCGTCGATGCACGCGGAGACGGCGGCCTTCCGCGCGGCCGGTCGGCTGCGCGACTACAGCCGTATGATCATGGTCACCACACTGTCTCCGTGCTGGTACTGCTCGGGGCTGGTACGGCAGTTCGGCATCGGCCAAGTGGTGATCGGCGAGTCGGTGACCTTCCACGGCGGTCATGACTGGCTGGCCGAGCACGGAGTGAAGGTGACTGTGCTGGAGGACGCCGCCTGTATCGCGCTGATGCGGGACTTCATCGCTTGCCGCCCCGAGCTGTGGCACGAGGACATCGGCGAGTAAAGAGCAGGATCAAGATCTCACCGCGCAACAATTACCGCCGGCTCGACGCTGTTAAGCCGGTTTGGCGACTTCCCATGATGGTTGAGTGTTGAGCGCCTCGGCCTCGAACCCGGCAGTCTTTCGGTACTGCATTGCGATCGAGTCGAGCTCGTCGTTGGTCATCACGTCTTCGATTCTGGTGAAGCCGTTCGGTGCGCGTTGCTCGACCAGCTGCAGCACCTGCTCGGGCCCACCTTGTCGGTTAGACAGCACCAGTGCGTTCATTCGCTCCCGGCAGGCGCCCTCATAGGCGGCGAGCCCGGCCACCGGATCGTCGGCGCGGGCCAGCTCCCAGGCCAGCATCCGACCGTCGATGATCGCCTGGGTGCCTCCGTTGGAGCCGAACGGGTACATCGGATGCGCGGCATCGCCCAGCAGGTTGACCCGACCCGTTCCCCAGTTCGGCAAAGGGATCCCGGTCCACCATCGGGTACTCCCAGATCCGCGGCGCGGCGCGCACCAGCGCTGGCACATCGAGCCAGTCGAAGCTTCGGTCCGCCACGTGCGGCAGCACATCGTCTAACCCGCCCAGATGGTGCCAGTCCCCGAGCGGGGCGTGGGTGGGTTGGCCTAGCCGTACCCCGACCCCCCAATTCACCAGCGACCGGCCCCGCTGCTCGGCGCCCCTGGAGACCGGGTAGACGACCACAACCGGGTTAGCCGGATGCCGTTCCAGATCGGCGGACCCTCCTCGGGGTGCAGTTTCGCGCGCACCGCGGAGTTGATGCCATCGCCACCGACCAGCACGTCGGCCGACTCGATCACCAGACGACCGGACTGCCGGTCGCGCAGCTCGACCGACACCCGCGCATCGCGGTCCTCGAAGCGCTCAACAGCCAGCCACGCAGATCCGGCTACCGAAGCGGTCGTGAGAGATCAGCTCCATGGTAGGGATGCCGGTGGCCGCCAGTTCGTCGGCCAACCCCAGCTCGACCAGTTCGCGGGTGGCGTGCGGGAGGACGTTGATGCCGACACCGAGTGCCCACAGCTCGCGAGCGGCCTCAACGACTCGCACCTCGATACCCGCCGCGTGCAGGCTCAACTGCGCTCGCCAGGGTGAGGCTGTGATGGCCGCTGCGTGGGATGTACCCATGTGGTCGATTGGACCAGCTCGATCGTGAGCAGACGATACGTTAGGCGACGTTGGGATGTCTGTTCGCGAGCGAGCCGACGTGCGGAGGAGACCTGTCCATGGCGCACACGTCCTCGCAGCAGGCGGCGGTTGACAACCCGCCGAGCTTCCGGCGCGATGTCGGTTTCATGGCTCTGATGTTTGTTTCGCTGGGCTCGATCATCGGTTCGGGCTGGCTGTTGGGGGCGTTGACGGCGGCCACGTCGGCTGGTGGGGCGTCGATCGTGTCCTGGCTGTTAGCTGGAGTGATCATCGTGTTGCTGGCGTTGGTGCACTCGGAACTCGGTGCGGCCTACCCTCTCGCGGGGGGCACGGGGCGATGGCCGCGGTTGGCGTTCGGTTCGCTGGGTGGGTTCACAGCCGGCTGGGTGGCCTGGCTTCAGGCTGTGACGATCGCTCCGATCGAAGTGGAGGCGGCGCTTAGCTACCTGGACCACAAGTGGCACGGACTGATCAACGATGTGGGTGCACTCACACCAAAGGGCTTGGGTACGGCCACCGCGCTGATGTTGCTCTTCACCGTCATCAACATCCTCGGAGTGCGGTGGCTGGCGGAGAGCAACAGGATCGCGGTGCTCTGGAAGTTCGCGGTACCGGTACTGACGGTCGTCGTGTTGATCGTGGTGTCGTTTCAGGTTTCGAACTTCACCGCCGGCGGCGGTTTTGCGCCCTACGGTGCCCACGGGGTGCTTGCGGCCCTACCGCTGGGTGTCGTGTTCGCGTTGCAGGGTTTTGAGCAAGCGGCGCAGATGGCCGGTGAGGCACGTGACCCACAACGTAACGTCCCTCGTGCTGTGATCGGTGCGGTGATCGTGGGCACCGTGCTGTATCTGGCACTGGAGGTCGCCTTCATCGGCGCGCTGAATCCCCACAATCTCGCGCAGGGCTGGGCGAACCCGGTGGGTAAGGGTGACTTCGGTCCGTATGCGACGCTGGCCACCGGTCTCGGATTGGGTTGGCTGGCGGTCATCTTGTACATAGATGCGTTCATCTCACCGGCGGGCACTGGCCTGATTTATGTGGGAACCTCCGCGCGGTTGTCCTACGCGTTGGGCCACGCCGGCTACGTTCCGAAGGGTGTTAGCCAGATCAGTAGTCGCGGTGTTCCGTACACCTCGATCATTCTGGCCTTCGTTGTGGGCCTGATCTGTTTTTTGCCTTTCCCGAGCTGGCATAGCCTGGTCTCGCTGGTGACCTCGGCGACAGTGATCATGTATGCGTTCGCACCGATCACGTTGCTGGCTCTGCGTAAGACTGATGCCGATCGCGTCCGCCCGTATCGGGTGCCGGTCGCCCCGGTCGTGGCGCCGCTGGCGTTCATCGCCGCGAATGAGATCATCTACTGGACGTCGTGGTCCACGGTGGAAAAGCTGATGCTGGCCATCGCCGGCGGCTACGTGATATTCGGGATCTCCTACGCGTTGGGTCGCCCGTTCGAGCGACCGCCCCTGGACCCGCGATCATTGGTGTGGATTCTTCCGTGGTTCGCCGGCCTGACCGTGATCTCCTATTTCGGGCAATACGGCGGAACGAAGCTCATTCCTGAATGGGTCGACCTCGGCGTGGTGGCCGCGTTCAGTCTGGTGATCTGCTATGTGGCGGTCCGGCTCAGCCTGCCCAGCCACCGAGTCGCCGCCGCCGTGGCGGCCGACGAGCACGAAGTAGCGCTCCAACCCGAGCTTAAGACCGCGTGACACGCCTGGCCCGTCCTCAGCGAGGACCACCCGCAACCCGGTTATAGCCGAGACATCACCGTCACGACCGCACGCTCGGCCCCGACCCTCCCGCCGCGCAGCAGCGCGTTTGGCCACGCCCACTGAAGCGATGGTCGATCGAGGTGCAACTCTCGGGTTGCGTCTGGAGCGGCGATGTGCAACCCTGGAGTTGCATAAAATGGCGGCGGTGAAGGAGTCCCCTCATGAGTCAGACCGGATCGAACGCGAAACCCTGATCGCGGCACCCCTGGAGCGGGTCTGGTCGCTGGTGGCCGAACCCGGATTCTGGGTGGCCGACAAGGCGAGCCTGTCTGGCACCGTGGCCAAAGAAGGCGAGTCGATGGTGGCGAAAAACGCCGAGTACGGCGACTTCCCGGTGCGCGTGGAGAAGGTTGAGCCGCCGACGTACCTGGCGTACCGCTGGGCGTGACGGACGAACGTCGCGGCGCCGTCGAGGCGGTCGGCAGCGTCCTCGTCGCGCTGGCCGACCCGATGCGACGTCAGCTGCTTGATCTGCTCGCCGCACAGGGCGAGGCCACCGCCACGACGCTCGCCGAACGACTTCCCGTCTCGCGGCAGGCGGTAGTCAAACACCTCGCCGTCTTGGACGCCGCCGGGCTGGTTTCCGGCAGCCGGGTCGGACGCGAGGTGCGGTACGCGGTGCGGCCCGCGGCGCTGGACGCGACGGCGCGGTGGATGGCCACGCTCGCGGCCGACTGGGATCGGCGGTTGGCGAACATCAAGCGCGTCGCTGAGGCAGCGGAGCCGGATTCGCGCTAGTGAGAAGCAGCGTTCGTCAAGTAACCAGCAAAGGGAGGAACACGGTGCAACTTCGGCACGGCCAGAAACTCATGAGCTTGGACCTGAACCGGAAGGTGGACATCTCGCAATGAAGACAGCCCCGATCGTATTGCCGCAGGAGTAGGAGGCAGCGCGTCAGCAGCTGCTTGTGAAGGAAAAGGAGGTGACCCGTGCCCGTGACGCGTTGGCCGCCGAGCGTCGGCGGATGCCGTGGCTGGCCGTCCATCGCCGCGTTGAGCACGGTCGCCGGAGCCTCCTGCTGCCCGTCCTCCCAGCCAGCTTCGAGCCGCGGGCGCTGAGCGTCGTCCCGGGCAGCACGTCTCGCGCGTGCTCCGCCGAACCCTGGCATTGCTCCGCAACCGCATCAGCAGCCCAGAATGATCACATCTCAAGCTGGTGATGGCAGCTGCTGGCGGTTTGCTAGGACTCGACTTGCTCCATCGCGCGGCGCGCGAAGGCCGGGGCGTGCTCGGGTCGGAAGCCGAGGCCCAGCAGTCGGGCTGGGATGTATGACAGCTGGGGGAACCGCGCGAACAGCTTGATCATCGGCGGGGGCGGCCCGTTGCGCTTGCCTGCCATCACCGGGCGCATCACGGTCTGGTGCAGGATCCGCTGCAGCCCCTGCACCAGCATCGTGGGCAGCAGGCGGCGCGACCGGACCTTCGCCAGGTCGGCGGGGGTCGGCCGGCCACGGCGAAGCGGCTCCGCCAGCAGCGTTGCAGCGGCGACGGCGTCCTGCACGGCCAGGTTGATGCCCACCCCGCCGACCGGCGACATGGCGTGCGCCGCGTCGCCGATGCAGAGCAGGCCGTCGATGTGCCACTCGCTTAGCAGGTTCAGTCGCACGTCGAGGAACTTGACGTCGTCCATCGTCGCCAGCTCGTGCACCCGATCGGCGAACTCGGGACAGACTTCGGTCACGTTGGCTCGGAACGCCTCGATGCCTTCCTTGCGGAGGTCGGCGCCCTTGGGCGCAAGGTAGGCGATCTGGAAGTAGCCGGTGCGCGGCAGGGGCACGGCGAACCGGCGATTGCGCAGCCGCGGGGTGAGCATGTCTTGGCCTTCGTCGTCGTGGCGGGAAAGGCGGAACCACCAGACGTCGAACGGGCAGTCGTACTCCTTGGGCTCCAGGCCCGCGTCGCGCCGGGCCAGCGACCAACGGCCGTCGGCGGCGATGACCAGGTCCGCGCGGAGCTCACCCTTGGTGCCCTCGGCTGTCTTGTAGCAGATCCCAGCGACCCGGCCGCCTTCGCGGATCAGGCCGGTCACCTCGGTCTCCATCCGGAGCGTGAACGTCTTTTCGTTGGCGGCGCTGTCGGCGAGCAGGTTGAGGAAGTCCCACTGCGGCACCATTGCGATGTACGGGTGCGGCACCTTCAGCCGGGTCATGTCGGCCAGCTTCATCATGCCGCCGTCGTCGGTGGGGAACCCGGCTGAGGTGAGCTCGCTGTGCGGCACGGCGTCGAACTTCTCGCCCAGCCCCAGCTCGTCGAGCAGGGTCAGCGTTGACGGGTGCACCGTGTCGCCGCGGAAGTCTCGCAGGAAATCGGGGTGCTTTTCCAGCACCGTCACCTCGACCCCGGCCCTGGCCAGTAGCAGCCCTGCCACCATGCCGGCCGGGCCGCCACCTACCACCACGCAGCCCGTGCGCTCGGTCATCCCGATCACCCTGTTTTCATCATCCGTTGAATATCTTGAGGATGCCCCTGGACCGGCTGTGCGTCAAGCACTGTGACGACGGATACGCTGATCAGGCGACGAGCGAGACATCTGCGGCTCCCGCACTTTGTGATCTTCAGGAGCGTGTCCTTCAGGTCCTGGCTGGGCCGGAGCCAGGACCTGGTAGCGGGCTAGCATGCCAGCAATGATGTGGTCGCTGACGTGGCAGTGGAACTGCCAGATCCCAGGTCACGAACCACCGGGACGCGCCGCATCGATCACTGGCGGAGGCAACCGCTGCGCCCACCGCTGGACGCTCCGCCGGTAGTAGAGGCCCCATCAGCACCGATCACTCCATAAAGATCTAGTCAGCAAGAAGGGCGAAGCTGCAGGTCCGATCTCGTCGTTTTCTTTCGAAGCCAGCGGAGCCCCGAGCACGTCGACGGTAATGCCAGGGTCTGCAGTCGCGACGCTGATCACCAATTGGTGACGGTATGACACAACTCATGTCCACATCGTAATAATTGCGTGCTCCGCAATCTGAAGTTAAGTCAACCGACATGTCGACGTAACTTTGACGTAACGTTGCCAGTATCTAGAGCGACTTCTCCAGTAGTGCTGCTGGGACGGATGACCGTCGGAGACGAGGCAAGACGTTGGGTTACCCACCCTTCATGGGTGGGTGAATGTGAGCGGTAAGTTATGGGTCCTGGGCTTGGTGACAGGAGGGCGAACGCTCAGTCGCTGCCCTCCGCTCGGGCACGCACTCGTCCCGGCCTAGAGCCGCTCGGCCTCCTCCGCGCGGACGGCCGAGAGCTTCTCGGCCTCGGCACACCGGTGCTGCCTCGGCGTCCCTGTACTCGACGTCACCCAGACCGCTGGCGCTATCTCCGGTCGTCCCTGCGCCCGTGGCCCGTTCACGAGATCGCGGCGGTTCACCTTGTGTTCAGCACCGCTGCCCGTGTGGCGGGCGCGAGCAGGCACGCCGCCCCGTCACAGAGTCACCGAATGCTTATGTCTTGTCCCCCCGTCGGCTGGGTATCGCCAGGTGAGGGACGTATCCAGGGTCTTTCTGGGAAGAGAGGTTCCTAGGGAGAGGAAGAAGGTGCGGATATGAAGATCAGGGCGATCTTCAGGCTTGGCCGCCATAGCCGCGACGATGACGACGAGGGTCGTGGTTGGGGCCACTGGGGCCACGGCTGGGGCTGGGGCCACTGGGGCCACGGCTGGGGCTGGGGCGACTGGGGCCGCGGCTGGGGCTGGGGCCACTGGGGCCGATGGGGAAGGTGAGGAGTAACCGTCTGTGAATGGTGGGCGGTGGCCTCACTCCGGTTCACCGGGGTGAGGCCACCGCCCACTCCAGACCCGTCAGAACCGAGGAGTGAAGTGCCGGTGTGGGAGGTAATGAGGTCGCTGGTGCGTCCGGGCTCAGGAAGCCTTGGCTCGGGGGATGGCGGCCAGGGTTTGGTGGAGCTGGCTCCGGCGGCGAGCCTGCAGGAAGTTTTTCGCCGGTTTTGGCCTGATGCCCGACCGTTTTGGCGGTGGTTGTGGCTGTCCCTGGTATTGATCATCGTGACGCCGGTGGTGGACGCTGGCGCGATCTTGTTGTTCAAGGTGCTGGTCGATGAAGTGTTGACCCCGCGGGATTTCGGGGCGTTCCCGCCGGTGGCCGCGGCGTTTGTGGGTGTCACGCTGCTGGTGGGCGTGTTGGGTTTCGTCTCCCAATATCTGGGGGCGTGGATCGGGGAGAATTTCCTGCACCGGTTGCGGACCCGGGTGTTCGCCCATCTGCACACGTTGTCGGTGAGTTTTTTTGACCGCCACCGCCTGGGGGATACCCTGAGTCGGCTGACCGGTGATGTGGCGGCGATCGAAACTGTGGTGCTGTCTGGGGTCATCGGGGTCATCGCGAACCTGTTGAAGATCGTGGTGTTCGCCGGAGTGTTGTTCTTCCTGGACTGGCGCCTGGCGTTGGTGTCGCTGATCGCGGTGCCGGTGTTCTGGGTCGCTGCCCGGATGTTCGCCCGCAGGATCAAAGTCGCCTCCCGGGAGGTCCGGGCCCGCGCCGGGTCGATCACCGTGGTCGCCGAGGAAAGCCTGGGCAACGCCACCTTGATCCAGGCCTACGGCCGCGAACGCGCCGAGGTCGACCGCTTCGCCGCCCAAAGCCTGGGCAGCGTGCACGCCGAGCTGGCCGCCACCCGACTCGGCGCGATGTTTGCCCCGCTGGTCGACCTGCTGCAGGTGCTCGGGGTGCTGACCATCCTGGGGGTCGGGATCTGGGAACTGACCGCCGGGCACATCACCCTAGGCGGGCTGCTGGCCTTCCTGGTGTTTTTGTCCCAGCTCTACAGCCCCGTCCAAGGCCTGGGGGCGCTGTCCACCTCCCTGTTCGCTGCCTCGGCGGCCGCCGAACGCATCATCGAGCTGCTCGACCAGCACTCCGCCGTGACCGCACCCGCGCACCCCATCCCGTTAGGACGGGCCCGTGGAACGCTGCGCCTAGAACAGGTCAGCTTCGCCTACCCCGACACCGCAACCGACGTTCTGACCGACCTCAGCGTCACCGCGCTACCCGAGCACACCACTGCCATCGTCGGCACCAGTGGCGCCGGCAAAACCACCCTGCTCAAACTGCTGCTGCGGTTTTATGACCCCACCGCCGGACGGATCACCCTGGATGGCTACGACCTGCGGGACCTGGACCCCGAGGAACTGCGCGCCAACATCGCCATCGTGCTGCAGGAAACCCTGCTGCTGGATGGCACCATCGCCGACAACATCCGCGCCGGACGCCCCGACGCCACCCGTGGCCAACTGATCACCGCGGCCATCGCCGCCGACGCCCACGTACGCATGCCCAACTCCTGGCCAACAACAACCACTACGCGCACCTCTACCGCCTCCACCACCCGCCAATGCTCACCGGGATAGGGGCTCAGACTGCACTGAATGGAGCATCGACATGAAAATCGTGTGCATCGGCGGTGGACCGGCCGGGTTTTACTTCGCCATCTCGGCGAAGCTGCGCGACGCCGGCCACGAGATCACCGTCATCGAACGCGATCCCGCCGGCGCCACCTACGGCTGGGGGGTGGTGTACTGGGACGACCTGCTGGACATGCTGTTCCGCAACGACCTCGACAGCGCGCGCGCGGTGCGTGCCGCATCCGTCCTGTGGCAGGAGCAGCGTGTGATCCTGCGCAGCGAGCAAACGGCCTATCTACCCGGGTACGGCTTCAGCGTGGGCCGCGCGGCGCTGCTGGACATCCTCGCCCAGCGCGCGATCGAACTCGGCGTCGACGTCCAGTACTGCACCGAGGTCGATGATCCCTCCGCTACCGCCGACGCCGAGCTCGTCGTGGTGGCCGAGGGCGCGAACAGCCGGGTGCGACAACGCCACGGCGACCAGTTCGGGGCCCGTGTGGACATCGGCGGGAACCCCTACATCTGGCTGGGCACCGACAAGGTCTTCGACAGCTTCACCTTCGCCTTCGAACAGACCTCAGCGGGGTGGGTCTGGTTCCACGCCTATCCCTCCAGCGCCGGGATCAGCACCTGCATCGTGGAGTGCGCCCAGGCGACCTGGCAGGCACTCGGGTTCGACTCGCTGGGCAGCGAGGACAGCGCCCGGCTGCTGGAGAAGATCTTCGAGCACGCCCTCGACGGTCATGCGCTGATCAGTCAGTCCCGTGGTGAGCCGGCACGGTGGCTGCGCTTTACCCAGGTGACCAACAAGACCTGGTACCACGACAACCAGGTACTCATCGGCGACGCTGCCCACACCACTCACTTCACCCTCGGGTCCGGTACCAGGCTGGCGATGATCGACGCGGTCATGCTCGCCCAGAGCGTTTACGAACATGAGGATCTGTCGGCGGCGTTGCAGGACTACGACCAGCGAGGCCGCGCAGCGCTGCGGCCGATCCAAGCCGCGGCGCGCACCAGCATGGCCTGGTTCGAACGGGCCGACCGCTATCTCGACCGCGACGCCGTGGCTTTCGCCTACTCGATGTCGGGGCGCCAAGGGGCCCAGCCGCCCTGGCGCTACCAAATGCACCTCGCCACCCAAGTCCCCGCCCTACGCATCGCCCAGCGCGAGTTTCACTCGATCCGGCGACGGTACCTCGCCCGCCGGCGGGGAGAACCGGCTACTGCTCTCGCGCTGATCACTCAACGATTCGCACACAACCCCTGAGCGGCGCGTCGAGTTCCAGCGCGCACTCGCGCGTGGGTCGCCAACTACATCCTGCAGCGCTGACACCCCATGAAGAACCAGCACGCGGGGACACCGGATTTCGATCCGTCCTCATGATCTCCTCCGACGAGCAATTCGGTTTCCCGTGAACGAGCGACCCGGCTGCAGGTAAACACGATCCAGCCTGCCAGGAATGCGGATCGCCACGCGAGGGGTGTAACCCGGGTGCCTATTTGTTGGTGGGGCCGGATTAGCACTGGCCGCGGAGGTGGTGCCGGTGTGATGAGACGGACTGGGTGTGGCCAGGCCGCTGCCGCTCGGATGGGCGGCGGGGCTGACGAGCGAGGTGCGGACGGGCCACAGTTGCGTGTGGTCGATGGCGAGTTCTACCCGGACTGGGAGGCGGTGTACCGGGACAATGTTGATCGGGTGTATCGGCTGATGTTCGCCAAGGTCGGTAACCGGCCGGACGCGGAGGATTTAACCGCGGAGGTGTTCCTGGCGGCGCTGCGTCCGCTGCGCGTCTCGGCCAGCGTGGGGGAGGTGCGGGCCTACCTGTCGGCCACCGCGCGGACGGTCTTGGCCGGTTATTGGCGGCGGACGTTGGGTCGCGAGATCACCATGCTCACCGATGACGAGGGGCTGGAGTCGATGCCGTCCGAGACCGCGGCGGCCTCGGACGCGACGGCACGGGCGGCGCTGATCCTGGCGGGGCTCCCCGAGAACTATCAGCGCATCCTGCAGCTGCGGTTTGTGGAATCCTGTTCGGTGCGTGAGGCCGCAGCTGCGCTGGGGATAAGCGTGGCGTATGCGAAAGTGCTGCAGCATCGGGCATTGCGTCGAGCCGCGCAGCTGGAGGTGGACAGGTGAGTGCACGGGGCGCGCGCCGGTTCGTTGCGGATCTGTTGCGGGGTCGTCGGCCGCGGTCGTTTCGGGCTGATGACACCGACGTCGGGCAGTTGCGCGCGGCGATCACGCTGCGGGCTGCGCAGCCGGGTAGCGCGACACCGCGTGAAGAGTTCGTCACTGACCTGCACCGGCGGCTTGCCGACCAACAGGCAACCGAACAGACCGCGACGCCGTTGCCAGCGCCTCGACCCGTGGTGGACAGCACCCGGCGACGCCTGGTGGCGGCCAGCTCGATCGCGGTGGCTGCCGCGGCGGCTGGTGCCGTGGTGGACCACACGGTGATCAGCCGGGGACCTGCCCAGAGCGGGGCCGGCGGGGAGCAAACGTTGATCCCGAGCACCGGTCAGTGGCGCACGGTGAGCGCCAGCGCGGATCTGGCCGAGGGCGGGGTGCAAAGTTTCGACCTGGGCACGGTAGTCGGGTTCGTGGCACGCACCGGTGGTGCGCTGCGGGCGGTGTCGGGAGTGTGTACGCATCTGGGTTGCAGGTTGGCTCTCGACGCGGCGGCCCGACGGCTGGACTGCCCGTGCCACCGCACCACGTTCGCGGTCAGCGGCGAGTTGCTGCGGTATCAGCTACCCGTGCCGCCCGCGGCGTTGCCGCAGTTCGAGGTCCGCGAGATGCACGGCGAGGTGCAGGTCTACGCCCCCCCAGGTCCGGTGTAACCCCGGTCCCTATCTGTTGGTGAGACCCGCATCGGGTGGGCCTCACCAGCGGAGAGGGGTCGATCATGAGGTACGAGTTCAGGGCCAGGCTGGTGATACCGGCGGTCACGGGGTTGGCCATCCTGGCCGGCTGCGGCGGCCCCACTTCCGCCGCCACCCCACCCGCGGCCGCCGAGTCGATGCCCCCGGCCGCGGGGTCGGGTCAGGACGCGCCAGTGGCCACGAACACGGTGGCGATTCAGAACTTCGCGTTCTCCCCGGCCACCGTGACCGTCAAGGCTGGCACCACGATCACCTGGACCAACCGCGACTCCGATGCACACACTGTGACCGCCATGCCGGCAGGGTCGTTTCACTCCCCGACGTTGAACACCGGTCAGTCGTTTCAGTACACCTTCACCGCCCCGGGTCGTTTCGACTACCTGTGCACCATCCACCCGTTCATGACGGCCACCGTGGTCGTGACCCCATGAGTACGCCGTCTGAGCTCACCACGGAGCCCGCGACCGGGCCGGAGGCAGGCCCTGCGGGGATGAGTCGCCGGCAGCTGCTTCGCCACACGGCGTGGTTCGGCGCCGCGGTGGTGCTCACCGTCAGCGGCGGCGAGGTGATCAGCCACCTCGGCACCACACCCGCCGCAGTTATCGCCGCGGATCCGCACGCGTTGAGGTTCGTCCAGATCAGCGACAGCCACCTGGGCTTCCACGGGCCGGCGAACACCGACGTGACCGGCTCGTTCAGTCGAGCCATCGACCAGGTCAACAGTCTGGGGTTTCGCCCGGACTTCGTGATGCACACCGGTGACCTGACCCACCTGTCCACCCCGGCCCAGTTCGACCAGGTTGCCCACATGCTGCGCGGGCTGCGCACCGGAGCAGTCTTCACGGTGCCCGGTGAGCACGACTCAGTCGATGACCACGGGCAGAAATACCGAGCCATGTTCGGGGCCGGCACCCACGGAGATGGCTGGTACAGCTTCGACGTCAAGGGCGTCCACGTCATCGCCCTGGTCAACACTCTGGCTCTGGAGAAGCTCGGTCACCTCGGTACAGACCAGCTCGACTTCGTCCGCAACGACGTCGCCGGTCTATCCAGTGACACACCGATTGTGGTGTTCAGCCACATCCCGCTGTTCGCGATGTATCCGACGTGGGGCTGGGGTACCGACGACGCCACCCAAGCCCTGAGCTACCTGCGCCGGTTCTCCTCAGTGACCTGCCTCAATGGCCACGTCCACCAGCTGTTCACCAAAACCGACGGCAACGTCACCTTCTACAGCGCGACCACCACCGCCTACCCGCTGCCCCACCCCGGGGTGGGACCAGGCCCGATTCCGGTCACCCTGCCCGCCGGGCAACTCGGTGCCGCGCTGGGCATCCGCGACGTCACCTACCAACCAGGGCAACACGCCCTCGCGATCCGCGACCGGAAACTCACCGGACGGAAGCCCACATGACCCCGAGCCTGCCGCTGACGGCGCGGATCACCGCGGCTGGCTGCCTCGCAGTCAGCGGTGTCATCCACACCCAGCTCTACCTGCACGGCTACCGGAACATCCCCGGCGTCGGCCCGGCATTCCTGCTCCAAGCCAGCGGCGCCCTCGCGGTGACGCTTCTGCTGCTGCTCACCGCCACGGTAGTGCCGCGGCTGATCGCCGCCGGGCTGGCCTTAGGCGCGCTGGGCGGTTTCGCCGCGTCGCGCACCATTGGGATCTTCGGGTTCATCGAATACGGCCTGCAACCCGCCCCGCAAGCCCTGATCAGCGTGCTCGTCGAGATCGCCGCGCTCGGACTGCTCATGATCGGCACAACGAGGGAAGGATCGGGGAAGGGCTGGCTCGTATGGTCACGGCGACATCTACCGCGATGAACAAAGGAGAGACGCCATGGCCATCTCAGCGACCATGCCCGCCGTCACACATGTCGCCGTCACCGTGACCGACCTCGCCGTCAGCGAGGAGTGGTACACCACCGTCCTGGGCATCAAGCCGGTCATCGACGAGGACACCGGCCCGTTCCGGCATATCGTCTACGAGCTTGGCAACACCCTGCTCGGGCTGCATGGCTTCCCTGATCTGGCCAGCGACGAGCCTTTCGACGAGCGCAAGCCGGGGCTCGATCACATCGCGTTCGGCTGCGCGAACCGCGGAGAACTCGTGGAGTGGGCCGCTCGCCTCGACGAGCTCGGCATCGCCCACGGTGACATCGTCGACGCGGGATATGGATCTGGCCTGTCGTTCCGCGACCCGGACAACATCGCCCTCGAGCTATTCGCCCCGCCGTCCTGAGCAGCTGGTGGTCAGCCGACGACATCAACAATTCGCCGTGGCGCGACGGCACCGTTCGGCGTCGATCGGTTGGCCTGCTCCGTGGAACTTCTCCGCGGCGGTGCGCATTCGCTTGCGCGCCGTCGTGGAGTCGCCGCTCGCGGCCGCGACCGTGGCCTGCGCCTCGGCGATCGCTGCGTCCCACGAGGTGCCCTGCCACACCACCGCCGAGCGCTCCGCCAGGCCCAGCAGCCGTTGCGCGTTGCGAAGATCACCGGCCCGGGCACACGCGATCGACGCAGGTACGCACAGCATGATCGAGCAAAAGGGGCAGAAGTCGTCCCATCCGAGCGTTGCTTCGGCTTGGTCGATGATTTCTCGAGCCTCGAGCGCGTCAGGCGCGGCGACGATCATCGTGCCGAAGATGCGTTGCAGGAGGTGCTTGGCGAGCATCGACCCGCGCGCCAGGGGGAGTGCATCCTGGAGCAGTCGCATCGCAACTTCGCAGTCTCCTTCGGCGACCCGAACTTCGGCGAGTCGCTGCAACGAATGCGCCTCGCCTGCGGCAGACCCGATATCCCGGTGCAGGTCGCGCGCCTCGGAGAGTTCGGCCGCGGCGAGCCCAAGATCGCCTGAGAGGAATGCGGCTTCGCCGATCAATGCCGACGCGAAGGCTTCGGCACGTAACGCGCCGCTGCGCCTGGCTGTCGCCTGCAGGTCGCGGGCCACGTCGATGACTTCGGCGTAGGGATTTGGCCCGTACAACATGCACTCGGCCGCGCAGAGGTAGCCGTCGAAGATCGCGTTGGCAATCTCCGGGTTATCCCGCGTCCGGCGCAGCTCCAGGCGCATACGGTCGAACCAGCTACCCGATCGATGCGCCAGCAACCCTTGCAGCGAGACCAAATCGAGCACCATCCAGTTCCGCTCACCTGCGAGTACCAGCCGCTGTGCTTCGTCGGCCGCCGCCTGCGCTGTCGCGAAATCGGCGGTGAAATACGCGCACTTGCCGCGTGCCATGAGGATGTCGGCGTCATCGGCGCCCCCATCGGTGTCGAGCCCGTCGAGGGCGGCGACCGCGGTGTCGACGTCGCCCGACATCACGGCGCAGCGCGCGAGCCGAACGCGCAGTCGCCGGACCGTGCTCGGATCAGCCCCGTCGAGTGCCTCGCGATAGGCGGACGTGGCCATCGGATCACCGAGGGCGTTGAGCAGGTCGCCGCGCAGCGACAGGGCTGCGGCCCGCTGGGCCCCGGTGGCATGCGGCCGGACCGCTTCGACCAACGCCAGCGCATCGCGGTATGCGCCAACGGCCGCTTCCGTCTCGGCGGCTCGTAGCAGGTACGGCACGGCGTCGACAGCTGCACCGGACTGGAGCAGGTGGTGACCGATGCGTGCCGCCGACGCGCCCAGCTCGATCAGGCGGCTGGCGGCATCGCGGTGGATCCGGCGTTGCCGGTGCGGCGGCAGATCCTCGAGAAGCGCGTCGCGTACGAGGTCGTGACGGAACCGGTAGCCGGCACTCGCGGACTCGACGACCAGCGCGGCGAGGGCGGCGTCCAGGTGGTCGAATGCTGCGCTCTCTGGCAGCCCGGACAGTGCGACGAACTCGTCGGTGTCGAAGGACGAACCGACAACAGCCACGCGTTGCAGAACCTCGCGCATCGCGGGCAGGATGCCGCCGATGATGTTGGCATCGAGCGGCTGTACCCGTTTCGGCTCGCCGCCAACCCGGCGGGCGAGCTCGTTTACCGCAAAGGGGATACCTCGACTGAGCGCGGCGACGTGTTCGACCTGCTCGGGCGATGGTTGCGGAACGTGGTGACGGATGAGGGTGGCGACGTCGTCGGTGCCAAGTGGGCCGAGCTCGAGCTCGACGGCTCGATGCCGGTCGAGCAGGCTCTGGCGCGTCTGGGCCAGCGTGTCGGAAATCGGGGCCGGCCGATGCGTGAAGACGATGCAGACCCGCTGGTCGTACGCCGAACGTGCGATGTAGTGCAGGAGACGCAGGCTGGCGTCGTCGGCGTCGTGGGCGTCGTCGATGGTGAGCAGCAGCCCGCTCGTGGCCGATGCCCGGCGGACCAGTTCAGCCGCCGCCATGTACAACCGCTGATGCGAGCTTTCACCGGTCCATGAGCTCTCTGCCCCGGCGAGGGCACGGTTGATCTCTTCTCGATGGTGATCGGGCAGCCCGTCGAGCAACGTTGGATGATGCCGGGACACGCTGGCGAGTGCCTCGACGACGGGCGCATACGGCCAGGCCCCCTCGACCGGCGCCGACGAGCCGTGACCGACACAAAAGCCGAGCTGCTCTGCCCGCGCCCTGATGGCGGCGAGCAGGGACGACTTACCGATTCCAGGCAGGCCAGTGACGATCAGCGTCCGACTGCGTCCCGCAGCCGAGTCGCCCAGCGCTCGCTCGGCGATGGACAGCTCGCGGTCGCGGCCGAGCAATGGGTCGTCCCGTCTGGCAACGATGTCGCGCTCAGCGATTAGCCGGTCACGCAGCGCCGTCGCCTCGCGCCCGGGAGAAACACCCAGCTCACGTCGCAGCGTGCGGGTCATGCGTTCGAACTGACGCAAGGCCGCATGGCGATCGCCGTTCGCCGCGTAGCGCCGCATGAGGGCGAGATGAGCCAGCTCGTCGCTCGCGTCCAGCTCGACCACCCTCTCCCAGCAACCGTCGAGGCGCAGCAGGTCGAGATAGCGCAGCCGGAGCTGCTCGCGGCGCTCCTGCGCCCATGCCTCGTACCTGTCGTGGGGCAGCAGCTCGCCGCCGTACATCGACAGCGCCTGGCGGGCGGCGCCTATATCCTCGTCGACCAGAGCCCGGCGCGCGAGGTCCTCAAACAGCTCGACATCGACGGTCGTGTCGGAATCGGGGCATAACGCGACGTTGTCACCACGCAGCACGACTGCGTTCGACACGTCGATGGCCCGTCTGGCGAAATGCGCCGCTTTGTGCAGCTTCGGCACGGCCTCTTCGATCGTGTCATCGGGCCACACGAGATCGATGACCTGCTCGCGGTGCAGGCACCTGCCGGGCGCCATGGCCAGTACCTTCACCAGCGCCGCCGCGTGCCGGCGCGTCCAACTACCCGCGGCGACCGGGACGGCGTCGACCGTCACCTCGAATCGACCGAGCAGCGTGATGTGGATGGTCGGCATGTCACGGGCACCTCCCGTCGCCTCGTCGGTCGGTCGCGACTAGCTCCGTCACGATGCCCGAAGAAAGCCTACGACCCGCCGCTGCGCCCGCCCAGATCTTCCGCGGGCACTGAGCTAGGCGCCATACCTCGCTAGCTCTGCCGTTCCCGAGCGCGACGGTATGGCCTGGACGAGCCGATCCGCACGATTCGGGCAAGAGAGGGGACTCCAGCCTTGCTGAGGACGAAGAGCATGTAATGCCCCGGAGGACAGATGTCCGGTCGCTCGGGCGCAGTAATGGTCACGCTGCCGTCGTCGCAGCCGAACTTGAGAATGTTGATGCGCTGGTTCTGGTCGGAGGCGTGAGTCACCGAGGGGAGCCGTATCCAGGTGACCTTTCCAACGTCGGGTCCCGAGGTCTGGAGTGAAAATGTGTCGCCATAAGCGACGTCCCCGGGAGCCGAGGTGATCGCCGGGCGGGGGCCGCGGAACAGATAGGGGGGATGGAAGATCTGTGCGTTGCGGTGGCTGTCCCTAAGATCATTTGCCTTCCCGTCAACGGCGAACTCGCCGCCGCCCGCGCTGAGTACCGTCGCGTCCGGCAGCAGCACGGCGGTCCCATGGTAACAGCGATCGATATCTTCGGCCGCCAGTTTTTCCCATTCTTGCGTCACCGGATCCCACTGTTCGGCGACGTGTACAGGTTTCCCCGGCGACAGGTCGTTGAAGCCAGGGCCCCTGGTTCCTCCTGTCACGAGGACCTTCCCGTCCGCGAGAGTCGTCGCGTGATGCTGGCGGCGCGAGAAGTGCATACTTGGGATCTCGCGCCAGGTCGGGCGATTGGCGCAGAGATCGAGGACACCTGCCGCGGCGGTAGGGACGTCGTTGGTCCCGTCATTGCTGCCGCCGATGTAGACGACCTTTCCTGAATCGTACATTACCGAAGGACCGTACTGCCGCTCCCCATTCCGGCGAAGCCCTTGTAAGCCGGGTAGCGGAGTCCAGGCACTGGGGTCGTTGGTGTTGCGCGTGTACGTCCTGGCGTTCGACCCGGATGCGAACATCTGTCCGCTCGGAGCGATGTGGATTCGCGAATATGGCGGGAGGCCGGTGAAGCGCGCGGTCGGTGTCCACTGGCGCCCATCCCAGATTTGCGGGACATCGTTGAAAGTGACGGTTCCATTGTCCTTGTAGCTGCCCGATGACACCAGCACAGTTCCGTCCGAGAGCGCTGTGGCGGTCGGATACCACAGGCGCTCGTGCATTACCGGAAGGGCTGCCCAGGTGTTCGTCCGGTAGTCGTAGACGCACGTCTGGTCGAGCCCGTCGCCGTCTGTGGCGTGGCCGCCCACGACCAACAGTCGACCGTCGGGGAGAAAGGCATGGCCCGAGCAGAACAGGTTGACCTTCGTGCCGTCCGCACGCTTGGGTTGCGGTGTCGGGGTCAGTTCCCCGGTTCTGGGGTTCCAGAGGTATGGGGTGCACTCGTGCTCGTGCATTGAGCCGGTAGGTTGGTCCCGCCGTCCCCAGAACAGGACCTTTCCGTTCGGGAGCACGCTCGTATGGATGGCTACGTTCGGCAACTCGAAGACCGGATCCCACCGTCCCCGATGCGCCCACGCGGGATCCTCTGCACGGTCTCGGCGGGGCACAGGCGAGATGGCGTTATTCGTCGAAGCCCGGGCCATACCGCCGTAGCGCAACGCCAGGCCCGGAGTCATCAGCAGCATCAGGGCGGAGCGTCGACTTGTTGTGAATGCCATGTCCTGCTTTCCAGGGCCAGTCCGATGCGGCGCGTGCTGCCCGCACCGTTACAACGTCGACCTGCCTGCCCTGGTTACGCCCATCGTCGGTTTTCGGTGTATCCACACGCACGGGTATTGCATCGGCCGGGTGGCCACAGATCGCTCTCCGCCACGTTCTCTGCGCGAATCGAATAGACTGTCAGCTTTAGTCGAGTGATGTCGGTATAGAGACAGTCATCAACATTGCCTGATACGGATTCGCGGTGGACATTGTGAAGTAAATCTGCGCTCCATCGCCCGACCAGCGGGTATATTGAGGAATCTGGTAGGGGCCATACATCCCTCCCAGGTCGGCGCTGCGGTTAGAGCCGAAACCTTCCTGTGTGTGATCAGCGTTCGGCAGATGCATGAACTTTCCAAGTCCATCGTTCACCGAGAAGACCACGTCGCCGGTGGACCAGGGTCCGTAAGGACGTTCTGCGCAGCGCATCACTATCCCGCCAACGGATGATCTATCCGCAGGCCAGTCTGCGTTGTAAAGACACATCCAGGCCCCCAGCAGCGGATTCCAGCGGACCGACAGTTCGCCGACACAGCCCTCGCCGAAGAGTGGGACTGCACTGTCCTCGTCAGGACTCCAGTGCGGTTGACTGAAGCCGCCAGTATAAAACAGGAAACCGCCGGGTTCCTCCAGTCGCGCTACCGGCTTAACCGCAAGGTACACATCGCTGGAACGGTAGCGACCGCTGCCAAAGACGATAAGCTGTGGTCCGTCTCCGGGGAGTCCATGTTCGTGCGCGTCAACGATCATTGTCGAGACATTGACGAACTTGTACCGTGACATTTCGTAAAGGAGCGTGAAGTCAAGGCCATTGTTGTCTGACCGAGCTAGTATTGATCTTCCCATCAGGGTGTAGATGCCCACTCGACGGTGATCAGTGCTGAAGAAGACGTACATGCTGCTGTCGCAGCTGACCCCGTCGAGCGGCACCTCGAAGGCGCCCTGGGCAATGCCGGGGACCAGTGGCGGCTGGGGGAGGAACGTTAGCTTAAGGCCATCGTCGGCGTTCGTATCCGTACAGAAAGCAATAGCATCAAGATCATCATTGGGGAGGCTGTGACCCACCCGCCAGGTGTCGCCAAATAAGAAGTATAGGCGATCCCGATGGGCAAACGAGACACCAAGGTCTGTGCCGATGATACCGAACTTGCTCTCGGTTCGATTGGAAGCAAATCTTGGTGTACCCGTTCCGTTCCATCCTTCACGGTCAAACTCACCGGTTAGCTGAACGATCTTCCGGGCACGATGGGCAAGTTGCGGATGTGGCTCCAGCATGCTGAAGCGATCAGTCCGAATCCACACCTCCTCGGCGCGGGCGTTCTGATGCCAGTAATGAACGACCGAGCCACGATGCTCATCGACGAGGACCTCGAAGTCGCCGTGACCGGCTGGACCGAAACGGGACTGGATGACGCCACCAAGACCCGCACAGGACTGGGTAATAAACTGAGCCTTGGTCCAACGCCCGGGGACATCACTATTTTTCTGGAAGAAATGGCGAAGCTCTATGGAACCGTCGTAAAGACGGAGCGGCACCACGACTTCGAACCTGCCGCGTTGTCCTGTGGTCGGCGTGGATTGGATGATGCACCCGGGGCCGGCCACATTATCCTGTTCACCCGTGACTCGTTGACCGCGAATCCAGGGGATGCGTACGCTCATCGTCAACCTTTGACGCAGCTCTGAGGGTAGATGCTCGTAGCTGTTATCGCGGTAGAAGTGGCATAGTTCGATGCCGCCGGGTTGCAATAGGGGTACGACGACTTCGAAATTGCCGTGCTGTCCTGTGTTGGGGGTGGATTGGATGATGCACCCGGGTCCGGCTACATCGTCGTGGTCGCCGGTGATTCGTTGCCCGCGGATCCACGGTAGGTGGGCGTCGTTGTTGTCGCGGTAGAAGTGGCGCAGTTCGACGGTCCCGGTGGCTAGCCGTAGGGGTACGACGACTTCGAAATTGCCGCGTTGTCCTGTGTTGGGGGTGGATTGGATGATGCACCCGGGTCCGGCTACATCGTCGTGGTCACTGGTGATTCGTTGCCCGCGGATCCACGGTAGGTGGGCGTCGTTGTTGTCGCGGTAGAAGTGGCGCAGTTCGACGGTCCCGGTGGCTAGCCGTAGGGGTACGACGACTTCGAAATTGCCGCGTTGTCCTGTGTTGGGGGTGGATTGGATGATGCACCCGGGTCCGGCTACATCGTCGTGGTCACTGGTGATTCGTTGTCCGCGGATCCACGGTAGGTGGACGTCGTTGTTGTTTCGGAACCAATGCCACAGTTGTTCCCGTTCTACGATGATTGCTTCAAAATTACCGTAGTGGCTCCGTCCAAAATCGGATTGGATGAGACTGACGTAAACTCTGGACATTTCACAGTCCCTTCCAGTCTCCTAAGCTGACAGGGCTCCCGGACAGTCTTGGGGCGGCGGTACTACTCCGATCACCGCAGCGATGCTGTGTCCGCCTGCCTATCTTCGCCGCCCGGAATGTGGGGCGGACTCTGGGGTTCCCTGAGAGCGCCCCGGGGCGGGCGATGGTTGACAGCCAGGTTGGGCGCGGCCTCGCCAGGGTTGGCTCGTCACAGTGTGACGTAGCAAGTCACGCCTTGGCAGGTCGCGGCATAACCACTACGCCACAAAGGGAGACGACCATGCCACGCACTTGGAAGTTTGAGGCTCCGATCCTCGTCGACGAACCGATCATTGAAGGGCGCTATGTCGAGATGGACGGCTATACGGTGGGATTCGAGTCGGTTCGCAGCGACGCGGACCCTGCCCCACTTTTTCGTGGACTGCAGGATGACCGCTGCCAGTGCCCGCACTGGGGGTGGTGCGGTCCGGGCAGGTCGTGATGCGCTACGCCGACCACGACGAGACCTACGCTGAGGGCGACGCCTACTACGCCGAGCTCGAAGAAGATCTCAGCGAGGCCGAGTGGTGGGCGGACCAGGCGCGCGCGGCGAAGCTGCGGGCGGAGCGCGACGCGGTGCTCGACCAGGTCAGGGCCGCGACGGGACTCCACGGCCGGCAGCGACGGACTGGTTCGGCGGGCGAACGGGCACGCGTCGCGGTGCACAAGGCGGTGGCCCGCTGGCTACTCGATGAGCCGTGAGCCGCGCCGCCGCCAGAACGCCGCGACCGTGCGCGGTCACAGGCACAGCTCGAAGTGCTCTCCGTCGAGCGCACCAAGCGCGTGGAAGTGCCGATGATCCAGGGTCAGGATCCGGCCTACGCGCGAACTGGATTTCGCTATATGAGCCTAGTGCTATTCGACTCCCTAGTCAGTCGAGGGTGAGTGCTCGGTTGTCTCCGCAGTTTCGGAGAAGTCCATCCGTTAAACTAGGCTCATGGACCCCACAACCACGTCTGGTGCCGGGCCCGATCACCTGCCTGCCGCGGCCGCGCTGACGGCCGTGGCGGCGCTGAGCGACGAGCTGCGACGGCAGATGTATGGGTTCATCCGCCGGGCTCGCCGGCCGGTCAGCCGAGAGGAGGCCGCCGAGAATGTGGGCATCTCCCGCAAGCTGGCTGCCTTCCATCTGGACAAACTAGTCGAGGTTGGTCTGCTGCGGGCTCACTACGAGCCGGCGGACGGGATCCGCAAGGTGGGCCGCGCACCGAAACTCTACGAGCCCACCGACGCCGGGGTGCAGATCAGTATCCCGAGCAGGGAGCACGAGCTGTTGGCCGACATCCTCGTCGATGCTCTGCTCAAAACCAGGAAGACATCGGCAACGCGGTGGTCCCCTTCTACGGCCGGGCAGCTGGCAGCAGGCTCACCGAGCTGCTGAAGGAGCACGTGATGATCGCCGTGGATCTCATCGCGGCGGCCAAGAGCAGCGATCAGGACAAGTTCGCCAAAGCCGACGCAGCGTGGGACCGCAACGCGGCCGACATCGCTTCCTTCCTCGCCGGTGCCAATCCGAACTGGCCGGAAAAAGACGTCGCTGACCTCCTCGGGCAACATTTGACACTGACCAAGAACGAGGCTGTCGCTCGGCTGAAGGGCCGCTGGGAGGATGACATCGAGGCCTTTGACCAGATCTTCACGGAGATCCTGACGGTGGCAGACGTGCTCGCGGCGGGCATCGTCAAGCAGTTCCCGAACAAGTTCTAGGCAATGACGAGCCAGCGCATTGCATCGTCGCCCGTCGAGTTCGAGGACCTCCGTGGTGTGGACGGCAGAAACCATTCGTTGTCCTCGTTGGCGGGATCGCGGGCGACCGTCGTGATCTTCATTGGTAATGGTTGCCCGACCGTTCGCTCCTACGAGGAGAGGCTGATGGCGCTGGTGAGCAAATGGCGTTTCAGCGGTATAGGACTTGTCGCAATCAATCCTAACAACGCGAGCCTGTCGCCAGCCGATACCCTTGCACAGATGGTCAAACGCTCGACCACCCGGGGATATAACTTCGCCTACCTGAAAGATGCGGACGGCGCGGTGGCAAGAAGCTATGGCGCAGTCTGTACTCCGCACGCTTTCGTACTAGATTCGCATCGCCGTATCGTCTATCACGGACGCATCGATGATTCACGCATGGGTCCCGCCTAGCGCGACGGTCGGCCGATCGTCGGCCTCGAGCCGGGCGGTTAGCTCTGGTCGGTTCCGGCCCCGTCGGGGCTCCCCTGCCGAATCACTCGGCACCCCGAGGCCGCCGCTAGGTTCGCCGGGTGGACGTGCCGCGGCCTGCCTGAGCGCCGCAACATGCGCGGTTGCGCGAGCGGGCGAGCGGGCGATACTACTGCGAGGATCACCTAACCATTTTCCGTATTCCTACGCGAGCATGGTGGAGCGATGGCGGCGGATCAGCTCGCGGGTACCGGCGAGGGTCAGCTGGCTTGGGCCCGCGCGGTCTTCGCGGTCAACGATCTCTGCCAGATCGCTGCCGAAGCGGAGTCCGTCGAGGGCGTCTACGACGCTGCACTGACCGCGCTCGAGCGGGCCATCGGCGTCGAGCGATCGTCGATCCTGGTGTTCGACCGCCAGGGCGTCATGCGATTCGGGGCCTGGCGGGGGCTCTCCAAGACGTACCGGATGGCGGTGGACGGGCACAGTCCCTGGTCTGCCGACGCGAAGGATCCTGAACCGATCCTGGTGCCGGATGTTGCGCTCGATCCGGAGTTGGCTGCACTTTGTCCGGTGTTCGACGCCGAAGGCATCGTGGCGCTCGCGTTCATCCCCCTGATCCACGGCGGCCGCCTGCTCGGAAAGTTCATGCTCTACTACGACACCCCGCATCCCTTCGCCGAGGAGGAAATCCGCGTCGCATCCTCGATTGCCCAATTCGTTGCCGGGGCGGTCGACCGTAAACGCAACGAAGTGGAACTTCGCCGCAGCCGCGAACACCTCTCCCTCGCGCTCGACGCCGGGGCGATGGGGATCTGGGAATGGGATATAGCGACCGGGGAAGTCGTGTAATCGCCCACGCTGGAGCGGGTCCATGGGCTCGAGCCCGGGACGTTCCCTGGGACGTTCGAGGCTTTCCAGCGCGACGTCATCCCGGAGGATCTACCGGCCGTGCTGGCCGCGGTCCGGCGGACGACCGAGGACGGCGCCGCCTATGAGGTGACCTACCGGATCCGTCGCCCAGACGGGGCGCTGCGGTGGATCGAGACGCGCGGAAGCGCGGTGAACGACGAGACCGGCGCGCCGGTCCGGATGGTGGGTGTGTGCACTGACGTCACGCAGCGGCGGGCGGGCGAGGTGGAACGGGCTCGGCTACTCGAGGCCGAGCGGGCCGCCCGGCTGGAGGCCGAGACGTCGGCCGGCCGTCTCGACACGCTGCAGCGCGTCACCGCGGAGCTGTCTCGGGCGGTGGCGCTGGAGGACGTCGTCGGCGTGGTGCTCGGCACGGCGGTACGCGAGCTCGGCGGGCAGACCGGGTCGCTGTGTCTGCTTGACGGCGACGACCTAGTCATCGCCCACGCGGTGGGATACCCCCCTGAGGTCACCGGGCACTGGGGTCGGTTCCCGGTTTCGGCAGACCTGCCGGCGAGCGAAGCGGTCCGCACCGGCCGCACCGTGTTCATCGAGTCGCCCGAGGAGCGTGATCGCCGGTATCCCGTCTTCGCCAGCGCGCCACTGGTCCCCGACGAGGCATACGCGATTGTGCCGCTCGCCGACCACGATCCCAGTGGGTGCCTCGTGGTGGGGTTTGCCGAGCCGCGGGGGTTCTCGGCGCAGGAAGAGGACTTCTTCTTCGTGCTCGCCAACCGCTGCGGTGCCGCGCTCGACCGCGCTCGCCTGTTCGAGGAGCGCGAGCATGCTCGGGCCGCCGCCGAGGTGTCCCGGGCGGCGGTAGCGTTCCTGGCTGAGGCGTCCGCGCTGCTGGCCTCGTCTCTCGACTACGAGCGCACCCTTACGCAGGTGGCGGAGCTTGCCGTTCCACGCCTGGGAGACTGGTGCGGCGTCTATCTCACCCGCGAGGGCGGCAGGATCGAGCCGGTCGCGCTCACTCATATCGATCCCGAGCGAGTTCGCCACGTAGGGGAACTGCTTGAGCGGTTCCCGGTCCACCCAAGCGATGCCGTCGGCGTCGCGGACGTCATCCGAACCGGGCAGGCGCAGACCTACCCGGAGATCACCGACGAGCTGCTGGCCGCCGGCGCCCAGAACGATGAGCATCTCGAACTGCTGCGCGGCGTGGGGTTGGGTGCCGGAATGGCGATGCCGCTGCAGGCCCGCGGACGCGTCTTCGGAGTGTTCTCCCTCGGCAATGAGCGGGGCCGGCCGCTGAATCCCGACGACGCGATCCTCGCCGAGGAGCTCGCGGCCCGAGCAGGGACCGCGATCGACAACGCCCGCCTGTTCGCGGAGCGCAGCTACGTTGCCCAAACCCTGCAACGGAGCCTGCTGCCAGGCAAGCTCCCCGAGTTCGACCGGCTTGCGCTGGCCGCGCGGTACCTGCCCGGTGCGACCGATGTGGCGGCCGGTGGTGACTGGTATGACGTGCTGGCCTTAGACGAGCATCGAGTCGCCATCGTGGTCGGCGATGTCGTCGGGCAAGGCGCCGCGGCGGCCGCGGTGATGGGGCAGCTGCGCACCGCGCTGGCCACTGCGCTACTGCACGGTGACTCCGCCGCGGCCGCGCTGGAACATCTGGACCGCATGGCCGCGCGCATCCCTGGTGCGCTGGCCTCTACCGCCGCTGTCATGATCCTGAACCTGCTGACCGGAGACCTGTGCTGGGCCCGCGCCGGGCACCCGCCGCCCCTTCTGGTCGAGCCCGGGGGCATCCGGTACCTCACCGACGGCGCTGGCGGTCCGCTGGGTATCCGAGGCCGTCCGCCTTACCCTGAGGCCGCCACCCGCATCGAACCCGGTTCATGCCTGCTGCTGTATACCGACGGGCTGATTGAGCGCCGCGGTCAGGTCATCGACGAGGGCCTGGACCACCTGGCCGCAACCGCCGCAGCGTTGTGTTCCGAGCCGCCCACCACCCTGCTCGACGGGTTACTAGCTCGCGCACTGCCCGACGCCGGCCCCGCCGATGATGTCGCCGTGATCGCCGCCCGTTACGTGCCCGCGCCGCTGCAGCTGCGGCTGCCCGCCGACCCAGCCCAGCTGTCCGGTCTGCGCCGCGCGGTGCGCGCCTGGACCCGCGCCGCGGCGCTGCCCGCCGCGCTCGGCGAAGACCTGCAGCTCACCCTTGGGGAAGCCGCCGCGAACGCGGTTGAACACGCTTACGCCAGCATCGGCGAACCCGGCGAGTTCGCCTGCCGCCTCACCCACCGTGGCGACGGCGCGATCGACGTCGAGGTGCGCGACTTCGGCCGCTGGCGCCCGGAGCCCACTAACAACCGCCACCGCGGGCGCGGCCTGGCTCTCATCCGCGAGCTCGCCACCGATGTCGTCATCGGCCCCGGCCCGACCGGTACCCACGTTCGCTTCCGCCTGCTCGCGCCGCCTCTTCCCAGTCCCGAGCCCTCGGCACCTACGGCCCAGGCCACTCCGGCCGCGCGACCGGCACCAGCCGAGCTGCGCGTGCACCAGCAGCCTGACGGCGGACGGCGCCTGGAACTGCGTGGGGAGCTCGACCTGGCCGCCGCCGCCACCCTGCGCGGCCCGCTACTCGGTCAACTCCATGCGCCGGGCCCGGTCACCCTCGACCTGCGTGCCCTGGACTACCTCAGCAGCGCCGGCGTCGGATTGCTCATTCAGGCCGGCGAGCACGCCGCCACTCACCACACCCCCTTGCAGGTCCAGCTGACTCCGCACAGCCTCGTCGCCCGGGTGCTGGCCATCACCGGTCTGGAACACGCTCTGCCGCTGGCCGTCGAGGATGCTGTGTCCGGCTGAGTCATATCGCCGCGCGTGCCTTGGCGGTCTTGACGGCCGCGGCGAGAGTAGTGATGTCGTAGGCGCCGTAATGTCGCCGTCCATTGATGAAGAACGTGGGGGTACCGGATACGCCGCTGAGGCTGGCGGAGTCGACGTCTTCGGCGATTCGGGAAGCGCGGTTATGCCTGCGCAGGTCGTCGCGGAATCGTTCGACGTCGATGCCGAGATTGCCCGCGTAGCGGTTCAGATCGGCCGGCCGCAAATCCTGCTGATGGTCCAACAGCAGGTCGTGCATTGGCCAGAACGCGCCCTGGCTGGCGGCGGCCTCGGCGGCTTCGGCCGCCAGTTGGGCCCGCGGGTGGACGTCGGTGAGCGGAAGGTGGCGCCATACGTAGCGCACGTCGCCGAAGTCGGCGAGCAACTCGCGGATGACCGGTTCGGCCTGACCGCAGTAGGGGCATTCGAAGTCGCCATACTCGACCACAGTCACCAATGCTTCGACTGGCCCGCGGATGTGGTCGCGATCCGGATCGACCGGCTCGACCAGGTCGATGATGGCCTCCGCGGTGCCCAGCAGGGCTCGCATTCGCCGCCGTGGTGGGAGCAGCGCGGTGATGCCGAAGACGACCCAGGCCGCGGCGGACGCGCAGAACGCCGCGGACAGCACGCCGAGTTTGGCCTGCTGCAGCTGGGTGCCGGCAAAGGCGAGGGTTGCGATCAGCAGGGACACGGTGAAGCCGATGCCGGCGATCGCGCCGCCACCGGCAACGGCGGCCCAGCCGACCGGGGGACGCAGCTGGGCCCGGTTCAGCCGGGTGACCAGCCACGAGCTGCCGACGATGCCGATCGGTTTCCCAGCGACGTAGCCGATCAGGATTCCGAGGGTGATCGGCGAGGTGTAAGCGCGGGACAGGAACTCGCCGCTGATCGCGATGCCGGCGTTGGCCAGGGCGAATAGCGGCACGATCAGGTAACTGGTCCACGGGTGGTACAGCTGCAGCAATCGCTCGTTGGGAGACAGCGCCGCGCTCAGCCCGGTGCTCGCCGAACGCGCGAGCTCAGGGGTCGGTTGTTCGCGGAAGAGCCGGAATAGGCCCGTCGCTCGCTCGAGGTCGTCGCGCGCGGGTGGGTAGGCGTAAGTCAGCAGCCCCATCGCGAGGCCGACTGCAACGGGGTCGACCCCGGAGGAGAACAGCGCCACCCAGGTGGCCGCGCCGAGCAGCGCGTAAATCAGGCCGTGTCGGATGCGGACAGCGCGGACGAGCAGGAGTACCCCGAAGATCGCAAGCGCGATGACAAGCGGCTGCACCGCGACGTGGCCGCTGTAGACCGTCGCGATCACTGCGAGCGCCACGACGTCGTCGACGACAACGACGGTGAGCAGGAAGGCCCGCACGGTCTCCGGCAGGCGGCGCCCGACCAGCGCCAGCAGGCCGAGCGCGAAAGCGGTGTCCGTCGACATCGCGATACCCCAGCCTTGTGCCGACGGGTGCCCCGCGTTCACGGCTAGATAGATGGCAACCGGGACGACCATCCCGCCGATACCCGCGATCAGCGGCAGCGCGACCCGCCGCCGCTCCCGCAACTCGCCCATGTCGAACTCGCGGCGCGCCTCCAGCCCGATGATGAAGAAGAAGAACGTCATCAGCCCGCTGTTCACCCACTCACGAAGGGTCTGCGACAGGCCAGATCCCCCGAGACGGATCGACAGCGGCGTCTGCCACACCGACTCATAGGACGCCACATCGACGTTCGCCCAGGCCAGCGCGATCACGGTGGCGACCAGCAGGACGGCGGCGCTACCGGACTCGGTACGCAGAAAGTTGCGCAGCGGCGTCTGAAGACTGCGCGCCCACGCCGTCCGCCTGGTGAAGGGTGCGGCTCCGACGGGCTCGGTCATTGGTCAATCCTCATCCGCGCCCGCCCCCCACGCGCTACTTCGCACGATCAGAGCGAGATCGAACACGGCAGCGACCAGTTCATTGCCTTCTAGTAGCGCGGCGTCGTTGTGATCCGCCCCGACCACTTCGACCACCCGCACAGGGCCGCCCGCAGCGGCCGCCACCGCCGCGCTCTGCTCCGGTGGCACGATCGTGTCGGCGGAGCCGTAGACGACCGCGGTCGGCACCCGGACCTGGCCGATCAGCTCGGTCACCGGGAACCGGTCCCGGAGTAGCAGCCGGACCGGCAGCAGCGGGTAGTGCCGGGAGCCCACGGCGGCGAGGTCGGTGAACGGCGAGCGCAGCACGAGCCCCCCGGGCGGCTGCTCGGCGGCGAGTCGGGTCGCTACCGCCGCACCGAGGCTTTCCCCGAAGTAGATCAGGCGTTGCGCTGGTACACCGTGGTTGAGAAGGTAAGCGCGCGCGGCCCGCGCGTCTTTGATCAGTCCGTCTTCCGAGGGGCTGCCGGGGTTGCCACCGTAGCCGCGATAGTCGAGGAGCAGGACCGCGAGACCCTTGGCGGCCAGCCGACGGGCCAGCGGCGCCCGCGCCACGCGGGAGCCGGCGTTGCCCGGCGTGACCAGTACGGTGATTCCGCGGTCGGCGCGGGTTGGCGCGACGTGCCAGGCCCCGAGCGCCAGCCCGTCCTCCGTCCGCAGCGTGACCTCCTGCGCCCCGGGCAGCGCGCTGCCGGCGGGTGGTGGAACGGCGGGGTCCGGGAAGTAAATCAGGCGACGCTGCAGCAGCCACACTGCCGTAAGCGTTGCGACCAAGACGACTAGCAGGACCAGCCCGGCGCGCAGCACCCTTTCCATTCTGCTGGCGCGACCCCCGGACGGTGGGCCGCGCCATGCTCCACGTCCGATCGGTCAGCCCACCACCAGGCCGTGCTTGGCCGCGAAGGGATCCCAGGTCGGATCGCGACGCCAGGCCGATCAAAGCGGCAGGCTTTCGGGACGGGCTGGATCCGTTGCGGACGTGCCACGGACGGCAACTCTGGCCAGAACTTGCCGTCTATGGCACGTCCGCGCGCGGCAACAGTCCTTCCGCGGATCTCACGGACAGTGACATGAGGACGCACGCACCGGAGAAGCGAGGAGCGCCGCCACCAGGGCCCCGAACTGCACTTCGCCTCCAGCCCGTCCCGGCCGACTTTTGCCGGGGCCCTGGGCCTTCGGGGCGGGCGCTGCTTGAGCGAGAGAGGAGCCGTTCGAACCTGACCGCGTCCACCTGCTCCGGGCGCACTTCTAGGGCGTATCCGCCGTCCCGCGTCAGGAGCAGCGTTGGTCCTTGTAAATCTTTGCACGGCTCGACGACCCGGCGCAGACCTGCGACCGCACCGTGCACCAGCAGCGCCGCGAGCAGCGCACGCCGGTGCGGCGGACCGACGGATAGCACGTCACCAGTCGGGCCCACCGCAGCGAGCGGACCCAGGACAAGGAGCGGCCTGTCCGCGGCCCGGGATGCGTACCAGCGCGATGTCGTTGAAGGCGACGCGGACGGTGTCGCCCACCACGGCTTCGACCGCCACCCGCGACTCCACCTCAAAGCGGTCCTCAGCGATGCGACACAGTGCCTTGTCAAGGTCCGGAACCTCGATCTCGGCAAGGAACCCGAACTTGCCCAGGTTGACGCCCAGGACCGGAGCCTGGTGGTGGTACGCCAGCCGGAGCGTGCGGAGCATGGTTCCGTCCCCGCCGAGGCTGACCAACAAGTCGACGTGCTCGGCGATCCGGTGCTGCTCGAGGAGCCGTACTCCCATCACTCCGTCCAGCTCGCCGGCAACACCAAATACACCCACGCCGCGCGACGCTGCCCAGCGTGTCACGTGTTTAACGGCAGGGCCGCAGTCCCGTTTCGGGTGCAAGACAAGCCCTACTGCGCCGATGTTGCCCACAATTGCAGCGTACGACATGGCCTCATCGGTTAACCGCGTAGAAATGCCAGAATTTCGGCGTTGAAAGTCTGGGCGTGGGTGACGTTCAATCCGTGGGGAGCGTCGGGGACCAGGACCAGTTTGCTGCCATCAATGGCTTCGGCGGTGCGCCGGCCGCTGACTTCGAAGGGCACGATCGCGTCGGAGTCGCCGTGGATGACGAGGGTCGGAATGGTGAATCCTTCGAGGTCGCCGCGGAAGTCGGTCTTAGTGAACGCCGTCGTGCAGTCGAGGGTGCCTTTCGGGGAAGCGGCTGCGGCGATCGCGGCGTTGTAGCGCCGTAGCGGTTCGCTGACCAGGTCGGTGCTGCCGCGGACCGAGAAGAAGTTCGTGACGAACTGGTCGACGAAGGCGACGCGGTCGGCTCGGATGCCGTCATGGAAGCCGGTGAGGGTGGCGTCGTCGATGCCACCCTCAGGGTTGTCGGCGGACTTGTACAGGTATGGCGGAACGGCGGAAGCGAACACGGCCTTGGCAACGCGCTCGGTGCCGTACCGGCCGACGTAGCGGGCGACCTCGCCGCCGCCCATCGAGAACCCGATGAGGGTCACGCCGGTCAGGTCGAGGTGTTCGATGAGTTTGTGCAGGTCGGCGGCGAAAGTGTCGTAGTCGTAGCCGTCCCAGGGCTGCGACGAGGCGCCGAATCCGCGGCGGTCGTAGGTGATCACGCGGTATCCGTCCTCGACCAGTGCGGGAACCTGATGCTCCCAGGAGCGACCGGACAGCGGCCAGCCGTGGATGAGGATCACAGGCTGTCCCGAACCACGGTCCTCGTAATAAAGCTCGACTGCGGTGCCGTTGTCGTCGCTGACGTTGACGCGTGCCATCGGGTGGCTCCTTTAATCTCGCGATCTGTTACCGGGTCGATGTTACGACCGTCACTGTCGTCGAGCCTTGATTCCAGACCGCCGCGTGACCAGCTCACCCGCAGGAACTCCGGATCGCCCAGATGGCCGCCGAAGGCCTGACCAACCGGGAGGCGCCCGCACCCTTACACCCCTGAACGAGTGAAAGCAGCACGTGTACGCGGTCGTCAGTTTGCGACGAGTCGATTGTAAATTGCCGTCGACACGGTCGATCACGACAGCGGGTCTTCGGGCAGCGCCTCGGCAAGGTCGCTCGTCACAGCAGCCCCTCCTGCCTCCAGAAGGAGGGGCTGGATCTGTTACGCAGGTGCCACAGACGGCAACTTGGACCAGAAGTCGCCATCTCTGGCACGTACGCGCGCGGCAACAGTCCTTCCGCGGACCTCACAAACAGTGACATCAGGACGAGGCACCGAGAGCCGGGGGAGCGCTGCGCGCCGAGCGGAACAACGACAGCGGAGCGCCGCTGGCGATCGTCGTCAGGGGACGACTTCGGTGGATTCGCCGAGCCGATCGAGCACTTGGGTGGCTAACTGCCCGAGCATGGTGATCTGGTCCTGGGTGAGCCCGTCGAAGAACAGCCTCCGGACTGCATCGACGTGACCGGGCGCGGCGGCTTCGATGGCGCGCCGACCCGCATCGGTGAGCACGATGAAGGCTCCGCGGCCGTCGTCGGTGCACCCCTCACGGCCGACGAGGCCGCGGTGCTCCATTCGTCTCAATTGATGTGACAGGCGGCTCTGCTCCCACTGCAAACCACGCTGCAGCTCGAAGGGGCGCAGGCGTCCGGCTGGGACCTCGGAGAGGGTCACGAGCACCTCATAGTCGGCAAGGGACAGGCCGGAATCGGCCTGCAGCTGCCGGTTGAGCCGGGCCAGCAGCTGTCCGTGCATCTGCAGGTAAGACCGCCAGGCGCGCTGCTCGGCTTCGTCGAGCCACCGCGGGTTGTTCACGTCATCCACTCTACCCGGAATGAATGACGCATCATGTAGGTTGTGAACATATAGATGATGAGTCATCTAGTCGGATGACCTGACACGAGGAGGCAGCTGACATGACCACTTCGACCACGATCCCCACCCTCGCCCAGCTGACTGGCATCTACACCATCGATCCGGCGCACACCCGGATCGGGTTCGTCGCCCGCCATGCGATGGTGACCAAGGTCCGCGGTGCGTTTAACGAGTTTGCGGGCACCGCTGTGCTCGACGGGGACAACCCCGCCAACTCGACCGCCACGGTGACGATCAAGGCGGCGAGCATCGACACCCGCAACGCCCAGCGCGATGAGCACCTGCGCGCCAACGACTTCCTGGCGATGGACTCCTACCCGGAGATCACCTTTGTCTCCACCGCCGTCCGCCAGGCCGGCGACACCAACTTCGAGCTGACCGGTGACCTCACAATTAAGGGCGTCACGAACTCCGTCACGATCCCCGTCACCTACGAGGGCGCCGCGACCGACCCGTTCGGCAACCTGCGTGTCGGCTTCGAGGGCTCGGTGACGATCAACCGCAAGGACTACGGCGTCACCTGGAACGCCCCGCTAGCGGGCGGCGGTGTTCTGGTCAGTGACGAGATCGTGCTCGAGTTCGAGGTCTCCGCGGTCAAAAACGTCTGACAATCCTCGCGGCCATCCTTACGGTCGGTGTCGCGGCCACCCTCACCCGGGCTTCACGGGAAGGACATTCGGTGACCACGACACCGTTGACCCCACGGGTGGAACCGCTACGGCGCGCTCTACGCTGCCCGCTTGTAGCCCGGCCAGAGCATCCAACCCTATTCGGGGCTCACCGGCCGGTGAACCCGCGGGACACGGGGCGGGCGTTGGCCACCTCGGCGATCTGACGCCGCCATACTGCTCTCCTCTACGGAAACGAGAGGAGACTGATCCCGATGCGTTGGGCGGTGGGATTCGCGTTGTTGATGGCGTTGGTGTTCGCGCTCACCTACGGCTACCAACTCGGCGCGGCATACATTGATCAGGTGATTGCACGATAAACGGAGGTGGGGGGCATCAGCATTCGCCGTGGTCGTCGGGGAGTAGGCGCAGCACGTGCGGTGGCAGGCTGACCAGCGCATTGTGCGGCGGCCGGCGCCGCTGTGATCGTATCCGTTTCGTCGAGGCTGACAGACAGGCTAAAACCGGGTCCGGCGCGATTGGCGATGGTAGCGGCGTGAAAGGGGCACGGCGATGACGGCCAGCGCGAGCGCGATCGACTCGCCGGGACCGGCCCTGCGTTACGCCAGCGCGGTCGGCCGGTGGGTGCTCGCCGCCACCATCCTCGGCTCAGGTATCGCCTCGCTGGACGCCACTGTGGTGGGGATCGCGCTGCCCGCCATCGGACGGGACTTCGGTGTCGGGGTGTCCGCCCTGCAGTGGGTGGTCAACGCCTACACATTGGCCCTGGCTGGGCTGCTGCTGCTCGGCGGCACTCTCGGGGACCGGTACGGAAGGCGGCGGATTTTCATCGTCGGCACGATCTGGTTCGCCGTCGCCTCGCTGGCTTGCGCAGTGGCACCCACCGTGGGGGTGCTCATCCTCGCCCGCGCCCTGCAGGGCGTCGGCGCGGCACTGCTCACCCCGGGAAGCCTGGCGATCCTGCAGGCCTCCTTCGTCGCCGACGACCGATCGAAGGCCCTCGGGGCCTGGTCCGGGCTGGGCGGCATCGCCACCGCCATCGGCCCGTTCCTCGGCGGCTGGTTGATCTCTGCCGTCTCCTGGCGGCTGGTGTTTTTCATCAACCTGCCGCTGGCCGTGGCGGTGGTCGCCATCGCCGCCCGACACGTCCCGGAAACCCGCGATCCGAGCACCGGGCGCATCGACGCATCGGGTGCTACCGCCATCACCGGCGCGCTGGTCGGGTTGACCTACGGCCTGATCGCCGGCCCCGGCCAGGGCTGGACCTCCCCAGCGGTCCTGGCCTCCCTGTGCGCCGGCGCCGGCCTGCTCGCCGGATTCCTGCTTATAGAGGCGCGCCGGAAGGAGCCGATGCTGCCGCTGACGGTGTTCCGCTCGCGGCAGTTCTCCGCCGCCAACGCCGTCACCTTCATCGTCTACGCGGCCCTGGGCGGGGTGCTGTTCCTGCTGCCGATCGTGCTGCAACAGGTCGCCGGCTACAGCCCGCTGCAAGCTGGCACCGCTCTGCTGCCGGTCACCGTCATCATGCTGACACTGTCCGCCCGCTCGGGGGCGCTGGCTGCCCGGATCGGACCCCGCCTGCAGATGACCGCCGGGCCCCTCGTCATCGCCGCTGGCCTGGCGCTGTTCGTCCGCATCGGGCTAACCGGGACCTACCTAACCGAGGTGCTACCCGCGGTCATCGTGTTCGGCCTGGGTCTGGCGATCAACGTCGCGCCGCTGACCGCCACCGCGCTGGCTGCCGCTCCCGGCGAACACGCCGGGGTCGCCTCCGCGGTCAACAACGACGTCGCCCGCGCCGGTGGCCTCATCGCCGTCGCCGTCCTTCCGGTGCTCGCCGGTATCACCGGCGATACCTACCTGCATCCGGCAGCCCTCGCGCACGGCTTCGACACTGCAGTCCTGCTCGCCGCCGGTGCCTGTGCCGCCGGTGGGCTGCTGGCCGCTGCCACCATCCGCAACCCCGCTCGCCGGCGTACCGCCCATCCGCACGACCGCGAGTGGCACTGCGGCCTGGACGCGCCGCCGCTGCGCGGCCACCACCACACCATCACCCACTAAGCGGCTACTCGAACGGGGACGGGTCGCCGGCGCCCCGGCGGACGATCTCGGGTTCGGGTCCAGTTAAGTCGATCACGGTAGTCGGCTCGGTGCCGCAGTCGCCCGAGTCGACGACCGCATCGACCGCGTGGTCGAGTTGTTCCTTGATCTCCCAACCCTGGGTCAGCGGTTCGGGCTCGTCGGGCAGCAACAGCGTCGACGACAGCAGCGGCTCGTCCAGCTCGGTGAGCAGCGCCTGCGCGACGGCGTGCTGCGGGATCCGCACCCCGACAGTTTTCTTGTTCGGGCGCAGCAGCCGGCGCGGGACCTCTTTCGTCGCAGGCAGGATGAACGTGTAGCTGCCCGGAGTCGCGGTTCTGATCAGCCGGAATACCGCGTTGCTGACGTAGACGAACTGGCCGAGCTGGGCGAAGTCCCGGCACACCAGGGTGAAGTGATGTTTGTCGTCGAGGTGGCGGATCTCGCGGATCCGGCGCAGGCCGTCGGCGTTGCCGAGCTGGCAGCCCAGCGCGAAACAGGAGTCCGTCGGGTAGGCGATGAGGCCACCGCCGCGGACCAGCTCGACCACTTGGCTGATCGCGCGCCGTTGTGGGTCGACCGGATGCACATCGAAGTACCGCGCCATGCCGGGGAGCTTAGGGGGCCGTGCTCAGCGCAGTTCCGGCAGCGATATCTGCCCCAGGGCGTTTCGGTCGGACGCGGAGCCGGCGGCCTGATCGTTCCAGTTGTGCACCGCTGCGGTGGCCTCGCTGCTCTGCTTGGTCGTCACCGTGGGGGTCTGCTGGGTGAGCTTGAGGTCGGCGTCGACCGCGAAGCTCCATGTGACGACCCCGTACACTTTCCCGGCGTCCGCCCCGCAGCGGCAGACCACCATCGTCTCGAACTGCCACGTGGTGTTCGGCTGGTTCCAACTCGAGCGATCCCACATCGTGGCCGGCGAGGCCGGGGCCGACTTCTTCCACACGGACAGCTGCGTGCTGCCCGTTGCGTCGTCCTTCATTCCGTACCAGCCTTGCTTCTTGCCGCTGCGCCGGTCCACGCTCGTGGCCGACGGTGTCTGGCGCTTCTGGTTTGTCTGCTCGGGATCGGTGTTGGCGCCGCTCGTGGTGTCGACGAGGCGCACCGTCTGGATGAACGCGATCTCCTCGGCGTCGACCACGGCGGGGTCGGGCGTGAACACTATGTTGATCTTGTAGGTGTACCAGCTGTCCGTTACCTTGTCGCCGTCGATGCTCTCGTCGACCTTGGTTTCGAGCTTTCCGAACGCGGTGCCAGCCGCGATCTTGGCCGCCGGGACGCCCTTGCTTTGCAGCTCGACGGCGATCGCGATCTGGAGCACGCGGCCGACGCCGCCAAGCAGGGCGCGAGCGCGGATCACAGCGTCCTGGAGCAGGCGCAGCTGGTCGAGCGTGAGCGGGTACAGCTTCGTCGTCGGCACGGCCAGCTTCGCCAGTGACGTCGCCGCGGTGGCCCAGTCGCCCGACCTGACGGCGTCGTCGAAGACGGCCGCTGCTCGATCACCCTGGGCTCCGAGCGTCGGGAGTTGCACGCGCACATTTCGATCGTGTCAAACTCTGGTGGCAAGCGGGAGGGCGATGTCGGTGGCCGTCGGGTGGGGAAGCACCGCAGGCGGGCGTGCTGTTGTGGTAGCCGCCGTGCTGATTGGTCTCGGTGCGGGCGGCTGCGGCACTCCACCCCGGGGATCGGTGTCCGAGGCGAACTCTGAGCTGACCGGCGTTCATCCGTGCGACCCGGCTGCTCTCGGCGCCACCGCACCCGGTCCGTTCCGGGATTATGTCGGCGTTACGTTCAGCTGCGCGAGGCTGTCCGTGCCGTTGGATCATGCCGGGCTGCGGGCCGCGCCCCAGCAGCCCGGGCAGCTCTCGTTGCAGGTCGCGATGGCAGACAACACCACCGCGCCGCGCGGTGTACTGATGTGGCTGGTCGGCGGCCCGGGTGAACCGGGGGTGGGGTTGACCGCCGTGATCACCCACCAGTTCGACCCGGCTGTGCTGCGCGACTACCGGCTGGTGATGATCTCCTCGCGCGGCACCGGCACCGGCGCGCTGCAATGCCCACAACTACAGCAGGTGATGGGCGACTCGGATCAGACGGTGCCCCCGCCCAGCGCCGTGCAGGAGTGCGCCCAATCCATCGGGCCTGATCGACGGTTCTATACCACCGCCGACACCATCGCTGACCTGGAAACGCTGCGCCAAGCGTTGCGGGTCGGCACCCTCACCCTCGACGGCGCCTCGTACGGCACATTCGTCGCCGAGCGCTATGCGATCACCCATCCCGATCGGGTATCGCGGTTGGTGCTGGACTCGGTTGTACCGCACGACACCTTCGATCCGCTGGCGATCGCCGCTTTCAACCGCACCGCGCAAGTGCTGCGAATGGTGTGCGCGGAAACCCGATGTAGCACCGACCCGGCGCAGGACCTCTCTGAGGAGATCGGGGCTCGCCATGACGGCCCCCAGCTGCTCACCATTCTCAGCGGGCTGACCGGCGGCGCACCCCGGTTGACCGGCATGGTGGCCGCGCTGCATGAGGCGGCGCGGGGTGACTACACCGCGCTGGACACGATCATCGCTACCGAAACCCGCGACCAGGCCATCTCGGCCGAGCAGCTGAGCCAGGGCTTGCACGCCGCCACCGTGTGTGAGGACTTCAGCTGGCCGTGGGGTGATGCCGATGCCCCAGTGCCCGGCCGGGCGGGCGCGACCGCGAAAGCGGTCGCCGCACTGCCGGACGCGGCGGTGTTCCCCTACGATCGGGCCACCGCTGCCGGCGCCGGAACTGTGGTGACCTGTGAGCTGTGGCCGCAGACCCCGGTGGTGGCGTTCCCGACCGGGGCCGACCTGCCGCCGGTGTCGACGCTGCTGCTGGCCGGCGACCATGACCTGATCACCCCGTTGGCGTGGACCCAGCACGAGGCCGCCCACGCCCCGCGCGGTCACCTAGTAGTCATCCCCGGCTCGGGCCACATCACCCAAAACAAAGGGAATGGACCGGCCGCCCGCACAGCCGTCACCGAGTTCCTGACCGGCCCGTGAGTTACCCCGGCATCGCGATTCGGCTCCGAATGGAGGTCCAGCACGTGCCCCGCATCGCCATTCGGAGCCGAATTGCGGTCGACGGCGTCCGGGGGGAGAGTGCTGGGAAATCACGCATTCAGTCTTCTCGAGGTGGCGCGCGGAAGGTGGGATGCTCTCGCGCATGGGCGACTTCAGATCAATCAACAAGGCAATGTGGGACGAGCGGGCTCCAGCTCACGCCGCGTCCGCGGGCTACGGGTTCGATCGATTCACCGCCGATCCTGAGTACCTCAGCTGTGGGCGCTCAATGACACCTCCGACGCGCTCACGCTGCGCTACCCGTATTTCGAGCATGTCGAACCGATCATTTCCGATGAATCAGACAGCTACCTGCAGGTCAGGCCCGCCGCACGCGTGGGTGGACGTCGTGAACTCGACGGCAGCGACCTCCTAAGTGACGTGCGACGTCGGTACTGTCGAGTTCACGACGCGGCAGAGGCTGGCGGGTATCGTGCGATCGATGTCAGACGGACTTGATCTGGCGGGGCGCATCGCGCTCGTTACGGGAGCGAGTGGCGGTATCGGTAGGGCGATCTGCCGGCGGCTTGCTGGCGAGGTCGCGGGGCTCGCGGTCGCCTACGGTCGCAATGCTGAGCCGGCTGAGGCGCTCGCGGCTGAGATCGTCTCCGGCGGTGGCACAGCGCAGGCCTTCGGCGCCGACATGGCAGCGCCGGATGCTCCAGAACAGTTGATCGACGACGTCGAGGCGGCGCTAGGACCGGTTGACATCCTCGTCGCCAATCACGGTCTTGCGCGCCAAGCCCGTTACGAGGACGTTGACGCCGCGGTCTTCGACTACACGCTGGCGGTCAATCTTCGGGCGCCGTTCCTGCTGGCCCGCCGCACCTTGCCGGGGATGCGCGAGCGCGGCTTCGGTCGAGTCCTATTCATCTCCTCGGTAGCGGCCTTCAGGGGAGGCGTCATCGGTCCCGACTACGCCTCCTCCAAGGCCGGGCTGCACGGTCTCGCGCACTTCCTGTCTGGCCGCGTGGCCGCTGACGGCGTCACCGTCAACGTCCTCGCGCCGGGCTTCGTAGAGACCGCGATGCTTCCCGGCGATCCGGAGCAGCTGGCCAAGACCACACCCGCCGGTCGGGTGGGCCGTCCCGAAGAGGTCGCTGACCTCGCCGTGGCGATCGTGCGTAACGGCTACGTCACTAGCCAGGTGTTCAGCATCGACGGCGGGATGTATCCGCGCTGAGTCCGCTCATCCACGCGCTGCGCTGCTGTTCGAGGCCTCCGTGGTGACGGGCAGCTCGACGCAGTCCGACTCGCAGCCATCACCGGTGCTGGTGGGTCGGGGTGGCGCGGGCCGGTGCAGCACCGCGCGGGTGGGGGCGACGACGAGCTTGTCGTCGCGCATCGACCCGACGCCGTCGACGATCAAGGAGTAGTCGCTCGGATCCGCGGGTGGCCACACGAACGTGACCGAGGGGTGAGTTGCGACGTTGGCACGTGCTGTTCGTCCCAGGTCCGTCACGAGCAGTGTGTCGTTCGCCAGCGTGGTGGTCACGGCCAAGACGTGCGCCCGCGCATCGTCCCCGACGGTCACCAGGTACGCGAAGCGGTACCGGGTCAGGGTTTGCGCCAGCTGCTGCAGCGTTACCTCGATGCTCATCACCGCACCGTACGCGTTATGCGGGACGTCCTGGGCTCTCGTGGAACGTGAACATCCGGTCGGCGCGCATAGACTGGGCCGGAGTCGAGGAACTTCTCCCGCCGGACCCTTCCCTGGCGCCAGCCGGGCACTTCCTGGTGCAAGCGCAGATGCCGCTGCGCCCCGGCGAGTCGAAGGCCGACGGCCTGCAGCGGCTGGAACGGCTGGTCGATCTCGGGATACCAGACTGGCGCGGGCGCTGCACCTGGCGCCGCGACGCGGTCGCCGCCGGACGCACCGGTGCGCTGGACCTACCCGGCCGAACCTGGCGCGACCGCCCGGCGATCAACCGCGGTGACAGGATATTCCTTGCCGGGGACATGGTCGCCGCACCCGGACTGCTGGGCGAGGTCTCCATCAATAGCGCGATCCAGGCAGCACATGGCGCGGTGCGGGCGGCCGGTATTCGCGAGGATCGCAAGCCTGTCGCCCGATGACCGGAGCTGCGAGGGCCTCCCACCGGCTGACCCATGACCCTTCGGCGGCGACACCACCGCCCAGTCGACCACGCGGTGCCGACCCGCGGCGGAGGGCGGCAGAGATCGTCGAAAGTGAGTGGTGACTGTGCGAGCCTGCACTGCCACAGCTCACTTTCGACGATCAAAGTGGCAGGCTGACTGACCGATGATGGCGGGCTACCCGTCGTGATCAAGTTAAGCTGCCCACGAAGGTACGGGTCACGCGTGGATCGGTGGTTCATGAGGTCAGGACATTGCATCGCCGCAGTGAGCGTGCTCGCACTGGCGCTGGCGGCCTGTTCGAGCTCGCCGCCAGCTGGCCCGGCGAGCACGCCGGAGACCACCGCCGTCGCGCCGACCACGGCCGGCGTGCCCGCCACCCCGCGCACGCCGACGGGGTCACCGTCGACACCCGGGACTGCCTCGGTCGCTGCACCGAGGTGCCGCTCGGCGCAGCTCACCCCGTCCCTTGGCCCCCCTGAGGGCGCCGCAGGCTCGGTGTATCGCGTGCTGATTTTCACCAATACCGGCAGCCAGGCGTGCGCGATGCAGGGCTTCCCCGGCGTGTCCTACGTCGCCGGCGACGTGGGCCAGCAGGTCGGACCGGCTGCGGAGCGGGTCGGCGACGCTGGTGGATCCGTGCGTATCGCACCGGGCGCGACGGCATCGGCGCAGCTGCAACTGGTGAACGTCGCAAACTACGACACGGCTGTGTGCCGTCCGACGCCCGTGCGGGGCTTGCGCATCTACCCCCCGGGCGAGACGGCGGCGCTGTTCGTGCCGATCGAGGCCACCGGTTGCGCGGGTACGCCGTCCGGCTCACAGCTCACCGTGGGCACGATCATTGTGCCCTGACCGATCAGGATAATGATCAGCGGGCCAGTTGGAGCACGGTCAAAGTCCCGTTGTCGGCGTTGCTCACGTAGGCCTGATGGCCGTCGGGTAGCAGCGCGATGCTGCTCGGGCCAGGCCCGGTGGGGATAGTCGCGGTGACCTTGTCGGTCGTGGCGTCGATCACCGAGACAGTGTTGCTGCCATTGTTGACGACGTAGGCGAACCGTCCGTCGGGAGACCAGACGATGTCTTCTGGCTGCTGGCCGACCGGGATGGTGGCAACGACCTTCAAAGTGTTGGTATCGATCACCGAAACCGTGTTCGACTCGTAGTTCACGTTGGCCACCAGCGGACGATTCGGGTGTACGGCGATGCTATGTGGACCGGATCCGACCGGGATGGTCGCAACAACCCCGCGGGTGGCGGTGTTAATCACCGACACCAGCCCGGATTCGTGGTTCGCCGTGTAAGCACGACTGCCATCGCGGGAGAACGCGATCGAATGCGGGTTCGGGGCGACGTTGATCTGTCCGATGACCGTTTTGGTATCGGTGGCGATCACTGACACGGACGCGACATCGTGGTTGGGGGCATAAAGCAGCGTACCGTCCGGGCTGATCGCCGGATCGAACGGACTCGCGGGCTGCGGAATCATTGCGATCTCGGTATTCGACACGGTGTCGATCACGTCGATTGCATGCTTGGTCTTCTGATCATTGAATATGGTGACGTACAGCGTGCGACCGTCTGGCGCGAACGTGAGGAACTGGGGCGGACCGGCCGCGATCGGGATGGTCGAGGTCACCTGATTGACCGCGGTGTCCACCACGGTGATGACCTGAGCGTCGCCGTTAGCGACATAGGCGTGCCGGCCGTCGGGGGCGACGGCGACGAAGTTGGGCGTCTGGCCTACCGCGATGTTGGCGCTGGCCACGGGTACCGCCACCTTCGGTCCGACGCTTGCCACCGCCGTCGGCACCGGCTTGGGCGCGGGCTTTGCGATGGGTGGCGTAGGGGCCTGGGTGTCGTTGCCGCGACCGAAGGTGGCCAGCGCGATCACTGCAGCCACCGCGACCGCTGCGCCGGCGGCGAGCAGTATCCTCGGTAGGCGCTTACGGTCGGGTGACGGCTTGGCCGGTGGTGGTGCTGGTTTCGGCCGCACGTGACGTGCGGTGGCCGTCGCTTCATGCGGTGGTGTGCGTGGTGTCGGGATCGCTGTGGTCGGCAGCACTTCGGCTGGGCGCTGCGCCGGTATGCGCTGCGCCGGTATGAGCGGCTGCTCCTCTGGTTTTTCCTGCTTCTCCGGACGGGTATCCACAAACCCGTTTGTGGTCGGCGGCGCGGCCGTGCCACGACCGACCAGTCGCTGTTCGCGCTGCCGGCTGCGGTGCGGGACGGTGTAGCGCGGCTGGGGCGCATGCGCGGCATGTGACGCGGCGCCGAGTGCAACGACCTGCTGCGGATGAGTGTCGACGACGGTGGGACAGCCCAGCTCAGCGGACACCATCCGGGCGATCATGGGGATGCGCGATGATCCGCCCACGAGAAGCACTGCACTGAGCTCTGCCGGCTCGACCTGAGCCGACTGCAGGGCTCGGGACAGCGTGTGAATGGTCGACTCGATCGGGGCTCGCACCATGTCCTCGAAGTCCGACCGGGTGAGATGCACGTCAAAACTTCGGCTGGGCAGGAATACCGGGAAAGTCGCCTTGGTGTCAGCTGAGAGTGCCTCTTTGGCCGCGATGCATTCCTGTCGCACCCTGGCGAGCGCGACGAAGGTCTGCGGCCGCCGCATGTCCAGCTTGGCCAGCGCTCCGTCGGCGCCGTCGTTGACGTGGGACAGGATTGCCTCGTCGAAGTCACCGCCGCCAAGCGCTTCGAGGCGCTCGGGCTTGCCGATGATTTCGACGTTACCGGACTGCATGTGCAGCACCGTGGCGTCGAAGGTGCCACCGCCCAGGTCGTAAACCGCCATTGTCTCGCCGTCGTTCAGCGGTCGGGTCGCGGTGTAGTGCGCAGCTGCGGCTTCGGCCTCGGTCATCAGGAGCGAATTGGTCAGCTCCGCTTGCTGGGTAGCCTCCTCGAACAGCGCACGGCGGAATGGGCCCCAACTAGTCGGGTGAGTCAATACGACCCGGTCGGGTGGTTCGCCTTCGATCTTGGTGACCTGCTCTACCACGTCTCGCAGCAGCACGCCAACCAGCGCTGTGACTTCGTACGACTCACCACCGAGTACCACCGGCGTCGGGTCACCCAGCCGACGGGTGAACTCGCGGCAGATTCGATCCGGGCTGCTCACCGCGCCCCTGCTGGCGGCATCCCCGATAGTTAACGTGCCGTCGCCCTGAAGGTATACAGCCGCTGGGGTCACCACCGAACGATCACCGAGGGGGACCGCTTCCACGGTGGCCGCCGTCGCGCGGGCAGCCGCGACGAAGGTGCTGCCGAGGTCGATCCCCAGGCTGTAGCTCACCAGCTCCTCCCTGAAGCGGCACGCATCGTTACATTTCGATCACGCGAAAGATCGTTTTTAGCGCATCAAACGGTGACGTACGGCCGCGTGCACGCAGACCCATCACAGTAGGTAGCCAGCTGAGCACCCGTCAAGTGGCTGTTATACGGAGAATCTGGGCCCAGGCACTGGATCGTCGGTTGTGGGCCTGCTGGGCCGGCAGCGACCGAGCCGTTTGATGGTGAGCCAACTCCCCCGTCGAGCGCCGTGGGTTCGCAGCGCTTGTGCCGCATACTCCGAACACGTGGGGGTGAAGTGGCAACACGGCGGCCGTCGCGGGCTGATCTCGCGTTGATACGTTCGGACACCGGCGACCAGTAGCGACGTGAGCGGTGATTCCGCCGCGGCAGGGGTGCGCCGCAGCGTCAGGGCTTCGTCGATCAGGGCTACGGTCAGTGGGGGCAACGCTAGCATCGCCACCACAAGGCAGTTGCCGCTGAGGCTCTCCCCAAGACAGCATCCGGCGTCGAGCAGGCACGCGTCTCGAAGACATGACCCGCCGACCGGCCGAGGCCGGTACGGATAGCCGTAGCCGTCGTACCGCCTGCGTCGGAGACACGCCATATCCCCAGTGTGCACCTCCGCAGTGCATGGGGTAAGGCAACTCTGCCTGCTGAACATAAGCGCCATGAGTCCGCGGGCGTACAGAGAATTACGACAAACGGCACTAAGGCCGGATAGTGCAATAGCTGCGCCGGCCATGTCGACAGCACGGCTGCCGGTGATGAGGTCACCGGCCCTCCTAGCGTGTAGGATCGCCGCGCCAATGGTTGATCGGTGAGGGCGTCCTAACCGTGGTTAGTGTAGGACTGCCTAACAAAAGCGATATTCGGAAATGCTGCTTGCAGGTCCTGTGCGACCGTTCGTGGGTCACCGTGGGTGCGCACACAATCACAGTCTGAAAGCTTCTGTTTGTCAACGTTCGATCAGTGTTCTTGACAGATCTCATTCATTGAGGCAAAGCTGTTGGGCGACGAGGCGAGGGAGTCGAATGCGGTTCGATAGCAGTGTGGGCTGATCGCCGGTGGATGCAGTTCAGACGCTGATCCTCGGGTTGATCGCAGGGGTCACGATCGTACTCGGGTTACCGCTTGGCCGGCTGCGTAGCGCCCGCCACAGCCGGACCGCGCCCGCCGTGCGAGTGTTTCTCAACGCTTTCGCGATCGGCATTTTGATCTTCATAATGTGGGACCTGCTGAACCAGGCGTGGGAGCTGATCGGTGCCACGCTGGACAAGGTGCACGACGGTTCCGGCAGTGTGGCGCCGGTGATTGGGTTCGGCGCTTTGCTCTTCGCCGGGCTGGGAGTCGGGCTGTTGAGCCTGGCCGGGTACGAGCGCTGGCTGGCCGGCGAGGGACCCATCCCGCTGCTGGGGCCAGGCACGATGGCCGCCGACGAGCTGACCCTGCGCAGGGGCGACACCTGGACGGCGGCCCGCCGGCTGGCGTTCCTGATCGCAGTCGGAATCGGCCTGCACAACTTCGGCGAGGGTCTCGCCATCGGTGGCAGCGCGGCGCAGGGCAAGATCGCGCTGGCCACCCTGCTGGTCACCGGCTTCGCCTTGCACAACGCGACCGAAGGATTCGGCATCGTCGCTCCGCTGGCGACCGAGCAAGATCAACCCAGTTGGGGATTTCTGCTCCTCCTGGGTGCGATCGGTGGTGGCCCCACCGTGCTGGGAACCGTGATCGGCCACCAGTTCACCAGCGACCCGATGAGCCTGGTTTTCCTCACCCTGGCCGCCGGCTCCATCCTCTACGTGATCATCCAGCTCGTCGCCATCGCCCTGCGAGGCGGCCACCGATCCCTGCTGTACTGGGGCGTATGGGTCGGCCTGGTCGCCGGCTTCGCCACCGACATGCTCCTCACCGCCGGCGGCGCCTAGCCACTCGCGCGACCTTGCAACGCCATTCGGAGCCGAATCGCGGTCCGGCGGCGCCGGATAACCGCGATTCGCTTCGAATACAGTCGTGACAACCCTGTTGTCGCCGAGTTCGACACCACGGCTGTCCACCGCCGCCAGCGCAGCCCTCCTGTCGAACTCGGCGCACGCAAGCTGTTCCCCACCTGAGGACGAGAGCCAGACCGCGACCCAGGGCCCATCTCACCCCTCTGGGCGGGGCGAAGCGTCCTCGACGTTGGCTCCGAATGGCGAGTGGGCTTAGAAGGGCACTTGGTGGGCGAGGAGGCCGTCTGCGGGGCTGCGGCCGGACAGGGTGCGGCAGAACTGCACGGCTTCCAGATGTAGTTGCGCACCGCCTTCGCCATGCGTATAGATCCCGCCGGCGGGTCCGTCTAGGACGACCGTGCAGGGTTGTCCGTGGCGCCTCGCCCATTCGGCCACGACGTCGGCCACGATGCGTCCGTCGTGGTCTGGAGTCAGCGTGAGCTCGCCGCCGGTGGCCCGGCAGATGTCGATCCGGTGCATCCACGGATCCCGGGTGTGGATCACATCGATGAGGTATCCGCGGGTCCAGCCCTCGTCGTAGGGCGGCCCGGGGTTGAACACCCTGGCACGTTCTTCAGCCGTCATACGGCTGCGGGCGGCGAGGGCCTCCGGTGCTGCCGTTCGCAGCGCGTCGACGAGCTGCAAAGTCGAGAGGTGGGCATGTTCGGCGACCTGTAGCGCGGTCAGGGCATCAATCCGCATCTCGCTGGTGGCCGCAGCCCGCTGGTTGGCAGCCGAGAATTGCCGAGCCAGCTCGGCCGGATCGGCGTCGAGCTTCATCATGCCGAGGAGGTGGGCGAGCACGGCGGTGACGTCCCAACCGGTGCAGTCGGTAGGGCGGGTCCAATCTTCAGGTGCGAGTTGGTCGACCAACTCGATCAAGCGCTGGTATTCGGTCTGCGCCAACCGCACGGCCTCCTCGTGCTCCAGCGGTGGGATGCGGTCGACAGGGATGGCAGTCGATTGCATGGCAAGGCTCCTTGACGATGGGACTAGTGGGCGGGGATCGATGGCTCGGACAGTGCCCCGGCGTCGGCAAGCCACCGGTCCAGATCGGACTGGTCGAACTCGCGCCACGGGTCGAGCGCGGGCAGCTGTCGCATGAGGTTGAACGCCTCGTCGATGCGCTGACCGCGCAGCACGGGCGAATGGCAGCCGGCCATGGTGGTCGCGCCGAGGCGCCGGACCGCATCAACGCAGGTGTCCCACTTGCTCTGGTCGAGGTAGCGGTGCCACGGCGCGATCAGCCGCGCCCCGAGGAGCTGCCCGTCGCGGAACTCGCCGTCGCTGAGGTCGTCGGCCTCCAGCATCCGGTGCGGGGTGTTGGTGGCGAAGGTGTCGACTGACCAGTACACGCCGGTGGAGGCGTCGAACAACCCGCGCGTGGTCGGGTTGTCGAACAGCGGTGGACGGACCGCGACGAGCACCCGGTCGCCGACGTCGACCTGATCTCCATCGTTGACGAACCGGCATCGGGACAGTGGGGTCTCCCACTCCTCGGCCATCCGGCCCAAGCTGAACCAGTTCGTCAGCAGGGTCGCGTTCGGGCACGCTGCGAGCACTGGCAGTAGGTTCCCGGCGTGGTCGCGGTCGTCATGGGACAGGAAGACCCACCGGACATCGGCGGGATCGACCAGCGCGGCCACGGTGGCCAACCACCGCTCGCGGCAGGCCGGCGCACCAGTGTCGACGAGCACCGGCTCTTTACTGCGGATCAGCAGTGAGTGCATCGGGAAATGACCCACCGGCGGCGCGTCCAATCCCCAGGTGATCAGGAAAGTCTCGTCGGCGATCTGGTAGGGCATCACGTCATGGTGAGCTGGGGCAGTCATGGGGGGACTCCAGAAACGTGTGCAGGATCAGTGAGCGAGGCGGCGTGGAGCCACCTCGGCGAGGTACATGTCGATCGCCCGGTCCAGTTGCCGGGTCCACCGGTCCCCCCCCGGCTCGTTCGCGTTCTGTTGTGCGACCAGGCCTGAGATCAGCCCGGTGTAGAGGTCGACGTCAGCGGGTTCTGTGACGCCCACCCCGGCGAGCACCCGATGCCCCCCATCGAGTACCTCGCGGGCCAGCGAGTACGACTCCTCCGACGGCTCGAAGCCGGGGATGGTGCGCTGAAAAAGCAGCTGGTAGCGCGCCAGGTCCTCGGTGCAGAAGTCGACGAATTGGCGAGCACTTTGACGCAGCGCAATCACGGGGTCGGCATCCAGGTCCACCGAGCGATCCCGGTCGAGCAACTCGCGGTTGGCCTCGGCGAACATGGCGTCGTAGATGGCGTGCTTGGACGGGAAGTAGACGTAGAGCGACTGGGCCCGCAACCCGACCCGTGCCCCGAGCTCCCGCAACGACAACCCAGCGAGGCCATCAACTCTTACCAGCTCCCACGCGATGTCGAGGATCTCCCGCCGGGTGGCTTCGAACCGCTCAGCACGCCTGTCGCGTATCGGTAAAACTGGCATAGTCAGGTATAGTGAACGCCGTCAGGTAGATTGTCAAGGTGCTGTCACGAGGGTTGCCAGAAGCTCGCCGGCATGGGCACGCAGCTCGTCGTCGCTGAGGCCGGTGTCGAGACCGGCCCGCAGGTAGTCGAAGAGCCCGAGGTAAGCGGAGTAGAGCAGCAGGGCGCGGCGTCGCGCCTGCGGGCCGGGGAGACCGAGCTGCGTGTAGACGTCGGTGAAGTAGTTCAACCGGCGAGCCGTGATCCGCTGTACCACGGGTTTGACCAGGGGATGGGTGGCCGACGCCAGCAGGGCTGCGTCCCGTATGCCGCCCGCTCGGTCAGCGATGGCTGCGGCCATTACTGCGCGCAACCGCTCTCCGGGGTCCGGGAGCAGGTCAAGGCGCCTGATCACCGCTTCGGTCTGGGACTGTTCCCAGTCATCGAGCGCGGCGAGGATCAGCGCGTCCCGGTTCTCGAAGTGGTGGTAGAAGCTACCCTTTGTGGTGGCGAGGCGGGTAGCGAGGGGCTCGACCGCCACTGCCGCGATGCCGCCCTCGACGATCGCGTCGACGGCAGCCCGGATCCAATCCGCGGCGGAGAGCGGGCGGGCTGTCCGCGCTTTACCGCTTGACCGGGTCATGACAGTACTCTACCGTACCTAAACCATACGGTAGCGTATCTTCCGGGAAGGAACCGGCGATGCGAACTCTGTTCACGGTCCAGCCGTCCATCGGGCACTTGCACCCACTGATCCCCGTGGCCAACGCCTTGGCCGCTGCCGGCCACGAAGTGGCTATCTGCTCGGCGACGTCATTTCGTTGCGAGGTGGAAGCCTTCGGCCTCACTCACATCGACGCCGGCCTGGACTGGCTGGCTGAGGACATGTCCACGTGGGGGGCGTTCCCCGCCATGCCTCCGCCCGGACCGCAGTTCGCGGCGTTCGTTGTCACGGTCTTCGCCGGCATCACCACCGAGCGCATAGTTCCCGACCTGCTGGCCATCGCGGGGGACTGGGAACCGGACCTGATCGTCAGGGAGGGCATGGAGTACGGCGGCTGCATCGTGGCCGAACTCCAGGGCATCGCGCACGCCTCGGTAGCCGGCAACGGTTATGCCGCCGTCGACTCACCGCAAGTGCGCTACTTCCCGGGTATCCGCAGCCTGGTGGCCGAGGCGATGGGCCATCATCGCGCCCGGTTCGGCCTGCCGCCCGATCCGAACGTACTCATGCCGTATCGGTATCTGCACCTGTGTTTCACCCCACCGCAGTGGGACGGAATCGATGTCCCCCGACCGGCGAACTCCCACTTCCTACGCCATACCGACACGCTACGACCGGGAGCACAGCTGCCCGCGTGGGTGCGTCAGGTCCCTGATCGTCCGACGGTGTACGCCAGCCTCGGCACCGTGTTCAACAAGACCCCCGGCGTCTTAGAGGCGATCATTCAGGGGCTCCGCGAGGAACCGGTCAACCTCATCGTCACGATCGGCTCTGATCAAGATCCTGCTCGCTTCGGACCCCAACCGCCGAACGTGCATCTGGTGACGTCCCTGCCCCAGCCGCAGCTGCTCCCGCGTTGCCAGCTGGTGGTGACCCACGGAGGGTTCAACAGCGTCAAAGAATGCTTGAGCGCAGGTGTTCCCATGGTTGTGGTTCCGATCACTGCGGACCAGCCCTACAACGCGGAGCGCTGCGCCGCACACGGGGTTGCCCGGGTCGTGGCCACCGGCGGTCGCACCGCCGAGGCGATCCGCGAAGCCGCCCGTGACGTCCTCACCGACCCGTGCTATCGACAGAACACCAGGCGTGTCCAGGAACAGATGCATGCCCTGCCGGGGCCCACGCACGTGGTGAAACTTCTTGAGACAGCCGCGCGGCAACCGGTCCGAACCGCACAATCAGCCCGCTGACGGTATAACTCGGGCTGTGACGAGGACCGCGCCACGCGAGCCGTCGATAGCTATGGATCGCGGGTTCCGCGCGGATCTGGTAGCCGTCGGGTGCGCCGTGCTGCTCGTTGCGGCAGCTGCCGTGATCGGCACCTGGCTGCTCGATCAAGGGGTGCCGCTGCACGTCGCCGCCCCGCCGTTGGGTGCCCAGTGGCTTCCGCACATCGGTCCAGGCACGGTCCCCGCGGTGCTGCTCGCGGCGCTCGTCGTGTTGCGCGGACCCGAGCTGGCTGCCCGGTTGCCCTGGCGGTCCCTGCTGGCGATCTCCGCGGTCACCGCGGCGGCGTGGACGATGTGCCTGGCCCTGATCGACGGGTGGCAGCGCGGGGTGGCTGATCGGCTGACCACCGACACCGAGTACTTGCACGACGTCCCGAGGGTCGGTGATGTCGGCACCATGCTGCGAACTTTCGCCGAACGGATACCCGGACTGCGGCCCGAGTCGTGGACCACGCACGTCGCGGGGCATCCCCCGGGGGCGCTGCTGGTCTTCGTCGGCCTTGACCGGATCGGGCTGCCCGGCGGGGTGCCCGCCGCGCTGCTGTGCGTGGTAGTCGGTTCGACGGCTGCGGTCGCGGTGGCGGTCACACTGCGGGCTCTGGGCGCCGACGCCGCCGCCCGGGTCGCGTTGCCGTTCGGGGTGCTGCTGCCTGGCGCGATCTGGATCGGCGTGTCCGCGGACGGCCTGTTCGCCGGGGTGCTGGCCTGGGGGGTGGCTCTGCTGGCCGTCGGCGCCACCCGGCAACGGCTCGACATCACGGCTATTACCGCGTCCGCAGCCGGTGGGTTGCTGCTGGGCGCGACCCTGTTCCTGTCCTACGGCCTCGTGTTGGCGGGGCTGCTCCCGGTGGCCGTCGCGGTCGCCGCTCGCCGGGTCGCCCCGCTGCTGGTGGCCGGCGCAGGGGTGGCGGCGGTGGTGGCCGCCTTCGCCGCCGCGGGCTTCTGGTGGCTCGACGGCTACCGGCAGGTCACCTTTCGCTACTACCAGCCGGGGGAGTACGGGCTGGTGCGCCCGTACGGCTACTGGGTGTGGGCCGACCTGGCGTGCCTGGTGGTGGTGCTCGGGCCGGCCGGGGTGGCGGGGCTGCGGCGGGTATTCACGCCGGGGCAGGGTCAGCCGCGCATTCTGCTGCTGGTGTGCGCGGCGGCCGCGGTGGCGGTGCTGGTCGCTGACCTTTCCGGGTTGAGCAAGGCGGAGGTGGAACGGATCTGGCTGCCGTTCGCGGTCTGGCTGGTTGCCGCGGCCGGGCTGCTTCCGGCACGGCAGGCACGCTGGTGGTTGGCCGGTCAGGTGGTGGTCGCGCTGGCCGTGAACCACCTGCTGCTCACGACGTGGTGACCGGCTCGCGCAGCGGGTCGGTGGCGAATCGGGCGACGCCCTCGGCGAAAGACACTTGGGCTCGGTAACCCAGCAGCTCGGCGGCCCGGGCGGGGTCAGCGGTCACATGCCGCACATCGCCGGGCCGGGCGCCACCGACGATCTGCGGGGCTGGCCCGCTCATCGCTCGGGCCAGCTCGGTGGCCAGCTCACCGACGGTGTGCGGGTGCCCGGAACAGACGTTGACCGGTACGCACCGCCCGAAAGGCGGTTCAGTGGACAGCGCCAGCGCGTTGGCGCGGGCGACGTCGGACACGTGCACGAAATCCCGGCGTTGCCGTCCATCTTCCATCACCTGCGGTGCCGCACCACGCGCCAACGCCGACCGGAAGATCGACGCCACCCCGGCGTAGGGGGTGTCGCGCGGCATCCGGGAGCCGTAGACGTTGTGATAGCGCAGCGCCCAGACGCCCCCACCGGTCTGCCGGGCCCACGCCGCAGCGAGGTGCTCCTGGGACAGCTTGGTGGCGGCGTAGGTGCTGCGCGGATCCAGCGGGGCGTCCTCACCCACCAGCTGCGGCTCCAGATCGGCGTCGCAGTGCGGGCAGTGCACCTCGTATCGTCGCGCGGCGATGTCCTCGGCTCGCCGGGGTGGGGCCGGCACCACGCCGTGAGACGGGCAGGCGTAGCGGCCTTCCCCGTAGACCACCATCGAGCTGGCCAGCACCAGCCGGTGCAGCCCCGCTCTGTGCATCGCGGCCAGCAGCACCGCGGTGCCGAGGTCGTTGTTGGCGGTGTAGTCGGGGGCGTCTGAGGGATCCAGGCCGTGCCCGACCATCGCCGCCTGGTGGCACACTGCGTCCACCTCGGGCAGCAGCCGGCCCAGCAGCTCTCCGTCCCGGACGTCGCCGCGGACCAGCTCGTGATGCGACACCCACTCCGGCAGCGCACTGCAGCCGTGTGCCTGCGGCAGGAATGCATCCAGCAGCAGCACTGAATGCCCGTCGGCGGAGAGCAGGTCGGCGACGTGCGAGCCGATGAAACCCGCGCCGCCGGTGATCAGGATTCGCACGCCGCGCACGCTACGTCACGGCTCGATGATCTCCAGCACCCCCTCGTCGGTTCCGGTCACGAACAGCCGGCCGGTGGTGCTGTCCACGGCGACGGTGTTCGGTTGGCGGACCGTGGGCAGTGGGGTAGCCAGGACTGGTGTGTTGGCGTTGAGATTGAGCCCGATCACCTCGTTGAGCGCGGTCAGGGTCACCCACAGCCGGTCGCGGACCGGGTCGTAGGCGATCCCGTAGGGCGTGCCGGGCAGGTCCACCCGACCGATCTGCCGGGGTGTCGGGCTCAGCTCGTAGAGCAGCACGGCGTTACCCCGGGTGTCGGTGACCGCCAGATGGCCGCGTTTGTCAGCGACGACATGGGTGGGCCCGGCCCCCGCCGGCAGCTCAGCCACCCGCTGCAGGCGCTGGGCGTCGTAGATGGTGAGGGTGTTCTCCCGGACGTCGACGAGGCCGACGAGGTCGCCGACGGCTGCCAACCCCGCTGGCTGGGTGACGTCGGTGAAGGTGTGCACGACCTGATCGCCGCGCACCGCGACCACGGTATGCCCGAGCTCGTTGGCCACGAACACGGTGCCGTTGGCGGCCTGGGTGGCATCATGCGGGACCGTGCCGGTGACCACGTGCGAGATTATCTCGCCACCGGGCAGCGCCACCCGCAGCAGTTGGTTCGAGCTCTCGTCCGGGACCAGCACCGGTCCGCCCGGTGCGGCCAGCTGCAGGTGCCGCAGCGTGCCGGGCAGCGACACCTTGCGCAGCACCGCGCCGGTATTGGCGTCCAGCAGGGTCAGCGCAGCCGGGTCGCGCACCCCGACGGCCACGATGTGGGTCTGTGGGTCGACCACCACCCCTTCCGGGGCGGTGCCGACCGGCACCGTCCGCCCGGCTGGCGGTGCGTTGGGCACCGGAGCGGGGGCCGGCTCGGCCGCCGGTGGCAGCTGCGTTGCTGGGGGCGCCCCAGCCGGGGGAGCGGAGCCACACCCCGCGATCACGGCAGCAGCGAGGACGGTTACGGAGATCCAGCGAGGGCGCACGCCGGGTGATTCTTCAGCGCCCGGTACGACGCTGCTCCGGCGGCCCGTAAACATAAGGCGCGCGGAGGTGCTCGAACATGGGAAAGTGCCGTACGTTGGTCGTCACCAGGTCGGCGCCCACCACGGATACGGTGCCGGCAAGCAGATAGTCGACGACCCCGATCCCCGAATGGCTGCGCCGGTAAGAGCGCGCATACTCGCCAGCGCGGCGCGTCACGTCTTCGGTCACCGGGACCCAGTCGAGCACGGAGAAGAAGTTCTCGAGGCGATCGTGCTCGTCGGGTCGGGCGCCCGCTAGCAGCTCGAAGCGGGTGAGTTCGCTGGCCACCACCGACTCGTGGGCACGAACAAGGTCTTCGAGCAGTGCCGTCGCTGGGCCATAGCCACGCAGATGGTCGACGGCCACCGAGGTGTCGAGCAGCTTCACTGCAAGCCGACCTGCTCCAAGCGCTCGCCGAGGTCGCTACGCAACCCCTCAACATAGTCGGCGCCGGTGCCGGACCGATCGCTCCAAGTCCCGGCCGACGCGCGCAGGGCGGCAAGACGACGCTCCGCAGTCTCGGCCCCGTACTGGCTGCGCACTGCCCGACGAATCAGCTCCGAGCGGGACGCACCCGTCCGCGCCGCTTCCTGGATCAACAGCGCTACCTCATCGTCGTCAAGATAGATCTGCGTTCGATGCACGACATCATCATACATCACGCGACGTCACATGTGTCCACCCGTCAGCGCCACGACGCTCCCATGGGTCAGGCGAGGTGTCGGTAGTCGTCGGCAACTCGAGTGAACACCTGTGCTGCCTGGTCGGCGAACACCGCGACTTGCTCAAGCTCGGCGAATCGGCGGTCGTAGGCGGCTACCTCTGCCGAGTCGGTGATGAAGGCCGTGCCCGATTCGGTGCCAACGATCACGGTATGGGTGTCGTAGAGATGGAAGGCGTGCCGGGCGTGCATGGTGAGCGGCCGGTCCCAGGGGATGACCCCGAGCCGCAGATTCGGGTGGCGGGTGAGTCCGGCTAGATGGTCGAGCTGGTCGGCCATGATGGTGGCGCTGCCGATGTGCCAGCGCAGCGCGCCCTCAGCGTGCAGCAGCGTGAAGCGCCGTCCGGTGTCCAGGATGGCCTGGCGTTCCTGACGGGACTCGGCGAGTTTGTGCAGCGCCGGCCCGCTCACCCTGCCGGACATCATCGCCCGCGCGTAGTCGACGGTTTGGACCAAGCCGATGACCATGGCCGGCTGGAAGCCGCGGATCAGTGCGGAGGACTGCTCGATACGTCCGATCCGTTCCTGCATCTCCCGTGGCCGCTGGAGCACGATCCGGGCAGAGGTGGTGCCTTCTTGCAGGTCTCGGGCGGTCGCTTGCAGCGCGGCGCGCACGTCGGCGGGAGCTCGATATGCTTTGCAGAGGGCGGTCACTTCCCTGACGGTGGGTGCGCGACGCCCGGTCTCCAGCCGCGACACGGTTGATTGGGACAGGTTGGCCCGCCGGGCGGCTTCGAAACCGGACAGGCCAGCGTCGTGCCGGAGGCGGCGCAGGGTCGTCGCGAGTTCGGGATGGGTGTCGCTGCTGCTCAAGCTGGTCCGCAGTGTCGTCAGGCCGCTCGGTGCGCCGAGCGGTGGTGCTGTGGATGGCCGTTCCACCAGGTGGCGAAGTCTATGCCCAACTCCCATGAGATCCTCGCCCCGGAGCGGTGCTCGGCAACCTGATCAGGGTCGAGGACCTCCGCGGCGCGGAACTGGCCGTCGGGCTGGTAGTGCATTGCCACGACCTCGCGGCCGTCGATGAGCCAGAAGTCCCCAGCTATGCGAGTCAGTTCCCGGGGCAACGATGTGTGGGCGAGGTCTATGACTCGGATGATCTCCCCGGCCTGGGAGTTGAGTGCGTAACCCCATTCGCAGGCGTATCGCTCATAGTCGGTGATCGGGTCGTGGATGATCCGCACCCGGCGGCGGGGCCTGCCTTGGTCGGCCCATTCACGCAGGGTGTCCAGCCAGGGCTGCTTGCGTTCGAGTGTGGGTGCGTCGGCGCCGTCGAGGTAGCGGCGGTAGTCCGATCCGTCCGAGGCCACCTCGTATGCGGGGAGGGTTTCCCAGCGGAACAGATCATCGGTGGTGGTCTCGAGTACTTGCCTGAGTTGGGACAAGTCGAGGAGGGTCACGCTGGTACCTCCTGCGTGATCGGGTTCGCGGGCTGGCAGAGATGGATCTCGACGGCGGCCTCTCCGATTGGCAGCCGGAGTGTGGCCAGCGCCTCCGGGTCGGTGACCGCAGTTCCACGGACCACGACGGTGCCGTGCTCTGTGGAACATAGGGTTGGGCCGCTGATGGCGAGACCCGCGCACAGAGCAAAGGGGACCTCAACCGCGGTTACCCCGGGGGCCATGGTGTGTACGCCCAGTGCCTCCGGGTCGGTGACCAGGTAGCCCTGGACTACAGCCGTGCCGCGATCGGTCGAGTAAAGAGTCGGGCAGCTTTCGGTGTCGGGGCAGTCCCGCCATTGCCGGGTCAGTCGCATCGACAGGGCCTCTTCGGTGTATTGGATGCTCGCTCCCGGTGTGGTCTGACACCAACCGGTAGTCAATCCATCTGGGAATATCGAGGTAGAATCCATCTCAACAGACCACTTGTGGTATTCCCAAGATAATTGCATAGTAGGCTGTGCTGATCGACCCGCCGAGGGAGGTCGTGCTCACCGTCGCGTGGGATCACCTCCCTGCCTCGGTCGGGTCCAGGTCAGTGCCACGAAAGCTCAGACGGTCGTCCGTCTTGCCCATGGCGTGGCCGGCCGGCAGGTACCACCACGGAGACGAGAGGTCCAGTGACCCAGCTGCCAGAACAAGACGGGCCGCACCGCCTGCCCTACGGCGAGCAGGAACGGTGCGCGGTGGAGGGGCGCCGCATCGACGGCAGCGGTCAGTGCACCGTGATCGTCATCCGCGACCGGAAGCGGCATGGTTGGGTGCTGTACCCGCACGGAGTGGCCGGTTTCGGGGTGCTCATCGACGACGCTGCCGCATACACACTTGCCGGCCGCATCGGCGGCCCCGCATGACTCAGCAGGACACGACCGGAGCGTCGCAACGTTATGTCCGATCGCGCAGCGTCCCACGTCGTGATCAATCCAGTAACGAGGAGGTACCTGTTCATGTCCGGCGCCGATGCCCACCTGGCCACGACTGATCTGCCGATTGATCCATCGTTCGATGCTGACCCGATCGCACCGCACTCCGCGCAGTTCCCCCTGGGTCGTGTCGGCGGGCCGCCCGCTCACAGCAGGCCATCTGAATCCAGCGTGCGCCCGTGGGGGCTACGAGGGATGCGACCGACTCGCCACCAGGGCGACCCCATTCGCGAAATGTTCGGCTACGACCACAACGCGCAGGTTGCCGTGGACGCCGATGGACGGTGCCTGCTCGCCGCAGATCCCTCGGCGAACAAGGTCTCCAGCAACGACGGGGACGAGGGGCCGTCAGAGGACTTCACCTACGACTTCTGCCCCGACTCGCCCCACCCGGTCTAGATGTCGGTCCTGATCCTGGCCGAGGACGTCGAAGACCATCACCAAGATCCTCGGCGCCAACACGATTCTGGAGGACGGTGTCCGCAAGGTCTGCTTCACCCGCGTCATCGGCGATACCGACCTCGCCGACCTGCAGGGCATCCATGTCACCACGCACTTCTTCCAGCGGTGGGTACCCAAGGCGTACGAGGCGCGGATGATCGTCATCGGTGACCACATCACCACCGCGGCCATCCGCGTCGGCAGCGCCGAGGGCTACATCGACTGGCGGGCCGACTACGAGGGCTTGTCCTATGACCTCGTTAACCCGCCCACCGACGTGCTGACCGGGGTGCGCGGACTCATGCGCGCGCTGGACCTGCGGTACGGGGCGCTGGATTTCGTCATCACCCCCGACGACGAATGGACCTTCCTTGAAGTCAGCGCGGGAGGCCAGTACGGCTGGATCGAAGACGCCACCGGAGCCCCCTTGACCGAGCAACTTGCCGATCTCCTCGCGAAAGGCACCCCGTGACCGACACCGGCCCCCGAACCGACGCCGCGTGGATGGCCCGCGCCGAACGGCTCGCAGCCCTGCTCACCAAACACGGCGACCTCAGCGATGATGCATGGCGGGCCGCGGTCGCCGCTGTGCCCCGCCACCTGCTCGTGCCCACCGCATATCGGCAGGACACCACCACCGGAGCCTGGCGGCGGATCGACACCCGCTCCGACGAGGGTCTGGACCTTGCGTACTCACCGGAAACCCTCGTCACCGCCCTGGACGGCCGCAGTGGGTACCAGGTGGCGGTCTCATCCAGCACCAAACCCGACCTCATGGTGCGGATGCTCCAGATTCTCGACGTCCATGACGGACACCGGGTCCTGGAGATCGGCACCGGCACCGGCTACAACGCCGCCCTGCTCACCCACCGCCTCGGCAACGCCAACGTGTTCAGCGTCGACATCGACGCCGAACTCATCGACGCCGCACGAGGCCGGTTGGCCCGCATCGGCTACCGCCCGACACTGGTCGCCGTCGACGGGTGAGCGGCTTGCCAGAGCACGCTCCCTACGACCGCATCATCGTCACCTGCTCGGTGCCGACCGTGCCGTGGGCGTGGGCCGAGCAACTCGCACCCGACGCGCACCTGCTGCTCGATCTCAAGATCGGCAACGCGGCCGGCAACCTGGTCGACCTGCGACGCCTCCCCGACCGCTCCGCCCGCGTGGAAGGCCGGTTCACCGCTCGGTGGGCCACCTTCATGACCATGCGCCACGACCTATCCCACGACCACCGCACCCCACTCCGGAACCGGTCCCGCGCCACCGATCCGACCGAACGCACCACGACGACCCCGCCGCAACCCTGGTCGAATCAGCGCATCGTGTGGTTCCTCGCCCAATTCGGTCTCCCGCACGGCGTACAGATCGGGATGCGTCTTGACCCCGACACCCGCCGGCCCACCGCCGTCACTCTCTCCGCCCCCGACGGGTCGTGGACCACCATCGAACTCGACGAGCACCAGGGCGCCTACCGCGTCACCGAAGCCGGACCCACCCCCCTGTGGGCCGCCGTCGAACAGGCCCACCACCAATGGATCACCTTCGGCGAACCCGACTGGCCGCGATTCGGCGTCACCGCCACCTCCGGCCGACAATGGATCTGGCTAGACGAACCAAAAAACCCGATCGCCACACTGTCCCGCTGAGCGCTTACGGGGCCACCCCTTGCGAGTTCTATGTCATACCCTGACGATTGCCAGCCCGGCGACGCCTTCCAGGATGTCGAGGTCGTTGTCCTGCGTGATCACGGGCAGGTTGTGCGCCGCTGCGGACGCGGCGATCCACAGGTCGTTGACGCCTACTCGGCGACCCGTCGTACTGCACCGCGGCCGATATCAGCTCCCGGTCCAATCAGCGCTTGCGTCCGGTGACGATACTCCAGTAACCGAAGCTGGGCTTCGTCTCGATCTCCGTAAACCCAGCCTCTGTCAAGATCGCTTCGAGTTCATGACCAGAGTACTGCTGACCTTCAATCCACAAGAGCATTGCCAGGCTGAAAGCCGCCGTCGTCAACGGTCCGGTCTTCTCGTCGTTGTAGAGCATTTCGTGAATGATGATCCTCCCACCCGCTGGCAGGCTATCAAAGCTCTTCTTCGTCAGCAAGCGGCCTTTATCCGGCGGCCAGTCGTGATAGATGTCGGCATAGAAGTGAGCGTCGGCCACTGGGAAGGAAGAATTCCGCCAATCGGCTGCGTGAGTTTTGACGCGTTCCTGCAAGCTCGCGCGGACAATGTATTCCTTGGCTACTTCGCAAACCGGCGGCAGGTCGTAAACCACAGCCTGCAAATGCGGCCATTGTAGCGCCGCTGCGATGGCATGGATGCCTGAGCCGCCGCCGACGTCGAGTATTTTTTGGCAATCGGACAGGTCAATCAGCTCGGGCCACGCGTAGGCCGCGCCCGCGCTGTGGCTGTGCATTGCGTGCGTAAGAAAAGCGGCTCGGTCGAACGCTGCTTGCCCCTCGTCCGATTTGAACACCTCGTCGCCGCCGTAGGCTTGCGGTTTGTCGCTGATTACGGCCTGCTTTACGCTCTCGAATGACCAGACCTGATCGTTGACGTTCAGCAGGTCCAGGTACGCGCCGAAGTAGTACGGGCTACTTTCGAGCAGGTAGGTCCTGGTGAGCGGTGTCAATTCGTAACGGCCTTCCTCTACGGTGAGCAAGCCAACGGCGGTACACGTGGTGAGCAGCGCGGTGGCCGGCCGGCTGGCGATTTTGAGTTCATCACAGACTTCCGCGACGGTACGCGGTGCGGCGGCGATGAAGTAAAAGAGTTTCAGATCATGGGAGACGGCCATTGCCCGGTAGGCCAGGACTCCGCCAATCAAATCCCATAGAGGTCGCTCGTCTAGTGCGGGTTTGAGCGCGGTAGCGGCAGTATGCTGGGTCATCGAATCCTCATCAGATAATCCGCGTGTGATTGGTTGTGTCGGCTAACGGGCCGCGCAGCGTCGCGCAGCATTCAATTGCTATCTCCCGTTCCCTTCGGCCTTTGACGGCCTGGCGCAGCCCACCATACGCAGGTGCAGTTCGAGATATATCGGCCATGTGGCGTATATCCGACCTGCCGGATGGCCGTCACGTTGCCCGCCGAACCTCTCTCGGGGGCGGGGAGGCTCCCGGCGGTCGAGTCCTCGATGCGACCGTGATCGTCGGCTTGTCGATCGAACAGTCGGTGTACGGATGACCGCGATCGAAGAGACATCGTGTTGGTCGTGCCGTCGGCGGCGCTGGCCCGCGTCGGTGAGCTGATCCCCGGGATCACGAGCTCGGTGTGGACGTCCTGCTCGGCCTGCCGTGCGCGATGCCCTGGACACCACCCAGGCCCGCGCGGTCGGCGCGCTCCTTCAGCAAGGCGGTGATCCGAGCCGCGATATCGCCGCTGCGCACGTGGCGTACTGCGCGCAGCGGCGGGGGTGGCCGATCGTGACCAGCGACCCCCGGCACTGCTTGCCGGCTAGTCGAACTCGCCGGCTCTGACGCCGGCGGCGAACGCTGTCCACTCGGTTGAGGTGACGATCAGCACGCCGCCATCGGGGTTCTTCGAGTCGCGCACGGCGCGGTGACCGGCCGCCAGGTCGGCGACTTCCACGCAGTTGCCGCCACCGCTACCGCTGTAGGTGCTCTTGGTCCAGCGCGCGCGGGCCAGTTCGGCGCGCCCGACTGCGCGGTGCGTAGTCATGGTTCCAGCTCCCTAGTCGTTGCCTTGATCATGTCGTCCGTCTCGCCCGGCCCGAGCGCTGCGGATCGTATCTGCTCAAACGCCAGCCGGTAGATTCCGACATCTCGGGTTTTCTCGATGTAGAGCGTAGACGTCATGGTCTCCACGGTCACGATCCGTCCCTCGTCCGCGTCGGCGAACTCCAGCACGCTGAACGCGCCATTGATACCGGGGTGCTCGCCGGCGTCGAAGGGCAGCAGACGAACCGTGACGTTCGGTCGTTGGACCATAGCCGCCAGGTGCTCCAGCTGCTCGCGCATAACGGTCGATCCACCGATGCCCCGACGTAGCACGGTCTCGCTGATCACCGCGTCAAGGATTAACGGGTTCTCATCACACAGCCGCGCCTGTCGCGCCCGACGCAGGTCAACGGAGCGTTCCATCTCTTCGGGTGTGGTCCGCAGCGGGAAGGCGCCGAGTACGGCAGCCGCGTACTGCTCGGTTTGTAGTAGGCCGGGTACGAGGTCCGCCTCGTAGGTGCTGATCTTGGACGCTTCCGCTTCCAGTCCCAGATAGCCTTCGAACCACTCGGGCAGCACGTCGTCGTACTTGTGCCACCAGTCCCGCTGCTTCACCTGGCGAGCGATGGCGACGTACTTCTCGATCTCATCTGCGCCCACGTCGTAGAGCGACACCAGCGCACGCACGTCGTCAGACGACACGATCTGCTTGGCGGTCTCGATCCTGCTCACCTTGGAGCCGGACCAGTTCAAGCTTGTGGCGACCTGATTGACGGTCAGATCAGACTCGGCGCGCAGGGCGCGCAGGGCAGCGCCCAGCCGCTTGAGTCGGGCGGTAGCGGTGAACTTCGGCTGTGGCACTCGGCCAGTCTCCCAGCTCATGAGCCAGCATCGACGACAGCATTATTTCTCGCAAACAAGTGTGCAATACTTGCATGCACAGATGCGTAAGTCGGGAGTGGGGAGCTATGGGAAGCGACGAGTCCGAGACGCAGCAGGCCATCGGCCGAGGCCGTGTGGTGATCCACGTGTCGTGTTCGACGCATCAGGGTTCAGCCGGGTTCGCGAACCTGGCGGTGCGCAAGCTCAACGACTCGATCGAGCTAGACCCGCACGTAACCGGCTCCTGCGTGATCAAGCTTAACGAGAGCGGGGCTTACGTGCTCCGGGACGCGCTGACGGCATGGTTGGGATGAGCGAGCCGGTGATGCGGTGGGCTGCGCACCCGGACAGCGGGCACTGGCACGCGATAGCGCTCAGTGACCTCAAGATGTCGGAGCCGCGGGGCTACGCGGAAGCTCTGTGCGGTGTCCAGCTACCGCACGGCGGGCTAGAGCACGTGTTACTTCCGGGCGACCTGACGTGTTTGCCGTGCGTGATCGGCGCCACGGCAGACCTGCGCGTCCTTGACTGGGTCGACACGACTCGGTAAAGCCCCGACCGGCTGTCGGTTGATCGGGCGAACACGACCGAATGCGATCTTGCGCGCGGTACCACGATCCGTCGCCGGCACTCGTGTGATGCCGAAGCGCAGAGGTATCTGTGCGCCTGTTCGGGGACTCCATATTCACCGACGATGTTGTCGCGCACAGCGCACGGACGTGACGAGGGGACTTCATGACCCGAACTGATCATCCTCAGGGCGGAACCTGGTCACGCGCCTGACCAAGTTCCGGGATCCACTCCAGATCCCGCCGGTGCTGCGACCCAGCCCCATGCAGCTACTCACCATTCGCATGCGTACTACGCAGGTGCGGCTGCACTCCGAGCTGCCCGCGACGCGCGTGTGGGCGTACAACGGCTCGTTCCCGGGTCCGACGATCGAGGTCCGCCGGGGCGAGCGGCTGCGGGTGATCTGGCAGAACGAGATCACCGGCGGCTACCCGGTCACCGCCGTCGAGGTGCGCAACGGGACGCCGGGGCCAGGGCGCGACGGTGTAGCACCGCTGCCGGACGTCGCGGCGTTGCCGTCCTGGACAGTGGTGCATCTGCATGGCGCCCGGACCGGCGGCGGCAACGACGGGTGGCCGGAGAACGCGGTCCTGCCGGGCAACGCCCAGCTGTCGGAAATCCGAACGATCAGCGGGCGACGGCGCTGTGGTACCACGACCACGCCATGGCGATCACCAGCTTGAATGTCATGACAGGGCTGGCCGGCATGTCGCGGGACAGTTCGCTGGGGCGAACGGGCGGCACGTGTTCCACTGCCACATCCTCGAACACGAGGACGAAGGCATGATGCGAACGTCATGCCCGAGCAGGTCATGAAACTCGACCGGCACGTCGTCGACGGCCACCACCCGCTGCACCCCGCCTGAGTTCCCAGCTGGGGTAAACGATGAAACTGGTAGCAGGGCTGGGCAACGTCGGGCCGCAGTATGGCGGCACGGCGGCCAGCAGGGGATTAAGTCAATTATAGAGCAGGTCGGACCGGATTTCGTGCGCTCCGCATGGGTATCAGCCTCAACGACCGCAGTATCGAACCCAGCGAGGTCTATGTACTCAAACCCTTCAATGTCCAGGAGCGCATCTGGACGCCATCATCATCGGCGCAGCTGACATTATCAAAACGGAGTTGACTCGAGACCAGTCGAGCGAAAGCACGTTCGATCTGCTCGCCGAGACGGAGAGGTTTTTCGCAGCGGTATCTGGCATGGCCGGGCTTTCACCGGTCAGGACCAGGAAACGCAGGAAGCGCGGGTGCGCATGCGATCGGCAGCGGCCGGGCGAACCTTAGCCACCCTGACCGACAACCTGGTGTCTGTGCCTGTACCGCACCGTGGCGGCGGAACGGTCTGCAGGTAGCGGTGGGCGGCGCGGCCACGCGGTTGATCATCGCAAGGGAAGGTCGACCGGCACCAGTCATCCTCTAACCGGGGCTACCGCGCGGTGAGGAAGCGCGCGACGTACTGCCGCTGCCAAGGCGTCTCTACCGCGCGGGCGTCGTAGAGCTCTCGTACAAACACCACTGCCTGCTGCGGTGCTACCCCGTCCAGTACCGCCATGCAGGCCAGGCCAGGGCAGTGCCGGTGCGCCCTCGACCGCCACCGCAGGCAACCTCCACCCGCTCGGTCTCCGCTCGACACCAGGCCTCGCGCAGTGCGGCCGCGGCGTCGTCGCGGTCGGTCGGCAGCCAGAAGTCCGGCCACCGCACCCATCGGATTTCCCACTCGGGCTGGGCCGGTGCTTTGCGGAGGAGGTACACCCCGAAGTCCGGCTTCGGTCCGGACGGCATCGGGTCCCGGAGGCCGCGTCCTCGGACAAGCCGACCGGAGGGTAGACGCAGGACTCCGGTGGTGGTTGGGTCCCAAGGCCGGCTCATGGTTTGCAGGCTAAATGCCCGGATCGCTGGTTCTGGCCACAGGGCGACGCATGCTGACCCGGGGCCAGGCGTCGAGACCGCGCGCCACTTCTTGCTCGCGGATGCCGCGCAGCCCCTCGGACACCTCCGCCTCGGCCAGAATGCGGAAGCCGAGGCGCTGGTAGTAGGGCGCGTTCCACGGCACGTCGGAAAAGGTGGTCAGCGTCACCGCGTCGAGGCCCTGCTGCTGCGCCCACAGCGCTGCGGTCTCCAGAAGCGTGCGGCCCAGACCCTGCCGCGCATGGGTTGGATGCACCGAGACCTGCTCAACGTGTGCGGCGCCGTCAACGACGTCCACCAGTAGGTAGCCCACCGGCTGGTCGGTGTCATCCGTCGCGACCCAGGCCCTGCCGTCCTCCTGGAAGACGGCCAGTTCGTCGACCGACGACGGCTCGTCATCGGCGACGGCGTCCATGCCGACGTCCCGGAATGGCGCGCCGGCCGCCCGCTCCACCTCACGCAGCGCCGCGAGCTCGTCGCCGCGCGCCAGTCGAATCACAGCGACTACTACAGCAGAAACGGCGCGACCTCCGCCCGCTCCTCGTCATTCCGAGGACAGCCGGTGCCCGGTGACAGACTATCTGGCGTGACCGGATCGGATCCGAAGCGGACCTTCACCGTTACCTGCAAGCCGCTCGCGAGGCCCTGCTGTGGAAGCTCGAGGGACGCAATCGGCCACGTGCCGTGGTGGCCGGACGACCGAAACGAGGTGACGCTGCACCGGATCCTGGTACACATGATCGCCGAGACTGATCGGCATGCCGGACACGCGGACATCGTCCGGGAGCTCATCGACGGAGCAGCAGGACTACGGAACGGCAACGACAACTTGGCGCCAGGGGACCAGGCGTGGTGGGAGAACTATCGGAGCCGGCTGGAGCGCGTGGCGCAGGAAGCCGGCCAGGGCGGAGGATGAGGTCCGCTACGCCGCTGGTCAACGGTGACGTCGCAGCTCTGACTCGGTTCTTCGATCGCGACCAATTCGTCGCACTGATCCGACCCGACCACATCGTCGGCGCCATCGCCGACCCCACAAAACCAGATCATGCCGCAGTTCGCCGCAGCACTTGGACGCCATCAAGCCACGCGCAGCGGTGGTAAGTGATCGAAGTTCGGACCACCGCTGAGCGTGCCGGCAGTTAGCCGATTACTGGATTACGGTCGGTGGCTACGATTTCGCCGGGCGCCGCGCCGGGGATGAACTTCTGCCAGTCGCCGCTGACCATGGTGGGCGCCGGCACTACCCGCACGCCGTCGCGGAAGTACGTCGTCGCCAGCACCATCCGCGCGCTAGTGGTGCGGTTGGCGCCCGCGGTGTGGAAGCAGTGCGCGGAGTGGAAGCTGATCTCGCCAGCGCCGAACGGATCGTCCTCGACGACGACGCCCCGGTCTCGGAAGATCTCCGACACCCGCCGGTCGTAGGAGGTGCCATGCTTGTCGAACTCGATATCGGCCACCAGCTGCCAGGTGTCGGCGCCGTGGGCGAAGGCCAACGGTCCCATCACCTGGGGAGTGGGCTGCAGCGGGATCCACGCGGTGAGCACGTCGGGGGAGTCGAGCGGGAAATGGTGCGCGTCGTAGTGCCACGGCGTCCGTCCGGCGCCGGGCTCCTTGGACAGGCCGTTGTCGTGGTAGAGCCGGACCCGCTCGACGCCCATCAGGGCCGCGGCGATGCCGCCGATGCGAGGCGATAGCGCCGCGCGGCGCAGCAGCGGATCGGTCAGCCACATCATTTCCAGGCTCTGGAAGCCCACCGCGGGGTCGACCTGCGCGTCGAGCATCTCCCGCAGCCGGGCCCGCAGCCGAGCCGCCGTGCCCGGGGTGAGTACTGCGGGCAACTTGACGAACGACGCGTCGGTGAAGTGCCCCACCTGCGCCGGCGTCAGCGAGTATGGCTCGGCGAGTTCGGCGAACACCGTGCCGTCGGTCGGCAGCGGACCCGGGTCGTGCGGTGGCAGCGGCACCAGCGGACCGCTCGATGCCGGCCCGTCGGCCAGCGACATGTACCAGTCCCACCACTGATCGTTGCCGCGATCCCAGGCCAGCTCGACATCTGACGCCGCGCCGGCCGCTGTGGCCTCTGATAAGTGCGGGTTCCTCACGTGTTCTGCCACGTCATCAGGTGCGCCTCGTGTTCGAAGCGGTAGCTGCCATCGGCGGCGCGGCAGCCCGCCAGGTAGTCCGCCAGAGGTCCGCCGGACTCCATCTGGGCCAGCGACACGGTGTCGTCGAACGCGCAGCGCTGCAGGAAGCCCTCGATCACCGCGCGGTCCGCCGAGCCGGTGCGGTAGCGCAGGCGCTGCACCGCGACCTCCACACCGGCCGCGATCAACGCCGCGGTGACCGCCTCGGCGTCGGTGTAGGGCGCGACGTCGGGGGCGTAGGTAGCCCGGTACGCGTCGTAGAACCCGAGGTAGTGGCTTGCCGCACTGGCCTGGGCGACAGCGCCGAAGCCGCCGGAACGCAGCGCGGTGACCATCCGGGCCACGCCACCGGTGAGCTCGGGCGGGGGCAGCGCGTACAGCGCGTGAGTGGCCCAAATCACGTCGTAACGGGCTCGCACGTCGAGGTCCTGCAGCGGTATCTCGTGCTCTGCGGCAGCCTCGAACGGTTCGGCGAGCACCCCCCGGGCCTCGGCGATGCTGAACGCGGACGGATCGAGCAAGTCGATCGCCACGGTGAGATCCCGGGCTGCGGTGGGCAGCCCGGCCGCCAGCAGCGCGGCTGGGAACTTGCCGCTACCGCAGGCCACGTCGAGCAGCCGCAGGTGACCGCCGGTGGCCCGGGACCGCAGGTCAGCGGCCCAGTCGCGGGCGGCCGCGAGCTGGCGGTAGTCCTCGGTGGCGAGTGTGTAGAAGGCCTGCATCTCGGCCCGTCGCGCCTCGCTCCAGTGCTCGAGGCTGCGCTGTGCGGTGTCAGGGAGGGCCACCCCTCTACCAAACCACAGCTCCTTAACTTCGCTGTAGGAAGTGCGGGGCAGTGTCTAGGTTCGGTTCAGTGCCTACTTTGAGTCCGTCCACGTCCTTGCACCAGTTGCGGCAGGCGGTGGCCAGTTCGTCCGCGCTGCCCGATCTCTCCGGAGTGCACTATGCGTACTCCCACGCGGCCTATGAGGCGGCCAGCGACCAACGCGCCAGCCTGCAGACATGGCTTCCCCGGGAACTGCCCCCGCTGCTCGGTGCCGGACCGCTGCGGGTGATTGGCGTCGGTGTCGGCGACGGCAGCGTCGACGCCCCGCTGGCTGCCGCGCTGGCCACGAACCACCGCCAGGTCGAGTACGTCGGGATCGAGCCGCATGCGGCGTCCGCGGCGGGATTCGAGGCCCGGCTCGGCTCGCTGGACACCGGTTGCCTCACCGTCACCACCGTCGCTGGAGCATTCGACGATTACGAGCCTGCCGGATCCGCCGATCTCGTGCACTTCGTGCACTCGCTGTACTACATGGACGACCTCGGGGCCACCCTCGACCACGCGCTGGCGATGCTGCACCCGGGTGGATTGCTGGTCAGTGCGACCGCGCCGAAGGAGCCGCTGTGTGTGCTCACCGAACTGCTCAGCCCGTGCGTCGGACACCGGTTATGGTGCGCCGAGGACGTCACCGAGGAGTTGGCGGCACGGCGGCTTGAGGTGCGGTCGGAGACGATGCTCGCAGGGCTTGACCTCGGCGATGTGCTCACCGCACCGCACGGCACCGACGAGCCGGTCCTCGATTTTCTCGTTGGGGCGCGAACGGCCACGATGACAGCGGAGGTCCGTGAGCAGCTGATGGTGTACCTGACGGAGGCGGCGGTGTTCGGCAATCCAGGCGTGGTGCCTCACCCGATCGAGATCACCATCGCGCGGGTTCCGTGATGGGCCCGGGCAGTCTCCCGGCAGCCAAGGTGGAGGCGTTCCGGGCACTTCACGTATCTGGTCGACCGGTGCTGATGCCAAACCCGTGGGACGCGGGAAGCGCGAAGCTCCTCGCCTCGCTGGGTTTCCAGGCGTTGGCGACGACCAGCAGCGGCCACGCGGCGACACTGGGGCGGCTGGATGGCTGCGTCGATCGGGTCGAAGCCCTGGAGCACGCCGCCGCCATCATCGCTGCCGTGGATGTCCCGGTTTCCGCTGATCTGGAAAACGGCTTCGGCGCCGAACCCAGCGCTGTGTTCGCCACCGTCGAAGCTGCGGTTGGCGTGGGCCTGGCCGGCTGCTCGATCGAAGACTTCACCGGGGACCCGGACATTCCGTTCTACGATGCCAAGCTGGCCGCCGAGCGAGTGGGCGCAGCCGTCCAGGCGGCCCGTACCGGTGCTGGGCTAGTGCTCACGGCGCGGGCGGAGAATTTCATCCGCGGAAATCGCGATCTGGCCGGCACGATCGCGCGGCTGCAGGCATACCAAGAGGCGGGGGCAGACGTCCTTTACGCTCCCGGCCTGAGTGACCTGAGTGACATCCGCAGCGTGATCACGTCGGTCGATCGTCCCGTCAACGTGCTCGTGATGCCGGGTATGGCCCCGGTCGCTGAATTGGCGGAGGCCGGGGTGGCTCGCATTTCGGTCGGTGGGTCATTGCACTACGTGGCGTTGGCGGCGCTGGCCAGAGCCGGTCGCGAACTGCTCGACGATGGCACCTACGGGTTCTTGGGTCTTGCCGCCGAGGGCCGCCAGCAGGCGGCGGCAGCCTTGCGCCCGCATTGAGGTTGGCCGAGTGTGCCTTCGCGGTGCTAGACAGGAAGTGTCCGATGTGTGCTCGGGAGGGACGTCTTCATGGCCATTGAGCTCAACCACACCATCGTCGCGGCTCGCGATAAGTTGGCCTCCGCGATATTCTTGACCGATCTGTTGGGGCTGCCCGCGCCGGCTCCGTTCGGACCGTTCCTGGTGGTCACGTTAACTAACGGGGTGAGTCTGGATTTCATGGACTCCGCAGATGACATCCGACCGCAACATTATGCGTTTCTGGTCAGCGAAGCCGAGTTCGAGACGATCTTCGACCGGATTCGAGCGCAGGAGCTGCAGTATTGGGCCGACCCCTTTCACCAGCAGCCCGGCGAGATAAACACCAGGGACGGTGGCCACGGCGTGTACTTCGACGACCCCGACGGCCACGTCCTGGAACTGCTCACCCGGCCCTACGGCAGCGGCTCCCCAAACTGATCCCACGCCATGCGGCGGCCAAGATCGTGAACTCGACGCCACCGACATTTAGTCTCTCGCTTGAGGTGTCGCTGCCGTCGAGTTCACGGCCATCGGCCACGCAGGACGCTCAGCTGGCCCTGGCGCCGGCGTGGCCAGCCGGATGCACGTCGACCGTCTGGCGGCAGTCGGCGACGGCGTCCCGAAGCAGTGCGCTGAGCCGCGCGTTGCGCTCCGCCCGGGGAAGCCCGCGCAGCTGCCCGATCGCCACCTGGAATGCCGAGCTGACTGCGACGTTCGGCGGATTGAGCAGGCGCCAGCAGCCCAATCGGATCTGGGCCCAGGCGCCGCCGCGTTTGATGTCGCCGATCCGTCGGCGCGCCTTGGTCAACTGACGCTCGGCTGCGGGCGGCAGCTGCCGGGCCGTCGAGGCGCCCCGCAGGCAACTGGCGACCACACAATGCGTTGTGCGCAGGTCTCCCCTGCCGGTGTCGATGAGGTCGGGGGCGAGGAGCGCGAGCTTGCTACGAGCCTCTTCGTCATCGATCCAGTCGTTGACCAACCGGGCCAGGGTGGCCAGCGCCGGGTGGGTACACCGGGGGTGGTCGGTGAACTTCCCGCCGGCGAGCACGGAGACGTACTCCATGACGCACGCGCCGTCCTCCGGGCGGCGGTGGTGCCCCCGCTGCAGCAAGGGGAGCTGGTTTGGTGCCCGGTCAGGACCGGGGGTGGTGCTTTCGCGTGTCCACATGGTCGAGGCCTCCTCACTGCCCGACCTTGGCGCCCGGCATCCCGCCCGGGTAGCCGATCGGCTGCATGACCTTGCGGCCGGGGATGTTCGCCGTCGCGCTGTACTTGCCCAGCGGCAAGATCGTCCGCCCGTTGAACGCTTCGGCTAGCATCATCGCGCCCGCGGTGTAGAACGCAGCGGCCGCGGAGGCGACGAGCACCCAGCCACCCGCGGCACCGTTGACGCGCTCGCCAGCTACTTGATCTTGCCTCTCCCTCATTATCGTTACGCCTCCCTGATGCGTCGGCGCCGGTTCCCCCAACCCGGCGGCCTGGTGAATCTCGCCCTTGGTGCCGGGATACCCACCGGGGCCGCGCTCAAGCGGGCGACCTACGCCACTTCCCAGGGTCGCGTCTTCAACCAGCTCCCCAAAAACGCTGTAGATCGCGGATCATGGTGGGGACTGGTGGGCTTGGATCAGGCCACGAGCACCAGTTGGCGCAAGACGATGACGGCGACGAACACCAGGGTCAGGGCGATGTCGAAGGACACTCCGCCCATCCGGACCGGTCGAACGACCCGGCGCACCGGGGCGAGTACCGGCTCGGTGAGGCGGTAGATCACGCGGCGTACCGCACCGAGCCCCTCATAGCGGGCCTCGGGTCTGGTCAGAGAACCGACCAGATCGACGACGATCCGGGCGATCAGCAGTAGCTCGAAGAGCACCAGCACTAGTCCGATGAGCGCGAGCAGCGCATCCACGGGTGTCACCTCCTGCATGGATCAAGTTCATGTCGCCCCATCAGCATCCCCGCCGCAAATGAGAAAACCCTGAGAGCGGTCAGCTCGCCGCTCCGCCGACGTCGGAGTGTGCTAGATGCTGGGCAGGGATGGTGCCCAGCCGGCCCGCTTGGAAGTCGTCGAAAGCCGCGATGACTTCCGCCCGGGTGTTCATCACGAACGGGCCGGCCCAGGCGATCGGTTCCCGGATCGGGGCGCCCCCCAGCACGACGATGTCCAGCGCGGGATGCCGCGACTCCTGGTGGACCGCGCCGGCGACGGTGATGGCGGCGCCTGGTCCGAACACCGCGAGCTGCCCGGTGCGTACCGGCCGGCGCTCGGTGCCGACGGTCCCGGCACCGGAGAGCACGTAGACCAGCGCATTGAAGTCCGGACGCCAGGGCAGCCGCAGGGTTGCACCGGGGCTGACGGTGGCATGCAGCATCGCCATCGGGGTGTAGGTGGAACCAGGTCCGCGCTGTCCGGCGATATCGCCGGCGATCACCCGGACCAGCGCGCCGCCGTCTTGGCTGGTGAGCAGCCTGGATTCACCGGCTCGCAGGTCCTGGTAGCGGGGTTCGGTCCACTTGAGTTTCGCGGGCAGGTTGACCCACAGCTGCAGGCCGTGGAACAGCCCACCGCTGAGCACCAGGTGCTCCGGTGGCCGCTCGATGTGCAGCACGCCGCCGCCGGCGGTCATCCACTGCGTGTCTCCGTTGGTGATCTGGCCACCACCGCCGTTGGAGTCTGCGTGCTCGAAGATGCCGTCGATGATGTAGGTGACGGTCTCGAACCCGCGGTGCGGGTGCCAGGCGGTGCCCTTGGGCTCACCCGGGGCGTACTCGACCTCACCCATCTGGTCCATGTGCACGAACGGGTCGAGCTCGCGCAGACCCACCCCGGCGAAGGCCCGGCGAACAGGGAAGCCCTCACCCTCAGTTCCGGACGGCGCGGTGGTAACCGACCGGACCGGGCGGTCCACTGCTTGCGGACCGGGCTCGGGGATCCGAGCCAGCATGGTGACGTCTGCGACGGTGACAGCTGGCATGATCGCCACCTCCTAACTCATTTGACGGTTCAACTATTGCGTTGAACGTCGTGGTCGCGCTGCACATTCCGCCACCGTTGTAGCCGTGCCCTGCGTCGATCACCGGTCGGTGGGGCGGCGATCCCGGAGGAGTTCCGTCGATCGAGCCAGCCCGGCTGGCGGCTGCCGGGGGTCGCAGCCAGCCGCTGGCCCACGCTACGAGCCTCACGAGGTGACCGTAGCGAAGATCGTCGGAAGTGAGTCGTCACTGTGCGGGATTGCACAGCTACAGCTCACTTCCGACGATCAAGCCCGGTGGCGGCGCGTCGGATTCGGCGCCGGCGGCGGGTGTCGTGGGCTACTGGTAGAGCGCTTCGATCTCGTCTGCGTACTTGGCGGCGATCGGTCGACGCTGCAGTTTCATCGTCGGGGTGAGCTCCACCCCACCGGGTAGCCACTCGCGATCGAGCAGGGTCCATCGCTGGATCTGCTCGGGCAGCGACAGCTGCGTGTTGGCTCGCGCCACACCGGCGGCGACCTCGTCGAGCACGCACCGCTGCCGGGTCAGCGCACTCATGGAGCAACCGTCGAGTCCGTGCTGGACGGCGAACGCCCGGGCCGCGTCCGGGTCCAGGACCAGCAGCGTCACGTTGAATGGCCGGGCGTCGCCGATGCAGACCGCCTGTCCGATCAGCGGACTGGACGTTTTCAGGCGCGCTTCGATGTTCGCCGGGGACATGTTGTGGCCAGCGATGTTGATGATCATTTCCTTCTTGCGGTCGGTGATCCGCAGATAACCGTCGCCGTCGAGCTCGCCGATGTCGCCGGAGTGCAGCCAGCCCTGCGCGTCGATCGTCTCGATGGTCTTCTGCGGCTGGTTGAGGTAGCCGAGCATCATGCTCGGTCCGCGCATCAGCACCTCTCCGTCGTCGGCCACGCGCACCTCCATTCCCGGAACCGGCATCCCCACCGTGCCGATCCTGACCCGGTCGATCGGATTGACCGTCGAGATAAGGACCTCCGACATCCCGTAGAGCTCGCACAGCGGCACCCCGAGCGCCCAGAAGAACTCGATCACCTCGGGGGGAACCGGGGCGGCTCCGACCGCTCCGGTCTCAACGCGGCCCAGCCCCAGACTCGCCCGCAAGCCGACAGCACCAGGGCATCTGCCCGTTCGTAGTCGGCGAGCAGCGCAGCGGACGGTTGCTCGCCGGTCTGTTGTGCACGGACCAGCCGCAGTCCGGTCTCGATTGCTCCCTCGATGGCTTGCCGACGTTGATCATCCGCCTCGACGGTGACGGCGGCCGTGACGCTAGCCTGTAGCTTTTCCCACATCCGCGGGGGACCGAACAGCCACGTGGGTCGGGTTTCGACGAGTGCGGTTCCCAGGTCTTTCAGGTCGGGGCAGCAGGTCAGCGTCCCGCCGAGCAGTAGCCCGTAGTAGTGCTCCATCACCCGCGCAGACGCATGGGCCAACGGCAGGTAGGACACTGCCGAGAAGCCGGCTCGGTAGGCGGGAATCGCTTCGTGCAGTGCGCGGGCGTTGCCGATGACGCCGGCGTGGGTCAGCTGCACCCCTTTTGGTGGCCCGGTCGTCCCCGAGGTATAGATCAGCGTGACGACGTCGTTTTGATCTGCCACCGGCCAGATCGAGGACAGCGCGAAACCGGGGTCGCCCGCCGCGTCGACTTCCTCCAAGCTCAGCATCCCCTGCCCACCGTCGACCGACACGAGATGTGTCAGCAGCGGGCAGGCCTGGCGGGCCCGCTGCAGCGTCGGAGCGAACGCCTGCTCGGTGATGGCTACCGCCGCACCGGCGTCGCGCAGCACGTACTCAAGCTGCTCCTGGGCGAAGGTGTTGTAGATTCCGAAGGTGGTCGCGCCCAGGTGCATGGCGGCCACGTCCACCCAGAAGAACTCCGGCCGGTTGCTCAGCATCAGTGCAACCGTGTCGCCGCGACGCACGCCCAGCGCCATCGCCAGGATGCTGTGCAATGCAGTGACGCCGGTGGTGTCGATCGCGGCGCGGAGATCGTCGATCAGGTCACCGCCGGTGCCGGTCAGGAAGGCCATCTCCCAGCGATGGGCCACCCGGGTGGCCAGCGCGGTGAACCGCCTCGTCGGAGCGTGCAGGTCGAAGGTGGCACAGATCCGTGCGTCGGCCTGCGACCACCGCCCCGCCAGGAGCAACAGGCTGGCCCGGGCCCAACCCAGCTGGGTTTGCAGCGGCGCTGATCGCAACTGCGCGACCAGCGGTGCGGCCAGCTCAACCTCGGTGGCCGCCTCCGGAACGCGGCCGAGTATCACCAGCGAGTCGGCCCGCAAGAGCCGGGCGCCGGCGACCACCCGCGGTGGTAGCCCGGGAAGTCCCAGCAACTCGGTCGCGGCGGCTAGGCACTGCATGGGGTAGTCGGGAGTGCGCAACGCCATCGCCCGAAGGCGCAGCACGTGCGCCAAGCAAAGATCGTCGGCCAGCCCCCGAGCGAGCGTAAGGGCCTCGTCGGACTGGGGCGCCCGACGTAGTGGGCTGTCGTCGTAGTAGCGGGCTGCGGCGAGGCAGGACAACGCCAGCGCGCGTTGCGTCGGGTCGGCCAGCCGCGCCAGCGCGCGATCGAGGACGTTGACCAGGCCCTCGTCGACCACGCCGTAGCTCACCGGATACCAGTTCGACTCGCCCATCGCTCCCAGCGCTGCGGTGATCAGCCGGGTCGGTTCGTCTCGATCCAGCGCCTGCTCCATCGCGTGGACGAACACCGGCAGCCCCTCCTGGAGATGCCCGGCCCGGTACAGCGAGGTGGCCAGCGCTAGCAGCAACGGATAGCAGTCGACCCGGTTTCCGGCTAGTTCGGCGGCGTCGAGGGCCTGGCGCCACCGGGCGGCGGCATCCTCGGGGGCCAGCCTGGCATCGGCGACGCGAGCCGCGGCCGCCGCGTAGCCCGCCGCCTGCTCGGTCGTTGCCTGGTCCAGTTCGGCTGCCAGCGACCAATGCCGGGCGATCTCTGCGGCGCGCTCGTCGTCCCCGGCCCACGCACGGGCGGCTGCCACCGCGATCCGGCGGTGCATCCGGATCCCGCGTAGCCGTCCGGTGGCCGTATACAGCGCCTCGGCGACCAGCGCATGGGTGAAGCTGAACCAGCCCAACCGTTGCTCATTCTCGACGACCAGGCCGGCCGCCGCCGCCGCGTCGATCGCTTCCAGTGCGGCCTCGACGTCGACCGCAGCGGCGTCGGCCACGACATCGACGCAGAAATGCCGACCGGCGATCGCGGCCACCGACAACACCGCCACAGCGTCGCGCGGTAGCCGGTTGACGCGGCGTAGCACCACGTCGCGCACCGGCACTGGCACGGGTGCCGCCGCCGGCTCGTCCAAGCGCTGCTCGCTGACCAGCAACCCGACCATCTCCCGGAGGAAGAACGGGTTGCCCTCGGTGCGGGCCCACAGAATGGCTGCGGTGTGCGCATCGACCTGCTGGCCGGCTACCGCAACCACCAACACCTGCGCTTGCGCTCTGCTCAATCCACTCAGCTCGATCCGCACGGCTGCGGCGCGGGCCAATGCGGCCAACGTCGCGACAGCGGCCCCGACGATGTCCCCAGCTCATGCGGCCAGCAGGTGGCCACCACGAGCAGCCGGCTGGCGGTGATGGTGTCGGCCAGGTGCGCAAGCAGCCGCAGCGAGGACTGATCAGCCCAGTGCAGGTCGTCGAGCACGACCACCATCGGCGAGTCGTTCGCGGTCAGGTACTGCGCGATCGCCTCGAAACGCCGTAGCGCGGCGCCGGCCACGTCCTCCAGCTCGTCGAGATCGCAGGTCCGGCCGTCCAGCAACTCCGCCACTGGCCCCGGCACCGGCCGGTCGGGGCAGTGCGCGCGTACCGCGTGCAGCACCTTCTCCCAGGGCCACAGCGGGGGAGCGGCGATGTGCTCAGGGCAGGCGCCCCAGGCCACCGGCACGGGAGCCTGCTCGGCGAACTGCCGCAGCAGCCGGGTCTTGCCGATTCCCGGCTCCCCGACCACCAGCACTACCTGTCCCCGGCCGCGGGCCGCCGTGGCCAGGGCGTCGGCCAGCCGCTGCAGCGCCGGCTCCCGGCCCACGAAGACATCCCGGTCGGAGACCGGTGGCGGTGTGGGTAGTGGCACTCGTGGTGTGGTCCGGTGGCGGTCCAGCGTCGCGGCATGTGTACTTCGTGAAGCAGCACACGTCGAATTCGGCGCCGGTGCTGTCCAGGAGATACCTCGGGGCCCGGGTGCGGAGCACAACGGCCGGCGCTCTGGGCGGCCGGTGCGGTTCTAAGACCCGCCGCAGGTTGGAGACATAGGCCTGCAGTGACGCCGCCGCCGGTGGGGCCCCCGACCACAACTGCTCCAGCAGGGCATCCACCGACACCGGCCGATCCACCCGGCTGAGTAACAGCCCGAACAGTGCACGCTGCTTGGGCGGTCCCAGGTCGACCAACCGGCCTCCGACCACCGCCTCCACCGGGCCCAATGCCCGCAATTGCACCCCGACACCCATGCCGTCACCGCCAGGTATGCAGTGTGACCGGATCCCAAGCCGGTTCCAAGCCAATTCCAAGTGCCCGGCAGCGGTGATCTCATGGGTGCTCTGAGCTTCCCGAACTACACAGCAGAGCTGTCCGGTTGATCTAAAACAGCTCTGCTGTGGAGTTCGGGAGTGTTAGAGATGATCAACCGGGTGCGGAGCGCAGTGAGAGCAACGAGGCTACCGAGGCGGCAACTCCTGCGATCAGTCCCAGATACAGGCCGACGCCGGCACCACTGGACACCGCGAAGGCGCTGCCCAGGTCGAAGTCACCCAGCTCACCCAGCTGGTCCACCTTGCGGGTGTTAATCCCGCCGCTGGCGTCCGGGAATGTCACCCAGCGCAGCACGATCGTGAGGACTGCCAGCGCCGACAGACCAAGCGTGATCAACGGCCTGGACGCGGGCAGTGTCAGCCCGCCGCTGAAGGCGCTCAGGAGCACCACTCCGCCGGCCGCGACCAGCAGGAGTACGGCGAACCAGGCGCCGAAGCCTGCGTTCCAGGCGTCCACACCAGTGGATCGGTCGATTCCCAGCACCGTGATGCTGGCGCTGTACCAGGGCAGGAAACTGGAGATGTACGCCAGCAGGGCAGCGCCGATCACAACCCAGTCCAGCGTCCGCACCGCGCCCGCTTGAGATCCCGCCATGTCTGGTATGCCTCCCGGGGCGACCTTGGCCAAGCCGTGCAAGCTACCCTAGGGCAAGCCGCGCCGCACACCGGGCCACCACCCCAAACAGGCAGCAATAGATGCAGAGGAAGATCACCGGAGAAATGAGCGAGGGCAAGAACACGGCTAACTCGGTCGCCGATATCGAGGTCAAATGGCGGCGCGAGTGGGCCGAACGCGGCACTTACCGCTTCGACCGGTCCAGGCCCCGCAGCGAAGTATTCTCCATCGACACCCCACCGCCGACCGTCTCCGGCACGCTGCATCCCGGCCACTGTTTCTCCTACACTCACACCGACATCATCGCCCGTTACCAGCGCATGTGCGGCAAAGAAGTCTTCTATCCGATGGGGTGGGACGACAACGGTCTGAACACCGAGCGCCGGGTGCAGCTGATGCTGGGGGTGACCTGTGACCCGAGCCTGCCCTATGATCCGGATTACGGTATCCCGAACAAGCGCTTGAAACCCACCGTGGCGATCAGCCGCCCGAACTTCGTCGAATGCTGCGCCGCGGTGACCGAAGTGCTGGAGAAGCAGTATTTCGAGCTGTGGTCGTCGCTCGGGTTGTCGGTCGACTGGACACAGACCTATACCACTATCGGCAAGCACGCGATCCACACTTCTCAGTACGCGTTCCTGGAACTGCTCACCAAAGGGCTGATCTACCGGACTGAGTTCCCCACGCTGTGGGACGTGGATTTCCGGACAGCCGTCGCGCAGGCCGAACTTGATGATCGCGATATACCGGGCGCATTTCACCGCTTGCGGTTTCGCACCGAGGCCGATGCGACGCCCATCTTCATCGAGACCACCCGCCCGGAACTGCTGCCCGCGTGCGTCGCGCTGGTCGCTCATCCCGACGACGAGCGCTACCAGCACCTTTTCGGCACCACGGCGTTGTCACCGTTGTTCGACGTGGCCGTCCCCATTGTCGCCCATGAACTTGCTGAGCCGGGCAAGGGCAGTGGCATCGCGATGATCTGCACCTTCGGTGACAGCACGGACGTCATCTGGTGGCGGGAGCTCAAGCTGGAGCTGCGAGCGATCGTCGACAAAGCCGGGCGAATCACTCAGGAGATGCCGCACGGCATCGTCAGCGAGCGCGGACGGCAGGCATATGCCCAGCTTGCCGGCAAGAAGGTGGCACTGGCCCGCGAGGCGATCGTCGCGCTGCTCACCGCGTCCGGGGAACTGGAAGGTACCCCGCGGCCGACGATCCATCCGGTGAAGCATTGGGAGAACGGCACCAAGCCGCTGGAGATCGTCACCAACCGGCAGTGGTTCATCCGTTATCCGTCCAAGAGTGACCTGATCGCGCGTGGCGAGCAGCTGCGGTGGGCGCCGGAATACATGCAGGCACGCTATGAGGACTGGGTCAACGGGCTGGCGGGCGACTGGAACATCACCCGGCAACGGTTCTCCGGTGTTCCCTTCCCGGTGTGGTACCCGATTGAGGCCGACGGAACCGTGGCTCACGATCGACCCATTGTGGCCGGCGTCGGGGACTTGCCGATCGATCCGTCTGTTGATGTTCCCGAGGGCTTCACGGCCGATCAGCGCGAGGTGCCCGGCGGTTTCACGGCCGATCCGGATGTGATGGACACCTGGGCGACGTCGTCGCTGACGCCGCAGATCGTCGGCCACTGGATCGATGATGAGGACCTGTGGCAGCGCGTCTACCCGATGGATCTGCGGCCGCAGGCGCACGACATCATCCGGACCTGGCTTTTTTACACTATCGTGCGCAGCCACTACAGTTTCGGCACGGTGCCTTGGGGCACCGTCGCCATCTCGGGCTTCGTCTATGACCCGGACCGTAAGAAACTGTCCAAATCCTCGGACAACAGCCCGGACACCCCGGGCAACCTGATTGCCTCGTTCGGTGCCGATGCCGTGCGGTACTGGGCAGCAGGGGGGCGGCCCGGTCTCGATCTGGCCTTCGACCGCAACCAGTTCAAGATCGGCCGCAAGCTGGTGGTGAAACTGCTCAACGTCGCCAAGTTCATCGGCGGATTCGGTGCGCCGCTAGCTGATGCGCGGGCGACACATCCTCTTGACACCGCCCTGCTCGTGCGGTTGAAGAAAACTGTCGCCGAGGCTACCGCGGCCTTTGAGGGCTATGACTTCACCAAAGCGCTGCTGGTGACCGAGACGTTCTTCTGGTCTTTCTGTGATGACTATGTCGAGTTGGTGAAAAACCGCGCATACCAACAGGACAGCTCGGCGCTGGCGACGCTGCAGCTCGCCCTCGACGTCATGCTCCAGCTCTTCGCGCCGTTCCTGCCGTTCGTCACCGAAGAGGTGTGGTCGGCGTCGCACGACGACTCGGTTCACCGCTCTCGGTGGCCCGACTCAGCCGCCTTCGGCGTGCAACCAGAGGCCGACGCCGCCCATCTTGATGCGGCCGCGACCCTGCTCCACGAGATCCGCAAGGCGAAAAGCGCCGCGAAGGTCTCTTTGCGGACAGTCGTCAGCGAACTCACCGTGCACGCCAGCGCGGACCATCTGCACCTGCTGCGTGCAGTCATCGACGACATCCGCGAAGCCGGGAATGTCGCGAAGGTATCCACCCGGCCCAGCGACAACGGCGTCCGTGTCGACGTGGAACTCGAGCCCGCTGTAGCGCAGTGACGTCCGCCAGAGGCGAGTCGCTTCGTCTGGAAGCGGTGAGTAAGCGCTATGCGCCCGGCGGATGGGTGCTCCGAAAAGTCGATCTTGAGATTTCCGGTTGTGCGCGGGCGCGTTATTCGTCTGCGCGACGTGGTTCACCATCGCTTTGATCAGCGTCGAGGATCCGGCGCACCGTGCGATCACCATCGTCAGTGCAAGGCATTCCGGCAGGATTCTGCTGGCGTCGGTCAGTGTGGCCGTGATCAGTTGTCTGATCTTGACGGTGGTCGGCGTTGTGTTGCCGTTGCTCGTCGGTACCCACACCGTCGAGGCCGCTGATCTGGCACTCGGCGTCGAAGCCGGACTTACGGGCGCTTGCGCGGGAATCGCCATCGGCTTGCTGTGCTCGCGGCTGGTGATCAGGCGGCAGGGTTACGCGCTCATCGCCGCGCTTACGCTGATCATGGCCGCGCTGTTGGTGCGCGGCCTACCGCCGGTCAACGTGTTGTTGCGGCTGCTGGCTAATGCCACTAATTAGGCGGATCTGTTAGGCGCGGCTGGCGGCTTGCTCGCTATCTCCGCGGCGATCCTCGTGGCCAGCTCACTCGCGACCCAGTCCATCACTACCCGCAAGGACTGAAACGCATCCCTCCACCTTTTCTTGAGGCTGGTGAGACGCATGCCGTCAATGTGCCGCAACGCTGCGCCCTCCGACGGGCGTGGGCCAGGGCTCGGGCTCTGGTGGTGAGTGGTCGGCGCGGGTCCAGCGCAGCACGAGCGCAAGCACGGCGAGCAGGACCGGCACCTCGCCGAGCATCCAGGCCGCAACTGCCCCGAGCCGCTGGTCGGCGAGCAGGTCTGGAACGAAAGGCAGCCGCAGCGCGCCATAGAAGCCGGCTGCCACGGGCGTCGCCCGGCTGAGTAGCCAGCTGGAGAACGCGGCGTGCAGCGCCATCACGGCGAACACCATGACGATCCGACCGATGGCCGGCAGCCCGCCCCCGGGCAGGCTTTGGCCGAGTACGGGCCAGAACAGCGCGAGACCGGTAAGCAGGAACGCGGAGTCCATGGCCAGATGCGCCCAGTGTTGCGCGACGATTGTGTCGAACAGCCCGGTCGGGTAAAGCCCGAAGAGGGTGACTGCCACGGCCGCCCACGCGATAGCCGGGTTGCGAGCCAGCCGCATTGCCGGTGCGTCGAGCAGACTCACCAGCCGCCGTGCCATCCGGTCCGGGGCGAGCTCCAGCGCCATGGTCACCCCGTGACCCAGCACGAGCAGCACCGGGACGAAGCTGGCGATCAGCATGTGCTGCACCATGTGCACGCTGAAGACCGCGGGGCCGTAGGTGCCGATTCCCGATGAGGTGGCTACCAGCAGCACCGCGCAGCCGGCCAGCCACGCCGCTGTACGTCCAGCGGGCCAGGGCCGTCCGGCGCGGCGCAGGCGGCGGGCCCCGACGAGGTACAGCGCGGCCGCCAGTACCGCGAGCGTGCCGAATACCAGGTCGAACCGCCACCGCACGGCGAGATCCACAGCGGTGAGATGCGATGGCAGGTCGTAACCCAGCAGGTAGACGAGCCTGCTGGGCTGGTAGCCCGCTTCGGCCGGTGGGAACAGCCGGGTCAGCCCGGTGCCCGCGGCAGCCGCCGCAGCGAGCAGCAGGATTTCCAGAGCGGCGAGGCGCAGCGCCGTCGCCCGCCCCTCGCTCTTCGCCACCGCGGTGCGGCCCCGATTGCCGGTCGCAGCCAACCCCAGGAGTATTACCGAACTGACTACGACCAGCAGGCCGTATCCGCTGGTCAACAGATCCGACCGGGCGACCGCGTAGGCCGCGGAAACCAGGCCCGAGGCGCCGACCAGCGGCAGCGACCAGGTCGCGATCGCGGTGTGCCGGCGCAGCACGACAGCTCGCCCGTCGCGGCCGCGTGCGAGGTGCGACAGCACCGCGATGGTGCTGCTCAGCCACAGCACGGCGCCGAGCACGTGCAGAGTCAGCGCATCGCCGGCGATGTCGTGCGACCGCTCGGCGTTGGTCGCCGCAGTCAACGTCACCGGCAGGAGCCCGGCCAGCGCCAGCATGAGCAGGCCGACGGCGCTACGCCAGGACAGCGCCCAGCCGGCGAGCAGGCCCACCACGGATGCCGTCAGCGCCGTCAGCGCCCACCCGGTGGCCTGCTCGATCTGACCGATGCCGACGATCAGCGCATCGGGGCGGGTGAGGAACCGGTCCGGGGACATGCCGCTGTTCTCCGCGACGGTGAGCACCGCGACTGCCGCGGACGCGCACGCCTGCACGACCGACCAGGCCCGGGCCGCGCGCAGGCCGGCGTACCCGCTCGGTGACACGACGCCGTACGGGTCGCCCGGCACCAGCACCGCGGCCAGCAGCAGGTTCCCGACAGCGGCCGCCGCGGCTCCCATCGCCACCACCCGGGCCGCGGGTAGCCCCAGATCCACCGCTGGGCCCAGCGCTGGCAGCCCGTAAAGCACCGAGACGCTGGGACCGAACGCGGCGAGCAGGCCCCCGGTCAGAGCCGCGGTCGTCGCGAGGCCGAGCGCGAGTAACGGCCACACTCGCGTCGATCGGCGGCCCACCAGCCGTCCGGTCCTGTCGGCGGGCCCGGCCTGGTCGGGTACCCGGCGCGTTGCACCTGCGATGATGCGCCCCCGGTCGGAGTCGGTCGGAGTTGCCTGCTCAGCGCCCGGTGTGCCCAGCGGCGTCGCCCTCTCGCTCACCGACGCTATCCTCCCGCAGCCCAAGATCCCGGAAGCTCGTCGATGGCAGCTGGCGCGTCGGTGGGGCGGAAGTGGCGCAGGCGCAGGCTGTGCGAGACCACGAACACCGACGACAGTGACATCGCCGCGCCCGCGACCAGGGGGCTGAGCAGCCCGATCACCGCCAGCGGCAGCGCGGCGACGTTATAGCCGAAAGCCCACACCAGGTTCCAGCGGATCGTGCGGTGGGTCCGCCGGGCCAGCTCCACCGCCTCGGCAACGACCATCAGGTCCTCGCGGGCGAGCACGATGTCGGCGGCCTCAATGGCGGCGTCGGTGCCGTGCCCGATGGCCATACCGAGATCGGCGACGGCGAGTGCGGCGGCGTCGTTGACCCCGTCGCCGACCACGGCGACCCGGTGGCCCCACTCCTGCAACCGGCGCACCACGTCGACCTTGCCCTCCGGCAAAGTCTCGGCGATCACGTCGTCGATGCCGACCTCGGCGGCCACGGCGGCAGCGGTGCGGGCGTTGTCCCCGGTCAGCAACACCGGGTGCAGCCCGAGTCGGCGCAGCGCGGCGACCGCCGCGGCGCTGCTGGCCCGCACGGTGTCGGCGACCGCCAGTAGACCCTGCACGCTGCCGGCCCACCCGACCAGCACGACGGTGACGCCGCGCGTTTCCAGCTCGACCCGGGCCGATTCGAGCTCATCTGGAATGTGCAGACCGTGCTCGGCGAGCAGCTGCGCCCGACCGACCACCACCGCAAGACCGTCGACCACGCCGAGGGCGCCGAGGCCGGGCAGCGCCTCGAAGTCGGTCACCATCGGCAACGTCGCGAGCTCCGCTGCGGCGGCCGTGGTCAGCGCCGCAGCGATGGGATGCTCGGAGGCGGCTTCGACGGCACCGGCCATCGCGAGCAGCCGAGAGCGCTCGACTCCCGCCGCGGGGCACACGTCGACCAGGCGCATGCGTCCTTCGGTCAGCGTTCCGGTCTTGTCCAGCACGACGGTGTCGACGTTGCGGGTCGACTCCAAAGCCTGCGGGCCCTTGATGAAGATGCCCAGCTGCGCCCCGCGACCGGTGCCCACCAGCAGCGCGGTCGGCGTGGCCAGGCCCAACGAGCAGGGGCAGGCCACCACGAGCACGGCGACCGCGGCGGTGATCGCCAGGCCGGTCGGCTGGCCGGCGAGCAGCCATCCGAGCGACGTGAGCAGCGCGAGCACCAGCACGGCGGGGACGAACACCGCCGCGATCCGGTCGGCCAAGCGTTGCGCTCCAGCCTTTCCCTCCTGGGCGCGTTGCACCAGCCGGGCCATCCGAGCGAGCTGGGTGTCGGCGCCCACCCGGGTGGCCCGCAGCAGCAGCCGCCCGCTGGTGTTGATCGCGCCACCGACCACGTCGTCGCCTTTAACCACCTCGCGGGGCACCGGTTCGCCGGTGACCATGCTGACGTCCAGTGCGGACCGGCCTTGCTCGACCACCGCGTCGGTGGCGATCTTCTCGCCCGGCCGGACGGTGAACAGGTCGCCGATCACCAGGTCGGTGACCGAGACTCGACGGGGCTCGCCGTCGCGCAACACCTCGACGTCCTTGGCGCCCAGCGCGAGCAGTGTCCGCATCGCCGCGCCGGCCGACCGCTTGGCCCGCGCCTCGAAGTAGCGCCCGGCCAGCAGGAAGGTGGTGACGCCCGCCGCGACGTCGAGGTACAGGGCGTGATCGCTGCCGGCGAGAACCGAAAGACCCTGGCCAAGACCCGGAGAGACCGCGCCGCCGTTGAACATGATCCACAACGACCACGCCGAAGCGGCCAGGATGCCGACCGACACCAGGGTGTCCATCGATGACGTGCCGTGCCGGGCACCGGCGATAGCAGCGCGGTGAAACGGCAGCGCGCACCAGCCGACTACCGGCGCGGCCAGTGCCAGGCAGACCCACTGCCAACCGGCGAACCGCAGCTCCGGGAACAGCGACAAGGCCAGTGAGAGGTCACAGATCGGCACCGCGAGCACAGCGGCCACCGCCAGCCGCCGGCGCAGGTCGGCGACACGACCCGCGTGCCCGGCGTCGTCATCGACCGCGGCGACGTCATCGACCCGGCGAGCCGTGTACCCCGCGCGCTGGACGAGATCGATCAGCGCCCGAGGGTCGGTTTCGCCGGGGCACTGCACCCGAGCCCGCTCGGTCGCGTAGTTGACCGTGGCCGTGACGCCGTCGAGCTTGTTCAGCTTGCGCTCCACCCGAGCCGCGCACGCGGCACAGGTCATCCCGCCGACCAGGATCTCGTAGCGCCGCAGCGCCGTCGGGGCGGGACGTGCAACCGTGGTCGTAGTGATCGCCTCCAGCTCCGGTGCTCGGTGTCTTAGCCGGCTGCGGCGCTGGCCTCACTTGTCTCGACGAGCGGCGCCCCGCAAGCGCAGGTGTACACGCCGTCGCCGGACGGGCAGTGGCATTCCTCGTCGATGTGAACCCGGCAGCCGCATTCCTCGTGCGCGCAGGTGAGTACGGCGCCCTTGGTGTATTGCGTCATCCCGACCTCCCCAGGCCAAGCCTCGTATGCGTAGGACAGCACGTTACTCCCGGCGACGGATCCGAGCAGGACACGTTGTGATGCATTGGGTTGCGGGGAACCGGGGCCTGAGATTTTCCGACTATTCGTACAGAACGTCCGGGTCGATATGGAGGTGTCGTGGCAGTGATGCTCACGTGGCGCAGGCGTTGTGTACGGATAGCCGCCGTGGTAGTGGCGGCCGGGTTAGGTGCTGGTGCCTGCGCCGGTGGCGGCGACCGCAACGCCGACGCCGCTGTCAGCGCGACGGTCCATGACGGTCCGGCATTGGCGTTGACGGATGCAGTCACCGTGGGCGCGACCGCCTCCCGTGTGCTGGAAATCACTAGCTTGTGGAACTCCGCGGTCCAACATCTCCAAACCTTGCTGCCCGGCAGCACGATTGTCTGATATGAGGGTGAACCGGTAAGAATTATGGGATCCATGACCAGCATGCCGCTGCTGCCAGACTGGTTGCGAGTCGTCTGGGTGGTGGCACTGGGTGTCGTGATCGTGACGCACGTATGGCATGCCTACTGCAGACCCGGTCAGCACCGCTGGTGGCATGCCGGTCATATCTTGATGGCGGCTGGCATGGCGGTGATGTATGTGTCAGGCTCCATGACCGAACCCGGACTATCCCGGGTCGGGGTGGTGCTGTTCGGCGGCGTGGCTTTGGCGACGGCAGCAGCGACGGTCGTGCTGCGGCGCCGGGAAGGCGCGCTCAACCCGCTGTGGGTAGTCGCGGCGGTGGACATGCTGGTCATGGCCTACATGTGGCTGCCTGCCGCGATCCGGCCATCGCTGCTCGACTACGCGCTCGCGGCGTATCTCGGCTGCCAGCTGCTGGCCTGGGCCCTGTGGGGGCGTGACCATGTCATCGCCCGACCGCCCGTACCGGCCGCCACTGCACCGATGATGGCCGGAGCTGGGTCGGGGAGACCCGCGGCGGCCCGCCCCTCGGCACCGCTGACCTACCGGTCAGCAGCCGTCGGGTTGATCGCGGAGCGGGCTCCGGTGGTCCGGGCCAGCCTGGCCGTCATGGCTGCCAGCATGAGCTACATGCTCATAGTGATGTAGTACGCGGCTGGGGACCGGACGCCGCCGCAGCAGGAGCCAGTACTGACGCCGCCGTGCTCCCGGCGAGAAATGCGGCATGATGGGATTTGTGTGCATCGCTAACTTTCCTGTGCTGGCGAGCTGATCATGGCGAGTGTCGAGCACCGCGACCCGGCAACGATGGCCGGACCTGGCGGGCTGATCCACCAGGTCGAGCTGGTCATCGGTGGCATGACGTGTGCGTCGTGCGCGGCCCGCGTCGAAAAGAAGCTCAACCGGCTTGATGGGGTGACGGCGAGCGTTAACTACGCCACCGAGAAGGCGCGAGTCCGCTATGGCGACGGGATCACGCCCGAGGATCTCATGGCCACCGTGGCGCACACCGGCTACACAGCTGAGCTGCCCGCTGACGCTCGCCCCGATGGCGTCGAGCTCGGTGCGTTGCGGGAACGGCTGGTGGCCTGCGCGCCGCTGACCATCGGGGTGGTTGCGATGGCGATCGCGATGGCGCTACGGGTGCGATGGCCGAACAACCTCGGGATGCTGTCGCTGATGCTTACCGCCCCGGTGGTCTTGTGGGGTGCGTCTCCCTTCCACCGGGCGGCCTGGCGGAACTTGCGGCACGGCACGGCCACCATGGACACGCTGATCTCGATGGGTGTGCTGGTCGCCTTCGGGTGGAGCTGCTACGCGTGGTGTGCCCGTATCGCGTCGTATGTTCAGACATACGGGACCACGTTCTCTATCGACAAGATCGATGCGTCGAACTGGGATTACGATGGTGGCCCCAAGTTCTACTTCGAGGTGGCCGCCGTCGTCACGGTGTTCCTGCTGGCTGGTCGCTATTTCGAGGCGCGCTCCAAGCGGCGGGCCGGTGCGGCGCTGCGGGCGATACTGAATCTTGGCGCCTCGGACGTTGCGGTGCTGCGGGACGGGCAAGAGGTCCGCGTCGCCGTTGACCGGCTGGTGGTCGGGGATGAGTTCGTGGTCCGGCCGGGAGAGAAGATCGCCACCGACGGGGAGGTGGTGGAGGGGTCCTCCGCCGTTGACGAGAGCATGTTGACCGGCGAGTCGGTGCCGATCGAAGTCAACCCGGGCTCGGCGGTTGTTGGCGGGACGGTGAATGCTTCCGGACGGCTGCGGGTGCGGGTGCTGAGGATGGGTGAGCAGACCCGCCTTGCGCAGATCGCACGACTGGTGACCGACGCGCAGAGTGGCAAGGCGGCGGTGCAGCGGCTCGCTGATCGGGTCTCGGCGGTATTCGTGCCGATCGTGATCGCGCTCGCGGTGGTAACCCTGGGTGTCTGGCTGATCATCGGTGCTGCGGTCGGGACCGCGGTCAGCGCCGCAGTTGCGGTACTGATCATCGCCTGTCCATGCGCCCTGGGGCTGGCTACCCCTACCGCACTGCTCGTCGGCACCGGCAAGGGGGCGCAGCTAGGTATTTTCATCAAGGGGCCCCAGGTGCTGGAGTCCACCCGGCGGGTGGACACCGTGCTGCTGGACAAGACTGGCACCATCACCACCGGCTCGATGAGCCTGGTCGACGTGATTCCCGCAGCGACGCAGGACGCCGATGAGGTGTTACGCCGAGCGGCCGCCGTGGAGGACGCCTCTGAGCACCCCGTCGCTACCGCCATCGCCGCCGGGGGACGGCAGCGGCTGGGTGAGCTGCCCGCTGTAACCGGGTTCCGCTCCGCCCAGGGACTGGGCGTGCAGGGCGACGTGAGCGGTGCCGTGGTGCTCGTGGGGCGACCGTCCTGGTTGGCCGAGCAGTGGTCGGTAACTCTGCCTGAGCCACTGGTATCGGCTGCGGAGCAGGCACAGCGGCACGGCCGTACTGTCGTCGCGGTTGCCTGGGAAGGTCAGGTGCGGGGCCTGCTGTCGGTGGCCGATACGGTGAAGCCCAGTAGCGCCGAAGCGGTGCACCTGCTGCGCGGGCTGGGACTGAACCCAGTGCTGCTCACTGGTGATAACGAGACCGTCGCTCGCTCGGTGGCCACTGAGGTCGGCATCGACACGGTAGTCGCCGGGATGCTGCCCGAAGACAAGGTCGAGGAAGTGCGGCGGCTGCAGCAGGCAGGCCGGGTCGTGGCGATGGTCGGCGATGGGGTCAATGATGCGGCCGCGCTGGCCCAGGCCGATCTGGGGCTGGCTATGGGCACCGGCACTGACGCCGCCATCGAGGCCAGTGACCTCACCGTGATCCGCGGGGACCTGCGACTGGTCGCTGATGCGATCCGGCTGTCCCGGCGCACCCTACGCACCGTCAAAGGCAACCTGTTCTGGGCTTTCGGCTACAACGTCGTCGCGCTGCCGCTGGCCGCGACCGGCCTGCTCAACCCCATCATCGCCGGCGCAGCGATGGTGTTCTCCTCACTGTTTGTGGTGTCCAACAGCCTGCGGCTACGCCGTTTCCGTGCTCTCACCCCGTCGGCCTGACTCGCGGCGAATGGCGCAGATCCTTCAGCCAGCGATGTTCTGGAGTTCCGATCGACAGAGTTCGGCAGCGCGCTGGGCGGTCTCGGAGTGGACGCGGCAGTGGCCGTGGTGATCGGCGTGTTGACCGCACTCTGCGGCGCAGCGGTCGGCGGCGGTGGCTGTCGCCTCCAGGATGGTCCGGATGACGCGGGCGTCGGTGGCGATGTGGCGGGAGAGGACGCGGTGGGCGGACGCGGCGATGTCGGCACAGTTGAGTGCCGCCCGTGTGGCGCGGACCATGTCAGCGGTGTTGTAGGCCATCATCGCGGTCGCGCAGGTGGTCGAGTCACGGTCGAGCTCGGTGAGGGCCTGCAGGACAATGGCCAGTCCATCAATGGTGAACACCGGCTTCACGGTGAGGTCGGGCGCCTGCGTCGCCATGGCGGTACGAGCAAGCTTGGTGACGCGCGCCGCGTCGTCGGCGAACCGACGGCACGCCACACAGGTCGGCAGGTGAGCGTCGATCGCGACTCGTTCCGCCGCGCTCTCCTCGCCGTCGAGCTGGGCCGAGATAGCTTCCCTACACTGTGTGCAGTTCACGTGACTATGGTCGCGCACCCGAGCCCTGCAGTTCCAGGCAACTGTTGATTACTTTCGTGTTGATGGTGCTGTGGATGGTCGTTCATGCCAGGGCGCGGTGGTATGTGATGTCCATCCGGCTCAGCGGGATCGGCACAGGCGCGATGTCGACACGCGCGGCGGGGGCCACAATGGGGGATTGCTGCATGTCGTAGGAGGACATAATTCATGGCGCAGGCGGCCGAGCCACCATCAGGCACCAGGGATTGGCTGACGACGTGCGTCGCCGCAGGGCGGCGTTCGACACTGTCGGCGCGGTATTCGAGCGTTACGGCTTCGACCCGTTGGAGACTCCGGCGTTCGAGCGGCTGGAGGTCTTCGCCGGCAAGCTCGGCGAGGAAGCCTCATCGCTGATCTTCAAGATCCTCAAGCGCGGTGTCCATGAGGCCAGCGGCGAAGCCGACCTCGCCCTGCGCTACGACCACACGGTGCCGCTGGCTCGCGTGGTTGGAACCTACGGCAACAGGCTGCCGTCGCCCTACAAGCGGTACACCATTGGCCGGTTTGGCGGGCCGACCGCGCCGCCAAGGGCCGCTTCCGCGAGTTCGTCCAGTGCGACATCGACACCGTAGGCTCGGCATCTCCGCTGGCGGACGCGGAGATCGTGTGCGCCGTGCACGACGGGCTAGTAGCGCTCGGCATCCGCGACTTCCAGTTTCTTGTCAACTCCCGGCAGGCACTGCGTGGGCTCCTGGAGGCCTACCACGTCGACCCCGATCTGGGCGGCAAAGTGCTCGGCAGTCTCGACAAGCTGGACAAGGTCCCGCCGGACGCGGTGTGCGCCGAGCTGGTCGAGCGGGGCCTGACCATGGCCACGGCCGAGAGTCTGGCCGCCGACGTGACTGCGCCCGACACCGACCACGTGCGCAAGCAGCTCGACACCACCGAGCGCGGCCGACTCGGGCTCGCCGAAGTGGACCGTCTGCTGGAGCTGACCGCTAGCCTGCCCGCCGATCGCGTCGTATTCAGCCCCAGGATGGTCCGGGGGCTCGACTACTACACCGGCCCAATCTTCGAAGTCGCCGCGACCGGCTACCCCGGTTCGATCGCCTCCGGCGGACGTTACGACGGCCTCGTCGCCAAGCTCGGCGGCCCCGACCTGCCGGCCTGCGGGGGTTCGATCGGAGTCGAACGTATTCTCGCGATTCAGGCCGCCGACGACCCCAACCAGCGCGGCTTGGACGTGGCGCTCACCGTGCTCGGGGGCGAGGACGACATCATGTGGCTGGCTGGCCAAATTCGAGCACGGGGACTGCGGACGGGCGTCTACCTCGGCTCATCGGGCAAGCTCGCCAAGCAGTTGAAGTGGGCACACGACCAGCATGCCCACACAGTGCTGATCTACGGACCGGATGAGCAGAAGGTCCGCGAGGTCACCGTGCGGAACATGGACTCGGGCGAGCAGACCCGGGTCCCGGTCGCCGAGGTAGGCGTTTATCTGCACAATCTACATCGGGCTTCTGTACGTATAGAAACTCTGCGCAAGCACGACGATGACGAGGCGAAAGCTGAGAAAAACGGCTCGGGCACGTATGACCCGGACAAGGTAGAAGATCCCAGCAAGAATAGCAGCAGGCGCGACGAGGACCAGCGTGACTGATGCCAGCGTGCTCGTCGCCGAGCTGAAGGTGATCTCGCAATGGCGTACGGCTTTCGGCAGCGTTCCCCGGCACCTTTTCCTTCCCAGTAGGTCGTGGATACCCGATGAGCATGGCGAGATGGTTCCGATCGATCGGGATCAAGATATTGAACGCTGGATGGGGCTGGCGTATTCCGATATTTACTTTGTTACCCAGGTCGATGACGGGGGTCACCAGCTGGCCAGATAATGGGAAGGCGTCCAGCAGCTCGTCGATGCCCAGCGTCATGCTCACCATGCTCGACGCTCTGGATGTGCGAGACGGGATGCGCGTATTGGAGATCGGCACTGGCACCGGCTACAACGCCGCGCTGCTGAGTTCACCGCCTCGGGGTAGACCGCGTCACCACGGTGGAAGTGGGCCCCGGCGTGGCGGCCACCGCTGCGAGCAGTCTGAAGATCGCGGGTCACCCCGTCACGGTGGTGTGTGGGGACGGGGCCATGGGGTATGCGCGTGGAGCGCCTTATGACCGGGTGCTGGCCACCTGCGCGGTGATCGGTGAGGTTCCGTATTCGTGGATCGAGCAAACCAGTCCGGGTGGCCTGGTGGTGGCTCCCTGGGGGACTCCTTACCGGCGCAGCGCTCTGCTGCGGCTGCGGGTCTCAGCGGACGGAACGGCCTGCGGTCGGTTTGTTAAGGATGTGCCGAGCAGTCCGGCGAGCACCCCACTGGACGCGACCAACCCGCCCAGCCCGGGCAGTCCGGCGACCCCGGCCCCGGCCGTGCACCGCCATCAACCCGCAGGCCGCTGCATCGTCCGCCGAAGTTCCCCGCAGTCGCCCACCGGTGCATCGGCGGAGTCGAGTGAATCGCGGGTGCGGCCGTGGTGCTCAACATGCCGCTGCACCCACGCGTCGATTTCCGACCACGTGGTGTCCAGCCACGTCGACAGCGCGGCTGCCTCGCGCGGGACCGTGACGGCAGGCGCGAGCGCGGTGCGGATGACCAGCGCGCGGTGCACCGGCAGATGCGACCAAGGCCGGTCCCGTCCGTCTCGGGCGAAGCCCGTGTGCGCGAGTACGAGGACGTCGGCGGTCGGCGCTCCGGTCAGCGCCGCCAGCACGCCACCGAGGTGCGGTGGCAACGTGTAGGTGCGTTCTCGAGCGCGCTGCGCCGCGTAGGCACTGCGGGCGGTCAGTGCCGCCACCGCGGCCCGCCACCGTGGCCGGCTGAAATTGCCGCCCTCAGGGAACAGCAGCAGCGCATCGCCAGTGGACATCGAGCCGGCGAGGGTATGGATGCATCCGCGGGCCCGGCGCCGGTTGGGCCCGACGAAACACAGCGGCAGCCGATCGCCGGCGAGGTCGAGGGTGGGTTCCAGCCGCAGCACGCACTTGAGCACGACGTGCAGCCGCAACTGGTACTGCACCACCAGCAGCCAGGCGATGAACAGCGAGTCCCCGGGCCCGCAGTGCCGCGCGAGTACCACCAGTCCTTGAGACGTCGAAAGCTGCTCCCTCGTGGCCGACCCGGCCTCTAGCTCCACCCGCACATCGAGGATTCGCCGGACCGTGCGGTACGCCCTGGTCAACACCTCCCGCAGCAGCAGATTCGGGTCGTCGACCCCGCGCCGTAGGCGATTGAGCGTCGACAGCTCGATGGCGGCGTAGGCCAACACCAGCGCTGTGCTGCGAAACGCCCGCGTCGAGCCGGTACCCGCTGACGCGATCGCGGCGACGAGGAGCAGCAACGGCGCGGTGATCAGGAGCAGGACCTCCAGCATGGCCACCGCCGGCACCGTCAGCGCCCGGCGTAGCCCGGTCATGTCAGCGCCGCCAAGTAGTCGCGGGTGGCCTCATAGGCGCGTTGGACGCTCCACTCGATCCGCCGACGGTCGCGGTAGCGCAGGTTCGACCACGTCGCCGCCGGACGCTGCGGAAGGCCCGTCGGCAACACGTGAACGGTCACGCCATCGGGGACATCGCTGAGGTCGGTGTGGAACCGGTGCCGCCGCGCGATCTCGAAGGCCACGAATGCCACCTCCCACGGGAAGCGGGGCACCGTCAGCGCCTCTTCGACACGCCCGACGTGCAGCACCCACACCGTGTCGGCGCCTGCCTGGACGGCCCGCGCCAAGGGGATGCTGTTGACCAGGCCGCCGTCGAAGAAGTGCTCGCCGGCGATGCACACCGGCGGGAAGACGCCCGGCAGCGCGCAGGATGCGAGCACTGCGTCGATCAGGTCGCCGCAGGAGAACCAGTGCTCCCGGGCGCCTTCGATGCTCGCCGCCACGCAGTGGAAAGGCACCAGGAGTTCTTCGAAGGTGTGCACCGGAAAGCGCTCGTGCAGCAGCCGGCGCAGGTCCTCGCCGTCGTGCAGGGACGTGCCACTGCGCACGATCTCTACTAGCCGGCCGAGCAGTGAACCGCCGAGCACGCCATCGGCTGCGAGCTCTCCCCACATCGCTACCAAATTCTGCGCGCCATCCGGAGTGGGGTCCGCGGCGAGAGCCGCGCCGTTGATCGCCCCGATGGAGGTGCCGCAGATGAGATCTGGTACCATCCCGGCTTCGAGCAACGCTCCGGCCATGCCCGCCTCGGCCGCGCCCAGCACACCCCCACCGCCGAAGACGAACGCGCTACCAGCCATACCACCCGTATACCCGCTCTTCCTGACCGCCATCTGGAGCCGAATAGCTGTTTCATGCCCTCACGGGGCGCCATGAGGAGCCGAATAGCGGTTGCCGCCCACACGGGCTACCTGGACTAGGTCGGCTCGGACCGCGAGCAAGCCGCGCACGACTAGCGCGGTGACCAGCCCCTCTAATACCGCGACTAGCGCGTATACCCCCATGGTCGAGATTGCGACGGTGCGCAGCGGCACCCCGGCAGCACCGCCCAGGGCGTACTCCGCGGTGAACAGCGCGGCCGCCGCCAGCACCGACACCACGGCGGCGATCCCGGCGGCCACCGACGTTCCGGTAGGCCGCCGGGGCAGCACCTTGCGCAGCCCGAGCAGCACCGGGTAGCCGACCGCGGCCGGTACCAATGCCAGGTTCACCACATTGATCCCGAGCGTCGACAGGCCGCCATCGCCGAGGAACAAGGCTTGGACGACGGTGACCACAGTGATCACCACCGGTCCCAGCCACGGTCCTAGCAGCGCCACGGCCAGCGTGCCGCCAAGCAGGTGGCCCTCGGTGCCCACCGCAACCGGGATGATCGGGGCCCCTAGCACGAGGAAGAACGCGGCGGCGAGGCCAGCCAGCGGCAGCTGCCGCTGCGTGACGTCAAGTCCGGCGCGGCGCACACACAGCGCAAGCCCGGCAACGGCCACCACAGCGCCGGCGACCGTGACCGCAGGGGAGACAAAACCATCAGGAATGTGCACGCCGAACTCCTTCGGGATGACGCGTCCCTACATTGCTGAGCTGGGCAACGGCCGAAGATCTGGCTCCCGGGCGGCAACCCGCCCGATCACAGTGGCGCGACCGCGCCGGATTCTCACCGGCTTCCTCGCACCGTTGCTCCTCGCAGCGTAGCTGCTGGGGCCACAATCCCGAGGACTTAGCGGCCGGTGACGGTTCGGTCGGGCAGCTCGGGGGCGTTCAGCGCGCGGACCAGGTCCTCGCGCGCCCGGGCCACCCGGGAGCGGATGGTGCCGACGGGACATCCGCACACCTCGGCGGCGGCCGCGTAGCCCAAACCCAGCACCTGGGTGAGCACGAAGGCGTCCCGGCGGTCGGTTTCCAGATCGGCCACCAGCTCGCGCAGCAGGACGCTTTCCTCGAACTCGGACCGCCGGTGTGCCGGACTCGCGGCCGCGATGGTGTCCCAGTCTTCGACTGCGGTGGTGCGCGGCCGCGCCATGGTGCGCCGGACCTGATCGGCGGCTACCCGCCGAGCGATGGAAAGCAGCCAGGTGCGGGCCGAAGAACGGCCGGCAAAGCCCGGCAGCGCCCGCAGCGCCCGCAGGTAGGTCTCCTGGGTGAGGTCCTCAGCCTCGTCCCGCACGCAAAGGTGGCATACGAAGCGGTACACGTCACGCTGAGTGGCGCGGATGAACGCCGCCAGCGCCGTACGATCCCCCGCACCAGCCGCAAGAGCGAGCTCGGTGGTATGCGCCTCATCAGATCGGGGGTCACCCATATAGGACAGGCTAACTAAAAGTCGCCGGGAACCCTAGGAGTCCTACGGGCGCCCACCTGGTGACCTGGACTGCACGTACGGACCGCCGAATGCCACGGCCCCGGCAGGAAGGGGAGACTGCCGGGGTCGTGGGATACGCCCGCTTGACTGGTGAGCGGGCGAGTCTGGCTCAGCCGGGTGGTTGCGGCCCTGGGGTTACTCCGCTGTGCCTGGGTTGGGTGCCAGCTTGGCTGACCATTTCTCCTCGATCCGGCCGAACCGCCAGACTGCCAGCGCGGTGAGCCATGAGACGACGAACAAGGCGACGATGCCGTAGCCGGCGTAGTCCAGCGGGATCGATCCGATCGCCGCGAGGGGTCCGGAGTCGATGCCAGCCTGGTCGTCGAGTACGCCGATCAGTTCGATGGTGCCGATGATCAGTGCGACGGCCACTGACAGTGCGGTGATGGTGATGTTGTAGAAGACCTTGCGGACCGGTTTGGCGAAGGCCCAGCCGTAGGCGGCGTTCATGAAGACGCCGTCGGTGGTGTCCATCAGGCACATCCCGGCGGCGAAGAGGATCGGCAGGATCAGTATTGCGTAGAAGGGCAGGCTGAACGCCGCCGCCCCACCGGCCAGGACCAGGAGGCCGACCTCGGTTGCGGTGTCGAAGCCCAGCCCGAATAGCACGCCGATCGGGTAGATGTGCCAGGGCTTGCGGACCGACTTGGTCATGCCGCCGAGGATGCGGTTCATGAAGCCGCGCTTGTTGAGCTGGTCCTCCAGTTCCTGCTCGTTGTAAGTGCCGTGGCGCATCTTGGCGAAGACCTTGATGATGCCGATCAGGACGACGAGGTTGAGGATCCCCAGGATCCACAGGAACACGCCCGACACCGAGGCGCCGATGACGCCGGTGACCGAGTGTAGCTCGGATGTGTCGTTCTCCACTTGGCCGGCGAGGGCCTTCACCCCGACCGAGAGCAGGAAGGCCAACCCGAAGACGATCGTGGAGTGCCCCAGAGAGAACCAGAAGCCCACCGACAGCGGCTTGCGCGTGTTGCCGGTCTCCGCGTTGTCGGCCATCAGCTTGCGGGTGGTGTTGTCGACCGCGGCGATGTGGTCGGCGTCGAAGGCGTGCCGGAGCCCGAAGGTGTAGGCCAGAACGCCGACTCCGACGCCGTAGATGCCGGTGGCACCGAGGTTGTAGCCCCGCGGCACGACGAACGCGAGCAGCACCCCGAAGCCGATCAGGTGGAGAAAGACGATAAATCCGTACATCCCGCCGATGGAGATCCGGTCTTCTCGGTTGAGGCTGGCCCGGAAGCGGGCGAATCCGGAACCGGAAACAGCCGGGGCTGGAGCGTTCATGAGCTCCCTCACGTCGTCACGTCACTCTGAGGAGCAACCATCGTCAGTCTTTCGAGTGACTATAGATACCATTAGATGGCATGTGCAAGAGAGAGGTGACAACTTCCGCCACATCCTGCGAGGAGGGGCGGCACGGCCGTCACTACCGATGGACAGCGTCACAGGGGCGCGATGTGGGCATCGCGCCCCTTCATCTAGGCCCCGGCTGGCCCCGGCGTGGGAGCACAGAGCATTGGCTGTCGCGATCTTGGTGCAGTAGCCTCTAATGGTAATACCTAGTGGCAAGCAACAGCTACCCGGTGGGGGCGATTGGCCTGAGAAACTACGCAGAGTGTTTTTCACCCAGGCGCAAGCCGCGGTATTGGAAAGGGGGTGCTGGTGGACCGGGCGTTCGTTACACCGACGCCGCTGGACGGTCACGCGCTGACGCAGCTGCGCAGCCATGGCCTTCGGTGTACTCCCGGACGCATCGCCATCTTGCAGGTGCTGCTGACCTGCGCCCCCGGGCATGTGACCGTCGACGAGATTCACCAGCGGGTCATCGCGTTGGGCTGGCCTACCGACAACACTGCGGTGCGTCGGACCCTGCACGTATTCACCAGCGCCGGGTTGACGCACACCTTGGCCGTTCCCGGGCCGGTGGCGTACGGCCTGGCCAACCCACCGCATCACCACGTCCTGTGTAGCACCTGCGGCGCTCCCACCGACGTCCCCGCCGCAGCATTAACCGCCACGCTCACCACAGTGCAAGCCGCAACCGGCTACCAACTCACCCGCAGCGGCCTGACCCTCCCCGGCCGCTGCCCCGGCTGCCAAGAGAGTCCGCCTGCCGCCCGACACTAGCGGGGCCCACGGCACCCTGGCCACTCCTTGTCGCGCCTCAAGGTCCTGATACCCGCATCGGCGTTACCCGCGCGGGAGCCGACCGGCTCTTGCGTTCAGGGGGAGCGGCACGTCATGATGCAGTTGCAATCATATTGCAATAGAGGGCGGCGATCATGAAGACCACCGCAGGGGCCCCGTTGGGCCGCTCCCGTCAAGGGCACACCCATGACCACCTGTGGTCGCTGCCCGACGGCACCGGCCTGCACGCCCCGTATGGCCAGTTGGCGATCGAACCTGGCACCGGTCGGGTGTGCTGCCACCTGTGCGGGCGGTGGTATGTCTCGCTGGGTGGTCACCTCCGTAGGCACGGACACACCGCGGACTCCTACCGGGAAACGATGGGGTTGTGCCGGAGCAGGCCGCTGGTCGCCCAGGCGCTGTCCCGATCGATTGCCGCCCGGCAGAGCGAGGCCTACCGGCGCTCACCTGAACTACGTGCGTACCTTGCGGTCGGCCAGGAGCTCTGCAAGACCGGTCAGCTGGCCCCGCTGGCCGCTACCGCGCACACCACCAACCCAGCACCCGAGCTGACGCGGTTGCGTCGCGCGGCGCTCGATGAGGGCCGGGCGACCAGGGCCGCTCGGCGTGATCGGGCGCTGGCTCGCCGCCTGCGCGAGCTCGGTTTCAACGACCTGCCCAGCTACCTGCGCCACGCCCATTCAACCGGGGCGAGCCTCCGCGGTATCGCGAGGGCGACTGGACTGGGGTGGGCCAGGATGCGTCGAGAGCTTGACGCGGCAGGCGTCGCGGTACGGCCGGCGAGCCAGTCGGGTTGCGTTCCGGCAGCAATCGCAAGATAGTGGCTACAGCAGCAATAAATCATCACAGGAGGTCAAGCGTGGCCGACTACACCCTGCCCGACCTGCCCTACGACTACGCCGCCCTGGAGCCACATATCGCCGGGGAGATCATGGAACTGCACCACTCCAAACACCACGCCACCTACGTCAAGGGCGCCAACACCGCTCTGGAGCAGCTGGCCGACGCGCGGGACTGCGAGGCGCTAGCGACGGTGAACATGCTGGAGAAAAACCTGGTGTTCAACCTCGGCGGGCACCTCAACCACTCGGTATTCTGGGCCAACATGTCCCCCGACGGCGGCGACAAACCCGACGGCGAACTCGCCGCAGCGATCGACGAGCACTTCGGGTCCTTCGACGGGTTCCGCCGCCACTTCACCGCTAACGCGCTGGGTGTGCAGGGATCCGGATGGTCGATCCTGGCCTGGGAACCGCTGGGCCAGCGTCTGGTCCTGCAGCAGGTCTATGACCACCAAGCCAACATCACCCCCGCGATGATGCCGCTGCTGCTGCTCGACATGTGGGAACACGCCTTCTACCTGCAATACCGCAACGTCAAACCCGACTACGTCGAAGCCTGGTGGAACGTCGTGAACTGGACCGACGCCGCCCGCCGGTTCGCCCACGCCCGGTCGATCGTCCTGCCCTGATCCGCCAGTATCCCGAAAGAGGCGACGATGAGCGTCGAAAGTCCTGACGAGCTGATGCACACGATATTGCCACCAGCGCTGGAAGTGCTCACCGCCTGGAGCATCGCCGAGACCGAAGCCGACCCCGCGATCTTTCACCACGCCATGAACCGCGCCTTCGGCGACGCCGGCGGCGCCCAGGACCCGTGGCGCGGCTTCGCCGACCTGATGTTCGGACTGTCCTCGCTGTCCGGCATCCTGCTAGGCGAGCTCGCCGCGGCCACCGGTCGGTCGCGAGGCGACATCCTGCACGCCGTGCACCTGCGCTATCTCGACACCACCGGGTAGCCGTGGGCATCGGAGACCATCATCACTGGCACTCGAGCAGCTATGTCGATGACTGGATCGACGGCGCCACCAGTCACGACGAGCAGCGGCGGCCGGTGTTACATCAAGCGGCTCGATTGTTGCCATTCGCTGCTGAGGCGCCGGTGCGGGTGTTGGACCTCGGTAGTGGTTATGGGGAGTTCAGTGCGCAGGTCCTGGGTCTGTTCCCGCGGGCGAGTGTGTGCCTAGCGGACTACTCGGTGCCGATGCTTGAGCGGGCGAAGCAGCGATTGGTGGGCTTCGGTGATCGGGTGGAGTTCCGAGTGTGCGATCTCCGTGACCCGGCCTGGACGACGCAGGTGGGCGGCGTCTTCGACGCGGTGGTTTCGTCTCTGACGATCCACAACCTGGGTGAACCTGTGGCCATCCGGCGGGCATTCGTCGACGTCGCCGGTCTGCTGTGTCCGGGTGGGTGTTTTTTCGATCTCGACCTGGTCTTGGATGCACGGTTCGCGCCAGCGACCTCGGCGCTGGGCGAGTTGTATGCCCGGGGCGCCCCCAGCCACCACTTCGGCCCCGATACCGATGAGCACCATCACGAGCTGGATCCCAACGTCGTCGTGCCGACGCTGGAGGACCACCTGTGCTGGCTACGGGAGGCGGGCTTCGTTGAGGTGGACTGTGTGTGGAAGCAGTTCTCCGAGGTCTTCCTGTGTGGTTTCCGCAGCTCATAGCTGACCGGGCTCGTGAGTGGCAGTGAGTTCTATAACACTGTTTCGCACTCACGAGTGCTTGGGCGACGCGGAAGCGGCCGGTGCGCGGGGGCCGCGGGAGGCTCGTTGGGGTAGGAGACGACGGGAAGCTCGCTCGACCAGCGAAAGGCTTGCGGTGACTCTTCCCACCCGCAACGGCAGACGATGTCCTCCACGAGACGGTGGCAGTCGCTCAAGGTTGTCGTCTCCTCCACGTGGCAACAACTCGTCACTGGTTAGACTATATGGCTGTTGCAATATATTTGCATGGATCTTTACCGTGTAGGTATGCCACGGCGCCGGTTGATCCTGTTTGTCACGTTGCTCGCGCTGGTGGGGGCCTGTTCCACACCGAGCGGGCCGGGAACGTCGTCGGATGGCCGGTCGATCATCATCGGGGCCGGTTCGGAACCGGACAACCTGAACCCGATCCTCGGGTTCGCCCCGGACGGCGCCTCGAAGATCTTCGACGGGCTGGTGTCCCGCGACGCGAATCTCGCGCTCGTGCCGACGCTGGCCGAGCAGTCTGCCGAGCGCGTCACCGGATGGATTGACCTGGACCGCGACGCTTCGCCCTGGCGTGAGCTTCTCCGACGGGACACCGCTGACCGCGCAGGATGTGGTGTTCACCTACCAGTCGGTGCTCGACCAGAAGGTCAACTCGACGATCGCCTCGAACTACGACGCGTTGGCTGACGTGAGTGCTCCCGACGAGCGGACCGTGGTGTTCCGGCTGAAGTACCGGCTGGCCTGGACACGGCTGCGACTGATCACCAGAGGTGAGGCGGGGGTCTAGCGCTGCGTAGCGGCGCTGCGTTGCGCTTCGACCACCACGTCGAGGGCTGGCCTCGGTTGTCCGTCGATCACCCGTTCCACCCGTTGAGCGGTTCGGGAAAGGAGATTCGGAAACTCCGCGAGGTCGGCGAGAACGTCTTCCTCGGTGTACAGGATTTCGGGGTTCGGCGGTCCTCCGACGCCGTGCGTGAGGTTGTCGGTGTGGTGCCCGACGACGAGCAGCTGTCCACCCGGAGACACCGCCCCTGCGGCACGTTGGAGCACGGCCTTGCGCTGCTCCGCATGGATATGCAAATAGATCACCAGCACCAGGTTGTACTCGGCAGTCGGAGCGTAGGAAAGCACGTCCTCGATAGCCCAATGAATCCGCTCAGCCGTTCGTCTCCCATGCTGCGAAGCTAACTTTTTCGCTTTCTCGATCGCCACAGCCGAGAAATCGACCGCGGTAACCTGCCAACCGCGGTCAGCCAGCCAGACTGCGTTGCGGCCTTCACCTGACGCCAGATCGAGCGCTGTTCCCGGCGAGAGGTCTTGGGTGTACTGCCGAACCCACTGGTTGGGTCCGGCTTTCCAGATCAGCTCCGAGGTGCGGTAGCGCTCGTCCCAGTCATGGGCACTCATCAGTGCATCCATCACTACTCTCCTTCCGAAGATCGATCCCGTTGTGGGGTCTCGTGCATCGTGGCTGTCGGCCTGGTGGTGCGCTAGGTCTTGATGCCTCGGGTGTACCCGAGGCATCTATGGAATAGGACCTGTCTTGGGCGACCGCAGCCGTCAGGGAGCGGGGGTTCAGCCGAGGTCCTGTCCATCCACGCCGGCAGCGGACTCACGGTCGCAGCAGCAGACCACACGGCTACTACGCCCGGCTCCTGGGTCGACAGTTGACGGGCCAGCCTCTGGCACGTCTCCGCCGCACCAGAGGAGCTGCGACCCGTGTTGAGGAATTTATTGCATATTTTTTGCTGTTGCAACCAGGCGGGGAAATGTATACTGGTTAAGGAGCCGGAATTGAATTAATCATTCACTTGATCGTCGGATGGTGTAATTCCAGTCACCGTGGAAGTCGTGTCGTGTAATGGGTATGGATTGCTTCTGCTGGTCTGTGAGTTTGACTTT
>JAHEXI010000032.1 GCA_023252195.1 Pseudonocardiales bacterium
GGATCACATCCGGCGGAAACCGGAACCCCGCGAAACCGGACCTCGGTGGTGACACCTGAACCTGACGACGGCGCATCGGCCTACCCTGCCCGAGCCCGTCATCGATCACGCAACAGACCCATCTTGATGGCTGCCACATGGACCCGGCCGTCGGCGTCGATGCTGACCGCAGTGTTGGCGTCCACCCGCTCGGCCACCGTCCGGTAGGTCTCATCCAGCTGCTGGCTGTGCGCGGCCCGCAGCTGCTCAGAGTCCTCGGGCAGGCCCAGGTCAGTGCGTACGGATTCGCGGACCGCGTCCCACGGCGAGCCGTCCAGCGGGGCGGAGTTCGGGTCACGCCAGCGGCTGGAAGCCGGGGCCCGACTGTGTCTGTTTTGGTGAGCGATCCGTCCTGTCCGCCCCTCACTCGGTGGTTCCGCTGAAGGGGGCTGGTTCAGGAGAGCCAGTCGGTGTAGTGGGTGGGGGCAATGCGGGCATCGTCTGGGGCGGTGAGGACGTCGCCGTGGACGGCGGCGAACATGCCGGCGGTGTCATCGGTGACGACAGGGCGCCCGTCGCTCTTGGCGGTCAGGGTGAGCCGGCCCAGTTCGTCGAGGGGGTAGACGTCGGGACCTGCGATGTTGACGACGCCGTTCAGAGGGCTGCCTGCGGCGACTTCGGCGACAATGCTGGAGACATCCGCGGCGGCGATCGGCTGGATTGGCGTGCGTGGCAGGTGGACGGTGTCGCCGTCGGTGGTCATGGACAGGGTCGCGTCCATGAACTCCATGAACTGCGTGGCGCGGACGATGGAATATGGGATCGGCCCGGCCTTGAGGATGTTTTCCTGAAGCACCTTCGCCCGGTAGTAATCCAGATCGGGCACTTGGTCCACGCCGACGATCGAGAGGGTGACGAAGTGCCCGATCCCGGCCTTCTCACTCGCGGCAAGAAGGTTGTCCATCGAAGTCTGGAAGAAGGCGAGCGAGGCGTCGTCGAAGGTCGGGGAATTCGTCAGGTTGATGACGACGTCGGCGCCCGCCACGGCCGCCTCCAGCCCCTGGCCAGTGATGATGTCCACGCCGGTGGACAGGGAGTGCGGTACGGCTTGGTGCCCGGCCGCGTTGAGGTTCTCGACGACCCGTGACCCGATCAGCCCGGTTCCGCCGATGACTGCGAACTTCATGGCATGCGCCTTCTTTCGATGATTAGTGCCGCATATACACTTTATGAGGCTCTGATTACTATCGGTAGCGCCGGTGTCGCCGGGCTCCTAGGGTGTGGTGGTTGCGGTGCAGTAGAACTCGGCTGCGGTGACGGTGGCGGGGACGCCGAGTTCAGCGGCGACCGTGGTGATCGCGGTGGCACTGACGGCGAGGTCGGCTTGGCCGTCGGTGGTGAAATACGGTGCGATGAACGTCTCGTAGTGGGCTCGGGCTTCGTCTGCGGTGTGTCGGCCGAGGAATGTCTGGATGTGCCGCACCGTGGTGTCGGGTTCGTGGTGGATCACCTGCAGGGCGCGCCGGTGGGCTCGTACGATGGCCTGGACCGCGGGGTCGTCCGGGTGGATGTAGGTGGGGTCGACGGCCACGCCGACGGTGGGGATCTGGAAGTGGTCGCCGACCCAGGCCAGCAACTGCCAGCCGTGCTCGGCGGCTATCGCCTCCGGTGCCATGGTGCTGCCGACCAGGGCGGCGTCGATCCTGCCGTCGTGTAGTCCGCGCAGGTCCATGCCGTAGTCGCCGGGCGGGCGGACGAGGGTGTGGATGTCGCGGTCCGGGTCGAGGCCGGCCTGGCGCAGCACGATCCGGGCGAAGCACCCGGGTGCGGTGTGGGGGGCGTGTACCGCCAGCCGTCGGCCGGCCAGGTCGGCCAGGGAGGTCAGGCCGGTGCGGGCGAGGAACCAGAACAGCGGGCGGTGGGTGTTGACATGGAGTGCGACCCAGGGGATGCCATCGGCCAGTCGGGACAGCAGTGCCCGGCCGAGCCCGATGGTGGCGCCGCGGCGTAGCCGCTGCTCGTCCCAAAAGCAGCCGTCGCGCAGCGCGACGTGGACACCCTCGTCAGCGTAGTAATCCTGCTGGTCGGCGATGTAGGCGACCAGTTCCTCGTGCAGGCCCCGCCCGACGTAGGCGAGATCGATCGTGTACATGAACGTTTTTCCTTGATCGTGTCACCGCCATGGGCCCGCGCGTGCCGCGGGCCCGGCTGCTGCGGCCCAGGGTGCTGAGGTGACGGTGTGCCGGATTCGGTTCGGCCGTCGGCCGGCCCGGGACGGTATGGCCCCGCGTGCGCAGGGCAGCGGGGTGTTAGTACATGGACAGCCCGCCGTTGACCGCGGCCGTGGTGCCGGTCATGAAGGCGTTGTCCTCGCTGGCGTAGAAGGCCACCGCTTGGGCGACGTCGCCCGGGTGCGCCAGGCGGCCCACGGGGGTAGCGGCCACCTGCCGCTGCTTGTGCTCGCCGTACTCGACGAGTTAAACATCACCGGCGCCGACGAGGCCCAGATCGTGCCGGACGACCAGCCATCGACCCGGGGATGACCATCAACCCCACAGCGGACAGCCAACCTTGCACTCCGCCTGCCAAATCCACGGCCGGCCTGGTCAAGTGCTTTTGACGGCGCTAAGTGACGACGAAAGCAGTGATCTCTGGCCGCTGTGTCTCATCCGGGCTGGACCATCGCGGCGGCTCCTCCTGCATCGTCAGACCCGATTCCGCGAGTAAGCGCATGAAGTGATCTTCGGTTCTGGTTTGTGATCTTTTGGTGGTTGTTTTCGAGGTGTGGGCAGGGTGGCGGCCCGAGTGTCGCCTCGGGTGTGCGGGTTCCGGGTGCGCGTGGTCGGCGAGGCTGGAGCGACCGCCTGCTCGTTGCGACTGTACGAGCCTGGCTGCGGACGCTGAGCGCAGGGCTGTCAGGATCGGCGGGTGTTGCCGTCGGATGGACATGTGCATAGTCAATGGTCCTGGGATGCGCCTGACGGTTCAATGGAACGGACGTGCGCACGGGCGGTGGAGATCGGCTTGCGCTCCGTCGCATTTACCGAGCACGCGGACTTCACGTCGTGGACTGTGCTGGCCGCTCGGGTGCCTGACCACGTGCGCGGGAATGTCACGCCCGCCGGTGTGTTCCTGCCTCCCGAGCTGGATGTTGAGGGGTATCTGGGGAATCTGCGGCGGTGCCGGGATCGGTTTCCCGGTCTGCGCATTTTGTCCGGGGTGGAGCTGAGCGAGCCGCACTGGCATGCCCGCAGGACAGCGGCTTTGCTCGACCAGAGCGGGTTTGATCGAGTTCTTGGTTCGGTGCACTCGATCCAGACCAGCGACACCCGGTTCCTCGCGGTTGATCAGGCCTACCTGGAGTTTCCAGCTGCAGGCGTGGTGCGGTCCTACCTGGCCGAGGTGACACGCCTGGTGGAGATGTGTGACACGTTCGCGGTGCTCGCACACATCGACTACCCGGTGCGCTACTGGCCAACTGGTGCCGGGACCTACGATCCGGGTCTGTTCGAGGAGGACTACCGGCAAGCGCTGGCAGCGTTGGCCGGCACGTCTCGGGCATTGGAGGTGAACACCCGAATTCCGTTGCACCCGGAAATCGTGCGCTGGTGGCATGAGGCCGGCGGCGAGGCCATCGCCTTCGGCAGCGATGCACACGATCCCACCGCATTGGCGCACGGGTTCGCTGATGCCGCAGCGATGGTGGAGGCCCAGGGTTTCCGGCCAGGCCAAGACCCATACCGCCTGTGGAGGCGCAGTTAGCCCCGCCCTGAACGGGGCGTGTTAGCTCAAGGACCTCGTTCCGACGGTAACGATCAGCACCCGGCCACCCTCGGACCACTCCAACGCACTCTGCGTGCCCACGTCGTATCCTCCGACGACGGTGCCGGCAGCCGCCGCGCGCACTGGTGGACCTTCGACGGGTGGTTCTTCGTGAACTGGGCCTCATCCAGGAACAGTCCGGACAGTCCTCCGCCGCGTAGGCCTCGACATCGAGCCCGGAACAGCGTGTACCAGGTGACTACGACATTCGCGCCGGCGACCACCTCAGCCAGGTCCTGGCGTCGACGCCGCAGGGTGTCGGCGATCGTCACCACCGCGAGGTCGGGCGCGAAGCGCGCCGCCTCAGCAGAATCGCATCGTGTCCAGGCCGCCGAGTCGCGCGCGCGGCAGCAGAGCAGGCTCCGGACCGTCACCGCGCAACCCGAGCCCTTCGAGTGCGACCGGCGCGAGGTGGCGCAGCCGGGCGTAGAACTCGTCGCGGAATCGGGCTTGCTGCCCGTCGGGCAGCGGCAGGCGTTGGCCCTCCAGCGTCATCCGCTGCAGCGGGGGCGGAGCGGGGGTGGCGAGCTTCGCCAGCTGGAATTGCCACTCGGCGGCGTTCGGATTGCCCTGCACCTGCCTGCGCGACACGTGTACGACGCCATGACCCTCGGCGCCGATGAACAGGACCGGCATCGCATCTGGTTCGTCCGCTCCGGCGAGGCGCAGCACCGGCGCGATGACCAGCGAGCCAGGGGCCGCCCCCGCGGTGACGTCCAGGCAGAGTTCGGCGTGGCCGTACGGCTCGACCGGCCCGAGCCGCTTTCGCGCGTGCACGATCTGCAGTCCGATGTCGGCGGCCTCATCCAGGACCGACCACAGCCGACGGCTGCCGAACGCGGCCAGATCGGTCATCTTGTCGTCGCTGGCGTAGTAGCCCGTCGTGCGGGTGCGCGACTTGTGCAGCGCGTAGAGCTCCCGCAGCAACCGCACGTGCGACGTGCAGCAGTCACCGAAGTTGTAGGGCGATTCGAGCCGGCTCCACGTCATCCCGTTGCCCACCCACCCGGTGCGTCCCGAGCGCACCAGCCGTGCCAACAGCTGCGGACTTGCCGGCGCTGCGGTGCGCCGCTCCGGGCGTGCCTGTGGGATGAATAGGGAGAGCTCGATGGCCAGCGCAACGGCATCGGCGGGCTGATGGGGGGCCGGCCGCGCGGGCGCGAGCAACGAACTCAGCGTCTGCTCCCATGCTGGCGCCGGTTGCCCGCGGCCCGTCCTCGCGACGACGTGCTTGCAGTTGATGCCGACCGGGCAGGAGCACTCGCCGAACGCGAACGCCAGTGCCGCGTCGGCTCGCGACTGGCGTACTCCACACCCCTCGCGTACATCTGAGCATCCACGGCGGGCGCGACGCTGGCATGGTTGATGCCCTCCACCACCACGAGCTGCATTGGACTGACTCCTCCATGGGGCAGCACAGGGCCGGGCGACTGCGTGCGTGGGTGACCGCAACCACCGACACTCCATCGGCGACATGCCCCCCCGCACGGTGAGTCACCCTTCAACCCCGGAGCGCACATGGCCTCGGCATCATCGACTGCCGTGGCTCGTGACAGCCCGACCCCTCCAGGAGAGGATGTCCAGGTCGGCCGATGGGCGGCCGACCAGGACATCGGGGTCAGGCGAGGTCGAACCGATCGAGGTTCATGACCTTGTCCCACGCGGCCACGAAGTCGCGCATGAACTTCTCCTTCGCGTCGTCGCACGCGTAGACCTCCGAGATGGTTCGGAGCTGGGAGTTCGAACCGAAGACGAGGTCGACGGCGGTGGCGGTGCAGTTGACCTCGCCCGTTGCGCGATCGCGACCTTCGTACACGTTCTCGGCCGAGGCGGATGCCTTCCACTCCGTGTCCATGTCGAGCAGGTTCACGAAGAAGTCGTTGGTCAATTTCTCGGGCCGGTCGGTGAAAACGCCGTGTTGGGATTGCCCGAAGTTGGCGTTCACGGCCCGCATGCCGCCGATCAGAACCGTCGTCTCGCGAGCGGTCAGTGTCAACAGGTTGGCCCGGTCCACCAGCAGGGTCTCCGCCGGCAACTTCTCTCCGGCTCGGAGGTAGTTGCGGAACCCATCTGCGGTCGGTTCGAGCACGGCAAACGACTCGGCGTCGGTTTGCTCCTGCGAGGCGTCCGTGCGCCCCGGCGCGAACGGGACCCTGATGTCGTGCCCGGCGTTCTTCGCCGCTTGCTCGACGGCCGCGCACCCGCCCAGGACGATCAGGTCGGCGAGCGAGACCTTCTTCCCGCCGGACTGCGAGACGTTGAAGTCCCGCTGGATCTGCTCGAGGCTCTGCAGCACCTTGGCCAGTTCGGTCGGGTCGTTGACCTCCCAGTCCCGTTGCGGCGCAAGGCGAATCCGCGCCCCGTTGGCCCCGCCACGCTTGTCGGTGCCGCGGTGGGTGGACGCCGACGCCCACGCGGTGCAGACCAGCTGGGAGATGGACAGTCCCGAGGCGAGGATCTTGCCCTTGAGGGCAGCGATGTCCTCCTCGCCGATCAGATCATGATCCACGGCGGGGACGGGGTCCTGCCACAGCTGCGGCTCTGGAACCCACGGGCCCAGGTAGCGCGAGATGGGCCCCATGTCGCGGTGCACCAGCTTGTACCATGCCTTGGCGAACGCGTCTGCGAGCTGGTCCGGGTTCCCGTGGAAGCGCTTCGCGATCGGCCCGTAGATCGGATCCAGCTTCAGCGCAAGGTCCGTCGTCAGCATCATCGGGGCGTGCCGCTTCGACGGATCGTGCGCGTCCGGCACGGTGCCCTGGGCCTCGGGATCCTTGGGAGTCCACTGCTTCGCACCGGCGGGGCTCGTCGTCAGCTCCCAGTCGTACTTGAACAGGTTGTCCAGGAACCCGTTGTCCCACTTCGTCGGCTCGTTGGTCCATGCCCCCTCCAGCCCGCTGGTGAGCGTGTCGGGGCCCTTGCCGCTGCCGCACATGTTCTTCCAGCCCAAGCCTTGCTGCTCGACGGGGCAAGCCTCGGGTTCCGGACCGATGCAGTCCGGACTGACTGCTCCATGGCACTTGCCGAAGGTGTGGCCGCCGACGATGAGCGCAAGGGTCTCCTCGTCGTCCATCGCCATACGGCGGAAGGTCTCTCGAATGTCCCTGGCGGCAGCCAGCGGATCCGGGTTGCCGTTGGGCCCTTCCGGGTTCACGTAGATCAGGCCCATCTGCACGGCGCCGAACGGACCGGTGAGCTCCCTGTCGCCGCTGTAGCGCTCATCTCCGAGCCAGGTGTCCTCAGGGCCCCAGAAGATCTCCTCGGGCTCCCAGATGTCCTCTCGCCCGAAGCCGAAGCCGAACGTCTTGAACCCCATCGATTCCAGGGCACACTGGCCGGCGAAGATGATCAGATCGCCCCAGGAGATTTTCCGGCCGTACTTCTGCTTGACCGGCCAGAGCAATCGCCGCGCCTTGTCGAGGCTGGCGTTGTCGGGCCAACTGTTGAGGGGGGCGAAGCGCTGAGCGCCGCTGCCGCCACCGCCCCGGCCGTCGGCGATGCGGTAGGTACCGGCGGCGTGCCACGCCATGCGGATGAAGAGCGGCCCGTAGTGGCCGTAGTCGGCCGGCCACCAGTCCTGCGACGTCCTCATCACCTCGAAGATGTCCCGCTTCAGCGCATCGAGGTCGAGGGTCTTGAACTCTTCTGCGTAGTTGAAGTCCGCGCCCATCGGATTGGACAGGGGCGAGTGCTGGTGGAGAACACTCAGGTCCGGCTGGTTAGGCCACCAGTCCCGGTTCGTCCTGGGCCGATGTGGCTTGGGCGTCGGGGAGGGGATTGCTGGGTTCTCGCTTTCGCTAACGCTGTCAGACACGTCGGTCATTCTCCTTACTCGCTGTTTCCTTCTGAAGGCTGGTTGCTCTAGACGTTGGTTGCTCCGGATCCAAGGCTGTGCTGCTGAGCTGGTGTCGCACGCTACGTGTCCGCTTTCAACCGCCGGACGAGACAGGACTTGCCGCCACACACTCGGGGCATCGACCCCAGTAGATGACCTCGGCTTCGTCGATCTCGTAGCCCGAGTCGTCGGCGGCTGTCAGGCACGGGATGTAGCCGACCGCGCAGTCGACATCGGCGATGGCACCGCACGACCGACAGACGACGTGGTGGTGGTTGTCCCCGACCCGCGCCTCGTAGCGCGTCACGGAGCCCGTCGGCTGGAAACGCCGCACCAGACCCGCGGCAGTCAGCGCGCGCAGCACGTCGTAGACGGCCTGGTGGGACACCTCACCGAGATCCTCACGTACGACACCGATGATCGAGTCCGTGTCGGCGTGCGGGTGGTCGTGCACCGCGGACAGCACTGCCACCCGAGGGCGCGTCACGCGGAGAGCAACCCCGCGCAACATGCGCTCGAGGTCCGAAGTCGTCGGCACGCTCCAAGCGTGCCGCAGTTTCTGGAATGAATCAAGAATCAGGCGTCGCCCCTCGACCTCATGTTCGGCCGGGGAGAGCGCGCAACGTGGCCGGCCTGGCTGCCGGGCGCTGTTGCGTTGTTGTGTGAGAGGCCACCCGAACTGATCGATCGCCCGGCTTGGTCATACTTTCGCCCATGCTTCCCGGCGTCCTCATTCGGCGTGCTCGCCCAGCCGATGTGCCAGGCATCATCACCCTGTTCGCCGCCGTCGCGGAGGAACGTGACAGCATCGGCACTGAACCCGGCTTCGACGTTGCCAAACGCCAGTCCAGCATCCTTAAATCGATCGACGAGGCAGCGAGCTGCGTGCTTGTTGCTGCAGTGAAAGACGTCGTTGTGGGCAATCTTGGTATCCAGGCGCAGCATCGGCAGACCCTGGGCTCGCTCGGGATGATGATCGCGAGGGAACACCGTGGGCAGGGCATCGGCGGTCGACTGCTGGACGACAGCTTGCACTGGGCGCGCGAGTCCGGCCTGCACAAGGTGGACCTTGGGGTGTGGCCCCACAACACTGCGGCGATAGCCCTCTACCGCTCCCGGGGCTTCACCGTCGAGGGCCGGCTCCGCCGGCACTTCCGTCGGGCCAACGGGGAACTTTGGGACATAGTCACCATGGGTCTCATCCTCGACACGCAGAGCCCTGGCTCTTCCTATCCCGACGCTGAAAACCTCTGAAGACACAGGATGTGTCGTTTGCCGTACGTCGCACAAGCGGTTGACTTACGGGGGCTGGCACAACGCGCATGTGGTGTTCCGGATTCGGGGAGAGGTTCAGCCCGACAGCGGGACGAACGCGTGCGCCTGCGGGCGCTCGTCGATCCACTTCGATAAGTTGGTACCCAGTGGCCCGTGGATCTGGACGCTAGTCAGCTCGCCGACCTGTGCGAATTGTCCGAGCAGCGGGGCACACCTGCGGTTGTGCTTGAGGGCGGCGTCTTCGTCTGTGTACTCCTCGATGACCACGAACATCGCCGGTCCTCGCAGCTAAACCAGCGATACTGGACTGTTCCGGCTTCGGCTCCTGTTGTTGCCGTAAGTTTGGGTCGCGACCTTACGGAACTCGTCGAGACGCGAAGGCGCGACGTAAATCTCGGCCCTTACGAGGATGGTCATAACGGCCGCTTCACCTGAGTCGGTCATGAGTGTGACTCGTGTCGGGCTTGCGCCCGAGGGTAGCCAGGAGCCGCTGCTTGACGTGCGTCGTCGACCGGCGCCGGTGGGCGATGCATGCCGCCCCGGCGGCCCGGCATGGCCGTACCCGCCGCCAGCCAAGATCAACTTCGACCTGAAGTCGCCGACCGCGCGCTGGACTGGGCGAACACCCACGCTCAACCAGCCCGCGGCCGCCGCCGAAGGGTGGACATGTTGCGTTGGTTACTGCAACCAGGTGATACTGATTAAGTCCGACGCTCACTAGAAAGAGGGGCTCGTTCACGCACCGTGCCCAGCGGCCCCGAACTGGCTGCCTTGGCTACGCCAGGTGGGAAGAGCGGCCTGCAGCGAGCGACGCTTGGTCGCAGCAGAGCCGCATTGTCGACGGTGTCCAACGGACGACGACATGAGAAAAACTACCAACGAGCGCGCTGCTGTGCCGCAATAGGGACAGCGCAGTGCTGTGCTAAAGACTAGAGAGGAACACCAATGGGATGGTTCGAGTGGTTATCCGATAGTGGCACAATAGCCAGTCCGCGCGACGCATCCGCCGCCGAGCAGGTGGAGATCGGACGATATAGGGATCACCATCCGCCGCTGAAATCTGATGAATCGCTCGGGTGGGAAGGTCACCTCCTTACCGGTTACCACCTTCACAAAGTAAAGAAGGACGCGTCCACAAAATATGTCACGCTGAACTTGCCCGGCAGAACAGGGAAGATCAACACCTAGTGGATGAACCCGTGCGGCTCGTCCCAACACAAGGCATCCCAGGGTCATGGGTCCAAACTACTGCGCGGAACGTCACGGTCGGTGTCGGACCGTCAACGACCGACTGGGGAGTCACAGGGGTGTCGGACCGTAGGACCGACTGGGTGTCAGAGGATCGCACCCTCTATCGGACACGACCCAGTCGGCCGTCGCGGGGTGTGCAGGGGCTAGTTGTTGGCGTACCCTAGTGCGTGTGGTCACACGCAGCGATCCGGATCAGCGCCGCGTCGCGACTCTAGGCGCCGTGTGTCATGTCAGCGATCACAAGCGCACGGTAATCGCACAGGTCTCCGACACACGCCTCGTCTGTGAGATGGTTCCCGTGGAGTGCGCTATCCGATTGCACCGGAGAAGGGCAATTTAATGGCAAGGAGTATAGAGAAGGTATTTACTTTCTTCATTGTAATTATTTTGTCCATCCTACTCTTGGACTTACTTGGACCCTTCATTGCAAACTCGATTACGCCGGCAAGTGATCAGGTCAGCAATATTCTCCATAACACATGGGTCGGAGTCAATCACATCGCCCACACTGGTTCTAACACGTATGGCGCCACCGGCTGATCGTGGCGGGGGCGTTCTCCGAGGATCCTTAGAGCTCGGACACCATGAGCACACTGCGGCACAGGCCGCCCAGGACTTACCAGCGAGCGCTCGGCGGTGACATCGCGGCCTGACAGCAACGCCACCGGATCTGAAGTATCCGACAGCGCATGGCCTCACACACGGCCCGGTCACCGTAGCTTGCTAGCTCGCGGTCTCATTACGCCCACGTTCCTCCGCGACGACCATGCCGATCGAGTGGCTTGGCATTAGTCTCGATGGTGTACGCGTGGCGCCGAACTAGCCCGTGTACCTCACCACGCATGCCCTCGAACGTGTACCCGGTGCCCTCGGCCCTTCGCTTAAAATCCCTTCGGTCACTGCCGGCGCCTGCATGTGTTGCTCGTAGTGCCTCCTTGTAGGAGTACCCATGTCGATCCATGAGGAACTGGCACTCAGACTCTTGCCCAGCGACGTAGACGACTAGGTCGGCCCGCCGTTTCTGTTCGTCCGTGGCGCGGCTAAGCTCCCAGGTCCATACGGGGTTCCAGGTCCACGTGGTCTTCCCGCTGCCATCTGCATGCACCTCCATTCCCATAACAGCCGCTCCGCCAACCCTAGCCGCCCTAGCGTGACCAGCTTCGTGGTACGCCGACGCGGCTTGAGGAAATGTCTTCGGGGCGTGCTGCCCGGTCAAGAATCCCCATACCGAGGTCCGTTGCGCGGATCGTTCTGGCGCTGGGCAGCTGTCGTCCTCGCCGCTAAAGAACCTCCAGATGGCGCCCATGCCAATCGTCTCCTCCAGCGTCCAACAGGCCCTAGGCCTATCGTATCGCTTACAATAACTTGCGAGCAATTGTCAAGACCTGTGGATGACGATCGGTTAGGCTGCCGCGGGTTGACACAGCGGCGACGAGGACGAGGGCGATGAGGTGGGGTGCGTTGACCGCGCGCCACCGCCGGTTCTTGCCTCGGCGCCGGGTTTACGCCCCAGGACTATGGACATCCGCCGGAGGCGGTTTATGGATATCCCAGCCTTGTGTTGTCTGGGTGTCAGGGGGTTGCAGGTTCGAATCATGCCGCCCGACTGGTCAGACCCGATTCCGGGAGTAGCGCCACGACACCGGCGCTGAGATGATGGTAGGTGCCCTTCTGACCTGCGATGATGGTGTTTGCGACGACACTGTCAGCGGGGGCCGGGCGGATACGGCTGCGCGCGGAGGCGTGGATGTGGGGTGCACTGCTCGCGGTCAGCATCGCCGGTTGGCTGCACCAACTCATCACCAGCCCGGACGCACCGGCACGCTGATCGGTCACGGCGCCGGTGAAGGCCAAGCCATGATCGCCACCCTGCGCCACCGGCTGGTCTGCCTACCTGCACGCCTGGTCCGCCTCGCCGGCGCGCTAGACCTGCGACTGCCATCGGGCTACCCCCTCCTCGAAGAGATACTCGCCCGCCTACGCGCACTCCCCACAACGCCCTCACCAAACAAACCGACCCCGAACACCGCGGAAACCCGCTCACCCGAGGCGACACCCGGACCATCAGCACACCCCAAATCCGCAGCCCGCCCACAAATGATCAACGTCTCAAGGTGGAGATCAACTCATCTGCTCCTCGTGGAATCGGGTCCGAGGGGGGTCAAATGATCTTGCCACCCCCGCTGGCTCCCAAAGTAGCCAACTGGGTAGCCAAACGCCCGGTTCCGGTGCTGCATGATCAAGGCGACGGTCGCGGGGTTGTGCCCGGAAGCGCGGGACAACGAGCTCGGCGTGTCGCCATGTCATGACCGCAGAGAAACGCTATACATGGTCGCATGATGGGCAGCCAGGAGATACTTGGTGGGATAATACTGGGCGTCGGCGGCGGGATAATGTATGGACGATGGTGGGCAGAACGTCGCCGAGCCAAAGAGCTTATGCGCAGAGCTTGGAGAGACAGGCATTTACCGGCGAATCGTGGCGATACGTCGAGGTGGTGGTAGCGGTGCGCGATAATTGTGATGTAAGTTATTGATGCCGTTACCATGGAGAAAATCGCAAAGGTTTTAGCCGTCTCGTTGATCCTGGTGCTGATCATTATTTTGTCTAACTTGTTTGGCCATTCTGTCGCAACGCATTCGCCGACATTCTTCTCTGCGATAGGGTACATTCTCCAGGTGATCTGGCACGCGTTGCAGGATATTTTACAAGTCGGTGATCATATTAATAACTAGGCTGGTGAACTTGGCGGCTCGGGGGCCGGTAGCGACCAGTCGAACACCCGCCCCACGGTGCGCCGTTCGACTGGTTGTCGAGGCAGATCCGGGGCGTCCTGGCGACGCCGAGTCGAGCGCTTCGCCGGCTTACCTGGCTGATCTAACGGACTCAGTCGGCCTCGCACGCCCAGAGCGCGGAGCTGGTCATCCAGTTCGGCGACGGAGTCGGCGAACTGCTCTTGCACTACCGCTGGCGAGAGGTCAGTGAACCGGTTGTTGGCCGAGCCCCGGGAGTACAATCAGGTCCCGTGACAGCGTCAAAATCAGAGGGTCAACGGGTGGTTCTGGGCCGACGTGACAAGTTCAGCACTATGGTGCCGTTCCACTGGTCCGACGATGCGCCGCCCGGTCTCAACGACGTGGAGTGGGCCGAGGAGCTGGGCGCCAAGTGGGAGGGTGACGAGCTGGTCACCTACGACTACCCGTCGTTCACCGGCCTCCTCGAGTACTACGAGGAGGGCGCGTACCTGCCGGACAACGACTGATACGCGGCGTCGCCGTCGGAATGATCACCCGCAACATGCCGAAAAGCTGCCCGCATCCTCGCCGCGCTCAAGCGCGATGGCTGGACCGAGACCCGCCGCCGCGGGTCGCATAGTGTCCTGGTGAAGGACGATCGGCCGCGCGTCTGGGCTTACCGTGAGCGTGTTGACCTGGGCGAGCCGGCGATGAGGTAGACAGCCGCCGGGCCAGCCTGGGCCGTGCCGGCGCCGAGCCGGGAAGGCGTTACCGGGTGGCCCGTGACATCGACGGCGTGCTGCTGCTCACACCGGTGGTGTCCATCCCCGAGCGTGAGCTGATCGTTTGGGAAAACCCAGCCCTGGCTGAGCGCATCCCGCACCGGGATCACCGAGGCCCAGGCCGGGCCCACCGTCGATCTGGGCGACTTCACCGGTTACGCCAGCGACACCGCGGAAGGGTAGCTGCCTGGGCTCTTATCGGCTTCGTTTTGCCACCACGGCCCGGGACATGCTGGACTTGCTGGACGGCAGCCGCCAGTACGCGGCCAAACTGCGTACGGGTGCGCCGAGCGCTGGGATTGCTGTAAGTGAATCCAGTAAATCCCCACCACCCAGGATTGCACTCCCATCAGTACGAGAACTTCCCCGGTGCCGCGAAAGCGACGGTGTGGGACTCCTACGTGGAAAATCGCACCCCCGGGGGGGCTGTCGCAAAATCGCCTTGCTCGCCCTCTCGAGATCGCCAAGAGTGAGCAGCAACCGTGCAGGATCGAACGGTCATCACACAGTCTCGGTGATCATGGTAGGTCGTGGGGACGCCGAACAGGATCCACGAGCGGACCCTCCCACCACACGAGGCCCACAAATGATTCGCGGGCAACCCCACGCCGATTTCGCGACACCCCCGGGGTGTGGCGGATCTGGTGGATGTGCGGTCCGGACGAAATCTGCGATGATCAAGCCGTTGAGGTGATCACCGTGCTCGACATCGGCCCGCATCCCTGATCCTTCGCAGCGCCGAGGTGGATCACGTCATCATCTATCGCTGGGTGCAGCGGTTCACCGCGCTGTTTCTCGACGCCGCGCAGCCAGGTTGGCACGCCACCTACTGACGGGTGCTTGATGAGCTCCTGTCGGGCGCCCCCTGCATGTCGTCGAGCAGTAGCGAATAATCCAATCTGGTCCTCGCGGTGCGGTTCGTCCCTCGGGGCCGAGGGGCCGTGGACCCGACCGGCGCGTCTTCGGCCGCGGCGGCCCCGTGCGGTGATTATCTTTCCTGAGGACAGTGACGGCCGGGGCGAGGATGGGTGCGAGATGGCGCAGGCCACGAAGGGCACGAAGGAGTACGGCGACAAGGGCTTCCTGCGGCGGTTGACGCTGGCCACGGCGTGGGGCGAGGGCCTCGACGGGTTCGACCTTGGGGTGCTCAGCGTGGTGCTGGTGCCGTTGTCGAAGGAGCTCGGGATCTCGCCGGTGTGGGCTGGCTTGATCGGGGCGTCGTCGCTGATCGGCATCTTTTTCGGCGCGCCGATCGGCGGTTTCCTCACCGACAGGTTCGGCCGCAAGCAGCTGTTCCTGGCCGACATCTGCCTGTTCGTCGTCCTGGGCGTGTTGCAGGCGTTCGTCGCTGGGGGATGGCAGTTGTTGGTCGTGCGGCTGCTGCTGGGTGTCGCGATCGGGGCCGAGTACTCCATCGGCTCGTCGATGCTGTCGGAGTTCGTGCCGGCGCACGGGCGTGGCCGCCGGGTGTCCTACATGCTCGTCTTCTGGTATGGCGGTTACCTGTTCTCGGTGGTGGCCGCCTACGGCCTGCTCGACGGCCTCGGCTGGAGCTGGCGCTGGACGCTGGCCACCAGCGCGATCCCGGCGCTGGTCGTGCTGGGGCTGCGCATCGGGCTGCCCGAGTCGCCGCGCTGGCTGATGCTGCACGGGCGCACCGACGATGCCCGGGTGATCATCGACCGCTACCTCGGCGGCGAGGAGCACATGGCCGAGGCCGACTACGGCTCGGACACCAGGAACGAGGCCGGCTGGCGGCAGCTGTTCGCCCCGGGGATGCGCTCTCGCACCTTCTTCGTGTGCACCTTCTACATCTGCGTGGTGACGCCCTACTTCGCGATCTTCACGTTCGCTCCGAAGGTGTTTGAATCGCTGAAGCTCAACGAGATGGCCGGCACGATCTTCGCCAACGGCATCGCGTTCATCGGGGCGATCGTCGGCATGCTGACGATCGAGCTGATCGGGCGCCGCCAGCAGTTGATCGGCCCGTTCTGGGTCATGGCAGTGGCGTTGCTGGTCATCGGGCTGTGGGCCGGTGCGCCGGCGATGGCGCTGGTCGGTGCCTTCGCGGTCTTCGCGTTCTTCAACGCTGTGACCGGCAACCTCACCGCCGTGTACCCGATCGAGGTGTTCCCGACCGACGTGCGGGCCACCGGGGTGGGCATCGCCAACGCGTTCAGCCGGATCGGGGCTGCGGCGGGCACGTTCCTGCTCCCAGTCGGGATCGAGTCCATCGGCCTGCCGTGGTGCATGGTGACCGGGGCGGCGATGTGCGTGATCGGCGCCGTCGTGTCCCAGCTGCTCGCCCCGGAGACCACCGGCAGGTCGCTGAGCCACACCGGCCTGGTCGCCCCGCTCTCGCCAAGGATCGCCCCGGCCTAGGCGCTGACGAGGTGGAGATTGTCGAGTGCGCGGAAACTGTCGGAAACTCGCCAGGCGGGCGCTTCAGGTGCGAGTCGCCACTCGGTCAGTAGCGGAAGCAGCTGCCGCAGGGTCTCCTGGGCCTCCGCGCGAGACAGGGCAGCTCCGAGGCAGAAATGCGGTCCCGCGCCGAAAGCGAGATGCGGAGCGGGCGTTCGGGTGATGTCGAAGCACTCGGGGTCGCGGAACTGCTCCGGATCCCGGTTCACCGCGCCAAGCAGAACGAGTACCCGCTGGCCGGCGCGTATGGTGTGCCCGCCTAGTTGCCGGTCGATGAGGTTGGACCGGCCGACGATCTTGGCGGGGCACTCGAACCGAAGGATCTCCTCGATCGCCGGCTTGATCAGCGTGGGATCACGCTGGAGCAGCTGGAGTTGGTCGGGGTGTTCCATCAGGGTGAGCACGCCGTTGCCGATCAGGCTGGCGGTGGTTTCGTGCCCGGCGGTGAGCAGCAGGATGGTGGTGGCGAGCACTTCGTCGAGTGCGAGTGCGTCGCCGTCGTCGTCGCCGAGACCCAGCAGCTGACTGGCCAGATCCTCGCCAGGACGGCGACGGCGGTCGCCGAGGATGGGCAGAAGATGCAGCGCAAGGCTGGCGGTGGCCTCCTCGGCCGCGAGGACCGCCTCCTCGTCAGGGTCGAACTCGAGCATCCCTACCAGCTTGGGGGTCTCGGTACGCAACAGCTGCGCGCCCTCGATGTCGACGTCGAGCAGCTCGCACATCACGGCGAGCGGGATCGGATAGCCGATCTCGGCGATGACGTCGACCTCACCCGCGCTGCCGAGATCGGCGAGGGCGGCCTTGACCACCGCGGTGATCCGAGCGTGCAGGGCGTCGATGGCCCGGGGGGTGAATGGCGGGGTGAGCAGCCGCCGCAACCGAGTGTGATCAGGCGGGTCCATCGTCAACAGGGTCGTGCCCAGCGCTTGGGTTCCGAGTTCGGCGCGATCGAACCGTGCGGCCAGTGCCGGGTTGCGGTTCGGGTCGCTGCTCCACCCCGGACCGCGCAGCACCGCACTCGCCCCGGCGTAGGAGCTGACCAGGAACGCGTCCAGGTCGCCGTCCCAGCACACCGGGTGCTGTTCACGCAGTGCGCGATAGGTCGGGTAAGGGTCAACGGTGGGAATCATCACGGCTCCACGGTCTCCAGTCCCCGCCGCGCCCAATGTTCGACGTCAAGCTCGCCGATCTCGGTGGCGGGAGGCCCGTCCTCGTCCCATTCGCTGCGGATCGCCGCCCACGGACCGGTGGCTTCCAGCTCTGCCAGCAAGGCGGTGAGTCCAAGATCGATGCGGGTGAGGAACACGTACTCGCGGGGCAGCTCGATGCGGCTCATCACCGAGCCGGTCGCGCCCCTGCGGGTGAAGTAGCCCTGCACCACGGACGCGGCGTACGCCGGCGTGTAGGTGAATGGCTGCTCGGCCACCAGCGGTTGCAGCTTGTCCCGATACCACTCGAGCAGTTCCGCCGGCGTGGGTGCGTCGGAGGCGGTCAGGAAGCCGATCTCGACGAAGGCCTCCCACAAGGCTGCAGCGTCGTCGGCGATCGCGGCGGCGACGACCCGTTGCATCAACGTGACCTGTTGTGTGGAGAACTGGTTGACGCAACCGAAATCCAGGAACGTCACCGCACCGTCATCGTGGAACAGGTAGTTGCCCGGATGGGGGTCGGCGTGGAACATGCCCACCATTCGCAGGCTGCCCAGAGCGAACCGGTAGATCACTTCGCCCCAGCGGTCCCGCATCTGTTGATCGGCCTGCAGCGCCTGCGACCAGCGCATGCCGTCCACGAGATCCATGGTGAGCACCCGGCGGGTCGACAGCTGCGGCACTACCTCGGGGATGCGGATAAACGGATGATCTCGGTAGGCGTCAGCGAAGGCGGTCTGATAGGCGGCCTCGATGCGGTAGTCGATCTCTTCACCGATCCGGGCCGCCACTTCCCGAGCCACCGCGCGCACATCGAGCCGATTGGTGCCGGGCACTATCGCCCCGACCAACTGCAGGAAGGTGGCCAGCAGCTCGGTGTTGTCCAGATCCGCCCGGATGGCCTGATCGACCCCGGGATACTGCACCTTGACCGCCACCCGCCGCCCGTCGGTCAGCCGTGCGGCGTGGACCTGCCCGATCGACGCCGCCGCGAACGCATGCGGGTTGAACTCCGCGAAGACCTCCTCCGGGGGCGCGCCCAGCTCAGCCTCCACCACCGCCGCGGCCAGTTCGGGAGCCATCGGCGGGGCGTCGGCCTGCAGCCGGGCCATCGCCGCCTGGTAGACGCGTTGCCGTTCCGGGGGGACCAGCGCCCCGAGCGCGACGAAGGACAGCACCTGCCCAGCCTTCATCAGCACACCCTTCGAGTGGCCGAGCATGGCCGCGTAACGCTCACTGGTCCGCTCGTGGAACTCAGCGCTGTCCTGGCCGGTCAACCGCTTGCGCAGGGCGGCGACCACCGCCTCACCGGCGGTCCGGCCAGCCAGCCCGACCAGCGGAACCGTGCGGCTCAGCCGACTTCGACCATGTGAGGTCATCACCGCTCCTCAGTTGACGCTTGACGTGCCTAAGTAAATACTTTGGTGCCATGGGCGATCTGTCAACCGCGGCGACCCGGGATCGCATCATCGACGCGGCGATGGAGCTGTTCAGCGAGCACGGCTACCGCGGTACCAGCATCACCCGGATCGAGCAGGCTGCCGGGCTCAGCCCCGGCGCCGGCGGCATCTACCACCATTTCCCGTCCAAGGAAGCACTCCTGACCGCCGGAGTCGAGCGGCAGTTGAGCCGGCTCGCCGCCCTACGCGACATTCGCCGGCTGTTCGCCGACCTCGGAGATCTGCACACCGAACTCACCCTCGCCGCTCGATATGTCCTTGCCGAGCTCGACCAGGAAGCCCAACTACTGCGGCTGCTCGCCAGCGAGACTCGGCACGGCCCGAGAATCCTCACCGACGCGGTTGTCCAGGTCGTCGACCTGACCTACCGCGAGTTCGCTGAGTGGATCATCGACCGATCCGGATCAGTGGTATCCGCCCAACAGGCTGACGCCATCGCGACGATCGGGCTCGGCGCCCTGATCTCGGCACGACTACTTCCCAACCTGCTGGGCACCGCGCACAGCAGGGTTGACGACAACGCGATCGTGGAAACCTGGGTAAGCGCGCTCGAGCACCTGCTGACAACAGCTAAACCCAACGTCAGCGCATGAACAGATAGTCACCCTTGCCGCGGGGCCGCTGACCAAACCCACTAGTCGGAGCATCTGGAGACGCAGCCGCCTCGATCAGGTGTCGAGGCTTCGATAGCGATCCGCCACTCGGGTCAAGATCTCTCGAGCTTCCGCGCCGTACACCGCAAGCCGCTCCAGCGCATCAGTCAGCTCCGCATAGACAGCGACGTCACGGGGCTCGGTCAAGACCGCCGTCGCAGTGGTGGTGCCAACTATCACCGCACGCTGGTCGAACAGATCCCAAGAGTGCAGCGGGAACACCTCTGCGGGACGACCGAATGGAACGATGCCAACCCGGACGTTCGGCCGGTACGTCCTCGCAGCGATCCGCTCCAATTGTTCGATCATCATGGTGGGTGCTCCGGCAGACCAGCCCAGTCCACCTTCAGTAGTGATGATGACAAACCGGCGAGGTGAGTCTTCCTCGTCCAACCGGCGCTGGCGGTAGCTCACCCCAGCGGGTCACTTGCAGGGATTGCGCGGAGGCCCTGCGCCGCCTTGTCCGATCATCCACGGCGCCGGAGGTGATGTCGGCATGATGAGTCCTCACCCCACGAGCGAAGGGATGCTGCCGTGATCGTCGACTCGGTGATGACCGACCACCCGTCCTGGCTGCCCACCGACGACGGCGCCGCCTATCGGGCTGTGCGCTAGGGGACCGTGCTGATGTTGCCGGATGCCGAGTTCGCTCGGTTGGGGATGGCGTTTAAGGCCCGCCCGTTGCGGGCGGCCGCGGAAGCCTGCCTGGAGTTCGGCACGAAGTGGGCCGAGCTAGACCCGGCCGCCTTGGTCACCGAGGTGCAGAACGTGCCGCGCGTCGGTGCTTGGACCGCCGGGGCGACCGTCGCCGACCTCACCAACGACTACACCTTGTATCCCTTCGCCGACCTTGCCGTCCGCACCTGGGCGAAACGCCTGACACCCCAGTGCTGTCGGCCGGACACTGAGCCGGAGTTCGCACAAGCGTGGGCGCGGTTGGCAGGAGACCAGTTGTCCGACTGGACACTGCTCACGCTTGCTTGGGGGGTCCGCCATGCCAGCACAACCGCAACCGTCGCGCTGTGATCCGTCCTCTGCCCTGGTCGCCGGTGTTGATCACATCCGCCGCCTAGATGTGCTGTTCGATGTGCTGTTCGTCAACGCGCCGCTGCGGGACTACACGCAACGTTCGCGGGTAACGATTTCACCCTGCCCGTGCTCGGTATGGGATATCTAGCTACCTATGCCGTCACCCTGGGGTTCAACGTCGGCGTGCTCGACGCCGAAGCGCACGGTCTCGGCCTCGGCTTTGCCATCGATCTGATCAACAGCCTGGCGCCGCGGTGGGTCGGGTTCAACCTGCTCGCCCCGACCTACGAGCTCAGCGCTCGCAGCGCCGCCGCGCTGGACCCGTCGATCAAGGTGATGCTCGGTGGCCACCAAGCCAAGGCGATGCCCACCGAGATCCTGACCGACCCGCGCATGGCCCGCTGCGAAGCGCTCGTGCTCGGCGAGGGCGAGACTCGGGTGGCCGCGCTGCTGGCTAACCACCGCGCCCGCGCCGATCTGCCCAGCGTGATGAGGATCGATCCGATCCTGCGCACCCCGGTCAGCGGCGGGCGATCGGGCAATGCTGGACACCTGGCGCCGGACATCAACGCCCTGCCGTTCGTGGACCGTCGTTTCCTGACCCAAGACCCGCACCTGGAGGCCGGGCGATGGGAGGCCAACATTGTCGGGCGCGGGGCTGCCCGTATGACTGCTCGTTCTGCGGCGCCGCGGTCTCGGCCAACCCCGACATCACCATCCGCACCCCCGACCCGCACAACATTCTCGCCGAGATGTATTAACTGCGTGACGCGGGCGTGACGGCGTTCCGGTTCGTCGACAGCCCGGGCGGTGACCCTGGTGCGCACCATCTTCGACCAACCCGACGCCACCGAGGTGGCAGCCCAATTCGACCGGGTGGTCACCGCCCTACAAACGAACTCTGACCGCAGCCGAGCACATGGCCAACGCCGGCGAAGACCTGCTCGCCTTGGCCAGTTGCGGTCCCCGATGTCTCGGCGAGCAACCGGGAGCGGTGGGACCGCTACAGTCCGCAGGAGCCGCGGTCGAGGTGGAAATATCTGGCGTTGGCCCACCCGCAGAGCAACATACCGACGCCGACGCCGGCAATCGTGATGAGGGCAGGGAGGTATCCGCTGGCGACTTGGATGATCGGGATCGCCGGGCATCCACCCGAGATCGCCCAGCCGGTGCCGAACAGCACTGCACCGGGTACCACGCCCGCGTGGATGCGTCCTGGTGTGCGGCGGACCCCTAGTACGGCGAAGACCACTACGATGATCGCTACGGCGCCGGCGAATGCGAGGAGCATGCGCAAATCCTGGAAGGTGAACATGCGGTTCAGCTCGGCGTAGTCGCCGAACCCAATGTTGCAGACGATGTAACCGAGGGCCAGCCCGGCGATGATGTTGGCGACGAGAACCCCGCCTCGGGTACGCATCAGATCACCTTCCACAGCAGGAATGACACGAGGACGGCGGTGCCGAAGAAGACGGCGGTCGCAAGGATGCTGACCGGGCGTAGCCGGCCGCAGCCGCTGAGTCCGTGACCGGAGCTGCACCCTCCGGCGAGGCGGGTGCCAAAGCCGACGAGTACCCCCCCAACGAACAACACGCCGATCATGGTGGTCGGATTGGCGGTGACGAGTTCGCGGTAACCGTTACCCATGTCGAAGCGGATCTGGAATCGGCCGGCGGTGACTGCCGCTACCCATCCGCCGAGCAAAATCGACAGCAGCAGGGCGGCCTGGGTGACCAGGGGTGCCGGGCGCAGGCTCGCGACCGGGGCACTCTCAACTGCCGTCGGTCCGACGTCCTGGCCGGCTGCCTGCGCGTCGCCATGCTCGGCGTCCAGCAAGGTGGGGGCGCCAGGGCCGGTTCCGAACTGCTCGGCGGTGGCCGCAGCGAAAGCGTCAACGAGAGCGCGGTCGTCGGCGAACTGGGCGTCCAGCACTTCGAGGCGCCGTTCGGAGCGCCAGTGCAAGACGCGATCCCACGCTGAGGAAACTCCGAGGGACCGATCAGTGGTGAGAGTGTAGTTGATGGTGACGAGGGCGAGCCCGATAGCGCCCGCCCACCAGGGCCAGTAGTTGTTCATGCGGGACTTGTCATCCAATCGGTGAGCCGGGTCCACCAGCGGCGTGTCGAGCCGTGCGTTCGCCGCGCGGGTCGCGTTCGGGCCGGTGGGCGCCCCGGGGTTTGCGGAACTGCCGGTGGGCTCTCTAGAGGCTGAGGAACCTCTGAAGGTGGTGACGGCTCGAGCAGCCGGGTCGGTGCGGGCCCAGGTTCGAACCGAGCCATGGGCACCGCGGTCTCCGGTGACCCGGATTTGAGCTGTGACGGCGGTGCCTGACTGAGGGCATGCGCCGGTTCGGCCGGGCCGGACCGGTCAGCTCCGTGATCGGGTCTTAGGAGCTGCGCGTCGTGCCCGTTCGGGAGCAGCGTGATCGGCACGAGCTGGCCCGTGCGTGACAACTTGTATCGGGCACAGTCGTGCCACCGATCCGCGCTGTCGCAGTAGTAGTCTCGCCAGCCGCGTAAACTGGCATTGAGCAGGGGGAAGAGGGGACATCCTTCTCTGTGCGAGCAGCCCACGCCGCTCCGATCTTTCGGGCACACCACCTGGCCGGTGTAGGCGGCATGGCGCGATCTTGTCGTTGTAGAACCCAGCCAGCGATCTCAGAGCGTCGCGGAGTGTAGCCACAGCACCGTGATGCCAACACCCCCGGGCCGCGCCATGCCCGTGGCGCCGGCTGCTCGCGGCGCGGCGAACCTCTGCGCGGGCGTACGACATCCCCACTGGACCGCGGCACCGTGCCGAGCTGCTCTTGGCCACTACGCCAAATGGACTAACGTCTGACCGCCTGCAGGGGGTCGCTACGCTGCGCGCCTCCGTGTGTTCTCGGGGTGACGACGGAGAGAGAAAACAGGGTCACCCCCCGGCGTGCAACGCGTGCACGTCACGGGCGTTCGGAAAGGGAATGGTGTGATTAGCGTCGACAAGCACGGCTTCCGTGCCACGCTGAGATTCCGCGTGCTGGTCATCGCTGTGGTTCCAAGTCTGGTGCTCTTAATTTTCGGTATCGGCGTGAGTGGGTATTTGCTCGTCAATGCCCTACAAGAGCGGGGCAGGGCGCATCTGCTTGCTCAGGGCTATCAGATGGCAGTGCCGCTAATGCCGACCATGAGTCAAGAGCGCCGCACGAGTATGCTGGCGGTTTCCAATCCGGCCCCGGAGAACCGCGTGGCCCTGGCTCGGGCTCGCCAGGACATGGATGGTTCGCTAGCTCAGTTCCGGTCGATATCGTCTCAAGTCGGGGACGCGATGCCGCCTGGCGCGAAGTCGGCAATTGGAAATTTTGTTGCCAAAATGCCTCAACTTATTGGCACCCGCCAGGCCATAGATGCTGGTCGCATATCACGCCTCGACGTGTACCGCTCCTACAACGAGGTCGCGGACGCCATGATTCTCGCCGTGGGTGCCATCGGACAAGACTCTATCGACAAGGAAGTAGCCCTTGATCGGGCGATGGCCTCCGATTTGATACGTGTTTCAGATTGGCTGGATCGTGCTAATGCACTCGCCACAGCAGCGTTGACTGGCGACGGTTTGACGGTCGAAGAGTTGCATGAATACGACCACCTAACTCAAGGCTACCGTGCAGAATTGGATGCTCTCGCACCCCGTTTGGTGGAGCAGCAGGGCCAACTCGGGGCACTGCGTTCATCCCGTGCGTGGGAGCAGCTGTCGGCTGTAGAAAGTGCTGTCGTTGAGCAGGAGTACTCCGCACGCGCACGGAGTTCCCTTAACGCTAAACCGTCGAGGACTGAAATATCCAAAATCTCGAATACTGAGCCACCGCAAGTTAACCCACCGGTTCTCCCAGTCAGCGTCCAAGATTGGCAGAATGCGGCTCACGAGAGTGCGACAATGCTTAGTAGTCTGGGGTTAGGCACGCTGGGGACGCACGCCGCCAAGTTGGAGGCTGATCGAGCCGACACCGCTCTTGTCCGTTCACTTATTGCTGCGCTCGTGACGCTGTGTGTGATCGCGGCAGTCGTCATCATTGCGATTCGGCTCAGCAACAACCTCATCCGGCGGTTGGTCCGGCTCCGTTCAGAGACACTGAGACTGGCCGATGAACATTTGCCGCAGGTTGTGCAGCGGCTCCGCGGCGGTGAGCAGATCGACGTCGCTGTCGAGGTGCCCGAACTGGACTACGGGGACGATGAGATTGGGCAGGTGGCTGCCGCCTTCAACAAGGCACAGCAGACGGCTGTGGCCGCGGCTGTACAAGAGGCGAAGACAAGGGAGGGCATCAACGCGGTATTCCTCAACATCGCACGTCGAAGTCAGACGAACGTGCACCACCAACTGCAGGTCCTCGACGCGGCAGAGCGCGCGGTCGACAACCCTGACCAGCTCGAGCTGTTGTTCCAGTTGGATCATTCGACGACCAGAGAACGCCGAAACGCAGAAAATCTGATCATTCTCGGTGGTGGGCAGCTGGGCCGGCAGTGGCGCAACTCGGTGTCCTTGGTTGAGATCGTACGCAGCGCTGTCGCCGAAGCTGAGCACTACACCCGCGTGACGGTCGCCCGTGTTCCTGACGTTCTGGTGGACGGCCGGGCGGTCGCCGACCTTATCCATCTTTTGTCCGAATTGATCGACAACGCCACCGCTTTCTCACCTCCCGGATCTCCCATCGAGGTGCGCGGTAACCCAGTTGGTAAGGGCTTGGTCGTCGAGGTGGAGGACCAGGGACTCGGCATTGAGGCTGAGCGGCGGGAGAGTCTCAACAAGATGTTCCGCGATCAGCCCGACTTCGGGCTAGTGGCGTTGCTTGAAGACCCGCGGATTGGTTTTTTCGTGGTGGCACGGCTGGCCCATCAGCATGGCATGCGGGTGAGTCTGGCGGAGTCGACTTATGGCGGCGTGCGGGCTGGCGTGCTGGTTCCTAGCGTATTGATCACTAGGCGTGACCGAGACTCGGAAGGTGAGCACAACGGAAGCGATCACACCGGCGAGTCGCCGGATCAGATTTCTCCCTCTATCGTTGACGAAGCCGTACTGCACGAAAACGGGTCGTCGCAGCTGCAAGCTAGGACCACCGAGCCGCAGCCTTCTGTGGTTGACACCAGCGCGGAGAAAACGGCGCCTCCGGGACCGCGGCGTGCGGATGATCGTCCTGCCCTACCACGGCGTCGTCCACAGGAGCACCTCGCAAGCCAACTCCAAGCAGAGTCGGCTGCGGGTGCCGAAGGTCAGACCGCAGAGCCAGATTTCGACCTCGCAGCTAAGCGTGCCCAAAATACTCTCTCTGCATTTCAACGGGGAACCGAGCGTGGTCGCACCAATGGCGATAAGCCCCAGTCGTGAGTCGGGACTCAGACGAATAGTCTCAACGACGAGGAATCATGGTAAAACTGACGACAACAATTGATCTACGGTGGTTGCTCGATGACTTCGTTGAACGGGTCGCTGCGGCTGATCGCGTAGTGGTGCTTTCTGCCGATGGCTTGCTCGTCGGCCGATCGAGTAGCTTGTCGAATGAGGATGCCGAACACCTTTCGGCGATAGCGTCGGCGTTCCAGGGCTTAGCCCGCGGTGCTGCCCGGCACTTCGAAGGTGGGAGAGTTCGACAGACACTGGTCGAGATGGATAATACGTTTCTAGTCGTGACCGCTGCGGGGCGGGGTGCTTGCCTTGCGGTGCTGGCTTCTGATAAAGCAGACCTCGGCCTGATTGCCTACGAGACGAATATCCTTCTCAAGAGAGTGGGCACATACTTGTCAACGGCGCCACGGACCGCTGCTCCCGGCGATACGTGTGGTGCCCACGCATCATGAAAGTGGAAAACGAGTTTTGGTTCGATGAGGATGCAGGTCCTCTGGTTCGACCTTATGCAGTCGCCCGTGGTCGGACCCGGCCGACTCGTCACGACCTTGAGATGACTACGCTCGTTGTTGCGGTGAGGGCCGACCGCCACGTGAATGTGGACGCGGAATACGCGCACATTATACGAATGTCCCGACGGCCGTTGTCGATCGCTGAAGTGTCCGCGACGCTGAACCTACCGCTCGCGGTGGTCAAGGTATTGCTCAGCGATCTCATCGATTGGGGACTGATTATTTTCCGGTCCCCACCGCGAACATCAGATGTCCCCCGAACGGAACTACTGCAGGCGGTTCTCGATGGCATTCGTAAGCTCTGACACGCCGGTGACCCAGACTCTATCAGCCAGAGCGGTCAAAATTTTAGTAGCGGGTGGATTTGGCGTTGGCAAGACAACCATGGTGGGGTCGGTTAGCGAGATCCGGCCGTTGCGCACTGAAGAAATGATCAGTGAACTTAGCTCCGGCGTTGACGATATGTCGGGCATCGAGGACAAGACCACAACGACGGTCGCCCTGGATTTCGGGCGCATCACGATCAATCCCGATCTTATCCTCTACCTCTTCGGGACTCCAGGTCAAGACCGTTTCTGGTTCATGTGGGATGAACTCGCTTACGAGGCGCTGGGAGCGGTCGTCCTCGCGGATACTCGACGGCTGGAGAGTTGTTTTGCGGCGGTAGACTTCTTCGAACGCAGAAAAATTCCGTTTATAGTAGCAGTCAATTGCTTCGATAATACGCCAGTGTACGAGTCTCATGAGGTTGGGGAAGCCCTAGGAATCGACAAGGAAATCCCGACCGTGATGTGCGACGTGCGCAGACGAGATTCAAGCAAGGAGGTGCTGATAAAGCTACTGGAACATCTCATCAGCTTGACGATGCCCGCGACCGTGTCTGCCAAAGAATCCTCGCCGATACAATGAGTGCGATTCTAAAACCGAATCACCATGCATGTGTTCCGACTCGGCGAGCTACCGGTGCAGCCTGGCGAAGTCACGCCGTCAAGACGGAGGAAAGCGTCAGGATGCTCGCCTGGGTGGTCGCAGTCGGTAGGTCGCGCTCACGAACCGGAGACCAGTTTGAAGTCCGGGCCGAAGTTCCCCGTGCCGTCGGGCCGTGGCTGCTGCATTAACTGTACTGCCAGGTCACCCAAGGTGAACATCGCACCAACCGCTGGGCCAAGCTTTCCCGCTGGTGTCTTCCACGCGGCCTGTAGCTTATCGAGAACAGAGGTGTACGTGGTGTCGAAGTCCTTTGACTCCACCGGATAGCCTTCTGGCGGTACTGGTGCCATCGGGAATACATCCGGGAAGGGGATGGCGTCACCCTCGAATTTGAATCTAGCTCCGACTGGTATCAGTTTGTGGCCATGGTAGATCTCAGCGAACTTGTAGTAGTGCGCGAGGTTGTCTGTGCCGGCCGGGTCACCCGGGTCACCCACCGGGGAGGTGGACGTGCCCTCGCCCTGCTGCTTGATCGTGGTGATCGCCTTCTCGGCGTCGGCGAGGCTTTCGATTGCGAAGAGGTCCACCGGGGAATCGGACAGGCTGAGCTGGCGCTGGCCGGTGATGGTCCCGGCCGGCAGATTGCCGAAGGCGGCCAGAACTGCGTCGTAGAAAGCGCCGATGGTGGGAAACGTCATTCCCTGATGGAACGCGATGGGACCGCTCTCCGGGAGCTCGACTTGCATGAATGTCTCGAGTGCCTCGCAGCTCAGGCCAGCCAGCTGAATCGTAAGACCTGGGTGCACGCCCCCCGGCAGGCCACCGGGATACTGTGGGACAGCCGCGGGCGTGTTGATGGCTGGGGTTCCGCCTATGGAGGTGAGCATGTTGCAGGCCAGCCCGAGATGACTCATCTCCTCCAGCACGATGTTTCGGATCAGGGAGAACACCGGGCTGTCCGGATCTTTGACCGACCACATCGCGCACAGGTACGGGGGGATGGTCGCCATCTCGAGCTCCACCGCCGCCTGCAGCGCTTGCTGCAACCAGGCCAAGTCGTGGTCGTCGGGTGGCAACTGCATCAGCTCGAGGATCTTCATCGTGTTCTTCCCCGATCCCCCGGTCAGATGGCCAGTGGACCGCTCCGGCCCACCGAGACGTCCACCCCGTCACCCGACCCGCGACCATCAGCCTAGCGCCGCTTGGGTGCAAGGGTTGAAATTTGAGCCGAGTTTCAGGCGGTCGTCCGCGCTTGTATTGCGTTCCACCGTGCGCAGCCATGCGTGGCTGGCCGCCGTCTCGCGGCTTGTGTCTCGCCGCCGCTGGGCCGGATCTCGACGAAGCTGTGCCACAGGCTGTAGGTCGTCGTCGACCGCGGCGGCGACGACCTACAGCCAGGGCCTGACCACAACGGCAACCCGCTGTGCGCCGCCGTGCGCGCTTCTCCCTCATCGAATGGTCAGTAGAGTCCGCGAAATAACGCCCGTTTAGCGGACCCCCTCGGACATACTCGCGTAAATGGAGCAGCGGTCGGTCGTTACGCCCCGGGTGGCAACGGAGGCGGAGGCTGCCACCGTTGCCAGGTTGCTGGATGCGTTCAACCGGGAGTACAGCACGCCCACGCCCGGGCCCGCAATCCTCGCTACACGGCTGCGGCGGCTCCTGGCCGGCGGCGAGGTGATCGCGCTGCTAGCGGGTGTTCCCGCCGTCGCCGTCGCGCTGCTGACCCTGCGCCCCAATGTTTGGTACGACGGTCCGGTTGCCCTTCTCGACGAGCTTTATGTCGCGCCGGAGCTGCGTGGACAAGGAGTCGGCTCCACGCTCCTCATGGCCGCCGAGGCCATGACCCGAGAACGCGGTGGCGAGTTACTCGAGATCAACGTCGACGGGGACGACATGGGCGCCCGCCGCTTCTATGAACGGCACGGCTACACGAACACAGAGCCGGGCCAGGACCAGCCGCTTCTCTACTACTATCGGGAACTGAGGGACGCCCCGATCTAGCGCGAAAATCATCGGCAGGAAATGGTGGGCGGGCGCGGTAAGGCCGCAGACCCACGGATTGTCTGGCTCGACCATCGCGGCCAGCGCTCGGTCCCGCGTCGGCACATGGACCACCGGCAGCCAGCCAGGGAACACGCCTGCTCGGGATGGGGCACAGCCCCGTGAGGGGGTTACCCGTGGGACTTAGTTGTGGATCTCGTGTTGGGCAGGATCCGCTTGCGGATCCTGCCGATCCCCAACGACCTGCCATGATCGCCGAAACTGCGTGATGGCCGTGCGATCCTGCATGGTCACCGCTCACTGTCGGCGATCTTGAGCGGGCAGGGCGATGCGACGATCCTGGCATGGACAACGCCTTGCTGTGTGTCGGTGACAGTGCCCGTCACCGGGCCGGGGTCGCGATCGTCGGCTCGCTCGTGGTTGTCGCGGCATACACCGTGTTCACTGTGTCGACGAAGGAGACGCCGGCGCTCTACCTGCACCAGCCGTGACAGGACGATCGATTCGACGCGTTGGTCTCCTTCGACTTCGTCGCGCTGCCGCTGCTGGTGATCATCGGTGTCCTGCGCGTGCCGTTGTGCCGTCGGTACGAGGTACTGCCGGTGCGGCGCGTGCTGGACCTGCTGCAGGTATGCGGCTGGCGACGGGCCTCGGGTTGGCCACCCAGGTGGCCGAGTGGGTCGCGGTAGCGCGCGGGGTGCACCACGTGGAGTGGAACGCGGTGAGCGCAGGGCAGGCGGCGGTGCTCGCGGCCCTGACCGCCGCGACACTCGGTACCGGTGTGTTCCTGCGCCGGGCATATAACGAGTTGGCCCGCACCACCCGTGCCGCCGCGCAGCCGGACTGGGTTGGCCGATGCCGTCGCGTTTGGGCCTGCGGGCGGCTAGGCTGGGCCCGCTGCGTGGGATCGCTCAGTCGATTGTGTGGTGGGCCGACCAGCAGGTGATCATCCGGGTTCGTGCGCACCCGATCGTGGTGGCTGGGCATTTCGCGACCTGCTGCTCTGGACGGTCGGGGCCGACCAGTCGCACCAAGCGCGCTCGTCCAGTTAGAGGGCTTATGCGGCACGGCCGTTAATCTCGAGTCAACTGTTGAGGGTTGGGTCGACTCCAGTGCGATAGTTCGAGTGTGTGCCGGTGCCGCGTCCCGTGAACTCGACAAGACCGACCTGCGGAGGGGACAGAAATGTCGGCCGCGTCGAGTTCACGGACAGCGCCTACGGGCAGCCAGCCAGGGAACACGCCTGCTCGGGATGGGGCACAGCCCCGTGAGGGATTGGCTGCTGGTGACGGGCCCTGGTGACCGGAGTGCCTCGACCGGGCATGGTCAAGCAACGTGTTGCCCCGGGATACTGCCGTCGTGGCGTACGACGTCGACCTAGCCAATCGGCTGCGTGAGATTCTGGCCAGCGAGCCCGGAGTCGTCGAGAAGCCCATGTTCGGCGGCCTGGCGTTCATGGTGGCCGGGCACATGGCCGTCAGCGCGAGCGGTCAGGGTGGCCTCCTGCTTCGCGTCGATCCGGCTGAAACCGACGCCCTCATCGTCGATCCGCGGGCGAGTCGGTTCGTCATGCGCAGACGCGAGATTGACGGCTGGCTGCGGATTAACATCGATGCGTACGCCACCGACGCCGAGCTCGAGGAGTGGATCAGGCACGGTGTCGACTACGCCAGGTCGCTGCCACCGAAGTGATCGAAAGCGAAATCGCCAGTCGGGCATCCATGTGCGGGTCTGGCCGTCGTAACCAACGCCCCACATCATGGGGTACACCAGCCGTTCCACACGATGGCGGAGAGCTCCATTTGACCAACGGACCGATCAAGGCCGCCGGAGAAGACACCGGCGGGGCGTACCCGTTCTGGACTTCGTCGTGCCTCCGGAAGATAAGGCGCCTGCACCGCACGTGCATCGCCGCACCGGCGAAGCCTTCTACGTCATCGAGGGGACACTGAAGATCCGCCTCGACGATGAGCATCGCCTGGCCACCCCCGGCTCGTTCATCTTTGTTCCCCCGGGGTTGTGCACACGTTCGCTGTCGAGGGGCACGTCCCAGCGCGGTTCCTCGTCATTCTCTCGCCACCCGAGCTCCTCGACTTCTTCAGGGACATGTACGGACTGCCCCGGCTGCGCGCAGTGGTGGGCCCTACGACATCGAGATCACGGACCGGGATGACGGGGTAGAGCGCTTCTGATTCCCCGCGATACCGGCTCGGTCCGCCACGCTGGACACAGGTTGTTGACTTTCCGGGTGGTCCGATTGGCGTCGTCCGGATGCAGCTCGGCGTGGAAGAGTTGCCAGACGTGCGCCGTGTCCGCGCTTGCCGGCCGCCTGGTCGCGGTGGCGGACGGCTGGTCGGGGCGTCCGGGCGGCCGCGACCGGCTCGCCGCGCTGCTGCCGGACGAGGCCGATGCCGCGGACGCGCG
>JAHEXI010000033.1 GCA_023252195.1 Pseudonocardiales bacterium
GAACCCGGAAGCTAAGCCCTCCAGCGCCGATGGTACTGCACCCGCCAGGGTGTGGGAGAGTAGGACACCGCCGAACACAACCCCACAAAAAAAGGGGCCCCCACCCAAGGGGGCCCCTTTAGCTCTGTCAATGAGAGGATCCGCGACCGTGTCAGCCGGACCGAATCCGACCGGGGATGCGGACCGCACCGGTAGCCAGCACCGAAGCGGAGTGGCGCGGGGCCGCCCGGCAGAGAAGCGGACGCCGAGGCGGTCCGCCGACGGTGAGCGGGTAGCTGGTCGGGGCGGCCGGCCGCAGTACAGCCGGGGTGACGAAAATCGAGTTCAGGGCAGCGGCCGACCAGCGCCGCAGCGTCGCGGTGACGCCCCGCAGGACGGTGAACCAGCGCGTCTGGAGCTTCCGGCGGATGCCGATGGTAGCGAGTTGGACCGAGATGTCCGCCAAGAGCTGTTGACTCTTTCGAAGGGCCTTTCGGAGCTCGTGGCGAGGCATCTCGTGATGGTCGCGCGGTTACTAGACGAGGACCCCCAGCTAGCCCTTGCGCATGCCCGTTTCGCGCGTAGCAAGGCAGGTCGGGTCGCTGCGGTTCGGGAAGTCGCGGGTCTGTGCGCCTATCACGCCGGAGAATGGTCCGAGGCGTTGGCGGAGCTGCGGGCAGCGCGACGGCTGGGCGCTGATACCGGGCGGCTGGCTGTGCTGGCTGACTGCGAACGAGCGTTGGGACGCCCGGAGCATGCCCTGGAGATCGCGCGGAGTCCAGAGGCTCAGCAGCTCGGCACGGAAGAGTCAGTTGAGCTGCGCATAGTGGCTGCCGGGGCACGGCGCGACCTCGGACAGTTCGATGCCGCGGTGCTCGCCCTGCAAGGGCCGGACTTGGAGACGCCGGGAGACGAGCCGTGGCGGGCCAGGCTGCGGTACGCATACGCGGACAACCTGCTCGCCGCTGGTCGAGAGCAGGACGCGATCCGATGGTTCTTGGCTGCGGCCGAGGTCGATGTCGAGGAGGCCACCGACGCCGCGGAGCGGGCCGTCGAGCTCAGTGAGCGGCCGGCACCGGAGTGAGCGGTCAGCTGGACGGCTACGACGCGGTGTTGCTCGACCTCGATGGCACCGTGATCCGCGGAGCCGAGACCGTGCCGGGGGCGCCGGACGTGGTCAACGAGTTGCGCCAGGCTGGATATCCGGTGCGGTTCGTCACCAACAACGCATCGCGGACGCCCGAGGAGATCGCCGAGCATCTCACCGCGCTGGGCGTATCCACTGCTGCGGCGCACATCGTCACCAGCGGTCAAGCAGCGGGAGTCCTGCTGGCAAACCGGCTGCCAGCCGACGCTGCTGTCCTGATCGTCGGCGCCGACGCGTTGGCCGGGGAGGTGCGGTCGGTGGGACTCACGCCGGTGGCTGCCGCGTCGGAAGATCCAGTTGCGGTCGTACAGGGCCACTCGCCGGCAACTGGGTGGAACCGGTTGGCTGAAGCTTGCCTGGCGATCCGCGGTGGCGCGATGTGGGTCGCGTGCAACGTCGACCCCACGTTGCCCACCGAGCGGGGCATGCTGCCCGGCAACGGCGCGATGGTGGCGGCGTTGCAGGTCGCAACCGACCGGGAGCCCACGGTTGCCGGTAAGCCGGCCCGGGCACTACTAGATACCGCCATGGAGCGCGCTGGTGCACAGCGACCTCTGGTGGTCGGCGACCGCCTTGATACCGACATCGCCGGAGCTCGAGCCGCTGAGCTGGATTCGTTGCTGGTGCTGTCCGGGGTCGCCGACGCCGTCGCGCTGCTCGCCGCGCCGGCAGAGCACCGACCCAGTTACCTCGGCGCCGACCTTCGGGTGCTGCGCGGGTCTATGGAGCAGGCCCGGATCCAGGCGCGGCCTGGCTGGCGCGTCGATGTAGCCGACGGCAGTTTGCTCCTGCACAGCGAGGGGACGGCCAGCGATCCGTTGGACGCATTGCGGGCCCTATGCGCGGCCTGGTGGGTTGAGCACAGCGGGCAAGTGCAGGTGTGCGCCTGCGACGACACTGCCGCCGCGGCATTGGATCGCGTCGGCCTTAGTGGAGCCAGGAGGTCGGCTAGATGACGTCACAACCACTGCCAGCCACAGTCCAGAGCCCTGCTGGCGTTATCGAATCTCTCAGCGGTCTGCAGGATCTCGACGACCTTCCGACCGCCGAGCACGTGGCGCGATTCACCGCCCTGCACAACGCGCTGACCACTGCCCTGTCCAGCATCGACGACGTTTAGCGCCCGGATACTAGGCGGGAGGGTTAGATGGGACGGAGGGTTGAGTGGGACGGAGGTTTGAGTGGGACGGAGGTTTGAGTGGGACGCAGGGCCCGGCTGGACGCGGAGCTGGTGCGGCGCGGTCTGGCCCGATCCCGCGTTCACGCCGCCGAGCTCGTCGCGCAGCGCCGCGTCAAGGTCGGTGGGCTGACGGCCACCAAGCCGGCCACCGGAGTCGATATGGACACCCCGCTGCTGGTTGCGGCGACGGAGAATGAACCCCACTGGGTGTCGCGGGGCGCGCGCAAGCTTCTTGGCGCGCTGGACGGCCTCGTCTGCGGGGGCCCGCCCGTGGCGGGTCGGCGTTGCTTGGACGCCGGTGCATCCACCGGTGGCTTCACCGACGTGCTGTTGCATCGCGGAGCTCGGGAGGTGGTTGCGGTCGACGTGGGCTACGGGCAGCTCGCGTGGTCGTTACGCACCGACGAGCGGGTCCAGGTGCATGACCGGACTAACGTGCGCACGCTACAACCCGAGGGCATCGGGGGCGCTGTCGATCTGACTGTGGCTGACCTGGCATTCATCTCGCTGCGCCTGGCGCTACCCGCGTTGGTGGCCTGTACCAGACCGGACGGCGACCTGCTGCCGATGGTCAAACCCCAGTTCGAGGTCGGCCGCGACCGGCTGGGCGCCGGCGGCGTGGTCCGGGACCCGCTGCTGCGTGCGCGGGCCGTGCTCGACGTCCTAGCGGTCGCGGTCGATCTCGGGCTGTGCCTGGTCGACACTACCGCAAGCCCACTGCCTGGACCGTCGGGGAACGTCGAATACTTCCTGTGGCTGCGCCGTGGAGTGGCCGATCCGGTGCGCCCGGCCGAGGAGCTGGTGCACGCCGCGGTGCGGAGGGGGCCGCAGTGAAGTTCGAACGTGAGTTCTTGCTGGTGTTGCACACCGGGCACGCGGAGAACCTGCGCACCGCCGAGAAAGTCGCGCATCGGCTGGCCAACGCGGGGATCGGGGTGCGGGTGCTCGCCGAGGAGACCAGGCACCTCGATCCCGCGTTGCGCGACCAGCAGGTGCCCACCGCGCCGGAGGCTGCCGCCGGCGCAGATCTCGTGTTGGTTCTCGGCGGTGACGGCACCTTGCTGCGCGCCGCTGAACTCGCCCGGCCAAGCGGTGTTCCGCTGCTGGGAGTCAACCTCGGTCGGGTCGGGTTTCTCGCCGAGGCCGACCTCGACTCCCTGGACCAGACAGTGCGCGCCATCGTCGATGGCGACTACTTCGTCGACGAGCGGATGACCGTCGACGTCACAGCCAGCCTCAACGGTTCCACACTCGCCCACACCTGGGCGCTGAACGAGGCCAGCGTCGAGAAGAGTAGGCGCGAACGGATCCTCGACGTGGTACTCGAGGTAGACCGCAGGCCGGTTTCCGGGTTCGGGTGCGACGGCGTGCTCTGCGCCACCCCCACCGGATCCACCGCCTACGCCTTCTCTGCAGGGGGACCCGTGGTGTGGCCGGACGTCGACGCGCTCGTGGTGGTCCCCAACAACGCACATGCGCTCTTCGCCCGTCCGCTCCTGGTGTCGCCGGACTCGGTGGTCGCGGTGGAGACCGATCCGCAGGGGCACACCGCAGTGCTGTGCTGCGATGGGCGTCGAACCTTCGCGCTGCCGGCCGGCGCCCGGATCGAGGTGGTCCGTGGCACCACCCCAATCCGGCTGGTGCGGCTGCACGATTGCCCGTTCACCGACCGGCTGGTTCGCAAGTTCGAGCTGCCGGTACAGGGCTGGCGAGGTCCTCGAACAGGCTGACGGATGCTTCTGGTTCACCAGGACCGATGAGTTCCGGGCTGCTGCGGCGTCAAAAGTGGCGACATGGTTCGAGAGCATCGCGAAGGGAGGAGCCACCATGCCCACCCGAGACGCCGCGCCCACCGGAGCGCCCTGCTGGGTCGATCTGATGACCTCCGACACCGAGCGCAGCCGGGCGTTCTACTGCCAGCTGTTCGGCTGGACCGCGGAGCAACCTGCCGAGGAGTTCGGCGGCTACTTCAACTTCGCTAAGGACGGCGTCCGGATCGCCGGATGCGTGGCCAGCCGCTCGGATGTACCGGATCTCTGGTCGGTGTATCTGACCACCGACGACGCCAGGAAGGCTGTCGAGGCTGCCAGCGGCCGCGGCGGTCAGGTACTCGTCGCAGCTATGGACGTCGGTGACCTCGGCACCATGGCCGTCGTCAGCGACCCCGGCGGCGCCGCGATCGGCGTCTGGCAGGCCGGCCTCCACCAGGGCTTCGGGGTGCTCGGCGAGCCCGGCACACCGAGCTGGTTCGAGCTGCACACCCGGGACTACCAGGCCGCTGTGACCTTCTATCGCGACGTGTTCGGCTGGGACACCCACGTCGTCAGCGACACCCCGGAGTTCCGTTACACCACATTGCGGCAGGGCGACGGCTGGCTGGCCGGGATCATGGACGCGTCGGGCTTCCTTCCCGATGGTGTTCCCGCCCACTGGTCGGTGTACTTCGGGGTCGAAGACACCGACGCCGCGCTGGCGAAGATCGTCGACCTCGGCGGCTCGATCCTGATGGCTGCCGAAGACACGCCGTATGGTCGTCTGGCGGCTGCCGCAGACCCGACCGGTGCCCGGTTCAAGCTCGTCGCTGCGAACGAAGCCATGCCGGGCAGCGTCTCCTCGCCCTGAGATAGCAGACCCGGCAGCCGTTAAAAAGCAAGCGATAGAGAGGGACAAACAATGCAGAAGATCACGCCATGCTTATGGTTCGACTCGCAGGGTGAAGAGGCGGCGAATTTCTACATCACCGTCTTCGACAACTCCAGGATCCTTGAGGTCGCTCGATACGGTGCGGCCGGTCCCGGGCCTGAAGGGACCGTCATGACGGTCGCCTTCGAGTTGGCTGGGCAGAAATTCGTAGCGTTGAATGGTGGACCGCACTTCACGTTCAACGAGGCCGTCTCGTTCCAGGTGAGCTGCGAGACGCAGGACGAGGTCGATTACTTCTGGAGAAAGCTTTCAGAGGGTGGCGAAGAAGGTCCGTGTGGCTGGTTGAAGGACAAGTATGGCGTGTCCTGGCAGATCGTACCCACCGCCCTGGCTGAGCTGATAAGTGATCCCGATCCGGAGAAGGCGCAAGAGGCCATGAAAGCCATGCTCGGCATGCGCAAGATTGAGATCGAAACCCTGCAGCGCGCGGTAAATATGTAGACCGCGATTCGGCTCCGAATGGGGGTGCCGGGCACTCGCTGGAGCGCCATTCGGAACCGAATCACGACGGTGGCTCACGAGGTGCGCTAGGGTGCGGCCCGTGCTCACCGAGATGCGCATCGAGGGCCTCGGTGTGATCGACGAGGCCACCCTGGACCTGCACCCCGGCCTGACCGTGGTCACCGGTGAGACCGGCGCAGGCAAGACAATGGTCGTGACGGGCCTGCAACTACTCGCTGGCGGACGGGCCGACGCCTCCCGGGTCAGGCGCGGCGCCGACCGCGCCATCGTGGAGGGTCGTTTTCGGCCAGCCCCGGGTAGCCCGGCCGCGGACCTGGCCAGCGAGGTGGGGGCCCGCACCGACGAGGACGGCAGTTTGATCGCCAGCCGCACCCTTACCGTGGACGGCCGGTCCCGGGCCCATCTCGGTGGTCGCTCGGTCCCGGCGGGTGTGCTGGCTGAACTGGCTGACGGCATGCTCGCAGTCCACGGCCAAAACGACCAGCTCCGGCTTCTGCGTTCCGGTGAGCAGCGAGCTGTGCTGGACCGCTTCGCCGGCGAGGTCGTGTTGGGGGCGGTGACCAGTTACCGGGGGATTCGAGAGCAGTGGCTGCGGTGCAGCGCTGAGCTGGCGACCCGGCGGGAGAACTCCCGGGAACTGGCCAGGGAAGCTGACCTGCTCGGCCACAGTCTCGCCGAGATCACCGCCGTCGACCCGCAACCTGGAGAGGACTCCGCGTTGCTGGCCGAGGCTCGCCGGCTAGCTGACGTCGACCAGCTCAGGGAGACCGCAGCCCTCGCGCAAGCCGCGGTGTGCGGCGCACCGGACTGCGATAGCGACCAGCCGAGTGCGATCGACCTGGTAGGGCAGGCTCGCCGCCGGCTACAGGGGGAGAGTGACCCTCAGCTGCGGGCGCTCTGGGAACGCTTGGGGGAGGCCGCCGCGGTGCTCGGCGACGTCGCTGCCGAGCTCAGCGGTTACCTCGAGATGCTCAACGCCGACCCGGCTCGGTTGGAGCACGTACTGGGCCGCCAAGCCGACCTCAAGCGGCTGACTCGTAAGTACGGTGCAGACGTCGACGGTGTGCTGGCCTGGGCACGGCAGGCCCACCAGCGCCTGGCCGGCCTGGACACCTCGGAGGAGGCCATCGCTGCGCTGGCGACCCGGCGCGCCGAACTGGCCACCGCGCTGGCTCGGCACGCCACCGCGCTCACCGCGGCCCGGACCGCGGCTGCCCGGGCGCTCGGGGACGCCGTCACCGCTGAGCTCGCCGGGTTGGCAATGGGCCAGGCGCAGCTGTCCGTGGCGGTCACCCCGACCCCGGCCGCTGACGGTGACGAAGCCGCGCTCACCATCGCCGGGACGCGGCTGCGCGCTGGCCCGGACGGCGTCGACGAGGTGGAGCTGCGCTTGGCGGCGCACCCCGACGCCGGATGGCTCCCGGTGCACAAGGGTGCCTCTGGTGGAGAGCTGTCCCGGGTGATGCTGGCGCTGGAGGTGGTGCTGGCCGATGCGGATCCGGTACCGACGATGATCTTCGACGAGGTCGACGCTGGGGTGGGCGGGCGGGCCGCGGTAGAGATCGGGCGGCGGCTGGCCCGGCTTGCCCGCAGCCATCAGGTTGTGGTGGTGACCCACCTGGCTCAGGTCGCCGCCTATGCCGATCGACACCTCGCGGTGGACAAGGCGACCTACGCCACCGGATTGACCCGCAGCGGGGTTCGAGAGCTCGACGAGGTGGCCAGGGTCGGTGAGCTGGCCCGGATGCTGGCCGGACTGGACGACACCGACACCGGCCGCGCACACGCCGAAGAGCTGCTTTTGTCCGCTACGGCGGACAAAGCTCGTGAGTGCGAAACAGTGTTATAGCACTGAATGCCACTCACGAGCAGTCCCTCGGCGCGCCTCCCCGACGAGGGACTGCATTTTTGCCACCATCACGAGCATGAAAATCGCCGGTCTGCTCAGCCGATCCGGCCGCGATCTTCCCGGGGTCACCGGGCTGGCCCGAGTGGATCGCCGCGCCGACGTGCTGGCGCGGCGGGTCGGCCCCGGCGACATCGCCGTATTCGATCAGGTCGATCTTGATCGCAGAACCGCCGACGCGCTGGTGGCTGCGGGCATCACCGCGGTGATCAATGCCGCACCGTCGATTTCCGGTCGGTTTCCGAATCTGGGTCCCGAGATCCTCATCTCCGCGGGCATCGTACTGATTGACGGTGTTGGATCAGAGGTGCTGCGGATCAAAGAGGGCAGCCGGCTGCGCCTGCATGACGGCCGGGTGTATATCGGCGACACCGAGGTCGCCTGCGGGATCGAGCAGACCGCCAACTCGATCGCCGATTTGATGATCGAGGCGAAATCTGGGCTGTCCGCTCAGCTTGAAGCGTTTTCGGCGAACACCATCGAGTTTCTCCGCCACGAGCGCGCCCTGATCATCGACCGGGTCGGCGTGCCCGATATCGAGGTCCCGATCCGCGGCCAGCAGGTGCTGGTGGTGGCCGCGGGCTACAACCACATCGCCGACTTGGCCGCACTGAAGCACTTCATCCGGGAGTACCACCCGGTGCTGATCGGCGTCGAGGCGGGTGCCGACGCGCTGCGGGCAGCTGGGCATAAGCCGCACCTCATTGTCGGTGACCCGTACCAAGTACAGACCGAGACACTCAAATCAGCCCAAGAGGTCGTGGTTCCCGCGCAACCCGACGGTTACGCCCCGGGCCTTGAACGGATCCAGGATCTGGGGATCGGCGCGGTGACCTTCCCCGCGGTGAGCAATCCGGAGGATCTCGCGCTGCTGCTGGCCGAGGCGCACGGCGCCGAACTCGTCATCGCGGTCGGGTTCCAGGCCACCCTGCACGAGTTCCTCGACCGGGGTCGCTCCGGATCCAACCCGTCGACCTTCCTCACCCGCCTGCGGCTGGGGAGCAAACTGATCGACGGCCAGGCCGCCGCCGCACTGTACCGCAGCCGGGTGTCGTCAGGCGCGGTGCTGTTCATGGTCCTTGCGGCGCTGACCGCGGTGATCGCGGCGTTGCTGGTCTCCAACATCGGTGGCGCCTACGGCGTCCTCGTCAGCGGTACCTGGAACGACGTCGTCTCCTGGGTCAAGGGATGGGTATAGACCGTGATCTCACTGCGGTACCACGTGATCTCCATCGCCGCCGTCTTCCTGGCGCTTGCGCTCGGGGTGGTGCTCGGCTCCACTGCTATCAGCGATCGATTGCTGTCCGGCCTGAGCTCCAACCGGGATGACCTGGGTCGCCAGGTCAGCGATCTCCAAGCCGAGCGCAACGCACTGAATGCCCAATTGGCTAACGCAGACGTCTTCGGCGCGGCGGTCGGTCCGCGTATCGTCGGCGGCACGCTGCGTGGCCGATCCGTGGTGCTCGTGACCACAGCAGATGCTGCTCCGACCGACCGGGACGCGCTGACCGGCCTATTGAGTAGCGCTGGCGCCACCGTTACCGGTGAGCTGCAGCTCACCGATGCATTCACCGATCCCTCCCGGTCCGACCAACTCAGTGAGCTGTCCACCCGGTTGCTGCCGGCCGGGCTGCGGCTGCCTACCGCGTCGGATGCCGGGACGCTGGCCGGCGGGTTACTCGGCTCGCTGCTGCTGATCAACCCGAACAACGGCAAGGCGCAGGCCACCCCGGCTGAGACCACCGCCGTGCTGGCGGGGCTCGGTGACGGTGGTTTCGTCCACTCCGGACCGCGGGTGCTGCCGGCTCAGCTTGTTGTCGTGCTCACCGGCGGCGCGAGCCGCGGTAACGGCAGCGGGGATCGGGCTGGGATCCTGGCCCGGTTCGCCACTCAGCTGGATCACGCCGGTGCCGGCGCGGTGCTCGCCGGTAGGTCGGGATCCGCCGACGGCAACGGCCCAATCGGAGTGGTGCGCGCCGACACCGCGGCGGCTTCGGTGTTGTCCACCGTCGACGATGTGAACACGGCGGCCGGCCGGGTGGTGAGCGTTTTGGCACTGGCCGAGCAGGCACAGGGACGGGCCGGGCGCTACGGTACCGGCGGCAACGCACAGGCCATGGTTCCTGCGATCCAAGGTTGACTGGCGTGGCGGTGCTTCGAGGCCACCCCCGGTAGTGTTACCGTGAGGTTCCGTGGTCGGCGGCGTGCCGCCAGCTGCATCGTAACCGGTCGAATCGAAGGGCCGGTCCGGACCACGGGAGAAGGTCTTGGTCAAGCCCGCCAGCCCAACCAGGTACCTGTTCGTCACCGGGGGCGTCGCCTCCTCACTGGGTAAGGGACTCACCGCGTCAAGCCTGGGCCAGCTGCTGACCGCCCGACGGCTGCGGGTGACGATGCAAAAGCTGGACCCCTACCTCAATGTCGATCCAGGGACGATGAATCCGTTCCAGCATGGTGAGGTGTTCGTCACCGATGACGGCGCCGAAACCGATCTGGACATCGGCCACTACGAGCGGTTCCTGGACCGCAACCTCGGGCGTAAGGCCAATGTCACCACCGGCCAGGTTTACTCGGCGGTGATCGCCAAGGAGCGGCGGGGGGAGTACCTCGGCGACACCGTGCAGGTGATCCCGCACATCACCGACGAGATCAAGTCCCGGATCCTCGCCATGTCCGAGCCAGGCGACGATGATCGCCCACCGGACGTGGTGATCACCGAGATCGGTGGCACCGTCGGGGACATCGAGTCGCTGCCGTTTCTGGAGGCGGCCCGCCAGGTACGCCACGACGTCGGCCGGGACAACTGCTTTTTCCTGCACGTGTCCCTGGTGCCCTATCTTGCTCCTTCTGGCGAGCTGAAGACCAAGCCGACCCAGCACTCCGTGGCCACCCTGCGCAACATCGGTATCCAGCCCGACGCTGTGGTCTGCCGCGCTGACCGGGAGATCCCAGACGGGCTCAAGCGCAAGATCGCTCTCATGTCGGACGTGGATATCGACGGGGTGGTCGCGGCGCCTGACGCGCCATCCATCTACGACATCCCCAAGGTGTTGCACACCGAGGGGCTCGATGCCTACGTGGTGCGCCGCCTCGGGCTCCCTTTCCGAGATGTGGACTGGACGGAGTGGGGGGATCTGCTGGACCGGGTGCACGCGCCGACGGAGGTGGTGCGGATCGCCCTGGTGGGTAAGTACGTCGACCTGCCGGATGCCTACCTGTCGGTGACCGAGGCGCTGCGTGCCGGGGGCTTCGCCCATCGGGCCAGAGTCGAGATCCGCTGGGTACCGTCGGACACCTGCGAGACCCCAGCGGGCGCTGAGGCCGCGCTGGCGGGGGTGGACGGGGTGCTGGTGCCCGGCGGGTTCGGGGTGCGCGGGATCGAAGGCAAGATCGGCGCCATCCACCACGCCCGCATCCAAGGGATTCCGGCGCTGGGTCTGTGTCTGGGCCTGCAGTGCATGGTGATCGAGGCTGCCCGCAACCTGGCCGGGCTCGACGGCGCCGGCTCGACGGAGTTCGACCCTGCCACGGCGCACGCGGTGATCTCCACCATGGCCGATCAGACAGATATTGTGGCTGGTCAAGGTGATATGGGTGGGACGATGCGGCTGGGTGGCTATCCCGCAACGTTGGAGCCGGGCTCGGTGGTGGCCGGGGCGTACGGTACGACCGAGGTCCGCGAGCGGCACCGGCACCGCTATGAGGTGAACAACGCCTACCGGGACAAGCTCGCCGGTGCCGGTCTGGTGATCAGCGGGACGTCGCCGGACGGCCATCTGGTCGAGTTCATCGAGCTGCCGCAGCGTTGCCACCCGTTTTTCGTCGGCACCCAGGCCCATCCCGAACTCATCAGCCGTCCCACCCGGCCACATCCGCTGTTCGTCGCGTTCGTCGCGGCAGCGCTGAACTACCGGGCCGCCGAACGGTTGCCCGTCGAGCTGCCAGCAGCGCTGCGGTGAGCCCACTGCACGAGTTCGCCGTGTCCGAGAGCGAGACCCTGCACGTCGGCCGGGTCCTCGCGGTGCGGTTGGACCAGGTGGTGATGCCAGGTGGGGGGGTGGCCCAGCGCGAGATCGTGGAACATCCTGGGGCGGTGGCGATCCTGCCACTGCACGACGATGCCACGGTGGTGATGATTGACCAGTACCGGCACGCGGTGGGGCGCCGGCTGCGGGAATTGCCCGCCGGACTGCTCGACACCGCGGGGGAGGATCCGGTCAACGCTGCCCGCCGAGAGCTGGTGGAGGAGGTCGGCTGCACCGCGCAAGACTGGTCGGTGCTCGTTGATGTGGTGTCCTCGCCCGGGTTCAGCGATGAGGCAGTGCGGGTTTTCCTGGCCCGCGGGCTGACCGAGATAGGCCGTCCCGTCGGTGGTGACGATGAGGAGGCTGATTTGTCGGTGGTGCGGGTGCCGCTGGCCGACGCGGTGCGCCAGGTGCTGGCCGGTGAGATCGTCAACGCGTCGACGGTTGCCGGGTTGCTCGCCGCGCAGGCTGTACTGGCGGGAACCGCCCAGCCGCGACCGGTCGACGCGTCGTGGCCAGACCGCCCGACCCGCTTCGCCGATCGAGCAGGCACGCCGCGGTGAAGATCGGTGTACCGCGGGAACTGAAGGTCCACGAGTACCGGGTCGCGCTCACGCCCTCTGGGGTGCACGAGTTGACCCGCCGCGGGCATGACGTGCTGATCGAACGCGACGCCGGGGTCGGCTGCGCTTTTCCCGACGAGGCTTATCTGGCCGCGGGTGCCCGCATTGTGGGTCAGGCCGACGATGTGTGGGCCGAGGCCGAGCTGGTACTCAAGGTCAAAGAGCCGGTGGCGCCGGAGTATCACCGGATGCGCAAGGACCAGATCCTGTTCACCTACTTGCATCTGGCCGCGTCGGCGGAGTGCACGACTGCGCTGATCGACGCTGGGATCGACGCGATCGCCTACGAGACCGTGCAGCTGCCGGACGGTTCACTGCCCCTCCTGGCACCGATGAGCGAGGTCGCCGGGCGAATGGCCCCGCAGGTGGGGGCGCACTGCTTGGAACGCATGCAGGGTGGTCGCGGAGTGCTGCTCGGCGGTGTGTCCGGGGTGCCTGCCGGCAAAGTGGCGGTGCTCGGGGCCGGGGTGTCCGGGATGAACGCGGCCACCATCGCGTTGGGCCTGCAGGCTGAGGTGGTGGTGCTGGATACCAACATCAACCGGCTGCGGGAGATCGACTTCGGGTACCGGGGCCACCTGCAGACCATCGCCTCGAACGCGTATGAGGTGGACAAGGCGTGCCTATGGGCGGACCTGGTGATTGGTGCCGTCCTGGTGCCCGGCGCCAAGGCGCCCACCTTGGTCAGTCATGACCTGGTCAGCCGGATGCGCCCGGGATCGGTATTGGTGGATATCGCGATCGACCAGGGTGGCTGCTTCGCTGACTCGCGACCCACGACGCACGCCGACCCCACTTTCACCGTGGGCAACTCGGTGTTCTACTGCGTGGCCAACATGCCCGGCGCGGTGCCGCACACCTCCACCTATGCGCTGACCAATGTGACCCTGCCCTACATCTGCGCGCTGGCGGACAAGGGCCTGCGCCACGCAGTGCTGGAAGACCCGGCGCTGGCCCGGGGAGTCAACGTGGCGGGGGGCGCGGTGGTATCCGCCGAGGTCGCCCGCGCGCATGGTCTCGAGCACCTGCCCCTGCCCGAGGCACTCGAGTGAGCGCTGGACCGCCCAAGTCTGCGCCAAGTGGAACCTATTGGCGGATCCCCGCCGGGTCCGACCTGTCAAAAGGCTCCACTTGGCGGGTACAGACCCTGGCACCTGCGCTGGCTGGGGTGATTTCTGATTATCTTGATCACCTCGCGGTGGAACGTGGGACGTCACCGAACACGCTGGATTCCTATGCCCGGGACTTGCGCCGCTACGCCGCACACCTGGCGTCCACCGGCGTCGTGGGGCTCGCCGGGGTGCGCGAGGAGCAGGTCACCGGATTCCTCGCCGCGCTGCGTGAGGGAGCCGGTGAGTACCGTCCGCTGGCGCCGTCCTCCGCAGCCCGGGCGCTGGTCGCGGCACGAGGGCTGCACCGGTTTGCCCTTCGGGAGGGATTGGTGGCAGCCGACGTCACTGCCGAAGTACACCCCCCGCGGCCGCCGAAACGGCTGCCCAAGGCCCTCGGGGTGCACGAGGTGCTGCGGTTGCTCGAGGTGTACCCCGCAGACGGTGGCCCCCGTTGCCTGCGCGACCGGGCGCTGCTGGAGTTTCTGTACTCCACCGGCGCACGGATCTCCGAAGCGGTCGGGCTGGACCGCGACGACGTCGACGGCCCGACCCGCACCGTGCTGCTGCGCGGCAAGGGTGGCAAGCAGCGGCTGGTGCCGGTGGGCCGGCCGGCGCTGGCCGCCTTGGATTCCTACCTGGTCCGCGGCCGCCCCACCTTCGCCGCCCGCGGGCGGGGTCTCCCTGCGGTTTTTCTCAACGCCCGGGGTGCCCGGTTGTCCCGGCAGAGCGCCTGGGCGGTGCTCCGGGAGGCCGCGGCGCGCACCGAGATCGCCGCTGCGGTGTCACCGCACACCCTGCGGCACTCGTTTGCGACGCACCTGCTGGAGGGTGGCGCGGACGTGCGGGTGGTGCAGGAACTGCTCGGGCATGCCTCGGTGACCACGACCCAGGTCTACACGCTGGTGACGGTAGACAACCTCCGTGAGGTCTATGCGACTGCCCATCCGCGGGCCAGGGGCTAGGCTCCCCGGAAATCGCACCGCGTGAGGAAGGGGGATCGGGCTTCATGTCGACTTGGGCATCCGCGCAACAGCCGCTGGTTGCGTCCATCGCGCCGATCTCCTCCGACGATGGGGCTCCCGGCGACGGGATCGAACCCGCTGGGCGCCGGCGGCGCGCGGTGCCGCAACCACCCCCGCTGGACCGACACGGCCCGGCTCGGGTGTTGGCGATCTGCAACCAGAAGGGCGGCGTCGGCAAGACCACTTCGACGATCAACCTGGGGGCCGCACTCACCGAGTACGGCCGCCGGGTACTGCTGGTCGACTTCGATCCGCAAGGCGCTTTGTCGGTCGGGCTCGGGATGGCGTCACACCACCTTGACCGCACCATCTACAACCTGATCATGGAGCAGGGCGTCTCGGTGGACGAGGTGGTCCGGCCGACGTCGGTGCCGGGGATGGACTTGCTGCCCAGTAACATCGACCTGTCCGCCGCGGAAGTGCAACTGGTGACCGAGGTGGGTCGGGAACAGGCGCTGGGTCGCACTCTGCGGCCGCTGCGGCCGCACTACGACTTCATCCTGGTGGACTGCCAGCCATCGTTGGGTCTGCTCACCATCAATGCGCTGGCGTGTGCCGACGGTGTGCTGATCCCCTTGGAATGTGAATTCTTCAGCCTGCGCGGGGTGGCGCTTTTGATGGACACCATCGACAAGGTGCGTGACCGCCTCAACGCAGAGCTGACCATCACGGGCATCCTCGCCACGATGTACGACCCGCGCACCCTGCACGCTCGGGAGGTGATGGCCCGAGTGGTGGAGGCTTTCGGCGACACCGTGTTCGACGCCGTGATCAGCCGAACGGTCCGCTTCCCAGAGACCACCGTTGCCGGCGAGCCGATCACCCGGTGGGCGCCGAAATCCGCTGGTGCCAACGCCTACCGCACCCTGGCCCGCGAGGTGATCGCGCGATGACGGTGTCAGCCGCCCCTGCTGCATCCAGTCGTTTCACGGTGCGGCTGCACAACTTCGAGGGCCCGTTCGATCTATTGCTGCAGCTCATCTCGCAGCATCAGATGGACGTGACCGAGGTGGCCCTGCACCAGGTGACCGACGAGTTCATCGCCCACCTGCGGGTTTTGGGCGAGTCTTTCGACCTCGACGAGACCACCGAGTTCCTGGTCGTCGCGGCGACGCTGCTGGATCTCAAGGCGGCCCGCTTGTTGCCGTCGGCCGAGGTCGAGGACGAAGCGGACCTCGCGTTGCTGGAGGCGCGGGATCTGCTGTTCGCCCGGTTGTTGCAGTACCGGGCCTACAAGCAGGTCGCCGCGCTGTTCACTGAGCTCGAAGCGGCGGCGATGCGCCGTTATCCGAGGTCAGTGGCGCTTGAGGAGCGATTTGCCGGTTTGCTGCCCGAGGTGTTGCTCGGTGTCGACGCTGCTCGGTTCGCTGAGACCGCGGCTGCGGTGTTCGGGCCGAAACCGCCACCACCGACAGTGTCACTGGAACATCTACACACTCCGCAGGTGTCGGTGCGCGAGCACGCGGCCGTGCTCCGTGGCAGGCTGGAGCGCGAAGGTCAGGCGAGCTTCCGCAGCTTGGTCGCCGATTGTGGGCACACCAGAGAGGTGGTCGCCCGCTTCCTGGCGTTGCTCGATCTGTACCGTGCCGCAGTGGTGGTCTTCGACCAGGTCGATCCGTTGGGTGAGCTGTGTGTTCGGTGGACGGGCGATGCGCCGCAGTCCGCCGGGGTCACCGACCTGGACGAGGAACCGGATAACGATGGGCAAGATGACGAGGATTACCGGTGAATGAAACCGCGCTGATGGAACCATCCGCCGCGACCGATGCCCTGCCGTCGCTGCTCGGCGACCATGAGCTCGACGCCGCGCTGGAAGCGCTGCTGCTGGTGGTGGACTGCCCAGCAGGAGACGACGTGCTGGCCAGCGCGCTGGGTCAACCGGTGACGCGGGTGGTCGAGGCGCTGCACCGGCTACGCGATGGCTACGCCGACGGCGGCCGTGGTATCGACCTGCGGCAGGTCGCGCAGGGATGGCGGTTACATACCCGCGATGTGTATGCCCCGTTTGTGGAGCGGTTATTGCTCGACGGGCAGCGTGCGAGGCTCACCCGCGCGGCGCTGGAAACTTTGGCGGTGGTGGCCTATCGGCAGCCGGTCACCCGCTCGCGAGTCGCTGCGGTACGCGGGGTGAACGTTGACGGAGTGATGCGAACCTTGCTGGTCCGAGGTTTGATCGAGGAAATCGGGACTGACCCGGAGACGCACGGTGTGCTCTACCGCACCACAGAGCTGTTCCTGGAGCGGCTCGGGCTGTCCTCATTGGCGGACCTACCCCCAATCGCCCCACTGTTACCCGATATCGACACTATCGACGATGTCCCCTGCTAAGACGATGTCCCAATCTAAGGCGATAGGCCAGTCTAAGGCGACCGCCCACGTAACGGGCCAGCCGAAGGCTGAGTCTCAGTCGGGTTCTGGGCTGCCACGGCTGCACAAGGTGCTCGCTGCGGCGGGGGTGGCCTCCCGGCGTGCTGCCGAGGAGATGATCGCCCGCGGCCGGGTCCAGGTGGATGGAGTCGTGGTGCGTGAGATGGGGGTGCGGGTCGACCCCGACAATGCGGTCATCCACGTCGACGGCATGCGGTTGGAACTGCGTTCCGACGTGGAGCACCTGGCGTTGAACAAGCCGCGCGGCGTGCACTCCACGATGTCCGACGACCGCGGCCGACCCTGTGTCGGCGACTACGTGGCCGACCGCGCGCAGCGCCTGTTCCACGTCGGCCGCCTCGACGCGGACACCGAGGGTCTGCTGCTGCTCACCAACGACGGTGAGCTGGCGCACCGGCTGATGCACCCCTCCTACCGCGTGCTTAAGACCTACCTGGCCGAGGTACCCGGTCCGATATCTCGGTCACTGGGCCGGACTTTGCGCGCCGGAGTGCACTTCGACGACGGTCCGGTGGTAGTCGACGGATTCCGGGTCGTGCAGGCCATGCCCGGTAAGGCGCTGGTTGAGGTGGTGCTGCACGAGGGTCGTAAACACATCGTGCGCCGGCTGCTCGCCGAGGTCGGGCACCCGGTGCTGCGGTTGGTGCGTACCGCGATCGCCGATGTCCGCCTCGGGGAGCAGCGCCCCGGCACGGTCCGGGTGCTGTCGCGTCCCGAGGTCGGCGCTCTCAACCGCGCGGTCGGCCGGTAGCGGCCCTCCGCCTCAACCGCCAGTGCGGACATACCGCCTCCTCGATGGAACGCTCGCCGGGTTGGACAGTATCGGCGAGCACCGACAGAAGGCTCGCGGTTTTTCGGCCGGTCGGCCCCACGGCTCGGCCTTGAGATCTGCGGCGGGCACAATGGGCTCGGTAGCGAGTCGGGAGGTCAGCCGGGTGCAGCGAGGTGACGGATTGCGCGGCGTGGTGGCGGTGGACGGCCCTGCCGGCACCGGGAAGTCCACCGTGGCCCGGCGGCTAGCGGCGTGGCTGGGTGCTCGGTATCTCGATACCGGGGCTATGTATCGAGCCGCCGCGCTCGGCGTCTTGCGAGCTGGGATCGACCCCGCCGATCCCACTGCGGTGTCAGAGGTGGTGGCCCGGCGGCGCATCGAGGTGGGCACTGACCCGGATAGCTGCTCCGTGCTGTTGGATGGCGACGACGTCTCCCAGGAGATCCGCGGTTCGGCCGTGACGACCGCGGTGAGCCCGGTCTCCGCGGTGTCCCAGGTGCGTGAGTTGCTCGTGGCGCAGCAGCGCCAAATCATTTCCGACGCGACCACTGGCGGCGGCGGGATCGTGGTAGAGGGACGCGACATCGGGACGGTGGTGGCACCCGACGCGTCGCTGAAGGTTTTTCTCACCGCGACTGCGGCACAGCGAGCGGCGCGCCGAGCCGCCCAGGACGGTCTGGATGACGTGGCTGAGGTCCGTCGCGCCGTCGAGCGCCGCGACCGGTTCGACTCCAGCCGGGAGACCTCGCCGATGTGCGCCGCCGAGGATGCTGTTGAGCTGGATACCACCGCTTTGGACGTCGAAGCCGTGCTGGGTAGGCTGCACGAGTTGGCCGTCGCACGTGGACTGGTCGTGCTGGCAGTGCGGGGTCGGACGTGACATCGGAGCGCCCCCCGGAGGAGCCGTCCCACGGGGGGTTGCCACCGGGTACCTGGCGATGGTTACAGGACTTCACCTGCTGGATCGGGACGTGGTGCTTCTACGTCGGGTACCGGCTGCACGTGCGGCATCGGGAGCGGATACCCGCGACCGGGCCCATCGTGGTGGTGGCCAACCACAGCGCGATGGTCGACGGCCCGCTGTTGTACGGGCTGTTGGGGCGGCACAGTTCGTTCCTGATCAAGCAGGAGATGTTCCGTGGGCCGCTCGGCTGGATCCTGCCCCGGATCGGGCAGTTGGCGGTACGCCGGGGCGAGGTCGACCGGGCGCCGCTGCTCACCGCGGTCCGGCTGCTCCGTGATGGCGGGGTGGTGGTGGTGTTCCCGGAGGGCACCCGTGGATCAGGTGACGTGGCCAACGCGCAGCGGGGCGCCGCGTGGCTGGCTCGGGCTGGTGGGGCAAGGATGCTACCGGTGGCTATCCGCGGCACCCGCCGGCCGGCGGGTAACAACCGTCGGTTCCGGCCTTCGGTCGATGTGCTGGTCGGCGAGCCGTTCGCGGTGCCCCCGGGCAGGGGACGAGCGGCGTTGACTGCCGCTACTACTGAGATACGTAACCGGCTGGCCGCGCTGGTCACGGAGCTGGATGCGATCCGCTGCCTGGGTCGACCAGGTGCGGCCCGAACGGAGAGAGCGTGATGAGCAGTCTGGCGCCAGGCGACGGGATCTGGTCCGACGAGGCTGAATGGGCGGCGCTGGAGGAGACCGAGGGGTTCGACGCTGACGCGGATGTGACGCTCGAGCAGCCGGTGCTCGCCGTGGTGGGTCGTCCCAACGTGGGCAAGTCGACGCTGGTCAACCGGATCCTGGGGCGTCGCGAGGCGGTGGTGCAGGACGTGCCGGGAGTGACCAGGGATCGGGTTGCCTACGATGCGTTGTGGAATGGCCACCGGTTCACCGTGGTGGACACCGGAGGATGGCAGGCCGACGCGCGCGGTCTGCAGGCCGCGGTGGCCGCGCAGGCGGAGCTCGCGATGCGCACCGCGGACGCGGTTCTGCTGGTGGTCGACGCCATGGTGGGGGCTACCGAGGCGGAGGAGGCGGTGGCCCGGGTGCTGCACCGCTCGGCTACGCCGGTGGTGCTGGCTGCGACCAAGGTGGACGACGAGCGGTTGGTCGCCGACACTGCGGCACTGTGGTTGTTGGGGTTGGGTGAGCCGCACCCGGTCAGCGGATTGCACGGGCGCGGCACCGGCGATCTGCTCGACGCGGTGCTGGCGGTGTTGCCCTTCGCGCCGCGGGACGTCGCGGCTCGCGTCGGGGGCCCGCGCCGCGTCGCGCTGGTCGGCAAGCCGAACGTGGGGAAGTCGAGCCTGCTCAACCGGTTGGTGGGCGAGCAGCGGTCGGTGGTGCACGAGGTCGCCGGTACCACGGTGGACCCGGTGGACTCGCTGGTGGAGCTCGATGGTGAGACCTGGCGGTTCGTGGACACCGCGGGCCTGCGTAAGCGGGTACGGACTGCCAGTGGCACCGAGTACTTCGCGTCGCTGCGCACCCGCGCGGCGGTCGAGGCGGCCGAGGTGGTGGTGGTCCTCATCGATGCCAGTGAGCCGATCACCGAGCAGGATCAGCGGGTGATCACCTCGGTGATGGAATCCGGGCGGGCGCTGGTGGTGGCGTTCAACAAGTGGGACCTGGTCGACGAGGACCGACGCCGTGAGCTGACCCGGGAACTGGATCGCGACCTGGCCCGGGTGCAGTGGGCGCAGCGGGTGAACATCTCGGCGCTCACCGGCCGATCCGTCAGCAAGATCGCCCCGTTCCTACGCACCGCCCTGGAATCCTGGGACCGGCGGGTGCCCACCGGGCAGCTCAACGCGTGGTTGTCCGAGGTGATCGCCGCGACGCCACCACCGGTGCGCGGGGGGCGGCCGCCCAAGGTGCTTTTCGCCACCCAGGCCGGCACCCGGCCGCCCACCTTCGTGCTGTTCACCACCGGCTTCCTCGAGGCCGGGTACCGCCGATTCCTCGAGCGGCGACTCCGTGAGACGTTCGGCTTCACCGGCAGTCCGGTGCGCATCTCAGTACGAGTTCGGGAGCGGCGAGCCCGATAACAGAGACGTCGGTCACGACCTTTGGACCGGTGCGCGCGATTGGGGGCAAGCTGGAAGCACGACCACGACTCGACAGGAAAGGTGTGGTGTGCTTACCACGATTGAGGTGTTTTCTGATTTCGTCTGCCCGTTCTGCTATCTCGCTGAGCAACCGCTCGCCGATGCAGCCGACGGCGGTGACGTGCAGATCGCCTGGCGACCCTTCGAGCTGCGACCAGATCCCACGCCGACGCTGCGACCCGAGGGCGACTACCTGCAGTCGACCTGGCAGCAAGTGGTTTACCCGATGGCCGAACGCTTGGGCGTCCCGATAGTGCTGCCCCGGGTGTCCCCGCAGCCCTACAGCCGGCTCGCTTTCGAGGGCTTCGCCTATGCCGAGGAGCGCGCTCTCGGTCAGCGCTACACGGAGCGGATCTTCCGGGCGTTCTTCGTCAAGCAGCGCGATATTGGCAAAGTAGAGATCCTGACAGACGTCGCCGGGGAGCTGGGCCTGGACGCCGACGATTTCCGCGCGGCACTGGAGTCCGGTCGCTACGCCGAGGCGCACCAGCAGGCGCTGCGCCGGGCGCGAGAGCTGGAGATCACCGTCGTGCCCACGGTCCTCGTCGACGGGCGTCGACTTGAGGGAGTGCCGTCCGCGGAGGCGCTGCACCGGCTGTTCGATGGGGCAGTGGCGATCGGGTAACGCTGCCGACCTTTCTGCCGAGCTCGTAGCCGGGAGGTTGACCTGCCTGGCGAACGGGCATTCCCCGACATCGGTGCGAGGAGGTCGATACCGGGATGTCTCGACGGCAGCTGTCCGACCAGCGGGCATCGCGATGGGCGCATAGGGGCGCGGCCCGTCTGGTCGGCGGCGGCCATACGGCCGCGATATTGCGGTGCGACGCCGTTGTGCAGTCGTGGTGCGCCCCGGGACTTCGAAGCCAAGAGCGCGCTCGAGAGGCTGTTGCCTAATCGCCTTTCTCGTGTTCTCAAGATCGTCAATAGTGAGCGGTAACCGTGCAGGATCGCGCGGCCAGCACTCACTTTCGGCGATCACGGCAGGTCGTTGGGCCGTCGGCAGGATCCATGAGCGGATTCTGTCAGAACAATTAGGTCTTACAACTGACTCCCATGGGCAACCCGACGCTGATTAAGCAACAGCCTCTCGATGCCGCGGGCGGCCTCGTGCGCACTGCGGATTAGCTGACGAAGCACAAGCGGGGTCTGCTCATGGTGCGCCGCGACCGCAGCGCTGCTCGTGGCGACTGGGCCGCCGTGCCCGAGGCGCGCGGCGCTTGGCGTAGCGCTGCTGAGAGTCTGCCTGACGGGATGATCTGACTCCGGCTGCTCAACGGCACGGTGGCACGCCGCTAGCTTGTTTCGACTGCGCTAGTCTGTGTAGGCGCCCGCGAGGGCGTGGCCGGGACGTGGCGCAGCTTGGTAGCGCACTTGACTGGGGGTCAAGGGGTCGCAGGTTCGAATCCTGTCGTCCCGACCAAACCGAGGCCCGCTGACGCTGGACGAAACACCACGTCAGCGGGCTTTCTTCATGTTCGGAGTCGATCTTGTCGAGTTGGAGACCGCTCGCAGTTGGGGACCATTTGGGGACCAGCCGGTATTCAGGAAGGCCGTCAGCGAGTCACCCGCAGCCGCTATCGAGGTAGCGTCGGGGTGCAGGTAGCGCTGCGTGGTAGTGAGTGAGCCGTGGCCAGCGATCTTCCGCAGGACGTGCACGGGGACCCCGGCGTCTGCCATCCAGGTGAGCCCGGTGTGGCGCAGATCGTGGCGGTGCAGATGCTCGTATCCGAGTGTAGTGACTACTTCGTCCCAGTGGGTCGCGTCGCGTAACACGGCGGTAGTGATCCGTCCACCGCGAGGACCGGTGAACAGCCGGGCTGTGGGATCGGGACCGGCAGCCGTGATCCGACTGGCTACCAGCTCACGTACCTCGGCGATGAGTGGGACGGCGCGGGCGCGCTTACCCTTGGTCCCTTTATCTATCACGCCACCCGGTGAGGGCGTGGTCTGCCGGCGGACGGTCCAAGTCCACGAGGACGTGTCGATGTCGCCGACCCGAACCCCGGCCACCTCGCCGATGCGGGCCGCAGTGCACGCAGCGAAAATCACGATATTGCCCCAGCCCGGGAACTGGTCTGCGGAGCGAACAACCAGCGCATCAGCAAGCTGCGTGAGCGCCAGCCAGTCCCGCAGAGCAAGTGAGCGCGGGTCGTCGAGTTCATCCTCAGCCCGTTGGTATTCTCGTTGCCACCCGGTGATCCGGGCGGGGTTGCGGTCGATGATGCCGTCACGTAGGGCCTGCTCCATCACCCGTACCAGGACCGCCAGGCTGTTCTTCACCGTCGAGCGGCTGCCTCCGTCAGCGATCCAGCCGTGTACGGCCCGATCTACAGCACCGTTGGTGATCATGCGTACCGGTAGGTGGCCGAGCACAGGTACAACTCGTTTGCGTCAACCGGAGAGGTAGGGGTCGAGTGTCTTGGCCTCCAAGCCGCGGAGCGCCAAGGTCATGTGCGCCGTGCCGTAGTCGGCGAGCTTCATCGTGGCCGCAGTCGGATCAACACCGCCAAGTGCAGCGCGCCGAAGGCCGGCGATCCAGTCCACCGCCGCTTCTTCGGTCTCGAAGGCCTCCGACCTGGACTGCCTACGCTTGGTCGCCGGATCCACCCACCGGACCCGAGCCCGGAACGGTGTCCGGCGGTCAGGCCGATGCTCGACATCAGCCGCCAAGGCCACGCCCACCGGGGGAGTAGCTGCAGTCATCAAGCCGCCCAAATCCTCTTCGAAGGCTTAGCGCAAATTCTACCGTGGATGGCCTCTCCCGATGACAGGTTTATCTGCGCCCGCACGAGGATAGATCACTTCATGAACCTTATTCGCGGACAGATTCACCTACTCATCAACAATGGCGCAACGGTCGCGGACTGTCGTGACCTAGTACGCCATCAGGTCCGTGGTGGACTGACGAGGAGATCGCTCGCGAACTCTACGACCGCAGCAGGAATCCGCAGTTCAGATCCTATCTGTGGTCGTACCCCGCATGTATGGACTGGTTCGTCAGACTCATCGAAGCGGGCGGGACAACGCCCACGGAGGCGCCGACTATCTCGACCGTTGCCTCAGCTGGCGGCGACGCCACGACCAGCGTCGTGCGATCGATGGGCAACAATGATTAGTAGGTGTCCACGGCCAAAGATGAAAACCAGACGCTCGCCGCTGGGCAGACCTCCGGGATGGTCAGAATAAAGCAACGCTGCGGCCGCGTGCACCCACCGCGCCATCCCGCCGACCTCCCCAAGGGCTACCACGGCGCATCAAGGGGGCGAGTCCACAGGCCACCCTGTCCGATCCCATGGCACGCGCCCCTTGACACGCCGTGGTTGGGCTGTCGACGGGATGGCGCGACGGGCACCCGCTTGAAGGAGGAAGAGCAGGTGGCGAAGGGGCTACCCAGCGTTATGCCGGGATTACACTGCGTTGTTGCCGCCCGCCGCAAGACGCTCGAGGAATGGCCATCATCTTACGATGCCATTTTACGAGTACGCCAGGTTATGTACACGGCGTACATTGGAAGATGTGAGTGGTGAGCCTCATACATCTGCGGGGTTACACAGAGTCGGGGAGTTAGACTGAAAATCGGTACTTATCGGACCGATTCGGGTGGGGGCGTAACCGCGGATTCGTCTGCCGCGATAAATTGTGTATGACGATTATTGGCGGAGCCCGCGAAGCCACGGCCGACGAACAACGAGCCATCGACAAGCACCGCGAGGAGCATCCCAATGGTAAGCACCACTACAGGGACGAGGGCGATCAATCCTTGCTGTTGGCCAGGCCACAGCTGCGGTGCACGGATGACGAGGAGAAGCTGACAGTCCCCGTGCGGATCCTGTAGGCCCAGCGCTCGGGTCCGCGCCACCAGCCCCGCCAGTGTTCAGGGATGGGTTGCTTGTGCTTGGCCTCGATCGCCTGCCGAGGGTCAGCGATAGCGCCCCTGGCCGACCGTCCGGTGATGGCCAATGGGGACTACTAGGGCAACCCCGCCCTTGTCGATCGCGAGGCCGGTCGTGCCGTGCTACCTCAGCTTGTCGATGATCCAGGAGCCCAACTCCTGGGTGATCAGCGCGCCGCCCGAGTCCGGGGCGCCCACCTTGTTCTCCTCGAAGTCGTCGTCGTTCAACTCGTCCTTGAACTCACCACTGACCGCCTTCGACTTCAGCGGCACGGCCACCCGCCCAAGCGGTCCAACTCCGCAGCCTCGTCCGTGGACGGAGCCGAGCCGTTGTAGGAGAAGTAGATCGCGGTTTCGTGGTCAATCCTCTGCATTTCCATCCTGACGAGGCTGTAGCGGGTCGTGAGAGCCCCGCGTCCCAAGCCGCCAGCCGTCAGCGGGGTGTCGCCCACCCTCTCATGGCCGTCCTCCGTATGCCCTCGGTGACTGCCCTCGCGTTGTTGCCCAGTCCGGCGTTGCCGTCGCTGTAGCCCACGACGACCAGATCCCGACCCGCCGAGCGCAGCGCGGACAAAAACGAGTTCGACTCGTTGTCAAGACCAGCAGAGCCTCCTGAGCATGGGGTAACAGCGGTCGGGCGTCAGGGCACCGTCAACGATCAACGTATCGCGGTGGGAAACCCGATAAGATCGCCACGAGGGGCCAGCTGATCCACCTCGACGAGTGAAAGATCACTCACTCCGTAACCATCCGCTGTAAGCCGGGCTGCCTGCTCACAACAAACTGCCTGGTGACAGCTGTCCACGCGTGTTCGGTGGGCTATATGTCGACTGGCTGAATCCAATGCGATGACAACAGCGACAGCTGAGCATACCGGGTCAACCAGGTGTGCAGGGGTTTGCCGGGAGACCCCGAACTGGGCCGCCACCACGATCTTGGGCTCACCACGCCCGACCGCAAGGACCGCACGGTAGCGCTGCTCGACAACAGACATCTCCACCAGAGCCATTCCCGGCCCCCCTCACCGTCCATACAGGACAGCGAGAGGAAAGCCGATCAGGCCCGATGTCAAGCATCAGGTGAAACCGCAACGTCAAGCATCAGCCGGGACTGGACAGCGTGACAGCGCGTTGTGTTGCCGAATTCCCCTCTATGGATCAAGCCGCGCCGCCTCCGGCGACGCGCATCCCACGTTGGTGCCGTCCGGCCGGAACCACGACACTGCGCGCGGCCCTGACGGGCCGTGCTCGGTCGCGGCCCAGCCGGACGGCCAACATCAAAGCAGACGCTCGCCGCTAACAATTAGGTCTCCCGGGATGGCCCGAACAAGGCAGCGCTGCGGTACGTGTGGGCGTCTTTGTGTTATCCCTTCGGCATCCTCAAGCTATCGCGCCACAAGGGGCATCGCGAGGCATCCTCCGACTAGCCGCAGACGGCAGTTCTAGGCGAGCGAGAATCGCAGTCCTGCTCGCGCAAAGCGCCCGGCGCTGCGGGTACCAAGAGCGGTCGAGGGTGTGAGGCAACCGGAACGGTCAGGTGTCGACCCCGCTTCCGAGAGCAGCAGGCCCGCTTCCGCTAGCATGCGCGCGGTTGTGCAGTAAAAGGGGTGTCCGTCGGCATTGATCTCTACCCGCATCTCGCGCCCGGTGGAGGTCCTGGCCCGGATAGACATTTGCCAGCGCCAGGGCTCCAGACGCTCGCGGGCCGGCTCATAGCCGGAGCCCGGCAGGGCCTGCGTCAGGAAACGCGACACGCGTCGGCCTACGTCCGGTCGGTGGGCACGAGCCAACATGCCGATAAGGCCCTGGATGCCAGAGAGAGCGCCGGCGACCACATAGCGAACCGGCAGGGAAGCGGTCGATCCTCCCATGGCCAGGCCCTCCCGGTAGGCGAAGGGCGTGAACGGCTTGCCATCTTCCTCTGCGCGCAGCGCCGCGGCGCGGTGGATCACCGCCGGGTTGATGAACGCAGCCGGCGCCATGGGCGCAATCACGGCGCCGTCGCGGTGGCGAGGGCGGACTCGGATCGGGCTGCGGACGCGAACCGCCTGGGCGGTTGCGGGATCAGGCACGAGGCAGCCCGGGTCGACGATGCAGTCGATCTCTGGGTCGCCGGCGACCGCGACGATGCTCTGCAAACTGCCACCGGAGAGGAAGTCGGATGGGCGAGGCGGCATCGGCTGCTCGACGATGCGCGACTCGACGTCCACCTCGACCAGATGTTCACCCGCTTTGGCAGCGGCTTCAGCGGCGAGCGCGATCCCGAGGTCGGGTGGAAGCGCCGCAACCCCGCAGACTTGCACGATCTTGACTCCGGCCGCGCGTGCCCGGGCATCGAAGGCTGCATTCATGCGACGGACGAAGGGAATCTCGCCTGTGAGGTCGACGTAGTGGCAGCCAGCGTCGACGCACGCCTCGATCACCGACTCGCCGTACAGCATGTACGGGCCGACCAGGTTGAGTACCACGATTGCGCGAGACGCCATGGCCCTGAGCGATGAGGGATTACCTACCTCGGCGAGGATCGTCTCAGGCGGCTCCACTCCCTCTGCGGCGAACACCCGCTTGGCCTTGGCGCCATCGCGCACCGCAGCAGCCCAGCGCAGGCCCCCCAGCTCCGACGCGCGCTGCGCTAGGTACGCGGCAACATGACGGCCGGTAAGGCTGGTTGCGCCGAACACGACAACGTCGATGTCGCGCTGGCCCATCGCCGCAGCCTATCGCGTGTTGCCCGACGTTTGTTTTGCACACGAAGACGCCGTTGTCGGTGACAATGTAGCGACGCTCGACGAACGGCGCCGTGCCAGTGGTGCGGCACCAAGCTAAAGCACAGGCGCCTCCAGCGGGCCTCCGCTCCGGGATGTCCTAGGACCGGGCTCGAAGGTAGAGAGTGGAGCACCAGTGCGCGGGTATCCCGTCGCGTCGGCTCCCCAGGCCTGCTCCGTGAGAAAGTCGCCGACGCGACGGGATACCCACTTCCGCCCACCCGTCCTGCGGCAAGCAAACACCCCGCGTGCCATTAGCGCGCCATTAACACCGGTCAACCACGGTCAACAGCGGGGCACCGTGACCCGTCCTGATCACCGATCGCGGCCTCTGACGGCGCAGTGGGCACAGCCTTCCAAGCTGGCCATGCGGGTTCGATGCCGTCGCACGCTCCGCCTGACCCACCAGCCAAAAAGATGATCCTCCCCGATCATGGGAAGGCCGCCGTCGTCGTGCGATTAGTGGTCGGTGGTCCACAGGTTGTCCATCGTCTCGTGGCTGATCTGCTTTGTCAGGTCGCCACGGGAGGCGTAGCCCATGTTCACGATCAGGCGACGACCACCGGTGATGGGGTAGACGCGGTGCAAGGTGGTATCGGTGCGCATGAGATACAAATCGCCCGGGACGAGCTCGATGGAGTAGATGGGTCGGGTGACGAACCAGCGGTGCAGCCGGGGGTCGTTTTTGTCCCACTCGGTGTGTGGGACGTACTGCACGAATCCGCCGTATGCCACGGGCGGGCAGTCGACCACCCAGACCAGGCCGAAGCTGTAATCATCCCAGTGCCAGCCGTGATTGTCCCCATGCTGGTCTAGCGCGGTGATGACGAACTGCTCAGGTTCGTAGGGACACTGAAGGACCTCCTCCCCAGCGATGGTGGCTAGCGCCTCGCGCAGGGCGGGCATGGCGTACACGGCGGGAATGATCGAACCGAACGCCTTAATCTGGTCGCGTCGTACGTTGCGCATGTGCCGCTTGGTGTTGCCTGTCTCCGGGAAGACTAGGTCACGGCGCCGACCGTGGGAGGTGACCAACTCCTCTACCTCGATGGCCAGGAGTTCTTTCACCCCCTCGGGAGCGAGGAAAGGAACCTGCACGACGCCGCGTTTTAGGAACTGTCGTCTGGTTTCATCCAGGCGCGCGTATTCAGACAAGGCGGTCAGATGTTTTTTCAGCTGGTCCGCGACGGGATGCAGCACGGCTATCCCTCGCTGGTCGATTTCTATCCGAAGAAAGGAACCCGTGCCGTGATCAAACCGTGCCAAGACGAAGACACATCCAGCACCGTCTGGTACCTGGAGCAAACCTACCGGACCCAACCACGCCCCAAGCGCTGGCCGTACCGGTTGAAATCGTGCGCGCGGAGCTGCCGTCACCGGAGTTGAGCCGGTTTTTGTATACCGCCGTCGGTGGGGACTTGTTCTGGGTGGACCGGCTGCCGTGGACCTGGCAGCAATGGCACGACTGGCTGGCTCAACCCGGCGTCGAAACCTGGGTGGCCTGGGTGCGAGGGACCCCCGCCGGCTACGTTGAACTGCACGCACAACCCACAAGCCAGGTAGAACTGACCTACTTCGGGCTGCTGCCCTCCTTCACCGGACAGGGCCTTGGCCGGTATCTACTCACGTTCGCCTTGGACCACGCGTGGACCATCGCCCACCGGTGGCCTGGCCAGCAGCCGACCACCCGGGTCTGGTTGCACACCTGCTCCCTGGATATGTCAACGGCAACCCAAAACTGACCCCCTGACGGCATCTGAAAGTTGACCCCCTGCATGTGGTTTGGTCTTTACTCGTCGGTGGTGGTTGCGGCCGGGACGCGGCCGAGGTCTCGGTCTTT
>JAHEXI010000010.1 GCA_023252195.1 Pseudonocardiales bacterium
AACGCACCCAACTCGGCGACCAACGCGGCATCACTGTCTTGCCACACCGCCGCCGCCGACATGACCCAATTCTACAATGAGGCACCGACAGAGCCCGGCCCAAACGTCGGCACCCAGACGGAGAAATTGGTTTATCCGCGTGCATGGGTACATCGGAGAAGCCGATCGCCACGCACTCCCGTGAGCGCGGGTCGCAGACTGGAGGGGTGGTTGAGATCGCCCACGGCCGGCTCGGCACCGGCCGGCACGGCGGATGGGGTTTCGCGCCTCGGGTCAGGGCAGGCACCGGATCGCCGAGCCCGAGCAGCGTGCTGACCAGTTGGCCGCCAACATTGCCGTCGCCGCGGTGACCAGAAGCCGTCCAGGGCCCAGCCGCCGAGCAGCGTTTCCGCTGCGGTTCCGAAGTAGACCGCTGATGCGCCCAGGGTGGCGGCCAGGTTGCCGCCCGCGCGCTTGGAGCCTAGGCGCTCGCAGAGCCGTGACGTTGATCATGTCAGTTCGATGCCTTGCCCTGCGGGTGTCACGGTGAACCTCCATTGGCTGGCAGGAGGGCGGCCTGCACCGATCCACCAATGGTAGGCGGCCTCTACTTCGTTCCAGAGTCGGCGCGGCCCGAATTGACGCACGTGATACTCGATGGCATTGGGCAGGTAGTGTAGGCAGGCCCACGACCGTGACCAGGCGTCCACGAAATAAAGCTGAAACTCCTCACCGGTCGCGGGACGCCGGTAGACGTTTCGACAACGGGGGACACGCACACCGATCGCAAAGGACGCATTATAGTCGCCCGCGACGCCGTAGGGATGCACATCGGTGCTGGTAATAAGTGCGTGGTCTTCGTCGTAGATCACGTCGCGAAGTGAAGTGTAGGGGCTGCGCTGATCGCGCAGCAGCATGAACGCCACATTGCCGACGATGCCGCCGGAAGCTGTCCCGCCGCCGCCGACGGTCAATGTCACCAACCCACCATTGTGATATTCAGTTGCCCATGGCAACACAATTCGACCACCGGGCTTGGTCTGCGCAACCCACGCTGTCGGCACGTCACAGGCACCCACGGTGGCGATCACCCGGTCGTACGGAGCGCGGGGCGGGTATCCAGCCGCGCCGTCGCCGGTGACCACGGTGAGGGCGCCATAGTCGGCGTCGGCGAGCGCTTTGCGGGCAAGAGCGGCGACGGCAGCGTCGATCTCGATGGAGGTCACGTTCTGGCCGCCGAGACGGTGCGCGAGCAGCGCGGCCTGGTAGCCGGTGCCCGTCCCTATCTCCAACACCGACATCCCCGGCTCGGCCTGCAACGCGGTCAGCATCTGCGCCACCACCGTCGGCTTGCTCGCTGAGCTGGAGATCTGGTTCCCGATCAAGCTCGGTCCGATCGGATGTCCATCGTCTACTTGGGTGATCACCGGACTGTTCGCGTAGGCCAACTCCTAACGGGGCTACGCCCCAGCCCGACGAGCCATGCCGTGGTCGGCTTCCGGTTTTCGGGCAGGCTCACGCAGGGACCCGCGGTCAGAGCGCCGACCGCCGCCACTCGCTACGCCTAGATATGTTGACCGTGACGCGAAGTGCGTATGTGCATGTCAGATGCGTTGTCGTCGCGCTGTGGAGCGAGCGTCATCCACGCTACGCCCGTCAGATCTGACCCGCGAGCACCAAACTTGACTCAATTTTACCGACTTTGCCGGCCCTAGCCTTCTAGCCACGTCGCCGGGTCATCGGATCTGCGCAGCGGGACCAGCGTGTGTTCCTCGCGCCACACCAGGCCCGGGATGAACAGGTGACGAGGCACAGCCTCGAAAGCTGGCCGCCACGGCGGGTGAGGTCATGGGGCGAGGGCTCGGCAGGTGTGCGACCGGGACGACCTTGATTGGGCACGGCTGGCTGATGCAGCACGTCGGCCCTCGCGGCTCAACCGTGCGGTTGTTGAGGACCTTGAGCTCATCACTGGCCGGCAGCGGCGGATGTATCACGAGCTGTCCTCGGCCGAGATGATCGTGCACGTCCAGGCACAGGCCGGGCTGCTGGTGGCACTGTTGGATAGTGCGGCGCCAGACGCGCTGCGGCGCCGGGTCGCCTCAGCGGCTGCGGAGGCGGCAGGTTTCGCGGCATGGCTGTGGTACGACCTGGGTGACCTGTCCACGATGAATCACTGCTATCGGCAGGCGGTCCTGGCCGTAACCAATCGTCCGACGCTGCTCTACGGTCCTACATCCTGGGCTATCAGGGTCTTGTCGCGCGGGTACAGGGCCGCCCGGAGTCGGCGCTAGGGTTGTTCGACCAGGCGCGCCAGCGGGTCGTCTCCGGATCGGATGCCCACCGTCATCGTGGCTGATATCGACAGTGGCGAGTCCTGCGAGTTGACAGCGACAGCGGAAGTCACGCCCGAATCGCAGGTGCCGAACCCCGAGGTCGTCCATATCCGCGCTCGGGATGGCGACCGGGTGTATGCGACGTTGTACCGTCCCCGGCCGGACAAACGCCCCGCGCCGGTGCCCGTGATAGTGACGAACACCACGAAGTTCCGTGCGGCCACTGTGCGGTGCGCCATCGTTGATCCCGCCGCATGGCGTAGCGCCGCACCGAAGTTCCAATCGCATCATGCCGACCTTCTCCTGGGCCCAACCGGCACGTGGAGCGATCGGTCCCTGCTCCGACCCGGCATAACGGCCCGCTGTCCGATCCTCGCCTTTCACGGTGATCTGGACACGGTCACGCCACTTCACCAAGTCCGGGAGTTTGTCGCGACGCTCGGTGAACAGGGGTCGCTCGTGATGGACCCAGATGAAGGTCACGGACTGAGTCGACCCAAGAACATCCAACACGCGATGTACGCCGAGCTAGCGCATTATCGCGCAGCACTGGGTCACTGAAACTCAGGCGGCCTGTGGTAGAGGTGAGCCATGGACCACGTCTGTCTCGGCACCACCGGTCTGCAGGTCTCGCGCATCTGCCTCGGGTGCATGAGCTACGGCGAGCCCAGTCGTGGCGCCCATGGTCGGTTTCAGCTGACGTGGAGCTGAGCCGACGTCAGTTCATCTCCGGCGCCGCTGTCACGGTTGCGGGCACGCTCGGCTTCAGCGCAGTCGGTGCAGGCTGTGCCGCGGCAACGAAATCACCCACCGCACTGCCGCCGCCCGAACAGCCTGAGATCGATCATATCGTCGTGGTGATGATGGAGAACCGTTCCTTCGACCACTATCTCGGATGGCTGCCCGGTGCAGACGGCAAACAGGACGGCCTGAGCTACGTCGATAACAACCGTAAGCGCCACGCCACGTATCACCTGGATACCTTCACCGGCTGTGGTCACCCTGACCCGGACCATTCCTACAAGGGCGGCCGCGTCCAGTACAACGGTGGCGCCTGCGACGGTTTCCTGCGCTCGGGCCGCAACGACGAGTTCGCGATCGGCTACTACACGGCCGCAGATCTGGATTTCTTCAGCCGCGCCGCGCGCGACTGGACCACCTGCGATCGGTACTTCGCGGCGGTGATGGGGCCGACCTTCCCGAACCGCCTGTTCCAGCACGCCGCGCAAACCGACCGGATCACCAACCTTATGGAGCCGACCACCGTCCCCACGATCTGGGACCGGCTCGCCGAACGTGGCATCCCGGCGAAATACTATTTCTGCGACGCGCCGATCACGGCCTTGTGGGGCTCGAAATACCGAGACATCACGCAGCCGTTCGCCCAGTTCCTCCTTGACGCGAAGGCCCAGACGGCCTTGCCCGCAGTGTCGTTCGTCGACCCGCGGTTTCTCGGCGACGGCACCGTCGGCACATCCGGTGACGATCACCCGTTGGCTGACATCCGCGTCGGCCAACACTTCCTCAACACTGTCTACGATGCAGTCGTTTCCGGCCCGAACTGGGAGCGCACCGTACTGGTCATCAACTATGACGAATGGGGCGGGTTTTTCGACCATGTGCCGCCGACCACCGCGCCCGACCCGCGACCCGACCTCGGTACCGGCCTGCGCGGATTCCGGGTGCCGTGCCTGGTCATCTCGCCGCGAGCACGTCGGCGGACCGTCGCGCATGGCATCTACGACCACACCTCCATACTCAAGATGATCGAGTGGCGATTCGGTCTCGAACCGCTCACCGTGCGCGACGCCGCCGCCAACAACCTCGCCGAGGTTCTCGACTTCGAGACGGGGCCCGACCTCACCGCTGCGCGGTACAACGTCCCGGACATCCAAGCCTGCGGCTGCCAGTTCGCCGGCCATGTCGCAGGCGACATCCACGGCGGGCACGACTGGCCCGCGTTGCGGGATTACGCGACCTGCATTGGATATGCCACTCGCTAGGCTCGACGGCATGGAGGAGCACCAGGAAGGGCGCAGCCAAGCTCCGCCGGGGACGCAGCGCGGCAAGCGGTTGCGACCGAAGTTTCACTACGAGCTCATCGGCTGCGGGCTACGCGGCCATGAGCTCCTGGGCACCGACGTCGCCACGATCCGACCTAGCGACGACCTACTCGTGCGCGAACCTGGCGATGGGCTTCGCTGGTATCGCTGCGTGCGGTGTGACGCGTGGATTCCGCTGCCACCCCCACTGGCGCCGACTCGCGAGCACCTACCCGAGCGCTCCGAGATCGACCTGCCGCTGCGGGGACGACCCTTGCGGGATCGCTACGTGCTGCGGCTGATCGCCGTGGACCGGCTGGTGCATTTCATCGTGCTCGGCGTCCTCGCGCTTGCGGTGTTCCTCTTCGCAGCCAACCGGGTGGCCCTGAGCCACACGTTCTACCGGGTCCTGGACGCGGTGCAGGGCGGCGTCGGCGGCCCGAACGGTCAGGCCGGCGGGGGGATCCTGCAGGAACTGCGACGGGCCTTCGCCGCGAAGCCCTCCACCGTGTTACTCGTGGGATTGGCATTGGCCGGCTACGCACTGCTCGAGGGCATCGAAGCCGTGGGCCTGTGGTTCGCGCACCGGTGGGCCGAGTACCTCACCTTCATCGCGACCACGCTGCTGTTGATTCCCGAGGTCTACGAGCTCACCGGCCGGATCACCATCACCAAGATAATCACTCTGGTCATCAACCTCGCCGTGGTCGCTTACCTGCTGTTCGCCAAACGCCTCTTCGGCCTCCGCGGCGGCGGCCGCGCCGAACGCGCCGAACGCGCCCATGACACCGGCTGGCAAGCGCTGGAACGCACCTCGCCGCCGGCCCGAGTGTGACCACCCGACCCGGCGGTCCCGCCACGCCGCCCGCCCGCCGCGGGGTGGCGGCTGGCACTGAGGTGGCCGTCTCAATACTGATCGGGGCGGCCGCGGCGGTGCCAGCGAGCATGGCGACCTCCGTGGCACTGGGGTTGCTGGTCGGCTGGGACCTCGCCTCGCTGATCTACATCACGTGGTTGTGGTCCACGATCCGCAACCGCGACGCGCGGGACACCGCCCAACGCGCCACCGTCACCGATCCAGACCGCACTGTCACTGATCTGCTGCTGCTCAGCGCGGCCGTCGCCAGCCTGGTCGCGGTCGGGTTCGTGCTGGTCCGAGCCGGACAGCAACACGGAATCCAGGAACTGCTCCGGGTCGGGCTCGGGCTCGTTTCGGTCGTACTGTCCTGGGGCCTCGTGCACACCGTCTTCACGCTGCGCTACGCGCAGCTCTACTACGCCGGGGCCGACGGCGGGATCGACTTCAACCAGCCCGACCCGCCCACCTACACCGACTTCGCCTATCTCGCGTTCACCATCGGCATGACGTTCCAGGTCTCCGATACCCCGCTGCGCAGCAGGGTGATCCGGCGCACCGCGCTGCGCCACGCTCTGCTGTCCTATTTGTTTGGCACAGGCATCCTGGCGACGACGATCAACCTGGTCGCCAGCCTCAGCAGCAAGTAAGCCCGGCGCGTCCGGGTGACATAGCGCAACTAGTCTTGGGGTCGGCGCGTCTACCGTCGAGGACAACTGTTGGGCGGGTCAACCCAGGCGCAGGGAGTGGTGTGGCTGGCGGAGACGGGCGCTGGGGTCCCAGCGGGGAGGCCCGCGGTGATCGTCGGCGTCGAGCGCCTGCCCCGCCGCGGTCTGACGTCCCGCGCCGTCGAGTGGTCCCGCCGGATCGGGCCGGTCAGGCGGGGCGCAACTCGCGTAGTGACCGGCCGCGCGCCACGGCGCCGTCGGGACCGCCGCGGACCCGGGTCGGTTCCAACGGGCACCGGGGTGGTGGGAACGGTCGGCGATCCGGGCATCGCCCGACGCGCCGCAATGACCGCCGGTGGGGGTCGATCGCGCGGTGGGTTATCGCGCTGGTGTCGTTGCTCGTATTCAGCGTCATCGGGTATGGCTGGAGCCAGTACGAGACTCTGCTGACCGGGATCGGTAGGTCCGACGCCATCCGGGTCGATGCCCCGAAATCAGCCGGCGGCGATACCAACATACTGATCATGGGATTGGACAGCCGGCTCGACGGGAACGGCAAACCGCTTCCACCAGAGATCTACCAGGCATTGCACGCGGGTGACGAGCAGGTCGGCGGTTACAACGCCAACGTTTTGATGCTGGTGCACCTACCCGGCAATGGTTCCCGGGCCACCGCCATCTCCATCCCGCGCGACGACTACGTCAGCCTCCCGGGCAGCCCGGACGGCGTTGTGAAGGGCAAGATCAAGCAAGCCTACGGCTTTGCATTCGACCAGGAACATAAAAGGCTGACGGCCGTCGGCGTGAACGACCAGGCCATCTTGGAACAGCGAAGTCGCGACGCTGGTCGCCAGGAGCAGGTCGACACGGTCGCCCAGTTCTTGGGGGGCGTGCCGATCGACCACTTCGTGGAGGTGACCATGGTCGCCTTCTACCAGCTCGCCCAGGTGGTGGAGCCAATCACGGTGTGTCTGAAGGAGGACACCCGAGACAACTACTCCGGCGCCGACTTCCACCGCGGCTACCAGCAGATCAACGCGGCTCAGGCGGTGGCTTTCGTGCGCCAGCGCCGCGATTCGGTGCACACCCAGCTGAACTTCAGCGATTTGGACCGGGAACGCCGCCAACAGGCCTTCATCGCCTCGCTGGTCTATCAACTCAAGCAGGCCGGAACGTTCCTCAACCCGGCGCGACTGCGCGGATTGATCAATGTGGCCAAGCAGAACATCGCCGCCGACACCGGTTTCGAGCTGCTGTCCTTCGCCGAGCAAGCCTCCGCGCTGACCGGTGGGAACATCAGCTTCACGACCCTGCCGATCGTCCGCTTCGGCACCGATCCCGCCGGTGAGGACGTCAACATCGTCGACGTGCCGGCGGTCCAAGCGTTGGTGCACAACCTGATCGGTGGCCCCACCACCACGCCCGTCGCCGCCGCACCAGCCCCGGTGTCCGGCAGCCAATCCGGCATCGTGGACGTGATCAACGCCACCAGTCGCAACGGCTTGGCGGCCTCGCTGGAACACGCCCTGACCCCCACCGGCTTTACCACGGGTGTCACCAGCACCGCCCGCCATCACCGGAGCACCACGACGATCTACTATCCAGATTCCGGCGCCGCCGAGGCGGCTAAAACCCTGGCCACGATGCTCGGTGAGCTACCTACCGCGCGCGACTCGACGGTATCGACCGGGCACCTCCGGGTGGTCCTGGGTGCCGACTTCACGCTGCCCGCCAGCCTGGGTACCACCGACTCCGCCGGGGCCGGCGACTCAACGCCGAGACCTGCGACGGGGCCCACACCGGGTGGCGCTGCGCCCACCGACGCGGACCCCGACAGCATCTCCGGCGCCGGGATCCAGTGCGTCAAATAGCGGGCATGAGGTGCATTCTGTCGGGGTGGGCTTGGACGTAATGGTGGTATCGCCTCATCCGCCGCCGCTGACGTGGGAACGGTTGGCGACCGCGTGGACGTTGAACCCTGGCGCGCTGTCGGTCGTCGCCGTTCTGGGGGTGGCTTACTGGCTGGGAGTCCGCCGGCTGTGCCGGGCGGGCGTGGTCTGGCCGACCGGGCGGCCGTGGTGGTTTGCGCTCGGGTTGGCGTCGATCCTGCTGGTGACAGTGACCTTCGTCGGCGTCTATGCGAACACCCTGTTCTGGGATCGCGCGGTACGCAACATCGTGCTGCTCATGATCACGCCGATGTTCCTGGCCCTGGCGGCGCCGCTGACCCTGCTGCGCGACGTACTCCCGGAGCGGGCCGCCCGGGCAGCCAGCCGGGTTCTGCACAGCGGCGCCGCCCGCGTCGTGACCTTCCCGGTGGTGGTGACCATCGCGCTGATCGCTCCGCTGTTTGTGCTGTACCTGACCCCGCTGTATGAGACGAGCCTGCGATCAGCGGTCGTCGGCGCGGCCGTCGACGCTGGCCTGGTCGCGGCCGGGTTCCTCTACTTCTGGAGTCGGTTTCGGATCGACCCCACCCCGCGCACTGATCCCTACCTGCTGACGATGGCGATCAGCGTCGCAGAAGTGATCTTCGATGGGGTGTTGGGCTTGACCCTGTGGCTGGGCCCGCTGATCGCCCCGCGTTACTACCTGGAACTTCACCGGGCGTGGGGGCCGGACCTGCGGATGGATCAGATCATCGGCGCCGGGGTGCTGTGGATCGGTGGTGACCTGGCCGGCCTGCCGTTCCTCGCCGCGGTGGTGACCCGGATGATGCGCGAGGACCAGCGCGACGCCGTGGCCATCGACGCCGAACTCGACACCCTCGACGCTCTCGATGCCTCACTCGGGCCCCCCAAAACTAGTCCAGCAACTAGCCCGGAAACCAGCCCATCGCAAACCCAGCCCCGGCTGTGGTGGGAAGACCACCCGGAACTAGCCGAGCGCTTCCGCCGCCCCCGCTGAGCCTGGCTGCCACAATCGCAGCCTTGGACCGCCGACACCCCCAGTCCGTCAAGGAGAGATGACCGGATGGCTTCACTACAGACTCTCGAACGCCGGATCCTTGCGCTGGAGGCGCGCCTGGCCGACGTCGAGGGCGGATACGGCGACACGCTCTACAAGCTGCACCGAGCGAGCGTCAAAGCAGGCCTCAGAACTGCAAGGATTCTGGAACATTTCGACATCGAAGACGTTTCCGATGAAGGGATCGACAACGCACTGGACGAAGAAGAGAACCGAGGCTGCAGGTGGCGGTGTTCTCATCATGTTCTCATCGAGCCTACATAGGGTGATGGTGTGCGGGTATTGATCGTTGAGGACGAGCTGCGGATGGCCGCGCTGCTCAAGCGGGGACTGGAGGAGGACGGCTACGCCGTCGACGTGGTAGGAACCGGAACTGACGCGGTGTGGCAGGCCAACGAGTTCAGCTACGACGCGGTGGTGCTGGATGTGATGCTGCCCGGGTTGGACGGGGTAGGAGTGTGCCGGCGGCTGCGTGAGGCGGGGCGGTGGATGCCGGTGCTGATGCTCACGGCCCGCGACGCCGTCGAGGACCGGGTGCGGGGACTGGACGCTGGCGCGGACGACTATCTCACCAAGCCGTTCAGCTTCGCCGAGCTGTCAGCCCGGATCCGGGCATTGATCCGCCGCGGTGCGGTGGAACGGCCCAGCGAGCTGCACGCAGCCGATCTGCGGCTGGATCCGGCAACGCGCCAGGCTTGGCGGGGGCAGGTGGAGCTGGAACTCTCGACCAAAGAGTTCGCGCTACTGGAGCTGTTCCTGCGGCATCGCGGGCAGGTGCTCACGCGCACCCGCATCCTGGAGCACGTGTGGGACTTCGCCTACGACGGCGTGTCGAACGTCGTCGACCAGTACGTGCTGTACCTGCGGCGCAAGATCGACCGCCCGTTCGGGCTGGAGCAGCTGGAGACTGTGCGGGGTGCGGGCTACAGGTTGCGCGCCGAACCCGCCACGGTCGGATCCCGGTGACGGCCGTGCGGCGAGGGTAGGGACGCGACGATGCCGTTGCGGTTGCGGCTGGCGATGCTCTTCGCGCTCGGCACAGCAGCGGTGATCGCCGCGGCCGCGTTGGCGTTCGTGCTGCAGCTTCGGGTGAGTCTGGACGCCTCAGTGGACTCCGGCCTGCGAGCCCGGGTACGCGCCGTGGCTGACGAGCTGGACACCGAGGGGGTGCTGCCGCAGCTCGGCCCGACTGCGCAGATCGTGCAGATCCGCGCGCTCGACGGCCGGCTGCTGATCTCCTCACCCGCAGCCGGTACCCAACCGTTGCTCGACGCCACCCAGCGGCAGCAGGCGTTGACCGGCCAGGTCTCGTTCACTACCCGAGTGACCGGCGTCCGAAGCCGCCTGCTGGGCAGCACTGTGCTCGCGGGTGGACAGCGGGTGCTGGTCGTGGTGGGCACCGCCAGCGACGTGTCCGATGCTGCGGTGGATCGGGTCCAGACGGCGCTGGTCGTGGGTGGTCCACCCGCGGTGCTGCTCGCCGGTGCGGGCGCGTGGTTGCTGGCCGGGGCGGCGCTGCGCCCGGTGGAGCGGATGCGCCGCCAGGCCGCAGACATCAGCGACCGGGACACCGGCCGGCGCCTCGCGGTGCCGTCCACTCGCGACGAGATCGCCGCGTTGGGTGCCACCATCAATGACCTGCTCGCGCGATTGCAGGAGGCGCTGGAGCGCGAGCGCAGCTTCGTCGCCGATGCCGGTCACGAGTTACGGACCCCGCTGGCGATCCTGCGCGCCGAGCTGGAGCTCGCGGCGCGTCCTGGTCGAAGCCGTGACGAGCTCGTCGAGGCGGTCAGCCATGCGGGTGAGGAAACCGATCGCCTGATCCGGTTGGCGGAGGATCTGCTGCTGCTGGCCCGCGCCGACAACGCCCAACCGTTCCTGCGCCCGGTCCCGCTTGTGTTGCCCGACCTGCTGGGCGCCGCAGCCCGCGGTGCGGGTGCCCGCGCCACAGAGCGGGGGGTGACGGTGCAGGTGCGCAGTCCGGCCGCACTGACCGTCGTGGCCGATCCGGACCGGTTGCGTCAAGCCGTGGACAACCTGCTGGACAACGCCACCCGGCACGCCCCGTCCGGCAGCATCGTGGAGGTCAACGCGACCGCGCACGACACAGGGATGATCACCGTGGAGGTAGCTGACCGCGGACCCGGCTTCCCGGTGGAGTTCCTGCCTGACGCGTTTGAACGCTTCCACCGCGCCGATGCCGCCCGCACTCGCGACGGGGGTGGGACCGGGCTGGGACTTTCCATCGTCCAAGCCATCACCGAAGCCCACGGCGGTCAAGCCACCGTCGGTAACCGACCCGGCGGCGGCGCCGCGGTGACCCTCGAACTGCCGGCCCGCACTGGTGGGGACTCCCCGTTCGCGGGGCGCGCGACGGGGAGCCCCCGGTCTCAGTGACCCACTACCACTTGTCTCGATCGCGGCGGTGGCAGTCGTCGTCGTCACGACGCCGCCGGTGGCGGTCATCGCGGTCGTGATCCCCATCGAAAGATAGTATTTCCATTGTTCCCATCCCTCCTCGGTGAGGTAACGCGTGGGTGCATTCCCTCGATTACCACGGTACTCCGGACATCGCCCGACGGGCGGTACTCCCAGCGTACTTTCAGTTCGCACCGGCATTCCCAGCGAACTTTCAGGTGTCCATTGGAACCTGGCTGATTTTGACCGCGAAGAAACGTTAGAGCGCGTTCGGCTAGGCGGTCTGGTTGATGATCCGCCCATTGGGCTGTTGCGGTTGGCCAGTAAGCCGGGACACCGGGAACGGGAGCAGTTCCAGCGGCTGGCGACGGACCTGGATGGTCTGGTAGATGATCAAACCGATCAGTAGGGCCAGCAGCGCCACCGACCCCCCCAATGTGCCCCAGCCGAGGCCGCCCTCGTCCACCGGTTTAGTCAACGAGTCACCCCCGGCCGCCCCTAATGGGCGGGTCAGGATGAACGCCAGCCAGAACAACACCATGCCGTTGATGTTGGTCAGGTAGTGCGCGGCGACGATCAAAACCATGATCCCAGCGATGACGGAAAAGGCGTTGCGGAAACCCAGGCCGGTGTCATCGGACAGCCAGTCACCGCTGGAGGTGCCCAGAGTGTTCGAGACCAGGATCGCGATCCAGTACAGGATTTCACCCTTGCGGGAGGAGATGTTCTCCACGTCGTAGGTCTGGCCGGTGCGCCACCACACCAGGAAGATGGCCGCCAGGATGCCGGTGAGGATGACCGCGCCCCACGCGTAACCGATCCCATGTTGGGCGCTGCCGTGACCGAACCCGCGGTTGAGGAAGTCCGAGATCTCGGTACCGACCATGCTGGTAGCCAGGACCACCGCCCAGAACAGGGCCGAATGGAACCGCTTGGCGCTGACCTGGGCCACCACGACGACCAGAAAGAACGCGAGAAAGATCAACGCGGTGATGACGTAGCCGATCTTGAGGGTGATGCCTAACAAGTCTCCGGCGGTTTCCCCCAGTGTAACGGCGACGATCTTCAAAATCCAGAACAGCAGCGTGACGTGCGGAAGTTTCCGCATCACATAGCCGAGGTCTGGCCCCGTCGGTTTGAGCATTGCCCCCGATGACATTCCTCTCCAATCTGTCAGTTTATTGGGAATGGGTGCGCCGGCCGCGTTGACGTCATGCGGTCGGTTCCTGCGCCTCTGCGATGTTCGGAGTGGGAAGCACATCTTTTCGGGTGATGGTCAGGTAGGTGACCAGGCTCAAGATCGTCAACAGGAACAGCGCGCTGGTCGTGGCGGTGCCCAGACCGAGACCGCCGCTGTCGGAGGGCTGTGACAGGTAGTCACCCAACGAGGCGCCCAGCGGGCGGGTGAGGATGTAGGCGATCCAGAAGGCCAGGACCACATTGAGCTTGAAGCCGAAGTGGGCGACGGCCACGCTCGCGATGAGCCCGCCGAAGATGATCGCGGAGATCCAGTAGCCCAGGTTGAGCCGCTCGGCGGCGAGGTCGCCGGCCGCGGTACCCAAGGCGAAGGTGAGCAGGATCGTCAACCAGTAGAAGCCTTCACGGCGGGTGGTGTAGATCGTGTGGATGGAGAGCGTCTTCTCGCATCCGTACCAGGCCGCGAAGGTGGCGGCGAGGGCGACGCTGAAGACGACGGTGGTTGTTTCCAGCGAAACGCCGAAGTTGTCGGTCAGGTTATCGGTGATCAGAGTGCCGACGACACTGATCAACACGACCGCGAGCCAGTAGATCCCTGGTACGTACTGGCGGGCTCCGAACTGGAAGAACAACACGAGAATCAGCAGGGCACTCATAACGAGGCTGGTGCCGGTCAAGCCCAGGCCCAGGTTGGTATTGAGGAAGTCCGCCGCGGTCTCGCCGACCGTGGTGGCGAGCACCTTGATAACCCAGAAGTAGATCGTGACTTCTGGAACCTTGTTCAGCATCTGGCGGGCTCGCGGCGCAGCCGCGACCCGCCCCGGATTGATGGTCATGCGCGCGAGGTTGGCCGCACCTCGATGTGAGGATCATGAGAGTGACTGAAAATGTGTCCGTGGTCACAGTCTGTTACTTCAAGATGTTGACGGCGCGGGCGATGACCAGGGCCACCGTGACCAGCGAGACCAGCGACTGCGCGAGCATGGTCAGCTTGGCCCATCGCGACAGCGGCATCACGTCGGTGGGGCTGAAGGCGGTGGCGTTGGTGAACGACAGGTACAGGTAGTCCACGAACTCCGGTTCCCACTCCGGTGGGGCCAGCTCGGGGCTCTGCATCTGCACGAACTGGAAGTCGGGCACTAGCTGGCGGGCGTGGGCCCGGGCGGCCGGGCCGCCGCGATCGAACTGCCAGTACCACAGGCCGAAGGCGATGATGTTGGTCAACCAGATCGCCGCCCCGCTGGCCAGCAGCGGACCGGCGTCCTGGCCTCCCCGACCGTGCACCAGGCCGAGCACCAGCAGTGTGGCTGACCAGGCGTTGGCCAGGCTGATCAGGCCGGTCAAGGTGAGGCTGGTTGCGCGCTGTGCCCGGGATTCCCGGTTGAACCGTGCCGGACTGGCCAGGATCAGCACGATCAGCACGGCGAGCTCTAGGCCGGGCAGCAGCCACCGGGACTGCAACACCAACTGATCGGGCAGGGCCATCTGCAAGGCGATGGCGACCACGATCGCGGCAGCCACCGGCCAGCGGCTTTCCCCCTCGGTGCGGCGCAACCAGGCCGGCACGTGCACGTGCGCCAGGCGGGCCGCCGGACCGGTGATCGGGTGGTGACCCGCGCACAGCGACGCCTCAATCTTCGCGAGCTCCTCGTGCGCGGCGGCGAGGGCCCGCAACGTGTGCTGGGTGGTCTCAGCGGCGGCAACGGTGTCGTCGCCGGTCCGACTCGGGGTGTCGTCCACCCGCCCGACGCTACCGCCGCCACCGCCTCCCTCGGCGCACCTCACCGGGGTTGCATGACCGATTGGGTTCACTGCCTGGCATGGCGTTGGGTGGATTCTCGGCACCCGGTTGGTTCGGGTTGCTGGGGGTTGTCGCCGCGGTGGTCGTCGGCTACGTGTGGGCCCACCGCCGGGCCCGCCGTTACCTGCTGCGGTTCGCCAACCTGGAGTTGCTGGAACGCGTCGCCCCGCGCCGACCGGGCTGGCCCCGGCACATCCCCGCGGTGCTGTTGATCATGGCTTTGCTGCTGCTGACCCTCGGGTTGGCTGGGCCCACCGCGAATGCCCAAGTCCCGCGCAATCGCGCGGTCGTGATGCTGGTCATCGACGTGTCACTGTCGATGAACTCCACCGATGTCTCCCCCACCCGCATCGCCGCCGCCAAGGATGCCGCGACGTCCTTTGTCCGCGGACTGCCCGCCGGCATCAACCTCGGGGTGGAATCCTTCGCCGGCACCGCGACCGTGCTGGTCAGTCCGAGCACCGACCGAGCCCAAGCCGTGCAGGCCATCAGCCACCTCACCCTTGCGGAGTCCACCGCCACCGGGGAAGCACTGGCCGCCGCCCTGGCCTCCATCGGCGCGCTCAACCAGCTCATCGTCGGTCAAGATCAGGGACCACCACCGGCCCGGATCGTGCTGATGAGCGACGGCAAGCAAAACGTCGGTCGCGACGAATTCGAGGTGGCCGCCCAAGCCGGGGCAGCGCACATCCCGATCAGCACCATCTCGTTCGGTACCCCGTACGGCACCGTCGACATCCAGGGGGAACAGGCCCCGGTGCCGGTCGATGACGACTCGCTGGCCCGCGTCGCCCAACTCTCCGGTGGCGAGTTCTATCCGGCCCAGAGTAACCAGCAGATCCACCAGGTCTATGACACCCTCGACCAGCAGATCGGCTACCAGACGGTCCGCAAGGACGTCAGCAAGCCCTGGATCATCCTGGGCACCCTGATCTGCCTGGCGGCTGCCGGCGCCGGCCTGCTCACGTCCCAGCGCCTTCCGGCCTGAACCGGGTGACCTTGAATCGGGTGACGAGGAGTGCTGCGATGCCGACCCAGGCGAGTCCGAGTGCCGCGCCGGCGGCGACATCGCTGGGGTAATGCACCCCTAGCAACACCCGGGAAGCGGCGACGGCGCAGATCAGCACCGCTCCGGCGGCCAGCAGCAACGCTCGCGCCCAGCGGGCGGCCCGCGGCAGGATCAGCACCACCACCGCCCCGTAGACGGCGGCGGACCCGGCGGCGTGCCCGGAGGGGAAGCTGTAGCCGGCTCCGTGGTCAACTGGGTGGAGCAGCGTCGGCCGGGAGCGCGCGAGTAGGTCCTTGACCGCCGTTGTGCTGGCCAACTCGCCGAGCCGAGCGACCACTACCAGCACCGCGCCACGCCACCATCTGATGATCAGCAACGCGACTGCTACGACGGCGGCGACCACGTTGACGACCAACGTGCTGCCGGCAGTGGTGACGGCCCGGGCCGCGGCCAGCAGCCAGGGTTGGGCGAGCACGTCGACGTGCGCGGCGCTGTCGGCGGCCTGATCGCCGGTCAGCAATGGCGGCCAGTGCGCGGCGACCAGCCCGAGCACAACGGCGAAGGCCACGATGCACACCGCGACCGTCCAGCCGAGCGGGCGGGCGGCGATCGTCAGGTGCTTCGCTGGCGGGGTCATCTGTGATTTCCTACCGTATCGCCGACCGTCGCCGCTTCCTCGCCAGGGCGATCAGCCGATCGGGGCGGCGGCGGAGGTTACTACCCGCATGTCCAGTTTAAAGCTGATCACCGCAGGGAACCCTGGTGATCACAGACCTCACCAAGGGGGTCGGCGGGACCAGAGGCGGTGCCATCATGGGTTTGATTGTCGGTTTGCTAGTGCTGTGGGTGGTCTTGGTAGTCATCGGGTTCGCCATCAAAGCATTGCTGTGGTTGGCAATTGTCGGCATCGTACTGTTCGTCATAACCGGTCTGTTCGGCGCGATCCGCCGCCGCGCCGTGCGCTGACCGCGTCGCTAGTCGTCGTGAACTCGACGTCACGGACGTTTCCGTCGACAAAAAGGTCCGTGGTGTCGAGTTCACGACGATCAGGCGTTGGCGCTGTTGTGTATGGAGCAATGAGTAGAGGTGATTCCGCGAGATCGATCGCCGGAGGACCGACGTGGCCGCGAGGAGCAGCACGATACCCTCAACGACGACGCTGGCAGCGGGTCAGCACGCGGCAACTCGGAGAAGGTACTGATATGCACGCCAATCGCCTGCCTCGCGGGGGTGACCCCGCCACGACGTTGGCCGAACACCGCGCTGGCGGGCTGTACGGCGCGTGGCGCCGGGCGCAGAGATGGGAATCATGACGGGATCGCCCGCACGCATAGACCGGCTACTGGTGGCGCTATCGAATGCCCGATGGTGGACAGTGATCGTTGTTTGTGTGCATTTAGCGACACGATATGTCGTCCGAGGCACACAAACGGTGATCACGCGGCGAGGGCGGCCAGCGAGTGCCGCCGTCGGGTTAGTCGCGATCGCTTTCGTGGCGTCGTGCAGTGGGGCGGGAGCACCAGGCGGTCCAGCCAGTCCGCACACGCCACCGCAACCGGCGCCGCAAGTGCAACCCAACCCGGATCACGTCAAGAAGCTCACCGCAGTCCTCGATAACATGACCAAGAAGTATGCGCAGTACGCCGAATCGTCCCCGGGTCCGCAGGACATCGTCGACTACAATATCGGCGACTTGTGGAAAAAGGGCATCGACGGCACCGGAACGACCATCGCGCTGGTCGAAGGCTGGGACGATCCGCAAATCAACGATGTCATCAAGAAGTTCGACCAGGAATATGGTCTACCTGATCCGGAGATCCAGACCATTTATCCTTCCGGTAACGGTCACCTGCCCGCTCAGTGCCCGCCTGGAATGGTCGCGCTGGGCAGCTACGGTTCGTGTGAGGCGTGGCACAGCGAGCTTGAGCTCGACGTGGAAGCGGCCCATCTGATCGCGCCGTATGCGAAGATTCTGATCACCGCCACTCCGGCGGACAGCGAGATCACCGATGACGCAGCGAGCCAGGTCGCGCCCCCGGAGATGATGCAGGCACTGGAGTACATCGGTAAGAATCACCTGGCCGACGCCATCTCGATCAGCGACGGAACGGGTGAAAGCACCTACAGCTACGGCAAGGCGGAAATCACCGCACAGGACCCAGGTCTGCTGTCCGCGGCGGCCGCGGGCATCCCGGTGGCGGAAGCGACCGGCGACTGTGGCGTGGTCCAGAACCTCGCGGTAGCCAACGCGCAGTGCGGCAACACCACGCAAACGCCGGATACCGGGGCATGGAATGACTCTCCCTGGGTCACCGCGGTCGGCGGCAGCGTTCCCAATCTCGACACCACAGGACGGCGACTCGGGCCCGACCCGTTGTGGGATCGCGGCAAGTTCTCCGAGGGCGCCGGCTATTCAGCGGTGTACCCGCGACCGGCCTACCAGGACCGGGTCGGTTCGCTGACCCGGTCGGTTCCCGACATCACCATGGACGCCCAGAGTGGGACGTCGGAGGCAGCGCCGCTGTTCGCCGGGGTGCTCGCGCTGGCCGCGCAGCTGAACCATGGCAGCGTCGGTCCCATCAACAAGGTGCTCTATGACGTAGTGGGCTCGCGCGGAGCAGCCGTCGGAATAGCCGACGTCGTATCCGGGAACAACTCGGTGCCCGCAGGAACGGGGTCCATTCCCGGGTTCACCGCCGGTACCGGATTCGATGTGGCCAGCGGGTGGGGAACGATCGACGCGAGCAGGTTCGTCCCGGAGCTCGTCACGGCAGTGCGCGCGCATAACGGGGCTGACTCCCAACAACGCGAGGCGGCCGACGCATTGGCGCGGTTGCAACACAGCATCGTGCTTACCGCTAACGGTGGTTCGACGTACGTGTTGGCGGCGGGCTTCCTGCCCCGACATCCCGTCGAGCTGGAAATCGACGGCAACCACGTTGCCACCCTTACGGCCAACACCCTGGGATCAGTCTCTTACGCCGTCGATCCGGCGCTGGCGAAACTGCCCCGGGGCGGCCACACGCTCACCCTGAAGAGCATGTTGTTGACCGCGACGGAGAACTTCCCGTCGGGCTGATCCGTCGTAGGGCACACCGCAGCCCGCCGGCGGCGACGAGTGCCCAGACCGTGCAGGCGATCCAGAAGAACACCAGCGAGACGGTCCGCAGCGACCGGAGGTGTAACTCGGTGGCGGTGGCCGCGCAGGTCGTGGCGTACATCCCGAGCGGGAAGACCGCCGCCCACCACGCACTCTGATAACGCAACGAGCCCGCTACCTGGTCGGCGCGCCACAGTTGCGCGTAGAGCAGAACGGGTATCCAAAGACTGGCGAGTGCCCACGCCCCGTGCGTCACCGGTCCGGTCCAGTCCGCAAGGCCGGTCGGTGCGCGCAGCGTGCGCGCCGCGGTGAGGATGTGGTCACCGGCCAGCGCCGTGATGGCGAGCGCGCCCATCAAGATCCAACTGTCCGGCGTCACTTCGTCAGGACGCAACGGGTTTGCGACTACCCGCCAGATGATCAGCCCGGTCACGGCCAGGCAGAGGACCATCCCCACGATCCACGCCACGGTGGCGATGGCGACGAGCGCGGCGGAGTGCAGGTGGATGGCAAGGTCTGCCGCGGTGATCGCGAGACCGGCGGTCGCCACGCTCGGCAGCAGCCACGCGCCGCGCGCCTGCTCGCGTAGCTCAACGCCGGACCTCGAACCGGCAGCGACCACGGCCAGCGGCACGAGCACCAGCCAAGCCACCAATGCCAGCCCGCCAAGCAGCCACACCACGGCAAGGTGATCATTGAACCGTGCGCCGAGTACCGCGCAGGCCGCGACGAAGGCGAACATCCGCAGCGTGACGCCGGGGTCGCGGACCAGCTCCATGATCCGCGGGGGGCGGGTCGCCACCAGCCTGAGCAAGACCACCGCCAGCGCGCCGAATGCGACTACGGCCAGGACGCTCAGCGCGATACCGAGCCGCCAGTAGCCGTGGTCGTACCCGGCGACGGCCACGATCCCCGTCGCCATCACCACCGCGAACGCGTCAGGCGGAAGATTCCACCCCGCGAACGACACACCGGCCACCCGTTAATCCTGCCCCGTGGAGTCCCGGACCGCCGCTCGGCAGCACCCCGGGCGCATCGCCAGTGGTCCGTCGATCATCAACTTCGGTGAATTGTTGGTGTCGGATGCGGTTGGATCACCGTTCCTGGCGACCGCCCATGCGACCGCTCGGTGTCGCGTCGTAGCTGACCCTTTTCGACCGCTCGCCGCATCGCTGAGATTCTTTTGTCGGTGGCTCAGGTGAACCCCCCGTGATTGTCGGGGGTAGGTGCGACAATGGTGCCGTGATAGAGACGCAGTTGGACCCGAGGCAGGCGATGGCCGCTTGTCTCGACCAGTGGCGTCGGGTAATCGTTGAGTGCGATGACGCGGGGTTGCCGGATCAGGTCCGCCATATCGAGTCGGTGTCGCGGATGGTGTATTCGGTGATGCTCGATGCGGTCGCGGAACTGGAGTCCCGCGATATCGCAGTCACCACCGGGTTCCGCAACACCAAACAACTCCTAGCCGGAATGTTGAACCTCTCACCAACTGAGGCTGGCACCCGGGTCGCGCACGCCACCCAACTCGCCCCGCGCCGTGCGCTGACCGGTGAGAGCCTGCCGGCGTTGTTGGCGAACACCGCCGCGGCGTTGGCCGCCGGGCAGATCGGTCCGGCGCAGGTCCGGGTGATCACCGAGACGATGAGTGCGATTCCCGCCGACGTGAGCGCCACCGACCGCGACGCCGCGGAGGCGGAACTGGCTCGCCATGCCCGGTCGTTCAATTCCACCTCGCTGCACCGCATCGGCCAGCACATCCTGGCCCACCTCGACCCCGACGGCCCCGAACCCCGCGACCAGCCACAACCCGCCCCCGCTGCGGGGGAGCTGCGGTTGTGGGACCGCCGCGACGGACGCCTGGGCCTGGAGGGATACCTCGAACCCGAACACCGCGCCGCGTTCCGCTCACTGATCGACCAACTCGCCGCACCCCAACCCACCACCGACGCCATCCCCGACGAGCGCACCACGCCGCAACGCAACGCCGACGCCCTGCTGGAGATCTGCGGGCTGGCCCGCGCCGCCAACACTGCCCCACCACCGCCGGAGAACCCCCGCATCTGACCGTCACCATCGACTGGAACGCCCTACGCACCAGCCTTGGAGTCGCGACCCTGGACTACGGGACGCACATCAGCGCTTCGGAGGCCCGACGGTGGGCGTGTGACGCGAAAATCATCCTCGTCATCTTGGGTGGGAAATCCGAACCCCTCGACGTCGGCCGGGCCATGCGCACCGTCCCACTATCCATCCGCAGAGCGCTCGTCGCCCGAGACCGCGGATGCGCTTTTCCCGGCTGCGATCGGCCACCGGGAATGTGTCAGGCGCACCATAGGCGGCACTGGATTGACAATGGCGAAACCAGTGTCGAACTGCGTCCTGCTCTGCGAAACGCACCACCGGCACGTGCAGCGCCCCGCTTCACGGGCAGCGTGGAGACGTCGTCGACATACAGACAGTTGCCCCACGCCAGAGCGCTTACCTCGCGCAACCCGGCGACGGCCACCGCCCGGACCTCGTCGTCCAGGAAGACCCCGACGAGTCGGTAGCCGACCGGCCGCAGATGCGTGTCGATGACGTCGACGAGTTCCGCGGGGGTGCCCCACCGCGGCCGCAGCACCAGCATTGCCTCAGCGGCGAGTTCGGTGGAGCCGTCGAGGATCTCCCGCACGTCGATCACCGACCGAATCGTAGCCAGGACACTGCCTCGCCCAGCGCGTCGGCGGGTGTGGCTGTGACCTTGCCCGTTTGATGGCGTGGAATCTGCGCTGCACTCATCCATAACCCCAAAAAACAACAACGCAACATGTCAATCGATGCGCCGAACAAATACCACCTACAGAATGGGCGGCATCAACCGTGTCGTCTTCCCGGAGGAGTGGGCAGTGACGAGAAACATGCGGGTGCCCGGCGGTGCGCTGGCATCGCAGCGGTTCACGTAACGCTTCTACGGTCCCCGTCGATTCTATGTCGACGTTCACGGTGCTAGCGAGGGGGAGCTTGAGTTGTTGAACCGAAAGCCTGATGCGTTTCACTTGACCAGCCCGCACGCGATCTCGCCGGTCAGGCCGACCCCGACGCGGGGGTTGGCGCTGGGTCGCGCCCTGGACTTGACCGTGGCGGTCTTGGCGTTGACCGTGCTCGCGGTGCCGATGGTGATCATCGGCCTGGTGATCCGGCTGACCAGCAAGGGTCCCGCGCTGTTCGCACAGCAGCGGATCGGCTACCGCGGCCAGCCCTTCACTATGTACAAGTTCCGCACCATGCGCACCGCCGTCGGGGACGAGCCGCTGCGCGAGCTGATCGCCGCCGAGCTCCGCGGCGAGGACACCGCGGTCAACGGCAGCTACAAGCTCGACGGCGACTCCCGGGTCACTGCGATCGGGGCGTTCCTCCGCAAATCCAGCCTCGACGAGCTGCCTCAGTTGCTCAATGTGCTGCTCGCCGATATGTCCCTGGTCGGTCCCCGGCCGTGCCTGGAGTGGGAAGCTCGAATGTTCCCCGCACAGTTCCAGCCGCGGTTCTCCGTACGCCCCGGGATCACGGGACTGTGGCAGGTCAGCGGCCGCTCCACGGTCAGCACCCTAGAGATGCTGCGCCTGGACCTGACCTACGTGCGCACCCGCGACCCGGTGGGCGACCTGGCCATCCTGCTGCGCACCGTGCCGTCCATGCTGCGGGACCATAGCGCCCGCTGACCTAGCCATACGTCGCCCGCGGCGGCCGAGTGGACCGCGTCGCAAACCGATGGCGAAAGGCTGGCGACCGTGGAAAACTCACCTCGGGTGCACCCGTTAGCCAAGGGACCACCTGGGTCGTCCCTCGGAGGGTAGCGATATGCGACGACGGGCTGTAGGCCACCGGTTTGTCGCTGCCGTCGCCGCTCTAGCTGTCTCGGGAGTCATGCTCACCGCCTGCGGGCAGAGCACGACCACGAACTCCGGCAATCTCTCCCTCGCCACCGACTCACCGGCGGGCCCCATCATGTGGCCGACCCCTATGGAGCCCATGGGGACCGGCATGCAGATGGTCACCCCCACCTGCACGACCCAGCCGACGGCGGCCCAACAGCACGCGGCGGTGACGTTCGTCAACTCCACGGTGGCCGCCGCGCAGCGCTACCAGAGCCTGGGGGCGGCCAAAGCCGACGGCTACGTACCCATTACCCCGACCGGCCTGGCTGTGGTCCACTACATCCGGGCCGCCTACGTCAATGACAGCCACACCCTCGATCCGGGCACCATCGAGTCGCTTGTCTACGCCAACACGTCTCACGGGGCCGTCCTGGTGGCTGCGATGTATACCCTGGCGGGGAACCAGGTCGGCCAGATGCCCCCCATGCCTGGCGGATGCCTCACCCAGTGGCACGCCCACACCAATCTGTGCTTCTCCGACGCTACTGCCGAGGTGGTGGGAAGCACCCGGCGAGGACCGTGTCGGCCGGGCTCCACCAACCGGGTTACCCAACCGATGATCCACGTGTGGCTGGTTCCAGTACCGGGTGGGCCGCTCACCGTCGACGACTCCGACACCCAGGTGGTCCGGGCTGCCGAGCAGGTGTCGCCGCCCGTCCCCCGCAACACCATGGCCTGATCATGAGCGGTCGCCCTGGGAGTTGGCGCGCTAAAGCCTGAAGTGACTAGAGGTGTCACGCCCGCTCGGTCAGTGCGGTGGTGACGGCGTCGCGGACGGCGGCGTCGGCGGGAAGTGGTGTGCCGGTCTGCTCGGCGAGCTCGCGTAGCGAGGTCATCGTGACGTCAGGCAGGCCGCAGACGGTGAACTGTTCGAAGGCGTGCAGGTCGGGGTCGATGTTCAGGGCGAAGCCGTGGCTGGTGATTCCGCCCCGGATGCGCATGCCGATGGAGGCGACCTTGCGGTGATCGGGGGTCCAGACGCCGACGAGGCTGGACGCCCCCGGGGGGGTGGGACGCCGTTGGGTGCTGAAACCGAGCAGCCGCAGCGCACGGACGAGGCCGTCTTCGAGCCAGCGCACGACATCGGCCGCGCCTTGATCGCGGATGTCCATGATCAGATATCCCACGAGTTGGCCGGGGCCGTGGTAGGTCGCATATCCTCCGCGGTCCACCGCGACCAGCGGTATCTCATGGTGGCCGCGGCGTAAGTCGGCGGGATCGGTGCGCTGCCCGTAGGTGATGACCGGGGGATGGCTGAGCAGGAACAGGCGATCGCCGGCTGTCCCCGCGCGCCGCTCGGCGGCCCAGCCGGTCATCGCATCGATCGCGTCGAGGTAGCCGATCTCACCGAGATCGACGCGCTGCAGCGTCCGCTCGGCCGTGGCCATACCTGCCTCCGTGTGCTTCCGCTTCCTTTAGTTCCAAGAGCAGCGTAGGCCGCCGAGGCCCGGCGCCGGTTCGTCGCCTCCGGCCCAAGGTCGTCACCCGTTTGGACAGTTGTACCGCAGGCGATCCCGCTCACCGGTTGACAGACGGTCCTAAATTAGGTGAGGCTAGCTTAAAACTTCATCCTTATGGGTGGCGCTACGCACGCCCCCGTCGAATGTGAGGAGCGTGCCGATGGTGTCGATGATCCGCGCCCGGATGATGCAGCTGGCCTGGGTTGTCCCGGTCCTGGCCGGACTGCTCGTGGTTGCCGGGTGCGGTGGCGCACCGTCGACGCAGGACGCCACCGCGCAGACGATCACGGTGTACAGCGGCCAGCATGAGCAGACCGCGCAGATGTTGGTGGCCGGGTTCACCGCGGCGACCGGGATCAAGGTGGCGCTGCGCTCGGGCGATGAGGCGGAACTGGCGAACCAGCTCCTGCAGGAAGGAGCCGCTTCCCCGGCGGATGTCTTCTACGCGGAGAACTCACCTGCGCTGGAAGCGCTGCGCGAGAAGAACCTGCTGTCCCCGGTCGACGCCGCCACGCTGGCTGCGGTGCCCGCTGCCTATGACTCGCCGCAGGGCCGGTGGGTGGGTGTGTCGGCGCGCAGCGCGGCGTTGGTGTTCAGCACCACCGCGCTCAGCGAGGCGCAGCTGCCGGCCAGTGTGCTGGATATGGCCGGCCCGGCGTGGAAGGGCCGGTTCGGATACGCCCCGACCGAGACCGATTTCCAACCGGTGCTCACCGCCGTCGCCAAGCTCAAGGGCGCCGATGCCGAGAAGCAGTGGCTGGCGGATCTGAAGACCAACGCCAAGGTGTATCCGGACAACGAGACGCTCGTCGCAGCGGTCAACAGCGGGGAGATCGCCACCGGGCTGATTGACCACTACTACTGGTACCGGCTGCAACGTGAACTCGGTCCGGCCAAGACCACCTCGGCGCTGCACTACTTCGGCCCAGGCGACCCGGGCAGCTTGGTCGACGTCTCCGGCGCCGCGGTGCTGGCGTCGAGCGAGCACGCCGCTGCGGCGCAGAAGTTCCTCGCCTACCTGGTGGGTAAGGATGCCCAGACCATCATCGGCATCTCCGACAGCTACGAGTACCCGCTCGGGTCCGGCGTCACCACCAGCCAGCCACTGCGCCCCTTCAACCAGCTACACCCGCCGGCACTGACCGTCGGGGATCTCGGCGACGGCCGGTCCAGCCTCGCGATGCTGCAGCAGGCCGGACTGCTGTGACCCTGCTCGGCCGCCGGGTACCGGTTCCGCTGGTCGGGGCCGGTCTGGTGACCGCTGCGGTGGTGGCGTTGCCGGCGGTGTTCGTGCTTGCCGAGGCCGGTGGGGTGGGCTGGACGCAGGCCCGGGAGTTGCTGCTGCGCTCCACCGTGGCCCAGCTACTGGGCAGCACCGCCGCCCTGACCGCGGCCGTCACTGCGCTCAGCATCGTCATCGGGGTGGCGGCTGCATGGTGTACCGAACGCACCGATCTGCCCGCTGTTCGGGCCTGGCGGGTGCTGGTGGTGCTGCCGGTGGCGATCCCGGAGTTCGTCAGCGGGTATTCCTGGGTGTCGCTCACCCGTGCCGTGTACGGATTCGGTGGCGCGGTGTTGATCTCCACATTGTCCCTGTATCCGCTGGTGTACCTGCCGGTGGCGGCGATGTTGCGGGGCCGGGACCCGGCCCAGGACCAGGTCGCCCGCTCCCTGGGGCTCGGACCGGGGGCGGTGTTCCGGCGGGTCACCTTGCCGCAGATCCGTCCCGCGGTGCTCGGTGGGGCGCTGATCGTGGGGTTGCACCTGCTCGGGGAGTACGGGGCGTTCGCGATCGTGCGCTACCCGACGTTCGCGACCGAGATCTTCACCGAGTACAACCTCGGGTTCGACCCGGGCGCCGCGGCCCTGCTGTCGGTGGTGCTGATCGTGCTGTGCGTGGCGCTGCTGGGCGGTGAGACCCGCCTGACCGGTGCCGCCTGGCAAGCCAGGGTCGGCGGCGGTGCCGCCCGGCACGCAACACCCGTGCCGCTGGGACGGCTCACCGCGCCGGTGCTGGCTGGGTTCACGGCGCTGGCCGTGCTTGCGTTGGGCGTACCGATCGGGTCACTGGGCTACTGGCTGATCCGCGGCGGGTCGACCACGCTGCCCCCGGCGTCGATCTGGGCCGCCGCCGGCTACACCCTCACTCTCGGCGCGACGGCCGCGGCGGGGGCCACGCTGCTGGCGCTTCCGGTGGCACTGCTCGCGGTGCGCTACCGCGGCCCGCTCACCGTCCTGCTCGAGCGCAGCACCTACCTGGCTAGAGCGCTGCCCGGGGTGGTAGTGGCGCTGGCGCTGGTGTTCTTCGCGCTGCACTACCTGCCGATCGTTTACCAGAGCGCCCCGCTGCTGGTGCTGGCCTACGCGGTGTTGTTCCTGCCGCTGGCGTTGATCGCGCTGCGCGCCACGTTGACCCAGATTCCCCCGGGACTGGCCGAGATGGGCCGCAGCCTCGGCCGGCCGCCGCTCATCGTGCTGGTTCGGGTCACGCTGCCGCTGCTCGGACCGGGGTTGGCGGCCGCGGCGGCGCTGGTGTTCCTATCCACCACCACCGAGCTGACCGCCACCCTGTTGCTGCGCCCCACCGGCCTGCAGACCCTGGCTACCCAGTTCTGGGTCTACACCAGCGGCCTGGCCTATGGCGCCGCCGCACCGTACGCCGCGCTCATGGTCGCGGTGTCCGCGCTGCCGACCTACCTGCTGACCCGCCGCATCGATTCCCTGTCCACCACCGCAACCTAGGAGACCGGTGTCATGACCCACCCCGGCATCACCCGGTTCATCCCGCACTCCGACGGGCCTCCGGCGTCCGACCCGTCCGACCCGCCTGCCCCGCCGGCCGCGGTGCAGCTGCGCGGGGTAAGCAAGGCCTACGGCGCCCACCCGGTGCTCGGTGGTCTCGACCTGGACGTCCCGGCCGGCACCATCACCGCCGTACTCGGCGCGTCGGGTTGCGGCAAGACCACCCTGCTGCGGTTGCTCGCCGGGTTCGAGCACACCGACGCCGGCACCATTGCCCTGCACGGCCGGACCGTCGACGACGGTCATCGCCCGCTGGCACCCGAACACCGCCGGATCGGCTACGTGCCTCAGGAGGGCGGGCTGTTCCCGCATTTGTCGGTGGCGGCCAACATCGGTTTCGGGCTGCCCCGCGCGGCGCGCCGCCGCCGGGTGGCCGAGCTGCTCGAACTGGTCGGTCTGCCCGGGCTCGGCGATCGCCCACCGCACAAGCTCTCCGGCGGTCAGCAACAACGGGTGGCCCTGGCCCGCGCGCTCGCCCCGGCCCCGCAGCTGGTGCTCCTCGACGAACCATTCTCCGCCCTCGACGCCGGGCTGCGCGCCCAGCTGCGCACCGACGTCGCCACCGCGCTGCGCCGCAGCGGCACCACCGCGGTGCTGGTCACCCACGACCAGGACGAAGCCCTGTCCATGGCAGAGCTCGTCGCGGTCCTGCGCGACGGGCGCATCGTCCAAGCCGCCGACCCGGCGACCCTTTACCAGCAGCCCGTTGATGCCGAGGTGGCCCGCTTCGTCGGCGAAACCAACCTGCTGGCCGGCCACGTGCTGGGCTGCACCGCGCGTAGCCCGCTGGGCGAGCACCCGCTGCGGCCCGACGTCCCCCGACTCCCGGCCGCGGCGCTCATCATGGTCCGACCCGAGCAACTCCAGCTACGACCAGCCACCTCACGCGACCCCGCGGACGCTGTCACCGGCCGGGTCCTGCACCGTGACTACCACGGCCACGACACCACGATCACCCTCGCCGTGTTGGCCAGCGCACCGACCACCGGCACGCCCACCGCGGAGCTCCAGGTCCTGGCCCGGACCACCACGACCAACCCCCCACCGGGCAGCCTGGTCACCATCACCGTGACCGGCCCCGTCGTCGCGTTACCCGCTGAGGGACTCGTGGGCTGACGTGGCATCGCGGCCGGTGCGTGACATTTGCCAGAAACTCGTTACCGCCGCCGCGCGCTGCTCACGCGAACCGTCCCGCCAACGCGTATCATGTCTCGCAAGACAAAGCCTCGAAGCAAGCCGGCGAAGTGTTTAGTGTCTGTTGTCACCTGACTTGCGTTGGACGGCCCGCTGCTCGCGACGTAGGCCACCGCCTGATCAACCAAGCCGACTTCGAGAAATGAGCTGGTCAACGAGCAGATACCATCAACAAGCAGCGATCGGACGCCGCCCTCAATCAGTGACGCCAACAGGTCGCTTGCTTCATGCGGGGTATCGGTAGGGAGCTTGAAGACATCTTGCCCATGCCCGTTGAGTACACCTTCTTCGAGCTGGCCATCACCAAGCAGGACGGCATCGTGAACAAGTCGGAGGTTATGCGCGTCCATCACTAGTTCACGTGCCGAGGTGCGAGCTGCTGTAGGCAACCCGCCGACTAATCCATCCGCATTTACGGTATAGACCAGCGTCACGAAAGGCCGCTTACCTTCAAGCGCGGCTAGCCATGGACCGAGCACCAGCCGGGTCTCGTCATCGAGGATACCGACCTCAACCTCCACCCCAGCGCCCCGTAAGGCCGCAGCACCACCCTCGCGGCGCGATGTCGGATCAATGACCGAAATGACGACCCGAGGGATGCCGGCCTCGATCAAGGCTTGGCGGCAGGCTGGCGTGCGGCCGTGATGGTTGCAAGGTTCCAGGGTGACCACCGCAGTCCCGCCCCGCGCGTGCTCGCCTGCTGCGGCGAGCGCTTGGGTTTCGGCATGTGGCTCACCCTTGCGTTCGTGATACCCCTCACCGACAAGCCGGCCGCCAGCATCAAGAATCACACAGCCAACCGGTGGGTTCGGACTGGTCGTGCCAACACCGAAGGCTGAGAGCACGATGGCCCTTCGCATAGCGTCGCGTTCAAGAGCTGAAGCCATCTCCCTACCCTGTCACGGCTAGTTCATCGAGCAACCGCGCGACGGAGGGCAGCTTGGCGTGCGGGCGGAGCGAGCCACCGACCTCTCGAATGCGTCGCATCGTCCGGCCCGAGCCACATCCACGTGCGATGCTGAGGGCTTCGGACGTCACGCTAGCGGCGCGTTTGGGTTCGTTGTCGGCTACCAACGCGCTCGCGAACTGTGCCAACCCGTATCCACGGTCCCGATTGTAGGCAGCCGGCAGGTCGGCAAGTGCCACTTCGTAGGCTGCTACGGCGCGCTCTGGTCTGCCCAGATGGAGCCAGCAATCGGCGCGTTGTAGCTCTATGTAGGTGGCCGTGCAGAATGCACCGTGCCCACTGCGTGCATCTCCGTGGAGATCCGGCTCCGGCGCGGCCCATTGCAGCGCTTCGTCAATCTTGTGCTGGCAGGCGGCTTCATCTCCGTTGATCGCCAAACTGCACGCCTCTTGTTGTGTCAGGGCGGCTCGCATTTGATCCGGCAATTGTGTTGCTGTGTTCTGGGCGGCCTGTGCCAGCCCGATTGACCAAGCCGCATCTCCTTGGCGTGCTACCTGCTGACTGCGGCGGAACAATGCCCAGGCAACGAGCCTATGATCGCCACTAGCATGAGCCCACTCTAAGGCGCGACTCGCCCAGAAGGTCGCGAGCTGGTCGTCGGCGTCCTCGTGCAGCCAAGCGGCTGATTCAGCGTACTGAGCACCGAGGGTTAGCAGCGACGTACGAATGTCGTCACGAACATTGCGCAGTAGTGATTCTACGAGCCGGATCTGCTCGTGGACCAGCCGCAGCGTATGGGCCGGGCCAAACAGGTTGTCGGCCCGCACCAGTACGTGCCATTGCTCCTTAAGGTAAGCAACGGTCTCTTCTGGGGGAGCGCCGAGCAGCGCCTCAAGGCTCGGTCGGCCGGACATGGTGTGCGGTCTGTTGGTGGCCCTGTCGCATTCGCTGCTTGACTCACGAGAAGCATGTGGTACCACCAGTCGAGACTCGCCGGGCAAGTCAAACCACAGCATCCCGGTCGGAATCCTCAACACCCGCGTCCAATACACTAACGTATCCAGATCGCGGATGGGTGGACCGGTCTCAATCCGGCTGACCTGGGGCTGCTGGAGACCCAGCCATTGGCCGAGTAGACCCTGGGAGATGCCGCTAGGGCCATATACCGTTTGATGGAATGGGTGCAAACGATACGCGCGGGCTACCTGGCCGATGTGCTGGGCTGCAAAAGCGTCCCGCAATAGTTCGGCTTGCCAAAATTCAGTCGGTACCTGTGGTGGGGCGATGTAACGATTCCGCGAGGCGCGCTGACAGCGGGCACACTGCCCGAACTGGTGCCGCCGTCCCGACCGTCGTGCTGGCTGAGAATGTGGATAAACGCGAAAACCCGGAACTGGCGTCCGGGCGTCGAAGGGTCCTGGTGAAAGGCACTGGCGGCGTAACAGCCACCGTAGTCGTCAGGGTACAGCGCGGAACCGTTTGGTTGTCGATCCAGCCACCCTTTACTTGGGAAGCCATCATGGACCCGGACAAAGTGGATGAGCTGATGCAGGCGCTAGCTCAGGCTCAGGGAGATGCTAAGAACGCAGCCGAAAGATATCGCCTGTAATATGGGATGGTGTCGGTTGAGGCGGAGCTGAAGGCGCTCGCACGCAACCCAGAGCTCATCCACGCGGCACTGTCGCGGTGGGCGGTGGGCGAACGCTCGATCTACTCCGATTGCTATTTCGACTACCCGGATCGTGGCTGGGCCCGCCAGGGCAACGAGCTGCGGGTGCGGACCGTCACCGACGAACTCGGCCGGACCCGCACGTTGCTCACCTTCAAAGAACTAGCTGTGGACGGAGCTAGCGGATCGAAACCTGAGCACGAGACGGCTGTCGAGGATGCTGACGTACTCGTCACCGTGCTCACCTCACTCGGCGTCGAGCAAATCGTCGCCTTCGAGAAGCGATGTGTGAACTACCCGGTTCACCGCCCAGGGTCGTGACCTGCTCGCCACCGTGGTCACGGTCCCGGAGTCGGCGGGTCGGACGTTCATCGAGCTGGAAACCGTCGCCGATCCAGGCGACGTGGACGCCGCTCTGGACGTAGTGCGGTCCGTGCTGCGCGACTTAGGGATCGAGGACAGCGACCTGACCACCCAGGCCTACACCGATGCGGTCGCGACCCGAAGACGCGCAGACCAGTAACCTCCCGCGGGCCGTGAATCAGAGCGCCGGTCGTTCAGTGCAACGCCATCTCGTGCGGTGGCCTGACGGTGCGCGCAGCGCGGGCTGCGGGCCTGGGCGCTTATGGTGGTGGGGACAGCCTGCCAGGGTGGCCAACAGGAGAGCGCTGATGACGCAGTGGGACGGTCGCGGATTGCCACCGGTGGCCGCCGAGAGGATGCGGCGCTTCGCCAGCACCGGTCTGCGGACATCGCTGCTGACGGTGCCCGGCGCTGTCGGGGTGCAGTCGGTCGGCTTCGACCCGGTCGGCGAGGTGATGGGCTGCATAGTTCAGCACATGGGGTGGAGCGGCTTCGGGGGCTGTGGCTACTACGGCGGGATGGGGGCGCTGGGTGGTTTCAGCGGTTTCGGGCTCGGTGGCGGCACGGTCACGTCGTCGGGGCGGGCCGGTTTCGTCGGATTCGGGCCGTACGTCGATGCGCTGTACCACGGTTATGGCACCGCGCTGGCGCGGATGACCGAGGAGGCCGCCGCGATGGGCGCCGACGGCGTCGTGGGCGTGCGGCTGGCCGTATCAGATCTCGGCAACGACAACCGTGAGTTCGTCGCGTTGGGTTCCGCGGTCCGGTCGCGGTCCCGACACCGTCCGGCGCGCGTGTTCAGCACTGAACTGGCTGGCCAGGACGTCGCCAAGCTGATGCAGGCAGGCTGGGTGCCGTGCGCCATCGCCTACGGAATCTCGGTGGCGATCCGCCATGACGACTGGCGCACGCAGCGGCAGTCCACCTGGGGCGCCGGGAACACCGAGGTGTCCGGCTACACCGAACTGGTCGCGCACGTGCGTGCCGATGCGCGGTACCGCTTCGACCAGCAGGCCCGGTCGACGGGGGCCGAGGGAGCGATCGTGTCCTCGATGGGCCTGCAGATCCGGGCGATCGAGCCGGCGGAGAACCACCGTGACCACGTTGCCGAGTCGACGGTGTTCGGCACCGCGCTGGCGAGCTTTCATCGGGGGTCGAGTGCCCCGACCCGATCGTTGACCATCCTGCCGTTGCGATAGCTGTCGGCAAGAATTCCGGCAAGAAACAGGAGTGAGAGATGACCGCCGATCCCACCGCGTTGGGCATCCCCGAGGACGCGATGCGCCGGCTCGCCGAGATGCGACCTGGGCAGAGCACCAGCCTGTTCACCTCGGACCTGTCGGTGAACGAGTTCCTGCTGGTTCGCGAGGCCGGATTTCGTCCCCTCGGGCTGGTGCTGGGCACCAGCATCTACCACGTCGGGTTCCAGATGGGTCGGTGGAACAGCAACCAGGAACTGACCGTGCTGTCGCAGGCCATGTACCACGCCCGTGAGCTGGCCATGACGCGGATGGAGGCCGAGGCCGATCAGTTAGGGGCGGACGGCATAGTCGGGGTACGGCTGGAGATCGAGTTCAAGGAGTTCGGCTCGGACATCGCCGAGTTCATTGCCGTAGGTACCGCGGTGGCGGCCGATCAGCAGCAGGCCCCGGACGGGCACGTCTGGCGCAATAACAAGGACCAGCCGTTCACATCCGATCTGTCTGGCCAGGACTTCTGGACGCTGATCCAGGCCGGCTATGCCCCGCTCGGCATGGTGATGGGTTCCTGCGTCTACCACATCGCGCACCAGCGGTTCTGGCAAGCTATCGGCAACGTCGGTCAGAATGTGGAGCTGCCACAGTTCACTGAGGCGCTCTACGACGCCAGGGAGCTTGCGATGAGCCGGATGCAGGCCGAAGCCGAACAGCTGGCGGCCGAGGGCATCGTGGGCGTGCAGTTGCTGTCGCTCGGCCATCGTTGGGGTGGGCACACCACCGAGTTCTTCGCGATCGGCACCGCGGTGCGCCCGCTGCGCGCCGACCACGTGATCGCCAAACCGCAGCTCGTCCTTCCGCTGACCGACTCATGACCGGTGGATCGTCATGACGATGGAACCCAGCGGTTTGGGACCGATGGGGGATGTCCAGCTGCTGGCGGCGATGCTGCGGGCCGACCAGGCGGAGGTTGCCTCCTACGCCCGGGTGTTGAGTGGGGCGCTGGCTGCGGCGCTGCCCGCGGGGATGGTGGAACTCGGCTATCACCGCACTGTCGGCGATCGGTTAGCCGGTCGGCCCGGTCGCGCGATTCACGTCGTGGTGCACGGCGAAAATCGCGATCTTGAGCTGCGGGAAGGCCGCGGTGGTCAGGTCGAAGCCGAGCTGCATCAGGTGGTGCGCGGAGTGGTGATCAGCCGTCGCAGCATCGGCGTGGATGAATGGCTCCAGGCGCTGGCTGAAGACATTACGCGGGCAGCCGCTCGTGACACCGCCGCGCGTGAGGCGCTGGAGCGGCTGCTCCGGTCCTAACCCTCGGTCGGTTCCGTTGCCGCGTGTTTGGGGCTGCCGTGTTCGTCAGCTCTGTCGTGCGAACCGGCCAAGCTCTCCGGAGTGAGGTTCGCGGCATCGATCTGGCTGGCCAAGGATGGATCTGCGGATTTGATGGACTTGAGCGCTTCGGCCATCTCGCTCGAACCGCCACTCGCAGTTCCACTCGGGGCGGAGACGTCCTCCCGGTCTTCATCGATCATGATGTAATCGTAACCGCTCTGGAGGTGCAGCGCAGAAGAACGCGGTGATCGTGCCGGAGCGTGCCGGGGCGATGACTGTGTGTAGCATTGCCTGCTAACGGGTACCCACCCGAAAGGCCTCGCAGTTGGCACTGAGCCAGGTTGTTTTCAAGCTTGATCGCTAAAAGTCAGCCGGGACAGTGCAAGTTCGCACTGCCGGACCTCACTTTTGACGATCACTGCTGGACATGTGCAGCGCCAACAAGCAGGAGGGAATGGTGGCCGCGGTGCACGATCAGGATAATGCGGGGCGGCGCAACGGTAACCACGGCTCTGGGCCGAGGTCAGGCCATCACCCACTGGTCGCTCAACCACATACCGAAGGAGAAGGTCCAGTAGCGGCCGCTGAAGCGGTCGCCGCCCAGATCAGCACCGGGCAGCATGCCCTGGGTCGGCCCGGCGAACCGCTCGACCGCCGATCACCGTTCATCATCGGGATGAGCGCCGCCGCGGGAGTCGCGGTGACAATCGGCGTGGTCGAAATGATCGTCAGCGTTCGCGACGTGTTGCTGCTGATCGGCGTGGCGCTATTCGTGGCGATCGGCCTGGAACCTGCGGTGTCCGTGCTGGCCCGGCACAAGTTCCCGCGGTGGGCGGCGGTGGTCACCGTGCTGGTGTCGGTACTGGCGGTGGTGGGTGGGTTCCTCGCCGCGGCGATCCCACCGCTGGCCCGCCAAGCCAGCCAGTTCGTCACCCAAGCCCCGAATATGGCGTCGCGGCTGCAGAATCACAATTCGCTGCTGGGTCAGCTCAACGACCGCTTCCATTTACAGCAACACCTGCAGCAGACATTCAGTGGGGACGCCTCGGGCTTGTTCAACGGGCTGCTCGGCGCGGGCCAGGTCGTGTTCAGCGCACTGGCCAGCACGCTGATCGTGGTGGTGCTCATCGTCTACTTCGTAGTCGACCTGCCCCGGATCCGCGCGACGCTCTACCGGATGGTGCCGCATTCCCGCCGGCCGCGGGCGATCCTGCTCGGCGATGAGATCTTCGCCAAGGTCGGTGGTTACGTGCTGGGCAACCTGTTGATCTCGCTGATAGCCGGCGCACTCACCTTCATCTTCCTGGCCATCGTGGGGGTTCCCTACGCGCTGCTGTTGAGTATCTTCGTGGCGATTCTGGACCTCGTCCCGGTGATCGGCTCCACCGTCGCCGGCGTGGTGGTATGCCTGGTGGCGCTGAGCGTGTCGCTGCCCGTCTGCCTCGGGACCATCGGATTTTTCGTGGTCTACCGGCTGGCCGAGGACTACCTGCTGGTTCCCAGAATCATCGGCCGTGCGGTCAAGGTGCCGGCCTTGGTCACTGTCGTGGCCGTCCTGGTCGGTGGCGCCCTATTGGGAATCGTCGGTGCCCTAGTGGCCATCCCCGCTGCCGCGGCCGTGCTCCTGTTGACCCGCGAAGTGCTCTTTCCCCGCCTCGACCACGCCTGAGACGAAAAATCGGAGGCTGTTGGGCAACTAACAGCCTCCGATTCCGACTCTTCCCGCGGGTAGCCGCGAGAGTCAGTAGTAATGTCGCCGGCCACCGACCGCACGTCCGGCGGTACCGAGCACTAACAGGATCACGCCCACCACGATCAGGATGATCCCCAGGTACATCAAAATGGGGATCGGGATCAGCCACCCGAACACCACGACCAAGATAATGCCGAGAACGATCACGATGCCTCCCGCGAGCTCAGTCAGAACGCCTCACAATGATCTTACATCACGGTCACCCGATTTGTCCTACCCTCAGATGGACTAACCGGACCTTTCGTCCGACCAGCCGCACCGTGCGCGGGCCGGGCCCGGGCGGTGCGCCGAACGCTGCGGCTGCCGGCCGCAGATATGACACGACCGGGCACACTGAGCTGCCGATGAGACTCGGTATCGCGGCGCGAACTCAGGGTTTCATTCGACGTTTGCTGCTGCGACATCTTTCGACTGGTCACCGTTACCTCCAAGTCGCCCGTTAGTGGACTGCCCGCGGCACCATAGCGTTGTGGGGATAGTCGTCGACTGCCTGCTGGCAGGCGGAGGAGGAAAAATGACCGACCGGGAACTCCGTGCAACAATACGGCAGCGATTCATCGCGCTACGAGCCGAAGTACAGCAACGCCGTACTGAGCTGGTTACCGAAACCGAAGCTCAGCTGTTCGAACGGTACCGAGTCGAGAACGAGCGGGCCGACGAGCTGGACCGCGGGCTCAAGGAAATCACCGATGAGGCCAACCGGAAAGCCGTGGCCCTGCTGCGTGAGTTCGAAGATCTCGCTGACGGCGGCCGGTGGAAAGGTGGGCGCCAGGCGGTGTTCGAAGTTCCTCGCATCCACCGCTCCAACGCCGACCGCACCCGGCTGCACCGGGTTCTGATGGCCGAGATCGACAACCAGACCCAGCAGGCGCTGCGGGTACTGGACCGGCAGCAGACGACGTTGCTGCGTGCCCCCGACCGGGCCCGGACGTGCCTCGCCAGGGGGATTCCCGCCATCGTCTCCGACCTCATCACGCCAGCCCGGCTGCGGGATGTCGAGGCCCGGTTAAACGCGGCGGCGATGACCTGACCAATCGGAGTCAGGTAATCCCGACCGTAGGCGAACCGGCGTGCCGGGCCCTGCGGTATAACACCGCGGATGAGCAACCCGAGTTCCGAGGCGAACGGTGTGGATCTGCGGCCGCTTCCCGGCAGCGCGCCGCTGGTGCCGCGCGCGATCCAGGCTTCCGGTCCCGTCCCGGCAGACACCACGATCGAGATCACCCTGGTGCTGCGCCGCCGGGGCGAGCCGCGAGATCCCGCTGCCGTCGCACCAATCTCGGCGGTGACGCTCGCCGCTGACTACGGTGCCGACCCCGCTGACGTCGACCTGGTCACCGCGACCGTCACCGCTCTCGGAGCGCGCGTGCTATCGGTGCACGCCGCTGCCCGGTTGGTGCGCGTCGAGGGCACCGCGGCGGTCCTGAGTCGGATGTTCGGAACGTCGCTGGAGCTGGTCACCAGCCAGGACCCGGCCGCAGGCGTGGTCACCCACCGGGTGCGGACCAGCGCGCTGAGCGTTCCGACCGTCCTGGACGGCATCGTGACCGCGGTGCTCGGCCTCGATAATCGGCCGCAGGCACGCCCACGGTTTCGCGTCGTGCGGCCGCACGCGGTTTCGACCAGCTACACCCCAGTGCAGCTCGGCCGGATCTACCGGTTTCCCCCAGGCACCGACGGCGCCGGCCACACGATCGCCATCATCGAGTTGGGCGGCGGGTTCACCCAGGCTGACCTCGACACTTACTTCGCCGGGCTGGATGTCAGTGCGCCGGTGGTGAGCGCGGTAGGTGTCGACGGCGGCGCGAACACCCCGGAACGCGATCCCAACGGCGTCGACGGCGAGGTGCTGCTCGACATCGAGGTCGCCGGGGCGCTCGCCCCGGCCGCCGCCATCGTCGTCTACTTCGCCCCCAACACCGACGCCGGATTCGTCGACGCGGTGTCAGCCGCCGCGCACGCCACCCCGACCCCGACCGCGATCAGCATCAGTTGGGGGCAAAGCGAGGACGCCTGGACCGGGCAAGCCCGCACTGCCTTCGACCAGGCGCTCGCCGACGCGGCGCTGCTCGGCGCGACAGTGACTGTGGCTGCCGGCGACGACGGCAGCACCGACGGCGGTAGCGACGGGCGCGCCCACGTCGACTTCCCCGCGTCCAGCCCGCACGCGCTGGCCTGCGGCGGCACCCGGCTGGACGCGGACCCGACCACCGGCCAGGTGCGCGCGGAGACCGTGTGGAACAACGGCGCCGGTCGCGGGGCCACCGGTGGCGGGGTCAGTGACGCGTTCGACCAGCCCAGCTGGCAGGCCGGAGCTGGGGTGCCCGCGCGTGGCGGTAAGCCCGGCCGCGGCGTCCCGGACGTCGCCGCCGTCGCCGACCCGCAGACCGGCTACCAGGTGCGGGTCGATGGCACCGACATCGTCGTCGGCGGCACCAGCGCGGTGGCCCCACTGTGGGCGGCCCTGGCGACCCGGTTGGCCCAGGCAACAGGGTCGCCGCTCGGTCTGCTGGCGCCGGCGCTGTACCAGTGTGTGCCGGCAGGTACCGCGGCAACCGGCTTTCGGGACATCACCAGCGGCGACAACGGTGCGTACTCCGCCGGTCCGGGCTGGGATCCCTGCACCGGGCTCGGCGTGCCCGACGGCACTGCTTTGCTGACCGCGCTGCGCCAGCGCCGCGCCGCATCGAAATGAGGGTCGCGCGAACCTGGGAGGCGCCTCGACGCCGGCGCCGTGGTCCAGCAGACCAAGCTCGAAGGGACCACCACAGGTGACCACCAAAAGTGAGCCGTCACCGTGCGAATACGCACGGTGACGGCTCACTGTCGATGATCAAGCTGCGGGGACGGCAGACCGGGTTATCCGTGGCCCCGGGCAAGCGTTAGTAGTAGTGCCGTCGACCCGCAATCGGGCGTCCGACGGCGCCGAGCAGCTCCAGGATCACTCCGACCACTATCAAGATGATCCCGAGCGTAACCAGGATCGGGATCCCGATCAGCCAGCCAACCACCAGCAAGATGATGCCGAGAACAATCATGATGTCCTCCTCCGGAGTCTTCCCGAGGACATTACGACACAGTCACCGGGTAGGCGAGGGATAACGGTCCATAATGGACGATACTCGGACAGTAAGCGACAATCGATGGGCCGAACGGGGTAGGCCGGGTAACCCACCCGGGCAGTGCACGGACTAGGAACCAACTGTCCGGCTCTGTGGCAGCCCCATGGAAACGATGTGACATGGTGGGACGGTGGCGCTGACCGGCCTGGGGTGGCGGCGGGCGGCTGTGGTGGTCGTCGGGCTCGCCGCAGCCGGGCTGGCTGCGCGGGTGCTGTTCGACAGCAGCGACGAGCTGCTCACCGCCGCTGACACCTTGACCTCGGTCCGGGTGTGGTGGGTGGTGGCGGCCGTCCTCGTTGAGGTGGTGTCCTACGCGGCGCGGGGAGCCGCGAGCGCGGTGGTGCTGCGCCGCGGAGGTGCCGCGGTCGGGCCGATGACGATGGCAGCGGCCACCTTGGCCGGTGATGCCGCTGCGTACTGCCTGCCATTCGGATTCGCCGCCTCGGGCGTGGTGATGGTCGGAGTGTTGCGCCGCCGCCACGTGAGTGCGGCGCTGGCCGGTTGGATGTTCGCGGTGTCGTCGGTGTTCTACGTCGCTTCTATCACGGCGCTGACCATCGTCGCGGTCCAGATTCCTGGCGGCGACAACCCGATTTCAGGCTTGCAGACGATCAGTATCGTGTTGCTGGTCGTGCTGGCCCTGGTCGCCGCTGGCTACGCGCTGCTGCGCCGCCCCGCGGTCCGGCTCCGGCTCGTTCGGGCACTGCCCAGTATTCGCCTGCCGTCGCGCCGCCTCCGGCCGTCCGCTTCGACCCTGCGAGCACGTCTCAGCCCTTATGTTTCGAGCCTGCGAGTAGGCGTCCGTCCTTATGCTTCGACCCTGCAAGCAGGTCTCAGGGCCTGGGCGCGCCAACTGCGTACCGTCCGGCTGACCCCGGTCGCGGGGGTTGCAGCGTTCATCCTGATGACGGTGTCCTGGCTGACCGACGTTGCGGTACTGGCGCTGGCGTTCGTGGCATTGCACAGCACACCGCCGTGGACCGGATTGTTGCTGGCCTACTGCGCCGGGCAGATTGCGGCGAGTATGCCGGTGACCCCCGGCGGGATTGGAGTCGTGGAGGGCAGTATCACGCTGGCGCTGGTCGCCTTCGGCGGTGCCGAGACCATCACGCTGGCCGCTGTGCTGCTCTACCGGCTGATCGCCTACTGGGGCTGCATTCCGGCGGGCGGGCTGGCGTGGCTGGCGTTGCGGGGGACCTCCCGCAGCCCTGCGAAGCTGGCCGTCACCCAGCCAGACCCGGTGGCCACCGGGGTCGCTGAAGTGGAATCGACATCATGAGTATCTGCCCATGGTGGCGCCGCGCCGCGGTGTCCAGTGTCGCTATCGCGTTGGCTGTGACAGCGGCCTGCTCGGGACCGCGGAGCGGAGCCTCGGTCACCGGCGACGTCTCCGGCTGCGCGGCGGTGCTGCCGTTAGCGCGCCACGTCGTTCACGATGAGGGCACGCTGACCAAGATCAAACACATCAGCAAGGCTGACGCCGACGCGCTCAGCCGAAAGCTGGGCGCCACGCCACCCGCGCCGCTTCGATCGCATACCAGGTCACCGCGCCCGCTGCGTCCAGGCAAGTCCAGCTGGCCGAAGGCCTGCCTGGTCGTCTACCACGGTAACTACCCGTCGGGAACGATCGTCGGGGCCAGTCCACCAGCGGTTGCCGGACAGTATGTCCTGATCGTGCTCCGCGTCCGGCACCCGTCAGTCGACCGCGTCCTGGTCACCAACACGCTGCCCGCCGGCCTGTAGGCCCTAGACCGTCAGGTCGGAGCTGCTAGTGGTAACCGAGAGAAGGTCAGGCCGCCAGAGCTTGCTCCCAATGGACCTGGTCCGACATAGCGGGTTTTGATGAGCGCTTAGACCTCGTCTTTGGGTCGGCGGTCGACGAAGAATCGCGGCTGTTGCTCGTCGCCATCGCCGAGCATCTCGACGTCGAGCTGTTGTTCGTGGAGGTCGTAGACCACGCTGACGGCCAGGAACACCTTGGCGCCGACGGGGGTCTCGAGCACCGTGTCATCCTCGGCCGGGCGCGCCGCGATAGACAGCGCCATGCCCTCTGACCGGCTGGTTTGGCTCTGCGGCACGATCCGCAGACCAGCCCCCTCCGGCATGTTGTTCTTGGTCACCAGCGAGTTGATGGCTTGGGCAGCGGCGTCGGTCACTTTCAGCATGTCGTTACCGTAAACGTCACGACCTGCCACGCGTAAGCGGGAGGCGGTTGCTCAGTCCTCGGTGGGCGCCTTGCGTGCGGTCAGCGCTTCGACGGTGTGTTCCCGCACCGGGCGCAGCTCGAACTCTCCGAACTGGCCGCGACGTACCGCGACGGCACTCATCGGCAGGGGTCGGCTCTGCCGATTGCGGGGAGTGAGGGTCATTCCGGCCCGCGGTCGGCGGTCGGAGACGGGCGTACGCATGTGGTCCTTCTTCGTTCTGGTTGTGCGGCGGGCCGCCAGCCGGGACGGAAGCGCGGCCTGTGCCTGCACAGCGGACTAACCCGCATGCTAGGGGCGCTCCCCGGCGATCGACGGAAGTTCTTATTCAGACGACCAGCCAGCATGGTCCTGCCCCCGGGCTCTCGTCCGCAGTGCAGAGTACTCCACGCTGTCAACGGGGGCATACCTGCTATCGGATGGCTCTACAAGGATGACAGCAGCGGCCCCGATCGGGGCATCGTGGAGGTTAGCCGCAGGCCGACGAAGCATTCGCCGCCTGACCATGCGATGATCGGGCATGGGTAGTCTCGCGACGGTAACGGTGGCAGCCGGGCACGATTCCGCCAGTGCTAGGGAGGCTCCGGTGACCTTCGGCAGTAACTTCTCTTGGGACCCTCGTCAGGTATGGCAGTGAACGTCCCCCCAGGTGGTGAGACGCAAACGGGCGAGAGGCCGGCTACCGCGACGGCGGCCCGTCGGGCGCTGCACGTGACCAAGATGTTTACCTGGGCGGGTACCGATTGCCTGCGGCTTGAGGGTGCGCGGGTCGTGCTCGGCGAGCGTGGCTTGCGGGCTATGGGGTCTGTGGTCAGCGCCGCGCAGGACGGTGTCGAGGCCTACACCGCGTCGTACTCACTGACTACCGACGAGGTTGGTGTCGTCCAGCGGCTGACCGTCCGGATCGCTCGGGCCACCGGCGAGCGACATGTCATCCTCACTCGCTCGGAGGAGGGTATCTGGCTGGTCGACCACGGCCAGGGCGCGGAGCGGACCAATTTCGGCGGTGTGCTGGATGTCGATCTGGCGTTGAGTCCATTGTTCAACGCGCTGCCGATCCGCCGGTTGGGCCTGTACCGCGACGCTGCACTGCACGACCTGCCGGTGGTGTTCGTCGCGTTGCCCAGCCTTGAGGTGTGCCGGGTTTCCCAGACCTACCGCACGGTTTCGCTCGGTGATCCCGGGGTGGTCAGCATCAGCAGCGACACCTGGGACGTGGAAATCACCGTGGATGCCGACGGCATGGTGCTGGAGTACCCGGGGTTGGCGTCCCGGGTCTGAAGCATGGTCAACCGATGGCGATCCGGGCACCGGCAGCGAGTACCGCCTGCTCACCGCCGCGCACCGCGGCCACCTGGATCCCGGCGGGCAGTCCGGTCACCTCGGGGGCGGGCACCGACACCGCCGGCCAGCCCAACAGGTTGAACGGCAGCGTCAGCGACAGCAGCGCGGGTACTACCTCGACGCGAGCGCCGTCTGGGGCGTCCACCTGCCGGGCGCCGATCGGGGTGGCGCGCAACGGGGTGGTCGCCAGCAGCAGCACATCGACCCCTTCGGCGAGCATCCGGGCGGTGAGCTCGGCGGTGAGCCGGCGGCGGGTGCGTCGCGCGGTGATGTAGTCGGCGGCGGTGTGCGCGCCGGCGGCCTGTAGTCGCGCCGCGGTGACGGGCTGGTAGTCGCCGGGGCGCTGCGCCAGCCAATGCCGGTGGGTGGTGTGCGCTTCCGCGCCGACGATCACCTGGTAGGTGGCGGCGAGTTCGTCGATACCGGGCAGGGATACCTCGCGTATCGCGGCACCGGCGCAACTCAGAGCATCTGCGGCCCGGTCCACCGCGGCGGTGATCTCCGGGTCGTGGACCCGCCAGTACGGGTCGGTTGGACGACCGACCACGGTGCCCTCGATCGGCGCCGACGGGTCGATCCCGCGTCCAGTCAGCGCGCTGAAGGCCACCGCGACCGTCTCGACGTCAGCGCCGAGCAGCCCGACGTGGTCGAGGGTTTCCGAGAGTGGAAACACCCCGGTGGTGGGTAGCACGCCGCGTGCCGGCTTGAGCCCGACCACCCCGCACAGCGCGGCCGGGGTGCGCGTCGAGCAGCCGGTATCGGTGCCCACCGCCAGCGGCACCAGTCCAGCCGCCACCGCTGCCGCTGATCCGCTGGAGGAGCCGCCGGTGATCTTGCGCGGATCATGCGGGTTCCGGCACGGGCCCTCAACGGCGACGTCGCCGGTGGGGCCGTAGGCGAACTCGTGGGTATGGGTCTTGGCGACCACCACGGCACCGGCCGCGCGCAACCGAGCCACCACGGCGGCGTCGTGCCGTGCCGGGGCGGCATCTGCCAACACCGCACTGCCGCACCGGGTGGGGACCCCAGTCACGTCGATCAGGTCCTTCACCCCCACCGGCATCCCGCTCAGCGGTCCTGCTTGCGCAGTGATCCTCGGTACCAGCTGCACGATCGCGTTGTGCGGGTCGGCGGCCAGCGCAGCCAGTACTCGCTCCAGATCGTCGACCTGGTCAGGTTAGCGTGCTGTCGATGGATAGATCACGGTTTATGTGTCGTGGGCGACATGTTCTGTCGTCTGAGTCACACAACCCGTGATCACGCCGTGAGCTCGACCTGGCAGCGGGTGCCCTCGAGGCCAACGACGCGGGCGCCTTGGTGGCCGAGGTCGCGTAGCTGGGCTAGTGCGTCGGGAGACCCCAGCTCGACGTACACAGTGTCGATGTGGACGGTGTTGTCGCGTGCTGTGTCGCGGACCGTGTCGAAGGCCCGGCGGGCGAGGTGGCCGGCTTGGATGGTGGCGGTCAGCCCACCGGTGGAAGCCAGCGAGCCGCGGGCCGCGCCCAACCGGCCCAGCGCGTCATCCACCGCCGCCAGCAGCGCGTCGCGGTTACCCTCACACATCGCCCGGACCAGTTCGGGCCGCGACCCGGCCACCCGGGTGCCATCGGTGAACGAACCCGCGGCCAGTGCCATCGCGAGCGATCCGCCGTCGGCGCCGACCGAGGCGAGCACCGCGGCCAGCAGATGCGGCAGGTGCGAGACTCGGGCCACTGCCGCGTCGTGGTCCGCGGCGCCGGCCGGCACCACGTGCGCCCCGCACTCCAGCGCCAACCCGGCGACCTGTCCCCACACCACCGGGTCGGCGCCGTCGTCGCTACCCACCACCCAGGGAGCCCCGGTGAACAGCGTCGCCGATCCGGCTGCCCAGCCCGAGGCCGACGTCCCCGCCATCGGGTGCCCGCCGACGTAACGGGCCGCCGGGGTGCGCCGGGCCACCGCCGCCGCGACTGGTTGCTTGACGCTCACCACGTCGGTCAGGCGGCAGTACGGGGCGTGCCGGGTCACCATCGGCAGCACGTCGACCACAGCGGGCAGCGGTACCGCGAGCACCACCAGCGCGTCATCGTCGGCCAGCGCGTCCTCGATCGAGGAGGTGGCATCGAAGCCAGCGTCCCGGACCGCGGCGACGACAGCAGCAGACCTCGCCATTCCCCGGACCTTCCACCCGGCGGCGTCAGCTGCGCGCAGCAGCGACCCGCCGATCAGGCCCAACCCGATGACACACAGCGTGCGATCACTCATGAACTCAGCGCCTCCAGTGCGAAGCCGGCGTAGAGCGCGACCCCGTGCACCATCGCAGCCTCGTCGAATACCGCCCGGTTGGAATGGTTCGCTGGGGCCGCGTCCGGCTCATGACCCGGCGGGCAGGCACCGAGGAACGCCATCGTGCCGGGAACTGTCGCCAGTACGTAGGAGAAGTCCTCGGCGCCCATCAGCGGGTCTGGCATGGGCTCGGCGTGGCGTTTGCCGAGTACCCGGCGGGCCAGGTCGATCACCTGTGGGGTCACCTCGTCGTCGTTGACGGTCACCGGGTAGCCGTGCTCGATCGTCACGGTGGCGGCGCAGCCGTGCGCTGCCGCGACATGCTCGCACACCCGGCGAACCTCCGCATGCAGCTTGATCCGGGTGTACTCGGACAGCGCTCGGATGGTGCCCTCCAGCTCCGCGGTCTCCGGGATGATGTTGGAGCTGGTTCCTGCGGAGATCCGGGTGACGGTGAGCACTGCCGGGTCGAAGACGCTCAACGTCCGAGTGATCATGGTTTGCAGCGCGCCGACCATTGCGGCGGCGGCCGGTACCGGGTCCACCGCGTTGCACGGCGCGCTGGCGTGCCCCCCTTGACCGGTGACGGTCACCCGCAGCACATCCGACGACGCCATGATGGCGCCGGCTCTGGTCTGCACCAGGCCGCTGTCCAAGGTGGACGTGATGTGCAGAGCCAGCGCGCGTTCGGGAGTCCCGGCGACCTCCAACAAGCCGTCTTCGATCATGTGCCGCGCCCCGTGGAAACCCTCCTCGCCGGGCTGGAACATCAGCAGCACTCGGCCGGCCAGCTCGTCGCGCTGCTCGGCGATCAGCCGCGCGGCCGAGGCCAGCATCGCGACGTGCGTGTCATGCCCGCAGGCGTGCATCGAGCCGGGCAGCTCCGAGCTGAACGGCACTCCAGATAACTCAGTGATCGGTAACGCGTCCATGTCGGCCCGCAACAGCACGGTCGGCCCCGGCCGCGCGCCCTCGATCACCCCGACCACCGAACTGGCGCCCCGCCCGGTGTGCACTTGCACGGGCAGATCGGCCAACGCGCCGAGCACGGCGGACTGGGTCTCCGGCAGGTGCAGGCCCTGCTCCGGGCGCCGGTGCACGCTGCGGCGCAGCGCGATCGTGTCCGGCTGCAGCGCTGCGGCGGCGCTCACCAGGTTGCTCGCGCGCCGACTATGACGGGCCTCAGGCGTGCTCACAACCACTCATCTTCGCACGTCATCGCGCAAATGCGGGCCCGAATCGGTGATCGCATTTCCGTGCGGAGCCAGGGGGCGCATACTTGTGCCATGTCCGTCACCGGCTTTGCCATCGCTGTGGTTCGCGAGGACGGGCGCTGGCACTGTACGAAACTGGATGCTGCGGCCCTGAAGGACCTCGACGCGGCCATCACTGAGCTGCGCGGGCAACGCTCCACCGGCGCTGTCTTCGGCCTGCTCGACGTCGATGACGAGTTCTTCGTCGTGGTGCGGCCGGTACCCGGCGGCGTGTCATTGCTGCTGTCCGACGCCGTCGCCGCGCTGGACTACGACGTTGCCGCCGACGTGCTGGACCTGCTGCGCGTCGATGTCCCCGAAGAAGATGCCGCTGATTCCGACGATGTGTGGCCGGAGGGCGACCTCGGGTTGCTCGCCGACCTCGGATTGCCCGCAGAGGAGATGCAGGTGATCATCGATGAGGTGGACCTGTACCCGGACGAGCAGCTCGACATGATCGCCCAACGGTGCGGGTTCCAACCGCAGCTGTCTGAGCTGCTGGAGAAGCAACCGGGATGATCGCGCCGACCGGTGCCGACCTGGCGCTGGTGCGGCGCGCTCTGGAGGTGGCTGGCGGCGCGGTGCGTGCTGGGGACGTGCCGATCGGGGCCGTGCTGGTGGACGCCGACGGCGTCGAGCTGGCCGCCGCATGCAACGCTCGCGAGGCCACCGGCGACCCAACCGCGCACGCCGAACTGCTGGTGCTGCGGGCCGGGGCTTCCCGGTTGCGGACTACCGGACGCGGTGACGGCTGGCGGCTGACCGGCTGCACCCTGGCGGTGACGGTGGAGCCCTGCACGATGTGCGCGGGTGCGCTGGTCGCGGCCCGGGTGGACCGCCTGGTGTTCGGTGCTTGGGAGCCCAAGACCGGTGCGGTCGGCTCGCTGTGGGACGTCGTCCGGGACCGCCGGTTGCCCCACCGGCCGCAGGTCCTAGGAGGTGTCCTCGAGTCCGAGTGCGCGGCCCTGCTCACCGGCTTCTTCGCCGACCACCGCACGAGGATCGCGCCGGCACGTCCGGTATTGTGACCGGCGGTAGCGTGTCCGAGCGGCCGAAGGAGCGCGCCTCGAAAGCGCGTGAGGGTTCACGCCCTCCGTGGGTTCAAATCCCACCGCTACCGCCAACTACCAGTTAAAATGCTGGTCATCTCATTTTACCGATGATCAGTGCTTGTGCGGCTGGTTGCATTTGTCTGTGCACGGCGGAGGGCTAGCCGACGTCCCCTAGCGACCCGTACCGGGCGATACGCGCGTTGCTAACTCCGGGGGCAGCCATGGTCGTGGCGTTCAATAAGACGACGCAGTCGCCGGCTTCATCCATGAGTTCGCCAACGGTGTAACGGTATATTTGGCCATCTTGCTGAACTTCTTGTGGCGCCTGAGCGCCGCGGCAAGGGCCTCGGACGCCAGCTCCTGGCTGAGACCATCCAGCGGTGCCGCGTTGGCCGCATGACACTGATCACCGACACCGCTGAAGGCTTGGTGCGCCGCCACTATGGGGGACGGTTTACCAGCGGGGTCACCAACCCCTTCTGACTCTACTTGTTGCCCTGCACACTCTGCGGCCTGGTCACTGGTTGCTTCTGGTGCCTTCACTGTTAGGTGCGGGCGGAGCGGGGGTTGAGTGGATCGACGGTGTTCGGGTTGGGAGGGTTTGGCTGGTACAGGGAGCGGATCCCGGCGTCCACGACGGCAACTACCGGGACGGCGAGCAGCGCGCCGATGACGCCGACGAGTAGGAATCCGGTCGCTACTGGGAGGACCACCGCCAAGGGGTGCAGCCGGACCGCCCGGCCCAGCAGCAGGGGTTGCAGCACGTGGCCCTCCAACTCGCCGACCAAGATCAGCACCATCACTACCCACACCGCAGCCAGCAAGCCCTTGGCAACCAAGGCGATCAGCACCGCGATGACCCCGGTCAAGATCGCGCCAACGAAGGGGATGAACGCGCCGAAGAACACCAGCACCGCCAGTGGAACCACCAACGGCACCCCGATCCCCCACAACCCGAGCGCGACCACCAGCGCGTCGGTGGCCGCGACCAGGGTGACCGCTCTGGTGTAACTGACCAAAGCTGCGAAGGCCCGCCGGCCGGCCACGTTCACTCGGTCCCGGCCCTTCTGGGGAATTCCTTGCAGCACGAACTCCCAAATCCGTGCCCCGTCGTAGAGGAAGAAGATCAGAGTGAAGGTGGCCAGCAGCACGCTCGCTGCGATTTCGCCCACGGTGCTGGCCACGCCCAGCGCCCCCGAGGTCATCGCGGCCTGGCCGGATCCCAAGGCTTGGACGATGCTGGCGCCCAGGTTGTTCAACTGCGGCACCGCAACGTGCAGCGGACTGCGTGCCAGCCAGTCCCTGATCTGGGAGAAGCTCTGCCCCAACTGGGCCTGAAGAGCCGGCAGCCCAGCGAGGAAGGCCACCACCAGCCCATAGAGCACCCCACCCAGGACAGCCAGTCCACCGACCACGACCACTGCGGTAGCCAGGCCGCGGGGCACCCAGCGGAACCGGGACAGCAGGCGCACTGCGGGGGCCAGTAGGGCGGCCAGCAGCACCGCCACCGCCACTGGAATCACAATGAACTGCACCCGGCTGATCACCCAGGCCAGTGCGGCCACCGTGATCAGTACCACCACCAGTCGCCACCCGATCGCAGCCGCCACCCGCAACCCGACCGGAACCCGTCCCAGCACTTCCCCACTGGAGATAGGCACCAGGCCGTTGCCGACCGGACCATCCGAGCCCACCCCTGACCCAGCCACCATCACACCCCTCCCCGCCGACACCCACATCAGCCAGATCCCCGTGCCAGTCAGCGATCCGCTCGCCGAGACGACACCACGCTGGTGCCCGCTCAGCCGCGCACCACTGCCCAGTGATGCACCGTGTTTGTCCCCCGTCCACAGCGAGAGATCGAGCCAGCGCCCGTGCCCGATGCGGCGGCGACCGACGCAGCACAGCGGGAGCCACGAGACACCAATCCTCCCCCCGCGAAGACCTCAACCTTCGATCGCAGTTCACACCCTATTCGCAGTGGATGGTGGGCCAAAAGATTCGAACCCTGGAAGGCATCAGCCGACAGATTTTGCGCAACTGGACTACCTCGAAGCCGAACACCTCCTCATAGAACCGGCGCGACTCCTACAGGTTGACCGAGGTGCCGGTCCATTCGCACCCCGCACCGGTGAGCAAGATCGACCCGTGAGTTCGGTTGGCGATCGCCCGGTCCAGTGCCCGTTCCACTACCTCCGGTAGCGACACACGCGACTTTGAAGCCGACGACTGGATGCGACCGCGTCTCCCCCGGATCGGACCACTGCTACGCCCCGGCGCTGGCGAAACGCCTCAAGCGCAGAGGTTCGGTGAGTATCAGCGTGACGATGACCAGCGCACGTACCGGGGGCAGAGGCCGGCCGGGTGCGAAGAAACGGTCGGGAGCGTAGGGCGAGCACCAGCACTCGATGTGCTCAGGCGATCATCGTGGGTCTCAGTTTGGGGCTCAGTTCAGCCCGGTTCGGACGATCTCCTGATTCTTCGGTGACCTCCTGAGCTGCACCGCAACGAAAGTGGGTACCCCGCCGTACCCGGCCAACTGAAATTGGAAATCGTGTTGGCGTTACAGCTCTTGCGGCTTCAAATCTCGCGCACTAGATGTGTTTGATCGTGCGGGAGGGTTACTGAGCGCCCAGTGGCTGGCGTCACCTTTGACCGTGGTCCCCTCTGTGATCGTGAGAGTCCCAGTTTGCCGTTCTGGTGCGGTGGTGTTCAGGTCAATGAAGGCACTGACTGATGCGCGCTGGAAGGCTACCTCGGCGTTGAATGTCGTCTCCTGAAAGGAGATGCCGCCTTCGAACTCGGCCTCGCGCAGGTCCACACGCCCTAGAACATCGCACTGGTGAACAGGGCGGGCTTGCTCGCGTGCAGCTCGCTCAAGCGGGTGATGCCGTAGAACCGCGTTCGGCGCGCCGTCAGACGGCCGATCCGCCTGCCCTCTAGCCGGAAGTACTCCAAGCTCGCCCCGGTCAGGTCGAGGTGGTAGAGGGTCTTGTCGAGGTTCTGCCCCCACGGGAGCAGGTCGGTGATCAGCCGCTGGGCGGTGAGCCGCACCTGGCGCTCCCGATCGTCATCCAACGAATCTTCAGTAGTCACCTGTTCCGGATCATCCGCGCGCCTGGTGTAACTGGGGTGGGTGAACGGTCGGCGTAGGTAGGCGCAGAGCACGTCGAGCACCGTCTGCTTATAGCGCGGAGTGGAGTCGGCCAGCCATACCAATGCGTGAAGCGCACCAACACGTACTTGATCGGCCTCGTTGCCCAGAAGCTCCACTGAACGCGCGAAGCGCTCGTCAGCTGCCTTGTCGCTCTCCAGTTCGTGTCGCGCTTCATCGGTGCGTCGCCGCCGGTCGTTGAGCCATAACGCATACAGCGCGACGACCGCACCGCCAGCCAGACCGCCAGTCTTGATCGCCTCAGCCTTGGACAACTCCGGCTCGACCAGCAGCAACACCACGGTGGTCAGCACCGCCACCACGATCGCGGCGAGCATGCTTCCTACCAGCAGGACCCGACCTCGCACATCAACTCCTCACCAACCCGGTCACCAACTGAGCCCGTTGAGGGACCTAACCACCGTGACGTTCCCGTTGCCTTAGCCAGGGCATCGTTGGTAACGCGAGTGCATTCCCTGGCGATGATGAGGGGAGAGGAGGACGGACTTCACTGCATCGGGCGTGGTCATCGCATCGTCCGTGAGCACCGCGCGTCAAGCATCAGCACGCTGTCAAGGTGTCTGGTCGGTTTCGATGGTCAGCGCGGCCGGTCTGGTGTCGGTGGGGACCGCTGGTAACCGAGTACCACAACCAGGTAGCACAACTGAGTACTGCAACCGTGGCGCAACACCGAGGGGACGCTTGCTATCCAGTGGACTGTCTGACGTGCGCGCCAGTAGAGGCGTGTCCCGTGCCCGGGTGAAGGCCCCGAGTAGCACCCCTAACAGGGGCACCACACCCGCCGCTGTGACCGAAGCTGTCGCCGACGGTGAGATCGGGGAAACCACTGACATCGACAGTGGCCCAGCTGCCGAGGACCTGGCTGCCGTTGAGTTCGAGGCGCTCCTTGGAGAGACCGAGGATGCGAAGGAGCCCCGTGGTGCCGGCGTGGAAGACGTTGTCTGGGATGAGGACGAGTCTGCGGCGCTGCGCCAGGCCCGCAGGGACGCTGAGCTCGCTGTCTCGGCCGATTCGGTCCGTGCGTATCTCAAGCAGATCGGCAAGGTCGCCCTGCTCACCGCTGAGCAGGAGGTAGAGCTCGCCAAGCGCATTGAGGCCGGGCTCTATGCCGCCGAACGGGTCCGCAGCGCCGCCGACGCGACCGAGCTCTCCTCGCAGTTGCGCCGGGATCTGCGGTGGATCGTCCGCGACGGCGAGCGCGCCAAAAACCATCTGCTGGAGGCCAACCTGCGGTTGGTCGTGTCGCTGGCCAAGCGTTACACCGGCCGCGGCATGCTGTTCCTGGATCTGATCCAGGAAGGCAACCTGGGCTTGATCCGCGCGGTAGCGAAGTTCGACTACACCAAGGGATTTAAGTTCTCCACCTACGCCACCTGGTGGATCCGCCAAGCAATCACCCGAGCGATGGCCGATCAGGCCCGCACCATCCGCATCCCGGTACACATGACCGAAGTGATTAACAAGCTGAGCCGCATCCAGCGGGAGCTGCTCCAGGACCTGGGTCGCGAGCCCACCCCCGCAGAGCTGGCCACGCAGATGGACATCACCCCGGAAAAGGTTCTGGAGATCCAGCACTACGCCCGCGAACCCATCTCACTGGATCAAACCATCGGCGACGAGGGCAACTCCCAGCTCGGCGACTTCATCGAAGACTCCCAGGCCACGGTCGCCCTCGACGCGGTTTCGTTCACGATGCTCCAGGACCAGCTCCACTCAGTGCTGGGCACACTGTCCGAGCGAGAGGCCAACGTTGTTCGGCTGCGATTCGGGCTCACCGACGGGCAACCGCACACCCTCGATGAGATCGGCCACATCCACGGGGTCACCCGAGAACGCATCCGACAAATCGAAACCAAGACAATGGCCAAGCTGCGCCACCCGTCGCGCTCCGAGGCGTTGCGGGACTACCTGGGCTGACCAACTCTCCAGAGCGAGTAGCACCGCGGTCACCGGTTTCGGCCACCGGGGACCGGCGCCCCCGGCAGCATGTTGGAGAAGGTGTCGCGGCGTTGACGAGTCGGCAGGCCGAGGTCGAGGAAGGTGCTCCCGGCTCCACACCCATCACCGGGCCTGCCGCACACCACTCTGCTGGACGCCACGTTAGATGCAGTCGAGCAGCCCACGGGCAAGAACGACAGGACACTCAACATCCTCGCGGTCGAGCTGGGCGGGCAGCCCCGGCAGGTCAATGCGTAGGTTGTGACATCTCTACGGAGCGCGCCCCGGCACAGATGACCGGAAACCTGCATCGTGCATGAAACAGCTAGGTGTCGCTGTACTGATTATGGTCAATCGGCACTGATTCCCCACCACCATAGCGAGGCTGAGCCGGCGGCCCCGGTGCACGATCAGTCGGGCAGTGATGTGCTCGGCGCGGCAGCGCCCTCCGGTAGCAGTCTCCCGTGAGGCCAGTAACCAACTGGCCGCGACACCAGTTGACCCCGGTTGTGACGCGCACCGTTCTCGCCTTGGTCCTGCTGCTGGCCCCGCTCACCTCATGCGGCAGCTTCCAGCAAGGAGTCCGAGAGGGCTACAACGGCACCACCACCACCGCTGCCCCACCGCCGGATCCTGATCTGTGGCCCGGCTGGCATCACGTGGTCTACACCTGGGGTGTGTCCCGCACACTCAAGGCCGGGGAGGATCAGAACATCGGGGTCGGCTGGAACAACCCTGTGACCGGTGCGCACGAGTACTCCTCAGCGAGCTCCACGCCCTTGCGTTTCCCCTACTCGGTCCAGTTCGATGTGACTGACCTGCACGTGGACAACCAGCACGTCGCGGCCGACTCGACAGTGGACGTCGCGAACCTGGCCGTCGACTGCACCGTCACCGTCGACGGCCAGGTGCTGAATGCTGACCCGGGGACACGAGCTGTCATCGACCCCCGCGGACAAGTCCAGACCGGGGGCGGTTCTTCCTGCGTGCCACACAAGTAGAGCGTTGCTCTACCTCAGCATCCTCGGTCGGCGCGGTGCTCGACACGAAATACACTCCTCTAGTTGCGATCGGATACTTCGCCCCAGAGCCGCGGTCTCGGTCTCGGTCTCGGTCTCGGTCTCGGTCTCGGCGGTCATCGTGGACGATCCGGGCGATGCGCTCAGCGGCACGCCGGATCTCCCACCCGGCGTCCTTTGCCTCGTGGCGTGGGCGGTGGTGCTTGTGCAGCCGGGTGTCAGTGAGTTAGACGAAGTCGAACTTTTCGGTGTGGATCTGCGGGAGTGGGATGTCCAGCTCGTTGAGCATGGTTACCACGTCGGTGACCATGGCGGGTGGTCCGCAGAGGTAGTAGCCGAGCTGGTTGCGCTGGAACTCGCTGGGTAGCAGTGCGGTGAGCAGCTCTTTGTCGACGGCGCCGGATGCGCCGGTCCAGCCCTTGGGTGGCTGGCGGAGCAGTTCGACGATGGTGAGGTCCAGTCGCTTCGTCAGCTCGTTGAGCTCGGGGCGGAACAGTAAATCGTCGACGGTGCGGGCTACCGTGACCAGCCGGTGTGGGCGCCGGTCGCGTCGGTGCGCCAGGGTTCGCAGCATGCTGATCATCGGGGTGATGCCGACCCCGCCGGCGATCATCACCAGGCCGGTGCTGTGTTGCAGGTCGACGCTGAAAGCACCGTGCGGGCCGTCAAGCCACACCGGATCGCCGGGCCGCAGCCGGCGCAGGTCGCGCGTGAAGTCGCCGCTGTGGCGAATGGTGAACTCCCTGCGTGTGTTTAGGTGAGCGCTGGAGGCGATGGTGAACGGGTGCTCCTGAGCCCTGATAGACGGACTCAGGCGCAGCCAGGCGAACTGGCCCGGTGCGAACCCCGAGGTGCGGCGATCCGGCCGGCGTGGGTTGGCGCGGGGCTCCAACACCAGCGTGCTCACCGTGGCGGTCTCCGGACGGATCGCGCGGACCACATACTTGCCGCGGGCCCCGAAGGTCGGCCGCCACAGCCACCGGTAGGCCAGCACGCCCAGCACTCCCAGCACCAGGATGGCGAACCCTACGCGCATCGCGCGGTCGCGGATGAGGTGGTTGAGCCACCAGATATGCAGCGCGGTGAGCACCAGCACCGACCCGCCCAGTCCTACGTGCACCCAGCGCCACACCTCGTAGCGGTGCCGCAGCCGCCTGCGCAGTAGTGTGAGCCCGATAAGAGCGCCCAACGCTACGGTGGCGCCGGTGGCCGCTCGGGCGCGATTGGGTGCGTGGACGATGTCGAGCAGTCCGAGGTCGGCGGGATTTACCACTACCACCACCACGATGTGTGCGAGCACGAGCACCGCGATGAGCAATCCGGCGAAACGGTGCATTCGTAGCACCCCGTCGATACCGAAGCTGCGGGTCAGCGAACGCAGCCGCGAAGGCAATACGACCGCACAGGCCAGAAGCGAAGTGGCGGAAACCCCCATCCCGACAGATACCTCGGACAGCGGTGACGAGTGGTCGGCTTGGCTCAGGCCCAGCAGCACGGGCACCAGGAGCACGGCGAGCCCGGCCGTCGCCCACAGCGTTCGCTCCAGCAGCCGTCGTAGGCTGCGAAACCGCAGGGAGGGGGAGTCACCGAGCTCGCTGCTTGAGAGCATCACCGACCCGTTGTCAGTCATCCGGGCGCGAGGGGCGACGCGTGGCCGCCGACTACTTCGAACCCCACAGTGCGACGCCCCCCAGTAGTGCAACACCACGAGTGTCAGCGCGGCGATCACGGCGGGGCCGCCGGTCCTTTGGATGAATCGGGTCATCGAGACTAGATCGAGTGCTCTGGATCGCACGAGCCTCCTACTTCGGTCATGGACGTATCAGGATGGGCGACGTTGGAGCCGGGGGCCGTTCCACAGTGGATGCGTAGATGAAGTCGTCCCTCACCCGGTGACGTCGGGTGCGCCAGTCGACCGGGAGCATGCTCGTGGGACCGGGGTGGTGGTCAGGATGTTCCAGCGATAGTCAGCGCAGCGGGTGTCAGCAGCAGGGTATTTAGAGCATCCTGAGGCCATCGGCGAAATATCCGACGGTCCGGCCCCGCATGGCGTCAGCCAGGTCCGAACGAGTTGTTGGGTGTCTGCATGGGCGCCGGTTCGCGTGCCGAGGACCCGACGGTGGCAGACGAGAGTGTCCTCGTGAAGTGCCCGGACCGCCTTCGTGTCCCGTCCGGCAAGACGCGCGGCCAATGCCATCGCGAACTGACCGCGACATAGGGGCCCCCTCCCCTCAGATGGGTGCACCTGCACGTGCATACGTACGGTAGTGGATGTGCCTGGCTAGTGTCAATGCATGAGCATCTGCTCGCAGTCCTACCGCAAATACCAATCGCTTAGCCGGGACTGAGGAAGCGGGAAAGCGGGGCGAGCCTTTCAGGAGACGAAAGGAGGTCCGTGTGCAATTGCCACTTACACCTGGACAACCGCCAGGAGATACGTGCGCCTTACCAGTCGCCGGAGCGCGGATACGTCCACTGCTCCGCGGCCTACCAGATTGACACGCGTGCCGTGGCGTGGGGTTGCACTTGTCCATTAGGATCTTGCTTGTGGTCTTGATCCGGTGGGTGGTCAATCTGACGCTGTGGAGGATTCCCGGCTCTAGGGTCGATGCCCGGGGGTTGCCTCTCAGCAGGTGCGTAGCCGTCGAGGGGTGCGTGGGGGGATCCGATGCCGTTGACTCCGGCTGATGTTGCCAACGTTGCGTTCAATAAGCCGTCGCTGGGCAAGCGGGGCTACGACGAGGGTGAGGTGGATGCGTTTCTTGATGTGGTGAGGGCCGAACTGGCTCGGTTGATCCAGGACAACCAGGGTCTTCGTGATCAGGTTGAGCAGCTCGGTGTGGCGCGGGTCGATACCGGTCCTGACCTTGGGCCGTTGGAGCCACCTCGGTTGGTGATCGCTCCGGTGGTACCGATGAGGGAGCGGACCTCGCCGGGTGGTGATCACAATGTTCGGGCTGCCAGGGTGCTGGGTCTGGCCCAGGAGATGGCGGATCGGGTGACCGGTGAGGCCAAGGCCGAAGCGGACGGAATGCTGGGCGATGCTCGGGTCAGATCCGAGGAGCTGCTCTCCGGGGCGAGGGCGAAGGCGGATGGTCTGTTCACCGAGGCCAGGACCCGGGCCGAGACGATGCTCAATGATGCCCGTAGCAAAGCGGAGATTGTGGATCGGCAGTCCCGGGATAAGGCTGCGTCGCTGGAGCGCGATGCAGCGCGCAAGCACGCCGAGATCATCGGTTCGCTGAGCCAGGAGAAGAACACACTGGAGAACAAGCTCGACGAGCTACGCACGTTCGAGCGTGAGTACCGCACCCGCTTGACGACCTACCTGGACTCACAACTTCGACAGCTCAACGGGCGCGGATCCGTCGCACCAGCAGACCCGATACGCGACCAGCAGGGCGTCACGGGCACCGAAGTCGACGCGCATGCCACAGCGGGTAGCTAACAACCGGAAACCATCAGCGCCCCTGGCATGGTGAACAGGCCATAGACAACCAAGGGCGCCTAGTTCCGTGGGCTGGTGGAGCCCCGCGGATATTCCACAACTGCGCGGTGTCACCGTCACTGGCGGTGGCCAGGATGTGCCCATCAGGGCTATGACACCGAGTCATCCTGTGCTGATTTCTTGGGCTGGCCCGACGTCGGCGATGTGACCAACGGTCCGGTGGAGGCGACCGTGGTGAGGACGCTGAGTCCCGGCGCCAGTGTTTGGAGTCGCTGATTCATCGAGCACAACCGGCCGCGATCGCGGTCGTTAGGTCCCAGGTCGTACCGGCACCGAACCCCCGACCCGGTGCCGGTACGACCACTCTGGGGGGATATTCGCTTTCCGGTCACGACCGCGGTCGTTGGACTGGGTACGGCCACCAGTACGGGCCGGTTTGAGGGTTTATAAGGGGGGTCGCCCCGTAGAAGGTTGGGGGTTCTACGGGTCGATCACCCCCGATAGACGCGCTCACGGAAGCGGCGATCAACGTTTTGCGTGTTTCGGTGACCCGATTCGGGTTGACCAGCTCACCCCGTGGGAACGGCTCCACCCACGATGAGCGCGGAGGCGACGACCGGGGCACCGGCCCGCTCTCGGGTGCTCGATGAGCTGCTGGCGGCCGCCTACGCATCAGTCCAGCTGATCAGTGCCACCGATCAGCTTGTGCCGTTCGTCGGTCCTAGTGCGTCCGATCGGCGCAGTGCAGGGTCCATGAAGGGTGTCGTTCCCCCATTCTGTAAGTCCGAGGGTGCGTGATTCGGATCGCGTGGCGCGGAGATCCTCGATACGGGGGAAGGGGACGGGGTGGACCGGGTTCTGGGTCAAATACTCCGCAAGGCGGTGTGGGACCGGCTCGACCTGCTCGACGAGCTGGTGAGCGACGCTGACAATCGGTCGCTGTTGTCGGTGGCGCGCGGTGAGTTGCCCCGCCTGATTTCTGGGTGGCGGGATTTGCTTGCGACCCACGCGCCGGATTCTCGGGGCCGATGTCCGGAGTGCTCGAACCCGTGGCGTCCTCGTGTAGCGCCGTGCCGCGTGTGGCGGACTGCGCACGAGCACCTCGTCGCCGTCGAAACCGTGCCCCAGGCGCGGCCTGCGATAGGTCCCCTGCCTGTCGGAGCGGCGTAGTGGGCTGATAGTTGATCTCAACTCCATAGAGCTGGCGGTTTCGCTGCGATTCGTGGGTTACCACCGCACCCGCGAGGGGTGAGTAGCCGCCATGTGGCCGGTGATCCGGTTAACGTCCGTGCCCCCGACCCGAGATGTCGATGGGTCACCGGCCACACCAAAATGTTCTCCGCTGCAGGCTTCGAGCGTCGAACCCGGGGGAGCGCCACAACCCCGGCAAGTGCAACGCGCCCTCGGGGCACAACTTCACAGCCTGGACCCATTGCGCTTCTCACCCGAGTGGAGTGCCGCGCCGGTGGCGCCGTCGTTGCCTGACCGGCCGCCGCCGTCAACGTTGGTCCGATGACCGCCGGATCCCACCTGCCCGGTGCCCTAGTGCACCGCAGGCCCGGGAGATCCCCCGACCGGCGCCGGACGCGTGCAGCGCAGGCACCCGCAATCGGGGCGGGGTCGTTCACAAGGTAACGGCCCCGCCCCACTATTCTGCTCCGCGCGAGAACGTCGGTTGACGCGCACACTTCGGCTCGGACTCTTCAAAAGGGCATCGCCTTGTAGCGGCCTCTTCAAGTCCCACGGATGGGGCCAGTCTCCTCGCTGCGGGCATCGCATCGACGGCTGGCAACCGCTGTCAGCGGTGACCGGTGTGGTCGGTCGGCGGCCGCCGACCAGACTCTGCTGCCCACGACAACTCCGACATCGAGCCGGTCGACATCGGCTGTGGATGTGCATCGCCCACCACGGTGCACTCCACAGAACGCCTCGAACGCTCCACGGTAATGGTCTCCCACGACATTCCTCATGGGAACAGCTGGAATGTCACCAGGGGCGTACGCGATCGTGTCCTGGTCCTGCTCGGAGAAGGTGTGCTTGTGCGTGCGCTCGTTCCACACTTCACGGTCTCCGGTCCGGTTTGCCATGTGGGCCGAGCCCAGATCGCCGCCCACGGGCTACGCCGGCCCGGCTGGAGCGTGCCTTGGCGGTGATTCCACTGCTGGGCGACGACCGTATGTATGCCGAGTTCGGCAGCACTGTCAATCTGGGCGTTAGAGTGCGCGGGCGGATTCTGCGGCCATTGTGGTCGCCGCACGGCCTACCGAGAGGTGTTCGTGATCGAAGCGGCTGCCCTCACCAGTGGCACGCAAGCGGGCACCCTGCCACGGCCGGGCCGTGCATCCGTACCCACTCCCGGAGCAGCACCACCAACGGCACGCCACAATCATCATCGACGAGCACTACAGCCGGCTCCTGAACCGGCCGCAGCAGTCGGGCCACCGCTTCAAGCGATCACTGGGATAATTGCTGCTGTGCCGCAGGTGGAACCAGCAGCGGGGGGTTGCGCTGCCGTCGCACCTTTCCCCGTTGATGATTGTGGCTGTTCCGTAGCAGGTGCGACGCCAGCCAGTCGGGAACCAAGATGGCTGCTGGCACCAAGGACACGACCTGCGGCACGTGCAGATCGGCAAAAGGATAGACGATGACGAGTGACGCACGGCATGACATCGGAGGTCTCCTGGGACAGGGCGGGACCCGAGAAGATCGACTCGCCCGCCGGGTCGCTGACTTGTACGCCACGGACCCGCAATTCCAAGGTGCCGACCCGGTCCCCGCGGTCATCGAGGCGGCGCGCCGGCCGGGCCTTCGGCTCGCGCCGCTCTTGCAGACGCTGATGGAGGGCTACGCAGACCGCCCTGCACTTGGGCAACGCGCGCGTGAGTTGACGATGGACGCTGCGACGGGCCGCACTTCGGCCCCTCTGCTGCCCAGCTTCGAGACCATGAGTTACCGCGACCTGTGGGCGCACGTGAGCGCGGTCGCCAGCGCCTGGCGGCACGACCCGATCCACCCGTTAGACCCGGGAGACTTCGTGGCCACCGTGGGTTTCGCCAGTCCCGAATACCTGATCGTCGACCTGGTTTGTGCCTGTCTCGGCTTGGTGTCGGTGCCACTGCAGCACAACGCACCGGCCTCCCGGTTGAGGCCGATCATCGCCGAGATCGAGCCACGGGTGCTCGCCGTGAGTGCCGCGTATCTGGATGTCGCTATCGAGTCTGCGCGCAGCAGCGCGTCGCTGCGGCGTCTGGTGGTCTTCGACTACCAGCCCGCGGTCGACGACCAACGTGAGAATCTGGAGCTGGCGCGCAGGCGCGTAAAGGACGCGGGCATGCCGGTGCTCATCGACACGCTGGGCGAGAATGTCGTGCGCGGTAGGGCGTTGCCGCCCGAGCCGTTATACACCGCCGGTACCGAAGAGCGGCTGGCGATGATCCTCTACACGTCCGGGAGCACCGGGGCGCCGAAGGGCGCCATGTACACCGAGCGGATGGTCTCCAGGCTGTGGACGATGGGCTTGTCGCAATTCGAGACACCCGTGTTCAACGTCAACTTCCTGCCGCTGAACCATCTCGGCGGGCGGGTGCCCTTGGCCTCGTCCTTCCTCGCCGGCGGCACCAACTATTTCGTTCCCGAGACCGATCTGTCGACCTTGTACGAGGACTGGACCCTCGTACGCCCCACACAGATGGGCCTCGTGCCCAGTGTGGTCGACATGCTATTCCAGCGGTACAGGAGTGCAGCGGACCGACGCCGCGCCGAAGGTGCCGACCCTGCCGTCGCCGAGGCGGAGGCGGCGGCGGAGCTGCGGGAGCAGGTGCTCGGCGGACGCGTTCTGGGAGTGATTGTCGGCACCGCGCCACTAGCCGGCGAGATGAAGGCGTTCCTCGAGTCATGCCTGGACGTGCACGTAGGCGACGGCTACGGCTCGACGGAGGTCGGGACAGTCACCAGCAACGGCACGGTGACGAGACCGCCGGTAATCGATTACAAGCTCATCGATGTCCCCGAGCTCGGCTATTTCCTGACTGACAAGCCTTATCCGAGGGGTGAACTCCTGGTGAAGTCGGACACCGCCACGCCGGGATACTACAAACACCCCGAAATCACCGCTGAGGTCTTCGACGCCGACGGCTACTACCGCACCGGCGATGTCATGGCCGAAATTGAACCGGATCAGTTTGTCTACGTCGACCGGCGCAGCAACGTATTGAAGCTGTCGCAGGGCGAGTTCGTGGCTGTCTCGCGGCTGGAGGCCGTGTTCGGCAGCGCTGCGCTGGTCCGGCAGATCTTCGTCTATGGCAACAGTGAACGTCCCGCCCTGCTGGCGGTCATCGTCCCCACCCAGGACGCGCTGAAGAGGTTCGCCGACCATGTCGGCGCACTCAGTACCGCGCTCAGCGAGTCCCTTCAACAAACAGCAAAACTCGCCCAGCTGCAGTCGTACGAGGTGCCGCGCGACTTTCTGATCGAGTCCGAACCGTTCAGCGCCGCCAACGGTTTGCTTTCCGGGGTCGGCAAGCTGCTGCGACCCAAGCTGCAGGAACATTACGGCGAGCGGCTTGAGCAGTTGTACGCCGATCTCGCCGCCGCGCAGGTCGACGAGCTACGCACACTGCGCGAGGCGGCTGCGGACCAACCGGTGGTCGACACCCTGACCCGCGCCGTGCGGGTGCTCCTGGGATCCGCGGGCGCCGGCCTCAACCCGGACGCGCATTTCACCGACCTCGGCGGTGATTCCCTGTCCGCGCTGACCTTCTCCGACCTGTTGCACGAGATCTTCGGAATCGAGGTACCGGTGGGGGACATCATCGGTCCAGCGACCAACCTGGGACAGCTTGCGGAATACATCGAGGCCGAGCGCGGGTCTGGTGCGAAGCGCCCCACGTTCGCGACGGTCCACGGGCAAGGCACCGCGCAACTCCACGCCAGCGACCTCACGCTGGACAAGTTCATCGACGTTAAGACGTTGGCCGACGCCAAGACGCTTCCCCACACCGGCGGCCAGCCGCATACCGTCCTGCTAACAGGCGCGAACGGTTACCTCGGGCGGTTCTTGTGCCTTGAATGGTTGCAACGACTCTCGCAGACCGGCGGCACACTGATCTGCGTCGTCCGGGGAGGCGACGCGGCCACGGCCAGGACACGGCTCGAGGAGGTCTTCGACAGCGGCGACCCAGAGCTACTGCGGCATTTCCACGAGCTGGCCGCCGATCACCTCGAAGTCCTCTCCGGCGACATCGGTCAGCCCAACCTCGGCCTGGACGAGGCGACCTGGGACCGGCTGGCCCGGAGCGTGGACCTCATCGTCCACCCAGCCGCCCTGGTCAACCACGTTCTCCCCTACGGCCAACTCTTCGGCCCCAATGTCGTCGGTACCGCCGAGTTGATCCACCTGGCGATCACCACCCGGATCAAGTCGATCACCTACCTCTCGAGCGTGGCCGTGGCCATGTCCGTCGGCCCGGTCGACTTCCAGGAGGACGGCGATATTCGCGCTATCAGCCCAGTCCGTCCGGTTGACGAGACGTACGCCAACGGCTACGCGAACAGCAAATGGGCCGGCGAGGTGCTGCTGCGAGAAGCACACGATCTATGCGGCCTGCCGGTCGCAGTGTTTCGCTCCGACATGATCCTCGCCCACACCCGATACATCGGGCAGCTGAATGTGCCCGACGCGTTCACCCGGCTGATATTCAGCCTTCTCGCGACAGGCATCGCACCGCGCTCCTTCTACGAGACCGACGCTGGAGCAAACCGGTCGAGGGCACACTACGACGGACTGCCCGCTGACTTCGTCGCCGAATCGATCACCATACTCGGCGAGCAGGCCACCGAAGGGTTCCGCTCCTTCGACGTCATGAACCCCTACGACGACGGCGTCTCGGTGGACACGTTCGTCGACTGGCTCATCGACGCCGGCCACAAGATCCAGCGGATCGACGACTATCAAGACTGGCTCGCACGCTTCGAAACCGCGTTGAGGGCTCTACCGGAAAAGCAGCGACAGCAAACGGTTCTCCCCCTACTCAACGCCTACCAGACGCCCGAGAAGCCGCTCCGAGGCGGCCCCGCCGCAACAAAGGTGTTCCACGCCGCAGTACGCGCGGCCAAAATCGGCGCCGAAGAAGACATTCCCCATCTCTCGGCGCCACTGATCGACAAATACGTCACCGACTTGCGGCACCTCGGTCTGCTCTAAGCGGACACCGCCCACCATCGCCGGCGAGTGGTCCCAGCAGCTCGCCGCGGACCTGGCGCCACCATGCACGGAAAAAGCGGCGGCGCCATAGGCGACGCCAGGTGAAGCGGCGGCAGGTGTGGAATCGGCCGGTGGGGGAGGGCGGGCTGGTGGTCGATCAGGACAAACCGCAGCGCGCACCGCGATCTCCAGGCCGTGCTCGACTGCGAACGAGATTCGCTCCGCCGTCCGAGCCGGACACCACGCACACCCCCGCCCGGTGCAACTGGCCAACGGTCTGCACCCGCACCTGGTAGGTCAGCCCGGTCTTACGCAGGAACTCCGAGAATCATGCGTAAGGACGACACCCATGCTTTGCCCAGCGTGGGAACGAACGCATCGGTGCCCGGCGTGCTGACGCCACCGCTGGCCATGATCTTCGCGATGTCCACACCCCGCTCGGTGCGGTGCTGCACCGCACGGCACAACTCATCGACGCCTCGGGCCTGGCCACCCATGTTCCAGCAATGTCCACCCGGGCTCGTGATCGGCGCCCCCGAAGCCAGCACGGACGGCATTCCGGTATCGCCCCGGTTGCGGTCGCGCCAGTCGATCACCGCCCAGCTTCGGTCACCGAGGTCCCGCACCGTCGTCACCCCGGAAGCGAGGTGGGCACGCAGCGAACCCTCAAATGACCGCAGTCATCTCCTCAGCACTGAAAGTGGGTAGGCGGTCGAGCGCGCCGTGGCCGCCATCGCCGCAGAGATGCACATGCGTATCGATCAATCCGGGTAGCAGCGTCGCGTCCGGGAAATCGACCACGTCGCATCCGTCGGGCAGTGGCATCCCGGATGGCGCAACGCCGACAATACGACTGCCATCGATAAGCACTGTCTCAGCGTCGGGCACAATCCGTTCACCGTCGAACACCCGCCGTGCCCTTATCGCTATCAAGCGCCGCCTCGCTCACCAACGCCCGCACACGCCTGTCGAACCACATCCGAGTCCGGTCACTGTGCTGATGTCTTGCGTAAGGCTGCGGTGCCAGTAACCTCCGGCGCCGGTGCACCATCCAATCGCGTCGGGAGTATCATTGCAGGGGCGGCGCGTCTGCGGCGTTGGCGTGCGGGTATTGTAAAGGCTCCATGGCCTTGCAGCATCTCATCCATTTCCTTCACGTACACATTGAATCTTCGATAGTCCACGAAGCAGGCACGAGTGGCCGGACTGAGGTTGTAAATGAATCGTGCATAATCTACCCAACCCTGTCGAACAAACTCCGGGACATTGTCTAGCTGAAGCAGTACATGCTCGAAGTAGCAGCACACCATATGTGCAATAGCGTGGACCGCGTCGTAATCGGCGCTGCCTGGCTCAATCTCAGTGTTCTCGAAAAAGTACTTCCTCAGATGCGGTTTGTCCACGAAGATCTTCATTATCTCGGTGTGTTCAGCGTAAATCTTGCCGTTGGCTTCACACTGTAGTTCCTGCCTGAGATTCCGAATCTGCTCCCACACGAATATGAACCCGACAATGCCGACCAGGACGGCGAGAAGTGTCCCGACGGCCTGAGTGGTAGCGGTCCAGTCGGCCTGAACTACAAACTTCGCGGCAAGGATCATTTGGCGAGCCACGATGTCACTCTCCCCAACTAACCCGTTCCCGGGTAAGCGGGCCGACCGTCCTCGGCCGCGATGTCCTGCGGCGCATGGCGGTCCACCCCCAACAACCTCAGACGTTCGTACGCGCTTCACGGTTACACACCGTGCCCGTACCCAATACCATCGTCACGGAACTAGCTGAGTTCACTGCCGATTAACCTTTTGTTAAGGTACGCGACACCGCGGAAAGTTGGCGAAAGCTTCGCTCTAATGGAGCATCGAGGTCGGTTTGGGGGCACCTTGCCCATACTTCGCTGTTGGTGTGATCAGCGGCGAGACCAAGGAGGGCGTCATGTTTTACGTCTTTGGGTTCGAGCGAGTCGGTGTGGTGATGGGTGACTTGTACTTCGTCGACCCCGATCCGTTGCCGCGCCAGGAGGGCGCCGAGCGTGGTGTCCGCCTTGAGGTACGGCTGGTCGAACCGGGGGAGCTGAAGGGCTCGATCTATTCGGCTCGGCCGATCGTGGTCGACCGGCCCGTGTGGCGGGCTGACCTGTTGGAGGCGGTGGCGGGCCCCCCAGGAAGCTTGGACCGTGCGCATCATCATCCGGCCTTCCGGGGGTGGGAACCGGGCCCGCGTTGCTTCGTCGAGGGGCTGGCAACCCGACCGCTTGACTGGGTGGGTGCCCGTCTGTCGGATCTCGACGTCCTGCTTGAACAGGCTGGGATGGCAGCGGTCGATGTCGGCACCGGCGACGCCGAGGCGCTCCGACAGGCCGTTCCCGAGATCATGGACGCGTTGGGGAGGCTGCTTGATCGGGTGAAGGCAGGGCAGTTGGCGCGTGCGTCGGGCGATGAGGAGTTGACCAGCGCCCGTATCGGCTGGCTCTGATCCCATGCTGCATCGGGCTGTGCATGAGCCTTCACCCAGGGTGGGTATGGTCCGGCCCTCACAACAGGACGGTGAACGGGAGCAGCGGTGGCGGCGAGCTTGGTCCGGGAGGTGGCGCCCGCAGCGGCGGTAGTGATGCCGGTTACCGTAGAGGATCAACCGTCGTCGTGCGGGTTCGTGCGTCGCGATCAGGAACTCGCCGCGCTGCTGGCCCTGCTTGACCCGCGGCGCACAGAGGCGTCGGCGGGCATAGTCGTGTCGGGGATGGCTGGGGTGGGTAAGTCCGCGCTGGCCTGGCAGGCGGCCCGGACCGCGGTCGAGCGCGGCTGGTTTCCCGGTGGGGCGGTGATCGTCGACCTGCACGGCTATGACCCCCAGGCGATCGCCCAGGTGGCGTCGGAGCGGGTGTATGTCTCGCTACTGCGCGCCCTGGATGCGGACTGGCCGGTCGCTGTCCTGCCGGCCACCGTCGAGGAACAGGCCAGCGGCTACCACCGTCTGATGTCTCATCTCCACCAGGTGTCCCGGCCGGTGCTGCTGGTGGTGGACAACGCCGACGACACCGACCAGATAACCCGGCTGTTGCCCACCGGTGCGGCGCATCGGGTCCTGATCACCTCCCGGCGTGCCCTGGAGGCGCTACCCGGCGCGCGGCGACTGGAAGTTGACGCGCTGACACCCGACCTCGCCATCGAGTTACTGGGCACCCGTCGTCCCGGCGACCCCCGGCTGGGCGCAGATCCGGCGGCGGCCGCAGAGTTGGCGCGCTTGTGTGGGCATGTGCCGTTGGCGTTGCAGATCATCGCTGTGCTGATGGCCGATGACCCCGCCCGCCCGGCTGCTGAACTGGTCACGGAGCTGGCCGATGAGACCATCCGACTGCAGAGCTTGCCCAGCGAGCAATGGCCCGGACGCGCCGCGGTCGGGCTGGCCTATCGCCGCCTCGACGACTCCTCCGCTCGGTTGTTTCATCTGCTGGCGGCGGCGCCTGTGCCCGATGTGGCGGCCGAGGCTGCGGCCGCCCTGGTCAAACAGCCTGTCGCGGAGATCCGTCCGGCCCTGGCCGCGTTGGCAAGGATGCATTTGCTGGAGTCGAGCCAGCCGGGGCGGTGGCGCATGCATGACCAGATCCGCCGCTACGCCACAGAGGTCGCGGCCGACGAGCTGGGTCACCCGGTTATAGATATAAATCCCGAATACGCCGTTGCGCGCGACACGACGGTGCCGCCTCGCTCACCATCCGCCGCGACCGTCCAACGGTCAACTCGACCACGAGCCACCTCACACGGCCGCGCGTCTAGCACCGATCGGCGCCGACCTCGACGCTGGCTACTGCTGACTGCATTGGTCATCGCGATCGCGGCTTCGGCATTCGCCTTACTGAAGCCGTTCATCGTCCATACGGGCACCGGCGCGGCCCGGTTGGTTTTATCGACCGCCCAGGTCAAGATTGGTGATACCTACTTCGTTACTGCTTCGGGGTTCTCTCCCGGGGAGGCCGTGCGATTCTTCTGGACCGGCCCGTCCGACGGCGTGATGGGCGTCTTCTCCACCGACTCGGATGGCAAAAAGTCACCCGGTCCGATCTTTGAGCGGCACCCTCCGGGCAACTACACCATCACCGTCACGGGATTGAAATCGGGGCGTACCGCCTCGGCTGGGCTGCAGGTCGTTACCGGCTCCGACGCGGCGCGGTTGGTGCTGTCAACGTCCGAGGTGAGATTTGGTGATACTTACTTCGCCACCGCATGGGGGTTCTCACCGGAGGAAAAGCTGACGTTCTCCATCAACCGGGCCAATGGCGTGATGGGCGTGTTCCCCGCCGGCTCGGGTGGTAGTAGGTGGAACCGAATCGTGGACAACGATCCTCCGGGGGACTACACCGTCACCGTCACCGGGCTGACATCAGGGCGTACCGCCTCGGCGGAGCTGAAGGTGGTCCAACCCGGCAGCTGAACGCGTGCCCGCGGCGCGGTGAGTGCAGCTCCGCATCGAATGCCAATGGTTTAGCATGCCGCATCGTGAGACTTCTGAGCGCCGGGCTAGCCAGCGTGCTCGTTTGCGTCGCGACCGTCGTCATTGGGTCGTCCCCGGCCGCGGCGGGTCCGGTGAGCGCCGAGGATCTCGGATCCTTGGTGGTAGTGCCGTCGGGCGTCACAACCAGCTTCGCAGTTTATGACCGGGAGCAAGAGGACTTCAGCGTTGTGCGTGATCCGCACGTCCGGTTTCGCACAGCATCGGTGGTCAAACTTCTCATCGCGTTGGATTATCTCCTTCAGCACGATCCGGTACTGGACCTGGAGCAAGCCACCACCGATGAGCAGCGCATGGACATCCTCGCGCTGCGCACAATGCTGCGGGGCAGCTGGGATTACGCGGCTAGTGTGTTCTGGGTGCGGGGCGGGTTCACCGACATCGTCAACCGGATGACCACGCTCATCGGGCTGCCGGACACGTCGCCTCCAGTTCCCGAACAGCGCGGATTCTGGGGTTACACGGTGACTTCCGCCGCGGATGCCGCGAAGATTTACCACTACATCCTGGACGTGGCGCCTACCAAATATCGGGACTTCATCATCGGTAACCTGCACGCCTCGACCCGGTGCGCCGAGGACGGCCGGGATCAATCTTTCGGCATCCCGCAGGTATTCGCCCGGCCATGGGGTGTCAAACAGGGCTGGTCGGGTTGGGGTGCGACCGTGCCGGACGACCAGCGCTGCTTCGAAGACCGTGCCGGTATGGGCGAGTTCGCCGGACCGGTTCACGCCATGAAGGAGGAACCTAACCCGCCGCCGGACCTCGTCAGCCCGCTGCTGCACACCACCGGGACGATCGGTCAGGGCGAGCGCAGCATCGTCGTGGTCTTCACCACCTACCCGACGCACACCACGTGGCCGCAAGCCGCAGCCACGATCACGCGTCTGTGCCGGTCGTTATCACCTTTCGTCCCCGATGCCCGCACCTGATGACTTGCGGGCGGACTGATAACCCCGGGACGTTACCGGTGCGGTGCAGCGTCTCGATGGAAGCGTGTCCTGGCCTGATCATTCGCGCTGAGCTCAGCCATGCGCGACCACACGGCGTAGGCCTCAGGCGGGATCGCGGGGGTCCGCGGCGCAGGAGAGGTCATCATGGTGGTCGGAGGCCTGGATCGGCTGGTGCTCCGAACGGTTTGAGGTGTGCGTACCGGGGCAACGCCTGACGGGGCGGTGCCCTCGGCTGGTGTGTTCGGTGCGGCGACGGGCGCTGCGTTGAGTTTTTCACTGGGCGGGCTGTCGCCGGGGTCCGGTGCCGGGATGACCGCCACCGGGGCTACCGGCGCCGGGTTCCTGACGGCGGTCGTAGCGATGGAGCCGCTGTGAGCCGTTATCAGCGGAACGGACGCCGCCCCTCCGACGAGGGCGAGAATCCCCGCTGCCGCGAATCGCGTGAACCGCCGCGGCGCACGCCGACGCTCCGGGACGTCGCCGGAGAGTTCGGAAGCTTCGACCGTCGTCGGGACTGGCGTGACGGTGGCCTTGAGATCGACTCGGGTCTTGGATTCGGATCGCAACGTCTCGACGGTCTCGGCCAGCGGCGGGTGGATCAGCTCCTCGAACGCGGTGCGGTCCAGCCACATCTCTGCTTGATCACTGTGGCGCTGAGCGACTGATTTCCGAGTCAACGTGACAGCTTCGCGGCGCGGGGACAACTGCTGCTGCTGTCGAAGCGCCATGCCGTCACCTTACCTATCGTGGTCTCCAGGTTACGGACCGACACCTTACGCACCCGCCCTCCACGGCGCACCAAGGGACAGCCCGCAGCAGCCGCCGCGAGCTACATACTGCGGCTGAGCTGGACGGTCAGCGTGTGGAGTTACTGCCGGGTCGCACCGTCACGTCGATGTTCGTCAGCCAGCCCACCGATGGCGGCCGCGTTCCAGTCGATTGGTGACGGTCAGATGCGGGGGTTCTCCGGCGGTGGTGGGGCAGTGTTGGCGGCGCGGGCCAGCCCGCAGATCTCCAGCAGGGCGTCGGCGTTGCGTTGCGGCGTGGTGCGCTCGTCGGGGATGGCGTCGGTGGTGGGTTGGGGTGCGGCGAGTTGGTCGATCAGTGAGCGGAACGCGGCGCGGTGTTCGGGTTCGAGGTATCCCTCCAGGCCCAGGCGTCCGTCGCGGCGGTCCCACAACCGCAGCTCCCCCGCAGCGGGGGCGTGTTCTGGCTCGTCGCGGGGTTCGGGACCGTCGGGGTCGAGGTGGGCCAGGATGTGCTGGCCGATGCGGTGCAGCGAGGTGGAATTGAACGACCGGGCATGGCGAGCCAGTTCCGCCTCCGCGGCGTCGCGGTCGGCGGCGCTCACGTACTTCACGGCCGGATGATCGTCGAAGTCGAGGCCGAGGGCTTCGACTTCGGACCAGGGTCATCGATCACCATCCCGCCAGGGGCCCTGCACACCTCCACGGTGCTCAGCCCGACGACGAAGTTTCTGGTGGTGAGCCTGACCGGCGCCATGGGCAGGTTCCACGCCGACCTCGACGCTACGGTGCCGCACGGCCATCCGATCGAGGAGGCTGCGCAGGAGATCCAGCAGGTCCTGGGTCGCCACGACGTGACCGTGGCTGGGCTTGGAGGCCGTCCGATGACGCTGGTGGTGTGGACCTTCGCGCTGCTGGGGCGGCGATATACATCCTGGTCTTCGTCTGGGAGACCCTGCTGTTCAGCGTCCCGGCGTGCATCAAGGCATCTTCTTCGTCCCCACCGCCGACGTCCCGGCCGTCCGGCTCTGGGCATTCGGCGTCGGCTTCTACAACCTGTTCCTTGGCTCTGGCGCTGTCGCCGGCGTGATCGTCTGGAGTGCCGGGCAACGAAACGGTCGGTCGGACGCTGTTCATCTACGTGTGCCTGTGCATGTTCCTGTCCGGCATAGTGTTTCTCCTCGCCGACCGGTTGGAGTTGGGTCGCGCGCGGGAATAGGGTCTCGGCGGGGCGCTCGCCGCGGGCGGCCCACCGCTCATCGCGCTCATCGCCGCGGTGGTTGGTGGTACATCGTGCGCTCCCGCTGCTGCCATGGTGCCGGTTCGGTGAGCTGGGTGAACAGAGTGTCCGGACCGCTCAACCAGCCGGGCGCGAGATCGACCCACGATTCGGTGTCGAGCCAGAAACGGTGCAGCGTACTGAACGAGGGGTCACCCAGCGGGTCACCGGAGCCGAACAATGAGGGCTGGAACGCCGACGCTCACCGTCCTCATTCAACGCCTCTGCGCGCTACTGTCACCGGACAAGCGGCGATGGCGAGGAGGACGACGTGTCAGGTGTGTGGCCTGAGGATCTGGCGGAGAGTGACCTTCTTCGCGAGTTGCAAACTCTCCACGAGACTCGGCACGGCACGTTCCTGCACGGTTCACCCGATGCGCTGGCGGAGCACACCAGCCGCACCACCGAACTCGAGAACGAGTATCTTCGCCGCCATCCCGAGCGTGACGTGGACCCGGCGCGTACCCGCGCCGGCGCCCGCGGGGAGGACCCGGCTTCCTGATCACGGTCGGAGATCCCGACGCGGGTGTCCGACGAGCCACACACCACTGATCTGAGCCCGGGAAGCGACGCATGAAGCGATTTCTAGCCCTTGCCACCTTGCTCGTGTTGTCAGCGACGGGGTGTACGGCCTCCCAAGAGAAGTCATCAAGTGCGACGCCTGCGAGTGAGCCGTTCACCTCTCGAGTCCTGACCACCGGTTTAGCAGACCCGTGGGAAATAACCTGGGGTCCCGATGGCTTCCTCTGGGTCACCGAGAAGACGGGCAAGAGAGTAACCCGGATCAACCCGTCGGATGGCTCGAAGAGCACCGTAGTCAGCATCGCTGACGTGTACTCCACCGAGAGTCAGGACGGCCTGCTCGGCATGGCATTCCGGCCTGATTTCCTGAAGGGCAACAATGACGTCTACCTTGCGTACACCTATGATGCCGATCCGGGCCCCGCAGTCGACCGCCGCACCAAGATAGTCCGCTACATCTATGATCCAGCAGCGCATACGTTGAGCCGGCCGGTCGACCTGATCACGGGTCTGTCGGCGAGCACGGACCACAACTCAGGCCGCCTGGTGGTCGGCCCCGATCAGAAGCTTTACTATTCGATCGGGGACCAGGGGAACAACCAGTTCGAACGCTTCTGTAACCCTACCCGAGCGCAGGATCTGCCCACCGCAGCAGACGTCAGTAACCGGAACTGGGCAACCTACGTCGGAAAAATCCTACGGCTGAACCTCGACGGCAGCATTCCGGCTGATAATCCGGTGATCAAGGGCGTGCGGAGTCATATCTACTCGTATGGCCATCGGAACCCGCAAGGTCTGGTCTTCGGACCGGGTGGCCGACTGTTCTCGGCGGAACATGGCCCCAAGGCCGACGATGAGATCAACCTGATCCATGCGGGAAAAAACTACGGCTGGCCCTATGTGTCCGGCTTCAAGGACGACGAATCGTACGTGTATGGGAACTGGTCCGCATCCACCACGCCGTGTGCCAGCCTGCACTACGACAACTTTGCGATCCCGCCGTCTGTCCCGCAGCAGCGGGAGACCGCCTGGAGCGACCCCGACTACGTGGAACCCCTGAAGACCCTTTACACCGTCCCCAATGGATACAACTTCCATGACCCAGCCTGCGGTGACCAGTCATACATCTGCTGGCCATCGATCGCCCCGTCCAGTATGGACTATGTACCGGCGGATCAGGGCGTATTCGACGGTTGGCGCAATTCCCTGTTGGTCACCAGCTTGAAGAACGGCGCGCTCTACTGCTTGCGGCTCACCCAGGACGGCGGCTCCGTTCAGGGCGATATCACGCAGTTCTTCAAAACCACGAACCGCTACCGGGATCTGGCGCTGAGCCCGGACCATCGAACCGTCTATATCTCCACGGACAGCACCGGCCTGTCGGGGCCCAAGTTCGGACCCCCCACCGAAAAGCTCGACAACCCCGGAGCGATCCTGGAGTTCACCTACGTCGGTCCCCGGTAGCGGGTCCGTTCCCGGCCGGGCAGCGACGTCAGCTGCGCGCGATGTAGAGGTCCCTGAGCAGCCCGGTTTCCAGTTCCATGTCCGCGATTCGCGCCTTGACCACGTCACCGATGCTGACCAAGCCGACCAGCTCGCCACGGTCTACTACCGGCAGGTGGCGGTACCGGGAAGCCGTCATCTGGTGCATCAGCCGCGTGATGCTGTCCTCCGGAGAGCACACCGGAACATTGCGCGACATCACGTTGGTGACCTGCATTGTCAGTAGCTTGGCACCATATTTACCGAGACCGCGGATGATGTCACGCTCAGTCAGCGTGCCCACGAGCGGCCGCTGCTCGTGCTCGTCGCACACGACCAGCGCACCGATCTGAGGAGGCCCGTTCAGCCGGCCTACCGCCTCGGCGATGCTCGCGTCGACCTCGATGATCTCTACCGATCGGCCCTTGGACTTGAGGATTTCCTCGACCTTCATCAGTGCCCCTCCCGACTACGCAGGTTCCTTCATCGTCCCGCGTGGTAGGGGTAGCCACCAGAGCGTTGACCCAAGCATCACTGTGACGCCGACCTCAGTCGGCCCTTCACTGCAGGGTGAACCACGAGGGGGTTAGCTCACCGTGCCGGCCTCGGGCCTCGCGGCAAGGCTGTCCTCGGCGAGCCGGACCCGTGCCTGCAACGACCGGTACTCCTCGTGGGCCGTCAACCTCGTCTTCACCTTGAGGTCGAACACACTTGGGGTTCGCCATGGTGAGACCCACTTGCGGTCCACTTCGACGGCGGCCTCTTGCTTGATCACAGCCATCCGCTCGCGCATCTGCGTCAGCTCCTGCGCAGCATCCACGCCATCGTGGATCTCCGCACCATCCTGGTTCACGTTACGGCCCGCCTTCCACCATCGAGCTAAGCGAGCTCGTCGCGTCTGCCGCTGTCGGCAGCTTCATCCTAACCGAAAATGCCGACGCGTTTTTGCTGGTAGCTGGCGGAGGATCCGGAATTTGAACCCCGAGGGGGTTTAACACCCAACAAGATTTCCAATTTTGCGCCTTGGTGGGTTGAGCGCCTGCCGTCATCGTGACGAGCATGAGTACGTCGATGCTGCCAGCGGAGGGCGCGCACCACACGACGGGATGGGAGCCGGACCTCGCGGCCGGCGACACCCTCGTTCGGCAGGCCGTGCTGGTGAACGCCTCCTGGCCGGTGCGGGTCGCGCGCGGTGTGGGACGGCCGTGGCGATCCGGGCCGCGATGGGCTGGAGGCTGGATCGGTGATCGTGGAGCGCTCACCAACCCGGTTGTCCTGGTCCAGCCGTTGAGCCGACCCGAAGAAACGCTGCGTGATATCGGTGCCCTATTTCGGCGATCAAGAGCGGGCTAGCGCAGGTTGTGTTCACCGCCGACACGACCGCGTTGAGCGAGGCTGTGACAATCGACCCAGAGACACCCACGCCCCACAGCACCTGCTCGTTGACGGTGCACTCGACGTATGCCGCCGCTGCGGCGTTGTCACCGGCCGACATCGCGTGTTCGAAATAGTCCAGCACTCGAACGTCAAATCCCAGGACAGCTAGCGCATCGACGAAGGCCGCGATCGGATCGTTGCCCGAGCCGTGTTGACCTGTGGCCTCGCCGCTGTGTCCATATCCCTTGTGATATTCCTGATTCGTTGAGGGCGGACGCGCGGCGCGGCTCGGGCGGTCTGCCAGGGGTGCGCCACTGCGCCGACTCAACAGGCATCCATGGCCAGCATCGCCTGAGCCAGGGGCCAACTGAGACGGAAAATGAGACGATCCGCATGAACACCGGCCCCCATACGATCATGGTGGCTGGTATTCATGCTGGTAGGTGGCGGAGGATGCGGGATTTGAACCCGCGAGGGTTTTAACACCCAACACGATTTCCAATCGTGCGCCATAGGCCACTAGGCGAATCCTCCGCTGCGCAGGCTACCGCTCGCCCAGCTACGGAACCAAAACTGCAGCTAGTTCACCTCGTTGGCTCGGCCTGAGGCGGACCGGTGGAGGCCGTCGGGAGGGTGTCGTGCTCTGGATGCCGATACCCCCTAGACTGGGCGGCGGACCCCGCGCGGCGTCCATCTTGCGAACTCCCCCAGGGTCGGAAGGCAGCAAGGGTCAGCACGCTCTGGCGGGTGCGCGGGGTCCCCTTCATACAAGGTGCGCCACGAAGTTCGAGGGGCAGATCGCAACGTGAGCCAGGATGCGGGCGCGCAGGGCGGCGCCGCGGCGGAGTTGGAGCAGCTGCGCGAGCGGATGGCCGTGATCAAGCAAGAGGCCACCGCCGAGGTGGACCGCAAGTGGGGATCGCCGTTTCGATCCCCGGCGCTGTTCGACCCTCAAAGTGAAGGCGAGGCTGTCGGGTAACGAGGAGTACCGCTCGCTGCAGGTCCGGGGCCAGGAGGCCGAGGCCAAACTCGCGGCGGAGTGACTCCAACGCCGTCGAGGAGAAGATCTGATGCGACCTCAGGCGCCAGTGCGTGGACGTGTCGCCAGCACCGTCGCGATGGTGGCGACGGTGACGCAGTTGACTCCTCGGATGACGCGGGTCCGGCTCGTCGACGACAGCCTGGTCGGCTTAGCCGCCATTCCCGGGCAGACGCTCAAGATCTACGTTCCAGACCTGGTCAGCGAGCTGCCGGTATCCCGGGACTACACGGTGCGCGACTACACGCTGGACGACGATGGCGCGCGGCCAAGGCTGGACATCGATGTCGTGCTGCACGGCGAGGGGCCCGTGGCCGATTGGGCGCGGCGGGTGCGCCCCGGCGAGACTCTGGAGTTCGTCGGTCCGAGCGGTCGTTACCGGCCCGATCCACAGGCTGACTGGCATCTGTTCGCCGGCGACGAGACCGCCCTGCCAGCGATCCAGGCCTATGTCGCGATGCTGCCGGCGAATGCCTGCGCACTGGCCTACCTCGAAGTCGCCGACGCCGCCGAGGAGCAACCGATACCGGGAGTGGCCCGGCCGACGGTGTGCTGGCTGCACCGTGGCGACCGTGCGCCAGGGACGACCACACTGCTGGATGACGCCCTGCGCGCCGTTGCGCTACCGCCCGGGCAGGGCCGGATCTGGCTCGCTGGCCACACCCCGACAGTGCGACGGATCCGGGCGCACCTGCTCAACGAACGAGCCATCGACCGGCAAACCCTCTATGTCAAGGGTTTCTGGGATCGCCGACCTCGGTAACGGCCGCGATACCATCAATCGATGGGTCGATCGATTGGTGGTATCAGATGTCTGGAACGGAACGCAGGGTCAGTGCAACCGAGGCCCGGGTGCGCTTCGGTGAGCTGCTCGACGGGGTGACGACCTCCCACGACGTCGTCTTCGTGGAGCGGGCCGGGAAGGAAGTCGCGGTGGTGGTGTCCGTGGAGGACTGGGAGGCGGCGTGCAGAGGCCGAACCGACAAATGGGCCCAGGCCAACGCGATGCTGGCGGAGTACCACGAGCGATTACGCGCCGAAGGCGCGATCGAGCGGCTGGAAGATTTCGACGTGGTGGAGGCCATCCGTGCCGGACGCGAAGAGCGGGACGAGCAGCTCTACGGCCAACTGCGTGGACGCGAGTCTGATCATCCGAGTCCTTGATGCGGATTCCGCAGCTCTGCTGGTGTGGGCTCGACTAGTTGAGGCGGGCGGCGATCTTATTGCGCCGAGCCTGCTGCACTACGAAGTCGCAAACGCTCTGCATCAACAGCAGAGAAGTGGAATGATCACTGCGGAGACGGCTCAGGACGGCGTGTGGCGCGTCATGAACCTACCCATTGAGCTGCATGGGGATGCGCGGCTGCATTCCAGGGCACTGAAGATCGCTCACGAGCGCCGGCTGCCGGCGACGTATGACGCGCACTACGTCGCGCTTGCCGAGCGCTTCGGGGTGCCCCTGTGGACCTGCGATCGCCGCCTCGCTGACGCGCTGGGCGATGGCGTGCCGGAGGTGTACCTCGTGCCGTGAGGACCGTCGTAGCCGCGCGGTAGCCTCGCGGCCGTGGCACTGGCTCTTTATCGCAAGTACCGCCCGGCAACGTTCGCCGAGGTGGTCGGCCAGGAGCACGTCACCGAACCGCTGCGTACAGCGCTGGCGGCCGGTCGGATCAACCACGCCTACCTATTCTCCGGCCCGCGCGGCTGCGGGAAGACGTCCAGCGCGCGGATCCTGGCCCGCTCGCTGAACTGCGGGCAGGGTCCGACACCAGACCCGTGTGGCACCTGCCCGTCGTGTATCGCGCTGGCGCCCGAGGGTCCCGGCTCGATCGACGTCGTCGAGCTCGACGCAGCCAGCCACGGCGGCGTGGATGATGCCCGCGACCTACGGGACCGGGCATTTTACGCGCCTGCCGAATCCCGGTACCGGGTGTTCATCATCGACGAGGCCCACATGGTCACCACGCAGGGTTTCAACGCCCTGCTCAAGATCGTGGAGGAGCCTCCGGAGCACCTCGTTTTCGTCTTCGCCACCACCGAGCCGGAGAAGGTGCTGGCGACTATCCGCTCCCGCACCCATCACTACCCGTTCCGGCTGCTGCCACCGAGCACCATGCGCAGGCTGCTGGAGCTGGTGTGTGCGCAGGAGGGTGTGACGATCGAGCCGGCGATCTACCCGCTGGTCATCCGCGCCGGTGGTGGCTCGGCCCGGGACTCGTTGTCCGTGCTGGACCAACTACTCGCCGGGGCAGGCCCCGAGGGGGTCACCTATGCCCGGGCGGTGGCGCTGCTCGGGGTCAGCGACGTCGCACTGATCGACGACATGGTCTCGGCGCTGGCCGCCCAGGACGGCGCCACGGTGTTCGGCACTATCGACCAGCTGGTCGAAGCGGGGCACGATCCTCGCCGCTTCGCCGCCGACCTCCTGCAGCGCTTCCGTGACCTGGTGCTACTGCGAGTCGCTCCTGAACCCGCCTGCCACGGGCTGATCGACGCTCCGCAGGATCAGCTCGCGACGATGATCGTCCAAGCTGAAACTCTCGGCGCGGGCAGCCTCACCCGGTTTGCGGAGATCACTCACAGCGGGCTCGTCGAGATGCGCGGAGCTACCGCGCCTCGGCTGCTGTTGGAACTGCTGTGCGCCCGGATGCTGCTGCCGGCCGTCGCCGAAGGCGACGGTGCGGTGCTACACCGGCTGGAGCGCCTGGAGCGGCGACTCACCATCGTCCCGCCGCTCGACCAAGAGCCGCCGGTCGCCCAGCCACCAGTCGTTCCGTCGCCCATTGCCCAGCCGCCCCGCACCCAGCCGCCCCGTACCCAGCCGCGTGTTGCTCAGCCACCAGTGACACAGCCGCCCATTGCCCAGCGGCCAGTCGCCCAGCCCCCGGTTGCGCAGCCGTCGGTGGGCCAGCCGCCATCGCCCGAAGCCGCCAAACCTGGGCCCGTACCGGAGCAACCCGACGCAGCCACGGTGCGACGGCATTGGGCTGCCCTGCTGGATGCGGTGCGCGAGCAGAGCCGGACAACCCAGGTCCTGCTCAGCAACGCCACCGCGAGCGCGGTACAGGGCTCCACGCTTGTTCTGACCCTGCCTAACGCCCCGCTTGCCCGTCGGCTGGGTGATGACCGCAACGTAGAACTGATCAGGGCAGCACTGCGTACCGTTCTGGGTGTCGACTGGCAGGTCCGCTGTGAGCACGCCGACGGCGAGGCCGGCGCCGGCGGCACGCCACAGCACACCGCGCAGCGTGCCGCCCGCCCACCGCAACGCTCGGTGGAACGTCCGGCCTACCGTCGTCCGGCGACGACGCAGGCCCCGGACGACGGTATTCCGGCACCACCCGAACCCTCAGATCCCGCTGACCCTGGCGCAGCGGACTTACCGCCCGCTCCAATGGATGACGAGGCGATGCTCGCCGAGGCGTCCGGCATGGCCCGAGAGCACTCCAGCCGTCGCGACCCCGAGGAAGTCGCTCTAGAACTACTCGCCCAGCAACTAGGCGCCCGACGCATCGACGGGTGAGGATGAGCGTCGTGAACTCGACCGTACCGACGTTCTAGGCGCCTGGAAACGTCCGTGGTGTCGAGTTCACGACGCCACCGGCTGTCCGGCGCAGGCTCAGTGCCACCAGGGGCGGAGTGGGACGTGAGCGTTGCCGGTGCTGTCGGGGCGGACGGCCAGCACTTGGTGCAGTTGGATGACGTTGCGCTCGAAGGTCAGTCGAGAAGAGCCCATGTAAAGGCCCCACACCCGAGCGGTGGGCTCCCCGACCTCGGCCACGGCCTCGTCCCAGTTGGCAGCGAGGTTGGCGCACCACTGCTTGAGTGTCAACGCGTAATGCTCCCGCAGGTTCTCCTCATGGCGGATCTCGAAGCCGACGTTCTGTGCCTCCGTGATGATCTTGCCGGCGCCGGCCAGCTCGCCGTCGGGGAAGACGTAGCGATCGGTGAACACATCGATGCGGGCGCCGGGGCGGTTGTCCGGTTCGGTGATGCAGTGGTTGAGCAGCCGGCCGCCGGGGCGCAGTTTGGCCAGCAGCAGCGAGAAGTACGACCGGTAGGTGTGTATCCCGACATGCTCGGTGAGCCCGATCGAGCTCACCGCGTCGTAATCGCAGCCGGGGGCGTCCCGGTAGTCCAGGTGACGCACTTCCGCGAGCCCGCTGAGACCCTCGCGCAGGATCGCCTGCTGTGCCCAGCGGGCCTGCTCGGCGGACAGTGTGACGCCCAGTGCACGGACCCCGTGGCGAGCGGCGTAGCGCACCATGCCACCCCAGCCGCAGCCAACGTCGAGCAGTCGCATCCCGGCCCGCAAGCCCAGCTTGTCAGCGATCAGTTCATGCTTGCGCTCCTGAGCCTGCTCCAGGCTCGCCTCAGAGTGATCGAAGACGGCGCAGGTGTAGGTCATCGACGGTCCGAGCACCAGCTCGTAGAAGCGGTTGGAGACGTCGTAGTGGTGGTGCACCGCCTCGGAGTCCCGGTGCCGGGAATGCGCCAGCCCGGCGAGCGTCCGGCGCCATCGGGGCCGCGACTCCTGCGGCGGCGGGGCCACCGGCCGAAGCCGCTGCCAGCCCAGCGAGCGAGTGATCAGCGCCAGTTCGGCCATGGTCGGGCGGCGGAAGCGCAACTGGTAGGCCATCACCCGCATCGCCTCGTACGGGTCACCGGGGTGCACACCCTCGGCGTGGAGATCACCGGCTATGTAGGCCCGCGCCATGCCGAGGTCGCCCGGCGCGGTGAACAGGTAGGTGGCGCCGCGCGGGGTGGCCAGGTGCACGCTGATCTGGGCGTCGGGCGGTCCGGTGGCACTGCCGTCGTAGGCGGTGAACCGGACCGGGAACCGGCCATCGGTGAGCAGGTCGACAATTCCCGCCAGCGACAGCCGGTCACCCTTCACGGGGTCCGTCGCGGGAGTGGGGCGCCGGAAGGTCGTCATTGACGTCGCACCGCCTTCGCGTAGAGGTCCAGGAGTCGCTGGTCTGGGTCGTAGCGCTGTTTCAGCGCCGCGTACTGCTCGCCGCCGTAGCGGGCATCGAACTCCTCGCGCGAGTAGAACGAGTCCGAGTACAGCGACTTGTGCCCGCCCACCGCGTCAACCTGGCCTTCGATGGCCCGATTGGTGTCACTGCCGGTGCCCGGCATGCTGGCCCAGAAGCCGACATTGACATACTCCCGGCCGGCTTCCAACGGATACAGCGGCCAGGTGTGCTCACCGCGCAGCCGCAACGGGCACAGCCACACCGGCTCGATGCCGACGTGCTCGACGAACCAGCGCAGGAATTCCGCGGTGCGCTCCAGCGGGATCTCGACGTCCTGGATCACGCGTTCCCGGCGAGGGCGGCCGCGCAACACCTCCCAACGGTTCTCCAGGTCGAAGCGGTTCGCCACCGCTACGATCTTCCAGTACACATCGCTGCGGCGCAGCCGGGCCGGCCACAACGGCCGGATCAGCGGGTGCTGAACCCCGAAGGCGCCCGAGCACCAGAACCAGTCGGTATCCCAGCGCCACAGGTAGTCGTGGGTACGCAGGATGTCGCGGCGGCGCTGCTGGATCGAGCGGTAGTAAATCTGCTGACCCGTGTAGTCGCTGGCCGGTCCGGTGTGATCAACGCGCCGGCCCAGCGTCAGGTAAGACTCGGTGCGGGCGAACATCACGCCATCGAGGTATTCGACGTCCTCGCCAGCCCATTGCCGGGTCGCCATGATCAACCCTACCGCGGAGCACAGCTCGTCCAGATCGCCGAACCGCACATGCCGCAGTGCGACGTGCGAGCGCACCGGTTCAAGCTCGATACGCAGCCGGGTGGCATAACCCAGGGTGCCGTAAGAATTGGGAAATCCGGCGAACAGCTCGTCGCCGGGCATTGCCGTGACGATCTCGCCGGCGCCGGTGAGCGCCTCGAACTCCAGGACCGACTCGTGCGGCAGGCCGTTGCGAAACGACGCCGCCTCGATGCCCAATCCGCTGACCGCGCCGCCGAGAGTGATCGTCTTGAGTTGCGGCACCACCAGCGGAGTCAGCCCGTGCGGCAACGTCGCGGCGACCAGATTCTCGTAAGTGCACATGCCTGCGACGTCGGCGGTGCGGCTGGCCGGGTCCACCTCCAGTACCCCGGTGAGACCCGAGACGTCCAGGCCGGGGCCGGCCGCGGCGCGGGACCGGAACAGGTTCGACGTCGGCTTGGCCAGCCGCACCGGCGACCCCGCTGGGATCGCTCGGTAACTGGCTTGCAGCCGCTGGACAGCATCGCGATGGCTGCGCCGCACCCCAGTGAGCTGCACACCCTTTACGCTACGGCCAAACCTGGCCCGACCGCACCGGTTTCTGGCGATCTGGACATGGCTACCCTGTGATCCTCAAGCGGACCCTCAAGCGGGCCCGGATTCGACGAGAGGAGCCGCGGTGCAACCCGGCGGAGCGCCTGACATGCAGATGATCCTGCAGCAGGCCCAGAAGATGCAACAAGAGCTAATGAGCGCACAGGCCGAACTTGCTGAGGCGGAGGTCACCGGCCAGGCCGGTGGTGATCTGGTCACAGTCACGTTGGCCGGCTCCGGGGAGGTTCTCAGCGTGACGATCGACCCCAAGGTGGTCGATCCTGACGATGTGGAAACTCTGCAGGATCTCGTCATGGGCGCGTTGGCCGATGCGCACCAGGCCTTGCAGGAGCTGACCCAGCAGAAGATGGGTCCGCTGGCCACCGCGCTCGGTGGGCCCGGCGGAGGTCTCAGCCTGCCCGGGATGTGACCGGCCCGCGCGATGCCCGGCATGTGACGATGTGGCTGCCTGCCATGATGGCAGCGTGTATGAGGGAGTCGTCCAGGACCTGATCGATGAGTTGGGGCGGCTGCCCGGCGTGGGGCCGAAGAGCGCGCAGCGGATGGCCTTCTACCTGCTGGCGGCTGATCCGGCTGATGTGACCCGATTGCAGGAGGCGTTGCAGCGGGTCAAGGACGGCGTGGTGTTCTGTGCCGTCTGCGGCACGGTCGCTGAGAAACAGACCTGCCGAATCTGTGCTGATCCGCGCCGCGATGTACGGGTGATCTGTGTGGTCGAGGAGCCCAAGGACGTGGTCGCGGTGGAGCGCACTCGTGAGTTCACCGGCCGTTACCACGTGCTGGGCGGGGCGCTGGATCCGCTGTCCGGCGTCGGCCCCGACCAGCTTCGGATCCGCGAACTGCTGACCCGGATCGGGGTAGACGATGTCACTGAAGTGATCATCGCGACGGATCCGAACACCGAAGGCGAGGCCACCGCCACCTATCTGGCGCGGATGTTGCGGGAGTTTCCGGGGCTGTCGGTGACCAGGCTCGCCTCTGGCCTACCGATGGGCGGGGACTTGGAGTTCGCTGACGAGCTCACCCTCGGCCGCGCACTGTCTGGCCGCCGCGCCGTCTGATCCGGTAACACGGCACAGTGGCGAACTCGTCGCAGGGATGCTTGTGGATTGTCTCCCCAGCATCCACAAGCACCCCTGCGGCCCCCAAACGCCCCCCGCTACGTCAGTCCTCGTCCGGTGGGTCCGCCACCAGGGTCGGCACGAAATACCAGTCCCGTTCGGACAGTGGACTCGCGCAGCGCGGGCACTGTCCCCGCTGCCGGCGGGCAGTGCGAACCGCTGACCATTCATCATTGAGTCTGCGCCGCTCCTCGGCCTGCCGGCGAAGCTTGGGCCGCAACGCCTGGGTGGTCCAGGTCGCTCCGAGCAGCAGCCCGAAACAGACCAGCAGGACAGCGCTCAGCGCTCCCCAGCTGAAGAGTTCGTGGGTCACCGGGCTCTGCGGAAGACCCCGCCACGACGTTTCGCTCCCTGGCCCCGGCCCGCGGGCCGAGCCCTGGGGAGGCGTGTCGCACTCCGACGAGATGTCGACATGATCGCGGTCCCCTTTCCCCATCGGTAGTGCGGGTTCGACGCTGTGCGCCGGGGGTCGCCTGGGTCACAGCGCCTGGCGCTACGGGGGCGCCATGGCCTTAGCGTGCATCACGCAACAAACTCATGCAATTGCATGAGGTAAACTCTTGATGGGATTCACTGAAGAGGCGTAGCGTGGCGGTTTTCCAGTCCCGTGGGCAGTCGGACATCCTGCTCAAAGCGGACGCGAAGCGGGCGGAGGCGTGCGATGTCCCCAGCACGTGGGCCGATAGTTCCGCGGCGCAGGCTCGGCGCTGAGCTTCGTACGCTGCGCGAGCAAGCCGGCCTCACCATTGACGACGTCGCCAAGGAACTCGAGTGTTCAGTGTCCAAGGTGAGCAGGCTTGAGACCGGCCAAGGCATCCCCAAGACCCGCGACGTCCGCGACTTGCTCAACCGTTACCGGGTAACTGACCAGGCCTTCCGGGAGCGGTTGATGCGCTGGGTCCGGGACGGCCAGCGCCAGGGTTGGTGGCACGACTACTCCGACGTGCTGGCGCCGGATCCCGGAGATCCATTAGTACCCGACAACCTGAGCAGATATGTCGCGCTGGAGCAGGACGCCAGCGAGATCCGCGTCTTCGATACCACTCTCGTGCCTGGTCTGCTGCAAACCGAGAGCTACGCCCGTGCCGTCCTGAACATATTGTCCACGGCGGACCGCGAGGCCACCGACCGCCTCGTCGAGCTCCGGATGCGACGGCAGGATCGGCTCTACGCCGCCCAGGACCCGCTGATCATCCACACGATCCTCGACGAAGGGGTACTGCACCGCTCGGTCGGCGGTGACGAGGTGGTACGGGAACAGCTCAAACGGCTGTGTGTTGACGCGCAACGACCGAACATCACTTTCCAGGTCCTTCCCTTCAGCATCGGGGCCCACCGTGCGGTAGACGGTCCTTTCCAGGTGCTAGCGTTCCCGGATTCGGATGATAACGATCTTGTATATGTCGAGAGCCACCTGGGTCAGCTGTACCTGGAGAAGGAGCACGATGTGGAGGTCTACGAGCAGATCTTCGACTCGCTGGTCGACCTGGCTCTCAGTGCTGAGCAGTCCGTCACGCTCGTCGGCAAGCTTCTATCAGATGACTAGAGGGGGGAAACTCCAGTGACCGATGCGTTCCACTCCATGCTGGTGTACCGGACGAGCAGCCGGTGCACCGCAGGGGGATGTGTGGAGGTGGCGCCCTCGCCCGGCGGCGGAGCCGTCGTGCGGGACACCAAGGACCGCGCTGTTGGACTCATGTTCGACGGGCAGGAGTGGGCCGACTTCGTCGCCGGCGTGAAGAACGGCGAATTCGACTTCCGCTAGGGCCCGCTGCTGAGCCAGTTTCTGATCGGTATTTTCGACGGTCGCCACCGTCTTGATACCGGTTCCTGCTGGGTTGTCGTTCACGACGGCACCGCTCGCTGACTGACCGCACGTGACGCCATCTCTCCATTCCTGCCGTTCAGTTTTGAAGCGCACCACCCGGCGCCGGTTCCTTCGCGGTGCTAGCGTTCGCCGACACCGACGATAACGATCTTGTGTACGTCGAGAGCATCTGGGTGATCTTTGTGTCGAGAAGGAGCACGATGCTGGGACCCATGTGGACGGAGCCGGCTCGCCGACGGGTAGATGCGATCCGCAGGGAGGTGGCATGGACGTTACAGTGCTGCTAGGGACCGGTGTGCCGCTTTCTGCGGTTGCAGGCTTCTTCCTGAAGGCCTATCTGGAAAAGCGCAAGGGCGACAGGGCAGACCGCAAGGCGGACCGGCAGTCGGAGAGCGGCATCGTAGAAACGACAAGGGAAGCTCTGCGGATCGCCCGAGATCAGATGGCGCAGATGGAGGCCGACACGAAGGTTTTGCGATCGCGGGTGTCAAAGCTGGAGGCAAGGCTTCGCTCGAAGGAAGCGCAGCTCACCGAGCTTGAGGCGACCCCTCGCACCAAAGATGAGGACTCTAGACACCTGCCGAACCGGGTTGTGCCAAGCCAACGGCCGTTTCCGCCAGATGCCATCAAAGATTTGCCGAAGCGCTCCGGACTCTCGCAATAGGAGCAGCGGTGATGGCAGGGACGTGCTCGTGAGTGCGTAACAGTGTCATGACACTGTTACGCACTCACGAGGGCTAGCGCAGGGTGCGGTTCACCGCCGACACGACCGCGTTGAGCGAGGCGGTGACGATCGATCCGGAGACGCCGACGCCCCACAGCACCTGCTCGTTGATGGTGCACTCGACGTATGCCGCTGCTGCGGCGTTGTCGCCGGCCGACATCGCGTGTTCGAAATAGTCCAGCACCCGAACGTCGAACCCCAGGGCGGCCAGGGCGTCTACAAAGGCCGCGATCGGCCCGTTGCCCGAGCCGCTGATTTGATGTTCCTCACCCTCCACCATGACGCTGGCGCAGATCTCGTCGTGGCCTTCGCCGTCGTCGGACAGCTGGTGGCGTAGCACTCGCAGCGGGGTGAGCCGGTCCAGGTAGTGCTCGGCGAAGATGTCCCAGATTCGCTGCGGCGAGACCTCGCCACCGTCAGTGTCGGTGTGCTGCTGGATGATCCGCGAGAACTCGATCTGCAGCCGGCGCGGCAGATCCAACTGATGCTCGGCCTTCATCACATAGGCGACGCCGCCCTTGCCGGACTGGGAGTTCACCCGGATCACGGCCTCGTAGGTGCGACCGACGTCCTTGGGGTCGATGGGCAGGTACGGCACCTCCCAGTGGTGCGCGTCCACCTCGACTGCGGCCGCGGTCGCGTCGGCCTCCATCGCCTGCAGTCCTTTGTTGATCGCGTCCTGGTGGCTGCCGGAAAATGCGGTGTAAACCAGGTCGCCACCGTACGGATGACGTTCGGAGACTGGCAGCTGGTTGCAGTACTCGACCGTGCGACGAATTTCGTCAATGTCGGAAAAATCAATCTGAGGGTCGATACCCTGGCTGAACAGGTTCATTCCTAGCGTCACCAGACACACGTTTCCGGTGCGCTCCCCGTTGCCGAACAGGCAGCCCTCGATGCGTTGCGCGCCGGCCTGGTAGCCCAGTTCGGCGGCGGCCACCGCGGTGCCGCGATCATTGTGCGGGTGCAGCGAGAGGATCACCGCGCTGCGTCGGTCCAGGTTGCGGTGCATCCACTCGATCGAGTCGGCGTAGACGTTGGGGGTGGCCATCTCGACAGTGGCCGGCAGATTAAGGATCATCGGCGCCTCTGGCGTCGGCTGCCAGATCTCGGTGATCGCATTGCACACCTCGGCGGCGTAACTCAGCTCGGTGCCAGTGTAGGACTCCGGTGAGTATTGGAATCGGAAATCCGTCTCGGAGTACTTACCCGCATACTCGACCAGCATCTCGGCCGCCGAAGTGGCGATCTTCTTGATTCCTTCGCGTTCCTCCCGAAACACCACCCGGCGCTGCAGGATAGAGGTCGAATTGTAGATGTGCACGATGGCCTTAGCCGCGCCGTGGAGGGCCTCGAAGGTACGCTCGATCAGCTCGGGGCGGCACTGTGACAGCACCTGGATGCGGACGTCCTCGGGCACCGCATTCTCGGTGATGATCTCTCGAACGAAGTCGAAATCGGCCTGGCTGGCCGAAGGGAACCCGACCTCGATCTCCTTGTAGCCCATCCGCACCAGCAGCTCGAACATGCGTCGCTTGCGGACTGGGCTCATCGGGTCGATCAGGGCCTGATTGCCGTCTCGCAGGTCCACCGCGCACCACAGCGGTGCCCGGCTGATCGTGACGTCGGGCCAGGTGCGGTCCGGCAGGGATACCGGCTCTACGGTCTCGGCGAAGGGTCGATAGCGATGCACGGGCATCGCACAACCGCGCTGGACATTCCAGCTGGCTTGGTCTCTCGGCGCCGGGCCGGCGGGGAGCCGGATTCGGCTAGTCGTGCCGGCGGCGAAGGTGCCGGCGCCGACGTCGGTGGGCTGGGAAATCGCTGCGATCTTTGGGGCCATGACCTCGGGCTCTCGGCTAGCCGGATATCCGACCGGCGGATGCGCGCGAGCGACTCCGCGACGGGGGGCCGGTCGTCGTCAGACCCCGCCGCGGCAGCGAAGCAGGAGAGCGCGTGCCACCCGATCACGGTAGCCGGGACGCCCCGGCGGCATGCAACCGCCTCCCGGATGCTGGGAAGCAGTCACGGCAGATTCTCAGGAACTTGCGCGGTGAGCACTCGTGCACCCAACGTGTTGCCCGTGGCAGACTTCTTGCCATGAGCTCAAGCCGCACAGCGGTCCGGGGGACGCGCACCAAGATCGCCACCGTCCTGGCGACTCTGATCCGGGTCGTGGGGGGCGTCATCGTCCTCATCCTGGTGGCGCACGTGGTGCTCTCGTTGGGCAACGCCAACCCGGCCAACGGCATCACCATGTTCCTGACGTACTGGGCAGACCGGCTCCAGCTGGGCTTCCGCGGTCTGTTCAACCCGGTCGACCCCAGAACGCGCCTTGTGGTCGACTACGGCATCCCCGCGGTCTTCTGGCTAGTCGTGACTTGGGTACTGGTCCGTCTGGTGCGGCGCCTCGGCTGATCCCCGGGGACCCCGCGGGTCGCCCGCGATTGGCCTGCGTATCGGGCCTGCCGCGGCCGGTACCGATTACCGCCAGCACCGGGGGCGGCGCACAGGTGAGCGACTATTCCGGGTGAATGACCGACTTTCCACTCATTAGAGTGGTGCCCTGACTCACTGTAGTAGCACGCCGGAACCCGTGCCCGACTTCGGTGTATTGCCGGGAAGCTGACCTCCCGCAAAGTCACGGTCAGTCACCACTGTGAAAGGTCCCGCCGTGGTTGAGCGGCTTGGGATGCTGGCCGTACCCCTGCCGCCACCTTGCGTGCCGGTTCCTTTACCCTCTGCCATCGGCCCAGCTCAGCATGGGTATGGTGATCACCACTGGCGTCCCGAAAACTGGCAAGAAATCCCCGCGGAGGGCTCTGCGGACGTTCTCGCCAGCCTCGCGGCGGTTCCCCGGCGGGTGACGCCGCTACACTCCGTCCACCACGGTCACCCACTTGCTTTCTTGGTCGACTTCGTCCAAGCTGCCGCGTACCTGACGGGAGCAGCTGCCCCGGGGAGGCGTGTTGATGAAAGGAGGCCGTCCTGCGGCGACGGCCGTTGCGGCGACACTCATTTTGTCCCGCCACGACTCCCCGCCCAGCACGCTTCCCTAGCATGAAAAATTCTGCACTAAGGAAGCGGTGGTGGAGTTGGCTAGAACGGATGCTCGATCCAGGGGATCTGGAGGAGCTGGACTGTTCAACGTAGTCAGTGTGGTGATCCTTGTCGTCGGTGTCTTGGTCATCGGTATAGCGGCCGCGCTGCTCGCCCGAACCCTGGCGGCGGCACAGAGCATTGACAAGAAGGCCCAGACGATCGCCGGAAATGCCGGCAACATCGATGTAGCGACCAACTCGGTCATCCAGTTGAACCGGACCAACGAGGTTGCCGCCTCGATCCTGCAGAGCGCGAAGCCACTGCAGGGCCTGCTCACCACGGCAGACGCGACCGCCCGGGACATCGACGGCTTGGCGAAGTCGATCAACACTACGGCGGGAACGATCAACGGCACGGCCGGGACCATCAACGGCGTGGCGACCACGATCAACGGCACCGCGCAGAGCATCAACGGCAACGTCGGGACCATCAACGGGACCGCATTCACGATCAACAGCACCGCGAAGGGCATCGACAACCGTGCCTCGGCCATCCTTGATGTCGCCAACCGCATCGACGTCGATGCGGCGAACATCAATGACGCGCTGTCCCGTACCGTCGTGATCGCTCACAACATCAGGACTGACTCCGGCAACATCCTCAACCAGGCGATCAGAGCTGAGCTGACGTCGCGGTGCATCGATGCCAAGGTCCGTCTCAACCTGATCAACCCGCCGCAGCCGGGCTGCTAAAGGAGGATGGAAGATGACAACAACGCAATTCGATAGAACCTCGTCAACCGCACCTCCGGCCGCCGCGAGTTCGTTCGCTCGATTCCTGTGGATCTTCACCACGCTGGGCCTCATCGTCGTCATCGTCGTCATCGGCTTCCTGATCGGCATCGTCCGAGCGCTGGAGTCGATCGACAACGGCCTGTTCACGGCGTCGAGTTCGGTGACGGGTGCCACAGGTAACGTGCAGCCCCTGCCCAACTACATTCAGACGATCAACGCAGCACTGACCGACATCGACACCTCGTTGAAGCCGATTCGCGGCCAGGTGGCCGACGCCACCGCTTCCCTGGTCTCGATCAGGGGCACGGCGCAGAACATCGACGCATCCCTGAAGGACACCTCCGGGTCGCTGGTCAACACTGCGGGATCGCTGGTCAACACTTCGGGAACGCTAGTCGGCGCCGGTCAGTCGGCGGCGGCCATCTCAACCTCGTTGGTTGACACCTCCAACGTGCTGCTGAACGTTCTCGGTGTCGCACAGTCGATCGACGGCACGCTGGAGTCGATTCAGAACGCGGACAGCCGAGGCACCGCATTGGTGACCCCGCAGGTCAACTCGATCAACTTTGCCCTGATAGGTGCTGAGAACGACCTCAGTACCATCAACCTGCAGCTCGCGGAGACCAACCGTCACCTGACCAACATCTGCACCTCACCGACCCTGTCCTTGCTTCCTCCGCTGCGGTGCGACCCGGCCCGACCGTAGGAGGTGACTAATGGCACGACAACGCTTAACGTCGCAAGCCCTGCCAGGGATCATGCTTGTTATTGTGATCCTCTGGGCGCTGACTGCGGTGATCTTCCTGACCGGTATCTTGGCGGCGGCTAACCGGATTGAGAGCCGGGTCGGCCAGATCAACAGTTCGCTGACTCCGATCAACAGCAAGCTCAACACGGTGCCGATCCTCACCAAGGTTTCGGATACCGCAAACCAGATCCGGGATGCGGCTTCGAACCTCAGTCCGACGATCGGACGCATCGCCGATTCGGCCAGCAGTATCGACGCCAGCCTCAAGCAGGTGGGCGACACTGTTGGTCCGATCAACAAATCGGCCAAGCAGATCAACGCATCAGTGCTTTCGATCAACCAGGCGGTGGGAACGATCGGTCCGGGATTGGCCAATGTTCGTGGCCTCACGGGAACGATCAATGCTTCCGTGCACTCGATTGACGGTGAGCTTTCCGGGACCCTGAACAACGTTTACGACATCAGGGGTCGGGTTGCTCTGGTCACCGGCCAGGCGGATGACATCCTCAGGACCGCCAGGCAGATCCATGGCGACACGTCATCCATTAGCAGTATCGTGGGCGTTTCGGGTATCCCGCGCACGGTTAACGGTAATGCGCACGCGATTGAGACCACCCCGATCCTCCTGAGGTCGGCCAACGCGGGCGTGTTGCGGGAGATGGCAGCGGCATCTGCCCGGCAGGATCCCGCGGCGGGTCAGGCGATACTCCCGAACTTGGATCTGCTGCCGCAGATCTCGGCACTCGGGTTGCCGGAGTTGCCGGCGTTGGCTACCGGTCCGGTGCCTTCAATGCTGACCAGCCTGCTGAATCAGTTGCCGGTACTCGGTGACACCGGTGACCTCCTCAGCCAGGTGGTCGCACCGAAGTAGCTCCACGCAGTTCGCACAACGGTCCCATCAGGGGGGCGTCGGCCACACCAGGCCGGCGCCCCTTTGCTGTGCCGTCGCGACAGACGTCCCCGGGATCACTGACTGTAATCAATCGCACACACTAAGTTATTGTTGCAATCGCCACCCGGATGGCTTACTTTCGAGGTTGTGTGACCACGGAGAGTGAGGGGGGACCAGCTCGGATCACCTTGGGGATTGCTGCCGAGCGCGGCGCTCGACCGCGCGCTCATAGGGGCTGCAGGCGATTCCGAGGCCGATCCGGGTTTTTTTGGCTTTGCATGGCTCCTCCATCGGCCAGAAAAGGAGCGATATGAGGGTTTCAGACGTCTTCACGCTAGCCGCCGACAGCGGAAGTGGCAGCGACAGCTACTCGAACTTTGGCTGCAGTGCTGGAGACTGTTACGCGGGGGATCACGGCGTCAACAGCTATCCTTACTACAGCGTCTACAATCCCTCCGTCAGGCCCAACAACGGGTACTACAACGGCGGCTTGCGCAACGAAAGTGCATCCCGCGGCGACGGATACGACCGGATTCAGGGGTAGCCCGCACCATGCGGCTCGCCCGGCGGTGGCCCGCACTCCGGTCAGTTCGCGGCTGGGGATAAGGCCACCGCCTGGTCAGAGTTTCATTGCCTCCGCGTGCGCGGCAATCTGGATGTCAGTGCCCGCGGGGGCGAGTTCACGGAACAGCCAGTAGTACTTTTCGGGAGTGGTCAAGATGGCCTGGTGAATCGGCACGGCGAGCGGCGGCGCGATGGCGCGAAGGTAATCCACCGCCTCGGAAACTTTAAGCCACGGCGCCGCGGTCGGCAGCAGCAGCAGGTCGATTTCCCGAGCTGGCACGGTGAAGGAATCCCCGGGGTGCAGGACGGTGCCGCCGTCACCCGCTATCAGGTAGCCGTTATTCGGCACCACCGGGATATCCGGATGGATCACGCCGTGATCGCCGCCGATCACCTCCACCGTCGTCCCGGCCAGTTCCAGTTGTTGCCCAGGGCCGACCACGTGATGCGCGATGCCCGCGCCGGCCAACTGCGGCGCTGAGCCGGAGTCGACCAGCAGTTGCGCCGCTGGATTGGCGGCCAGCAACGCGGGCATCCGGGCAAGGTCGAGGTGATCAGGGTGCTGGTGAGTCACCAGGATCGCATCCAGCCCGGTGAGCTCGTCGAAGCCCTCGGAGTAGATCCCCGGATCTAGCAGCAACCGGGCCGTCCCGATCTCCACCAGCACGCAAGATTGCCTGAAATGCACGATCTGCACGGATATCACCTCCTGCGTTGGACGCCCATCCCGGTGGGCCGCCGGCGACCTCACCGACCAGCGTGCCACGAAGCGGTCGAACCCAGGTAGCCTCGGCACCGTGCCGCGAGTGGTCGTCGACGTCGTACCCAAGCCTGAAATCCTCGATCCGCAGGGTCAGGCGATCGTGCGCGCATTGCCCCGGATGGGCTTGCGCGGGGTGCGCGACGTGCGGCAGGGCAAACATTTCGAGCTGGACGTCGATGACGAGGTCGACGCTCAGACGTTGCATCGCATCGCCGGTGAGCTACTGGCCAATCCAGTGATCGAGAACTGGACGGTGCGCCGGTTGTGAGTCCCGCTCCGACGAGCGCAGCCTGCCGGATCGGCGTCATCACCTTCCCCGGCACGCTCGATGACGTAGACGCCGCCCGCGCGGTGCGCCACGCCGGAGCGCAGCCGGTGTCGCTGTGGCACGCCGACGACGACCTTCACGACGTGGACGCCGTGGTGGTGCCCGGTGGGTTCTCCTACGGGGACTACCTTCGCGCCGGTGCGATAGCCGCACACCAACCGGTGCTGCGAGCGGTAGTCGACGCTGCCCGTCGCGGCACACCGGTGCTGGGTATCTGCAACGGGTTCCAAATCCTGTGCGAGGCGGGATTGTTGCCCGGCGCCCTGGTGCGCAATGCCGGGCTGCATTTCGTCTGCCGCGATCAGCGGCTGAGGGTGGAGACCAACGCCACCGCCTGGACGGGTCGGTATCCCGCTGGCGCTGAAATCGTGGTGCCGCTGAAGTCCATCGAGGGCCGGTATGTGGCCGATGCGTCGACGTTGGCCGCCCTGGCGGGCGAGGGTCGGGTGGTCCTGCGTTACCTGGGGACGAGCCCCAACGGCGCGGTGCAGGACATCGCCGGGATCGCCTCGGCCGATGGCCGGGTGGTCGGTTTGATGCCGCACCCAGAGCACGCGATCGACTCACTCACCGGCCCGTCGGCTGATGGGTTGGATTTTTTCCGCTCTGCCATCGACGCGGTACTCGGTTCGATAAGCGTGTGATCCTCGAGGGGCAGAACCGTCAGCGTGTCCCAACATCGTGCGCCGCGGCCGCGTTCTCAAGATCGTCAAGAGTGAGCAGTCACCGTGCAAGATTGCACTGCGATCACTCACTTTCGGCGATCATGGCAGGTCGTTGGGCCTTTCACCGCGATCCACTAGCGGCGGCCGCAGCCGCCACCGAACCAGGCCGTCCCCCCGCACGATCCGGACACGGGCATACCCCCACGGCGCCAACCGGTCACCACAGCCAGGGCAGCGCAACTGCGCCGAGGACAACCTGACCTCGACCCCGGCCGCGGATCGCTGCCTACCGTGAGCACGACGTCTCCGCACGCCACCGGTGGCCCTCCCGACGGCCCTGCCAAGACGGCCGGGAGGGTCACTCCAGATGACGTGAACCGGACACTCGGTGATCATGCGGAATGACGCTCAACAGCTGGTCTGCCTCGACGTGTCCGATTACGTCACGCAGCGTTGCCTACGGGTTGAAGAACCGGTTTTTGAACTTCGGGTCCAGCCACTGCTTGCGACCCCAGGCCAGCAGTCGGCCGCGGGCGATGGCGCCCCAAACGCCCTGCTCCAGCAGGGCTTCGCCGAGCTCGCCGGCGCGGTCACCGTGACACCCGACTGTGATCATCCGCTGCGCTCCATCGCCACCGGCTGCGCCAACTACCGTGCCTTCGCGTTGGCCAACCCCGCGATGTACCGGCTGATGTTCGACTTCCCGGTACCGGGCTTGTACTCCATGGAGCGGTCAGCCTCGAACTACGCCACATCGGCTTCGTATCCGACCACACAGCCCACTACACCGCGCTCATCCATACTGTCTTGCGCGGCATCGCCACCTATCCCGAGGCAAGCTCCGGCTAGGACCCTTGCTCGGGAACGGTTGGACCGCCACCGCGCCCGGCCCACGACGGTAGTAGGTCGACAACCGCAATGTTGAGGTCGAAGGGCTCGGTGACGGACAGGCACCGGTCCGGGCCGATCATCTGGTAGGAGTCACCGTGGCCGACGCAGTAGGTGCTGACCAGGGGTGGTTCCAGCTCGATGCGCCAGTAGTGCGGGATCCCGTAGCGGGCATAGAGCGCAGGCTTGGTGGCGCGGTCCTCCAGGTGGCTACCCGGCGACTCGATCTCGATCACCACCAGCACCTCTGACGGTGCGAACCAGTGCCGCCCCGGGTTGTCGCTGCGCACGACCAGGACGTCGGGAATGCGGGTCAGCTGCCGCCCGAACCGGATCTCCACGGCCTGGGTCACGACGAGCGGTTCGGGAGTGACCGCATCCAGGCGACCGTACAGTCGGGCGGTGACGGCCTGGTGCAGGCTCGACGGTGAGGGTGACACGGTCAGCGCTCCGTCCGTCAACTCATACCGGTGATGGCTCTCGGGCAGCGCGTCGAGGTCGTCAACCGTCCAGCCCCCAGGCGGCATCACGAGCAACGAATCGGTCACAGTCGCCTCCTTCCGCGTGAGTCTATCTTCGCACCGCGGTTCGCAATTCGACTCCCAACGGCGATCGCGGCGTGGCCCGTACGCTGCGGGGGTGCCGGTTGATTCTGTGCAGCATGCGGCTGCCACGCCTGAGCAGTCGCAGCCATATCGGGAGCTGGGGCTCGCCGATGACGAGTACGCGCGGATCAGGGAGATCCTCGGGCGCCGACCGACAGCGGCCGAGCTGGCGATGTACTCGGTGATGTGGAGCGAGCACTGCTCCTACAAGTCCTCCAAGGTGCACCTGGACTATTTCGGGAAGACCACCTCTGAGGCGATGCGGGCCCGGATGCTCGCCGGTATCGGGGATAACGCTGGTGTCGTCGAGGTCGGCGATGGCTGGGCGGTCACGTTCAAGATCGAGTCGCACAACCATCCGTCCTATGTGGAGCCCTACCAGGGCGCGGCGACCGGGGTCGGCGGGATTGTCCGGGACATCATGGCGATGGGTGCCCGGCCGGTCGCGGTGGCCGACTCGCTGCGGTTCGGCCCCGCCGATGCGGTGGACACCGCGCGGGTGCTGCCGGCCGTGGTAGCCGGGATAGGGGGTTACGGCAACTGCCTCGGTTTGCCCAACATCGGTGGCGAGCTCGTCTTCGACCCAACCTACGCGGGAAACCCCCTGGTCAACGCCTTGTGTATCGGCGTGATGCGGGTCGCTGACCTGCATCTGGCGCACGCTAGCGGCACCGGAAACAAGATCGTCCTCTTTGGCGCACGGACCGGCCTCGACGGCATCGGTGGGGTCAGCGTGCTGGCCAGTGAGAGCTTTAGCGGGCAGACCGGTCGAAAGAAGCTGCCCAGCGTTCAGGTGGGCGATCCGTTCACCGAGAAGGTGCTGATCGAATGTTGCCTGGAACTCTTCGACGCTGGCCTGGTGACCGGCATCCAGGATCTCGGTGGTGCCGGGTTGGCCTGTGCGACCAGCGAGCTGGCCAGCGCCGGTGACGGTGGTATGCGGGTGGATCTCGACGCGGTGCCGCTTCGGGCGCTGAGTATGACGCCGGCCGAGATCCTGTGCAGCGAGTCCCAGGAGCGGATGTGCGCGGTGGTGCGACCGTCCGATGTGGACGCCTTCCTGGCGGTCTGCGCGAAATGGGAGGTCATCGCCACGGTGATCGGTGAGGTCACCGACGGCGATCGTCTGGTGATCACCTGCGGCGGACAGACCGTGCTGGACGTGCCGCCTCGCACCGTCGCGCACGAGGGTCCGATCTACCACCGGCCGGTGCAACGTCCGCCCACTCAGGACGCTCTGGAAAGGTCCACTCCGGACACGTTGGCGCGGCCGTCGACACCGAAGGACCTGCGAGCCACGGTGCTGCGGATGGTGGCCAGCCCTGGGCTGTGCTCGCGGGCGTGGGTGACCGACCAGTACGACCGCTACGTCCGCGGCGCCACCGTGCTCGCCCAACCCAGCGACGCAGGCATGCTGCGCATCGATGAGGCCAGCCAGCGTGGCGTGGCAGTGGCCACCGACTGCAACTCCCGGTACTGCGCGTTGGATCCTTACGCCGGTGCCCAGCTGGCGCTAGCCGAGGCCTTCCGCAACGTCGCGGTGACCGGTGCCGTCCCGCTGGCGGTGACGAACTGCCTCAACTTCGGCGCGCCGACCGATCCCGGCGTGATGTGGCAGTTCGAGCAGGCCGTCCGCGGACTCGCCGACGGTTGCGCCCAACTGGGCATCCCGGTCACCGGGGGCAACGTCAGCTTCTACAACCAGACCGGCGACACCGCGATCCTGCCCACTCCGGTGATCGGAGTGCTCGGCGTCATCGACGACGTCCGCCGGCGGATCCCCACCGGAGTGGGCGGTGCCGGCGACGAGGTCTGGCTGCTCGGCGAGACTCATGACGAGTTCGGCGGCAGCCAGTGGGCGCACGAGGTTCACGGGCACCTCGGTGGTCGGCCCCCCACGGTGGATCTTGCTCGCGAGCAGGCGATCGGTACGGTGCTCGCCGCGGCGTCCCGCGACGGCCTGGTCAGCGCGGCGCACGATCTGTCTGACGGTGGCCTGGCGCAGGCGCTGGTGGAGGCCTGCCTGTCCAGCGGTGCCGGCGCTCGGGTGAACCTCCCGGCGCAGCTCGATCCGTTCGTCGCGCTGTTCTCCGAGTCCTCCGCGCGTGTCCTGCTCGGCGTGCCCACGGCCACCGCATCCCGGGTCGCCCAGCTGTGCACAGACCACGGCGTCCGGGTGACCCGGCTAGGAGAGGTCCACCCCGCCCCCGAACTCGAGATCGCAAACATCGCCACGTTCACCCTCGACGACCTGAGCGTCGCGTGGACCGCCACCCTCCCCGCTCTGTTCAATAGCTAACCCTGTTTACGCGGGGAAGGAGTATGGGGTGGAGGACGTGGTTGCGGAGTGGTTGGACGGGCAGGGGCGCGCGCCGGCGCGTGATGAGCTGGCGCGGGCGGTGCGGATCAGTCTTCGGGCGCTGGCGCGAGCGGCGCCCGGTGCCACGGTGGAGGTGCGGGTGCCACCATTCGCCGCCGTGCAGTGCGTCGCTGGGCCCAAACACACCAGGGGCATCCCACCCAACGTGGTGGAGACTGATCCACGGACTTGGCTCGAGCTCGCGACCGGCCGGCTGACCTGGACCGCCGCGCTGGCGCAGGGACGGGTCGCGGCATCGGGATCCCGGGCTGATGTCTCAGAGTGGCTGCCGTTGATAGATCGTCATGGGACAGCGGGATGACGCGCCGGGGCGGTGGCCTTCACCGGCGTTCCCGACGTGGCGGCCACCGCCCCGGCTGTTGCTGGTTACTCAGTCCTCACAGCGGTCCCAGTACCTGCGCGCCCAGTCGTCGTCGCAACGGTCCCAGCATCGGCGTTCCCAGTCACATCGATCCTCGTGCCTGTGGTGCCGGTCTTCGTCGCAGTCGTGACCGCCGCCATGGCCAGCTGTGAAAATCCCCGAAACCTTCATATCCCCTCCTTTTCACATTCCTGGGCTTCCCAGGAAAGCATCGTGGTGTTCCTCATGGGGGTCCGCTGCTCCAGCCGCAGATACCGGGCCGCTGCGCTGCCGGCCAACGGCACTGATGCTGCCAGCGTCTCGTGGCGAACAACCGGATGGGCAAGGGCAAGGCCGGCCGGACTGGGCACGCTGGCCGCGGGCCGCGGTCAAGCAACCCGGTACATGCCAGCACGCAACCCACCAGCTGTGACGTTCAGTACTCAAAAGTCGAGACAAGTCGCCCCATCCCCCCACTGGTCATCGCTGGACGCCTACGGAGTGTTACAAATGTGGTGAAATGGCGCGGCAGCAGACGGGTTCCGCCTCCAAGCTGCCACGCCCTGGCTCGCGCATCATGCGGGATATGGCCACCATGGGGACATGACGGTGTCGGGGTTCGTCCGCGGTGTGGCGGAGTTTGATCGGCGGGTGCGGTCGGTGCGGGCGGAGCAGTGGGGCAACTCGACGCCGTGCACCGAGTGGGACGTGCGGGCGCTGGTGAACCATGTGGCGACTGAGCAGCTGTGGGCGCCGCTGCTGCTTGACGGGGCCACCGTCGAGGACATCGGGGATCGCTTCGATGGCGATCAGCTCGGCGACGATCCGGTAGCGGTCTGGGTGAGCGCCGCCGCTGCGGCGCGCGAGGCGTTCGCGGCGCCGGGTGCGCTGCGGCGATCGGTCGAGCTGTCCTACGGGCGCCGCCCGGCCCAAGGATACTGCCAAGAGATGACGATGGATCTGACCGTGCACGCCTGGGACCTGGCCCGGGGGATCGAGGCTGACGAGCGGCTCGATCCAGAACTGGTCAGCGACGTGTTGGCGTTCGTCGAGCCGCAGATCGAGCAGCTGGCCGGAAGCGGGTTGTTCGCCCCACCGGTGGCCGTGAGCGACGCCGCCGATGCCCAGACCCGGCTGCTGGCCCTGCTCGGGCGACGGCCATGATACGCGCGGGGGCCCGTGGACTAGTGCGGGAGTCCGTAGACTAGAAGGTGCAGCCAGTCCGGCAGCTTGATACTCGTCAGCACCCTGGAGTCGCAGGTGGGCAACGAAACGCCCCGGCATGACCCCGACCACAAGCGCCCAGACGCCCACAGCTCAGACGACCAGTGTCCCGACGACTTCGGGGAACCGCGGGAAGAATGCGGTGTGTTCGGCGTCTGGGCTCCCGGCGAGGAGGTCGCCAAGCTGACCTACTTCGGCTTGTACGCCCTGCAGCACCGCGGCCAGGAGGCCGCCGGCATCGCAGTGTCCGACGGCTCGCAGGTGCTGGTGTTCAAAGACCTCGGCCTGGTCAGTCAGGTGTTCGACGAGCAGGTGCTGTCCAGCCTGTCCGGGCACATCGCGATCGGGCACTGCCGTTATTCCACCACCGGCGGGTCCATCTGGGAGAACGCTCAGCCGACGTTTCGCACCACGGCCACCGGATCCGGTCTGGCGCTGGGGCACAACGGCAACCTGGTCAACACTGCCGAACTGCTGAAACTCGCCCGCAAGACCGGTGCGCCCACCCGCAACGGGGCGACCACCGACTCGGATCTGATCACCGGGCTGCTGGCCACCGGCGCCGCGGACACCGGCATCGAGAACGCCGCCCAGCGGCTGCTGCCCCAGCTGCGTGGCGCGTTCTCACTAGTCTTCTGCGACGAGAGCACGCTCTACGCCGCGCGGGACCCCCAAGGCGTCCGCCCGCTGGTGCTGGGCAGGTTGGAGCGCGGCTGGGTGCTCGCCAGCGAGACCGCCGCGCTGGACATCGTCGGCGCCAGCTTCGTCCGCGAGGTCGAGCCGGGGGAGCTGCTGGCTATCGACGCGAGCGGCCTGCGCAGCTCCCGGTTCGCCAACCCCGATCCCAAAGGCTGCGTGTTCGAGTACGTCTACCTGGCGCGTCCGGATACCACGATCGCCGGGCGCGGAGTGCACGCCACCCGGGTGGAGATCGGCCGCCGGCTGGCCCTGGAGCACCCGGCCGATGCCGATCTGGTCATCCCGGTGCCGGAGTCCGGTACTCCGGCGGCGATCGGTTACGCGCAGGGCTCGGGCATCCCCTACGGCTCGGGGCTGGTGAAGAACTCCTACGTCGGGCGCACCTTCATCCAGCCGTCCCAGACGATCCGCCAGCTGGGCATCCGGCTGAAGCTCAACCCGTTGCGCGACATCATCCGCGGCAAGCGCCTGGTTGTGGTGGACGACTCCATCGTGCGCGGTAACACCCAGGGCGCCCTGGTCCGGATGCTGCGCGAAGCCGGGGCGATCGAGGTGCACGTCCGGATCGCCAGCCCGCCGGTGCGCTGGCCGTGCTTCTACGGCATCGACTTCGCCTCCCGCGCCGAGCTGATCGCCAACGGCGCCGACGTCGACGGCGTACGGCGCGCCATCGGCGCAGACACGCTCGGTTACGTCAGTCTCGACAACCTCATCGCCGCGTCCGAGCAGCCCGTCACCCGGCTGTGCACCGCCTGCTTCGACGGTCGTTACCCGATCCCGCTGCCACCCAGCGAGTCCATCGGCAAGCACTTGATCGAAGATCTCGACGCGGTGGCGAGGGGTGTCGTGACCGGGGCCGACCATCACCGGGAGCGCCTGCCATGACCGGGTTTGACATGACGGCGAACGACGAGCCGCATACCACCTACGCCGCGGCCGGGGTGGACATCGCCGCCGGGGCGCAGGCCGTCACCGCGCTGAAGCCGCATGCCGAGCGGGCTCGCCGTCCGGAGGTGCTGGGCGCCGTCGGCGGCTTCGCCGGCCTGTTCAAGCTCAAGCTCGACCGCTGGCGCGAGCCCGTCCTGGCCAGCTCCACCGACGGAGTCGGCACCAAGATCGCGATAGCGCAGGCGATGGGCATCCACCACACCATCGGCATCGACCTGGTGGCGATGGTGGTCGACGACCTGGTGGTATGCGGAGCTGAGCCGTTGTTCCTGCAGGATTACATCGCCGTCGGCAAGGTGGTGCCGGAGCTGATCGAGCAACTCGTCCGGGGCATCGCCGACGGCTGCGTCCAGGCTGGTTGCGCATTGCTGGGCGGGGAGACCGCCGAGCACCCCGGGATGATGACCGACGGCGACTACGACCTGTCCGCGACCGGAGTCGGCGTGGTGGACGCCGACGCCATCCTGGGGCCGGATCGGGTGCGGCCCGGTGACGTCGTGGTAGCGATGGCCTCGTCGGGGCTGCACTCCAACGGCTACTCGCTGGTTCGGCACGTGCTGCTGGACGCCGCCAGAATGCCCCTGGAGGGTCACGTCGAGGAGTTCGGCCGCCCGCTGGGGGAGCAGTTGCTCGAACCTACCCGGATCTACGCCAAGGACTGCCTGGCGTTGGTCGCGGAGGCTGAGGTTCGGACCTTCGCGCACGTTACCGGCGGCGGCCTAGTGGCGAACCTGTCGCGGGTGATGCCGCGCGGGCTGGTCGCTGTGCTGGATCGGGGCAGCTGGACGCCCGCCGCAGAGTTCGCGCTGATCGCCCGCCGGGGCCGGGTCGAGCGCGCGGAGATGGAGCACACGTTCAACATGGGCGTCGGGATGGTCGCGGTGGTCGACCCGGCCGAGGTCGATCGCGCGCTGGCCGTACTGACGGCCCGGCATGTGCCCGCGTGGGTACTTGGCGAGGTGCGCAAGTCCCGGGATGTCCCGCTCGAGGCAGTCGAACAGGACGTTGACGCGAAAGGCGGCGTCCGCGCGCTGCTCCGCGGGGATCACCCGCGGTTCTGACCGACGCTGGTGCGCCTTTCAGTGGCGTTGCGCGATCGCCGCGCGGGCTCAGCGGCGGCGGTAATCGTCATACTCGTCAATGACAGCGTCGTCAGTGACAGCCTCGTCGGCGCCGTCACCGAGGTGATGGCTGTCACCGTTGCCGCTCGACAGCTCTCGTTGAAGAGCAGCGAGATCGGTGGTGGGGGAGCTGTACTTGAGTTCCCGGGCCACCTTCGTCTGCTTGGCCTTGGCACGGCCGCGCCCCATGGCTCGACCCCCTCGCACGCAGGGACGAAGCCATCCGGGGGATCGGCGGCCTCGTAATCTCGACTACATCCGTTAGGCACCACCGTACAGGGTTGCGCGGACCTCGTGCGACGTGGCCGCGCCAGTACGGGGAAGTGTCATGTCCCTCACTGTTACATCCCCCATACGGCGAGGCTACATCCCTCATTCGGCGAGGCGGCGTTGGTCGGCGAGCAGCTCGTCGACCGAGGCACTCCCGCTGGCATACCGGGAGCCGATCTCAGCATTGAAGGTGTCCACGACCTGCTGCACCTCGCGGCGCCGCTGAGATATCGACGACTCCTCCGTGCGGTAGGCCGCCAGTGCGCCCTCCAGCTGCTCAGCTGACAGCGACCCGACGTCGGAGAGATCCGCGTCGGCGACCAGCGCCTCGACGTGGCGGCGGTGCGCCTCGGCCCGGGACGGTTGCAGCGTCTGATGGCGACCCGAGCCCGTTGCCGGGCCTACCGCATTCACCGCCAGGATGCGCGCCAGATCGGCGACGACGGGAGCGGTGCCACCCTCACGGCGGCGCCGTTGTTCGGCGCGCACGAGGTCGATCCGGGCGTGCAACAGCCGCCGCAGGTACGACAGGTCGGTCTCTTCTTGGGCCGCGTCGTCTCGCCGCGCGCGCACCTCGGCGAGCCCCAACTCGCCCAACCCGGCGCTGAAGCCGGCGCCCAGTACGCGATCAATCCTCCGACGTCCCCCACGACGAACCTCGACCACGCCGCCCATCCTGGCACCTTCCGGATTTAGGACCTCAGGCGGCGCAGGGCTGCGCGGCCGGGGGGTTCGCCGGTGTCGGGGGGAATTGAGTTGGGGTCGACGGCGGCAGCTGAGTTGCCGGCTTGCAGCGGGGTGGTAGGGTCCACTGAGCGTTTGAGCAGGGCTAGGGCGATGGCGCCCAGTTCGTAATGGGTGGCGACGGTGCCGACCCGGCCTACTACCCGCTCGCCGTCCTTCACCGGATCCCCGGTGACGGGCAGGGTCTCCGGTGACTCCAGGTGCAGCAGCACCATCCGTCGCGGCGGGCGGCCCAGGTTGGATACCCGTGCCACCGTCTCCTGGCCGCGGTAACACCCCTTGTCCAGGTGCACCGCCGGACCGATCCAGCCGACCTCGTGCGGGATGGTGCGCTCGTCGGTGTCGATGCCCAGCCGCGGCCGCAGCGCGGCCGCCCGGATCGCCTCGTAAGCCCACGAGCCGGCCGGTGCGGCGCCCGCATCGACAAGCCGGCGCCAGGCATTGGTGAGCTCGCCACGGGGCACCAGCAGGTCCGCTCGACCCGACTCGACCCGCGCGAACCCACCCAGCTCACCGGCCCGCGCGAGCACTTCGCCGGTGCCCGGCCCCAGCAGCGAGAGCACGGCCAGTTCCAGCGTCGCATCCTGGGGCGTCACCTTCGACCAGAACACCATCGAGCTCAGGTAAGTCAGCAGTCCCTGCGCCCGGCCTGGGTCGGTGTCCAGCCATACGGTGTCCTGCATATGGGAGACCACAGCGTGGTGCTCGACGTGCCCTCGCAGGTCTAGGACCAGCGCCTCGGTGTGCTCACCGTCTCCGAGCGTGAGCAGGTGCTGGGAGGTGATGGTGTGCAGCCAGGTCAACCGGTCCTCGCCGGGCACGGCGAGGACCTCGCGGTGCGACCGGTCCACCACCACGACGTCGCGGTCGGCGGCGCGTTGCTCGCCCAACGGGTCACCGTGGTGCCAGGCGACCCCGGCGTCTGGGGACCCGTCCGGCGGCGGCACCGCTCCCGGGCGCTCAAGCAGTGGCGACGTCACGAGCCCTCCGGTTCCGGGCACTGCACGCAGCGCCCGGAAAGCGCAAGGTGGCTGGGATTGAGAACGAACCCGAACCGGTCTCGTAATCGCGCGGTGAGGTCGATGAGCTCCTCAGGAGGTATCTCGGTCAGCCCTCCGCACCGGTGACAGACCAGGTGAACGTGCTCATGCGCTTGGCTGGAGTAGCTCGGCGCTCCGTGCCCTAGGTGGGTGTGCCAGACCAGGTCGAGGCCCTCGAGCAGGTCCAGGGTGCGATAGATGGTGGTGATGTTCACCGCGGGCGCGACGCGTTGCACTTGCTCGCAGATCCGTTCGGGTGTGGCGTGCTGCAATTCCCGCACCGCGTCGAGCACGAGTTGACGTTGCGGAGTCATTCGCAGGCCACGGTCGTGCAACGTGCGACGCAGGCTGGTGTCCACAACAACGATAGTAGCCCTGGGTGCCACGCTCTCACGTACTGCCGCATTGACGTTGCCGAACCCGCCGTGGCGCGGATAGCGTGGCAGTACACGTGAAAGGAGGTGGTCCAAGGTTGAACGGCTATAGGACTCGTGAGGTGGCTGTCAGCTAGTGCCGCCGACGGCCGTGGAAGGCCACCTCTGTGAGAGGCGGCCGGCGAATCCAAGGCAGTCACCCGGCCCCCGGGGTGCCTGAGCAATGGTCCCGCTCGGGCTCGCCGCTTCGTGCGGTGACCCCCGGGGGCTGACTGCTGTTCCGGGCCGCTGTTTTCAGGGGCCTCGGATCAGCCCACCACTCGGTGCAACAGGGTCGAGACGTGCGGCTGCATGGATTGGCCGACCATCGCGCGTTGCTCGACGTAGGCGAGGTCGCCGCCCTCGACGATGCCGTAAAGCCGGTGCGCCCCGGTGACCTCTTTGGCCGAGGAACTCCGCACCACCGCGTCGGTGGCCAGCTCCCACGAGGTCTGGCTGCGCGGCCGTCCGTAGTAGAGCTCAATGATGCCGGTGCCGTGCGCGGCGAGCAGCTCGATGGTGTCATCGGCTTGCGGCCGCCAGAACCCGGTCTCCCGAGCCGCCGGTCGGATCACCTTGCCGGCGTCGTCGAGCAACCACGCCCGGGACTCGTAGCGCAGAAATGGCCGCCCGTCGTGGCAGATCACCACCTGCTGACCGAATCGGTACGGTCCATCGATGGTCGGGTAGACGATCTCACCTTCGCCGCGCCAGACTCCGACCAGCGGCAGCAGGGTCAGGCACTGAGGGTGCAGCTGCGGCCCTTCGCGCAGGTTCGCGGTGTCGCCGGGAACCGGTAGGTCGGTGAATTCGGGAAGGTTGCGGGCACCCGTGCTCGCTGCGCGCTCGGCGGCGAGCCGCAGCGCCTCATCGCCGCTCAAACCGTTAGGGCCGCTGGTCACCCTCGGGATCATAGGCGGTCCGCCCACTCCACCGATTGATCACCGTCTGGGTGTCGTCAGCGACATGACGAGGCTATCGCCTGTTCGCCTTGTCCGCTGGCTCTCAAGATCACCGGGAGTGAGCGGTAACCGGGCAAAATCGCAGGGCCAGGCCTCAGTTTCGGCGATCATGGCACCACGGGTGGCGTCGCCGAGCGTCAGGCCACTTGTAGTTGCAGCAGGGCGACCTTGGGGTTGTCCAGTTCCACGTCGAAGGTTCCCGGTTTGTTCGCGGTGAAGGCGATCGACGCCGTGCTGGCCGCCGGAACCTTGACCGTCCGCTCGTAACCGTGCACGTGAATCTCGTCGGCCACATCGCTGCTCACCGAGATGATCACGGGGCTACCCAGGGGCACGGTCACCTTGCCGATGTCGCCGCTGGCCTTCCCGCCCCGGACCTTGACGCTGATCGTGTGGACGGTCAGTTCCGGCGCCTTTCCCGGCGCCGCCGACGGGCCGGTCGAGCTGGAACCGGGCGCCGTAGCGGTGCCCTGCCCGCAGCCTCCGAGTACACCGATCAGCACCGCCCCGGTAGCTATCGCTATCCCGACCCGACCCATTTCCGTTCCTCCCCGGTTACCGTCCGTGCTAGAGCGAACAGCCTGCCATAACGCTCAAGAGCGATTGTGCAGAGCTATCTCGCGGGCTCGCGGCGGCGCTGTGGTCCGTCGCGCCTGAGCCCGGTCAGCCAGCCGCGACGCGGTAAGCGACGGTGAGGCGGCGACGCACGGTCACCATCGCGCCGTGGCGCGGCACCATGGTCACGTGGCGGGGCCGCACCGGCTCGCCCGGCGCGGTGCTGGCGGCCAGCTCGACTCGCCGCAGGACCTCCCGCAGTACCGTGCGCATCTCCACCAGGGCGAAGGTGGCGCCGAGGCAGCGACGGACCCCGCCGCCGAAGGGTAGCCAGATGGCCGGATCGGGCCTCTGATCGAGGAATCGCTGCGGCTGGAACTCGTCCGGGTCCGGGTAGTGCCGGCTGCTGTGGTGCACCAGGTTGATGCTGGGAGCCAGGATGTGGCCAGCTGGAATACGGTGCCCGGACAGGTGCACCGGAGCGGTCAGCTGGCGGCCGATCTCGAAGACCACCGGGCGCACCCGCAGGCTCTCCTTGGACACCGCGTCCAACCACGCGTCGTCGCCGTCCGCCGCGGCCGCTGCGGTGCGGTGCAGCAGCGCGGGATGGCGGGTCAGCCGCTCGAAAGCCCAGGACAGCGCGGTGGCAGTGGTGTCGTGCCCAGCCAGCAGCAGCGTGACGAGCTGATCGAGGAGTTCGTCGTCGGCCATCGGGGCGTCGGCGCCGTCGATGCCGCGCACCAGCATCGCCAGCGCGTCGGTCCGCTGCTCGAGCTGTGGATCGGCGCGGCATCGGGTGATCTCGTCGGTGAGCAGCGCCAGGGCCGTGGCCCGGCGCTGCACGCGCCGGCGCCACCTGCCGACACGGAGTAGCACTCGCGGCGGCGGGATCAGCTCCAGCGGGGAACCGATATCGAGCATGGGCGGCAACGCCGCCCGCAGCGCGGCGAGCCGGCGTTCGTCGTGGACCCCGATGACGGTGCGCAGGATGACTTCGAGGGTGAGTTTCTGCATTCGGGGAAACAGCGGGAACTGCTCGCCTACCGGCCATCGGGCGACCTCGTCGACGGTGATGGCGACCATCTCGGCCACCTGCCTGCGCACCGAGTCGCCGTGAAACGCAGGTAGCATCATCGCCCGGGTGCGGCGATGCTTGTCGTCGTCGAGCATGAGAAGCGACTTCGGCCCGACGACCTGGCTCAGCGGGGCGGCTGCTTCCCCGGCGTGAAAGAGCGCCGGATCGCCACGCATCACCGACCTGATGTCATCCGGGTCGGTGACAAAGACCAGTGTGCCGATTCCAGGTATCCGGGTAGTGAACAGCTTGCCGTAGCGGCGGTGGCAGGTCTGCACGTACCGAACCGGATCCAGCCAAATCAGTCCTGCCTGCAGGAGACCCGGCAGCGGCGGGCCGGGAGGCGGTGGGGCGAGGGCCGGCATGCGCACCATAGGCTAGGAATATACATACGTTTGTCTAACCGCCGTAGTATTCGGACGATGGGACACCGGGAGGCGCTGCTCGACGGCGCTCGGCGCTGCTTGCTGGAACGGGGCTACGCGCGCACCACGGCCCGGGATCTGGTGGCCGCCTCGGGCACCAATCTGGCCTCCATCGGCTACCACTTCGGGTCCAAGGAGGCGTTGCTCAACGGGGCGATGCAGCAGTGCTTCGACGAGTACATCGCGCAGATCACCCGGATCGTGTTCGCCGATCCCAGCGCCACCCCGGTGCAGCGGGTGCGGGCTTCCTGGGTAGCGCTGGTGAGCACCTTCGAGCAGTACCGCCCGCTGATGGTGGCCTTCGTCGAGGCGCTGGCCCAAGCCGAGCGGGTGCCGGAACTGCGGGCTCAGCTCGCCGAGTGCTACGAGCGGCTGCGCGGCACTGTGGCCGACATGGTGCGCTCCTCGGTCGACGATCTTTCCGATGCCACCGCGCGGCAGGTCGCCTCGTTCCTCATCGCGGTTTTCGACGGTCTGCAGGTCCAGTGGCTACTCGACCCCGAGCGCGCCCCGACCCCCGACGCCCTGATGGCCGCCCTCGAGGTCGCCCTGCCGGCCGCCCTAGCCACCGAAGAGGTTGGTGGTTCTTGAAGAACCACCAACCCCCAGGAAAGTTACGGTGTTACACGGTGACGTCGACGGGGAACAGGCCCGGGCCGTCCGCGGTGACCGATGCTTCGCCGGTGCCGGATTGATGTAGTGCTCGGATGGTCCAGTTGCCTGGGGCGGCGAAGAACCGGAACTGCCCGGAGGCCGAGGTCACCACCTCGGCGGTGAACTCCCCGGTGCCGTCGAGCAACCGCACGAAAGCACCTCCGACGGGCTCTCCGGCCGTCCGCACCGTGCCGGTCAGCACGGTGTGCTTGCTCAGATCCGTTCCCGGCGGCAATTCCTGGGTCTGTTCCGGTGCTCCGCACATGTCGATCAGGCCTTGCTGCCGAGCTCGATCGGTGCGCCGACCAGTGAGCCGTACTCAGTCCAGGAACCGTCGTAGTTCTTGACGTCGGAATAGCCCAGCAACTCGTGCAGCGCGAACCAGGTGTGGCTGGAGCGCTCACCGATCCGGCAGTAGGCGATGGTCGACTTGCTCTCGTCGAGCCCGGCCGCCCCATACAGCGCCCGCAACTCGTCGTCGGACTTGAAGGTGCCGTCCTCGTTGGCGGCCTTGGACCACGGCACGTTCAGCGCGGTGGGGATGTGTCCTGGGCGCTGCGCCTGCTCTTGCGGCAGGTGTGCCGGCGCCATGATCTTGCCGGAGAACTCGTCGGGCGAGCGGACGTCGACCAGGTTCTTGTTGTTGATCGCGTCGACCGCCTCCTGGCGGAATGCCCGGATCGTGAGGTTCTGATCCTGGGCGGTGTAGCTGGTGGCCGGCCGGCTCACCTCGTCGGTGTTCAGGGTGCGACCGTCGAGCTCCCACTTCTTGCGGCCGCCGTCGAGCAGCTTGACGTCACGGTGCCCGTAGAGCTTGAAGTACCAGTAGGCGTAGGCGGCGAACCAGTTGTTGTTGCCGCCGTAGAGCACCACGGTGTCGTCGTTGCTGATGCCCTTGTCCGACAGCAGCTTCTCGAAGGCGCCCTTGTCCACGAAGTCGCGGACCACCGGGTCCTGCAGGTCGGTTTTCCAGTCGATTTTCACTGCCCCGGGGATGTGCCCCGTGTCGTAGGCGGCGGTGTCTTCGTCGACCTCGACGAAGACGATGCCCTTGGTATTCAGGTTCTGCTCTGCCCAGTCCGGCGTGACCAGGACGTCTTCGCGGCTCATGCGACAGCTCCTCGTTGGTGAGTGGCGTTACACAGTGGATTGTCTTCGGATTGTCTGGGGGTGTTCGACTGCCGCGCGCAGGCGCCGGCAGCTGGAAGTGGCGCAGATCACCGCCCGGTCAGGTCCTCGGACAGAGGCTGCTGTGCAGCCGGCAGAAGTCAACCGCCCGGCGCTTGGTGAGCAGCAGGTGCACGAACCCAAACCTACCGGAAACTCCCGCCGTCCGGGACGTGATTCCACCGCCTGGACGGACCCCAGTCGGTCCCGTTGAGCAGGGCTGGCAGCGCAGCGACGCCGGCTTGGCGTAGCGAGACGTTGTTCGCGGTGCCTTCCACGACTATTGAGCCGGTCTCGACCCAGACTCTGGTGGGGGTGACGGCGAAGGGGAGGCCACCGGTCTTGACGTTGGCGCTCAGGGCGTTGAGCAGCGTCTGGCGGATTGCCCGCGGCAGACCCACCGTGCCACCACTGACACCGCCCAGCTGCACATCGTTGGCGGTAATCCGCACGAAGCCACGGGTGAGCTCGATCACACCGAACGCGACGACCTCGGTGCGCTGGCCGGCGAGGTCGGTGGTCGCCACCATCTTGATCGGAGCGCGGTTGCCCCGGGGGGAATCACTGGTAGGCGTACCCGGCGGAAGAAGTTCCTTGATCTCCTGATCAGAGGGCTGCTGAATCCGGAGATCTTCGATCCCGATGGCCCGACCGAGATCGGTGTCCTTGATCCGGACCCGGCCGTCGACCCTGGCCGCCCGCACCGAGTGCAGGTCGCCGGAGATCACCTCGGCCAGCGGCGCATCGACGTCGTGCAGCGTCGCCTCCACGTCGAGGTCGTGCAGTGGGTCTGCGGACACCCCGGATGCTTGTACGTCGATCGACGTGTACTGGCCGGCCACGGCTTGGGTCAGGAACGGGAAGCCGTTGATCTGCACCGACGGGTCGCTGGCCAGGTTGAGCTGTTGGCGCAGCTGTTTGGCCACGGTGTACTCGGCAGCCGCCGCGGCGCCGAAGTCGGCCGCTACCGCCAGCGCCACGATGACCAGCACCGCGATGATCAATTTACGCACGCAGCCCCACCATTGTCGGCTATTTCGTATGGTCCCTGCGGTCGGCACGGTATTCTCCGCAGAACGGGCGGTCGGTCGCGGCCCACCGCGGCGCTGGACACAAGGGGCTCGACCGGCCAGCGACACCGGGTCGGTGATACCGCTGGCCGCCAACGCCTAGGACGGAGCGGGCATGGAGCTTCTGTTGCTCACCGCGGATCCTGACCCGCCCTCAATGTTGCCCGCGCTGTGCTTGTTAGCGCACAACGCGCGGTCGGCGGCCCCGGAGGTCGCTGCCCTGCTCGACGCCGGACCTTACGACGCGGTGCTGGTCGATGCCCGCACAGATCTCGCGGGTTCGCGCAGCCTGTGCCGGTTGCTGGGATCCACCGGGCTGGATGTGCCGGTCGTGGTGGTGATCAGCGAGGGCGGCCTGGTGGCGCTGTCCGCGGACTGGGGTTCCGACGAGATCCTGCTGCCCACCGCCGGCCCGGCCGAGGTCGATGCCCGGCTGCGGCTGCTGGTGGCTCGGCGCGCGACCGACTCCGCCGTGGGCGGTGGAAACTCGCTGGTACTCGGTGAGCTGGTGATCGACGAGGCCACCTACACCGCCCGGCTGAAGGGGCGGCCGCTGGATCTCACCTACAAGGAGTTCGAGCTGCTGAAGTACCTCGCTCAGCATGCCGGCCGGGTATTCACCCGGGCGCAGTTGCTGCAGGAGGTGTGGGGCTATGACTTCTTCGGCGGCACCCGCACGGTCGACGTCCATGTACGGCGGTTGCGGGCCAAACTCGGTCCGGAGCACGAACAGCTGATCGGCACGGTGCGCAACGTCGGCTACAAGTTCGTCCGCCCGGTCCGCAACATGAGTTCCCGGGAGCGGGCCGAGCAGGAGCGCGCCGCCGAGCATGACGCCGAGGCGGTCGACAGTGATTCAGATCGGGCTGATCCCTACGAGGTTCAGTCACTTTCCGGGCAGTGGGGTTGACCCTGGCACTGTCCTGGCTCGATCAGCCCGCCGACGGGCAGATCGCCGCTGTAGTGAAGCTGCTGGCCGCCGCCACCGCCGCGGACGGCGTGGAGCCGCTCTCGGAAGCGGCGGTGCTGCGGCTGCACCATCCCGGTGCCGGCTTCGTACACCTGCTGGCCCACGACGATACCGGCACGCTGACCGGTTACGGCAGCCTCGATGATCGCGTCGAGCGTCGCACCGCTGAGTTCGCGGTGCATCCCGCTCACCGGCGTCGTGGGGTGGGCGGTGCTTTGCTCGCCGCGCTGCTCGATCGGGTCCGCGGGCCGCTGTGGGTGTGGGCGCACGGTGAGCACCCGGCAGCGCTGCGGCTGGCGCAGCGAGCCGGGCTGGTTCGCCAGCGGGAACTGTTCCAGTTACGTCGGGCGCTGGCTGATCCGATCGCACACCGAGCTCTGCCGGCTGGGGTCGCGCTGCGCGCCTTCGTGCCCGGCGAGGATGAAGCGGCGGTGGTGGCGGTCAACAATCGCGCGTTCGCGTGGCATCCTGAGCAGCGACGGTGGGATATCGGCGAGCTCGTGGTCCGCGAGGCGCAACCGTGGTTCGACCCGAAGGGTTTGCTGCTGGTGGTGGACCCGGCCGGTCGGCTGCTCGGCTTCCACTGGACCAAGGTGCACCCCAACGGCCTCGGCGAGATCTACGTGCTCGCGGTGGACCCCGACGCCCAAGGCACCGGACTGGGCGGCGCGTTGACCGTGGCGGGGCTCGCGTATCTGCGCGAGCAGGGGGTACGCCAGGCGATGCTCTACGTCGAGTCCGACAACACCGCCGCCCTGCGCACTTACCACAAGCTGCACTTCACCCACCACCACACCGACGTGGAGTTTCTGTCGCTTCGCGACTCGTGAGTGGGAAACAGTGTCATGACACTGTTTCCCACTCACGAGGTCAGCGCTCGTGCGGTGACCCGGTGACGAGGAAGCTGACCTGGCGGGCGATCGCGACGGCGTGGTCGGCGAAGCGCTCGTAGTAGCGGCCGATCAGCGCGGCGTCCACCGCCGGTTCCACCCCGTGCGACCAGTCCTCGGAGAACAGGATCCGGAAGATCCGCCGGCGCAGCGCGTCCACCTCGTCGTCGGCTTGGGCCAGCCGGTGGGCGGACAGCGGATCCTGGTTCTCGATCGCCGCCGCGGCGTCCTGGGCCAGGCTGGTGGCCAGCACGCCCATCCGGGCGAACACCGGGCGGACCTCGTCCGGGATCGGCACCGCCGGGTGTTTCATCCGCGCGATCTTGGCGATGTGCTGCGCCAGATTGCACATCCGCTGCACGTCGCCCACCGCGTGCATGGCCGCCACGACCATCCGCAGGTCGGTGGCGACCGGCGCCTGCAGCACGAGCAGTTTGACGCAGCGCTGGTCCATGTCGTCGCACAGCGCCTTGATGTCTCCCTCCTGGGAGATCACCAGTTCGGCGAGCCCTAGGTCGGCTTGGCTCAGCGCCGTCGAGGCGTTGGTCATCATCTGCCCGGCCAGTCGAGCGGCTCTGGCCAGGTCGTCAGTCAGGGTGCCCAGCTCGGCCCGGAAGGTCTCCCGCATCGTCCGAGGGTACGGGGGCGATGCCGCCGCGTCTCGGTAGTCACGTGAACCGCAGGTGAATCCGCGGTCTGCCGGCGCTTTGCTCAGCCGCCGGAATGCGGGAACTCGGCGCCTGCCGGGACCGCGAGATCCATCGGGTCATCAAGCCAGCCGTGCGGCAACACCACCCGACCGGGTGAGCCCTGGCGTCCCCGGGGGCCGTCCGCGTCGGGCGGGAACGGGGCGTCGGGATCCAGCTGGGCCAACGCCTCGTCCAGCTCGGCGAAGCTGGACACCATCCCCAGCGCCCGCCGGACATCCCCGCCGACCGGGAAGCCATGCAAGTACCAGGAAATGTGCTTGCGCAGGTCACGCAGCCCCTTATCGGTCCCGAGGTGCTCGGCGAGCAGCCCGGCGTGGCGGCGCAGGGTGGCCGCGACCAGCCCGAGATCCGGTGGCGTCGGTGCGCGGGTGGCGCCGAAGGCCGCTGCCAGCTCGGCGAACAGCCACGGCCGTCCCAGGCAGCCGCGGCCCACGACGACCCCGTCGCAGCCGGTGTGCTCGACCATCCGGAGCGCGTCGGCGGCGGCGAAGATATCCCCGTTGCCCAGCACCGGGATCGACGTGACCGCCTGCTTGAGCGCGGCGATGGCATCCCAGTCGGCGGTGCCCGAGTAGCGCTGCGCGGCGGTACGCGCATGCAGGGCCACGGCGGCCACCCCAGCGTCCTGCGCGATCCGGCCGGCGTCGAGGAACGTGCGGTGCTCGTCGTCGATGCCGATCCGGAACTTCACCGTGACGGGGATGGGCCCGGCGGCTTCGACGGCGCAGCGGACGATCTCGCCGAACAGGGCCCGCTTGTAGGGCAGCGCGGCGCCACCGCCCCGGCGGGTGACCTTCGGGACCGGGCAGCCGAAGTTGAGATCGACGTGATCGGCGAGGTCGTCGCTGCGGATCTGCTCCACGGCCTTGCGGACCGTCGCCGGATCGACCCCGTAAAGCTGCATCGAGCGAGGCCGCTCAGCCGCGTCGAATGCGATCATGCGAAGGGTACCGGGGTGCCGTTCCACCAGAGCTCGACTGGTGATCATCTCGCAGACGTACAAGCCGGCGCCGTGCTCACGGCACAGCCGGCGAAACGCCACGTTGGTAATCCCGGCCATCGGCGCGAGCACGACGGGGGGATCGACCAGGTAGGGACCGATTCGCAGTGGTGGTGGCACGGCAGACACGTCCACATCATCCCCCCTCGCACTGGCGACCGGCGCGGGCATTCCACAGACCATCGTCGCCGTACCCCAGGACCTGCAGTCCCGCTACATCAAACGAGGTAGCCTGGTGGGGTTTCTACATCTGTGGGTTGGCCACCACGAGGGGTTGCCTCCGAGCAGGACGAGGGTAAAATCAACGACGAATTGATAGCGAACTGCGGCATGCGTTGCTACCGAGATGGAGACCACGATGATCGCTTTTGAGGCGCCATCCGCAAGTGAGGCCCTTTCAAGTGCCCATGCGCGGTCCTTTCATAGACGTATCATAATAGCTGTCATGACTCTCCTCATGGCTGTCGCCGCTGTTGCGCTGGTGTCCGCGAACGAGACTGCCGTATCCCCATCGATACATACTGTTCTCGCCTGTGGTGACACACCCGGTTTCTGTCCCAATCCCCCCAGTTCCACCACCACTGGCTCCGATTCCACTACGACCAATAACACCCATAATGCTTCCCAACACGCCAGTGCTGCCAAGACGTAAGGAAGCCGATGAGGATTGCGGGCTGGGTACCAGAGAGTATCCCTGTGCCACCTCGGGTGAAACAAGATGTACTGTTGATCTTGGCGCTGTATACTTTTAACTGTCTCAGCTTCTCTTCATGGGTGAAGTTAGGTGATGTGCCGTCCAGTCCATGGTTGCTCGGCGAGTGGCTGTATGGCCTGGCGGCGCTTATACCTCTGCTCTGGCGAGACCGGGCGCCCATGACGGTTCTTGGCACTCAATGGTTGTTTACCCTGGCCGCGTGGCCGATGATGCCCCACTATATCCCTGCTGTAGGCATTCCAGTTGCCTTGTACGCGGTGTCGGTTCAGTACGGCAGCAAAATTTCGTTTTTGGCGCTGCTGGCCTCCTTCATTCCCAGCGGAGTCGCTGCCGCGGCAGCATACAAAACAGCTGGGATCAATTCACTCGTTACCAACGGGGCTTTCCTTTTCGTCTCGGTGGGCTGGGCGTGGGGTTTGGGTCGTTTGACTCAGGCCGGCCGTCGGAACATCCAAGTCCTGGAACGCGAGCAGGAGTCGGCTCGGGAAGCCGAAGTGTTGGCGGCGGAGCGCAGAAGGATAGCCCGAGAGCTACACGACATCGTGTCCCACGCGGTAACCGTGATCGTCTTACAGGCCGCCGGGGCGGCCCGCGTCGCGGAGACCGACTTCGCTCAGGTCACCAGGTCGCTGGGGCACATCGAAACCGCCGGCAAACAGGCGATGGCTGAGTTAAGACGGCTGCTCGGGGTCCTGTCGGACAGCGACCCCGCTAGCGCTGTCCACGGCGTCGACGGGCTCCAGCCGCAACCCGGCTTGGCGGATCTGACCGAGCTTCTCGCCTCACTACGAGACGCCGGTATGCCGGTCGCCATGGACGTCGCAGGAATACGACACGAGCTGGACTCGAGCCTGGATCTGACCGCATACCGGATCGTGCAAGAAGGCTTGGTCAACGTTCTTAAACACGCCGGCAAGGACGCCAATCCGCGGCTGCAGCTAATATGGAAACCGCACAACCTGCTCATCCAGATCGACAATGACATGAACGTTGCGAAGAGGCCAGCCGGGCAGCCCTTGTCCGGCGGTCGCGGTCTGGTGGGCCTGCGCGAACGAGCCCATGCGGCAGGTGGGGATCTGGAGGCTGGGCCCTGCCATTTAGGTGGCTACCGATTGACCGCGACCATCCCGTTCGCTACCCCTGGGGTCTCGTCGGTTCCGCGTGTCGCCAGCCAGGGCCGCGGGGAACAAGGGAAAGTATTAGCGTGATCAGAGTCGTGATAGTCGATGACCAGCCGCTCGTCCGCGCTGGCATCACAATGTTGGTCAACGCTGAGAAGGATATCGCCGTCGTCGCCGAAGCTAACGACGGCGAGGATGCCCTTGTCCAGATCCGTTCGCATCGTCCGGATGTGGTCCTCATGGATGTGCGGATGCCGGGTACCGACGGCGTCGCCGCTACCCGGGCTGTCACCGATGAGGGTCTGACCGCGCAGAACGGCGAACCCGTCAGGGTCATTATCCTCACGACCTTCCATCTCGATGACTATGTCCACGCCGCACTGCGCGCCGGAGCCTCTGGTTTTCTGCTCAAAGATGCCGCCCCTACCGAGATCGCGACTGCGATCCGTGCGGTAGTCGCCGGCGAGGCATGGTTGGATCCCGCTGTCACCCGCCGGCTCATCGACGACTTCGCCGCCCGCCCCGAGCAGGACATCCCCACCCCAGCGGAGATGGCTCAGCTGACTCGCCGCGAGCGGGAAGTTCTTACCCATCTCGCCCGGGGATTGTCCAACGCCGAAGTCGCCGAGCAACTGTTCATCAGCGAAGCCACCGTCAAAACACATCTCGCCCGGGTGATGGCGAAACTCAACGTCCGAGAGAAAGCGCAAGCGGTGGCTGCCGCTTATCAGACCGGGCTCGTGCAACCCTCCGGCCCCCGTCCACGCCCGCCACACTGACCACAGCTCACCAGGCCGGGTCGTGCCGGCGGATGGTGAGACGTTCGAGTGGGTGCGGCTGCGCTCCGGTCGGTACCAACACCAGGTCATCGATCTGGAGCGGCGCCTGCACTGCGGGGGTGTCCCGGTCGCCGATCAACGTTGCTTGGACGAGTCGTTGCAGTTGCTGGCCGCACCGTCGGTGGAACCGCAGCTGCGTGCGGCGTCCGAACAGCAGCCAGCCCAGTCGCATGATGGGTCCCAGCGTCGGAGCCAGCTGGGAATGGCTCGATGCGACGAACTCGACGTCCCCGCTATCGAGATGCTTGACCACAGTGTAGGTCACCTTGCCACGTTCGAAATGACGCTGCAGGGACTGGTAGGACCAACCCCATACCCGCTCGCCGGCGCACACCTCGTCGGTGATATCCGTGATTCGGACGCCCAGGTAGAACCGCAGACCGTAGAAGCGGCCCTCGAGCAGCATGTCCCGGCCCAGCAGCGGGTTTCGGCGGTGGTGGACGGCCCGGATGAGCTCGGGAGGGGTGAACTCGTAGTCCCGCACCAGCGCGCAGGCGAGTTCCCACGCCCCGTTCGGTTCCGGCGACCCAGGACGCTCGCGGCCGATCGGATGGCGGTGCACGTCGAAGCGCCACTCAGGCGGGCGGACTTCGGCCGGGTCGTAGTTCACCGGTCGGTCACGCAGATCCTCCAGCGCCGCAGCGTAGTTGATCTTGCCCAGTAGCCGGTCACGCACTGCGGTTCTCCATATCGCGCAGCGTGTCACCGATGAGCCACAACGTGGGCGGCCACAGTCCGACGAACAGCGCCCGCCGCTCAGCGTTGTCGCGTTCGTCCTGACCGACGGTCTTGGCCCGGACCCACAAACCCAGACACAGGGCGACCGCTCCCATCGACATCATGTGCAAGTAAGTACTGCGCAGTCCGACCCGATGCAGCCATTGACCCACCATCTGCGCCTCCATGTCCGTGGGGTTTGCTCGGTCCATCACGGGGAACACCACTAGCGTCCACGCATTCGCTGACGGTCGCGAGGGGAGAGGTGGGTGCGCAACCTCGGCTCAAAACTGCCGCAGTGGGCCAGCATCTTGTTCCGGTGGTCGTTGGGGATGGGGCTAGTCTCGTGGCGTTACCTGTGGCAGATCACGCCGCTGCACCGGACGGTGCAGGCGGGTGATGTGAATGATTTACCGCCGCCGTTGCCCGAGCATTGCATCGACGAACGTAACCAGCCGCTGGATCGCGGTGCCGGTCCGCTGTTTCATCGTGTGTTCGCGGTGCGTATCGATGGGCCACCATGACGGCGCAGGAGCTGATTTCCACCCTGTCCGCGGATCTCAACCAAGCGGTGCCGTCCGAGGTCACTTCCGTAGACAAAGATTCGGACGATCTCGCCGTCGGCGACGAATTGGTCGTGCGGATGCCTGGCCCCTGGGACGGACCGGTCCGGGTTGTCGAGCGGACCGAGACTTCGTTTCGGCTGGCCACTCTGCTCAACCATATGGAAGCAGGGCAGATCGAGTTCCGGGCCTGGCCGCGAGGCAATTCGCTGCAATTCGAGATCGAGGCGTGGGCCCGGCCGGGTAGCCCAATGGTCAACCTGCTTTATACGCACCTGCGGTTGGCCGAGGAGATACAGCTGAACATGTGGGTGCGGTTCTGCCTCGGAGCCGCTGAGGTGGCGCGCGGCCGGGTTGGAGGTGGCGTCACGATCAACACGCGGGTGGTCGAGGAGTCGCAGTGGCGCCAGCCAGCAGTGTCGCCGGCGCGGGCCAGCTTGACCCGCTGAGCCGTTTCCGATCGCCTTGTCACCGGGTAGCGTCGAAGGTTCGCCGTCGGGTTGAGGGGTAGGTCGTGGGGCACGTGGCTGCGTGACGCTGGCCGCGCTTGTCGGGCGCGCCGTCCGGGCGGTCGCCTCTGATATCACGCCGCTGCGTGAGTCCGTCGCGTTCCGGCGGTTGTACGTCGGTCAGGTAGTCTCACTGGTCGGCACCCAGGTGACTCGGGTCGCCGTGCCGCTGCAGGTGTACGGGATCACCCGCTCGTCGCTGGACGTGGGGTTGATCGGCCTCGCCGCTCTGGTGCCGCTGGTCGTCTTCGGGCTCTACGGCGGCTCGATCGCCGATGCGGTCGATCGCCGCAAGCTGGTGTTGCTCACCTCGACCGCGACGATGCTAGTCAGCGCGGCGCTGCTGGTACAGGCCGTGCTGCAGATCAACTCCATCGGTGTGCTGTTCGCGTGCGTCGCCGTGCAGTCGGCGTTCGCAGCGGTCGACTCGCCCACCCGGCGGGCGATTCTTCCGCAGCTGGTGCGGACCGAGAAGCTACCGGCGGCCAACACGCTGGTCTACGGCAGCACCCAGCTCGCGATCATCGTCGGGCCGCTGCTGGCCGGGGTGGCGGTGGGTGCCGGCGGCTTCGGGTCGGCCTACGCGATCGACGTCGGGTCGTTCGCTGCCGCCTTCTACGCCGCTGCTCGACTGCCCTCATTACCGCCGGGGCAGGGCGCCCGACGGGCCGGGCTCGCGTCCGTGGTCGAGGGGCTGCGGTTCGTCGCTGGGCGGCGGGTAGTGCTGATGACGTTCGTCGCCGACTTGATCGCGATGATCTTCGGGACACCGGCGGCGTTGTTCCCAGCGCTGGCCTACGGGCTGTACGGCGGCGGCGCCGGGACCGCCGGTCTGCTCTACGCCGCGCCCGCGGTAGGGGCGGTGATCGTGACGCTGCTGGGCGGTGCCATCGCTCGGGTGCACCGCCACGGGCTCGGGGTGGTGCTGTCGATCGCGGTGTGGGGTCTGGCCATCACACTGTTCGGCCTGACCTCGACGTTGTGGCTTGGGCTGGTGCTGCTCGCTGTTGCCGGCGCGGCTGACACCGTCAGCGCGGTTTACCGCTCGACAATCCTGCAAGTCGCGACGCCGCCGGGGATGCAGGGCCGACTGCAAGCCGTGTTCATCGTGGTGGTCGTCGGCGGACCGCGTCTCGGGGATCTCGAGGCAGGCGCGGTGGCGACCGCGTTCAGTCCCCGGCTGTCGGTCGTCTCCGGCGGGCTGGCTTGCCTCGCCGGGATCGGGCTGCTCGCCCTGGCCGTACCGGCATTCCTCCGCTATGACGCCCGAGCCGGCGCAGCTCGGCAGCAGGGCGCGGAGGAATCCTGATCAGCATTTACTCCGATTGCGCGTCGAATGGGGGCTGTCGCGAAATCGGCGTCGGCTTGCCCGCGAATCATTCTTGGGCCTCGTGGTGGGAGGGTCCGCTCGTGGATCCTGTGCGGCGTCCTCACGACCTGCCATGATCGTCAAAACTGTGTGATGACCGTTCGATCCTGCACGGTTCCTGCTCACTCTTGGCGATCTTGAGAGGGCGGGCAAGGCGATTTTGCGACAGCCCTAATGGCGCCGATCGCTTTGCGGATGGGCCTCTCGTGCTGGATGGCCGAGACTGTCAGACCTGTGTTGTAGCGTTTGGGTTGTGATGGTGCGGCAGTTGATTCCCGAGGGTCTGGCTGAGATGGTGCCGGGCCCTGCATTGGGTGCGTTGCTGGCCGGGATCGA
>JAHEXI010000011.1 GCA_023252195.1 Pseudonocardiales bacterium
AGACCGAGACCTCGGCCGCGTCCCGGCCGCAACCACCACCGACGAGTAAAGACCAAACCACATGCAGGGGGTCAACTTTCAGATGCCGTCAGGGGGTCAGTTTTGGGTTGCCGTTGACACTCCGAAGATTGGGCGGCGGGCTGCCCTGTATCCGGCTCATTTGGCCGAGTTCCTGGGCGTCGTCGACGTTTACGATCTTCGGAGAGATCTAGGCAGTTGGACCTACGGCGAACGGAGGTGTTGTGCCTGTACGGTTTCCTCCCATCGAGCCCTACGCCACCGGGATGTTGGATGTGGGCGACGGGCAGGCCGTGTATTGGGAGTCCTGCGACAATCCGCAAGGCCAGCCCGCACTGTTTCTTCATGGGCCCCGGCGGAGGCTGCGGACGGGGTGCCCGACGTTTCTTCGATCCCGAACGGTTTCGGGTTGTTCTGTTCGATCAGCGCGGCTGTGGGCGTAGTCGCCCGTTGGCCAGCGATCCGGATACCGACCTAAGCGTCAACACCACCGCCCACCTCATCGAGGACATCGAAAAGCTGCGTGAGCTGCACGAGGTCGACAGATGGACGGTGTTGGGCGTGTCGTGGGGCACGACGCTGGGACTCGCCTACGCCCAGGCTTACCCAGACCGTGTCGCGGGCCTGGTGCTCGCGCTGGTGACAACCACCTCAGGCAGGGAGGTGCGATGGATCACCCAAGACATCGGGAGCATCTTTCCTCGCGAGTGGGATCACTTCGCCGCAGCGATCCCCGACTCGTTGCGCCGGTTACGCCTTGTGGACGCCTATGCGACTTTGCTGGCCGACCCCGATCCGACGGTACGCCAGCGTGCCGCTGGTGAGTGGTGTGCCTGGGAGGACGCACACATATCGCTGGGGCCTGGCCATCAGCCCAACTCGCGCTTCGAAGATCCTGACTTCCGGTTCCTGATTGCTCGATTGGTTACGCACTACTGGCGCAACCACGCTTTTCTGGAAGACAACCAGCTAATCCGCAACGTCGGGGTGCTGGATGGAATACCCGGCGTATTAATCCACGGTCGCTACGACGTCAGCGGCCCCTTGGAAACTGCCTGGCGCCTGCACCAGGGCTGGCGGACCAGTGAGCTCCACGTCATCGACGACATGGGCCACGGTGGCGGCGACACTTTCTTGGATACCCTGACTACCTCGCTGAGTAGAGTCGCGTGTTCGTGAGCGTGGCCGGTGAGGCTGCGGCTTAAGGGAAATTGTGCGTAAGGTCGGAGGATGACACGCTTCAGCGTACTATCAAGTCGTCAACCTTCCGATTTTCAGAAGTTGGGATAATTGTTCACCGAGTAACGCTCACGTTCGTGACCTGCGTCGCCGCATTGCTCTGGACACCGATGAACGTCGACGAACGTAGGCGGATGAGACCAAAGATGAGACCACCCGGACTCGATTGCTCGCGGATAATCGTCATGGGTGGTGGAGCTCCCGACAGTATTCGAACCTGCGGCAGACGGGTTTTAGGAAACCGATGCTCTATCCCCTGAGCTACGAGGGCCTACGTTGTACGTTTGCCCAGCATGTCGGGCGACTTTCGGTTCGTTGGGCTTGGGCAGGCTACCTCGCTCCCGACGGTCTGTGCCGCAGCTGTGCCGCGTGCCGTGGGCCAGCTTCTGGCCAGCGCCCCGACGCACGGCGCCGGTGATATGGCTAGGGGTGCGGGTCGAGAGTTGGAGATCGGGGAGCGACTCGGTAGCACCATTAACGCGGTGCCGCTGGCCGTGGTGATGCTCGACAGGTCGGGTGCGAATTTGGTAGCGCCGAGTCGGCTCGGGGCTTCCTGAGGATGATCGTGAATGGGGACGCAGGCTGGCATCCGTCGTTGGCCGCGATCGCTTGGTCCTTCGTGTTTGACTCCCTCGACTATGGCCGGCTTTGGGTCAGCGGCCGGGTGTGGTTGGGCATACCTGCAGGTCGGCGCTCCTGGTACTTTTGTTATTCGCGCTCACGCCCGGTTGCCCGTGTCGCTCACGGGAGTTCGGGTCGGGTGCGGGCCGCCCCGGACCCGGTGGTTGACAAGTGTCGTGCCGGCCCCGGGGAGAGTAGATGGTGGTTAGTCAGGATCGCGGCCGGTGGGTGGCTGGCTCCAGCGGTGTGTCACTGGTCCGTATCGGCGCTTCCTCCGGCGCTGGTGTGGTGCTTCAGGAGTACATCGACGACGTATTGGTCCATCGGTTCCAGGCGTGTGCCGCGGCATCTGACGCCATTTGGCATCAGGGTTGGCTGGGGTGTCGCACTGATGGGGAACGTGGTGCGTGGGTCGAGCACTATGCGGACTACTTGGAGGACCGGTTGGATGCCTGAACCGCCGGTGTGGCGGTCGGTGTGGGCGGCTGGCAAGACCAAGACCATGAAGGCACGCCGCACGCTGGCCCTGCCAACGCGGTGACGTCGCCGCGTTGCATGCCAAGCGGACGGGACGTTTGGGCACGGCGAGTGTCTGGGAGCATCACGCACGATAAAGCTGTTGGGTCTGTGGATTGCCGTCCACAGATCGAGGGATGCGGCGTACCGACACCACACCGCGGTCCATTCCCAGTACGGGGACCAGCTCGGGCAGTTGCTGGCGAGGCAGATCGGCAGCGCCCCACAGCTGTTCTGCTTGAAATCTACCGGTAGTAGTCGTCCTCATCGACGGGCACCGACCGCCGCTGATCGATTGCGTCGACGACATCAGCTTCGGCTACGAAGGGAAGCTGAAATGACCGCATGGCCGCCTCGTCGTGTTGAGTAGCCGGTCGCTGTTGCTCCGCAATGTCGTACTCCGAAGCGTGCGAGAACACGTCCCAGGAAGGTTGCGCGGCGGCGCTGGGGGCGATGGACCGGGTCGCAGGATCTCGCTCCCCGGCCGGTTGCCCAGCAGTGCGAAAGAGCCCCTGATGCTTGGCGTGCCGACCATCGTCGGGTGGGGTGCGTCGTGATATCTGCTCGGTCAAGTTGTCACCCTTCATCATCTTCGTGGGTTCCACCGCACGGCCGCGGCCCGTCTCGGCGCTAGCGCGCGACACCCTATGCCGCACCACCGGCCACAGCGACTGCCGATCAGCGTCTGCGCCTGCTGCATCCGACTCCGGTAGCTCCCTGTGTTCGCGTCTCCTGGCCGCGGGAGCCGACACCCGGCACCCCTGCGACCTCTGGGTTATGAGTGGGCACGCAGCCGTTTCACGACGGTCCCACCCATACCGTCGAGGTCCCACGTGACCAGCCACCCGGCGACGCTGCCGTCTCAGCGCTTCGATCCCGTACCACCGCGTGACGTTGCGCCTCGGTCACCAGTCTGGTCACCGACCCGACTGTTCCCCGCCTGGGAAAATGTCGAGATGGCGGCACCGCGGATGAAGACGATCTGTCAATAACCCCGGATCGTTCTCGACGTCACGGGGTAGCTCAGGAGACCTTTCTGCCCGATGGCAAGCCGGCTCACACCGCAGCCGCAGTCAAAGCGAGGAGCGAAAGCGGCGCGGTCGCACTGCCACTCACCCCACCGATGTCCGCAAACTCGGCACCGTAGCGGTCTGATAACCCGTGGTTACCGAGACCCCAGTTCAGCATGCGCGCCGAACCCGGAGGCCACGAAGCTCTGCCGGTTGCGCCCCGAGTCTACTGGTACGGCGGATCCACGCCTGTCCAGATCTTGCAGCTGTGAGTCCAAGTAGGTCTTCAAACGGGCGCGGTAGTCGCGCTCGAACGTGCGCAGTTCGCCGATCTTCTTTTCCAGGATGTCCTTCTCCTGGCTCAGCCCAGCGAGGATTTCGGTGTGTTTGCGCACCGCATCGAGCTCCAGCGACGCAGCCTTCTCCCGGGAGTGCTGATCCAGAGTCTCAGCTTTGAGACGGGCATCGTTGAGCAGGGTCTCCGCCCGGGTCCTGGCCTCATTGACCATGCCATCGGCCTTGACGCTCGCATCGGAGAGCAACTGCTCGGACCTGGTGCGAGCCTTACCCAACATCCCGTCCGCTTCGGCCTTGGCATCCACGGTCAACCGCTCCGCCATCTCGTGGGCCAGACCCAGCACCCTGGCGGCGTGGACGTTGTGATCACCCCCTGGGGAGGTCTGGTCCCTCATCGGCGGCGGCATCGGGGCCATCACCGGCCGAGGCGACTCCACCGAGCGAAGGGCGGGCCCGGTGTCGACCGGCGCGGCACGCAACTGCTGATCAAGCTGCTCCACCTGGTTACGGAGATCGTGGTTCTCCTCAATCAGCCGAGCCAGCTCAGCCTCAAGTAGGTCAAGGAAGGCGTCGACCTCGTCCTCGCAGTAGCCCCGCTTACCCCTCGGCGGCTTACTGAACGCGACGTTGGCAACGTCAGCGGGCATCAACGGCATCGGATCACCTCACGCACTCCCCACCTGGCGCCTCGGCCCGGTGCATCGACCTGATCTCTTAACTCCCGAGCCCGGCGGCCACTACGGTCTCGGATCGACCACTTGGCAGCCCGGATGAACACCACGGGCGACGGAACCATAACGGACCGCTCCAGGCCCCGCGCTACCGATCCGGATGGGACTGCCCGCTCGGTGAACGCAGCCTCGGGGATTCCTCCCGTCGCGAGCCAACCATCGGTGCACGCCGAGCGCGCGGCCGGCAAGCGTCCGACCACACATAGTCACCTCTGGTGGGCAGCGATCACAGTTCTGGCCCACGCGCGGGATCGTCGGCGACGGCCCTTCCTGCGACTGCTCGACTTGCCCACGGAGACCTAACTTGCGATCATGAGCGCACACGAATCAGCAAGGCCCCACCCCAGGTTCGTGGCTACAGCCCATGATCCGACGGGTCCTCCAAGACCAGCGCCACCCCGCGCTGACACACCCCACAAGGGTGTCTCATACACCGGGCCATCTCTGCATCCTCCATTTAGGACGAAGCCTCCAGCAGACCCGGGGTGGTTCACCGTGACGCTGCAACTGTCCACTCGGACCGTGGCCTGGCTGGCCGACCGACCCCGCGCCCGTGAATTGGTCGGCTCGGTATGGGACACCCTCACCGACCTAGAACACAAGGGTCACCACCCCGGCGCTATTGCCGCGCTGCGGTTCGTCCTGGTACACCACCAGCCCCCCACTCCCACCGGCCGATGCCCTCACTGCCGCTTCACCTGGCGCCGCCTGTGGCGCCGCCGACCCTGGCCGTGCGTGGTCTGGAGGCAAATCCACCACGAGCTGCTCGGCCCATTCGCCGGCGGCGCCCACCACCGGCAACAACCGTAAGATCGTCGCCGGGCTCGCTGCCCAACGCGATGTCGGGACCGCTACCGGTCAGGGCGCGCTGGGCCAATGGCGAAAAGACAGCAAACGCACGTGATCTGCCGCGGGCCTTCGCGGCGAAAGGGTTCTCACGCGCGACGAACGGGCAGCCGATCACTATCTGTGGTTAGCCCGACGATATCCGCGTCGGGGTGCGCTAAGCTCGCTCGACGCATCAAATCCACCGACCAGCGACGTCAAACAAATTAGCAATACCGGAGGGGGCTAGATGAGGTGTTGAGTGCCGTTTGGGAATGGTCATAGCGAGCGATGGGGGCGAGATGGACTGGACGGAGACCTGGCGGGACGCGTTTCGCACCGAGTTGAGAGCGGAGGCTATCGGCTTCGCCCGCCACGGCTGGCCGGTGGTCCCCGGCAGCTATCCCCGCGGTTCCCACTGGGTCGGTATGCCCTCGTCACTGCGTACCGGTGCGGGGCAGCACGGTGCGGTGCCGGTGCACTCAGACTGGCGGCAATTGGCGGGCTGCGGTCCTGAGCGTGTCGCTGAGCTGTGGTCGGGTCACCCGTTTAGCGTGCTGCTGGCCACCGGTATGGGTTTAGACGCGCTGGATTTGCCTGCCGAACTCGGTCGGGCCACCGCGATCGGGCTGCGAGTTGCCGGTGTGCCGGTCCCCATCGCCGCCACGCCGACCGGGCGGTGGTTGTTTCCGGTGTTCGGGGGTGGCGCGCTGCATCATGAGCTAGCTGAGCACCCCGACGTCGTGCTGCACGCCCAGGACGGCTGGGTACCGCTGCCGCCATCACCCTGCCTGCCGGACGTCGTGCATTGGCGGGTCAAGCCCGCGATGTGCGGCTGGGAGCTACCGCGGCTCGATGAGGTGACCGACGCGGTGCTCGCCGCACTCGACGCTGTGCGCCCCGCTCGCAGCAAGGTGAGCGCGGCATCGAGCACCACGCTGGCAGGGTCAGCTGAGCACACCGGCTAGGCCCACCGCCCAGATCAGACCTAGTTCTTGGCTGTCTCACACAACGGAATCTGGCCGCTGCGCGCCGCTTCATTACCCGGACCCCTCAGCGCGGCCACCGCTCTGGTGCCGCGGGGGGCGGTGGTGATGGGTGCACGGACGGGGCTCCTGAGCGTGCCTCTTCGCCCGAGATCGTTCTGCGGCTGTAGCTTGTGTTTCGTCGTGAAAGAGCTTGGGCACAGCCGAGTTGGGCATCGCATAACCCCTGAGCAGCGGTTTTGGCTCGGCATGACTGACGGTGAAGGACCACAGGTGCGTTCCCACGAGAAGCACATGGAGGGCACGGCTTGGGGTGTTCCTGTCCCCGGCGCTCGCACCCGCCAAGCCCTTCTCGGCTAGAACGTTTGAACCCGAGCTGCACCTGAAACTAGGGCTCGTGGCATGGGAAGACCCCGTGAGGCTGCCGGGTCGGGGGTCCAACAGCATCACGGGGACTCCCAGGGGCATCGGTATGCGCACTGGCAGCGTTACAAGCCCCTGCCAACAACCCCGGTGGTTCACTCCTTGGAGATGCTCAGTACCTCGTGAGCTTAGGAACCCGCACTTAACGCGTATCGACTCGACCTGGATTCGTGGCAGGGTTCCTTCTTGGCGTCTGTGGGCACCTGATGGGCCAAATGGGTTGCTGAGTCGGACGTGTCTGGCTACTATCTGTGGCATGCGCCCCGGACCCCGGCGTTAGTGTCACGAGTGCTCGGCGATTCGCGGCGAGCACTGGCCTGTCCGGGGGTAGTCATGTGCCTTGCAGGACCGTCGCGATCGTCCGAAGTCGCGCGTCGTGCGGGTATCACCCCCCTGTCACGAGGCCGGCCCTGAGCGTGCCGTCAGGTATGGCGGGCACTGGTGGAGGGGTCTCACAAACTCCGGTGGGCTACGGCCTGGCCGGATCCAGCGACCGGCAGCCGGAACCCGGAGCGGGGGCTCAGGGGAGGAGTACAGCGGCCGGTCGCGGCGGTGGCACCACCCTTGGCGAGGGGCATCGGTGGCGCCACCGCCTACATTCCCCCTCGGAGACAGGCGCCCACCGCTGCCACAGGTTTCTGCGGAACACCACGACCGCACAGTCAAGTCTGGGCGCTGTGCTCGGCTTCCCACGCTGTCCAATCCGCCCGCGGAATCGGTGTGCTGCTGCCGCGTACCCCATGGTTATCCATGGCTTGCCCTTGTGGATGACTTGAGTCCGCCAGCGGCGCTACGGGACGTGATCGGCCTGTGGCGCTCGGATAAGGGCGGTGGCTGGCGGCTTGACAGCGCTGGCGGTGGGTGTTAGAAAGCGTGCCGACAACAACAGTGGGCAGTCCAGGAAGCGCTCGCACGAGGCAGCGCAAGGGCAGCTGTACAAGGGAACACAGGAGGTTGAGGAACGGTCGAGATGGAGGTGGTCGCCGCGACGTTTCGGCGTACATCTGGAATCCAGACAGGTTCATTCCCTCTCAAAGGGGCCCGGCCATTCGGCCCGGGCCCCTTTCCCGTGTACCCACCCGTCGGAGCTGTCCGAGCCGTCGGGTGCCGTTTCGGGACTTGATCTAGGCTGACGGGGTGGTTGCCATGAGACTGCTCGGTGAGAGCCCGCGTGGCGGGGTGGTCTAGGTGGCTGAGCGGGGCGCGGTGACGCGGGCGTTGCTGGGGATCGCCCGCGACGTCGAGGATGACCGCGCGCTGGCCGAGCAGGTCTGCCAGGCCTATGTGGGGGGCCTGGACGTCGATGGCGCGGCGATCTCGCTGCTGACCGCGAGCAACGCGCACCAGACGCTGTGCGCTACCGATGCGACGGCGGAGCTGCTCGAAGATCTCCAGTTCAGTTTGGGTGAGGGCGTGTGCGTGGAGGCGGCGGTGACCGGGCGCCCGGTGCTGGTCCCTGACTTACACCACAGCACCGAGGTGAGTCGCTGGCCCATCTTCGCCGCGGCTGTGGTGGAGCAGTCCGACGTCGGGGCGCTGTTCGCGGTGCCGTTCCAGTGGGAAACGATCAACCTCGGAGTGCTGGACCTGTACCGCACGGCTCCGGGTTCGCTAAGCGACGCGCAATTACGGGATGTGATGCGCGCGGCGGACATGGCCGCGCTGATGTTTTTGGGGTTGCGCACCGATCCCAGTGAGGGCGCGTGGCTGGATCAGTCGTTGCACGGCCGCGCGGAGATACATCAGGCCACGGGCATGATGGTGGTCCAGCTCGGGGTCAGCGCAACGGACGCGCTGGCCCGGCTGCGGGCCTATGCTTTCGTCGAACAGCGGTTGCTCAGCGACGTCGCCCACGACGTGGTGTCCAGGCGGTTGAGCTTCACCCCGGACACGGTGTGAGCCGCGAAATGACAGCGCGCGGTTGTCTAGGAGAGCCACTCGGTGGCGGTCATTGGCGGAGGGACTGAGATGAGTTCGGTGGGAAGTAGCCGCGAGCAGTTGCTGAGCCGGGCATTCGTTGGGCTCGCCGACACCCTGGTTGATGACTACGACATCATCGAGCTGCTGGACCGGCTGGTGAGCTACAGCGTCGAGCTGCTGGCCGCCGACGCCGCCGGGATCATGCTGGCCGACTCCCACCGAAAACTGCGGGTGGTGGCGTCCTCGCGCGAGGACGCCAAGGTGATGGAGCTGCTGCAGCTACAGTCCCACCAGGGCCCCTGCATGGACTGCTGCCGCACCGGCGCGCCGGTGAGCGTCCCGGATCTGACCGACGCGAGCGGACGGTGGCCGGTGTTCGCCGCCGCCGTTGCCGAGCGGGGAGCTTACCGGTCGGTGCATGCGCTGCCGCTGCGGCTGCGTGGCGAGGCGATCGGGGCGATGAACCTGTTCCACGGCCAACCGGGGGCCCTACCCAAGGCTGACCTGGCGTTGGGACAAGCGCTGGCCGACGTCGCCACGATCGGGATCCTGTCCGAACGCGCCATCCGCAGCAGCGAGCTGATCACCGAACAGTTGCAGACCGCGCTGAACAGTCGGGTGATCATCGAGCAGGCCAAGGGAGTGCTCGCCCAGCTCGGGAACCTGACCATGGCCGCGGCCTTCGACCGACTGCGCCGCTACGCCCGCACCCACAACACAAGACTGTCCGAAGTAGCCCGCCAGGTCATCGAGACCGACATCGCCACCGACGTGCTCGACGTACCCGCCGTACGGAGCCAAGCAGCCGACCAGAGGTGAAGTCGGCCATCACGGTCTCGCGTTGTTGACGGGGCTAAATCGCACGCCAACAGCACACTGCTGGTCTGCTTGTTGCGGGACGACGTGAACGACACCCGATCCGGCGGCGCGGACCTCCGCAGGATGCGCCGACCGGACCGTGGGCTCCTCGATCCCCGAATGCAATCGAGGTGCTGGAAAGGATACAGGGAGAATTAGGAATCGGGCGTCGGCTCCCCGGTGACGCGTTACCTCACCGTCGCTCGATTCGGGGTGTACGGCAGTACTGGTGAAGGGTGGTGTGACGTGTCGGCTTGCCGCAGGAATGGCGAGCACAGCATCGGGGTATCCCGTCACGTCGGCGAGTTAATGGCAGGTGCCTCCCCGTCTATGGGGCTCGCCCTGCTCTCCCCCGTTCCTTCACACCCGGCAAGCCTCTGCGTCGACTCGGCGGGGTCACGGGTGGCGCTTGCGCCATCGCGTCAGCGACGCCATCGGCGCCCTTGATGCCGCCGGGGCGGCGTAGGACGATCCCGGGGACTTGTGAGGGGACGGAGACCCCCGGCTGGCCACCAGCGACGTTGGATGTGTCCGGAGAGTGGCTGCACGTCATCCGCTCTTAGTCGCGTCGGTTGTGTCGGCGCACCTGCCGGGGACGCTGGCCGTGCGACCGGGCCGCGGCCGAGCACGGCCCGCAGGGCCGCGCGCAGTGTCGTGGTTCCGGTCGCACGACCAGGTGACAACCGCGCTACCGATGGATGCGTGCGCCGGCGCAGCCGGCGCACTTGATCCCACAGAGGATAATTCGGCAACACACACGGTATAACGCGTGTAACGCGGTGCCACAACGTGTGTGGTCCCGGCTGGCGCTCGACAGGCTCGAAAGTGGATCTCCGCGAGGCGTTCGAGAACGCCGGGTTCGGCTGGGCGACGAGTCACATCCTGCGCAAGACGAGGGCGAGCATCATGGATGCCAATGGGTTGACCGCCAGGGAGATCGCCGACCAGCTCGGACATTCCCGCACAAGCCTGGCCCAAGATCGCTACCTAGGTCGCAAGGTAGCCAGCACGCACGCCGCAGCGGGCAGGGGTTCACGAGTCGCTCAGTCGAACTCCCCACAGCGCACCGCAAGCAGGAACGGCACCCACCCAGCTCGCGGGACTCTTAAGATCGAACCGCTCGGGTTCTTGCTGTCGCGCACTGCGTGCTCGTCGCCGTCGAGGAGTGCCACCTCCACGCATGCGCCGCCGGTCCCGTTGCTGTAACTGCTCTTGCGCCAGACGGCGCGTCGAAGATCCATGGTGTCACTTCCGATGATGTATCGCTCGCCCTACAGCTGTGATGCAAGCGTAGTCATCAGTTGCAGGGATTCGTCAGGTGCGAGCGCGCTGGTGACCAACTGCTCGAAGATGGCGGTATACCGCCTGATGTCGGCAGGCCGTTCGAGATACAGCGCTCCCAAGTGATGTTCGAGGTACACGCAGTTCATGACCTCGGCGTCAGCGAACCGCAGCAGGGTGAAGGCCGAGCCGATCGACGGATGCGCTCCGGTGCCGAAGGGCAACACGACAACAGTGATGTGCGGGGATTGGGCCACTTCGACGATGTGCTGCAGCTGCTCGCGCATCACGTTGGAGCCACCGACCATGTGATGCAGCACGGCTTCGTCGAGCACGACACGCAGGGCCGGCGATCGAGCGGCGAAGAGCCGTCGCTGGCGGGCGGTGCGGACCTCGACCAGCCGCCCGATGTCCTCATGATCAGCGTTGGGAGACGCCGCAGCGGTGATCGCCTGGGCATAGGCGGGGGTCTGAAACAGTCCGTGCACCAGCCCGCTCTCGTACGCCCATAGCTCCTCGGCGTCTTCTTCGAGACCGAGATAGCTCCGCACATAGTCGGGCACCGTGTCGCCGTAGGCCGCCCACCATCCGCGTTGGCTGGACTCACGGGCCAGGCGCAGCAACGTGTCTGCCTCGGGAGCACCGATGTTGTAGAGCTGGGTCAAGAGCCGGACGTGGGTGCCCTTGATCGATATCCGGCCGAGCTCGATCTTCGACAGTGTCGACGGGGCTATCTCCAGCCACTGGGCCGCTTCCTTCGGCGTCTTACCGGCACCCTCACGTAGCCGACGCAGCTCAAGTCCGAGCTGTCGTCGACGGACCGTTGGTCCAGGGCTGTCACCCACGCGGCTCATTGTGTCGTGTCGCGCCCTCGGTGTCTCCACATTCACCCGATCAGGGCCATGTCATCACGACATGTCGTCCGATACGTTTCATCGCGGTTGGTGTCGCGATGCTTCGGTGTCGGCGACATCGGCAAGTCCACTCCGGGTGATCGCTCGCCCGAGCCTGCCCGGAGTGGGCGCCTTACCCGCTTCTGGAGAAGACGTGATGACCAGTCACCGCCGGCCGAGCCGGCTATCGAGGGTGTTCGGCTCTGGCCGTGCCGCATCGACCACGGTTCCTGCGCAACGCCGGCCGAGCATCGAGTTGGTGGACGCCAGCACGCGGGTCGCCCACCGGGTGACATCCGAACAACTGGTACTGGGGTGTCGAACCGGCGTTTCGTGCACCGCGTTGTGCGGCGTCCGCGTGCTAGCGGCGAGCCTCACGGATCCCGGCCGCCGTCGCTGCTCAGCGTGCCAGTCGTGACACCACAGATCCCGGCTAGCCGCCGGTCGAGAACGCCCCCGACCCTCCTGGCGGCTAGCCGGTCCCACAGCTTCGAGGGCTGGCAGTCATGAGTGACAGCCATGACGTTGCAGCGGCCAAGCGACTGCTCGACGTTGCCAGGGATACCGGCTTCGCCTTCGAACGCCTGGCAGAAGGGCCGGATGCGCCAGTCGTCGGTGTACGCGAAAGCGTCGGATGGCACGACGAGATCTACCTGGCGGGCTTCTCTGACTCGTGCACGGCCATCCGTCGTCGCCGTTGTTCCCTCATCGTGCCGGGCGGTCTACCCGTAGCGGAGCGAGTGAACGGCGACGCCCTGACGGTCTTGCACACCGTCGTATGTGACTGGACCACCTGACCCCCGATCTGGCCGCCGGTTGAGCCTGACCCCCGCATACGGACTCCTGGCGGCCACCCCTATTCGTGATTGCGGAGGTGGAATCGGACTAGTAGCGGACTAGCTCGGGACTAGCTCGCGGACCCCCTGAAAGCAGGTGTGTCGTCGTTTCCTGGGTAGGCGGGTCACCGTGGCCAGCCACCCATCAGGAGGACACGCGAGATGCAGTTGGAGATCAACGCTGAGGGGGTGGACGCCGTGGTCTCTCGGGCGCTGCAGACCAGAAACGCTCACGACGATCGGCAGCAGGCCGACCGGGACACCGGCACGCCACTGCGGGTCAGTGAGCTGGTCGCGATTGTTGACCTGAGCGCGAAGCTCATCAAGGTCAGCACCGCCGACAGTCCGGGCCGGGTACTGTTCACCCTCACCCCGCACGATGCGTGTGCTACACCAGCGACGTCTGCGCACGAAACGAGACGCCCGAAACACCCAGCCGCAGTGCCATTCCAGGCAGGGGCCCGACGCAGAAGTCCGCCGGATGCACCAGTACCACTCCGAGCCCATCAGCCACGCCGACCCAGGTGGATATTGAGCGGTCACGCAACTCTCCAGACGAACCGTGCGTATGCGCCCAGCATATGTGAGGGCATCGCTATGCACACCCAGTGAGCTGTCCATATGCGCGGTGCGCATATGGACACCAAGTACCGACGGGGCATATGCGCTGCTTTGTTGGCGATTTGACACTCTCGGTGAGAGCGTGTCACTGTCCGACAAGACCAAACCTGGGAGGTGATGCCACAGAAGAGACAGGCGAGCAGCCCTAGAGCAATAACCTAATCGGAAGAACCACGGGCATGGGTCACGTGGCGAGAACACCTATGCCCATTTCCTGAAAACGAAACACTGGGCGCAGAAGCGGAATCTCTGGCTACCAACCTGATCCGCTTCTGCGCCATCCACCCGAGTCAGGAGTGAATACCGGTGAGGATACACAGAACCACCAGATCGGGCACAAGCCCCCACCCGATCCCCAGGACAACCCCAACAGACAGCAGCGTCCGATCTGACCACCGACGGGCACCCGTGCCCGCAGTCCTTGCCTACTGCGGCCTCCAGGCCACCCTCGCGGTCTGCGCGCTGATCTGGCATCCCGATGCCACCAGAACCATCCCACTCGCCGCGCTACGGCACGCCGTCAGCGAAGGGGAGGTGAACACCTGATGGCCACCCACGACCCCGAACCCCTCGACGCCGGGCGGATGACCCGAGCACAACGGGCCGCACTACCGCTCAGCACCGAGGTGGCCCAGGCCCTGGCCGAACAGCACGGCGTCTGCATCCGGCCACTGGCCATGCGCCGCATCGACACCACCACCGGCCGCACCGACATCGTGCCCGTCGCCTGCGGCTCTACCCGAGAAGACCAATGCCGACCCTGCGCGGACAAAGCCCGGCGGCTGCGGATGACCCAGTGCCGCCAGGGTTGGCACCTCGACACCGAACCGGTCACCGACCGGCCCAAGCCCACTGAGGACCACAAGGCGCTGATGGCCACCCGAGCCGATCTCTGCGCCGTCTACACCGAATGCAAAGCCATCGGCGACGAGATCACCTGTGAGCAGATCGCCGACTCGGTCGCCGAACTCGACACCGACCTCCGCGCCGCCGGGGTACGCGGTCGGCTCACCCCCCTCGATCCCCCACCCAAGCCGGTCAAGCGCTCCACCCGGCGCCGTCAAGACGCCCCGGACCTGCCTCGCCGCCCCATCGAGCGGCGCACGGTAGGGCGGGTGTTCGCCGGATGTTATCGGCCCTCGACCTTTCTCACGCTCACCCTCGATTCCTACGGCCGCGTCGACAACGAAGGGGCAGCGGTGGATCCGGACCGGTATGACTACCGGCGAGCGGCGCGGGACGCGGTTCACTTCCCGGCCTTGGTGGATCGGTTCTGGCAAAACACGCGGCGCTGTGTGGGGTGGGAGGTGCAGTACTTCGGCACCGTCGAACCCCAAAAACGGGGCGCGCCGCATTTCCACGCCGCCATCCGCGGGACCATCCCCCGCGCCGATCTGAAAGCGATCACCGCGGCGACCTACCACCAAGTGTGGTGGCCCGCGCACGATCAGCTCGTCTACACCGGCGAGCGGCTGCCGACCTGGGACACCAGAGCCAAGACCTTCACCGCCCCCGACACCGGCACACCGCTGCCCACCTGGGAACAGGCCTGCCAGGACCTGACCGAGCCCGCGCACGTGGCGCGGTTCGGGGAGCAGGTGCACGTCAAGGGCATCCTGGGCGGCAGTGAGGAAGCCGGCCGCCACGTCGGCTACCTCACCAAATACCTCACCAAAACCATCGGCCAGGCCGCTGGGCTCGGCGAACACGCCACCGACGCCCAACGCGACCATGCCCGCCGGTTGCACGCCGAACTCTCGGTCACACCCTGCTCACCCCGGTGCCCGATCTGGCTGCTCTACGGCATCCAACCCCAAGGCGCCCGACACTCCATGACACCCGGCCACTGCAAGGGCAAAAACCACCAGCCCCAGCACCTCGGCATCGCCGGACGACGCGTCCTGGTCTCCCGCAAATGGTCCAACAAAACCCTCGACGACCACCGCGCCGAACGCGGTGAATTCGTTCGGCAACTTCTCCATGCAGCGGGCACCCACCCCGCCCACGGCCCTCAAGACGGCCCGTACCAGTGGGAACGACCCGCACCCACCGACCCCGACATCCCACCCCGACCCGTCCTCCTCCTCCAGGCCGTCGCCGAACGACAGCGATGGAAAGCCGAATACACCGCCGCACAACTCACCACCAGCGACCCACCACCCGACAACCGTTCAGCAACCGAGGAGGCCGCGTGATGACGAGCGAGGACACGCTCCCTGCGGGCCGACCGGACACGCGGCTGCTCACCGTTGATCAGGTGGCTGAGTTGTTGCAGATCAGTCGGTGGACCGTGTACCGCCTGATCTGGGCGAATGATCTCCGATCTGTACAAATCGGACGATGTCGCCGCGTTCCCCGGGAGTCTTTCGATGCTTATCTCGCTCGATTGATTGGTGAGGCAGCGTAATGACCAGCTCAGCGGGTGCGACTCGGCGGCGAAAGCCCGCCCGAAAGGCGAACGGCTCAGGGACGATCAAAAAACGCAAGGACGGGCGGTACGAGGGTCAAATCTTCGTTCGCACGACGAGCCGGGAGTTCAAGCGGATCAGCGTCTACGGTCGTAGCTGGGAGGAGTGCGACGAGAAGATCACTCGACTTAAGTCCGACAATTACGCGGGTGTGGGCGCGTCGGTGAGCAGCTACACCGTCTCCCAATGGCTGAGTTACTGGCTTGAGGACGTGGTGAAGCCCGCTCGCAAACCATCGACCTACGTCGGGTACGAGGTCGCGATCAGACTGTACCTTGCGCCACAACTCGGCAAGATCAAGCTGACCGCACTTAAGACTGCGGACGTCCGAGGAATGCTCAACCGAATTCGGCAACAATGCCAGTGCTGCGCTCAGGAGTGGGACGCCAAGCGGCCAGAGACCAAGCGCCGATGCTGCTCAGTCGGCAACTGCTGCCAACGTGTTCCAAACCCGGCCCGTGCGCATCACGTGTTCCGGACGCTACGCGCCGCGTTGGGCGTCGCGGTCGCCGAAGAAGTGCTGACACGCAACGTCGCGAGCTTCGCAAAGCCAACCCGGCCCCGTCGACATCGGTTCAAGACATGGAGCGTCGCCGAAGCGACGACCTTCCTCGCCGCAATTCGAGAGCACCGACTGTATGCCCTATTTGCGGTAGCTATCGCGCTCGGCATGCGGCGCGGTGAGGCGCTCGGACTGCGCTGGGAGGACGTAGACCTTGTCAACAGCACCATGACGATGGCGATGCAGTTGCAGCGGGTCGCGGGCAAACTACGGCACGACGAGACCAAGACCGACGACTCCACCCGTGTCGTCGCACTCCCCCGGCCATGCGCGCAAGCGCTACGGCGACATCGAGCGCAACAGGGGGCCGAACGGTTGGCAGCTGGTGACCGGTGGACGGACTCCGGTCTCGTCTTCACCACGCGTAAGGGCACGCCCATCGAGCCGCGCAACATCAACCGCACGTTCGATGCGCTCATCGCCAAGATCGGCGTAACCCGAATTCGCTTTCACGATCTTCGGCACTCGTGCGCGACGCTCTTATACGCCCAGGGCGTCGATCTTCAGACGATCCGGGACCTGCTCGGGCACAGCTCGATCGGCGTGACAAGCGCGATCTATGTCGACGTGCTCCGGGAAGTCCAGCGCGATGCGGTCGACCGCATCGGCCACCTCTTCGGGCCGGACGATCAGACCGACACATGACCAACAAGTGCGGTCAGAACTGCGGTCAAGGCCGGTCTCTACCGGGATCGGTCCTCGTATTGTGGCTGCTCCCCGAGTTGGACTTGAACCAACAACCCTGCGATTAACAGTCGCATGCTCTGCCAATTGAGCTATCGGGGAAGGTACTAGGGGCCCGATCCCGTCAGCGGATCGGCCGTGCGCCAGCGTAGCGCACCGCGCGCAGCACCCGGCTACCCGGCCTGCACGACGGCGAAGATCCGGCGGAACGGAAACCAGGTCACCCCGTCGGCTCCCGCCGGGTAAGCGGCCCTCAGTCGAGGAGCGAGTTCCTGCCGGAACGCTGCCCAGTCCGCCGGCGACAGCGCCGCCCGGACCGGCCGCAGGGCGGTCCCAGTAATCCATTCGAGGACCGGGTCGGCGCCAGTGAGCCGGTGCAGGTAGGTGGTCTCCCAGACGTCAAGCTCCGTGGCGCGGGGAGCCAGCACCGCGGCGTACCCGGCGGGTTCGAGCACCGGGTAGGTGGTCCTGAGCTCGAACAGGTCCCGCCAGCGAGGTTCCGCGGCGAGCCGCGCTGTTTCGGCGTGTGAGGGCGCGCTGAAGTTGCCCGGGACCTGCAGGGCCAACCAACCGTCAGCCGGTAGCTCCCGCATCCATCGCCGCAACAACTCGGCGTGCTCGGGCACCCACTGCAACACGGCGTTGCACACGACCAGGCCGATGCCGGGAACGGGTGACCAGCGACGAACGTCGCACAGCTCGGCGTGAATGCCCCGTTCGCGCGCGGCCTGCACCATCTCCGGCGAGCTGTCCAGCGCTATCACGCTGGCCATCGGCCAGCGCTTGGCCAGTAACCGGGTGAGATTGCCCGGCCCGCAGCCCAGATCCACCACCAGTGCCGGATCCCGGACGTTTACCCGGGCCAGCAGGTCGTGAAACGGCCGGGCACGGTGGTCACCGAACGCAAGATAGGTCTCTGGATCCCACACCGCCGCCGCGACCCTCCTCGCTGTCAGTAACCGAAAACTACAGCTACGAAACTAGCCCGGCGGTGACAGCCGCTGCAGCACCTCGCTGACCATCGCCTCCACCGCGCCCGACGCGGTACCCGGATCGGCACGCACCTGCAGCACCACACCGTCCAGACCGGGAACCCGGCGCTGCACGAACCAGGCGCCACCACCGGGAAGCTCGCAACGATGGCTGGACCGGATCGAGCTGGTGACCCGCTCGCGCACCACTTCGGGGACCGTGCCGGGCTGCGCTAGCGCGAACCGGCGGGGCGGCAGGTCGGCCAGCAACACGGCCGTACCCACGGTGCCGGTGGCGACGGCTTCGGTGACCACCAGCGCGCTGCGGTCCCACACTGCCTTACTCACCAGGTGCCAGCCCACGCGGCGGGACTCGGCACCCTCTGGCACCCACAGCCCCAGTCGAGTCAACACCAGGTGCCCGCCACCCGCCAGCTCTCCCGTCGTCACGATCGGTTCGTCGGCCTCCAGGGTGCCGGTGAATCCGGCGGGCAGCTCAGGCACCGCGGCAAAGCATCGCAACAAACGCCTCCAGCCACTCACGCCTGCGCGCCTAATGCCTGCTCACGAAGTGCCCGGTAGTACTGCTCCAGTGCAACCAGATCACCGAAGTGCTGGTGGTAGGACTGCGCATCCTCGATCGGTGAGATCCGTTGCAACCGCGACTTGATCTCGGCGACCTGGCGCCCGACGACCGTAGCCTGCAGGCTGGCGAGCAGGCTGCCGATGTAGCGCACGTCGTCCTCGGCGCTGCCCTTGGCTCGCAGCGTCTCCACGGCGAGCTCGGTGACCAGTGATCGCTGGGGACAGTGCTCGGCGACCGCGTCGACCCACGCTGGACCGGACATCCCCGCGGCGGTGCCGCCTGCGGCCAGCACTGCCGCATGCACCTGCGCGTAAGCACGGTGGGTGAACGCGTCGGTGGGCAGCGCGTCGTAGACCGGGCCGGTGATCCCGGGCTCCTGGAGCACCGCCTTGAGCACCTCGCGCTGAGCCTGCAGCCGAACATCATCCCTCGCCGGGAGATCTGCGCCGTTCTCCTCCGGGGAAGTGCTCCGAGTGCGTCCACTCCGGTTTTTCGTGGCTGCTGGCGCTGAGCTACCTTTCTTGGCCGCCGCCGCTGAGCTGCTTGTCGTCTCGCCGGCGGCCTCCCGAACCCGGCCGCGCACGGTAGCGATGTCGTCCCAGCCGACCCAGCCGGCGAGCTGTCGGGCGTACTCGTCGCGCAGCGACACGTTCTTGATCTGGGCGACCAGCGGGACGGTGCGCCGCAAGGCCGCTACCCGGCCTTCCGCGGTGTCCAGGTCATGCTCGGCGAGCAGCGTCCGCACCGCGAAGGTGAACAGCGGCTGGCGCCGCGCCACCAGATCGCGCACCGCGGCGTCGCCCTTGGCCTCGCGCAGCTCACACGGGTCCATCCCGTCTGGCGCGATCGCGATGAAAGTCTGCGCGGAGAAGCGCTGCTCGTCGCCGAAAGCCTTCAGTGCCGCCTTCTGTCCGGCCTCGTCGCCGTCGAATACGAAGATCACTTCGCCATGGAACTCGAAATCATCCATCAGTAGCCGGCGCAGCACCGAGATGTGCTCCGCGCCGAAGGCCGTGCCGCAGGACGCGAGCGCCGTAGGTACCCCGGCCAGGTGCATCGCCATCACGTCGGTGTAGCCCTCGACCACGACGACCTGGCGGCGTCGAGCTATCTCCCGCTTGGCCAGGTCCAACCCGAAAAGCACCTGCGACTTCCGGTACAGCGGCGTCTCGGAGGTGTTGAGGTACTTAGCCTCGACGCGATCGTCGTCGAATAGGCGCCGCGCGCCGAAACCCACCACATCCCCCCCGAGGTCGCGGATCGGCCACAGCAGCCTGCGGTGAAAACGGTCTATCGGTCCCCGCTGGCCTTCCCGGGACACCCCGGCCTTGACCAGCTCATCAACGGAGAATCCCCGGCCCAGCAGGTGTTTGGTGAGCTGATCCCAACCCGCAGGGGCGAAGCCGCAGCCGAACGTGCTCGCCGCCTGCTGGGTGAACCCGCGCTGCATCAGGAACTCCCGGGCTGGCTGCGCTTCGGTCGAGCTCAACTGCTCGGCGTAGAACTCCTGCGCCAACTTGTTCGCCTCGACCAGCCGGGATCGGGTGCCGCGGTCGCGCTGCACCGAGGAGCCGCCGCCGGTGTAGGTCAGCTGGATCCCGACCCGATCAGCCAGCCGCTCGACAGCTTCGACGAAGCCGAGGTGCTCGATCTTCATCATGAAGTCGACGACAGAGCCGCCTTCGCCGCAGCCGAAGCAGTGGAAGGTGCCATGCCCGGGGCGGACGTTGAATGACGGGGACTTCTCGTCGTGGAAGGGGCACAACCCCTTGAGCGAATCCGCACCGGCCCGACGCAGCGCGACGTACTCGCCGACGACCTCGTCGATCCGGTTGCGCTCGCGGACCTCAGCGATGTCCTCGTCCCGGATCCGTCCTGCCATAGCTGCTCAGTGTAGGGACGGCGCGGTCTGCCGCCGGACCGCATCGAGGGTCCGCGAGTGGCGTCATCGGGTCCGCCGACCGCAGCTGAACCGGTAGCCGCGTTCAGACCTCGGACATAAATGGGAATTCACCGGCGACACTCAGATCACGGACGATAACAGAATCGACCTGACCACCGAATGTCTATCCATTGTGAAACGCATCGAACGCTTCTTGTTGGCTTCTAGACCACTCCTGTTCATCCTCGGCGTGCAGCGTCGCCGCAGTGAAAGTCGGTGTATGCAGGAGATCTGCTCCTGGTCTGCGCCTCGACACCGCCTCATGCGCGGAGGGGGTAACGCCAACCGACCAATGACGGGAAGTGTCGCTCCCGACGATCAGTTGAGCTGGCTGTCGGTGAACAACACGTCACTGACAATTGGTTCAGATATCACCGAACTGAGTGTCCGGAAAGTAGTCTGTGCAGCCTCGCGCTGCAAATAACGTCAATGTTCCGAGAAGAGGCCGAGGACGGCCTCTTATCCTGGACGGGAGAAAGTGACACCGTGCTGAAGACCAGGTTTTTGAATTCGCTTGCGCCAAAGGTCCTGCTGGTCGCCGTCGCCGCCGGAGGAGTGTTCCTCATCGGTGGAGTGGCCAACGCCGACACCCCCGGAGGCTCCCAGGACACCGGTACTGGGTCTCCCATCGGCGGACTCCTGCCCGGCGGCGCCGGTGGCCTCGACTTAGGGCATCTCGTCGGGCCCATCCTGCAGCCGATCCTCGGTGGGCCCGCCGGCGGCACGGGTGGCCTCGGTCTAGGACAACTCACTGGGCCCCTCCTCGGCGGACTGGCTCCTAACCACCGTCTGAAGGCCCGCTGGTGAGCGGATACCAGCGCCCGCGCACAGGTTTCCGCTCACCTGGTGAGGCATTTGAACGCCCGCCGACCCGCAGATGTATGGCACAGAAGTGTCGGTCCCTCGTGGCACTATTTGGCAGACCGACCTCCGGGAGGGGACCATGACCAGTATGAGCGTCAGTGCCAGCACGCCCTTCACGGTCCATGACCTTGAAGGGATGCCCGATGACGGCCGCCGTTACGAGCTCATCGACGGGGAGCTCCTGGTGAGCCCAGCACCCGGCCTGCGTCACCAGACCGTCGGCTTGCGGCTGTACCGCCTGCTCGACGATGTTTGCCCTGATGAGCTGTATGTTCTCGCGGCACCGTTCGCGGTGCAGACCGACGTCTCCAACGAGGTGCAGCCCGACGTCCTGGTCGCCCGGTTTGATGAGCTCACTGACAAGAATCTTCCCGCAGCGCCCGTGCTGGCCGTCGAGGTGCTGTCGCCAAGCGGCCGGCTGATCGACCTTAACCTCAAGCGGGCCGCCTACCAGCGGATGGGAACCCCCAGCTATTGGGTGCTCGATCCCGACGTGCCCGACCTGCTGGTACTCGAACTCGACGACGACGGTCAATACCAAGAAATGGCCAGAGTGACCGGCGACGACGTCTTCGAGGCCCGCCGGCCCTTCAACGCCCGAATCGTGCCGAACGAGCTACTTGGACGTCTCCGGGCAACCCGCCCATAGCGCCGATGGTGGCTTGACTTAGTGGGCGTGTGCCGTAGCGTTTCTGCTGCGTGATGGCGTCAGGAAGCTGGTGTGAGTCCAGCACGGTCGCGCCACTGTGAGCCAGTCACCGAGGTGGTTGGTGAGTCAGACACTTCGCTATCACGACGCCCCACTAAACGCAAGGGACGCAGGATCCCTGAGGAGGCTCATCGTGACCAGCATTCCGGCACCCACCGCCAGGCCCACCTCGGTTGTGCTACCAGTGTCCAAGGCGGTGCTATGGCTGGCGAGCACCGCGATCATCGCCATGGCCCTGTACTACTTCATCGGCGTCGACCAGGGCGCGGTCTCGGTGTTCGGTAACGACATGCACCTCCACGAGTTCGTCCACGACGCCCGCCATTTGCTCGGTTTCCCCTGCCACTGACCCAGCTAGCGGGGCAACCGAGCATGGAAAACAAACTCCTGCTGCGGGGCGTACTCGTCGGCGCGCTGGCGGGCCTGTTGGCTTTCGTCTTCGCGCGGATCTTCGCCGAGCCCCAGATCCAGGCGGCCATCGACTACGAGGCCGGTTGGGACGCCGCCCAAGCGGTGCTGGACAAATCCGCCGGCCTGCCCGCCGGACCTGCGAGCCCTGACATCTTCAGCCGCACTATCCAGGCAAATCTCGGTGCCGGCCTCGGCATGATCTTCTTCGGCGTCGCGCTGGGCGCGCTGTTCGCTGTCGCTTACGCAGTGTGCCTGGGCCGCGTTGGCAACCTCCAGCCCCGCGCCCTGGCACTGCTGGTCGCGGCAGGTGGTTTCCTCGCTGTGTATCTGGTGCCGTTTGTGAAGTATCCGGCGAATCCACCTGCGATCGGAGACTCCGACACGATCAGGGATCGGGCCGGGCTGTATCTGCTGATGGTGTTCTGTTCGGTGCTGTTTCTCGTCGCGGCGGTGTGGCTGGGTCAGCGGTTGCGCAAGCGGTTCGGGAATTGGAATGCCAGCGTGCTCGCGGCTGCGACGTTCGTCATCGCGATCGGAATCGTAATGGCGACCCTGCCCCGACTGGGCCACAGCACCGAAACACCACTGCCGCTGACCAACGCGGGCGGAATGATCGTCTACCCAGGCTTTCCCGCCGACGTGCTGTTCGACTTCCGGCTTTACTCCGTGGCCGCACAGCTGATCCTCTGGGCAACGATCGGGCTGGTCTTCGCTCCGCTGGCCGAGCGGCTGCTCGATTCGCACCGTGGTGCGGTGCCGGTCGAGCGAACTCCGGCCGGCGGGTGAGCGCAGCCCGGCCGGGGAGGTCGCGGTGCTGACCGATGCCTTAGTGGGTGACCTCGCCGCCTTCGGACCTTTTTTCGCCGTGCAGACACACCACCGGGGCTCCATCCCGCCCGAGCCGTGGCACGCGATGAACGAGCTGGTCGACAACCCGGACGTGCTGATGGATCGGGTGGCCGCGGTCCGCTCTCGGCTGGCCACCGCCGGTGGCCAGGCACCCGAGAGCGTCGAACTGCGAGTGGCCGCCTCCGTCACGTACCTCGGTCTAGTCGCTCGGTTAGTCTCGCCGGCACTGGCCGTCGCGGTGACCTCCGGTGAGCTGCTGCAAGTTGACTTGGACAGCACGAGGTGGCAGCGCGTGCTGGGCGGCGCATTTCCGCTGTCGGTGCAGCGAGGCGCTGCCGCCGATGCCAGCGGCCACGACGTAAGTCCCGAGTGCCTGGCCGGGCTGCTGGCCAGGCACGTTCTGGACGGCCCGGTGCGAGACCTTCTCGAGGTCACCAGGACGTTGTCGGTATCCCCGCAGGTCCTGTGGGGCAACGTCGCCTCTGCCCTCAATGGCGCGGCATCGATGATCGCGGCCAGTCAGCCGGCCTGGACGAACCGGGCGCGGGTGATCACGTCGCTGCTGCTGGACCAGCCACCGCTGCGGGACACCGCCACCGCGTCGGCCGACGGGCGCTTTCGTCGCCGCAGTTGCTGCCTGATCTATCGGGCCGCGCCGAACGTGGCCGGCGTCGTATGCGGCGACTGTGTGTTGTCCAGCGATCCGCCCCCGTGAGGGTTACCGGGCCACTGGTTCACCGTGTCGGCTGAGAAACGCCCACATCACGGTGGCAGCGGCCGGTGATCCGCCGCTGATCCCTGCAGCTGGCCACGCATGACCATGCCCTGGATAGACGACCGACTCGACCTCTGTTGCGCCGGCGCAGCCCCTCCATTGCTGCACCACCGTCGAGCCGTCCCGTCCGGTCCGCGGGTTGGCGAGGCAGCCATCCTGGGCACGCAGCCAGGCGAGGGCCTGCGGCACCGACGGCAGCGGCGGATTCCCGCCCGGCTTTCCACCGAAGGGCAACACCCGATCCGCCGAACCGGCGGCGAGCAGGAACGGCACCGCGGCGGTGCCTGGGTTGCACGGTGACAACGGCACCGCACCGTAGGTGGCTACCGCTGCGAAGAGTGTGGGGTGCGCGCACACCTCGCTATAGGCGAGCTTGCCGCCGTTGCTGTACCCGACCAGGTACACCCGGCGCGCGTCTACCGGCCACCGCCGCGCCGCGTCGGCCACGATCGCGGCCACGAAGCGCACGTCCGGGACACCGCGAGAGCCGGCGACCCCGCAGCAGCCGTGACCGGCGTTCCACGAGTGCTGCTCCCCATCGGGAGCCACCAGAATCGCCCGCCGCTGCTCGACCAGACCGAGAAACCCGGTCTGGCTCGCCACCACGGAACCGGACTCGCCGCGACCGTGCAGCACGACAAGCAGCGGTAACCGGCTGGTCACGTGCAGCGGCGCGATCGAGCGGTACGTTCGCCGGACGCCGTCGACGCTCACCGCCTGCGCTTGGCTGACCAGCTCGAAACGGTCCGCCGCCGTTGGGTTGGACGGCATGGACGCTGCCTGCGGCCGTTGCAGCAACATCGGATGCGCGACGGCTGTGACCAGGACCGCCAGTATCGCCACAATCGCCGCCGCCAGCGGCGTCCTGACTACGTGCCGACGACCGGACCCCGAGGCTGTGGAACCAGCCCTGCTGCCCTTGTGCCGCATGACTCAGAGTATGCACAGGTCGCGTCCAGCTAGTCTTCAGGTGGGCCGGTCAGGATGCGGCTATGACCACCCTTCGCGAGCTTGTCACCGAGCGCGCCGAGACCTCCCCACACCGGTGTTTTCTGTCCGACGCGCGCAGCGAACGGTCGTTCGACTTCGCCATGCTTCGCGCGGCTGCGGATGCCTGGCGTCGTGAACTCGACGCCGCCGGGGTACCGCCGGGTGCCCGGGTCCTCATCGACGTCGACGATCCGCTGGCATTCTGCGCGGTGCACCTCGCGGTGATCGCCGCCGGGCGATGCTCAGTACCCGTAGACCCAGCGGCTCCTGCCGCGCAGGCGCACCGCAGCCGGCGCGCCCTACGACCGTGGCTCGTCGTCAGCGACCGGGCGGCCATCCGAGACATGCGGGTGAACCCGATGACCGGACTGCCCGCCGATCCAGCAGCTCCTATCCGGGCCGTCGGCGCGTGGGCAGCGCAGCCGCGGACCGGCGCGGTGGCGCTGCTCACGTCCGGCTCGACCGGCACGCCGAAGACGGTCGTGCTCACCGAGCGCCAGTTGCTGCATGTGGCGCGGTGCGTCGTCGACCACCACGAGCTGTCCGCGACGGACCGTGGCTTCAACCCGCTGCCGTTGTTCCACATCAACGCCCAAGTCGTCGCGCTGCTCGCCACGTTCGTCGCGGGTGGCTCGCTGGTGCTGGACCGGCGGTTCCATCGCACGGGGTTCTGGCAACTCCTGGTGCAACGCAGGATCACCTGGGTCAACGCGGTGCCGGCCATCCTGTCGATCCTGGCGCTGGACAACGTGCCCGAAGTACCTCCCAGCTTGCGGTTCATCCGGTCGGCTTCGGCGCCGCTGCCGGCGGCGGCCCGCGACCGGGTGGCCGCGCGCAGCGGTGTTGCCGTGGTGGAGAGCTATGGCATGACCGAGGCGGCCAGCCAGATCACCGCCACCCCGCTGTGCGGTGGCCACCCGCCGGGTTCAGTCGGCCGGCCCGCCGGGGTGGAGCTGGAGATCGTCGGACCGAACGGGCAGCGGTGCGCGGTGGGTGTGGAGGGCCGGCTCCGCATCCGCGGCGAGGGTGTGATCAGCGCATACGCCGAGGGCGTGGCCGCCGAGCGCATCGACGCCACAGGTTGGCTGGACACCGGTGATCTCGGGCGACTCGACGCTGACGGGTACCTCTACCTCGCCGGGCGTGGCGATGACGTGGTGAACTGCGGCGGCGAACTGGTCCACCCCAGTGAGGTCGAGGAGGTTCTGCTCGGTGAGCCGGCGGTGGCCGAGGCCGCCGTCGCCCCTTGTCCGCATGAGGTGCTCGGAGCGGTGCCGGTGGCCTGGATTCGACCGGTCCTGGCGCTGGACGATGCGCAAGCGGCCAAGCTCGTGAGTCGGCTGCGGTTGCGGTGCGAGCGGCAACTCAGCCGGGCGAAACGCCCGGTGGAGTTCCGGATCGTCGCTGCCCTGCCGCTGACCGCCACCGGGAAGGTGGCCCGCCGCCGGCTGCGGGAGTTGCTCGTCGACGACGCCAGCCGGTCCGAGGCGGTCTCGCTGTGACGCGCAGCGGCCGTTCGGGTCACGTCTATGCGGTGGACCTGCTCCGGGTGCTGACCTTCGCCGCCGTCATCGCGGTGCACACCGTGACGACCGTCAACCCGCCCGATAGCGTCCCGGCGGGCGGCGCCGCGATGCTGCTGCACTTCACCCGTGAAGCGTTCTTCGCCCTCACCGCGTTCGTGCTCGTACACCGATACCGCGACCAGCTTCCCACCGTGCCGTTCTGGCGGCGGAGATTTTTGCTGGTCGGTGCGCCGTACGTGATCTGGTCCGTGATCTACAGCGGGCTGGCGCTGATCACGACGCCGCTGCCGGCCACCGCGGCACTGTCCCAACTCGGACGCAACCTGCTGACCGGCACGGCCTGGTACCACCTGTACTTCCTGGTCGTGACTATGCAGTTCTATCTGCTGTTCCCCTTGTTCCTGCGGTCGCTGCGAGGATTCGCGCGACGGCGCGGTGGGCTTTGGTGGCTGCTCGCGATCAGCGCGATCCTGCAAGTCGGTATCGATGCCGGTCTACACCTGGTGCACCCGAGCGGGATTGCCGGGAAGCTGTTGGGCTACGACGGGTCCTTCATCGGCAGTTACGAGTTCTACCTGGTGCTCGGCGGGGTGGCTGCGCTGCACGCCGATCGGGTGCAGGCGTGGGTCCGCGAGCATCCGGCGGTCGTGCTTGGGGCGCTGGTTGTCACCGGTGCCGCGGCCGAGGGCTGGTATCTGCACTCGGTGCGTGCCGGCAGTTCCCCCGGGACCGCGTCCGACGTGTTCCAGCCGGTGATGGTGCCCTGGTGCCTAGCCGTCATCACGGCGTTGTTCGCCCTCGGTGTCGCCTGGACGGCGCGGCGGGCAGGCGGCCCGGGGTCGAGGGCCGTCGAGACCGGCTCCGACCGCTCGTTCGGCGTGTTCCTCGTGCATCCGATGGTGCTGTGGACGTTGACGCTCGGCCCGTTGGCGTGGCTGTCCACGCAGGTGTCCGCGCTGTCCTGCACCGTCATCGCTGTCGCGGTGACCGTTGTGGTGTCGCTGCTAGTGATCGAGGTGCTGCGGCACAGCCCGCTGAGCCTGGTGCTCACCGGGAAGCATCGCTCGCTGCCCGGTTCAGCCTTTCCTTCCACTAGACCGAAGCATTCCGCTAGATCCGATTCTTCCGCCTCGACCCAGCCGATCGGGCTGGGCGCAGGGCGGATGTGAGGGAGGTCGTCGTGATCGACACGCAACTGCGCTTACCGGAGCTCGAGGTCAAACCACGACGGCGTGGGCTCACGATGGTCATCGATCCGGGACTGTTCACCGGCCAATTCGAAGACGCCATAGACAGCGTCGGCGAATTCGTGGATTTCGTGAAATTCGGCTGGGGTACCTGCCTGGTCACCAAAGACATCAAACGCAAGATCGACATCTTGCGCAGCGCCGATATCGATTTCTACTTCGGCGGTACACTGTTCGAGCGCTACGCTCTGGACGGACTCGTGTCGGAGTGGGTGGCGCTGTGCCGTCAGCTGGGTGCTACGCACGTCGAGATATCTAACGGCACGATCCCTATCGACAACACTGAGAAAGCACGCTGGGTGGCCCGATTCGCCGACGAGTTCGTCGTCATCAGCGAGGTCGGTTTCAAGGACATCAGGCGTTCCGATGCGCTGGCATCGGGACGCTGGCTCGCCTTCATTGAGGAGGACTTCGCCGCCGGGGCTTACCTGGTCACTGCTGAGGCCCGGGAGAGCGGCCGCAGCGGAATCTGCCGGTCCGACGGCCAACCGCGGCACGAGCTGGTCAACGAAATCGTCGGCTCCGGTATCGACCTCGACCGGCTGCTGTTCGAAGCCCCGAGCAAGGAACTGCAGACCTACTTCCTGCGCCGGATGGGTCCCTCGGTCAACTTGGGCAACGTGCGCGCCGACGACGTGATCGCACTCGAGACACTACGGCGGGGTCTGCGCTCAGACACCCTACCGGGAGTCTTGTAATGGATACCGCGGTGAGAGGTACGCCACGCAACGTCTTCCACTTGGCGATACCCACTCTTGACCTGGAAGCGGCCCGAGGATTCTACGTCGACGGCCTCGGCTGCACGCTGTCCCGGCGCTACGCAGACCGCATCACCCTGAACTTCTTCGGCGACCAAGTCGTCTGCCACCTCTCCGACCGCGTCGACACTGCTCCTGAGCTTTATCCGAGACATTTCGGAATGACATTCCGGGATAAGCAGGACTGGGATCGGCTGCTCCGCGTGGCCAGAGCCCGCGATCTGCCGTTCTTCGCCGACCCCTTCCGCCGTTTCGACGGCGGACCCGAAGGACACGATTCGTTCGTGCTGCGAGATCCCTCGAACAACCTGCTGGAGTTCAAGCACTACGACAACCCGACGATGGTCTACTGAGCTCGTGAGTGGCAAACAGTGTTATAACACTGTTTGCCACTCACGAGCACGCAGCGCGCAGCGCTGCGTGCCATCGCACCGCCTGCGCATCAGTCAAAGCAGCCACCTGGTCCACGACCACCCGCAGCCGCGCACTGTCGCTGCGGGCGTCGTACCAAGCGGGCAGCAGCGCCGGATCCAACCGAGCCGGTGCCTGCTGGACCAGGGCCGTGCACAGCTCGGCGACCAGCTCCCGTTGCCGGGCCTGCACGGCCAGCCGCCGGGGATCGCGCATCACAAATCGCAGCGCCACCGCCTTGAGCAGCGCCACCTCGGCAGCAACCTGGTCCGGTATCACCAGGTGGGCCTGGTAACGCCCCAACGGGGTGGGACCGAACCTGGCCAGCGTCGCCGACACCACAGCGGACACGAACCGCCCGACCAGCTCGCTGGTCAGCTCCTTCAACGCGACCTGGGCGGCCAGCGAGCCGTCGTATCGCCGCAACGCGCCAAGCACCGGAAGTGCCAGCAGTCCCACCGCCGCGTCCTGCAACCGAGCGCTGGGCAGCACGCTGAAATGCTTCGCTGTGAGCTCCGCGAGCAGCGCCCGCTCCACCGGATCAGCCAGGGTGTCCAACGAGATGCGGCCGGCCAGGATGCCGTCCTCGACATCGTGCACCGAGTACGCGACGTCGTCGGCCCAATCCATCACCTGAGCTTCCAGGCATCGCCGCCCGGCGGGCGCACCGTCTCGCAGCCAGCCGAACACCGCCGCATCGTCGGCGTAGAAGCCGAACTTGCCCGTCCCGCCAGCACGCGGCCAGGGATATTTGACAGTGGCGTCCAGCGATGCTCTGGTGAGGTTGAGCCCGTGGCTGCGCCCGGTCTCGGGATCGAGCAGCTTGGGCTCCAGCCGGGTGAGGATTCGGAGCGTCTGCGCATTGCCCTCAAAACCACCGCACGGCGCGGCGACCTCGTTCAACACCTGCTCGCCGTTATGGCCGAACGGCGGGTGGCCGATGTCGTGGGCCAAGCCCGCGGTCTCCACCACGTCCGGATCGCAACCAAGCTCGGTGGCGATGCCTCGGCCGATCTGGGCAACCTCCAGCGAATGGGTCAGCCGGGTCCTGGGAACGTCACCCTCCCCTGGGCCGACCACCTGGGTCTTGCCTGCAAGCCTGCGCAGCGCCGCGGAGTGCAGTACCCGGGCGCGGTCCCTGGCAAAGGGGTTGCGGCGCTCCGGCCGCGATCCGGGCAAGGTAGCTCGCTTCGCCGACTCGGGAAGCAGCCGCGCCCAGTCCTGTTCGGTGTAGGGGCAGCCCACCGGGGTCATCCCAGATCGGTGCCGTAGGACTCGGCCGGGGCGTGCGTCAGCCGGTAGTCCAGCAGCGCGGCGCTCTCCCGGACGATGTAGCGGGCCTGGATGGTGCGGGTCGCCACAATCGGACCGCTTCGGGTCGGCGAGGTCCAGGCAGTCAGTCCGAGGTCGTCTGACATCGTGCGAGACCGCAGCGAGTGCCATGGATCGCTGACGATCACCGCGGTGTGCCAGCCTGCGGCCGCTGCCCGACCGGCCACCGCGCGCAGGCTCTCCAGGGTGTCGCGACCCTCCCCGATCGGCACCACGGCGCCGGGCGGGATCCCGTAGGAGGTCAGGTATTTGCGGCCGGCCTGCGCCTCGGTGTAGTTGTCGCCGTCCCGGCGACCACCGACTGTGACGATCACTGGCGCCACCCCGTCGCGCCACAGCCGCGCGGCGTGGTCGAGCCGGGATCCCAGCACCGCCGACGGTGTCCCGTCGTACTGCGCCGCGCCCAGCACCACCACGACGTCGGCCTTCGCCCGGTCATCGACCCGGGCCACCTGCCACACTCGGAACACCGTGCCACCCACGATCAGACCACCGACCAGCACCCCGCCGAGAACCAGCCGGATTAGCGCGGACCGGACCGGCCGGTCACCCACCGATGCGGCCCGCCGCGGTGGCCAGCGGGCCACCGGAACGTCCCCGCCGCACCGCGAGGACCTCCCCGACCACGGACACTGCCGTCTCCGCCGGCCGGGCCGCCCCGATATCCAGCCCCACCGGTCCATGCAGCCGGGCCAGCTCCACTTCGGTGATTCCGGCGGCCCGTAGCCGGCGGCGCCGAGTCTCCTGGGTGTGCCGTGACCCGAGGGCACCGCAGAAACCCCGTCCCGACTGCAGCAGCTCCACCAGCACGGCATCGAACGCGGGCTCGTGATCGAGCAGCACCAGCACATCGACGGCGGTGAACTCCTTTGCGGCGACGCCCGCCCGCTCCAATTCGGTTTCGACGCGCACCGCCCAACCCAGCAACTCACACTGCGCCGCCAGTGCGGTCCCGATCGCCCCGCGACCCACGATCAGCATCGTGGTGACCGGCACCCACACATCGAGCAGTACCGGCGTCCCCGCGGCGTCGCCCTGCTCGGTGGCCGTGGCACCGACGCGGGCCAGCTCACGCATTCTGGCTAGCGCGATCTCGTCGGTGTCCGGGCCGCCGAGCGTGCCGACGACATTTTTGAGCCCAGCGCCAGCCGCCACCAGCACGGCTGACCCGTCGACGGTGGAGGCCAGTGCGCAGGGTTCACCGTCGGCGAGCGCAGCACCCAGCGCTGCAGCGGCCGGTGCAGGCAGTGGATGGCCCAGCAGCTGGGCGCCGCCGGCGCAGGCGAGGCCGGCGTCGAGCGCGTTGACCTCAGTGACATGACCTTTGGCCGTGCCAGGCGTCGACACCGCGGAGCTCAGCAACGGCAGCGCGACGGTGTCCATGGTGCCCTCGAATAGGACACCCGCCCGGTCACCGTCGGCGGTGCCGACCAGCAGTTGTCCGGTGGCGACGGTGCCGAATCCTTGCCGTTGCAGCACCCGCACCACCGCGGCGGACCGGCCCTGCTCAGTCCAGCGGCGCAGTGCGTCACCAGCTTGCCTGCGCTGACGCGTTTCCTCAGTGTTTTCGGTGTCCATACCCACCATGCTCCCAGAAGTCAGCAGCCGATCAGGCGAGCCGCGAGATAGGACTCCACCTGATCCATCGCAACCCGCTGCTGAGCCATGGTGTCGCGCTCGCGCACCGTCACCGCATGGTCGGTCAGCGAGTCGAAGTCCACCGTCACGCAGAACGGGGTGCCGATCTCGTCTTGGCGGCGGTAGCGGCGGCCGATGGCGCCCGCGTCGTCGAAGTCGATATTCCAGTGCCGCCGCAGCGTTGCGGCGAGGTCCCGGGCCTTGGGGGAAAGATCGGCATTGCGCGACAGCGGCAGCACCGCGGCTTTCACCGGCGCGAGGCGCTTGTCCAGCCGCAGCACCACGCGACGGTCCACCCCTCCCTTGGCATTGGGTGCCTCGTCTTCCGCGTAGGCCTCCAGCAGAAACGCCATCATGGGCCGACCGACGCCCGCGGCCGGCTCGATCACGTAGGGCCGGTACCGGGAGTCGGTGGCCTGGTCGTAGTAGGACAGGTCGACTCCGGAATGGTTGGAGTGCGTGGTGAGATCGAAATCGGTGCGGTTGGCGATGCCCTCCAGCTCGCCCCACTGCTGACCCGAGGAGAAGCCGAACCGGTACTCCACGTCGACGGTCCGCTTGGAGTAATGCGAGAGCTTCTCCTTGGGGTGCTCGTAGTGCCGCAAATTGTCCCGGTTGATACCCAGATCGGCATACCAGTCGGTGCGGGTATCGATCCAGTACTGGTGCCACTGCTCGTCAGTGCCCGGCTCGACGAAGAATTCCATCTCCATCTGCTCGAACTCACGGGTGCGGAAGATGAAGTTGCCCGGCGTGATCTCGTTGCGGAAGCTCTTGCCGATCTGCCCGATACCGAACGGTGGCTTCTTACGGGACGACATCACGACGTTCTGGAAATTGATGAAAATGCCCTGCGCGGTCTCTGGGCGCAGGTAATACAGGCCGTCCTCGGACTCCACCGGCCCCAGGTACGTCTTGAGCATCATGTTGAACTCGCGCGGCGCCGTGTATTGGCCGCGGGTACCGCAGTTCGGGCACGGGACGTCCGACAGGTCGTCCTCCAGCACGTCCTTGCCGGTACGTTCGGCGTAGTCGTCGGCGAGCTGGTCAGCCCGAAACCGCTTGTGACAGCTCTGGCACTCCACAAGCGGGTCGTGAAAGGCCTGCACGTGGCCCGAGGCGACCCACACCTCGCGGGGCAGGATCACCGACGAGTCCAGGCCCACGACGTCGTCTCGGCCGGTGACCATTGAGCGCCACCACTGGCGCTTGACGTTCTCCTTGAGTTCCACACCGAGCGGGCCATAGTCCCAGGCCGAGCGGGTTCCGCCGTAAATCTCCCCACTCGGGAACACGAAGCCACGGCGCTTGCACAGGCTGACGACGGTTTCGATGCGATCCGCGGGCACTGGGGATCTCCTGGTGACGGTTGTGGTAGGTGCGTGCCCACATTAGCGATCGTCGGATTCGAACCCCCGGTCGGCGTCGAGCGCAAGCAGGCTGGCGTGATCGGTCACCGCACCTTCGTCGGCGTCGGCCAGCACCTCGTAGCCACCGGGCTCGCCAGTCAGCGCCTCGGACAGCAGCGGTACTACGTGTTCGCGGATCTCGAACACCGACAGCGTGCGGCGATAGGCGACCACCGACTCGAACTGCACGACCAGCACCCACCGGGCGGTGGCGTCCGGGGAGCGGCCCAGCTGACCACCCAGGCAACCCCGCTGAGCGGTCAGCAACGCCAGCGCCCGGCGGGCGCGGGCGAGAAAGTCCTCCGCCTGGGCAGGGTTGACGACAAATCGGCTGATCAAGATCACGGGCGTCCTCCGGCGGTGCTGGGAGGGTGACGTTAGCGAGTCGCCGGGCGGGTGACGTCGAGCCTGCCGACCAGCGCTTACCATGGCTGGCGGACCGGGATCGAGATCGAGCGGGCGAAGTGAGGCAGGCGGTATGGCGGGTGTCACTGCAGACGCAGTACCGGAACCGCCCGTCGACGACGAGCATTCGCCGGGCCGGCCGGCTCCCGGCCCGGCGACGATCCGCCCGCGAGCGACCCTGGAGGCGGCCGGTGAACTGCTACGGGCCCTGTCCGCGCCGGTGCGGATCGCTATCGTGCTGCAGCTGCGTGACAGCGGGCGCTGCGTCCACGAGCTGGTCGACGCGCTGGGTGTCACCCAACCGTTGATCAGCCAGCACTTACGGGTGCTCAAGTCCGCCGGGGTGGTCGACGGCGAGCGGCACGGCCGGGAGGTCGTCTACCGGCTGGTCGACGAGCACCTGTCGCACATCGTGCTCGATGCCGTGACCCACGTGGAGGAGGAATGACCGCATCGCGTCCAGTCACGCCACCGCGCTCCACTCGGCAGCGGACCGCGGTGGCCAGGCTGCTCGACGACACCGACGACTTCCGCTCCGCCCAGGAGATTCACGAGGAGTTGCGCCACCGTGGCGAGGGCATCGGCCTGACCACGGTGTATCGCACCCTGCAGACCCTCGCCGAGGCCGGCGAGATCGACGTACTGCGCACCGCCAGTGGCGAGGCTCTCTACCGGCGTTGCTCGGCGCACCACCATCACCACCTGGTGTGCCGGCAGTGCGGACGCACCGTGGAGGTCGAGGGCCCAACCGTGGAGCTGTGGGCCGAGAAGGTGGCCAACGACCACAACTTCACCGACATCGACCACACCGTCGAAATATCCGGCCGCTGCCCCGACTGCCCGTCGTCCTGATCCCCCTTACCTCAGTCTGGATGCAGACTGCGGTAATTCGGGCCGCTTTTGCAGCAGTCTGCATCCAGACTGCGCGTCCGTCGGGGCGCGGTCAGAACTCGTAGGGTTCGGTGGGGACGGGGACTGGGTGGAGGGCTGAGACGGTGAGGGTGGGGGTGAAGCGGGTGTTCGATTTCGCTGAGCCGGGTATCACCTGGCCTTGCACCTCGAACCAGCCGTCCTGCGGCAGGACCGCGAGTCCGCGGTAGCCCTCCAGACGCACCTTCACCGACGTCACGTCCGCTGCACAGCAGGCCATCACCAGTCGGCCGAGATAGGTGCTGTCCTGGGCGCCGTGCACGACGAAGCCGACCAGACGTACCTGGCGACCATGCAGGCTGTCTGCGTCGTCCCATACCGCACGGGTGACGAAGTCGCTCATCCGAAGCGCGGGAGCCGGGCCCGCGGGCAGCGGCGGGAGGGCGAGGGCGGGCTGCTTCGGGGCGACCGCCCGCGCCGAGCGGGACACGGTGTCCGCACCGAGCGCCGGCGGGGCAACCAGGAAGATCGCCAGCACCGGCAGTACCAGCAGCCAAGTACTGCGTCCGGCGTGATCATGGTGGTCAGTTACGGTGCGCCCAGCCCGCACGTCGCGCCCGATGGAGATCAGGCCCAGCGACAGGATCACCACCCCTGCGCAGATGAGGAACGGCAGCAGGGAAGGCTTGACGTAGCGCAAGAAGCTGCCGTTGTAGGCGATCTTGCACAAGGCGCCACCGAGTAACACCAGCAGGACGTTCTGGGTCTCCCTTCTCATCGCGTAGCGCCGAGTACCAGCACGCCGGCCAGCGACCCACACGCGATCGCCACCATGAACGTCGCCGGCGCGAAGCGACTGGCGAAGCGGCGCCCGAACGCTCCCGTCTGCAATGCCACCAGCTTGACGTCCACCGCCGGACCTACCACGAGAAACACCAGCCGGGGCAGCAGCGGCACGGCCGTCAGCGACGCGGCGACGAACGCGTCAGCCTCGCTGCACAGCGCGAGCACGACCGCGAGCAGCGCCATCACCAGGATCCCGAGCACCATGTTTCCGGTCAGCGACGCCATCCAGGACGCGGGCACTAGGACATTCAGCACTGCTGCGGTGAGGCCGCCGAGCACCAGGAACCCGCCCGAGGAGACCATGTCATGCCGTGCGGTCTCGGTGAACACTGCGAAGGCACTGCGACCAGGAGGGCGCTCGGGGCGGCGCAGCGCCCGTTGCGCGATCCACTCCGGACGACCGAGACGCGCCCACAGCCAACCCATCACCAGCGCGGTGGCCATCGAGCCGAGGAACCGGGCCGCCACCATCCGGGGCTCACCCGGGAAGGCCACCGCGGTAGCCACCAGCACCACCGGGTTAACGGCGGGCGCGGCCAGCAGGAACGCCAGCGCCGCAGCGGGCGGCACGCCTTGTTGCATCAGGCGCCGGGACACCGGCACCGACGCGCACTCGCATCCCGGTAGCGCCATCCCTGCCAATCCGGCGATCGGTACCGCAGCTGTGGTCGTGCGCGGCAGCACCCGGCGCAACGCCAGCGGTGACACGAACGCCGCGATCAGCCCGCTGACCAACACTCCCAGCACCAGAAACGGCGTCGCCTGCACGCAGATCGCCACGAAAACCGTGGCACCGGTACGCACGGCCGGGATGTCGAGCATCCGGATCAGCGGTCCTTGTGCCAGCAACGCGAGCACCAGCACCACGCACAACACCTCCAGCGAGGTGATCCGGCGCTGCTCGATCGCCCGCGCGCGTGATGGGGCGGCCATCAGGCAGGCAGCAGCTCGCCACGTACCTGCGAGGCCGCGGACACCACCAGCATGAGCAGCGTGCCCAGCGGCATGGTGTCCAGACCGGCAGCCGGGAATGCGTAGCGCAGCGTCACGTCCGCGCCACGCTCGGTACGGACCAGCCCCAAGGTGCCGAACAAGCCCTGCCCGGCCCGGCTGGCGACTCGCTCGGCCAGCTCGCCGTCATCGGGAACGTCCCAGGCGACCACGCAGGTCAAACTGAGCATCGCCAGGCCCTCGGCGAGTTCCACCGCCTGCACCGCGCACGGCACGTCGGCGTGCTGGAAGGTCAGCGAGCCGTCGTCGTCGACCTTGACGTCCTGGTAGCGCTCCAACGCTGTTCGGGCGGCGTCGAGCAGTTCCCGGGTGGCAGCGGCACCCTCGTCGTGGCTCATCCGATCGTTCTCCTCGGAGTGCGAATTTCGACAGGCTCGGTGTCCACCGCGCTGCCGAACCGGCGATCCCGGGCTGCGTAGACCTCACAGGCCCGCCATAGATCGCGGCGGTCGAGGTCGGGGAACAGGACGTCCTGGAACACCAGCTCGGCGTAGGCAGCCTGCCAGATGAGGAAATTCGAGATGCGCTGCTCACCCGACGGCCGCAGGAACAGGTCGACATCGGGCATGTCCGGCTCATCGAGATACCGGGCCAGCATCCGCTCATCGACCCGCTCCGGGTCGATCTCACCGCGGGCCGCCCGGCGGGCCACCTCACGGGCCGCGTCAGCGATCTCGGCGCGTCCGCCGTAGTTCACGCACATGGTCAGGGTCATGACGTCGTTGGCCGCGGTCAGCTCCTGGGCGACCTCGAGCTCACGGATCACGCTGCGCCACAACCGTGGGCGCCGCCCGGCCCAGCGCACCCGGACTCCCATCTCGTGCATCTGGTCGCGGCGCCGCCGGATGACGTCGCGGTTGAAGCCCATCAGAAAACGCACCTCATCGGGGCTGCGCCGCCAGTTCTCGGTGGAGAACGCATAAGCCGACAGCCACTTCACGCCCAGCTCGATGCACCCGCAGACGACGTCGAGCAGCACGGCCTCACCACGGCGGTGGCCCTCGGTGCGCGACAGCCCGCGCTGCTGCGCCCACCGCCCGTTGCCATCCATCACCAGCGCAACATGCCGCGGAACCCGCCCGGCGCCTAACAACGGCGGCCGAGCCCCAGACGGATGCGGATCAGGCGCTCGAACCACCGCCACATCCTGCCGCCCGACGCATTCAGCGGGCTCAGCGGGGCTATTCGGCCGCCGATATGCCCGCTGAATGCGGGAGGCGGGGGCGTTCTACCAGGGGAAGGGAACGGAGTTGGCGTTCGAGGTGCCACTGGAGGTGGGCGGCGATAAGGCCGCTGGCCTCGCGGGCGACCGGGGGCGCGGCGTTCTCGGCGATCTGCCAGTCTCCGGACTCCAGAGCATCGAGCAGCTGCACAGTCTGCGCCGACGGGGTGGCCGCACCGGCTGGACGGCACCCGGAACAGACCACGCCCCCGGCAGGAACGCTGAACGCCCGGTGCGGTCCTGGTGCACCGCATCGGGCGCATTCGGTCAGGGCCGGCGCCCATCCCGCGGTTCCCATCGCGCGGAGCAGGAAGGCGTCGAGCACCAAAGGCGCGTGCCGCTGCCCGTCAGCCAGTGCCCGCAGCGCACCGACCACCAGCAGGTACAGCCGCAGCACCGGCTCGCCCTCGGCGCCGGCCAGCCGCTCGGCGGTCTCCAGCACCGCGCAACCGGCGGTGTAGCGGCCGTAGTCGCCGACCAGTCGGGAACCGAAGCCGTCGACCGTCTCGACCTGGGTGACGATGTCCAGCGTGCGCCCGCGGTAGAACTGCACGTCGACGTGTCCGAACGGCTCCACCCGGGCGCCGAACCGCGACGAGGTGCGCCGTACGCCTTTGGCCACCGCGCGCACCCGCCCGTGCCGGCGAGTCAACAGCGTGATGATCCGATCGGCTTCGCCCAACTTCTGCACCCGCAGCACCACCCCGGTGTCGCGGTAGAGGTTCACCAGCCCATCCTCGCACCGCAGCCCCGGACGAGTCAGAAACCGAGCCGACGAAGCTGCTTGGGATCTCGCTGCCAGTCCTTGGCGACCTTCACGTGCAGGTCCAGGTACACCGAGGTGCCCAGCAGCGCCTCGATGTGCGTGCGCGCGCGGCTGCCGACCTCCTTGAGGCGCGCCCCGCCGCGTCCGATCACGATCGCCTTCTGGCTGTCGCGTTCGACGTAAAGGTTGACATAGACGTCGAGCAGACCGGCTCGTCCCTCCCGCGGGTTCATCTCCTCCACCACGACGGCCAGCGAATGCGGCAGCTCGTCGCGCACGCCCTCCAGCGCCGCCTCCCGGACCAGCTCAGCGACCAAGGTTTGCTCCGGTTCGTCGGTGAGGTCCCCAGCGGGGTACAGCGGTGGCGACTCCGGCATGCGGGCCAGCAGCAGGTCCGCGAGCAGCCCTACCTGGAAACCGTCGACCGCCGACACCGGCACCAGTTCGGCGAACTCGTCGAAGCCTGCTGAGCGCGCCAGGTCAGCCAGCCCGGCGAGCTGCTCAGCCACTCGTTGTGGGCTCACCAGGTCGGTCTTGGTCACGATGCCGAAGACCGGGGTGCGCCGCGCCAGCACAGCCAGCTCCCCGGCGATGAACCGGTCCCCAGCGCCGATGGTGGCATCAGCGGGCACGCAGAACCCGATCACGTCGACCTCCGACCAGGTCGCGCGGACCAGGCTGTTGAGCCGCTCGCCGAGCAGGGTTCGGGGGCGGTGCAGACCCGGGGTGTCTACCAGGATGAGCTGCCCGTCGGGCTGATGCACGATTCCCCGGATGGTGTGCCGAGTGGTCTGCGGACGGCTGGAGGTGATCGCCACCTTCTGGCCCACCAGCGAGTTGGTCAACGTTGACTTGCCGACGTTGGGCCTGCCCACCAGGCAGGCGAACCCGGCCCGAAACGGCCCGTCGGTGTGCTGTGTCATGCCCGTCACGGCTGGTCCGTTGTACTCAGCATGCTGCCGACGACGCCGTGCTGGTCGACCACCAGCACCGGGGCAATGGGCCCGAGGTCCCGGACCGCAGCCAGTGAGGCAGCATCCACCGCGCCGGAGCCAGATACCACCGCAGCTGCCTCTAAGCCGGTCGCACCGCTGGCCACCGCTGCGACCACCGCCGCCTGCAGCGCGGTCAATGCCAGCGAGGGCAGCGATACTGTGACGCCGGTGTAGGTGCGGCCGTCGGTGTCGCGTACCGCGGCACCCTCCTGGGCTCCGGTACGGGCCAGCGCCGAGCGCGCCAGCGTCACGATCTTGGCGTCCTCCGGGTCTAGGTTAGTGGTGTCAGGCACTGGTGTCGCTCGCTTCCTGCGGGGGGTCGGCCGCGGCGGGGTACTGGTTGTGAGTCGGGGACTGACGGGTTGCGGAATCGGACTGCGCGGAGACGCGGCGGGCAGTGACGGTGGTGATCCGCAGCCGCCCGCGACGATCGTTGCCGCCCTCGGCGCGCAGCCGCAATCCGGCCACCTCGGCCTCTGCACCGGGCACCGGCACCCGACCCAACCGCTGCGCCAGCAGCCCCCCAACGGTCTCCACGTCGGTGTCCGCGAGCTCCACCTCGAACAGCTCAGCCAAATCGATCACCGGCAGCCGGCTGATCACGCGTACCGTACCGTCCCCGAGATGCTCGATCGGTGGCCGCTGGTCGGTGTCGGACTCGTCGGTGATCTCGCCGACGATCTCCTCAAGAATGTCCTCGATCGTCAGGAGGCCGGCGGTCCCACCGTATTCGTCGACCACGATGGCCATGTGGTTGTGCGAGACCTGCATCTCCTTGAGCAGCCCGGTCAGCAGCTTGGAATCAGGGACGAACGTCGCGGGCCGCATCACCTCGCCGACGGTGCCACCGGCGGGCTGCTCGGCCGCCACCAGATCCTTGATGTGCACGACACCGACGATGTCATCGACGCTGTCGCCGACCACCGGGATCCGAGAGAACCCGGAACGTAAGCATAGCGCCACTGCCTGACGTACTGATTTCTCCTGCTCAATCCAGACGATCTCGGTTCGGGGCACCATCACCTCACGGGCCACGGTATTCCCGAGCTCGAAGACGGAATGGATCATCTCGGCCTCACCGGCCTCGACCACGCCGCGCTGACCCGCCATGTCCACCAGCTCGCGCAGCTCGACCTCCGAGCTGAACGGGCCTTCGGGGAAGCCTCTACCGGGGGTGATCGCGTTACCCACGAAAATGAGCAGCCGCGACAGCGGCCCCAGGATCCGGCCCAGCACCCGGACCGATCCGGCCACGGCGAGACCGACGGCATAGGGATGCTGGCGCCCGATGGTGCGCGGACCCACCCCGACGACGACATAGGTCACCACCACCATTGCCAACCCGGTGACCAGCACGGCCAGCCAGATCGGCGACAGCTCCCGCAGCGCCGCCACCGTGACGAGCACCGTGGCGGTCAACTCACAGCTCAGCCGCAACAACAGCAGCAAGTTGACGTGCCGGGGCCGGTCGGCGACGACCAGCGCCAGCGCGCTGGCGCCGAAGCGGCCGGAGCGCACCAGCGCGTCGACCCGGGCCCGGGACACGGTGCCCAGCGCGGCGTCAGCCGCAGCGAACCCCCCCGCAGCCACCACCAGGGTGGCGGCCAGCACGAGCAAGGGAACCGAAGACGTCGGCACTGTCGGTCCTGTTCGCTATTCTGAGGGCTGTCCCGGGCGGTTATCCGGGCGGCCCGGACTCCTGCGGCCCGTCCAGACCGACCACCCCAAGCAGTCGGGTGTCCGCGTCGCGCCGCGCGATCCGGCGCCGGTTGGCCAGGTCGGCGCGCAGGAACTCAGCAAGGATTCCGTCCTGCAGGGCGAACATCTCGCGCTCCTCGGCGGCGTCGGCGTGGTCGTAACCCAGCAGGTGCAGCACGCCATGCACGGTGAGCAGCTGCAGCTCGTCGAGCAGTGCGTGACCCGCTGCGGCGGCCTGTTCGGTCGCGACCTCTGGGCACAGCACGATGTCACCGAGCAGCGCTGGACCACCGGATGGGCTGTCCGGCCGACCACCCACCAGGCCGCCCTCCTCCGCGTCGTCCATCGGGAAGGCCATCACGTCGGTGGGACCCGGCAGGTCCATCCAGCGCTGGTGCAGATCGGCCATCACCCCGCTGCCGACCAGCAGCACGGACAGTTCCGCCAATGGGCTCACGCCCAACCGATCCATCGCGAAACGCGCCGCAGCGGCGATCGATGCCTCGGGGATGACGGTGCCGGACTCGTTAGCGATCTCGATGCCCACGCCGGCGTCACCGTCTCCGGCGTCGGTCGGTCCGGTTGGGTACCGGACGCGCGCCGGTGCCCTCCTGGAGGACATCCCACCGCGCATAAGCGTCCACGATGTCAGTGACCAGCCGGTGACGGACCACGTCGGCGCTGGACAGCTCCGCGAAATGCACGTCTTCCACACCGTCGATGATGTGTTGGACGATCCGCAGCCCGGACACCTGGCCGACCGGCAGATCGATCTGCGTGACGTCCCCGGTGACCACGACCTTGGAACCGAAACCCAGCCGGGTGAGGAACATCTTCATCTGCTGCGGAGTGGTGTTCTGCGCCTCGTCGAGGATGATGAAGGCATCGTTGAGGGTGCGGCCGCGCATGTAGGCCAGCGGGGCGACCTCGATAGTCCCGGCGGCCATCAACTTGGGGATCGACTCCGGGTCGAGCATGTCGTGCAGCGCGTCGTACAGCGGGCGCAGGTACGGGTCGATCTTCTCGTACAGGGTGCCGGGAAGAAAGCCCAACCGCTCCCCTGCCTCGACTGCCGGCCGGGTGAGGATTATCCGGTTGACCTGTTTGGTCTGCAGCGCCTGCACCGCCTTGGCCATTGCCAGGTACGTCTTACCGGTGCCGGCGGGTCCGATGCCGAACACGATCGTGAAGCGATCGATGGCGTCGACGTAACGCTTCTGGTTCAGCGTCTTGGGCCGGATCGTGCGCCCGCGCCGGGACAGGATGTCCAGGCTGAGTACCTCGGCGGGCGATTCAGCGTTTCCCTGGGCGAGCATCGTCAGGGTCTCCCGGACCGCATCGGGACCGAGTTGCTGGCCTCGGCGGGCCAGGGTGACCAACTCGCCGAAGGCCCGCTCGGCGAATGCGACGTCCGCCGGGGTGCCGGTGAGGGTCACCTCGTTGCCGCGCACGTGCACGTCAGCGGCGAGCAGGTCCTCGGTGATCTTCAGGTTCTCGTCACGGGATCCGAGCAGGGACAGCACGGCGGTGTCTGGGATCACGATCTTCGACTGGACCGGCTGGGGCTGCGTCGTCTCCGAACCGGATCGGGAGGCGCCCTCCACTGGGGTAGGGGTCACGTGGGAGTGGGTCCTACTTCCTGCGCACGCGCGCGTCTCGGGTCAACCGGTAGGACAGATGCTAGCCGCAGACCTGACTCCGCGGGGCGTTGATTGCTCGTTCGCACCACGTGGTGCCCCACTACGGTCCGCGGTCGGGCACCGACGGGGCGGCTGAAGCCGACCCGATCATCGAATGAATTAGTGATCGTCGAAAGTGAGCCGTGGCTGTGCGAATTCGCACAGTTACAACTCAGTTTCGGCAATCAGAATGGAGCTACGACGCTCACTGGAAAAGGATGCTGCGCCGCGGCGGAAACTGGGGGCTGTCCCGCCGCGGCGCAGCGCCGCCGGACCGAGGGGGGAGGTGCCCGGCGGAGCTCTGTGGGCTTGTCTGTGAGCCCTAACTAATTCCTCAATCAGGTGGCTTGCGTACTTAATGTTAGCCTTTCGCGGCTCACTCTCACTATTTATCACCTGAATGACCTAGCTCCAGCGCTGAGACAGAGCGCCTATTGCACCCAGAGCGACTGCTCCGGCACTCGAAGAACGCAATACCCCGCGGCCGAGCCGCACCGGCCGACCTCCTGCCGCGGTAAGCGTGGCCAGTTCGACGTCGGTGATGCCGCCCTCAGGTCCGACCACGAGCAGTAGTTCTCCCGCGGCGGGCAACGCCACCATGGGCAGCGGTTGCGCGGCACTCTCGTGCAACACCAGGCAAGCCGCAGCGGCAGCGCAGCGCTGCCCGAGCGCGGTGGTGTCCAGTGGCTCGGCCACCTCGGGGAACCATCCGCGACGAGACTGTTTGGCCGCCTCTCGGGCGGCCTGCCGCCAGCGGCACAGCGCCTTGGCTCCGCGCGGCCCATCATCCCAGTGGACCACGCAGCGGTCAGCTCGCCAAGGCAGTACCGCGTCCACCCCCGCTTCAATGGCCAGCTCCACCGCCAGCTCCCCACGTGGGCCCTTGACCAGTGCCTGGGCCAGCGCGACCCGCAAGATCGGAGCGGGCTCGCACTCCCGGCGCAGCGCCTTAAGGTGCAGCCGATCGCGACCCGCGTCGAGCACCTCACACACGGCCAACTCGCCACAGCCGTCGGTGAGCACCAGACCCTCGCCGGCGCGCAACCGTCGCACCGTCGCGGCGTGCCTGCCCTCGGGTCCGTCCAGCGTCGTCTCGCCGCCCTCGCAGGGCAACTGCTCGGCGAAGAACACCGGAAGGCTGCTCACCGCGGCTCCTCAGCGTCCGTGGAAGGTCAGCGCCCGCCCAAGGAATCCCGCAACCGGGAGAACAATCCGCCGGCCCGGCCGTTCGCCGTGAGCTCAGCCTGTTCCTCACCCCGCAGCAGGGCAAGCTCGCGCAACAGTTCGCTCTGCCGGGGGTCCAGCCTGGTCGGGGTCACCACATCGAGGTGGACGAACAGGTCACCCCGGCCCTCGGCGCGGCCTGTGCTGCGCAGCCGTGGCATTCCACGCCCTCGCAGAGTGAGCACGGTCGCACACTGGGTGCCCGGTTCAACGCGCACCTCTTCGGTGCCATCGAGGGTTTCCAGCGCGACGGTGGTACCCAGTGCGGCGGCGGTCATCGGGACCCGCACAGTGCAATGCAGGTCAGCGCCGTCGCGAGTGAACGTCTCGTGCGGCACCTCCTGCACCTCGACGTACAGATCACCCGCCGGACCGCCACCAGGACCTACCTCGCCTTGGCCGGCCAACCGCACCCGCATCCCGTCGCCCACCCCGGCAGGCACCTTCGCCGTGACAGTCCGGCGGGTCCGGACCCGACCATCGCCACCGCATTGGCGGCAAGGGTCCGGGATGACCTCACCGAGGCCGCGGCACACCGGGCACGGCCGCGAGGTGACCACCTGGCCGAGAAATGAACGCTGCACGTTCTGCACCTCGCCGGCCCCGGCACAGGTATCGCAGGTCTGCGGCCGGGTGCCGGGCACGCAACCCGACCCGTTGCATTCGCTACAGAGCACGGCGGTGTCGACGGTGAGCTCGCGAGATGCCCCGGTCGCACACTCCTCGAGAACGAGCTGCAGCCGGATCAACGCATCCGAACCGCTCTGTACCCGGCTACGTGGCCCCCGCCGGCCGGCGCCGCCGGTCGCACCGAAGAAGGCGTCCATGATGTCGCCGAAACCGAACCCGCCGAAGGGATCACCTCCGGCTCCGCGCCCAGCACCGGATTCCAGCGGATCCCCGCCGAGGTCGACGATCTGGCGTTTCTGCGGGTCGGTCAGCACCTCGTAGGCCGCGGTGATCGTCTGGAAACGCTGCTGCGCCTCGGCGTCGGGATTGACGTCGGGGTGCAGCTCACGCGCAAGCTTGCGGTAGGCGCGTTTGATCTGTTCCGCGTTGGCGTCCCGGGGCACACCCAGGATTGCGTAGTAGTCCCTGGCCACGCTGGCGTCCTCCTGCCGCAGCCCTCGCCGCGGTAATCGTCGTGCATATCGATGAGCCCGACTCTGCTCACCGGGTAGTCAGGATCTCTCCCACGTATCGTGCTACCGCGCGCACCGCGGCGATGGTGCCCGGATAGTCCATTCTGGTCGGTCCAACCACGCCCATCCCCCCGACCACCGTGCCGTGTGAGGCATAGCCGATCGAGACCAGTGAGGTGCTGCGCATCTCCTCGGCTTCGTTCTCCTCACCGATCCGCACCGTGATGGTGCCCGAGTCACGGGCGACGGCTAGCAGCTTGAGCACGATCACCTGCTCTTCCAACGCCTCGAGTACCTGGCGTAACGAGCCGGGGAAGTCGGTGGCGTTGCGGGTCAGATTCGCGGTCCCCCCGAGCAGCAGCCGCTCCTCGGGATGTTCGACCAATGTCTCGATGAGTACCGTCGAGGCCCGGGTCATCGCGTCGCGGAGCTCAACCGGCGCCTGCTCGGGAAGGTCGGCCACCGCGGCGGAGGCCTCCGCCAGCCGGCGCCCGGACAGCGCCTGATTGAGCAGTGTTCGCAGCTTCGCTACCTGGTCCTCGGTGATGACATCACCCAGGTCGAGAAGACGCTGGTCCACCCGGCCCGCGTCAGTGATCAGGACCAGCATCAACCGGGCCGGGGTCACCGCGAGCACCTCGAGGTGGCGCACCGTGGACCGGCTCAGCGTGGGGTACTGGATTACCGCCACCTGCCGGGTGAGCTGGGCAAGCAACCGCACGCTGCGGCGCAACACATCGTCAAGGTCAACCGCACCGTGCAGGAACGTCTGCACCGCACGGCGCTCAGCCGCCGATAGCGGCTTGATCTCCGAGAGCCGATCGACGAACAACCGGTAACCCTTGTCGGTGGGCACCCGACCGGCGCTGGTGTGCGGTTGGGTGATGTAGCCGTCCTCTTCCAGAGCCACCATGTCGTTGCGAATGGTCGCGCTGGATACCCCGAATTGGTGGCGTTCGACCAACGATCGGGACGCCACCGGCTCATGGGTGGCCACGTAGTCGGTGACGATGGCACGCAGTACCTCGAACCGGCGGTCGTCCGCGTTCACGTCACCTCCCTGGCGCTTGGTTCTGTTACCGAGTCCTGGCCCTGGTAGGGCCCTGTGGCCCGAGTCTAGTGCGCCCCGGGCGCAGCCGTCGGAACCCGCCGACAAGCCCGATACCCTGGGCCCACACGCCGAGGGGGGAACGGAGGTGAGCACCGGCTGTGATCTTCAAAGAAATCCGGCATGGGCGCCCGTATCCCGAGCACGGGTTCTCCATGAAGGACTGGGCACAACTCCCACCTCAGCAGGTGCGCTTGGCAGACCTGGTCACCACCGCCACCGTGGTGGAGCTGGACCGGCTGCTGTCCGAGGACCCCACTCCCTTCGGCGATCTGTTCCCGCACGCGGTGCGGTGGTGCGGGGAGCTGTTCCTAGAAGACGGCCTGCACCGCGCCCTTCGCGGGGCGCTGCAGCAACGCACCGCCCTGCACGTCCGGATCCTCGACCTGGACCTGCTACGCAGCTGACCCGCCGGGCACAGGTCACGTCGGCCGCCTGATTTTCGGCGACGATCGGGGCTCGATCGCGACCACCAAACCCAGGCTGCGCCGAGTGATCTGTACGGTTTGTGTGACGGGAGCGACAAAGAATGTCGTTCTCGGCACACATTCAGCGATCATGAAAAGCGCGCGACCGTCCAGCGCCCTGGGCGGGCAGTGGCGCAACTATCTCCCGCCCTGCGCAGCACCGCATCGGGTTGCGTCAGGGTGCTAGGAGGTTGCGAACGACAGCGTCGGCGAGTAGGCGGCCGCGGCGGGTGAGTACCAGTCGATCGCCTGGTACAGCGATGAGCAGACCGTCGGAGACCGCGCGGTCGGCAGCGGCCCGGCTCGGCGAGTCGAGGGCCACCAGAGGCAACCCCTCGGCCACTCGCACCCCGAGCATCACCCGCTCGGTGTGCTGCTCTTCGGGGTTGAGGATTTCCCGGCCGGCCGCTGGGGAGCGACCGGCCTGCAGCGCGGCGGCGTAGCGGGCTGGGTGTTTGACGTTCCACCACCGCACCCCGCCGACGTGCGAGTGCGCACCCGGGCCGGCGCCCCACCAGTTCCCGTCGGCCCAGTAGCCGACGTTGTGCCGGCACCGGGACTCGGCAGACGTGGCCCAGTTGGACACCTCGTACCACTGCAGGCCGGCCGCGGACAGCGCAGTGTCGATCTGCTCGTAGCGCTCAGCGAGCACGTCGTCGTCCGGCCCTGGCAGCTCCCCGCGCGCCACCCGACGGGCCAGCGCGGTACCAGCCTCGACGACCAGGGCGTAAGCCGATACGTGGTCGACCCCCGCGGTGAGCACCGCATCCAGGGATGCGGCCAGATCGTCGCTGGTCTCCCCCGGCGTGCCGTAGATCAAATCCAGGCTGACCTGCCCGATCCCGGCGGCGCGGGCCTGCGCCGCCGCGGCCACCGGCCGGCCTGGGGTGTGCACCCGGTCCAGCACGGCCAGCACGTGCGGCGCGGCGCTCTGCATCCCGAGCGAGACCCGGGTGTAGCCGGCCGCGGCAATCCCGGCGAAGAACTCCGGTGAGGTGGATTCAGGGTTGGCTTCGGTGGTCACCTCGGCACCTGGAGCTAATCCCAACGAGCCGCGGACCGCGTCGAGCACCGCGGCCAGCCCCGCGGCACCGAGCAGCGACGGCGTCCCGCCGCCGACGAACACTGTGTCGGCCGGCACCGGCTCTCCGAGCACCTGGGCAGCAAGGTCCAGCTCCCGGCGTACCGCGTCCAGCCAAGTGGACGGTGAGGTAGCCAGCTCACCGGGGGTGTAGGTGTTGAAGTCGCAATACCCGCAGCGGGTAGCGCAGAACGGCACATGTACGTAGACGCCGAACGGCGCCCGGCGCAATTCGCGCAGAGCAGCGGCGGGCAACGCCCCGTCAGACGGGGCCGGGGCACCGAGGGGAAGGGCAGCAGCCACGTGTTCAGTATCCCAACATCCGAACGTAGGTAGTCGAGACGGCGCCCAGGTGGCACTCTGGACCACGTGGTCGCGCCCGGACTCCCACTGGTGGTTCGCCGCCATGTCGATTATGTCCGGGTTTCCAGCGCGCTGTGCCGTCCGATCAGCTGACGCACCGTCCGACTGTCCCAGCCGGCCCCGGGTGCGCCCGGAGCTGGGCCGCACGATGACCTGGTAACGGCCTCCCCCGCACGCCGGTGCTCCCCGACGGAGGCACCCGATGTCTGCACCTACACGCCCGGCACCAGCGACGAAGGTCCGCCGTGGGGAAGGCCAATGGGCCCTAGGTCATCTCGAGCCGCTCAACCCCAATGAGCGCACCAAGAAAGACGATGACGGGCTCAATGTCCGGCGCCGGATCGAGACGATCTACGCACAGCGAGGCTTCGATTCGATCGACCCGGCTGATCTGCGTGGCCGGTTCCGCTGGTGGGGGCTTTACACCCAGCGCCGGCCCGGCATCGACGGTGGCCGGACCGGCACGCTGGAGCCCGAGGAGCTCGACGACTCCTATTTCATGATGCGGGTGCGCATCGACGGCGGCGCGCTGAGCACCGAGCAGCTGCGGGTGGTCGGCGAGATCTCCCGGCTCTACGCCCGCGACACCGCTGACATCACCGACCGGGAGAACATCCAGTATCACTGGATCCGGATCGAGGATGTGCCCGCGATCTGGGAACAGCTCGAAGCCGTCGGGCTGTCCACCACCGAAGCCTGCGGCGACTGCCCCCGCGTCGTGCTGGGCTCCCCGGTCGCCGGGATCTCCGCCGACGAGATCATCGACGGTACCCCGGCGATCGACGAGATCACCCGGCGCTATATCGGCAGTCCCGAGTTCTCCAACCTGCCCCGCAAGTACAAGACCGCGATCTCCGGTCTGCAGGACGTCGCCCATGAAGTCAACGACATCTCCTTCGTCGGGGTGGTGCATCCCGAGCACGGGCCGGGCTTCGATCTCTGGGTCGGCGGCGGTTTGTCCACCAATCCGAAGATCGCGCTGCGACTGGGCGCCTGGGTGCCCCGTGACGAGGTGCCCGAGGTCTGGGCCGCGGTGACGACGCTGTTCCGGGACTACGGCTACCGGCGGCTGCGGCACCGCGCCCGGATCAAGTTCCTCATCGCCGACTGGGGCGCGGAGCGCTTCCGCGAGGTGCTGGAGACGCAGTACCTGCACCGTCGGCTCGTCGACGGCCCCGCCCCGCAACCGCCGCCCGCCCCGGTCGACCACGTCGGCGTGCACCGCCAGCGCGACGGCAAGTGCTACATCGGTCTCGCTCCGATGGCCGGTCGCGTCTCGGGCACCACGCTGGTCGATGTGGCCAAAGCCGTCGAGCGGTCCGGGTCCGGCAGGGTCCGGCTGACTCCGTACCAGAAGCTCGTCGTGCTCGACGTCGCCGAGTCTGAAGTGGACGGCCTGGTCACCGAGCTGGACAGGCTGGGACTGCGGGCCGACGCCAGCCCGTGGCGGCGCTCGGTGATGGCCTGCACCGGCATCGAGTTCTGCAAGCTAGCCATTGTGGAGACCAAGAATCGGGCAGTCACGCTGGTGACCGAGCTGGAGCAGCGCCTCGCCGATCTCCAGTCCACTCTGGACGTCCCGGTCTCGGTGCACCTCAACGGCTGCCCGAACTCGTGTGCCCGGATCCAGGTCGCCGATATCGGGCTCAAGGGCCAGCTGGTGACCGACGCCGAGGGCAACCAGGTCGAGGGCTTCCAGGTGCACTTGGGCGGCGGGCTGGGGCTGGACAGCGGGTTCGGCCGCAAGCTGCGCGGGCACAAGGTGACCTCCGCCGGGCTTGCCGGCTACGTGGAGCGAGTGGTCCGCGGTTACGTGCAGCAGCGCGAGCCGGGCGAGCGGTTCGCGCAGTGGGTCGCCCGCGCTGACGAGGGCGCACTCCGTTGATGTTGATAGGAGATTGGGATGACGGAGATCAGGGCGGTTCCGTTCTACTGCCCGTACTGCGGCGAGGAGGACCTTCGGCCCTCGGAAGAGCCGTCGGGGGGGTGGCGTTGCGCGGACTGCCAGCGGGTGTTCATCGTCCGGTTGGTGGCACTGGTGACCCCGACCCCGGGGATAGCGCGGTGACAGCGACCGTCGACTTGGCGCAGCTCGCGCGGGACGCGAGCCGCGAGCTGGAGTCCGCCCCCGCCGCGGAGATCCTGCGCTGGGCGGTGCAGACCTTCGGCGCTCGGTTCGCGGTAGCGTCGTCGATGCAGGACGCGGTGCTGGTGCACCTGGTGTCGCAGGTCGCGCCGGGCGTCGACGTGCTGTTCCTGGACACCGGCTACCACTTCGCCGAGACGTTGGGCACCCGCGACGCCGTCGCCACGACCTACGACGTGAACGTGATCAGCCTGACACCCCGGCAGACCGTCGCCGAGCAGGACGCCACCGAGGGACCCAAGCTGCACGACCGCGACCCGGACCGGTGCTGCCGGATGCGCAAAGTGGAACCACTGGATCGTGCGCTGGCGCACTACGATGCCTGGGCTACCGGGCTGCGCCGGGTCGAGGCGCCGACTAGGCGCAGCACGCCGGTGGTGTCCTACGACGCCGACCGGGGCAAGGTGAAGATCGCTCCGATCGCGGCCTGGAGCGACGCTGACGTCGAGAATTACATCGCCGAGCACGGCCTCCTGGTCAACCCGCTGCTGACTGCTGGGTACCCGTCGATCGGCTGCGTCCCGTGCACCCGAGCGGTGGCGGCCGGGCAGGATCCCCGGGCCGGCCGCTGGGCCGGCTTGACCAAGACCGAATGCGGGATCCACCAATGAACCGGGGCGCCACCGTCTGGTTGACCGGACTGTCCGGGGCGGGCAAGACCACAGTTGCCGCCGCCGTCGCCGAGCGGCTGCGCACCGAGGGCCGGGAGGTCGAGGTGCTCGACGGCGACGAGCTGCGCCGCGGCCTGTCCGCCGGGTTGGGCTTCTCCCGGGACGACCGGGACACCCACGTCCGGCGCGTCGGGTTCGTGGCCGAACTGCTCGCCCGGCACGGTGTCGACGTCCTGGTTCCGGTCATCGCCCCGTACGCCAGCACCCGCGACGAAGTGCGGGCCCACCACGACGCGCACGGCACTGGCTATCTCGAAGTGCATGTGGCCACCCCGCTGGTCGAATGCATCCGCCGCGACGTCAAAGGCCTTTACGCCCGCGCAGCAGCCGGTCAGCTGACCGAGATGACCGGTGTGGACGACCCGTACGAGGAGCCCGACAAACCCGATCTGCGATTAGACACCACCGGTACCGACATCGCCGCCGCCGCACAGCGCGTGATGGACCTACTCACCGAGAGGGGCATGACGTGACGGCAATCCTGACACGCATTCAGCGGGCTCAGCGGGGTTATCCGGGAACCGGTGACCCAGCTGAATGCGGCACGTCCGTGGATCATCTCGCGGCGCTGGAATCTGAGGCGGTGCACATCATTCGGGAGGCGGTCGCCGAGTTTGATCGGCCGGTGCTGCTGTTCTCTGGGGGCAAGGATTCCGCGGTGCTGCTGCACCTGGCGCTGCGCGCGTTGCAGCCGGCGCCGCTGCCGTTCCCACTGCTGCACGTCGACACCGGGCACAACTTCCCCGAGGTGATCGCCTTCCGGGACCGCCTGGTCGCCGACCTGGGGCTGCGGCTGCACGTGGCGGCGGTGCAGGACTGGATCGACGACGGGCGGTTGACCGAACGCCCTGACGGGACCCGCAACCCGCTGCAGACCGTCCCGCTGCTGGACACCATCAACGAGCACCGCTTCGATGCTGTCTTCGGCGGCGCCCGCCGCGATGAGGACCGGGCGCGGGCCAAGGAGCGCATCGTCAGCCTGCGCGACGCCTTCGGCGGCTGGGATCCGCGCCGGCAACGTCCCGAGCTGTGGAGTCTCTACAACGGCCGGCACACCGCTGGCGAGCACGTCCGGGTCTTCCCGCTGTCCAACTGGACGGAACTGGACATCTGGCACTACATCGCGCGGCGCGACGTGCCGGTCCCGGACATCTATTACGCCCACCAGCGGGAGGTGTTCGCCCGCGACGGGATGTGGCTGACCGCCGGTGAGTGGGGCGGCCCTCGCAACGGCGAGCGGATCGTCACCAAGTCGGTGCGGTACCGCACCGTGGGCGACGCTTCCTGCACCGGCGCGGTGGAGTCCACCGCGGTGACCATCGACGAGGTGCTCACCGAGGTGGCCACCAGCCGGATCACCGAGCGCGGTGCCACCCGGGCCGACGACCGGCTGTCGGAGGCCGCCATGGAAGACCGCAAACGCGACGGCTACTTCTGATGGCCCCACCGATGAGCTTGCTGCGGCTGACCACCGCAGGCTCCGTCGACGACGGGAAATCCACGCTCGTCGGGCGGTTGCTGCAGGACACCCAATCGATCCTGGTGGACCAGCTGGCGGCGGTGGACCGGGCGACCCGAGCGCGGGGCGGCGTGCAGCTAGATCTGGCTTTGCTCACCGATGGGCTGCGGGCCGAGCGGGAGCAGGGCATCACCATCGACGTCGCTTACCGCTACTTCGCCACTCCTACCCGCAAGTTCGTGCTGGCCGACTGCCCCGGGCATGTGCAGTACACCCGTAACACGGTCACCGGGGCGTCGACCGCGGAGCTCGCCGTGGTGCTGGTCGACGCGCGCAACGGCCTGGTCGAGCAGACCCGCCGCCACCTCGCCGTGATGGCATTCCTGCGCGTACCGCACGTGATGCTGGCGGTGAACAAGATGGACCTGGTGGACTTCGACGAGCCGACTTTTCGCGGTATCGAGTCGGAGTTCGCGGCGGTGGCTGGTTCGTTGGGCGTGCCGGATGTGGTGACCGTGCCGGTGTCGGCGCTGCACGGAGACAACATCGCGACCCGCAGCGCGCGCACGCCGTGGTATCGGGGCCCGACGCTGCTGGAGCATCTGGAGGCGGTGCCCGCCGGGCGGGAGGCGGTGGCCGAGCCGATGCGCTTCCCGGTGCAGCTGGTGCTGCGACCCCGCACCACCGAGCATCCCGATTACCGGGGGTTGGCCGGCCAGATCGCCTCCGGAGTCCTCGCAGTCGGCGATGACGTCATCGCTCTGCCCTCGGGGGGAAGCTCCACCGTCACCGGCATCGACACCCCCGACGGTCCGGTGCTGCGGGCCACCGCCGGGCAGTCGGTCACCGTGCTGCTGACCGACGAGATCGACGTCGGCCGCGGCGAGGTGCTGGCCCGTCTGGAGCAACAACCGCGGGTGGTGACAGAGCTTGCCGCAGACCTGTGCTGGCTGGCCGACCGGCCGTTGCGGCCCGGGGCGCGGGTATTGATCAAACACGGCACTCGCACAGTCAGGGCGATCGTCACCGCGCTGACCGGGCGGCTGGACCTGCACACCCTGCACCACACTGAACCACCGGCCTCGTTGGAGCTCAACGAGATCGGCGGCGCACTCATCCGTCTCGCTGAGCCGCTAGCGGTGGACTCCTACGCCACCGACCGGCACACCGGTGGCTTCCTGGTCATCGACATCGCCGACGGCAACACCCTGGCCGCCGGACTGGTTGGGTCCCGGGACGCCGAGTGAGCCCGGCTTTGGTGGCGGTGGCGCACGGCAGCCGCGACCCGCGGTCGGCCGCCACGATCTCTTCCCTGATGGACCGGGTGCGGCGGCTACGGCCCGACCTCGACGTCCGGCTCGCCTTCCTGGACCTCTGCACACCCAGCCTGGAGACCGTGCTCACCACGGTGTCCCAGGCGGTGGTGGTCCCCCTGCTGCTGGGCCGCGCCTTCCACGCTGACGTGGATGTACCCGGTGCGGTGGCGCGCGCCGTGGCAGCTCGACCCCAGTTGGACGTCACGGTGGCCGACGTACTGGGCCCCGACGCGCGGCTGGAATCCGTTGCGCTACGCCGGCTGGCCGAGGTCGGCGTATCCCCTGCCGACTCGGGCTTCGGCGTCGTGCTCGCCGCTGCCGGTTCCCAACGAGCTCCGTCCAATGCCGCCGTCGCCGCCGTGGCGCAGCGGCTCGCGCAGCACACCCGTTGGCAGGTGGTCCCCGCCTTCGCCTGCGCAGCCCGCCCCATCGTCTCCGACGCCATCGCAACGCTGCAGGCGCAAGGCGCCCGCCGCATCGCCGTCGCGTCTTGGTTCCTCGCCCCCGGCCTACTCCCCGACAAAGTCGTCCGGCAGGCCGGTGACACCGCGTTGCTCGCATCCCCTATAGGCGCCGATGCCGCTGTCGCTGAGCTCATCGTGCACCGCTACGACGGCACCATTCAGGGACATCTGGCCCGCACAGCCTGACTGCTTGCATCAGGTGATCCGTTGTGGGCGTCTAACGTCAGACCCATGACCGCCGAGCTGGTGCACCTGGCCGTGCAGTCCGGGATTGCCACCATCACGCTGGACTCCCCCGCTAACCGCAACGCCCTCTCTGCGCCGCTGCGCACCCAACTGTCCGACGCGCTCGACTGCAGCGCCGGCGACGGCTCAGTGCGGGTGGTGGTGCTTGGCCACACCGGGCCGGTGTTCTGCGCCGGGATGGATCTCACCGAGCCGCCGGACGCGGTCAGGGAACTCCCCGGCATCCTGGAGCGGATCTTGACGCACCCGAAACCGGTCGTCGCCAGGCTCGCCGGGCACGCCCGCGCCGGCGGGATCGGTCTGGTCGCGGCCGCCGATGTCGCCGTCGCCGTCGACCGCGCCACGTTCGCGTTCACTGAGGTGCGCCTCGGTGTGGTGCCCGCGGTGATCTCGGTGACCGTGCTGCCCCGGCTGCTGCCGCACTCGGCGCACGAACTGTTTCTCACCGGCGAGACCTTCGACGCTACCCGGGCGGCCACCATCGGCCTGCTCCACAGCGCGGTACCGGCCGATCAGCTCGACGCCGAAGTGGACCGCTACACCGGAATGCTCATCAAGGGTGCTCCCGAGGCGCTGACTCTGACCAAACAGCTGCTGCACGCGTCGAGGATGACGCGGGATTTCCCGGCGATGCTCGAACTGTCCCTATCCCGCTTCAAATCAGCCGAAGCCCAAGAAGGCCTCCGCGCCTTCGCCGAAAAGCGTCCACCGTCCTGGTAGGGCCAAATCCCGCCATTCGGAGCCGAATGGTGGCTGCACGGCGCCGAAAACCGCCATTCGGCTCCGAATGGCGATTGAGTCACGTACCTGCGAGCAGGATTGACAGGGGGCGTTGCGGATTGACGTTGGATGTAGCGTCTAGCACTTCTAGGATGGCGCGGTAGCCGGTGGGGTCTGCGGTTTCGAGCTGGCGGTGGCCGGTCCAGATCAGCACGTGCTCACCGATCGGCTGCCAGGATAAGTCAGCGAGGCAGTCATGCAAGGCGTCGAGATTGCGGCCGTACCAGGCTGGGAAATCCAACGCGGAGCCGATCGCGTCAAGCGCCTCTGCCTTACTCGTCACAGGGCCCAGCAGATGCGCCAGCGCGCCCCGTGCACGGGCCTGCTCCACCGCACGAGCCGCATCGGGGACATAGTGCAGCATCTGCCTCACCGCTGAGGATCGACCACGACGAACGACACGTAATGGTCGCCGGTGTAGTAGAGTTCAGCCGCACCGCCGGTGATCAGGCGCCGGGCGCCCCGGTCATTCGCTCCCGGCGTCGGGACGGTGTACTCGTGGTAATAGCCGGACTGACGTGGCGGCAAGTGCCTTTCCCGGTTACCGAACACCACCCCGTCCTGCCGGTACCGGAACGGGCCACCGTGCTGGATGAGCTGCCACTCCTGCCCGACCTGCAGCGGTAACTGCGACAGACTTTGTACCGGCAGACCAGCCGTTGAGGCGACCGCCGCGGGCCGGTTATCGGTGGGCGGCCCAGCCGCGGGGTCGGCCAGCTCGTGGCGCCCCACCCAGCCGATGATCACCAATACGAGCAGCCCGATCAGCGCGGCGCTGATCCGCCGGTGGGGACTCATCGAGGCTCCTGCGCATCCTCCGCGTCCACGGCGTAGCAGTGCCTGAGTCGTTCGAAGACCACGCCAGCAGCCCGGTCGAGCACCCGGGCGGCCCACCAACAGGCGGGCAGTACCACCAGCATCACAAGGGCCACTTGCGGTACGAGTCCGAGCTGGGTGAGCCACAGCTCCACGCCGTCCCACCATTGGAGCACGCCGAACAACACCTCGAGCACAGCCGCAGGATAGCCCGCCTCCGGCGTACGACCGGGTGGGCGGCACTACATTTGGGCATCATGTTCGCCGTCTATGCTACTGAGCCGAATCACGAAAACCCGCTGGCCTCACTGCGAATGGGAGACCGTCCCGATCCAGAAGTGCCACCGGGCGCCGCGGCGGTCACCGTCCGGGCAGCCAGCCTCAACATGCATGACCTGTGGACGCTGCGCGGAGTAGGTATCAAACGCGACCAGTTCCCGATGATTCTGGGATGCGACGGCGCTGGTGTGCTGGCCGACGGCACCGAGGTGGTGATCTATCCGGTGGTGACCAGCCCTGGCTGGACCGGCGACGAGACGCTGGATCCACGCCGCACACTGCTCACCGAGAAGCTGCCAGGCACCTTCGCTGGCACCGTCGTGGTGCCGGCGCGCAATGTGGTGCCCAAGCCGGCGTCGCTGACCTTTCCCGAAGCGGCCTGCATGGGCACTGCCTGGCTCACCGCCTACCGGATGTTGTTCGTGAAGTCTGGGTTGCGGCCCGGTCAGACCATGCTCGTGCAGGGCGCCTCCGGCGGGGTGTCCACCGCCCTGGTGCAGCTCGGCAGGGCTGCCGGGACGCGGGTCTGGGTGACCGGGCGCACCGAGGCAAAGCGTGCGCTGGCGCAGTCGCTGGGCGCGCACCAGGCGTTCGAGCCCGGCGCTCGACTGCCGGAACGGGTGGATGCGGTCTTCGAGACGGTCGGCAAGGCCACCTGGTCACATTCAGCGAAGTCACTCAAGCCGGGAGGCATCATCGTCTGCAGCGGCGCCACCAGCGGTGACGCCGACCGCGCGGAACTGCAGCGGCTGTTTTTCCTACAGCTGCGAATGGTGGGCTCCACCATGGGCACCCGAGATGAACTGCGCGACCTGTTGGCCTTCCTGGACATCACGGGATTGCGCCCGCAGATCGGCACCGAGCTGCCGATGTCCGATGCCGAACGGGGCTTCAAGGCGATGCTCGACGGCGACACCGCTGGAAAGATCGTCTTTACTCGTTGAACCGGTGGTAGCGCTACGGGCGAAGGCCATCCAGCAGCCGGGCCGGCACGATAGTGATCGGGAACGGCCGTTCGGTGGTGAACTTCTCGTCCCCGCAGACACTCGCTACCTCGACGTAGCGTCCCCGGGCGTCAAGCTCGAAAACCGTCAGGCGGCCCGGCAGGTCCGGATCGAGCACCCAATACGACGCCGTTCCCATCCGTTCGTAGGCAGCCTTCTTGTTGTTCAGATCATTGAGAGCAGTGCTCGGGGACAGCACCTCGACCGCAAGCGCCGGAGCGATCGGCAGATTCTTCGGCGTGAGGTCGACGTAGCGGGCCACCAGGATGTCAGGCTGCAGCTCATTGCGGACCGAGGTGCGGACGCCAAACGGCGCCGAGAGCACCCGGAACTCCGGCGTGCAGGCGATCCGGAGCTGAACGAACAGCGCGCCACTGCTCTCCTGGTGGTACCAGCCAGGCGCCGGGGTCACGATGAGCACCCCGTCGATGAGTTCGTAGCGATGACCGTCATCGGGCATTGCCTCCAGGTCGTCCACCGTGAACGGGCGACCTTCGGCGACACCGGCGAAACCTGGTTGCGGCGCGCTCATAGTTGTCATGGTCCCCCTGCTCTCCACCTCACGCCAAGCCTGGCACGAACCCCCGACAGTGCGGTGCGCACGCCGTGATCACAACCAGTGATCATGATCTCTTATTAGCGGGCTGGGCCGGGTCGTTGGTGGACAGAGCGGCGACGAAGGCTTCTTGGGGGACCTCGACCCGGCCGATCGTCTTCATCCGCTTCTTGCCCTCCTTCTGCTTCTCCAGCAGCTTGCGCTTGCGGGTGATGTCTCCGCCGTAGCACTTGGCCAGCACGTCCTTGCGGATGGCGCGGATGGTCTCCCGGGCGATGATCCGGGACCCGATCGCGGCCTGGATCGGCACCTCGAACTGCTGGCGCGGGATGAGCTCGCGCAGCTTCGTCGCCATCGAGGTGCCGTAGCCGTAGGCGGCGTCCCGGTGCACGATCGCCGAGAACGCGTCCACCGGCTCGCCCTGCAACAGGATGTCCACCTTCACCAGGTCGGAGGCCTGCTCGCCGGCCTCCTCATAATCCAGCGAGGCATAGCCGCGGGTGCGGGACTTCAGGGCGTCGAAGAAATCGAACATGATTTCAGCCATCGGCAGGGTGTAACGCATCTCCACCCGTGACTCTGACAGGTAGTCCATTCCTAACAGCGTGCCGCGCCGGCCCTGGCAGAGTTCCATGATCGTACCGACGAACTCCGAGGGTGCGATGACGGTGCAGCGGACCACCGGCTCGTACACCTCGGCGACCCCCCCGTCAGGCCAGTCGGCGGGGTTGGTGACGGTCTGCTCGGTGGTGTCGTCGCGGACCACCCGGTAGACCACGTTGGGTGCGGTGGAGATGAGGTCGAGGCCGAACTCGCGCTCCAGCCGGTCCCGGGTGATCTCCAGGTGCAGCAGGCCGAGAAACCCGCAGCGGAAACCGAATCCCAGGGCTGCGGAGGTCTCCGGCTCATAGGTCAGCGCGGCATCGTTGAGCCGCAGCTTGTCTAATGCATCGCGCAGCTCCGGGTAGTCCGAGCCGTCCATCGGGTACAGCCCGGCGAACACCATCGGCTTCGGGGTCCGGTAGCCGGGCAGTGCCTCGGTGGCACCTTTGCGCTCGCTGGTGACCGTGTCCCCGACCCGGGACTGCCGGACGTCTTTCACCCCGGTCATGAGGTAGCCGACCTCGCCGACGCCCAAGCCGTCGCACGGCTTCTGATCGGGCGAGATGATGCCGACCTCGAGCAGCTCGTGAGTGGCCTTGGTGGCCATCATCCGGATGCGGTCCCGCGGGGTTATCCGCCCATCTATCACCCGGATGTAGGTGACCACGCCGCGATAGGAGTCGTAGACCGAGTCGAAGATCATCGCCCGGGTGGGCGCTTGATCGTCACCGACCGGCGCCGGCACCTGCGCGACCACCACGTCGAGTAACTCACGCACGCCCTGTCCGGTCTTCGCGCTGACCCGCAGCACGTCGTCAGGCTGGCGACCCAGGATGTGCGCTAGTTCGGCGGCGTAGCGGTCCGGCTCCGCCGCGGGGAGGTCGATCTTGTTGAGCACCGGGATGATCCGCAGGTCCTTCTCCAGCGCTAGGTACAGGTTCGCCAACGTCTGCGCCTCGATGCCCTGCGCGGCGTCCACCAGCAGCACCGCTCCCTCACATGCCTCCAACGCGCGGGACACCTCGTAGGTGAAGTCGACGTGGCCGGGAGTGTCGATCAGGTGCAGCACATGGTCGACGCCGTTCACCTGCCAGGGCAACCGGACATTCTGCGCCTTGATCGTGATGCCCCGCTCGCGCTCGATGTCCATCCGGTCGAGGTACTGCGCGCGGTAGTTGCGGTCGGTGAGCACACCGGTGAGCTGCAGCATCCGGTCAGCCAGGGTGGACTTGCCGTGGTCGATGTGCGCGATGACGCAGAAGTTGCGGATCAGCTCGGGAGGGGTGAACGTCTTGTCGGCGAACGTGGTCACTCAGCAGTCCTCAAATGGCAGCAGGGAGTCGAGTCATGGTCGCACGGCGCGAACAGCGCGCTCCGGGCCGCTCTCCAGGACTGTTCGCTCTCAGCTGCGTGACGCCGAAGGGTGGAACCGGCCTCTGCCGTGCTGGGCCAGCAGCCGCTGGACGCCGAACAGGCCCGTGCCGTGGGAAGCCTGCTGCACCTGGACGACGATGTCGTTGATGCCCTGCAGCTGCCGCCGGTGCGCGGTGCGAACAACGTCGACGCCACCGAACCGGTGGTGTACCGGCTGCAAGAGGTTGTGCAGGTCTATGGCAAACCCTTTACTGAGCCCCAGGCGGGGGACGCTTGTCGACACGCAACGGGTGGTCAGCCGGTACCTCGACGATCACCAACCGCAAACCGTCCGGGTCTGCGATCCACATTTCGTCCAGACCCCACGGCTCCCGACGCGGCTCGCGCAGCACCTCGACCCCCCGCTCGACAAGCAGGTCCGCTGTCGCCGCCAGGTCTCTGACTTGCAACCACACCGCGGTCGCTGGGCTCGGGCGCGCTCCGGACTCCCCCGATACCTCGAGGAAGCCACCGCCGAGGATGAACACTGTGCCGCCAGGGAACTCGCGGTGGATGGCGAGTCCCAACACGTCACGGTAGAACGCCGTCGAACGCTCGCGATCCCGAGGATGGAGCAGGACACGGCTGCTCAATACTTCCATCCTCCATGTCCTACCGGCTTTCTTGTAGGGTTTCATCTAGGGTCGGTCGTACCGGCTGTTACGATCGACCACCGTGCCGCGCGACGGCACTCCCTCCCGAAAGTGAGATCGAAGGTAATCGCGTGGCCAACATCAAGTCGCAGCTCAAGCGGATCCGAACCAACGAGAAGGCGCGACTGCGCAACAAGTCGATCAAGTCGTCGCTGAAGACTGCGATCCGCCGGTTCCGTGAGGCCGCGGCCGCTGGCGAGAAGGACCGTGCGCTGGGCGAGTTGCGGACCGCCAGCCGCCAGCTGGACAAGGCCGTCAGCAAGGGCGTCATCCACCGCAACCAGGCGGCCAACCGCAAGTCAGCGATGGCTGGGCGCGTCAACGACCTGTAGCCCCGACTGCGCGGCCGTCAGCTATTCGCCGCTCCAATCGGGGCGGTAGGTTACCCGCCGTTCAGCGACGGCGGGCGGCGCACAGCGCGAGCACCGCGCGTTCCAGTGCATAATCGGCGTCCGCGGCGACTCCCTTGACATCGGCGTTGACCGTCGCGACCACCTGCATAGCCTGGGCGAGACCGTCGCGCTCCCAGCCGCGGGACTGGGCCATCGCCTTTTTGACTTTCCACGGTGGCATACCCAACGCGCTGGCAAGCCGATACGGGTCAGCGCGGCCAGAGGCGCTGACCCGGGCAACCGTGCGCACGGCATCGGCCAGCGCATCGGCGACCAGGACATGCGGTACGCCCAGCTGCATCGCCCAGCGCAGCGTCTCCAGAGCACCGGCGCGGTCTCCGGTCATCACCTTCTCCGCAACCGAGAAGCCGGTGACCTCGGCACGACCCCGGTGATAGCGGCGTACCGCGGTCTCGTCGACGGAGCCGCCACTGTCGGTGGTCAATTGAGCTGCCGCCGAGGCGAGTTCCCGCAGGTCCGAACCGACCGCATCAAGTAATGCGGTGACCGCACCAGCGCTGATCCGGCCACCGGCCCGCTGGACCTCCTCGCGTACAAAGCCGGCGCGATCCTCGAAACGGGTGATCCGAGGACATTCGCGGACCACGGCACCCGCCGTGCGCAGCCCATCGGCCAAGGCCTTACCGCGACCAGCGCCAGCGTGCGTGACGACCAGCACGATGCCCTGCGCTGCCTGCGACAGATGCCGCGCATGGTCTAAGACCGCCTCGGCGATGTCTTTGCTCACTTCGTGGGCGGCGCCTAGGACCACCACCCGCCCTTGCGCGAACAGCGACGGGCTGACCAGCTCGTCGAGTTCGCCGGGAACCAGATCGGTGGCCCGGATTCGGCACACTTCTGCCTGCGGGTCGGACCGCCGCGCGGCGTCTATCACGACCTGCACGGCCCGCTCGACCAGCAGCTCCTCCTCGCCGAGGATCAAGTGCAGCGGCATGGACGGGACCGGCTCTGAGTTCACGCCGCCCATCCTCGCATCGGGCGCTGCGACGATCGCCGGCTCCCGCATGGTGGACACGGCTGCGCGGTCGGTACCGACTGCCGTACGGTGGATGACACAACCGAATACCGCTCATCCAGAGGGGCAGAGGGATCGGCCCGACGAAGCCCCGGCAACCGACGCAAGCGCGCGCGCATGTCTTCATACCGCGAGGCCGCTTACGATCACGGTGCCAATTCCGACCCGCAGGTGCGGGAGAGATGAGGAGAGACCTCGCGATGGCTGGCACGCTCGACACCCGCTCGATCGACACTGCGACGATTCACACCGCGACGATCGACACTGGACCGATCGACACCATGACCACTACTGCCCTAGACCTGGGACTGGCGCGCCAGCTCGTGTGCCGAGAATGCGGCGCCGGCACACCACTGGCGGCAGAGTTCGCCTGCGCCGAGTGCTTCGGCCCGCTGGAGGTTGCTTACAACTTCGGGCGCATCACCCGTTCGGATATCGAATCAGGTCCCCCATCGATCTGGCGTTATCGCAAGATGCTGCCAGTGCCAGCCGACGTCGACGAACACCCGAACACCCAGCCAGGGCTGACCCGCCTGATCCGCGCCGACCGGCTCGCCAAGGCGCTGGGAATCCGTCGGCTGTGGGTCAAAGACGATACCGGCAACCCGACACATTCCTTCAAAGACCGGGTTGTGGCCGTCGCGCTGGCCGCCGCTCGGCAACTCGGATTCCGGGTACTGGCCTGCCCATCCACTGGCAACCTCGCCAACGCGGTAGCCGCCGCGGCCGCTCGGGCCGGCTGGGAATCGGTGGTGCTCATCCCCTCCTCACTGGAACGGGCAAAAGTACTCACTACCGCCGTCTACGACGGTGCGCTGATCGCGGTGGATGGTACCTACGACGACGTCAACCGGTTGGCCACCGAGTTGGCCGCCGACCACGAGGACTGGGCATTCGTTAACGTCAACGTTCGGCCCTACTACGCCGAGGGTTCCAAGACGCTGGCTTATGAGGTCGCCGAGCAGCTCGGCTGGCGGCTGCCCGACCAGATCGTGGTGCCGATCGCGTCCGGCTCGCAGCTGACCAAGGTGGACAAGGGGTTTCGCGAACTCACCGAACTCGGCCTGGTCCAGCCGGCGCCGTACCGGGTGTTCGGCGCCCAAGCCACCGGCTGTTCGCCGGTATCCGCGGCGTTCAAGGCCGGCCGCGACGTGATCGTCCCGGTCCGGCCGGACACCATCGCTCGCTCCCTGGCGATCGGTGCGCCCGCCGACGGCCCGTATGTCTTGGATGCCGTCCGCCGTACCAACGGTGCGATCGAGGACGTCACCGACGCAGAGGTGGTCGACGGTATCCGGCTGCTGGCCCGTACCGAAGGGATCTTCGCTGAGACCGCCGGCGGAGTGACGGTGGCTTGCGCGAAGAAGCTCGTCGAGTGCGGCCAGCTGGATCCCGATGGCGAAACCGTTCTGCTCATCACCGGCGACGGGCTCAAAACCTTGGATGCAGTCGAAGCACACCTAGGATTACGTGCCACTGTGGCGCCGAACGCCAAGGCCGTCCGCGAGGCCCTCCGGCGCTGATCCGGCCGCATTCTTCGCAGAACACCACCACCCCGCCATCACGGAGCACGGCGGTTCGCTGTTTACCGGAGACGACGAGGTGGGGTCGATAACCGAGCCCGCCGCCAGCTCGAACGTCGCGGAGCCGGCGCAGCCACCCCCGGCAAAGCTCCTCAGCTTCGTTCTCAGCTCCAGGCCAGGCCGCGCCGTGGACGCCAGGCGCGACCCCACAGTGGAGTTCGGCTCTGAAGGATCTCCCTGTGCGGCGCGCCGGTGCGAGCGACGCCGCGGCACAGCGTTCCTACTCGGACAGCTGTAACCGGCTCAGCGAAACCAGCGGGCTCCGGAAATCTTACTGCAGTCCCTAAGGCTCCTAGGCATAGTGCCGATGGTGCTAGCAATAGCGTTGTCAGTCCCGGTGAAACCGCACCACAGGCCGCTGAGCCACAACGTAGCGGACTGATCGGTGGTGTCGTGGGCAATGTCTTTCATGTCACGAACGGGCTGGGACAGTAATCCCGGGCGCACTGCTTAGGGACTGCGCAGCGCGTTTCCGCGCGAGACTACCTGGAGCCTGGGGCTGCCCACCACCGCGATATCTCCATCCAAGTCGGTACGCAGCACCGAGGCGCCTTTCTCCGCCAGTGTGTCGAGCACATGCTGGCTGGGATGGCCATAACTGTTGTGTGCCCCGACACTGACAATCGCCACTCGTGGTCGAACCGCGGCAAGGAACTCTTCGGCGTTGAAGCGCGAGCCGTGATGCGGAACCTTGAGCACGTCGGCCCGTAGATCTGTCCGGGTGACCAGCAGGTCTGCCTGAGCATCGAGCTCGACGTCTCCGGTGAGCAGTACCCGACCGGCGGGAGTGTTCGCCCGCAGCACAACCGAGGTGTTGTTCACCGCGGTGCCGTCGACCTCGGCCTGGTGATCCCCGACCGGAGGAGGATCGCGCAGTGGGGCCAGCACATCGAGACCCAGGCCGGGCCAGGACAGCCGCTGCCCAGCGGTGAGCGCGACCACCGGCACCCGGGCCACCGCTGCGGTCCGCAGCACCTCGGCCATCGCCCACGGGGGGCTTCGTCCGGGACCCAACGCGACGGCGCTGACCGCCCGGTTGCGTAGTGCGCCGACCAGGCCGCCGATGTGGTCGGCGTGCAAATGACTCAGGACAATCAAGGCGAGGCGCCGGACGCCGAGGCGGTCGAGGCAGGCCGATACTGGTCCTGGGTCGGGTCCCGTATCGACGAGAATCGCCCGACCCGGCTCAGCGGTGGCCAGCACGACGGCATCGCCTTGGCCGACGTCGCAGGCCACCATTACCCAGCCGGGCGCTGGCCAGCCGGGCGACACGAACCTCGTCGGCACCAGCACAAGCAGGGCTCCCACCAGCCCGGCCGCTGCAAGAACTCGCAGCCGGTGCGCGCGCATGGCAAGCAGCCCCACCGCGACGATCAATGCCAGCAGTAGCGCGCCAAAGGCCCCGTCGGGCCACCGCAACACCCCGTCGGGCACCGCGGCCCCCTGGTGACCGACCCCCACGAGCCAGCTCACCGCCGGCCCGGCCAGATGCACCACGACAACAGCTGCACCCGGGTGCAGTACCGCCACTACCGCGGCGAGCACACCCAATACCGTCGCGGGCGCCACCGCCGGGGTGGCTAGTAAGTTGGTCAGAATCGCCACCAGGCTCACTTGACCGGACAGGCCTGCCACCACCGGCGCGGTGATCACATGGGCGGCGGCGGGCACCGCAAGCGCCTCGGCGATCCCCGGTGGCACTCCGTGCCGGCGCAGCGCCGCCGACCAGCCCGGGGCTAGCAGCACCAACGCACCAGTGGCCAGCACGGATAGCGCGAACCCGGGATCGTTGCCGAGCGACGGATCGACCATTAGCAGAACAAGGACAGCAGCGCACAGCGCTGGAACAGCTGAGCGGCGACGGCCGAGCACCAGTGCCAGCAGCATGACGCCACCCATCACGGCGGCGCGCAGCACGCTCGGCGACGGGCGGCACAGCACCACAACCCGACCAGGGTCAGCCCAGCCAACAGCACCGCAGTCCGTGGTCCCAGCCCGGCGAGCCGGGCCAGTCCGAGGACGACCCCGCACACGATCGCCACGTTGGTGCCGGACACCGCGATGAGATGGGTGAGCCCAGCGGCACGAAACTCCGCCTCGACAGTGGGCACCATCGCCGAGGTATCGCCCACTACCAGCGCGGGGAGAAGGCCAGCCGGCTCCGGATCAAGGACCCTGGCGGCGAATCGCAGCCCGGACCGCAGCCGCTCGGCGACTCGTTGGACCGCGGACGGAGCCGACAGTACGTCCGGCTCACCTCGCACCCGCAGTACGGCCACCGTCAGGTCGGATCGGTTGGGAGCGGCAAGCAGGCCGGTGGTCCGTACTCGCTGGCCGGGCAACAGGCCGATCCAGCCGTGCGCCGGTGCCAGCAGAATCACCCGACCGCCGGTGCGCCACTGCTGCCCCGCCACCACCGCGGCCTCTAGTTCCGCGGGTATGACCACCTGCTGGACCTGCGGTTGCCGGCCGCCGTAGCCCGAGGAGGCGACCGCTCGTGGGTCGTCGCGCAGGTGCACCACCAGGGTCGCCGTCGAACCGCGTTGCGCAGCTGCCCGCAGTGGGTGATGTTCCACCTGCCAGGTCTGCGCAGCGACGACGAGTGCCACAGCGGCGGCCACCCCGCCCACCGCGACGACCGCTGCCGAACGGCCGCGCAGCGCGGACGCCGCGGCAATAAGCAGGCCCGCTGCGCCGAGCGCAGCCGCGACCAGGGACCCCAAGTACAGACCGGAGAGCACCACGATCCAGCCGACGAGGGCGGCCGGCACAAGGCGCAGGTCATGCCGCGCTGGCGCAGCGGCAAGCGGGTCCACGATCACACCCGCACCAGCTTCTTAAGCTGGCCCAGCCGCGCCTGTCCAATGCCGCTCACCTCGCGCAGCTGATCCACCGAGGTGAAGCGACCGTGCGCGGCGCGCCAGTCCACGATCCGCTGAGCGGTGACCGCGCCGACGCCGGGTAGCCCGTCGAGCTGCTCAAGAGTCGCTGTGTTCAGATCGATCGGCCCAGGCCCGCCGGAGGTACCTGATGCCGTGCTATCGGCCGGCTGTCCCGGCGGCGGCGCCACACCGACCAGCAGCTGCTCTCCGTCGGACAGCCGCCGGGCGATGTTCAGGCCCATCAGGTCGGTGTCTGGCAGCGCGCCGCCGGCCGCGGCCAGCGCGTCAGCTACCCGGGTGCCGTCGGGTAGCCGGATTAGCCCCGGGCGGGCTACTCGGCCAACCACACTGACCACCACCTCATGGGCTTCCCCGGCCAGCGGCGCCGACGAAACCCTGGGCGCGGCCGCGGTCACCAGCGGCAGGGCCGGAGCCGGTTCGGGCACCGGACGCTCCCGCCATACCCCCACCGCGGCGACCACCGCGGCCAGTGCAGCGACCAACGACAGGAGCAGGGCTCCCGGTCTGCCGGGTTCCCACCGAGCGTCCCGCAGCGACGCGGGCACCCACCGCTGGACCAGCCGGCCCCCTCGCGAGGTGCTGAGTGGGGGATCGTCACGTTGGGGTGCGATGGGATGGGACGCGTCTGCTACGGCGTCGACGACCGGCTCCGGATCACCAGGGGCCGCTGGCGGACCCGGAGCACCGTTGAGGCCCACCAGCCGCGCTCGCGCACGCTGCGATCCACCGGTGTCGACAGAGGGGAAGCTGGGAAGCAGGGCCACGGGGCGACGCTAGGACGATGTCGCCGTCGGCTCGACGGCCTTGCCCGTCAGCTGTGGATAACAGGTCGGGTGGGGATAACTCACCGCCCCCAGCCCGCCGTGCTGGCGAAGTTCAACGGCAACCAGCTTTTCGATAGCTTCAGGCGCATGGAGTTCCAGCCGGTCGAGCGAGCCTCGAACGCGTTCCAGGTGTCGGTGTCTCCTGATCAGATCGTGGCGATGTGCCATCGGGCTTTCGGCGCCGGAATTGAGGTCGTCTCGGCTGTCGAGCTCGGAGGCGGTCTATACAACAACACCTACCGGGTTGAGATCGGCGAGGGTCGTCCCGTGATCCTGCGGGTCGCGCCCGAACCAGGCCGACAGTCCCGTATCGAGCGGGCACTGATGCGTAACGAGCACGCGAGCCTGCCGTTCTTCGCACCGATTGCGGCCATGATGCCCCGCACGCTGTTCGTGGATTGGACGCGTGAGATCGTCGGGCGGGACTACCTGTGCCAGACGATGCTCGACGGGGTGCCCGCACCGGATGCCCTGACTGGCTATCCCCGGCCGCAGTGGGCGACGTTCTATCGCCAGCTCGGGATGGTTGCCAAGAGAGTTCACGGGGTGCGCGGAGATCGGTTCGGGCCGGTGGCCGGTCCGACCTTCGCCACTTGGAGCGAGGCGGTGATCTCCTCCTTGGAGGACACCGCGGCTGACTTGGAGGACGCCGGTCTCGACGCGAGTGACGTGCGCGAGGTCGTGGCGGTCGCCAGCCGGCGCAGGATGGTTCTAGACGAGATCGACGTGCCGCGGCTCCTGCATGGCGATCTCTGGGTTCCCAACGTCATGCTCGCACTCGACACGCCAGAGCCGACGATCACCGGCGTCCTCGATCATGACCGTGCATTGTGGGGTGACCCGGCGGCCGACTGGACTATCTTCATCGCCGGTCAGCGGCCAGGCACGGAGCGGGACGCGTTCTGGGAGACCTACGGCGGCCCGCAGGACACCCCCGGCACGGTGTGGCGCGCTCTGATCTACCGGGCCCGGCACGTCAGTGCCATCCGCCTGGAGCGACACCGGCTGCGCCGTCACGCGAAGATTTCGGGCAGCTATGCCGAGATGCGCGAAGTGCTCGATCTCCTGGCGGCCTGATCGACTGGTCAGAGAGTGGGATCGTCGTTGAAGCCACCGGCAAGCAGCCTCGGATGTCACACTACCGTTGTGCGAGAATTGCGAAAACTTCCCAAAGCGCATCTACATCTGCACCTCACCGGTTCCGCGCGCCTTGCCACGGTACGAGAGCTTGCCGACAAATATGGAATCTCTCTCCCATCGGAGCTGGTGAACGAAGAAGCCGGCTGGGGCGACGGAGGCCGAGAATGGTCTCATTTTCAGTTCCGGTACGACGCGGCGCGGCAAACGATTCAGTCCGCAGAAGACGTACGCCGAATCATCCGAGAAGCGGCCGCAGACGACGCTGCGGAAGGCTCCCGGTGGTTGGAGCTGCAAGTTGACCCGAGCTCGTACGCGCGGCATCTCGGCGGCCTGGACCAGGCGGTGGAGATCATGGTCGACGCGTGCCATGACGCGGCTCGAACCGCTGGCATCGGGATAGGCCTCCTGTTGGCTGTGAGCTGGGGCGCATCGCGCGATCAGGCTGAACGAGTCGCCCTGCTCGCAGCCAGATACGCGCACCGTGGTGTCGTCGGTTTCGGCATCTCCAACGACGAGCGGCTGGGCGAGCCCGACGCTTTCGTTTCCGCTTCCCATATCGCGCGTGATGCCGGTCTACTCATAGCGCCGCACACCGGCTGCTACACCGACCACAGTCATGTGCGCCGATGTGTCGAGCTCCTCGGAGCACGCAGAATAGGTCACGGAATTACTGCGGCGACGAGCAATAGTACCCTCGAAATCCTGGCCCAAAACCAGGTCACCATGGAAATTTGTCCCACTTCCTACCTTCCGCTCGGGCTGTTTCCCGCACTGGCACAGGTTCCAGTCACCGAATTTCAGCGGGCCGGAGTTCCGGTGGCGTTGGGAGCCGACGATCCGCTGATTTTCGGTACCCGACTGATCGGGCAATATGAAATTCTCCGTGACGTGCACGGTCTCAGCGACCAGTCTCTCGCGGATCTCGCCAGCCAGTCAGTGCGCGCCTGCACGGCCCCAGCAGAGGTAACGAAACAACTTCTCGCAGAGATCGACAGATGGATCCGGTGAGGTCGTTGGCCGAACTACGCCTTCAGGCCGCCCGGCAGTACGACCACACCGAGCACTCCGGGTCCGGCATGCGCGCCGATCGCCGCCCCGACCTCGGAAACCAGGCATTCCGACAGCATCGGCAGTCGGGCTTGCAGTTGCGTGACCAGCTCCGCGGCGCGCTCGGCGGCGCCGAGGTGATGCACCGCGAGGTCGACCGCGGAAAATCCCGCTGCCTGCACGGCGAGGTCGACCAGACGTGCCCGCGCGCGGCCGGCAGTACGAACCTTTTCCAACGGCACAACTTTTCCCGCGTCGACATGCAGCAGCGGCTTGACCGCCAGGGCGCTGCCCAGCAGCGCGGCTGCCGAACCTATTCGGCCGCCACGGCGCAAATGCTCCAGAGTGTCCACGGAGAAGAAAACCCGGCAGCAACCGCCCACCCGCTCAGCGGTGTCATACACGGTGTCCAGATCGCCGCCATCCGCGGCGACGGCAGCCGCGGCGAGCACACTGAAGCCCAGACCCATGCCGGTGGAACGGGAATCGACCACCCGCACCCACTTCGCGCCGACCTGCTCGGCGGCCAGTCTGGCCGACTCCCAGGTACCGGACAGCGCGCGAGACAGGTGCACCGACACGACGGCGTCCGCGCCGGCCCGGATCGCTTCGGTATACACCGCCTCGAACTCCCCCGGCGTCGGTCGAGACGTACTCACCGAAGCCCGCCGCGCCAAAGCTTCCACCAGCTCAGCCGGCCCGAGCTGCACCCCGTCCAGCCAATGCCGACCGTCGACCAGGACGTGCAGGGGAACCTGCCGGATGCCGCGGCGCTCGGCGAGCCCGGCCGGAAAGTATGCGGTTGAGTCGGTGACGACGGCGATGGCCACGGTCACACGGGAGCGGCAGTATTATAGGAAAACAACCGCCAGCTAGAATTCCGGCGAATAAGCACCGTCCAGTGACAGTTGCTGATTCCACCGAACACCGTCCAGCCCGACACCGGCAGGCCGAGCAGCAGCGGCGTCAGACCGGCGATCAGGCCGCCGTGGGTGCACAACACCGCGCTACAGTGGCTGGCCGCATCGAGCTCGGCAACCACCTGCGCCGCACGCCCAGCCACTTCCACCCTCGTCTCGCCGCCCGGTGGGGCCAGTTGCGGGTTCTCCCGCCAGGTCTGGACGCCACCTGGCAGGAGCGCCTCCACCTCCGCGTGGGTCAGGCCTTGCCAGGCACCCAGATGGGTCTCCCGAAGCCGCTTGTCGATCCTCAGCGGCATCCCGGTCTCGGCCGCGAGCACTGCTGCGGTGTCCCCGGCCCGGGACAGATCCGAGGCCACGAGCACGTCCGGCTTCAGCTCCGCGAGCCACGGGGCCGCCCGGCGGGCCTGGCGGAGGCCGATCGCGGTCAACTGCGAGTCGAGCTGACCCTGCATCCGCTGTGCTGCGTTGTAATCAGTCTCGCCATGCCGCCAGAGCACGAGTCGCGTCAAGGTCACACCGATTCGTCCACCTCGGCGGCATCGGCTACGAACGGGATGGTCGGGCAATCCTTCCACAACCGCTCCAGACCGTAGAAGGACCGCTCCTCAGCATGCTGGACGTGCACCACGACGTCGACGAAATCCAACAGCACCCAGCGCCCCTCACGAGCGCCCTCACGGCGTACCGGCTTACTCCCAGCGGCCGCCATCTTCTCCTCAACGGCATCGACGATCGCCTGCACCTGCCGCTCGTTGGGCGCCGAGGCGATCACGAAACAGTCAGTGATCACCAGCTGATCGGACACATCGAGCAGGGTGATGTTGTACGCCTTCTTACCGGCCGCCGCGTTCGCCGCGGTCAGCGCAAGCCGTCTCGCATGATCAGTGGCTGCCACATCACTCCTTCTCCCCGGCTCATTCGGCCGGCGCTTTGTATTGCGGGCAGTGCCGTATGCACTCCGGTTGTCCGCACCTGGCTACAGGTGAGCGTACGTGCCTGGCCGTCCAGGCCACCAAGGTGCCATGGCGTAATCGGCACCGCGCTGTTGGTTACCGGAGGTCCGTGCGGTGGCGGGCCAGCGCCATGTCGTGGGACCGTTGATTCCGGCCCGAGTTCCTTCAGCAGTCCTGGTGACAACCAAAGGAGCAGGTGATGGCAGAGACCCTCTATGGGCGCAACGTGTCCGAACCCCTTGCGGTGCGGACCGAGCCTCCGACCGATCACATCGCTGATCCCGGCCCGCTCGGCCTCGCCGGATTCGCGATGACCACCTTCGTTCTCAGCTGCGTCAATGCTGGCTTGGTCGCCAAAGCGATCGAGCCGGTCGTGCTGCCGCTGGCACTGTTCTACGGCGGACTCGTCCAGCTGCTGGCCGGAATGTGGGAGTTCCGGAAGGCGAACACCTTCGGCGCGCTGGCGTTCAGTTCTTACGGCGCGTTCTGGTTGTCCTTCGCCGGCTACGTCAAGTTCGTCGTTCCGGGCCTACCCACCGCGGCTGCGGCGTCCGCGACCGGGCTTTTCCTGCTGGCCTGGACAATCTTCACCGCCTATATGGCGGTAGCGTCGCTGCGGGTCTCCGGCGCAGTGGCCGCGGTGTTAGTCGCCCTGCTCGCGACGTTCCTCCTGTTGACCATCGGTGCGTACACGGGTGCCGCCAACATCACGAACATCGGCGGCTACGTCGGAATCGTGACCGCAGCGCTGGCCTGGTACGCCTCTTTCGCCGGCGTCACCAACGCGACTTTCAAGAAGACGGTGCTGCCGGTCTTCCCGGCCGCGACCAGGTAGCCGTATCAGTGCCCGAGCGCCTGCTTGCGCCGCTCCATCAGCCGCCAGATCATCGGCGTGAAGATGAGTTGCATCGCGAGATCCATCTTGCCGCCCGGGCACACGATGGTGTTGGCGCGCGACATGAACGAGTCGTGCAACATCGAAAGGAGGTACGAGAAGTCGATGCCGCGCGGATCGGCGAAGCGGATGATGAGCATCGACTCGTCCGCCGTCGGGACGGTCCGGGCGATGAACGGATTGGACGTGTCGACCATGGGCACGCGTTGGAAATTGACATGGGTGCGCGAGAACTGTGGGCAGATATAATTCACATAATCGGGCATGCGGCCCAGAATCGTTTCGGTCACCGCCTCGGTGGAGTAACCCCGAGTCGACATGTCGCGATGCAGCTTCTGGATCCACTCCAGGTTGATCACCGGAACGACGCCGATCAGCAGGTCCACGTGCTGGGCGACGTCAACCTTGCCGGTAGCAACCGCTCCGTGTAGTCCTTCGTAGTACAGCAGGTCCGTGTCGGCGGCCAATTCCTCCCAGGGCGTGAACGTACCGGGAGGTTGGTTGTAGGGCGCCGCCTCCTCGTCGTCGTGCAGGTACTTACGCACGCGGCCACGGCCGTTCTCGCCGTACTGCCGGAACAGCTCCTCAAGCTCCTCGAAAAGGTTCGCCTCCGGGCCGAAGTGGCTGAGCCCGTGGTCACCGCGGTCGAACGCCTCGGCCACCTTGGCTTTCATCTCGGTGCGATCGTAGCGGTGGAAGCTGTCGCCCTCGATGAGCGCCGCGTTCACGTGCTCGCGCCGGAAGATCTGCTCGAACGTGCGCATCACCGACGTTGTCCCGGCGCCCGAAGAGCCGGTAATGACGATGATCGGATGCTTGGCTGACATGGCCTGCGCCCTTTCGTTCAACCGTTGGTGCGGAACAGGCCGCGCGTGCTGAACAGTGGCGTGTCGTACTCCGCTACGTTGTAGTCACGGTAGTACTGCTCGATGCGCTCGACCTCTTCACGCGCGCCGAAGATGAACGCGATGCGCTGGTGCACTTCCTCTGGCGTGACGTCGAGAACGCGTTCGCGCCCGGTGCTGGCGAAGCCGCCCGCCTGCTCGACGATGAAGGCAACCGGATTGGCCTCGTAAAGCAAGCGCAGCCGACCCTGCTTTGCCGGATCCTTCGTATCGCGCGGATAGAGGAACACGCCGCCGCGCGTGAGAATGCGATGGGTCTCGGCAACGAGCGAAGCGACCCAGCGCATATTGAAGTCCTTGCCGCGAGGGCCCGTACTGCCGGCGAGGCACTCATCGACGTAGCGCGTCACCGCCGGTTCCCAGAACCGGCTGTTCGAGGCGTTGATGGCGAACTCACGCGCGGCGGCGGGGACCCGAATCTCCGGATGAGTGAGGATGAACTCGCCGAGCTGCGGCTCGAGGGTAAAGCCGTGCACCCCCCTGCCGACGGTCAAGACGATCATCGTCGAAGGGCCGTAGATCGCGTATCCAGCGCAGACCTGCTTCGACCCCGGCTGCAGGAAGTCTTGGGCGGCGGCGTTCTCGCCTGGATTCTGGGCCCGCAGAATCGAGAAAATGCTCCCGACCGACAGATTCACGTCGATGTTCGACGAACCGTCGAGCGGGTCGAACGCCAGGAGGTACTTGCCGCACGGGTAGCGCTCCGGGATTGGATGCGGTGCCTCCAGCTCCTCGGACACCATCCCGGCGAGCAAGCCACCCCATTCGTTGGCGCGCAGGAAAAGGTCGTTCGCGACCAGGTCGAGCTTCTGCTGCGTCTCTCCCTGGACATTGGTCGTCGCGGCCGCCCCGAGCACACCGCCGAGCGCACCGTAGGCAACCCGCTTGGCGATCGCCCGGCACGCGAGCGCCACGTCGAGAATAAGGGAGTTCAGCTCCCCGGTCGCGCCTGGATGGCGGCGCCCCTCCTCGATCAGGAACTGGGTGAGCGTCGTACGGTCGGTGAGCATGGCATCCTTCAGGTCGGTGTAAACAGACTAGACGGGGCGTGCGCCGCGCTCCGAGGGCAGGTGCCCGAACACGGTGAGGAGGGGATCCATGGCTGACTTCATCCTCACCTACGACGCCTTCGACCCAGCGCAGGAAGGTCTGCGCGAGGCCCTGACTTCCACCGGCAACGGTTACTTCGCCTCCCGGGGAGCGGCTGAATGGGAGGACGCGAACTCGGTCCATTACCCGGGCACCTACGCCCACGGCTGCTTCAACCGGGAGACCACCATCCTCGGAGGTCGGCCGGTCCTCAACGAGGACTTGGTCAACCTTCCGAACTGGTTGCTGCTGAAGCTGCGGATCGAAGGCGAGGAAGCGGTCCGGCTTGACAACGTCGAGGTGCTTTCCTACCGCCATTCCTACGACATTCGCAACGCCGTGGTCGAGCGCGAGATCCAGTTCCGCGACCGAATCGGTCGTGTGACGACTTTGCACAGCCGCCGCTTCGTGAGCATGGCCAACAGCCACTTGGCCGGAATCGAATGGACAGTGACTCCGGACAACTGGTCAGGCCGCGTGGAGGTGATCTCGGGGCTCGATGGTCGCATGACGAACCACATGGTTGCCCGCTACCGCGAGCTTGAGGGCCGTCACCTCAACCCGTGGTCTCCGCGCACGTTCGGCCCAGAGATCATCGCTCTCAAGGTGCAGACCCGGCAGTCGAACATCTACATCGCTGAGGCAGCGCGCACACGCGTGTTCCGCGACGACAGTGACACCCCGCAGGAAGTCGCCCGCAGCTTGTACCAGATGGAGGACTACATCCAGCAGGTCCTCGCCTTCGACGTCGAGCAGGGCAGCCCGATGCGGGTCGAGAAGATGGTCTCGCTGTTCACCTCCCACGACAACGCGATCGCCGAAACACTGGTCGCTGCGGGAAAGAACGTCGCACGCTACGGGGATTTCCCCGCAGCGCTGACCGACCACGAGTCGGCGTGGACCGAGCTGTGGGACATCGGCGACATCGAACTGCCCAGCGAGCCCCGACTGCAGTTGCTGCTGCGTTTCCACGCCTCGCATGTGCTGCAGGTGTGCTCACGGCACACTGCCCGGCACGACGCGGGGGTGCCGGCTCGGGGGCTCAATGGCGAGGCTTACCGCGGCCATGTGTTCTGGGACGAGCTTTACATCTATCCGTACCTCAACTTCCGGCTGCCCGAAGTCACCCGTGGGCTGTTGATGTACCGCTACCGGCGCCTGGCCGAGGCGCGGGCCGCCGCCCGGGAGGCCGGCTACTCCGGCGCGATGTTCCCGTGGCAAAGCGGCAGCGACGGCACCGAGGAGACGCAGGTCGTCCACCTCAACCCGCTGTCCGGGCAGTGGCACCCCGACCACAGCCATCATCAGCGTCACGTCAACGCGGCGATCTTCTACAACGTCTGGCAGTACTACCAGGCGACCGACGACGTGGCGTTCCTCCGCGACTACGGCGCCGAGCTCATGCTCGAGATCGCCCGTTTCTGGGCTTCAATCGCGCACTACAACCCCGAGCGCGACCGCTATGAGATCCACGGGGTAATGGGACCCGACGAGTTCCACGAGCGCTACCCCGGCGCCGACGAAGCCGGGCTGCGCAACAACGCTTACACCAACCTGATGGTGGCCTGGATCGCGAGCACCGCCCCGCGGGTGCTCAATCTGCTACCGCGGAGCCGTCGCGCCGCACTGCGGGTTCGTCTCGGGCTGACCGACGACGAGGTGCGCACGTGGGATGAGATGAGCCGCAAGATGTTCGTCCCTTTCCATGCAGACGGCATCCTCAGCCAGTTCGAGGGTTACGCCGATCTCGAGGAGCTGGACTGGGATCATTACCGCGCCGAGCATCCCAACATCCAACGCCTGGACCGCATCCTCAAAGCTGCGGGTGACGACCCCAACTGTTACCAGCTAGCCAAGCAGGCCGACACGGTGATGCTGTTCTTCCTGTTCTCCGGCGACGAACTCCGCGCGCTGTTGGAACGACTCGGATACGACTACGACCCCGACCTCGCGCGGCGGACCATCGACTACTACGACCGTCGCACCTCGCACGGCTCGACCCTGAGCCTGGTCACGCACGCCGCCGTGCTAGGCAGGCTGGACCCGGAGAGCTCGTGGCAGCGGTTCCTTGTCGCACTGGAGAGCGATGTGAGTGACGTGCAGGGCGGTACCACCAAGGAGGGCATCCACATGGGCGTTATGTCCGGCACCCTGGACCTGCTGCAACGCGGCTACGTCGGCGCGAACGTACGCGACGGGGTTCTGCACTTCGACCCGACGCTCACCGACCGCCTCGACGGGCTCAGTTTCCCGATGCAGTTCCGCGGTACCTCGATCAGGGTCAGCATCTCCGGCGATGAGCTGACGGTGCATACGCTGTCCGAGGGCTTCAGCCGGCCAGTCCGCATCGGCATCGGCGACGAGGTCCGAGAGCTGGCCGCGGGGCAGGAGTGGGTAGCGCCGCTGCGCCGGCAGTGCGTTCGTCCGGACGATCGTCCGCAGGACTCGGACCACACCGGGGAAGGGAGCGATCGTGCCGACACGAGGCTTTGAAGCGGCGATCTTCGACGTGGACGGCGTGCTGGTCGACTCCCCGCACGAACGAGCCTGGAAGGACTCGCTGCGCGAGCTGATGGAAAACGACTGGGCCGACATCGCGGACCAGACCTCGTGGTCCGACGAGCGCTTCACGCCGCAGGTCTACCAGCAGGTGTTATCGGGCAAGCCACGAATGAGTGGAGCGCTCGCGGCCCTGGAGTACTTCAAGGTTCCCGACTCCGCCGAGCGGGCGCAGGCTTACGCCGTGAACAAGCAAACCATGGTCATCAAGCTCATCGAGGCCGGCGAGTTCCGGGCTTACCCTGACGCGTTGCGTTTCGTTTTGGCTGTGCGCGACGCCGGAATCCCGGTGGCGGCGGCGTCATCGTCGAAGAACGCTAGACTGTTCCTTCGCCAAATCCGACTCGACACGTTCGCCGCCGAGCAGGATCTGCACTACGACTTCTTGCGCCCCGGCCTGAGCCTGCTCGAGTTCTTCGACGTCGACATCTCTGGACGCGATTTCGCCCATGGGAAACCACACCCGGAGATCTTTCTGACCGGTGCCGCCGAGCTCGGCGTCACCCCGGAGCACTGCTTCGTCGTGGAGGACGCAACCAGCGGGGTGCAGGCGGCCAAGTCCGGGGGCATGGCGGCGTTAGGCGTGGCCCGAGCCGACGACGAGGAACTCTTAGCGGCTGCGAACGCTGATCTCGTCGTCACGTCCCTGGACGACGTCGACGTCACCGGCCTGGACACGCACCAGCTCCGGCGGCGGACGTCATGAGCAGCTCACCACCGTCCGGCCCCCGCCCGTCCTCCTCGGACCCTTCCGAGCTCGGGTTCGTGCGCAGGCCAATGGTGCGCTGGCTCGATCCTCACCAACTCGTCGACACGGCGGTGCGGGTTCTGCTCTCGGGTGTCTTCAGCGCCTATGCCGACTATCGGGAGTTGCAGGCGCTGGAGCCAGCCGAGATGCCGGATCGCTCTGAGCAAGCCGATCTGTGGCTTGACTACGTCGCCGACCTCGGCGACGGGTGGAACTCGACGTACACCGTGGCCACGCTGCTGGCCACCGAAGGACTCAAGCTCGACTGGGACGGCGAGACCTACGCCACCGAGCGGGGGCGCATCCTGGTCATGGGCGGCGACCAGGTGTACCCGGTGCCTAAGGCCGCGGAGTACCAGAACCGCATGCTCGGTCCGTACCGGGCGGCGCTGCCGTGCGCCGCGGGAGAAGCTCCCGAGCTCTTCGCAATTCCGGGAAGCCACGACTGGTACGACGGGCTGGTCAACTTCACCAGCATCTTCTGCCGCAAGCGCTGGATCGGCGGATGGAAAACGGTGCAGCGTCGGAGCTATTTCGCGCTCAAGCTTCCGAACCGCTGGTGGCTCTGGGGCGTCGACATCCAGTTCGGGTCCTATATCGACGAAGCCCAATTGCGGTACTTCGCTGGGGTCGCCCTGTCCCATGTGAAACCCGGTGATCGGATCATCATGTGTACGGCCAAGGAGGTCGACAGCGGCAGGAAGGGCATCGAGATCCATTCCGACCGGGATGTGGAGTTCCTCGAACGCGAGATCATCACACCCTGTGGTGCCCGGCTGGCGCTGTACATCAAGAGTGGAAAGCACTACTACGCCCGCTACGAACAGGAGGATGGCCCTCGCCAGCACATCACCTCCGGCGGCGGCGGCGCCTTCTTACATCCCACCCACAACCTGCCCGAGCGCATGGACCTTCCCGGCCCAGCCGGGCCGGTCGCCTACCGCAAAGCGACCACTTATCCGTCACCGGAGGAATCGAAACGGCTCAGAAAGCGGATCTGGCTGCTCGCTCCATACAACCTTCCCCTTGCCGGGGTATTCGGCGCCGTCCAGGTACTGTTGGCGTTGATGCTGGGGCTGCATCTCCAAGACCGTCACGTCGCTCTGGGTCTCGGCGACTTGCTGCACGCGGTGTGGCAGAGCCCGACGTTGTTCCTGCTCATCCCGCTGGTGATCGTGGTGCTGGTGGGAATGGTGCGCTTCGCCCACGACGCCCGTGGCCTGCGCCGATTCCTCGTCGGGACTGTCCATACGACGGTACAGTTGGCAAGCGCGGCCGGATTCATGATCGCCTCCTCTTGGCTGTCGTCTGCCTTCGGGCTACGGGGAGCGTGGTCCCTGGTCGCCTTCCTCGGTCTGATCTTCCTCGTGGGTGGAATCGGAGGAATGGTGGGAATGTCAGGCTACCTCTGGGTCGCCAACTGCTTTGGCCTACACGGAACAGAGGGATACGCAGCCCAACACCACCAGGACCTCAAACATTTTATCCGTTTACACATTGAAGCCGACGGCGCCCTGACCGTGTACCCGATAGGCGTTGACCGGGTCGGCCGGAAGTGGACACTGTGCCCGGATGCGCCGGCATACGCTCCCTGGTTCGCCGCACACGGCGCTGAGCCCGAACCGCACCTCATCGAAAAACCGATCACAATCAGCGGTATAGGCCGCGCTTGCTGAATGTCGAGCAGCGGGAGGCGATCGTGGCTTCAGTTCCGACCCTTGTACTCGTGCACGGGGCTTGGCACGGTCCCTGGTGCTGGGACCTGGTGATCGAGCGGCTCAGCGGCGTCGACATCCGCACGATCGCACTGCCGAGCAGCGGCCACGATCCGTCCAAGCTGGGGGATCTGTATAACGATGCAGAGATCGTTCGATCTGTTGTTGCGGATGTCGACGGACCAGTGGTTGTCTGCGCCCATTCCTACGGCGGTGCACCTGTCACCGAGGCGCTGGTTAGCATGGGAAAGGTGAGACATCTGGTTTACCTCTGTGCATGGCAGGGCAACGTAGGAGATTCGCTTCTCGGCGCGAGACACGGCATACCTCCGCCATGGTGGGAGATGCACGAGGCTGAGGGGTATATCGATCCGCTTCGACCGCGTGAGATTTTCTACGGGGACGTCGACCCGGCTACCGCCAAAGCGGCAATCGCCCGCCTCGGACACCAGTCGCTCGCAGCGGTGTCGCAGCCGTTGACCCAAGCCAGTTGGCGCAACATCTCTAGCACCTATGTGATCTGCGAGAAAGACCTCGCAATCCCGCCCGCCACTCAGGAGCAGATGGCGCGACGGGCGCACCGCGTCGAGCGTCTCGACACATCCCACTCCCCGTTTTTGAGCCAGCCATCACGAGTTGCTGATATACTGCGCAACGAACTGCGGGTGGCAGCGGCGAACTGAACGAAAGGAATAGCACTAGTCGGCGATCTCGGCTCACTTTGAGCAGCAGCTTTCCAGTGTTGCCGCCGGCGTAGAGCATGTTGTGCGCTTCGACAGCGTTTTCGAGGCCGTTGAGGATGGTCTCGTGCTAAGTGAGCTTGCCCTCAACGATGAGGCCCGCAAGATATTCGATCGCTTCGCCGTCGTTCGGACCGATTCCGGAACGGCCGGCGAGACCGGACCCTCAGTCGTCGTAGGGATCGTCTACTCGAGCCGAGCCGGCCGCGAGGTCGGTGGCTGCATCGACCCGATCGGCAGGGTCGATCAGCGCGAAGGTGGCTCCGGAAGGGTCAGCGACCCGGGCGATTCGCCCCAGCTCGGTGTCGTAGGGATCGATGTCAACCCGGCCGCCCAACGCGAGGACCCGACGGGCCGCAGCGTCCGTGCCGATCTGCGGTTCCACCGCGAAGTGCAGCATCCAGTGCGCAGCGCAGTCCGGGTCCGCCCAGCTCTCGTTCATTTCTAGCCTGCCCAGCATCGTCTTGCCGTCGCGTGACCAGGTGGTGTAGTCCACCTCGATGCCGTCACCGATCTGCCGCTGCTGGTAGCCGAACAGGTTCGCGAAAAACTCATCTGCCCGTAGGCCGTTCCAGGTATCCAGCTCAGCCCAGTACAGCGATCCAGGGACGGTCCGGCGCAACATCGATGGTCGTGCGGGCTGCCAGAAACCAACCACGGCGCCCGTCGGGTCTACTCCGAAGAGCACCCTGCCCTGTCCTGGAACATCCGTCGGCCCCGACAAGACCTGGCCACCCAGCCTACCGAGCACCTGCGCAGTGCGCGTCACGTTGACACTTTCCAAGTACAGCGTCCAGGCCGCGGGTTGACCCGTCTGCACCGGAGTTCCCGACAGACCAGCCACCGGGCGACCGCCGCACAATGCGGTCAGGTACTCCTGGCGGCGCTGGCCCGAGTGGATTTGGTAGATCCAACCAAATAACCCACTGTAGAATTCCCGGCTACCGACCGGATCGGCGCTCGACACATCAACCCAACACACCGACCCGGCACTGAGCGATTCGTCCCGGCTCGCCCCTTTTGTGCCCACTCTGTTCGCCCGCATACCTGAAAGAGAATCCAGAGGCGCCCGCAAATACCCACTGCGCTGGTCGCCCGGCCCGCGCGTGCTCATGAGGTCAGGTTGGCGTCTGTGTTGCCGTCGCTGCTGTCGTCAGCTCGGCCGACAGGTGGAGGCATCCCGTCATGCGGATGTCAGTCTCGAAACGGCTGTGACCTTTCATGAGCGATGGCCGTACCGTTCGAAGACTAGCGGTCCGGTAACAGTCAAGCTACAGATCTAGGAACCCTCTCAACGTACATCATTTGGTGTAGTGGCACTGCCTGATCCGCAGTACTTGGAAATTGATCTGTAGAGATGATGACCATTACTCGACCGTCCGGCACTCTCGTGATGGGGTCAACCAAACTTATTGCCTCAGGGCGTGTCTTGGTACCCATGCAAGGAACGGAGCTAGAGCCCATGGCTGAATATTTAGTCATTCGTGGCGGCGGCGACAAAGACGATCGGCGGCCCGGATGGATGCACCGGGAAGTCCGCGACCACGACCGCCGCTATGAGTGCGATGGACATATTTTCGTCGACGGCACATGGGGTGGGCTCGTCTGCGAGAAGTGTGGCCGGTAACACCAGCAGCAACACGGATGCCGTCGACCAGGAACGATCTCGTGCTCGCCCCTGCCAGCGGACTTCTTCGTCGACGAGGTCGCGGGGACATCTCCGCCTAACGCCGATATAGCCCACGCTTGCTGATGTACTGGACCACCCCGTCGGGCACGAGGTACCAGACTGGCTGGCCGCGCCCGACGCGCTGCCGGCAGTCCGTGGAGGAGATCGCCATGGCGGGCACCTCTATCAAGCTCACTGCCTCGTCCGGCAGGTGTTGGCCGTCGAGGTGGAACCCCGGGCGGGTCACCCCGACCAAATGGGCCAGTGCGAACAGCTCGTCGACCCGCTTCCAGGACAGTATCTGCGCCAGCGCATCGGCGCCGGTGATGAAAAACATCTCATCATCGGGAAACTCGGTGCGCAGGTCCGTGAGGGTGTCGACGGTCAACGTGGGCGCCTGGCGTTCGATATCGACCCGGCTGGTGGAAAACCGCGGGTTAGACGCCGTCGCGATAACCGTCATGAGGTAGCGATCTTCGGCTGGACTGACCTCCCGATCATCTTTCTGCCACGGGATCCCGGTGGGCACGAACATCACCTCGTCCAACTCGAAACGGGCCTGCACCTCGCTCGCAGCCACGAGATGACCATGGTGAATCGGGTCGAAGGTCCCGCCCATAATCCCGAGTCGCCGGCCGGACATGGGCGCAGCCTAGGCGAGCCGCTTGGGGTCAGCTCCGGCGGCGATAAGCTGGACGCTCAGCGGGCCTGAACTCAGGGGGCAACCGGCGGTGGGACAGTCTTTGGCGAGCAGGAGTCTCAGCGAGGCCTCAGCGAGGGAGCCCGCGCTGATCGATGCCTTGGCATCTGGCTGCGTGGTCGAGTACAGCAAGCTCACCGTCGAGCAGCTAGCAGCAACGGAGAACCCCCGGTACACCATCCGCGCCGAGCTGCTGCGGGAGCTGGTGCTGGGCCGCAGTGGTGAGCGCCTTGATCCGCTGGGCGTTCGGGTCCATGGGGCGCGGATCACCGGAATGCTTGACCTCACCCATGTGCCGGCCGCAGTGGGCATTGAACTGCGAGGCTGCGTCTTCGAGCGCCCTGTGCTGATGGTCAGCGCCCGCCTACCGTGGTTGACCTTGGCGGGTTCGCAGCTGTGTGCGCTGGACTGCGACGGCCTCCAGGTCGACGGCGATGTGCTGCTCGGCGACGGGTTCACGGCCACCGGACAGAGCGACTACGGCGCCGTACGCCTACTCGGCGCCCACGTCAAAGGCCAGCTCAATCTCAACGGTGCGCGCCTGACCAACGAGACCGGGCCCGCCCTCATCGGCGACGGGCTGCACGTCGACGGCGACGTCTTCGGCGGGGGCTTCATCGCCACCGGACACGGCGAGCTCGGCGCGGTCCGGCTGCCGGGAGCCCACATCGTCGGGCAACTGAATTTCAATGGTGCCGAGCTTGCCAACCAAGCGGGGCCGGCCCTCATCGGCGACGGGCTCCATGTCGACGGTGGCCTGGTGCTCGCCGAGGGCTTCATCGCGAGCGGCCATTATGAGCGCGGCGCGGTGCGGCTGCCCGGCGCTCATATCAGCGGTCAACTCAACTTAGCTGGCGCGACGCTGGTCAACCCCGCCGGGCCGGCCCTCATCGGCGACCATCTCGAAGTCGACGGCGGCGTGTTCCTCGACGGGTTCACCGCCACCGGCCACGGCGAAGACGGCGTGGTGCGGCTGCCCGACGCCCATATCACCGGCCAGCTCAACCTCGACCGCGCAGAACTGACCAACGCCGCCGGCGCCGCTTTCATCGGCGATCACCTCCGGGTCGACAGCGACATGTTCGCCGAGGGACTCACCGCCAGTGGACACAGCCAAGACGGCGCGGTGCGACTCGCCGACGCTCACATCAGCGGACAGCTCAACCTCAGCCACGCGAAATTGACCAACCAAGCCGGCCGGGCCCTCATCGGCGATCACCTGCAGGTCGACAGCGACATGTTCGCCGAGGGACTCACCGCCACCGGACACAGCCAAGACGGCGCGGTGCGACTCGCCGACGCCCACATCAGCGGACAGCTCAACCTCAGCCACGCGCAACTGACCAACCCGGCTGGCCCTGTTCTTGACCTGGAGGATGCCGAAGCCAAGCACCTGTTCCTGCCGGCCCAGGTGATCTGCCCCCACGCTGCGGCCAAGACGTCACGTTGCGCAGCGCCGGCGCATCAGCTCACGCTATGCGGCCTTACCTATGCTTCGCTTCATGCGGTCGACTGGCGTGAGTGGCTACACCTGATCATCCACCACACCCGTGCCTATCGACCTCAGCCCTACCACCAGCTGGCCGCTGCGCTGAGGGCCAGTGGCCACGAATCCGCCGCTCGGGAAGTACTCGTCTGCCAGCAGCAGGATCTGCGCCGCCGCGGCGACATCGGCGGCCCACTGGGCAAAGGCGCGCATTGGCTCTGGGGAGCACTCGCCGGATACGGCTACCGAAGTAGTCGAGCTGTCGTCGCCCTCGTCCTAGCCCTCATGATCGCGGCAGGGCTCGGTATCGCCGCCGGGCACACCTCCCTGGGTCCGGGCCGCTACGTCACCGCGCACACCAGCCAAGCTCAGAATCCGGGGTCGCCATGCTCCCTGGTCGAGCAGATCGGAGTCGGTATCGACCGCAGCGTGCCGTTAACCCCGGCACGCATCGGCAACCGCTGCGATTTCGATACATCCAGTCCAGCCGGCGAAGCATTCACCGTATCCACCTGGGCACTCCAGGCCCTGGTGTGGACGCTGGCGGCACTCGCCATCGCCGGTTACGTCGGTCTCATCCGGAAGGCCAGCGCGCCGGGATGATCACGAACTGCCGCAGGTACAGGTCAGCGAAGGTGACCGGTCCACGCGGCCCTGGCACCCGATCGACGTTGATCCCGGTCTCCGGGACGCGCCGAAGCTTGAACCCGTCGAGCAGCCGGGTACTGGCATTCCAGAACGCTCCGGTGCCGGCGTAGCTGTCCAGGAACTCAGTCGCGGCGGCCTCGTCATGGGTGACGATCGTGGCGGCAAGTCCGGAGGTTTCCCGGTTCGCGACATGGGCAGCGTGTGCGGGACCGCTCACCCGGCTCACGGTCAGCGTCGCCTCCCGCCCGGTGTCCAACGCCCACTCGTGACCCAGCGGGTGGTCGTGCGGCGGCAGGGACAACGCGATCCCGCGCTGGCTGGCAGCATCGAGCAGGGCAGCGTACAACCGATCCGGCACGCTGTCGGCGACCAGCAGGAGATTGACCCGGTTGCAGACGCCCAACCGGTCCAGCCCGGCCACCAGCAACTCGACGGCCAGCACGGGATCAGCGGCCGCGTCGACGTAGAGCACACCACCGCCGTCGGCGTGGGCCAGCACTCGAACCCCGTGGCGGGCTCCCTCAGCAGCCAACATCCGGGTGGTCTCGCCGCTGCCCCGCACGATCACCAGCGGGACCAGCTCCGCCTGCTGAACGAGGGCGACGGCGCTGTCCCGGCGCGGGTCAGGCACCAGTTGCACGGCATCCGGGTCCAACCCGGCATCGGTCAGCGCGGGCGCGAGGACATGCTCACACAACGCCAGCGCGGAGCGCAGGGCCGCCGACCCAGTGCGCAGCACGCCGCCATTGCGGGACTTCACCAGCTGCGAGGCGACATCGACGGTGACGTTGGGGCGGGCCTCGAAGGTGGCACCCACCACGCCGACCGGGCGGCGGCGCTCGATCAGCCGCAACCCGTCTGGACGGTCTTCCAGTACCCGGTCCCGGGCCGGGAACGGTATCCGGGCCAACAGGACGAGCTGGCCGGCCATCTCAGCCAGCCGGGCCTGTCCCAGCCTCAGCCGATCGATCAGCGCCGGGCTCATCCCCGACTGCTCAGCTGCGGCGATGTCTGCGGCGTTGGCAGCAAGCACCTCAGCGGCGGAGCTGATCAGCCGCAGGGCCATTGCATCCAGCGCGGCATCGATGGCCTGGTCGGACGCGGTAGCCAGGGTAGGAGCGGCGCGCTGCGCCTGCCGCGCGCAGTCGGCGACGATGTCGGCCGCGGATTCGGCAGGTAGCCCAGGCGTCGTTCGGAGCTGCACGGTTGCCCAGCCTACTGCTCGTGAGTGGCGTTGAGTGCTGGAACACTGTTACGCACTCACGAGCCGGTGTTTACACCGGCACCAGATCGTCGGCGTGAACGACTTCGCGGCGCAGTTCGGGGGGGAGGTCGCGGGTGGAGCGGCCGATCAGCTCGGGCAGCTCCGCGGCGTCGAACCCCACCATTCCCCGGGCGACGACGACTCCCTGTCCGTCGATCAGCTCCACGACGTCGCCGGCCTCGAAATCACCCTCGACGCCGGTGATGCCGGCGGCGAGCAGCGAACGCCGACGATGCACCACCGCGCTCACCGCACCGTCGTCGAGCTGTAGCCGGCCGACCGCCCCCGCGGCGTGGCGCAGCCAGAACCGGCGGGCCGATAACCGCGACCCGGTCGGCGCGAATGCCGTCCCGACGTCGGCTGCACCCAAGGCTCGCCCGACCTGCGTCGCGGCGGCGAGCAGCACCGGCACCCCGGACTGCGAGGCCAGCGTCGCGGCACCGAGCTTGGAAACCATTCCCCCGGTACCGAGCGCACCACCGGTGCCAACCTGTACGCCGAGCAGATCAGCCGGTCCAGTCACCTCTGCTACCAGCCGAGCAGTGCCGAGCCGGGGGTCGCTGTCGTAGAGGCCGTTGACGTCGGAGAGCAACACCAATCCCTCCGCTCCCACCAGGTGCGCGACCAGGGCAGCCAGCCGGTCGTTGTCGCCGAAGCGGATCTCGTCGGTGACTACCGTGTCGTTCTCGTTGACCACCGGCACGACACCGAGGCCGCGCAGCCGGGCGAAGGTGCGCTGCGCATTGCGGTAATGCGCGCGGCGGACCACGTCATCAGAGGTCAGCAGCACCTGGCCGACGGTGCGGCCATGCCGCGCCCAGGACTGCGTGTAGGCGTACCCGAGCGCCAGCTGCCCGACGCTGGCGGCGGCCTGTTGAGTGGCCAGATCACGCGGCCGCCGGCGCAGCCCCAGCGGGGCGAGCCCGGCGACGATCGCACCCGAGGACACCAATACCAGGTGGGTGCCTGCCGCGACGCGGGCGGCGAGCGCGTCAACCAGGGTGTCCAGCCTGGCCCGATCGAGCCCACCCGCGGCCGTGGTGAGCGACGATGAGCCGATCTTGACCACTAGGTGTCGCGCCTGCGCCACCGCCTGCCGGGTCGGGCTCACTCCTGCGGGACCTCACCGCCGACGACCGGCTCGCGCCGCACCCGTCGGGCCGCCTTACGCTGCCCTGCGCCGATCCGCTCGTCGCTGTCCAACCGCCAGTCCGTTCCTCGCCCGCCCAGCCGGATCGCGCCCCCTCCGGCCGGGGTGGAGGGTTCCCAGTCGAAGGTGACGTGGCCGATCGTGACCGGGCAGCCAGCCCGAGCACCTGCGCCCGCCAAGGCGTCCTCGACGCCGAGCCGAGCCAGTCGGTCAGCCAGGTAACCGACCGCCTCGGCGTTGTCGAAGTTCGTCTGCCGTATCCACCGCTCCGGGCGCCCGCCCCGGACGATGAATCCTTCGGATCGATCGGGGTCGGCCATGACTTCGAAGCCCTGTTCGTCGACCGCCATAGGCCGGAGCACCACCCGGGTCGGTTCGGCGGGGGGCAGCGACTCGCGGTGCTGGCGCACCGCTGCGCCGAGCGCGAATCGCAGTTCCCGCAGACCTTCGGTGCTCACCGTGGACACGCAATATACGGGTAATCCGCGCGCCTGGAGCTCGGGCTGCACCATCTCAGCCAACTCCCGGGCGTCCGGAACGTCGACCTTGTTGAACACCACCAGCCGGGGACGAGACGCCAGTTCACCGCCCAGCGACGGGGTGTAGGCGGCCAGCTCGCGTTCCAAAGCATCCACGTCGGACAGCGGGTCACGGCCCGGGTCGACGGTCGCACAGTCCACCACGTGCACCAGCACGGCGCAGCGTTCGATGTGCCGCAGGAACTCCAGCCCGAGGCCCTTGCCCTGGCTGGCGCCGGGAATTAAGCCGGGGACGTCAGCGACGGTGAACACCGTCTCCCCCGCGGTGACCACACCGAGGTTGGGCACCAGAGTGGTGAACGGGTAGTCGGCAATCTTGGGACGAGCCGCTGACAGCACCGAAACCAGGGAGGATTTGCCCGCAGAGGGGAAGCCGACCAGACCGATATCAGCCACCGACTTGAGCTCAAGTACCAGATCCCGGGCTTCGCCCTCCTCACCGAGCAGGGCGAAGCCCGGTGCCTTGCGAGCCTTGGAAGCCAGCGCCGCGTTGCCCAGGCCGCCGTGCCCGCCCGCCACGGCGACGAATCGGGTTCCGACACCGACCAGGTCAGCCAGCACCTCGCCGTCGGGAGTGAGTACCACGGTGCCATCGGGCACCCGCAGCTCGAGATCCTCGCCCATGGCGCCGTTGCGATGGCCGCCTTGGCCCGGTTGGCCGCTCGAGGCCCGGGCCTGGGACCGGTAGTGGAAGTCGAGCAGGGTGTGCACACCGGGGTCTACCACCAGCACCACGTCACCGCCGTGGCCACCGTTGCCCCCGTCGGGCCCACCCAGTGGGGTGTACTTCTCCCGGTGCACCGACGCACAGCCGTGGCCGCCATCGCCCGCGGCGACGTGAATCACCACCCGATCCACGAAGCGGGACACCCCTGACTTCTCCTCTTTTCGGCGTTAGCGGGTACGGCCTCACAAAAAACCGACGAGGGGCGAGCCGGTCACCGCCGGGCCGCCCCTCGTCGGGTGCGTTATGTGGGGCCCGGATTCAGGGCTGCACCGGGACGATGTTGACGGTCTTTCGGCCCCGCTTGGTGCCGAACAGCACCTCACCCGTCTCAAGCGCGAACAGGGTGTCGTCACTACCACGCCCGACGTGCACGCCCGGGTGAAACTTGGTGCCGCGCTGGCGGATGAGGATCTCACCCGCGTTGACCAGCTGGCCGCCGTACCGCTTCACCCCGAGCCGCTGAGCGTTGGAGTCGCGGCCATTCCGGGAGCTGGACGCGCCTTTCTTGTGTGCCATCGGTGCTCACACCCTCGTCAGGAGTTTCTCAAGGTCGATGATCAAACGGCGATCCGGCTCACCGAACCGGAATGGCAAGGTCACTAGGAGATGCCGGTGACCTCAACGCGGGTCAGCTGCTGCCGGTGACCCTGACGCTTGTGGTACCCGGTCTTGTTCTTGAACTTGTGGATCCGAATTTTGGGTCCCTTGACCTGCGCGACAACCTTCCCACGGACCGAGGCGGCGCCAAGAGCAGCCGAGTCGGTGGTCACGCTGGAACCGTTGACGAGCAACACGGCGGACAAGCTGACCTCGGTGCCAGGGTCGCCGTCAAGCTTTTCCACCTCGACGATATCCCCGACGGCCACTTTGTACTGCTTGCCGCCGGTCTTCACGATCGCGTACATCGGGTGGTACTCCTGGCTGTTCGGCGTGCTTGGACTGACTGTGACGTGACCTGGCAGCAGCTTGCGCCTGATACTGCCTGCGCAGCGGACCAACCTCCGGGCCGCCGAGCTGGCGGGCCGCGCCAATGAGCGTACGGCCCGCCGTTCGGCTCGGTCAAACCGGGGTCCTCACCTCGCGTGCGGTACGGCGAAGGACTGGGCTGCCGACTCCGCACTCTCCGCCAGCTCTGTGGCGGGCGGTCCGGCAGGACGTGAAGCGGCCCGACGGCGCCGCGCCATCGTGCGAGTTGCCGGCTGCGTGGGCACCGTCGGCGCGTCGGCCGCCGGTGCCTCCATGTCATCCGGGGCGACAGGGTCTACCGCGATCTGGTCTTCAGCGACGTGGTCCGCGGCGACGTGATCTGCCGCGACTTGATCAGCCGCGATGTCTTCCCCGGGCAGCCCCTCGATCACTGTCTGTTCCGCTGCTGCGGCGACAGCCCCCGTCCCACGTCCCCGGGACTTAACCCGACGGCCGTTCCCGTTGCCGGAGTCCCGGGCCCCCGAAGGCACGCCCGACGCCACAGACGACACCACTGCCGGAGCCGGCTGGCGCACGTTCACCGGCTCCGCGGATACCAGCACTCCGCGACCCTTACAGTGCTCGCAGGTGCTGGAATACGCCTCCAGCAGCCCGGTGCCCACCTTCTTACGGGTCATCTGGACGAGCCCGAGCGAGGTCACCTCAGCGACCTGGTGGCGGGTGCGGTCCCGACCCAGGCATTCGGTCAACCGGCGTAGCACCAGGTCCCGGTTGGATTCGAGCACCATGTCGATGAAGTCGATCACGATGATCCCGCCGATGTCCCGCAGCCGCAGTTGCCTGATTATCTCTTCAGCGGCTTCGAGGTTGTTGCGCGTCACTGTCTCTTCGAGGTTGCCGCCCGACCCGGTGAACTTGCCGGTGTTGACGTCGACCACGGTCATCGCCTCGGTGCGATCGATGACCAGGTATCCGCCGGAGGGCAGCCACACCTTACGGTCCAGCGCCTTGCTGATCTGTTCGTCGATCCGGAACTCGGCGAACACGTCGGCCACGCCGGCGTACCTACGCACCCTGGGCATCAGCTCCGGGGCCACGTGCTTGACGTAACCCTCGACGGTGTCCCATGCCCCGTCGCCCTGAACAACCAGCTCGCGGAAGTCCTCGGTGAACAGGTCCCGAACCACCTTCACCAGCAGGTCCGGCTCCTCATAAAGCAGCTCCGGTCCAGCGGGCTTGCCGCGAGCATTGCCGGCGGAAGCACCCGACTTGGTTTGGATAACCTCCCACTGAGCCTGCAACCGGCGGACGTCGCGGGCTAGCTCCTCCTCGCTGACTCCTTCGGAAGCAGTGCGGATGATCACGCCGGCATCCTCGGGGACGATCCGCTTGAGCACCTCCTTGAGGCGCTTGCGCTCGGTGTCCGGAAGCTTGCGGCTGATCCCGGTGGCCCGGCCATCCGGCACGTAAACCAAAAATCGGCCAGGCAGGCTGATCTGGGTGGTCAGCCGGGCACCCTTGTGTCCCACTGGATCCTTCGTGACCTGCACAAGAATGCTGTCGCCGCTCGACAGTGCCTGCTCGATGCGGCGCGCTTTGCCCTCGAGCCCGGCGGCGTCCCAGTCCACCTCGCCGGCGTAGAGCACCGCGTTGCGGCCCCGGCCGATGTCTATGAAGGCGGCCTCCATCGACGGCAACACATTTTGCACCCTGCCGAGATAGACGTTGCCGACCAGCGAGCCCGAGCCCGACGTGGTGACGAAGTGCTCCACCAGGACGTCGTCCTCAAGCACCGCGATCTGAATGCGCTCAGGGCGCTCTCGCACCACCATGGTGCGCTCGACGGCCTCGCGCCGGGCCAGGAACTCCGACTCGGACAGGATCGACACCCGGCGCCGGCCGGCCTCCCGACCGTCGCGTCGGCGCTGCCGCTTGGCCTCCAGACGGGTCGAGCCGCGGATCGACTGGACCTCGTCCTCAACCGGCGGACTGCTGCTCTTGCTGTCCCGGACATGCACGACGGTGTCCGGTGGATCATCTTCGCCGACGACGACGTCCTCGTCACCGCCGTCTCGACGGCGTCTGCGGCGACGGCGACGGCGAGCCACGCTCTCGCCAGGCTCTTCGGCCGTCACCTCCTCGGTCGACCCGTCCGAGGAGTCTTGTTCGTCAGGTTCGCCTGAGACGTTGTCACCCTGCTCGGCGTCGCCGTCGTCGCCGGCTCTGCCTCGACCTCGGCCACGGCGGCCCCGCCGGCGACGGCGACGGCTGGCGCTGTCGCTCTCCGCCTCGTCCGCGCCGGGTTCGCCCCCACTGTCGTCCTTCTCGTCGTTCTCGTCGTCGAGGAGGTCAGGCTCGTCAGCAACGGCGGGCTGCGGGGTCGGCGACAGGAACACCGGCACAGCCGCGTTGAACACTGCCGGCGGTGCCGGCGAATTGAATACCACCGGCGGCGCCGGTGACGTCAACAACGGTGTCTCCGGCGCACTCTGCTGGGCCACCTCGTCGAGCTCCGTTAGCTCTGGCTCGGGATCCGGCAGCAGTACCGCAAGTGCCCGCATCGCCGTCTCGCGGTCGATGCTGGACTGCGCGCTGCCTACCACGATGCCGAACTCAGCCAGCGCGCCGATGACCTCCTTGCTGCTCACCGCAAGAAGCTTGGCCAGGGCATGCACCCGCAGCTTGCTGGGCAGCGAGTCTGTTAGATCAGCCCGGCCGGTTGGGGTGGTCGCGGATGCGTCTGTCCGCCCGCCGAAGCCGCTGGCGGGCGTTGTCGTGTTCGCCATTCAACTCCTCCAGCCCCCGGGCGCGTCCCACAAGGGGAACGCGACCGCACAGGGGCTCTGCGCGTCATCCGCCGCCGAGGTCGGCGACGGCAATCCTGTCAAGCACCGGCAGCTCCGCGGTCCGGAGCGGTCAACCGGTGTGTCCCGCGACGTCGAGCTGATGCCACCCATCGTCGGGCTGCGCCAAAGCTTTCCCGACCACAGCCGTCCGGGCGGATGCCCGGTCCGCAGCGAGCGGATCGACGAGACCCCCGTCGTCGTCAAGCCAGCCTTGCGCAGTCCGGATCGCTTTCACGAGCACCGACGACGGAAGTCCGGCGACGGCGCCAAGCGCGCTCAGCACATCGTCGGGTCGTACCGCAGGGCTGACCTGTCGCACGACCGCCATGAGTATCCCACACTCACCAAGGTGATCGGGTTCAGGCAGCACCGCCGGACCATCCTCGACTTCCAAGGAGACGATCGCCGCCCGCGCGTCGATCGACCGCGGGCCATCCTTGGTGACGCGTTCGACGAGTAACTTCGGGGTGGCGAGCAGCAGGTCCGCTGCCTCCCGTAGCCGTGCGCCGTCCACTCCGCGGACCTCGATACGCCAGGCGCTGGCATCGATTCGGTCGGCAAGGGCCCCGGGGCCCGCCACCACGCCCTCAAGCACGGCCAGCCCAACGGGCAAAGCCGCGTCGAGCTGCTCACGAACCATCTCAGGATCGAGGTGCTCCACGAGCGCGATCTCGACATACTCCGCCTCACTGGCCGCTCCGGTGGGCGCCGCGCCCAGCCAGGACACTTTCGGATGCGGGTGGTACCCCTGCGAGTACGCCACCGGCAGACCGGCCCGCCGCAATGCCCGCTCGAAGGCCCTGGCGACGTCACGGTGTGAGGTGAACCGCAGCTTGCCACGCTTGGCGTAGCGCAGCCGCACCTTGCAGACCGGTGCGGCAGACGGGTTGGGGCTCATCGAAACCTTTCGTGAGTGCGTAAGAGTGTTCTAGCACTCAACGCCACTCACGACCCCGGTGTAGGACGCGCTCGGGGCGCCTTACTAGGGTCACGGCGACCTTTCCACGGGCGCATGCCCCGTCCACCCGGAGGCTGCGGGTGTTGCTCCGGCTCCTCCGAGTCGTCGCGGTGCTGGCAGCCGTGGCCGCCTTGGCTGGTCCGGCATTCTCTGTGGTCACCGGCATGGCATCCGCGGTGACGGACTGTGACTCGACCGGCCCCGTGCTGCGCTACGTGGTGCTGTTCGACGCCGAGGCGTCCGCACCGCAGGCGACACGAGCGGTCCGGGCCGCGTGCGGCACCACCACGGCCTACTATCCGCAGATCGGGGTGGGAGTCGTCACCTCCGCCGAGCCGACATTCCGGATCCGATTCGGCGCCGATCGCGCCTACAGTGCGCAGGCCGAGGCGCTGGTTTCCGCACAGCGGGCAGAGCTGGCCAGACCGATTCCGCCCACCGCGGCCCGAGCTCCCGAGGCCGCGCAAGCGCTGGGCGTCGACCGGTCGGCCGAACAGTGGGATATGGCGCTCATCCACGCTCCGCAGGCCAGGGCGATCAACCGGGGCAGCCCGGAGGTGCTGGTCGGAGTGTTGGACTCGGGGATAGACGCGACCCACCCCGACCTTGCCGCCGCAGTCGATCCCACCCGATCGGCGGGCTGCCTGTCGGGCAAGCCCGACCAGTCGCGCAGCGCGTGGAGTCCGACCACGTCTGCGCACGGCACGCACGTGGCCGGCACGATTGCCGCGGCCGACGACGGGCACGGCATCACCGGGGTGGCGCCGGGGGTCCGGTTGGCTTCGGTGAAGGTGGTCGACGACGACGGGTTCATCTACCCGGAGTACGCCGTGTGCGGCTTCATGTGGGCCGCCCGGCAGCAGATGCGGATCGCCAACAGCAGCTATTCGCTGGACCCATGGCTGTTGACCTGTTCCGACGTACCGGGTCAGGCGGTGGCCTACGAAGCCGTCCGGCGCGCTGTCCAGTACGCAACCGCCCATGGCGTGCTGAGCATCGCCGCCGCCGGTAACGAACGGATGGATCTGGCCAATCCCCGCCAGGACCTGCGCAGCCCGGACAATGCGCCCGGCCCCCGGCCGCGGCCGGTGGATCAACACTGCAACGTGTTGCCCGCGGAGTTGCCCGGCGTGGTCGCGGTGTCGGCCATCGGCGCCCAGCGCGTCAAGGCGCAGTACAGCTCTTACGGGTCAGGGGTGGTCGCGGTGACGGCCCCTGGAGGGGACTGGGCGCAACCGTTGGGCGTGGGTTCCAGCGGATGCGTGCTGTCCACCGTTCCTGGCGGGTACGGCTATCTGTGCGGCACGTCCATGGCGGCGCCGCATGCCTCCGGGGTGGCGGCGCTGCTCGCCTCGGTCCGACCCGAGGCCGGCCCACAGGAGCTGGCCACCCTGCTGCGCGATCAGGCCGACCCGCTGCCGTGCCCAGCGCGCAGCGCTGACCGCGACGACTTAGCCGCGGAATGCGCCGGTGACGCCTTCTACGGCCATGGCGTCGTCGACGCGCTGACGGCGGTGGCCGCGCCATCCGCCGCTGCCCGACCCGACGCCACTGCCCGACCCGACTCAGCGGCTATTGTCCGCAGCGACCGGACGCAGCGGTAGCAGCTGGCGGCCACTGGGTCCGACCTGGATATCGGTGCCCAGCGACGGGCAGACCCCACAGTCGAAGCACGGAGTCCACCGGCAGTCGTCCTGCTCACGGCCCGACAGCGCATCCTGCCAGTCGTCCCAGAGCCAATCTCGGTCCAAGCCGGAATCTAAGTGGTCCCAGGGCAGAATCTCCTCGAAACCGCGCTCGCGGGTGGTGAACCACTCCAGCGACACTCCCAGCGGTGTTAGCTCAGCTGCACACGCCGCGACCCACCGGTCGTAGCGGAAGTGTTCGCTCCAGCCGTCGAACCGGCCGCCGTCACGCCATACTCGCTCGATCACCCGGCCGACCCGCCGGTCGCCGCGGGACAGCAGCCCCTCGATCAGGGATGGTTTGCCGTCGTGATAGCGCATACCCACGTTGCGGCCGATCTTGCGGTCCGAGTTGATTTCGGTTCGCAGTTTTCGTAACCGCTGGTCAACGATGTCGGGATGCTCCTGTGCCGCCCACTGAAACGGTGTGTGCGGCTTGGGTACAAAGGCGCCGATTGAGATCGTGCACCGGATGTCCTTGCTGCTACTGGCCTCCCGGCCGGCCCGGATCACCCGATGCGCCATGTGGGCGATCTCCAGCACGTCATCATCGGTCTCGGTGGGTAGCCCGCACATGAAGTACAGCTTCACCTGCCGCCAGCCCGCGCCGAACGCGGTGCAGACGGTGCGGATGAGGTCCTCCTCGGACACCATCTTGTTGATCACTCGGCGGATCCGTTCGGAGCCGCCCTCGGGGGCGAACGTCAAGCCGGAGCGACGACCGTTGCGGGAGATCTCGTTGGCGAGGTCGATGTTGAAGGCGTCCACCCGGGTCGACGGCAGGCTCAAACCGGTTCCGGTGCCCTCGTACTGGTCGGCCAGCCCCTTGGTGATCTCTCGGATCTCCGAGTGGTCCGCACTGGACAGCGACAGCAGGCCGACCTCGTCGAACCCGCTGGCCGCCAGACCACGCTCGACCATCTCGCCGATACCTTGGATCGACCGCTCCCGGACCGGACGGGTGATCATCCCGGCCTGGCAGAACCGGCACCCGCGGGTGCAGCCGCGGAAGATCTCCACGCTCATCCGCTCGTGCACACTCTCCGCGATCGGCACCAGCGGCTGCTTCGGGTAGGGCCACTCGTCGAGGTCCATAGTGGTGCGTTTGGCCACCCGCCGTTGGGCCCGTGCGGCGTTGGGGACGACCTCGGCGATCCGCCCGTCGGGAAGGTAACTGACGTCATAACAACCCGGCAGGTAGACGCCGTCGATCGTAGACAGCCGCCCGAGCAGTTCCGGCCGCCCTCCGGGGCCCCCGGTAGCCTTCCAGTCCCGCACGACCGCGGTAATCTCCAGGACCGCTTCCTCGCCGTCTCCTACCACGGCGGCATCGATGAAGTCGGCGATCGGCTCTGGATTGAATGCGGCGTGGCCTCCAGCGATGACGACGGGATGATCGTCGGTGCGCTGCTTCGCGTGCAGCGGAATGCCCGCGAGGTCCAGCGCGGTGAGCAGGTTGGTGTAGCCGAGTTCGGTGGCGAAGGACACTCCGAGCAGGTCGAAGTTCCCCACGGCACGATGCGAGTCCACGGTGAACTGCGGGACGCCGTACTCGCGCATCAGCGCCTCGAGATCCGGCCAGACCGCGTAGGTCCGCTCAGCGAGCACGTCGGACTGCTCGTTGAGCACCTCGTAGAGGATCATGATCCCCTGGTTGGGCAGTCCGACCTCGTAGGCGTCGGGGTACATCAACGCCCAGCGCACCGTCGTGGTGTCCCAGTCTTTCACCGTGGCGTTGAGCTCGCCTCCGACATACTGCACCGGCTTGGAGACCCGCAGCAACAGCGGCTCAAGCTGCTCGAATACCGACGTACCTGCCATAGCGTTCACCGACGCTACAGCTCCGGGAACCACAGCGCGATCTCGCGCTTGGCGGAGTCGACCGAGTCCGAGCCGTGTACCAGATTTGACTGGGTCTCCAGCGCCAGATCACCGCGGATCGAGCCTGGGACGGCCTTGTCCACCGGATCGGTGCCACCGGCCAGCTGCCGGAACGCCGCCACCGCCCGTTCGCCCTCCACCACGGCGGACACCACCGGCGCGGAGGTGATGAACTCCAGCAACGAGCCGAAGAATGGCCGGTCCACGTGTTCGGCGTAGTGCTGCTTCGCAAGCTCGTACGGGACCATACGCAATTCCAACGCGGCCAGCGTCAGACCCTTGCGCTCGATCCTGCCGATCACTTCACCGACCAGGCCGCGGCCGACGCCGTCGGGCTTGATCAGGACCAGGGTGCGCTCACTCACAACAGCTCATTCTCCTCAGCAATAAACGGTGACGGGAAGCAGGCAGCCTAGCGACCTGTCACCGGAGCGATGATCTCGATGGTAGGAAAGTATGTGCGGTACCTGCTGGGATCTCTGGTGAGCAGTCGCATCCCGAGCACTGCGGCATGCGCTCCGATGAAGAAATCCGGCAGCGTCCTAGCCCGAGTACCACCGCGTCGCCGGTACTCGACCTGACACCGGCCGGCGAGGAACGCCGCAGGCCACGGCACCTCAGCTCGCATGAATGCCGGGCCGACCAGCACCGCGTCAGCTTCTTCCACGGTGGCGTAGGTCGCCGACACCTCCGCGTAAATGATCGAGTTGATTACCACCGGGCCTTCATCGGCCACCCGGGCTAGAGCCTGCCCTGACCAGGATGACCAGACAGGATCGGTCCGGATGATGTCGAGCAGCACGGTCGAATCGACAAGGGTGGCGACTTCAGTCGTCGTCACGCAACAACGCCATGAGCTCGTCGGTACTCATGTCGAGGTGAGCGGTGGCCGTGCCACGTAACCGACTGACCAGGCGCTGACCGCGGGTTGGTGCGCCGGCGACGCGAACGATTCTGGCGCTCTCACCGTCGACCTGAACATCGACTTCATCACCGGGCTCGAGGCCCAGATCACGTCGCACCTGTTGAGGGATAGTGATTTGACCTTTACTGGTGATCCGCACATGGTAAGAGTACTACTAGTTCTTACTTCTACTTGCGGGTAGTGGCTCTGCGCTGCACGGCCCAGCGCACGTACAGCAGGAAGCCCCAGACCAGCAAGAACAGTAAGCCGAGAGCGCCCAAAGCAGGGCTGGCGAACCAACCGACAACCATCGCGACCTGCAACGCCAAGGCCAATCCCAACCCCCACGAGCGACGCTGCACGAAGACCGCGACGACCATCGCCAGCGCTAGGGCAGCGGTATACCAGCCGGCCGGTGCACCAAAGCCGGCACCGATCCGGTTGACGACGAGCAGGGCGAGCCCGACGACGATCGCCTCCATCACCAGGGTCCCCGCGAAGATGCCGCGGAGTCCGCGCAGCGGATCTGGTTGGACCGGCTGGTCGCTCACTGCGGTTCTCGACCGAACAGGGTGCGTACCTCACCGACCATCGCCACCGACCCGGTGATCACGACGCCAGCACCGGAGATGCGGTCGGGATCCGTAGCTCCTTCAGTGGCTGAGGCGATCGCCGCGTCAATCGCGTCCGGCAACCGGCGGTGCACCCGCACCCGGGATTCGCCAAAGACGTCCCGAGCCACCTCGGCGAGGTCGTTGATGTCCATCGCGCGAGCGGAGCTACTGACGGTCACCACGACTTCGCCGATCACCGGTTCCAGCTCCGCGAGGATGCCACGGGCGTCCTTGTCGCGCATCACCCCGACGACAGCCACCAGCCTGCGGAAGCTGAAATCCTCCTGCAGCGCAGCCGCCAGCGCATGCGCCCCATGCGGATTGTGAGCGGCGTCGATGAAGACTGAGGGCGCCGTGCGGACCCGCTCCAGTCGGCCGGGACCGGTCACCGTGGCGAATGCGTCGCGCACCGCGTCGATGTCCAGCGACGAGTTCGCGCCCGCACCGAAGAACACCTCGGCAGCGGCCAGCGCGAGCGCGGCGTTGCGGGATTGGTGCGCGCCGTGCAGTGGAAGAAAGACCTGGTCGTAGACCCCCCCGAGACCCTGCAGCTTCAGCTGCTGACCGCCGACGGCGATGTCGCGCTGCAGCACGCCGAATTCCATGCCCTCCCGTGCCACCGTCGCGTCAACCCCGACGCTGCGGGCCGCGAGCACCCGAGCCACCTCGGGCGGCTGCTGTGCCAGCACCGCCACCGACCCGGGCGTGATGATCCCGGCTTTCTCCGCGGCGATACCCTCGATGTCGCTGCCCAGATAGTTGACGTGATCCACGGCGACCGGAGTGATCACCGCCACCATCGCGTCGGCGACGTTGGTGGCATCCCAGCTTCCGCCGAGACCGACCTCCACAACGGCGGCGTCCACCGGGGTGTCGGCGAAGGTCGCGAATGCCATCGCGGTCAGCACCTCGAACTTGCTCATCGGGACCGACGATCCGGCGTCGACCAGTGCGATGTAGGGCTCGATATCGTGATAGGCCTCGACGTAGCGCTCCGGGCTGATCGGCGTCCCATCCACACTGATCCGCTCAGTGACCAGCTGAAGATGCGGGCTGGTGTAGCGACCTACCCGGAGCCCCATGCCGGATAACAGCGCATCCAACATCCTGGCCACCGACGTCTTGCCGTTCGTGCCCGCGATGTGCAGCACTGGGTAACAGCGCTGCGGCGAGCCGAGGAGATCGACTAGCGCAGCGATCCGAACCAGCGAAGGTTCGATCCGGCTCTCCGGCCAACGACGGTCCAGGCCGGTCTCGACCTCCCGGAGGGCGGCCAACGCGGCGTCCCCGTGATGTACCGACTGTTGAGTCATTGCCAAATCACGCGGCACGAAGGCGTCCCCTACTCAGGCGCTCAGGCCGACTTCTCGCGACGTTCACGCCGAGTGGGTTGCCGCGTCACGATTGTCGGGTTCACATTCTCCCGCACCGTCTGCTCCGTGATGACCACCTTCGCCACATCGGTGCGGCTGGGGATGTCATACATGACCGGCAGCAGCACTTCTTCCATGATGGCGCGCAGCCCACGGGCGCCAGTGCCGCGGAGGATGGCCTGATCGGCGATCGCCTCCAACGCGGTGCCGGTGAACTCCAGTTCCACGCCGTCCATCTCGAAGAGCTTGCAGTACTGCTTCGACAAAGCATTGCGAGGATCGGTGAGGATCTGCACTAGCGAGCACTTGTCGAGATTCGTCACGCTGGCGATCACTGGAAGCCGACCGATGAATTCCGGGATCAAGCCAAACTTGATCAGATCTTCGGGCATGACCTGAGCGAATACGTCGGAAGTGTCGATGTCAGCCTTCGACCGAAGCTCCGCGCCGAAGCCGAGTCCCCGCTTGCCGATTCGATCATCGATGATCTTGTCTAGACCGGCGAACGCACCGGCGACGATGAACAGCACGTTCGTCGTATCGATCTGGATGAACTCCTGGTGCGGGTGCTTGCGGCCGCCCTGTGGCGGAACGCTGGCGGTGGTGCCTTCCAAGATCTTCAGCAAAGCCTGCTGGACGCCCTCTCCGGAGACGTCCCTGGTGATCGAAGGGTTCTCCGACTTGCGAGCGATCTTGTCGACCTCATCGATGTAGATGATGCCGGTCTCGGCTCGCTTGACGTCGTAGTCCGCGGCCTGGATGAGCTTCAGGAGGATGTTCTCCACATCCTCGCCGACATAACCGGCCTCGGTGAGCGCGGTGGCGTCAGCGATGGCGAAAGGCACATTGAGCAGCTTCGCCAAGGTCTGGGCCAGGTAGGTCTTTCCGCACCCGGTAGGACCGAGCATCAGGATGTTCGACTTGGCCAGTTCGATCTCGTCGTCGCGGCCCTTTTCGCCGGCCTGGATACGTTTGTAATGGTTGTAAACAGCAACTGACAACGTGCGCTTGGCGTCGTCTTGGCCGACGACGTACGCCTTAAGGAAGTCGTGGATCTCGCTGGGCTTGGGCAGCTCGTCGAGCTTGACGTCGCCCGCGTCAACGAGTTCCTCCTCGATGATCTCATTACACAGATCGATGCACTCGTCGCAGATATACACGCCGGGTCCAGCGATGAGCTTTTTGACCTGCTTCTGACTCTTCCCGCAGAAGGAACACTTCAACAGGTCGCCGCCGTCACCGATCCGTGCCATGGGCGCTGGCCTCTCGTCCTTCCCGGCGCGTGATGTGCAGCGCGCCTGGCTGCGTGTGTGCTTGACGGTACCCGTCCGACCCCACCGTGCGGGAGGATCAGCCTTCCTGACATTGGCCGGCGGACACGACTGCGCTGCTCGCTCGGCGTGTCGCGCTACACAGGGTCAGGTCCTGACCGCGGAGAGCTTCCGGATCTGGGTGATATCGTCAATGATCCCGTACGCCTTGGCCTCCGGAGAGGTCAAGATCTTGTCCCGGTCGATATCGGCGCGGATACGCTCTTCGGTCTGCCCGGTGTGGTGGGCCAGGGTGGCCTCCAGCAGGCGGCGCATCCGCTGGATCTCGGCAGCCTGAATCTCCAGATCCGACACCTGGCCGAACACGCCCTCGGTGGCTGGCTGGTGGATAAGGATCTGGGCATTAGGAACCGCCATCCGTTTACCCGGAGTCCCTGCGGCGAGCAGCACCGCGGCAGCTGAAGCGGCCTGGCCGAGGCAGACCGTATTGATTTCCGGTCGGATGTACTGCATCGTGTCGTAGATCGCAGTCATCGCGGTGAACGACCCGCCCGGTGAATTGATGTAAATCCAGATGTCGCGGTCCGGGTCGGCGGACTCCAGCACCAGCAACTGCGCCATGGTGTCGTTGGCCGAGGTGTTGTTGATCTGTTCGCCGAGGAAGATGATGCGCTCCTCGAACAGCTTGTTATAAGGGTTGGATTCCTTGACCCCGTAGCTGGTGCGCTCGATGAACGAGGGCAGGACGTATCGCGACTGGGGCAGGTAATTTTCGGACATATGATTTTGGGGCATGCGATCGTGCGGCATAGCGCCTCCGGGCAGGTGATTCATCGGGGCTCCTCGAAGCTCTACAGGCTCGCGTCGGGCAACGAGTTGGCGCGGGTCAGGACGTAGTCGACGAAGCCGTACTCGCGGGCCTCTTCCGCGGTGAACCACCGGTCCCGGTCAGAGTCGGTGATGATCCGTTCTACCGACTGACCGGTCTGCTCGGCGATGAGCTCCGCCATCTCACGCTTGTGCTTGATCAGCATGTCCGCCTGGATCGCGATGTCCGCCGCGGTGCCGGACACGCCGGCTGACGGCTGGTGCATGAGGATCCGCGCATGCGGCAGGGCGTATCGCTTGCCGCGGGTGCCCGCGGACAACAGGAACTGCCCCATCGAGGCGGCCAAGCCCATCGCGTAGGTCGCCACGTCGGGTTCGATCAGGTGCATCGTGTCGTAGATGGCCATTCCTGCGGTGACCGAGCCGCCCGGCGAGTTGATGTAGAGCCTGATGTCCTGGTCGGGATCCTCCGCCGACAGCAGCAAGAGTTGAGCGCAGATCTGGTTGGCGATGTTCTCCTCAACCTGGGATCCGAGGACGATGATGCGCTCTCGGAGCAGCCGCTCATACACCGAGTCCGTCAGGTTGAGGCCAGCCGTGGCGGCCCGCATCGTGGGGACGCCCGGCAGCGGCACGGCCGAAGCGATGTGGTCGGAGGTCACGTGTGCCTGCCTTCTGTCATCAAGGCCACCTGCGGATGGGTGAGGGTCCGGCTGGGAGATCTATCCGAACTCCGACGCGGTGGACACTGCCGACCCTAACGAAGGAGAGCACCGACTACTTCCTAACGCGCCCACAGTTCGCTCAGAGCGTTACGTCATCGGCAGCCTGGATCACCGGGCGGCCACCGCGTGCCCCGGCGTCGTCGAGTCGATCAGCGATTCGATGTCGACCGGATTTCCGCTGGCATCAGTGATGGTGGCCTGGCTCAGCACAGCGGCCAGCGCCTTGCCGCGGCGGACGTCAGCGTAGACAGTGCCCAACTCGCCAGCTTCTTGAAGCTGCAGGGCGTAGTCGTTGGGGCTGACGCCCTTGCGCTGCGCCTGGAACATGATGCGTTCACTGAGGTCATTGTCGGTGACCGAGACATCTTCGGTATCGGCGATCGCGTCGAGCAGGAGTTGCGCCTTGACCGTCTCCTCCGCCGAGTTGCGCAGGTCGGTGTTGAACTGCTCGGCGGTATGGCCCTGTTGCTCCAGCCACTGGCCGAGACGCGCCTCATTGTGTTCGAAGGCGTGCAGGGCTTCGTGCTTACGCGACTCGAACTCAGAGTCGACGATCGCCGCCGGCAAGGGCACCTCGGTGGTGTCAAGCAAAATCTCGAGGATCTTGTCTCTGGCTTGGGCGCCCTGCTGCATCGCTTTGACCCGGCCAAGCCGCGTGCGAAGGTCAGCGCGCAGCTCGTCGATGGTGTCGAATTCGCTAGCGAGCTGGGCGAACTCGTCGTCGGCCGCGGGCAACTCTCGCTCTTTCACCGCTTGGACCTTCGCCGTGATCTCCGCCTCGCGCCCGGCATGCTCTCCGGCGGCCAATACGGCGGTAACCGTTCGCTCGTCGCCCTGCGAGGCGCCGACCAGCGCGTCGTCGATACCCTCCATGAGCTGGCCGGAGCCAATCTCGTAGGAAAGATCGGTGGTCGCCAAGTCCGCGACCTCCGCGCCGTCGACGGTCGCCGAGAGGTCCAGTGAGACGAAGTCGCCCTGCTGCACGGGACGCTCGACGGAAGTGAGAGTGCCGAAGCGGGAACGGAGCCCGTCTAGCTGCTCGTCGACCTCCGCATCGGTCACCGCGACGTCGTCGACGGACACCGCGAGCTCGTTGAACACCGGCATCTCGATCTTCGGTCGGACGTCGACCTCAGCGGTGAACGCGACGTGGTCCCCATCCTCGACCTTGGTGACCTCGATCTCCGGACGGCCCAGTGGGTGAACCTCGCCCGCCTGGACAATCTCGGCGTACTTCGCCGACACCATCGCGCTGACCACCTCTTCGAGCACCACGCCGCGACCAAGCCGCTGCTCCAAGATCCGGGCAGGGGCCTTGCCCGGCCGGAATCCCGGGATGTTGACCTGATGGGCGATCTTTCGGTAAGCGCGATCGAAGTCTGGCTTCAGCTCGTCGAACGGCACCTCGACGTTGATTTTCACCCGCGTCGGGCTGAGTTGTTCGACGGTGCTCTTCACGAAGTACTCCTTGGGGACAGATGGGAACGCGCCGGCACAGCCACCGCCGGGCAGCAAGTGGAACAAGTCTAGGCGAGTGCTCCGATGCGCCCACTCCGGGCACCGCATCGGGTTACCCCAAGCCAGTGCGGAAGCTCGACCGCATGCCGGCGTCAGCGAGCGCAAAAGAAGTCCTTAAGCGACACGGTCGCACGATCAACTGTCACCAGCTTCACCTCAGCCGCGGACACCCTCGCGTTGCCACGGCCGGCTCGCCAAGGCCCAGCTGTGCTACCGGTTATCACTACGCCCAGCGAAACGAGCGTGTCGTCCCCCCAGCCCACTCCGCTACCAGCCGAGACTAACGATCAAGTCATACTTGCCGCTGCCCTCACCGTGTCAGCAGAAGTGCAGAGGGTCCCCGTAGCTGCCTCTGACCTGGTGGGGGTGGCGGTGTCTGAGTTCAGGACATCGTTCACCCCTGTCGCGGGACATCGTTCACAGATAAGGGGTGAGCGCTGGGCATGCCGCAGTCGGGCTGGTCTTCGTCCAGCGTTACCTCGCTGTGGGCGTCGCGGGTCTGGCCCCGCGGTCACGACGGCCGCTGGCTAGCCCGCAGCCGACAACAGTTTCTCCCCGTCGTGGTTCTCGGTCACCGGTTCATCAGGCCGGAAGCGAAGATCGTGCTCAACGCATCGCGGATCAGTTGAACGCCGCGGCCGACCGGCCTGGGAAGGCAGCCGTTATGCTGAGAGCCGCGAATGATGTGAAGCCATTGAGCGTCGGCATGGAAGCAATTGGTTCGCGTCTTGAGGTTCGCATGGCTGAGATCGACTGCCTCTTGCGCAGCGCTTGGAGTTTAGCGCGAAATCACGGTGGCCCCGAGATAGCGGAATCTGTTCGCAACTCAATCGCGACGGCGGAAGTGATGAGTGTCGCGCTCCGCAAGGCGATTCGCCCGATGAAGAAGGGGGTCACTTCGTTCCGATCGGCTATATCGACCATGCGGTCGTGGCGCTCGATCACGGACGACTAGAAGTCGAGTCGAGCCGAGCCAGTTGGCTTCATATGAACCGCCTGACCGTGTTAAGTGACGACGTTGCTGGTAGCGGAGTCCGGCGTGGTGGGTGTACACGGTTGCGTGTAGTCTGTGATGCGGTTTGCGCGTCCGTTTCGCTGCCGTCACCGTCGCTCGATAGATCAAACTATGCTCCCCTGGAGCACGCCCGGTCGACCCGGCACCCTTTGACCCCGGTCGGTCCCTACTGTCCGACACCCATCGTGCCTGCCGTGGGTCGGCACACGCTGCGTTGTTGCCAACGACCTACGTGCCGAGCAGCATGGGGGCGTGGAATCAGAGCGTGGGAGCGGGCCAGAGGCGGAAACGCCGGTGGATGCAGAGCTGCGGTGCCCAACGCCAACGTCAAGCGTCAGGTGGGACCAGACAGGAAGTAGACACGCGGGAACTGGGCACGCGACAGCAGAGATGAAGAGGGGAACAGACACGGGAAGGCCACTGGCCGCAGACACTCAGGGACACGCTGAAGGGACATGCGACAGAGCACCCGGAATCGGACGCGGAACCGGCCTTGGGGGCACCGCAAGCTTTCAATCCTTCCACGAAGGGGCGCAGGGCACTACGCTGTCGATCACCTCCCACTACCCCTTCCGAGTGCACGGATTGGGTATCTCCGATTGGCAGCGAAGGGAGCAGCGAACACAATGACTTCAGCGAACACCTCAGCCGAGACCTCAGCGGACACCTCAGCCGAGACCTCAGCGGAGGCTCCAGGGGAGAAGATCAGGGGCGTGGTGGACCAGACCCTCGACGAGGCTGAGCCGCTCGTTGACAAGGTCCTTGAGAGGACTGAGTCGTTTGTCGAGGGGGCCAAGGAGAAGGCTGAGCTCCTCGCCGAGAAGGTCATGGAGAAGGTTGAGCCTCTCGCCGAGAAGGTCAAGGAGAAGGCTGAGCCCCTCGTTGAGAAGGCCCAGGGTAGCTCCGGCAAAGACAGCACGTCCTGAGGGTCCCGTCCCACTCTCAACAGCGGGGGGTATGCATAGTCCGCCGGGCAGATGCTCGCCTCGGTGCAATGGCGCCAAGGCTGGAACTTCGATGGGGCCTCGGGCGGTGCCGGCGTCCACAGCGTCGGCGGAGGGGCGGACGGGGCTGAGGCAAACAGAGTCAAACTCCTGCGAGCGCGGTCCCGCCGCCCACGCGAACGCCGCGCGCCAATGTCTCGACACCTCACCGCCGCGTGGTACCCGCCGGAGTAGGTAAAGAGTCACCAGCCCCAGCGCGAGGTCGGTCAGCGAAGGCACCAGCTGGACGAGTGCGAGCGTACGGATGGCGACAGCCCCTCGTCGTTGTCCTCGCGACTACATGCAAGCAGCATTATCAGGAGCGCAACAGCGCCAAATGGTGTTGGACTGGGCTGAGAAGGATTCGAGCAGAGGTCGTCCCTTGTCCACTGTCGCTAGAGAGAGCCGACCGATCACGCCTGACGTCGAGTAGACACGTATGCCCACCGTGAGCCTGTGGCGGCGTTCATCTGCTGCGAAGTCTGCATCGCGGTAGCTCGAACGCACGACCTCCGGTGAGGTCGCGAGCAGGATCGATGTCTCAGCCTCACCACCGTGCACATCTTCATGGTTGCTTGTTACCACGCCTGCTGCGCGTCGCGCGTCAGTCCAGTCCTCGGAAGAAGGATAGAGATGTCAACGGCACTCGAAAACTGGATCTGGCCCACTTTCCGTGATCGAGTTGGCCCGGTTCGTCACGCAGCGAGCAGGACGCGCTTGCGGAGTAGGTCGAAGTTGGCGCGGCCATACATCTGTCTTTTGATCATTTTGATGCGGTTGATGTTGCCTTCAACCCTGCCTGAGCTGTGGGAAAGCGTGAGGCCGTTGCGGACTGCCTGGTAATCGCGCTTGAGTCCGGTGACGAAGCGGTGCAGATGGGGCAGGTCCTCAGCATCGATGGCTGCCATCCAGGAGTCCAGGCGCTGACCGTGGCGGCCGGTGAGCATCTCGGCGAAGGTACGGACGTGGGTGGCGGTGGCCTCTAGGTGCGGGCAGGAAGCCAGCACCTGCTTGAGCGTGAGCGCTTCGTCGGTGTCGAGGTCCTCGGGGCGGCGTAGCAGCCAAGAGGTGATGTGGCGGATCTTGGGCACCGCTGGTGTGGGTGGTGGTGCGGCGCCGAGCGCACGAAACGGCGCGAGGTAGGCAGCGACGGTGCCTCGGCCGCCCTGGTAGCCCTGCTCAGTGATCTCCCGGTAGAGCGTGCTGGCATTGGTGATGCCGGCGTTCCAGCGTTCAAGCAGGTAGGGCTTGTAGGCGTCCAGGACGCTGGGCCTACCCGTCCGGGGTTTGGCCAGCAGCTCCTCAACGCTGTGAACCCGGTAGAAGCGACGGACGGTTTCCTTGGCCAGCCCCAGGTCCCGCATGATGGTCTTGATGCCCTTGCCGTCGGCCTTTAGGGCATGGACAGCCTGGTAGCGGGCTTTGGTACGGGCGACCAAGGCGGAGTTCTCCTTGCGCTGCACCTACGCGAGCTGGGCTGCTTTCGCGAGGTCGACGGCAGTACCAGGCTTGAGGCCAACCTCGGGTGGGAGGTCATCCTGCTGGCGTAGGCAGCCGTGGTGCGCAGCGACGGTCTTTTCGACGTGCTCGGCGAGGTTGTGCCATAAATGCCACCGATCGGCCACCTGGATGGCGTCGGGCGCCCCGGCCCGGGCGCCCTGGGCATAGGCACCGGCGCGGTCCCGGCAGATCACCTGGGTGCCCGGGTGCTCACCTCACCACGCAGCGAGGCTGTCGGCCTCGCGATCAGCGAGCAGATCGATAGGGCGGTGAGTGTCGATGTCGACCAGCACCGTGCCGTACACCTGCCCGCGGCGCAGCGCGAAATCGTCCACACCCAGCACCGTCACGGCGCCGATCTCCGGGTCGGGCAGAGCCCGAATCAACCGCAACACCGTGCTGCGGGTTGCCGGTAACCCCAGCGTCGTGGCCAGTCGTGCCCCAGCCCGACCGGCCAACGCCAACCCGATCGACTCCAGCATGCCGCGCAATAACACGGTGCACCGCGCATAACGTGCGGTCCGACCGGCGACTTGCTCGGCGAAGGTCCGCACCGCGCAGTCCTCGTGACCGCAGAAAAACCGGCGTACCCGCAGGCAGACCTCGACCCGCCGCCCCGCCACCGCAGCATCGGCCAGTCTGCGCTCACACCGGCTGTGCACCCGAGCCGACTCGCCACCACACCCCGGACAACAGGCCTGCGTTGCCCGCGGATGCGCCCAGACCCGCACCGACCCACCGACCTCCTCGACCCCTTCGATCACCACATCCGCCAGGTGCGGCAGCAGAACCTCAACACCATCATGATCATTACACGGCGAACATGATCACAGCTAGATGATCAAAAAGCCGCTGCGACACGCCGGGGCCAACTCGATCACGGAAAGTGGGCCAGATCCAGTTTTCACGTGCCGTCGACAGGAGAGCCATTCTGCGTTCGCCGACGTTCGATTCCTGCACGTCCAAGGACCACCAACGACAGCTAAAACCGTGAACGATGTCCCAGGACATCTGTGCACGATGTCCCGAGACATCACACTGGTCGGGGTGGCGGGATTCGAACCCACGGCCCCTCGCTCCCAAAGCGAGTGCGCTACCAAGCTGCGCCACACCCCGTGCACCGAGTAGTGCAGCCTACGCGACCACCCGGATCCCGCATCGGCCACCGCTCGCGTCCCGCGAAGGACGCAGTACCAGGTACGCTGGGGCGTCTCCGTCGCCGCGGAGCATGCGGGCGTAGCTCAATGGTAGAGCCCCAGCCTTCCAAGCTGGCCATGCCGGTTCGATCCCGGTCGCCCGCTCCACACCCTCCACCAGCCAAAACGGCAGCCCTTCCCGATCATGGGAAGAGCCACCGTCTTCGTTCGTGCGATTAGCGTGCTATTACGCCACCGGGATCAACGCCCCAGCCGCGCCGCCTTCGCCGTCCTCTTCCTTGCTCTCGGCCGCGTTGTCGTCCGTCCGGCCGAGGTCGACCAGCTCGCTGAGTGCGTCCGCGATGCTCCGGTCCCGGTCGGTCGTGGCGTGCTGATAGATCAACGCCGCACGCATCGACCCGTGCCCCATCCGGTGCATCAGTTCACGGGTCGTCGCGCCGGAGTTGGCCGCAAGCTGGTTACCGGTGTGTCGGAGATCGTGGAAGTGAAATCCTGCGGGCAACCCCGCCGCTGCCACGACCACCTGCCACTTGGTGCTCCGGCCGAAGTTTCCTCGGCGCAGCATGGCTCCCTTCTCGCCCCGGAACACCAGACCCTCGGTGCCCGGTCCCGCATAACGCTCGACATGTCGACGCAACTCATCGACCAGCACGGCTGGTAGGGCGACGTTCCGCACACCAGCCGCCGACTTGGGTGGACCGGCCTGCATGCCACCGTGACCGAGCTGGGCCAGGCGCCGACGCACGTACAGCACCCGCTGCGTGAGGTCGACGTCGCAGCGCCGCAACGCGATCAGCTCACCCCATAGCAGACCGGTTAATGCCGCCGCGAGCACGAGAACCCGGAACCGGTCAGGCATCCGCCCGGCAAGTGCGTAGACCTGGGGCACAGTCGCGGTCATCCGCTCCTCCGCGCGGTGTTCACCGGCTCCCTTGATCCGGCACGGATTGCGCTTGATCCGTCCATCGTCAACAGCGGTGTTGAAGATCGCCCGCACCAATTTGTATGCTTTCGCGGCCCGGTCCTCCGACCGCCCCTCACGCAGCAGCGCGGCCCGCCAACTCCGTATGGTTCCCGTGGAGAACTCAGCCAGCTCGATTGCGCCGAGGAACGGCACGACGTGGTTGCGCCACAGGCTCTGGTACTCCTCCCGGGTCCGCTCCCCCAGCCGATGCTCCTTGATCCACCGCTCACCGAACTCGGCGAAGGGCACGCGCCCCAACAACGGGTCCGTCCACTCACCCCGCAGAATCTCGCTCTCCACGACCGACAGCCAACGGTCGGCATCTCCCTTTCGCTCGAAGGTTTCCGGGGCGTGGCGGCGCTGTCCGTCCGGCCCGAGATAGCTCGCCTGGAACCGACCGGATGGCAGCTTGCGGACCCAACCGAACCGTCGCCGGCCCTTGCGGTTGGCCATCACGCCACCTCACGCAAATCGCGGCACACGGTGGCCGCCGTAATCGGCTCGACTCGGACAGCAGCTAGCCATTCGTCGAGATCGGATAGCGCGAAGCGGACGTGTCTACCGACGTGGTGGAAAGCGATGCGCCGTTCCGCGACAAGCCGGCGGACAAACCGCTCTGAGGTGTTCAAATAGACAGCCGTCTCCGGCACAGTCAGGTAGTTCTCCACGGTTCTTGCTCCCCCTCAGGCCGCTTGATCGTCAGTTGCCGAACAGTTGCCGGGTGGTGATCCGCTCGCAGCGAGTTGCGCAGCGGCGTATTCGGCTTTCCACCGCTGTCGCTCGGCGACGGCACGCAGGAGCAGCACCGGCCGGGGTGGGACGTCCGGGTCGGCGGGGGCGGGGCGTTCCCACCGGTAAGGCCCGTCCTGGGGGCCGTGCGAGGGCTGGATACCGGCCTGTTCGAGGAGTTGCCGAACGAATTCGCCGCGTTCGGCGCGGTGGTCATCCAGGGTCTTGTTGGACCACTTCCGCGAGACCAGGACGCGACGGCCAGCGATGCCCAGGTGTTCGGGCCTGTGCGCCTTGCCTTTGCAGTGGCCCGGAGTCATGGAATGTTAGACGCCTTTGGGTTGAATGCCGTAGAGCAGCCACACCGGACACCGCGGCGAGCACGGGGTGACTTGCAGTTCGGCATGCAGCCGCCGGGCATGGTCGCGCTGGGGGTCGGTGGCGTGCTCACCGCGTCCGGCGGCCTGCCCGACGCTCTTGGCCAAATAAACCATCAATCTCTTAATGCTTCTGGAGCATGTGCTCTGAACTGCCTAGATAAGCATCTCACTCCTCAGTAGTGAGGCCAGCCATCTCTCGAACGTCGGGAACCGCCCATCTGCGAGCGTGGTCCGCCTCGGTGATCATGCACTGGTGGTCCGCGAGCAAGGTGTCTTGCTAGAAGTACCTCATGACTCGTTAGTGGTGTCCAAGTCCGGGATCATCTTCGAACAGTCTGGCGAACACCCGTGGCCTCTTCGTCCCGAAGCAATGAAAGCGCCGCGTTGACCAGCGCATTTCAGCGGTTTGACCTGTTCAGGCATCCCCCAGGATCCATGGAAGTCCGTCGTGATGCGTGGTGATTGTCACGCAGTTCGTCACGCACCAGCACACACGATGATCATGACCCGTATGCGGCAAGTGCAGGGTGAACGGCACACCCAGCCAGCCCCACGCGGTGGCCTTTGCCGCAGGCGCGGTGGCAGTGCCCCTCCGGACCCCGCCGCCCAGCACACCACAGCACCACACCCCCGGTCAGGTGCGGCAGCCACCCCAGCTGACCCCGGCGTATTCGCCGAGCAAGACCATCGACGACGGCGCGGGACCAGTCGATCAGTCCCGACCGCCCAGTTCATCCACAGCACCCACAAGTCATGGGCACTAGCCGACGCGACAACTCATTCACCACGACCGGCGATCACGGCCGCATCACCACCCGGCCTTGGCTTCCGATGCCACGACCGGCTCGGCGGACCGATCCACGAATGCCCAGGTCACCTTATATGGATGACCTATTCGGCACCCACAGGGCTGAACGCTGACCCGATTCGTCCCATTTATCTGAGGCAACCTCGCGGAACCGCTGATCACTGACTCACCCCCGATGGGAACGGACAGTCGGCTCCCCGACTGGCACCCACCAACCCACCGCCCGCGATGACCAGCCCAAGATGGCACGACGGGCTGCACTCGGCGCGGTGGTGCACATCGCCAGGACGTCGTCGGCGAAGGTAACTTGACACGCCCGGCGATTGCCTCAAAACGAGACACAGGACGGTTGCTCGTCTTCCCGCAGGACTGACTCTTGGTGGAAGGTCTTGTTATACGTGGCGCGTATCTCGTCGATCTTTTTGCTGACATCACTCGCCGAGCTCCGCGGGTAAAACAAGATCAACACATCGCTGGCTTCATGGTCGATCACCCCGTTGGTTTCCCGGTACTGACCCATCGCGGGCACCACCGTGAATCCAGCCGGAAACCGGGGAGTGACCTCCTGATCGAGGAACTGGGCGAAGGCGGTGTCGGTGACCGTGCCACCGCCGGGAATCGACTTGCCCAAAAACAGCTCGGCACGCGCATATGACGCCACCGCACCGCCACCACACGGTGCTCCCGGTGCGGCGTTGCTCGCGGCGCCGGCGGGGAGGTCGACCCCCGAGCACGCCGTCAGCGGCCCCACCACCACCAAAACTGCACCCACCGCGATGGCCCAGCGCCAATGCCCCCACCAATCCCCGACCCCACCACGCATTGCCCCAACTTAACCGGTCCGTCGGCATGAACTGAGGAAATGGGCGGATGACACGCGCTGCCAAGCACGGAGACCACGAGGTCACGGTCCCTGAAGTCCGATCGCCACCACCGCGCGCAACGGCCAGCCGACCAGCTGGGATGGCATCGACCAGCGGTGGCTCAACTTCGGTGACAACTCAAAGTCCGCTGTTCAGCCCCTGCAACTGCCAGCTGAGCTGCATGGCTCGGATTGGTAACAGATGGCTCATCTTCGATGGCAACGGACAACCGCCACGACAAACGGATCACCCGCCGACCCCCCGTCCCGGGCGGCTTGATCAACGAATACGACCACGCCACATGTCAACGGCAGCCCAAAACTGGATCTGGCCCACTTTCCGTGATCGAGTTGGCCCGGTTCGTCACGCAGCGAGCAGGACGCGCTTGCGGAGTAGGTCGAAGTTGGCGCGGCCATACATCTGTCTTTTGATCATTTTAAAAGTTACGGACTGCCTGGTAGTCACGCCGTAGCCCGGTGACGAAGCGGTGCAGGTGGGGCGGTCATCTGCGTCGACGGCGGCCATCCAGGAGTCCAGGCTTTCACCGTGGCGGCCGGTGAGCATCTCGGCGAAGGTGCCGACGTGGGTGGCGGTGGCCTCTAGGTGTGGACAGGAAGCCAGTACCTGCTTGAGCTGGAGTTGTTCGTCGGCATCGAGGTCCTCGGGGCGGCGCAGCATCCAGGAGGTGATCTGGCGGACCTTGGGCACCGTCGGCGTGGGCGGTGGGGCAGCGCCGAGCGCGCGGAAGGGCGCGAGGTAGGCGGCGACGGTACCCCGGCTGCCTGGGTAGCCCTGCTCGGCGATTTCCCGGTAGAGCGTGGAGGCGTTGGTGATCCCGGCATTCCAGCGCTCGTGCAGATAAGGCTTATACGCATCCAGCACACTGGGCCGGCCCGCGCGTGGCGTGGCCAGCAGCGCCTCGACGCTACCGGCCCGAGAGAAGCGACGGACGGTCTCCTTGGCCAACCGCAGCTCCCGCATGATGGTCTTGATGCCCTTGCCGTCGGCTTTCAAGGTCTGGACGGCCTGGTAGCGGGCCTTGGTGCGGGTGACCAAGGTGGAGTTCTCCGTGCGCTGGTGCTGCGCAGCCTGAGCCGCTTCGGCAAGCTGGGTGGCACTGCCCTGCGCGAGGGGCACTTCGGGTGGGATGTCGTCGTGCTGGCGTAAGCAGCCGTGGTGAGCGGCAATGGTCTTTTCGACATGCTCGTGAGTCTCGTCAAGTGATCTGGCCCCACCGGTCGTCACGAATGTTGGCCCCAGTTGTTGTCAGTGGCCAAGTTGTGGCTTCCGGCTGGCGGCCAGTTGAGAGTCCGCGCTCCTGTGGTTT